>NZ_JAEMHM010000033.1 GCF_016458275.1 Geomesophilobacter sediminis
ACACTGGCCATCGGCTCCCTCCTGTCGAGTGGGTTCTAACCGAAATTGGCCATTTACACAAAGGATTTTACAGGCCCCGGATGGAAAAGGGAGAGCCGATACCTGAGACGCCGGTTTGACATGTAAACGGGAATTCTCTACTTGGATAGCGCGTTCTGATGTAGGGGACCAGGTTCCTTTGTTATGGGAGGAGGCGCACGTGACAAGTGAACGGGCACCCCTTACTTGGGTAACGCGTTCATGCGCCGTGGGAACAGGCTTCTTTGTTAATGGAGGAGGCGCACGTGATAGGTGAACAGGCATCCCTTATTTGGGTAGCGCGTTCACGCGTCATGGGAACAGGATCCTTTGTTAATGGAGGAGGCTCACGTGACATGGGAACGGGCACCCCTTACTTGGGAACGCGTTCACGCGTCATGGGAACAGGCTCCTTTGTTAATGGAGGAGGCGCACGTGACAGGGGAACCGGCACCCCTTACTTGGGAACGCGTTCACGCGTCATGGGAACAGGCTTCTTTGTTAATGGAGGAGGCGCACGTGACATGGGAACGGGCACCCCTTTCTTGGTAACGCGTTCATGCGTCGTGGGAACAGGCTTCTTTGTTAATAGAGGAGGCACACGTGACATGCGTGCGGGGACGGATGAGGGGATCATCCGGCACGGCGCCAAGCTCCTCTTTGCGTACTCCGCGGCAACGGTGCCCAAGATCTCGGTGATCATGCGCAAAGCTTACCTTGACCATGACGGGAAGAAATATCTGATCGACGTGGAGGTCGAAGAGGGTGAGGAAGTGAGGACTCCGGGACTGTTTCCGGAACTGGTCTCCACGCTTCAGGCGCATCCGGCGTCGGTTGCGCCTCCGGTGCCCGCCGTGCCGCAGGGAGCCGTCTCGGGAGACGGAAAGAGCTGCCGGGCCCCGATAGCGGGAGTGGTCTGCCGGATCGTGGCCCAGGTCGGGCAGCGGTTGGAGGTGAACGACCTGCTGGTGGTGTTGGAGGCGATGAAGATGGAGACCAACATCACGGCCCATGTGGCGGGGAAGATCGGGAAGATCCTGGTGTCGGTCGGGGAGGCGGTGCAGCCCGGCCAGGCGCTGGCGGAAATGGGTTAGCGACTTCCCTCGGTAGACCGCAAGAAAAGACCCGCCTCGGCAGCATCCGGCGGGTCTTTTTTTGACTCAACTCAAGGTAAATCTCCCTCGCCTGGCATATAGTGGGGACCGCTGCAGCTTACGTCGCACCTGCGGAGGGTCCCGTGCCACATCCCACCATGAGCAAGATCACCTTTTTCGAGTTGGCAGCCGCCATGTTGACCTTTGTCTTCTCCGTGGCGGTCGTCGCTTCCTTACCCGCGTTTCAGGCTACCCTGGCGCCCAATCCGGTCCAACTCCTGCTCGGCTTCACGTTCGGCACCTTCCTGACCATGATCTGCGGCACCGGCGGACAACTGGTCTACGCCGTTACCGCCCGACATCGGGTCGAGCCGGAGCGACGCGCCGTCTGGCTCCCTCCCCTTGGCGCGCTGGCTACCTTCTTCGTGTTGGCCGTTCTCGGCTTCGTTTGGGTGATGAACCAGACCATCGGCGCCGGGAGCTTCTTTGGGATCGGGTCGCTGGTCGGTGCCATCCTGGCTGAAACCGGCATCATCCGCATCGGCAAGAAGAAATGCATCGTCGCCCCCAATCCCGCCATCGCCGAGTTCGCCTCGATGCGGATCTACCTCGGAGACCCGCAGCAGGTCAAGCAACCCCATGTCATTGCGGAAACCGACGGGATAAAAGTGACGTATTCCCTGGGGGGTGAGGTGGTCGAAGGGTCGATACCTCATGAGAACAAAATCCTTCTTGAGGCGTGGCTCGAACTGAGGGGAAAAGAGCTCCTGAAGAACTGGAGGTTACTGGAGGCGGGACAAAAAACGTTCAAGATTGCCGGGTTGGAATAGCGACTCGGGCAAGCCCTGCTCCCACCTTGATCAAAGGGGGAATTGCCGGACTTTTCGAAAACAGCGGCGGCTCGCCACAACGTAAAACGCGTCAGCACCCAGGCTCTTGGGGTTCCGTAAACCCTTCTGATCACTTCCATTTCTAATGGCGACCGCAATGCATGTCGTCAACCTATTCCGTCCTGGACCGTTCCAATGGGACGGGGGGGCGAAGGAGATGCGGTTTTGGGAGCACCGTCCCCGCGGGGTCGACCTCGCCCTTCCCCCCTCCCGGCGGGACCATCAAGAGCCGGAAGAGCACGGAAATCGGGCACTTTGGTGACAGATGCACAATATTTTCAACCTCTCTTTCGGAAAGTTAAGGTAAGATCGTTGTCAAATGAGAACGGACGGGTACCATAACTCATGGATTCGAGCCGCCTGTAGCACCAATCACATGCAAAGGAGCTCTGATGAAAACAACCATCGCAGCAGCAGTAATCATCATCAACGCCTGCGCCGCCTCCGCGTACGCCGGTTTCAACGTCAACGTCGACATCGGGGTACCGGTACAGCCCGCACCTGCCCCGGTGATCGTGGCACCGCCTCCGCCGCCCCCCGCCCCGGTTTATCAGGCGCCGCCCGAGATCGTCTTCGAAACCGCCCCCCGTTTCATCTACTCCCCGACGCTCGGTTTCTACGTCTCGGTGGAATCCCCGTATGACGTCATGTACATCGGGGACCGCTATTACGTCTTCAATGGCGGCTACTGGTACGCCTCGCCATACTACAACGGGCCGTGGGTGGTCGTGAAGAAACGGATGCTTCCCCCGGGGCTGAGACGCCACCGGTACGAAGAGATTCGCCGCTATCGTGACGTCGAATACCGGACCTTCGTGCGGGACCGCGACCGCTACCGCGGCAAATGGTATGCACCGCCGGAGCACCGCCGTGAAGAGCGGCGCGAGCACATCCGTGAGGAGAAGCGCGAACACCGCGAAGAGCGCCGGGAACAGGAGCACGAGCGTCACGAGGAGCATCGGGATTGGCGCTAGGCTTGGTCACCGCTCTCTTCAGATGCAGCAAACGGAAAGGGGCTCCGGAAAACGGAGCCCCTTTTTCAATGCAAAAGGTGGGATGGGCGCATCATGCTGTGCCCCTACCGGTGGGTGGCAACGTCTTCCCCGAGCCCCGAGCCGGGCGGCAAGGCTATTTACCGGCTTTCGGCCCGTCCCCCCTCTGTGCTATAAGCGAAGAAAAGCGTTAAGCCCGTAGGTTACGGAGAAGACCATGAAATTGCCCGCGCTGCCGTTGTCCCTGCTTCTTCTCACTGCTTTGCTTCCGCTATCCGCCACCGGGGCGGAATACCAGCTGCGCAAGCCCCTGAGCTCGCTCAAGGGGGGAAGTTACTATACCAGCAAGGTCGTCGGTGACGGCGTCGTGCAGTTGACCGAGTGCCGGCCGTTTCAGGGAGATACCCTGGGCAAGCGGAAAGGAGCCTTTCACTGCGCCCCGGATCGCACCGGCTTCCGCTGCACGTCGGATGGCACGCTCGACGTCATCTTCGTCTTCCAAAACCGCCGCGACTGCACCGCGGACCGCAAACACAACCTGGAGACCGAGGCCCAGGAATAGGGGCGGCGGTTGCGGACCACCGAAAGCACTCTGACGGTGCCGAGGCGGCTGCGCAAGGCCAGGCAAAATACCGCTGCGGCTCCCACGAAGTTGCCGAAACTCACCGCGGTGAAGACCGGGTCCTGCACGATGAGCGCGGCGTAGAGGGTGGAAACGACCGAGCCGAGGCTCCAGCCGCCGAAGGTCACCAGGGAAAGCGATCGGGCGTGGTCGCGGCTTTGGAGCGCCTTGGCGATCTGCGGCAGGTAAAGCAGAATCCCGGCAAAGCCGTTCACGACATAAAGGGATTTGATGGTAACCAGGTAGCTCACGTTCCCCTCCCGGGACTGACATGGAAACAGATCGAGATTTCCCCGGCGAGTACCAGGGTCACCGTTCAATGTAGCAGAGCTTTCCCCACCTGTATGTGAGACAGGTCACTGCCAGGCAGTCGAGGAAGTACCTGATGGAACGCGGGACGCGGGCAGGTTAAACCTGCTTTACTTTCATTCCGAGACTTTGCTATATTCGATGCACCATCCCTACTGCCAAAGTGTCCGCAGCACCGCACACGTAAACGCCGGACCATATAGATAAACGACAATACTAAACCATCCGCGAGGGTGGGACGGAAAGCCCACAGGGTCTCTAGCAGACAGCCGGGATGCCGAAATATCATATTTTCGGCATCCCTTTTTTTATGGTCCCAGCTGTCCGTTAAACGCCGCGAGGAGGCTCGTATGTCGGCACCCCAACAGCCAGGTGTATCCAGCAAAGGCGCAGGACCCGAGCCCAGGCCCCTTGCCGCGGGAGGAGGAACCACCCCGGCCTTCGTGGCCCGGGAACGGGACGCGGCGGTTCGGCAGGTCCGCGAGCTGATGGCGGCAAGGAGCCGCAGCGAGGAACAACTACAGCTGATCCGGGTGGAAGCGGCCGCGGTGACCGCCCAGCGCGACGCGGCCCTGGTATGCATAGAGAACCTGATGCAGGAAGCGACCGCCCTGGCCGAGGATCTGAAGGAGAGCCAGGCGGATGCGGTGGAGCTGAAGCAGGAGCGGGACCAGCTGCTGGCCAAGGTGGTGGAGCTGTCCCAGCAAATCGCACAATACCAGGAGCGCCGGGTCGTCGAGCCCGAGCCGAGCCGCCCTGCGGCCGCCATCTTGAACCCGCAGACCGGGGACACCCTTCGTTATGCCGACTTCGCCAGCACGGTCGCCCTGAGCGCCTTTTCGGCCGCCGACGAGTTCGACAGCCTCGGGGAGCATCTGGCCCCCCCGAGCACCGATTATTTCCACACGGCCGCCGACGAGTTCTTCGCCAAGGTGGGGGATGAAGCGGAGGAGCCGGCCCTGTTCCTGTTGCAAAAGGGAGTTCCGGCCATCGAGTACGAGGCCGTCGACGACGTCCTGGAGTTGCACCACTCGGTCAACTTTGCCTATCTGTCGGCGGAGGGGAAGGAACAGGAGAGCTGCCAGGGGTACGTCTGCTGCGTGAAACGGCAGGGAACGGTTCAGGTCTTCGCCGCTCTTTGCGGCATTCACAGCGGCAAGACCTGGGTCTATGGCCCCGAGCACCAGGGGACCGACGACGCCTCCTGCACCAAGCTGTTGCGGGACGCGCTGAAGTTTGCCGAAGAGGTGGGTTTTCTGATGGAGCGGGTCCTTCCCGGCCCCAAGCCGCCGCAGCAGCGGGCGGCGATTGCCCGGTGTCCGGTGTTGAAACCGGTGGCCGGCCCCCGGGGGACGCTGCCGGCCCCCCAGGACCGTGTTTGAATCAGGAACGCTTGTAGAGAAAATCGTTCCACCTGGCGCCGGGATGCTGCAACGGCTTCTGGCTCCTGCGGATCGGGTCCTCCCCGATGCGCACCCAGCCGTCGGTGCGACGGAAGGCGGTGATCTTGTTTTCCTTGATCAGGTAATCAAGCACGTACGACGGAACGACGGCCTCATCACCGTTGGCAAATATTACGGTAATTCCCATACCCTTTACCTCGAAGAGCCCCTTCACCCCCAACAAACTGCATATAAAATCAATATCTTACAGTAAAAGACTACGCTACTAAGCCGGCAATTCTCAAGCGATTTATTCGTGATAGCTTTCTGCCGAGCCGTCGGTGAGCGTGGTACCAGGTATAAATTACGCGAGCTACGGGAAGGATCGTTGGTGAAACGGGGGGGCGGGGAAGAGCGCGGGGAAGAGCCCCCCTCCTGTGGCAGCGAGGGGGGCTTTCAGGCGAGGTCAGGGGAAGACGGTTCCGAAGTGGCAGGCGCTGCAAGGGGGACCACTTAACAAAACGCCTTGCAGTTGCGCGCCGTGACAGACGACGTTGCGGCAGGTCTGGGTGTTGCCGTGGGTTAGCACGAACTGAGCGTGGAGGGGTGGGGTTGCCGCCAGGTCCTGGGCGGTGCTGGTCCAGGGATGGACGTGGAACGCCCCGCCGATGTGACAACTGGTGCAGGAAGGTCCGCTCGCGGCAACCCCTTGCAGATTCGTACCGTGGCAGAAGGCATTGGCACAGGCTGCGGCGCCATGCTGGTTGACGTAGGTGGCATGCCGGGCGTACACGAGGTTGTCCCAGTCAAGCGGGTGGACGTGAATCTGGTCGCCGAGGTGGCACTGAGTGCACGCCACCTTCGAGATTCCACCGGAAAAATCGTCCCCGTGACATGGCTGGCAGGTGTTGATGTGCGACAGGGCCGGGGACACGTGTCCTGCCGGCAGCCACCCGGCCGGGTGCGCCCCGGACTCAGGGTCCAGGTCCGACTGCGAGCTGGCATCTCCACACCCACCCAAGGAAAGGATGCAACCGAACATGAGTGCCACCAGAGCCCACGCCGGAGACGTTTTATTTATCTGTGACATGATCGGCACCTCTCGTTGTTTTGTCGTCCGTGGCATTTCACGCAGTAGGCAGGATTGATCCTCCCGTCGATTTTGTGCTGATTGATGTAGTCGCCACGGTGCGGGAGGTTCCTTTCCGGCTCGTCCTTATACTTGTCGCTGGGCTTGATCTCCTCCTTGTGCGCATGACAATCGGCACAGAAAGCTTCCTGATGGCAGACGTTACAGGCCTTGGATTGCTCGTCAGCGAAGAAACGGTGCTTGTTGTAGAAATCGGCGGCGCGGTGGTTCCAAAGCGCCCAGCGGTCGGTATGGCACTCGCCGCAATCGACGAGACCCTTCACCTCCTCGGGGTGCACCCGAGCCAGGCTTTGGGTGTGGGCGCATGCGTACAGCATCGACAGGAGCACGGTAACCAGCAGTCCTAGACAGATGTTTTTCACTTTGCCCTCCCTTCCGTACCTGCTTTCACATCGAATGCATAGGTCAGTTTGATCAGTCCCTGCAGCTGGTTTTCGTAATCGGGGCCGCGCATATATTCGACATCGGCGGTTGCCCGCAGCCGCGGAGAGAACTGGTATCCGACGGCACCGGAGATGGAGAAGCTGTTGCTCACGTCGTTGATGTCATGGTCGTAGAGGACGTCGAAGAGATCCACGGTCACGTCGACTTTCCCCCACCTCCGTGAGGCCCAGATGCGGAATTCGTCGTAACTGAGTCGTTCCGCCCCGCCGTCCATACGGTGAATCTGCAGTCCGGCGGAGTAGGTGCCGGGGGTGTAGGTCAGGTTGGCGCCGAAATAGTGCGCGTCCCCCTGCACCTTATAGTCGAAATGGCGGTAGTCGGCGACCAGATCGAGGTTCTTTCTCAGCGTGTAACCTACGCTTGCGCCGAGCATGAATAGTTCCTCGTTGGGGTTGAGAATCCCGTTGTTGGCGCCGGCGGCGCTGGTTCCGGCACCGAAATTGAGGGCGTTATTGACACTCAACGCCGGCGTCGTCACCCCGTCCAGGTAATGGCGGTAGTTGATCGCGGAGAGGTCGGCACTGACCCTGAAGTCGTGCAACGGAGCCAGCGAGAGGTGATAGGTGTTTTCCATCCACCCGGAGGTCCTGGAGCTGTAGGAGGAAATCCCGGTGATATCCACCTGCTTGACCGGATGGAGCCAGACGTCGATCCCCTCCCTCTCCAGGACATCGGCGCCGTCGTCGACCTGGCTGGTCTTGACGGCGCTCACCCCGATGGTGTACAGGCCGGGGAGGCTGTGGGCGATCCTCCCGCCGTAGATGACGTCGCCTCCAGCCAAGGCGTTGGGTTCGGTTACGACGGGGCGCCCGGCAAAGGCCGAGGCCATGAAGCCGGCGGCGAGATCACTGCGCCAATAGGCGCCGTCGATCCGCTCGCTCGCTACCCCCTCGGTGACCCAGACCCGCCCCAGGTTGGCGACCAGGTTGTTTCGGTCCCCGCGGTAGCTCAGATAGCCGTACTGGAGGTCGCCGTTGGTGTGGTCTTCGGTCGTTCGGTCGGCGAGGTCGACGCGCCCCCACCCACCCATGTTGAACGAGACGACCCCGCCGGTGACCTGTTGAACCGTTGAGAGATGAAGGTACTCGTAGAGCGGGTACAGGTCGCGGTCTCTGGTTTCCCTGAGGCGAAAGATGGTGTCCGAACTGGCGGAAATCACGGCAGCGTCTGACGCGCCGGGACCTGCGAACAGAATCAGCGCTGCCGCGACGGCACCGCACCCCCTTCTCACCCGGACGGATAACGGATTTCCCGATCTGCTAATGGCATGGGTTCTCAAAACGTCCCTCCTTTCTAGAACGTCACAATTTTCGCCCCCCTCCTCAGCTGCTCGACGTACTTCTGATGGGCCTCCACGAGCTTCAGATCCCTCAGCCCATTCATGATGACCCCGGATATCGCCTCAAACTCCGTCTTTTCCGTGCTTTTCCGCGCTTCGTAGAGCTTCACCAACTGGAACCCGGCTACGTTGTTTCCCAAAATGCCGGACACTTCCCCCGGTTTGAGCCGGTAAAGCGGCGCTACGAAATCGATGGGGAGGTCGCGCCACCGGACGTACCCCAGGTCCCAGGAACGACTCTCAGCCCCTCCCTTTCCCTTGGCTTGGGCACGGGCCAGATCCTCGAATGAGGCGCCCGCGGCCAGCTTTTTCACGGCCGCGGCAGCCTGTTCCTTTTCGCCGTAGCGGATCAGTCCCAGATGGAGCTCCGTCCGGATCTTCTCCCGATTGCGGTCGAAATATTCACGGGCCTCCGGCATCCGGACCTCAACTTTGGCCGCGATCTGCGTGTCGAAGACCCGACGAGCCATTTCGGAGCGCATCTGCCGGGCGAGGTTCTGTCGGTGTTCCAGCGAGTCCTTCAGGGTGCCGTGACCACTGGCTTCGAGGCGGGCCAGTTGCTTCCGGTAAGAAGGATCATGATCGAGCCCGATCCTCTTTCCCTCCTGGTAGAAGAGCTCCTCGGTGATCACGTAGTCCAGGTCCTTCTTCTTTTCCATCTTGATGTGGCCCGGTACCAACTCCCCGGTCTCCAAGTCCTTTTGGGTGATGGCGATGTCGTTCACCTGGGCCAGCACCCGGTCCGCCCCGCCGGGCTTGTTGCATCCGGCAAGGCAGATCAAGGCCAGGAAAGCTACGACGGCAGTTACGGCGGTGCGTTTTCTTCTTTCTGACATGTCTCCCTCCTTTGGGAATAACAGCGGGGAGAAAGCCGGAGGAGTCATTACTCCTCCGGCTCCCGCTCCCGTAATCGCAGTAGCTGTGCTAGAAGGTGCTGACCCGGATGAAGGTCTCCTGGGCCACGTCGTTCTCGAAGCGCGGATTGTGGACCCCCATACTCGAGTCATTGGTCAACAGGGCGGCGTTCCAGATCGCCTCGTAAAGCAGCCCTATCACGCCGTTGGTATACGTCGTCCCCTTGTAGGTCACCCCCCTGAGGTAGGTCGCGATCGAGACCGCGCCAGAGGTGTTGGCAGCTCCGTTGCTGGAGCCGGTCACGGTGACGGTCGGGGAGAAGGTCAGCGCCACGGTGACGGTCGCCGCGTCCTGCGACGGCATGTGCCCGGTCCCGGTGAGGCTTGCCGTCTTGATGAAGTAGATCTTGCTGGCGATTGCGGTAACCAGCGCGTTCAACTGGGCTTGGAAGGCATCCTGGATCTGGCCGCCGGAGAACTGGTGGCAGTTGGCGCAGATGTTAGCGGTGTCCAGGTTGACGGCAAAGAAGTGGTTGGTGCCGAGCCGCGCCGGGTCGAGATCGTTGGGGGCGGGCATCAGCTCCATGTGGCAGTTCACACAGGTGTCGGCTATCAGAGAGTGCGAAGAGCGGACCCCCTGGACGAAATAAGCGTTGCGTCCCATCAGCACGTCGCCTTGGGCGGCGTCGTGCGGCGTCTGGTAGCTGGACGGCCTGATCTTGAGGGTGGACAGATTGGTACTGAGTTGGTCAAAAACGGGGTTCCCCGTCTCGTGCAGCTGCGGGTTGCCGGCTCCCGCGACCGGTTCGCCGTTGCGGCTGTTGTGGCAGACGATGCAGAGCGCGCCCTTGCCGACGCCGGAGGCCTGGAAGCCCGCCGGAAGCAGCGGCGTGGTGCCGACCCAGGTCGTCCCGTAGGTCGGGTCGTACCCGGCCAGGCCGACGATGCTTCCTGTCAGCCCGGACTTGGTGCCCGGGTTGTGCGGTCCGTGGCAGGTAACGCAGACCTGTGGTTGTACCGTGTCCAGATTGACCGCGGTAAGCACCGGATCGTTGAGATTGGTCGAGGTCAAGGTCCGGCTGGCATTCCCCCCTTGGAGCTGACGGTTAAACCTGCCGAACGCCTGCCCGGTATGGCAGCCGCCGCAGCTGGGGTTGATGCTCCCGAGGCTGGTTGCATTGGAACCGGTGATCCCTTCGAACATGGCGGTCTCGAAGTCGCCGTGGCCGCTTTCGCGCCACTGCTGCCACTTGCCGTGCCGGGTCGGTTCGCCGTGGCAGACGCCGCAGACGTCGGAGGACCAGCTCACCCGCGCGAAGAAGTCGTTGTTGGTGGCCGGCGCCGGGTTGGTCGACGGCGTGCCGGTGGGGTTGCCGGTAGTGGTATGGCCCGGGGAGTTGTTGGGCCCGTGACAGTTTTCGCACTGAATCTGCATCAAGGACGCGGTGCGCGGATAGGTGCGGACCGTGGTCGTCCAGGCGTTGGGCCCCTTGGGGACGGCAGCGTTGCCGTTGGGCAGGATGAACCCTTCCGCCCGCCCGACTTGGAGGAAGCCATTGGCCTTGATCGCGGTGGAATACTGCTGGAATCCTACGGTATGACAGGGACCGCACCCGATCGGGGTCCAATGCCCGTTCGGGTCGGTGAGATTCTGCAGTGTCGGTCCGCCGGGGAGGTTGGCGGTCAGCCCGGAGACGATGTGGGCATGGCCGGAATGATTCCAGGCGTTGGTGAACTTGCCGCGCTGCGACTCACCGGACTGATAGTGGCACGGGCAGCCGGTGATTCCCGCATTGGCACCGGCGGCGTTCGGATCGGCGGTCGGATCGCCGTTGGGATCGAGGCCGGTGATCGCCCCCTGCCAAGTGCCGGCATAGATCGTGAGGGTCTGCCCCGAAACGGTCTCGGTTACCGTGTAGGTCCCGACGACGTCGGGGGTGAAGTCGGGATATCTGGTCGTGGGATCGTTGAGAACCGCAGCCGAGGTCCCGCCACCCGGGGGTGCCGTGTAGGTAAGGGTCCAATTCCAGCTTGTCTGCAGAGCCGGATTGGCGGTGGAGCTGAACTGGTTGGTGGTGTACTTCTTGCCTTGGAGGAGGACCGGCTGGCCGATCGGAACGTTTCGGGTACTGGTCTGCGGCACGAAGAACGACTTGAGGTTGATGGTAGTCGGTGCCGTAACGACGTCGCCGTGACTCGTGGTCATGGTCACGGTGACACCGACCGACAGCCCGTGGCTCACCGCCTGGTTGGTGAGTCCCAGCACCTGGGTGCGGTTCAGCGAGGAGAAGAGCGCGAATCCGGTGTTCGGGTCGACGCTCTTGCGCGGAGCCTCGAAAGCGGCCAGCGCCTGCTTGAACGCGGTCCGGTTGGGGAGGGTGACGGTCGGGGCCGCGGTGCTCACGTTGGTGAAGGTTACCGGCGGACCTGAGGTTTGCACGAAGTGGAAGGTGGTGGTGCTGGTAGTGTGATTGAAGATCGCCGGAAGTGCGGTCAGTTGAACGATCTGCCCTGGCGCCGCATTGTTGACGGGGGCGACACTCACGGTGGCATTGCTGACCGGGACGAGACTTACGTCGTGCGTCGTGGTTTGGCCGGCGGTCACCGCGGCGGTGAAGGTCTGGCTGGTGTAGTTGGCCGCGGAAACGGTGACGCTGTAGACCGTGAGCGGAAGAGAGGCCGAGTAGTGGCCGGTGCTGTCGGTACTGATCGTGCCGACCCCTTCAATGGTCGGACTGAGCGAGATCGTCGCACCGGCAACCGGCGTGTTGGTGAGACTGTTGGTCACCGTCCCGGCGAGAACCCCGGTGCTGATGCCGGCAGCGCCTCGGTCCCCCTTGTCCCCCTCGCAGCCGACTAGAAGGAGCAGGGCTGAAAGTGCCGCGCAACACAACTGGATAAAACGGATGAAGACACGGTGCTTTTGCATGAATTACCCCCTTTTTCTTCTGATGTTGACGTCCCCGAGCATCAACTGCGAAAGAGTGCGCATCCCCCTCTGCACCACCAAGTGAACCTGGTTCGGCTCCGGAAGAGCGCGGTACCCCAACGGTTCGCTACAATCCCTGCGGAAACCAGCCACCAAATTAATTAAGTTTAATTTTCAAGGAAGTTGTTTTTTTAGCATCCTTTAAAAAAATGGCAAGATGCCGGGCCTATTTTCGAGGTAGAAAATTTGGTGGCCGGTGCGTCTTCGTTGGGGAAATGGTGGGGGGAAAGGGATTTGGGAGGCGAAGGGGACTGGAAAATCCAGATCGGCCGTTATCCTGCCAGCAACTCTGACCAGGGCTACCGCCCCCGCTCGGCCCCGCCCTCAAGACGATCTGCCGAAGGTGTATCCGGTCCTGGGAGCCTTCTCAGCCCCGCGCTTTGTTGGCATCTTCCCGCAATACCCACCTGCGGCCTGCGAAAAACGGGCGGATCCCTTGCCATGGGGAAGGTCAACTGCTACATCTTGCATGATTATTTTTTCCCAATCCAGATTACCCAACGTTAGGTAGGACATTAGTTCGGCGGGAGCCGCTCCCACAGGATCTTTCAATGCAAGGAGGATTTCCGGATGCGTACCCTCATATCCGTCTTCGCCGCGGCCCTGCTCGTGGTCGGCTCCGGATGCAACAACAAGCCGCACGACGCAGAAGTCCTCGCTCGGGTCAACGGCATCGACCTGACCCGGACCGACGTGTCGTTTCGTCCCGACGATCCGCACCTAAAGCCACCGGAGCAGTACGGGGCGAAGACCATCGACGACATCATCAACGAAGAGCTCCTCAGCCAGAAGGCGGTGCAGCTGGGGCTGGACGCGGACAACAGCTACAGCGTGAAAAAGAACATGCTGGACCAGATGGCTCCCGAGGACCGCAGGCGTGAGCTGGCCAAGCGGGTTTTCAACACCCAGATTGCCGCCCAGATCAGCGTTCTGCCGAGCGAGGTGCGCACTTTCTACGACAGTCACCGGAAGGAAATCGAAACGGAGCTGCACCTGGAACTGCTGAAGTTCGACAAAAAGGAAAAGGCGGCCCAGGCCTTGGGAAGGATCAAGAAGGGAGCGAATTTTTCGTCGGTAGCCCTTGAGTATGGCGCCGACGGCCCGCAACACGGCAAGAGTCCCTGGGACCTCGGCTTTTTACGCTGGGAAGAGATTCCCATTGATTTTGCGGCTGCCATCTACCGGCTCTGCCCGGGGCAGACCACCAGCATCCTGGGGAACCACCGGACCGGCTTTCAGATCGTAAGGCTCGTCGAGACGCGGAAAGGACCCCGGCGGGATTTCGGGTCAGTCTCGGCGAACGTGGCCAACCGTCTCCGCGACCAGAAGTTGCTTGAGGCGTACCTGCGTTACGTGAACGCGCTTCGGGAAAAAGCAAGGATCGAGATCTTTTAGCATGGAGGGACAGTCTGGAAAAGCTATGACACGAGGGAGGGGGTTAGCGTCCTGCGGAAAAGAGGTTCTTTTAAGAAAATCGCCCACTCCCCGCTCTTGGAAGAGTCGCGCACGGCGCGCGGCTTGCGAGGGCACCGTGAGGGGCGGGGAAACGGAAACGACCTTTCTATCCAATTGCAGCGTCGGCTCAACAGTTTTTTTCAGGATGAGCCCGGATAAACCAGGGGTGCCGCGTGGGCCTCAGGGGTGATCCCCAACGGCACCCGGAAAGCTCAGGTGAAACCCTACCCTTCCCGGTGGGAGTCCCATATCTTGCGCGATACGGGTCTGAGAAACGGGCCCGCCAACCCCACCGGTACAGATGGAATCAGAGCATCCCCACCAGCCGGGCCTGTACTTCCTCGCGTTCCTCTTCCTGCCGGGCCAAGTCCCAACCAAGTTCTCCCGCCATCAGTTCCAGCACCACCGGTGCCGCAGCCTGCGCGGCTTTTCGGTCCAGCAGGGCCAACGGGATCCGCCGGGCGAGAAAATCCACGGCGCGAACGGCCAGCTCGTGCCGCGCCGCGTATACAATCTCCCCCTTCAGGTAGGGATAGTCCGATACCAGGCGGTCGCCGAGGTTACCGGCACAGATTTCGACCACTTGCACGGCGCGGTCGCCGTAGCTTTGCTGCAGGTGAGTGGCCACCTCCGCCGCCAACCCGTACCGCTGCGCCAAGGACGGCTCCTCACCCGGGACGAATTCGGCGGCGCCATGCAGCGGCAGCGTCTCGGTCCGGCACGGCGCGGCAGCCAGCCCCCCCTCCTGTATCGCCCGATCAACGGTGTCCTGCGCCATCTTCCGGTAGGTGGTCCACTTTCCGCCGGAGATGGTGATCAGCCCGGAAGAGGCGATGTTTATCGCGTGGTCCCGGGCGAGTTTTGCGGTATCGCTGCGATCCGGGTCCCCGACCAGGGGGCGCAGCCCGGCCCAACTGGCCGCAATGTCCGTGGGCTCCACCTCCAACGAAAAATAGCGACGCAGATGGCGCAGCAGGTACTCGATCTCCTCCGGCCCCACCGCCGGATGGTCGGTCACCTGCGCCGGGGCGTCCGTGGTCCCGACCAGGCAGCGCCCGTGCCAGGGGAGGACGAACAGGAGCCGTCCGTCGTCGGTGCGCGGAATCATGATGCCGGCCTCCGGCGGGGCAAAGCGCCGGTTTAAGACGATGTGGGCACCGGAACTGACCGAGAGGATCGGCTCGGCAGCCGGATCGTCGAGAGCGCGGACCTGGTCGGCAAACGGACCGGTCGCATTCACCACCACGCGGGCGCGGATGTCCCAGGTCCCCCCGCCGATCCGGTCCCGCACCGTGGCCCCGGCCACCCGCCCCTGTTCCCGGTAAAGACCGACCACCTCGACGTAGTTGGCGACCGCCGCCCCTTCCGCCAAGGCGGTGAGAGCGAGGGCGACGTTCATCCGGGCGTCGTCAAACTGGCCGTCGAAGTAGAGGACTCCGGCGCGGAGCCCCTCCTTGCGGATCATCGGGAAACTCCGGACCGCCTCGTCGTGCCCCAGCAGTCGGCTCGCCCCGAGCCCCGCCGCTCCCGCCAACAGATCGTAGAGCTTGAGCCCGGAAAGGAGATAGGGGACCTCGGCGAGCCGGTAGATGGGGGTGACCAGGGGGAGAGGGTGGCAAAGGTGCGGAGCGATGCGCAGCAGGATGCCCCGTTCGTGGAGTGCGTCCCGTACCAGGTTGAACTGGACCCCGTCCAGATGCAGCACTGCCGCTTCCAGGTAGCGAACCCCGCCGTGGACGAGCTTGGTGCTTCGGCTGCTGGTGCCGGAGGCAAAATCCCCCTTCTCGACCAAGGCTACACGCAAGCCGCGGCTGGCGGCATCGAGCGCCGCGCCGCAGCCGGTCGCCCCGCCGCCGATCACCAAGAGGTCGAAGGTCTCACCCGTCTTCATTTTTTCCAGGAGTTCTTGCCGTTGCATGCCTGCCGCCCGTCCCATCAGCCAGTTAAGTGACCTACCCGGTGACCTGCCTAGAGGTCTGCCCAGGTGCTTACCCTGTGGGAGCGCCTTTCCAGGCGCGAACCGCCGAAGGCGGTAATTACTGGGGTTCCCGATCCCGCCCGACCAGCCACCATTCCCTTGTGAGCGTCGCGTTTCGTTCCCCAACGCGACCTACCTTCATAAGAATGACCGGGAGGGATAACAACATTTCCCTCCCGGCCACCTTCGCACAAAGATGAAACGGCGTCAATGCCGCTGCTAAAGCTAGAAGGTCACCTGGGTCCGCACCCCGAGCGTCTTCACGTCCGGCCGGCTCCGGTCCCCCTCCGGGTTGATCAGGTACTGTGCCACCGGGGTGATGGAGATCTGTTCGCTCAGCTTCACCTTGTAATAAAGCTCGGCGAGCTTCTCCTGGGAGGCGGTCACACCGGGGAGGATCTGCCCGTAAGCCACGGCGAGCACGTCGTCCTTGCGTCCCGGGATCAGCCCGGTGTACTGCCCACCGGCACTCCAGGCGCCGCGGGTGGCATAGGCGTTACGCTCGCGCACCCCGTAGCGGAAAAACAGGGCCACCGGCCCGCTCACCTGCTGGTCGAAGCTCACCCCACCACCAACGGCGTTTCGCTCCAGCAGCTTGTTTTCACCGTCGGCACGCGCGCCGTCGATGCTGCCGTAGATCCGGTAGTTACCCTCCAGTTCCCCGAGCTTTACCTTGTAGTCCAACTCCGCAATCCCATAGCCGTGGTCGATGACGTCCGAGCCCGAAGCATCTCCCGCACCGTAGCCGATCCCGAAGGTGAGCGACTCCGCGAGGCGCGCCTGCAGCCGCGCCCCCGGCCCGATATCGGGAACACCTAGGACCGGAGAATTGGTGAACGCGCCGGCCAGGAACTGGCTGTTTTCGTCGTTGGCGACGGCGTTCGCGTCAAAGTAGCTGGTGAGGTCGATCTTCCCAGCGGTAAGCGTGATGCGGTCGTTGACGGCGGTGTGCTCCACCCACGCCTGCCGGAAGCGGACCCGGTCTCCGGTGCTGCCGGCCACGTTGTCCAGTTTGGAAAAGTTGCCGATGTGGCGGTCCAGCCCATCGCCTCCGGTCGACTCGACGTCGATCACCGCGATGGTTTTCTCGCCGACCGAGAAGTTGAAGACGAGGTCGCCGCGCCCGACGGCGTCGACATGGTCGGTGGGACGGTTGCCCAGGGAACCCTGCAGTACCCCGACCAGCCCGCCGCTCATGGAGATGTTCTTGCTCAGGGCGTGCAGTTTGGTCCCCAGATCCTCGTTACGCTGCTGGAAGGTGCGGGTCCGCGCCAAGAGCATTTCCGCACGCAGTTCCTCCTGAAGTTCATCTACCAGGACCAGATCGGCATGATCCACCGAGCCCGGCCCCTCCTTCACCACCTTGTCGGCCATTTTCTCGGTGAGCAGCACCACGGCCGCGGCCAGCTCGACCCGGCTGTAGCAAACCTTCCCCTCGCGAAACTCCGGCGAAAAGATCCCATCGATCTGGTACTTGGCCCCCAACCGCGCCAGTTCCCCGCACGCCGCGTTGCCGATTTCCACCTTTTCCGGGATGGCGAAACGACCGGCGTATGCGGTCAAGGGGGGTACCAGGGCGAGAAGCGCGAGTATCATCACTGCGACGGACAACATCTTCATTACATTCCTCCTGTTTTGGTGACTGCGTCATTTGCGGCGCGACCGCTGCGGCCGTGTCGTCAAATTTGATTTTCATTTTCATCAATTTGATACTAAGATACCTCTGCGCGGCATGCCTGGATGAAAGGGTGGTGGAACGCGCACGGAACCTGCGGGAATCGGCTTGTGTCAGGGGATGAGGAATGCGGTCTTTTTGAATGCAGATTTCAATATCATTTTAATCGAGGCTCCGTCAAGCCAAAAAATCCGGATTGGGCGAGAAAAAATATCCGTGCGCCGTCTCTCTTGGGACTCAAGTTTTGTATACGAAAGCCGATAGGTTAGCTGATGGTTTGAGAGCAGCTCCTCTCTTCGCCCCGCGGGGCGCCTCGATGTTTCCCGATGCCTGCAGCTGGAGTCCGACGACCTTCGTCTCCCTGACGTGAACCAACCGTTTTCCCGGGCGTGCTGCGGTCCTGCCGCAGTCGGCACCGGTTTCCCCTCCCGCCATGACTGCGCCGGCGAGGAAGGAGTAACAAGATGCACCGAGCCGGAATTTCCCATCAGCCCCCATCGCCGTTGCGTACCATGGGCATACTTTTGGGGGCGCTGTTTTCCCTCGAAATCATGCTGATGTTCGCCCTCCCCTACCTCGTGCCGACCCATAACGAGGTGCTGGCCAACTTGGCCGATGCGGCATCGCTGACCGTACTGTTCCTTCCACTGCTTTACTTCTACATCTTCAGGCCGTACCGGCGCTCCGCCGAACTCCAGAAGTCGCTGTCCGAAAACGTCCTGCTGCACGTGATCGACGGGGTGGTGATCTTCACCGCGGACGGAATGATCGACTCCTTCAACCGCGCCGCGGAAAACCTCTTCGGCTACGCCGCCTCCGAGGTAGCCGGACGTCCCATCTCTTCACTGGCCGCGACCGAGTGCCGGCACAAGATGGAGGAGGCGCTGCTGCACGGGGACGGCTCCACCGGGGCGGCCTGGGAGTGCACCGGAGTGCGCAAAGACGGGAGTACCATCGAGCTTGAGCTGTCGGTGAGCGATCTGCGGCTGGGCAAGGAACCGATGCGGCTGGCGATCATCAGGGACATCACGCTGCGCCGCAAAGGCGAAGAGGAGCTGCGCCGCGCGCTGTCGCTTTTGAGCACCACCCTGGAATCGACCGCCGAGGGGATCCTGGTGCGGGACCTGGTGGGAAAGACGGTGATCTACAACCGCCGCTTTGCGGAGATGTGGCGCATTCCCGAGTCGGTGCTCAGCACGCACGACGATGAGGTGATGCGGGAACACGTGCTCGACCAGCTCAAAGACCCGCGCGCTTTCATGGAACTGACCACGCGGCTTTACCGGGAGCCGGAACGGGAAAGCCAGGATATCCTCCATTTCAAGGACCACCGGGTCTTCGAAAGGGTCTCGCTGCCCCATGTGGTCGGCGGCCGCATCGCGGGGCGCGTGATCTGCTTCCGGGACGTGACCGAGCAGACCCAACTCGAACAGCAGCTGCGCCACGCCCAGAAGATGGAAGCGCTGGGGACGCTGGCCGGCGGTGTTGCCCACGATTTCAACAACATCCTGACCGTCATCATCGGCTACAGCAACGTCATCGCCCGCAGCCTCAAAAAGGACGACCCGCTCCAGCATCCCGTGGACCAGATCATCGCCGCGTCGGATCGGGCCGCCTCGCTCACCGCGAGCCTCCTCGCCTACAGCCGCAAGACCACCATCGACCCCAAGCCGATCGAGCTCAACCAGGAGCTCCGCAATTTCAACCGGTTCCTCAAACGGCTGATCGGGGAAAAGATAGAGCTCGTCACCAGGTACGCAGACCACCCCCTCACCGTCCTGGCGGACCGCGGCCAGATCGAGCAGGTGCTGATGAACCTCGCTGCCAACGCCCGGGACGCCATGTCCGGAAACGGCTGTCTGGTGATCGACCTGCACCCGCTGACCATTGATGCCGACTTCGTCAAGCTGCACGGCTTCGGACCCCCAGGCGACTACGCGGTCATCACCGTTGCCGACACCGGCGCCGGGATGGACGAGGCGACCCGGGAAAAGATCTTCGAGCCTTTTTTCACCACCAAGGAAACGGGGCACGGCACCGGGCTGGGGTTGTCCATCGTCTACGGCATCGTGCGCCAGCACCGCGGCCACATCAACGTCTACAGCGAGGCGGGCAAAGGGACCACCATGAACATCTACCTCCCGTTGACCGCTGATGCGGCGCAGCCGCCGCTGGTCGTCCCGGAGCCGATGACCGCGGGACACGAAACGGTGCTCTTGATCGAGGACGATCAAAGCGTCCGGGGATTGGTGGGAAATGTGCTGCAGGATGCGGGATATAGAGTGATCGAGGCGGTAGACGGGGAAGAGGCGGTGGCGAAGTTCCGGGAAGCTCCGGAAACCGACCTCCTTCTGCTGGACGTGATCATGCCCAAGAAAAACGGGAAGGAAACCTACGAGGAGATCCGAGCCCTGCGGCCCGGGGTGAAGGCGATCTTCATGAGCGGGTATACCGCCGACATCGTGCAGAAAAACGGGCTGATCGGGGACGGGCTGGTGATCATGAACAAGCCGCTCGCCCCCAACGAGCTGCTCTACAAAATCCGGGAGGTGCTGGACCGGCCCCGGGGTTAGCTCGGTTTCTCCCATCCCAGGGCGAGGGAGACGGCCCGGCGCCACCCGGCCCGGAGCTGGTCGCGGCGCGACGGATCCCCGGTCGGCTCGAAGCGCCGCTCCGGCGTCGAGCGGCTCCTGAGCTCAGCCAGGTCGAAGACGCCGGCTCCGATACCCGCCAGCAGGGCGGCTCCCAGCGAGGTGGTTTCGGTCAGCGCCGGGCGGAGCACCGGGACCCCGAGGAGATCCGCCTGGAACTGCAAGAGAAGGTCGTTCGCGGCCGCCCCTCCGTCCACCCGCAGCGCCTGGACCGGGATGTTTCCGGCCCGCTCCATGGCCTCGATGGCGTCGCAGGTCTGGTAGGCGATCGCCTCCAGGGCGGCCCGGACCAGGTGCCCCCTGCCGCTCCCCCGGGTCAGCCCGGCGATGACGCCGCGGGCGAAGGGGTCCCAGTAGGGGGTCCCCAGCCCGGTGAGCGCCGGGACGAAGTACACCCCGCCGTTGTCCGGCACCGAACGGGCCAGCGCCTCCGCCTCGGCGGAACTCGCCAGGATCCCCAATCCGTCCCTCAGCCATTGCAACGCCGCCCCGGCGATGAACACCGACCCCTCCAGCGCATAACAGACCTCGTTTCCCAGCTGCCAGCCGATGGTGGTCAGCACCCCCTCCCCCAAAACCGGCTCTTTGCCGCTGTTCATCACGATGAAGGCCCCGGTCCCGTAGGTCGCCTTGGCCATCCCCGCCGCGAAGCATCCCTGTCCGAAGAGTGCCGCCTGCTGGTCCCCCGCCACGCCGGTGACGACAAGCCCCTCGAGCCCCGGCAGGGCACACCGGGCAAAGGACGCCGCACACGGGAGCACCTCGGGGAGCATCGCGGCGGGAATGCCGAAGCGCGCCAGCAGTTCCGGGTCCCACTGCAGGGTGTGGATGTTGAAAAGCAGGGTCCGGCTCGCGTTGGAAACATCGGTGACGTGCACCCTCCCGCCGCTGAGCCGGTAGATGAGCCAGCTGTCCACGGTGCCGAAGCAGACCTCGCCCCGCGCGCCGCGCTCCCGCAGACCGTCCACCGACTCCAGGAGCCAGGCCAGCTTGGTCGCCGAAAAATAGGGATCGAGCAAAAGCCCGGTCTTCTCGCGGATCCCCCGCTCCTCCCCCGCCCCCTTCATCGCCTCGGTCCGCTCGGCGGTCCTTCGGTCCTGCCATACGATGGCGCGGGAAAGCGGCCGCCCCGTGTCCCGTTCCCACACGATGGTCGTCTCGCGCTGGTTGGAGATGCCCACCCCCGCAATTTCCGAGAGCGGCACGCCGCAGCGGCCGAGTACTTCGCGCAGGGTCGCCTCCTGGCTGGCCCAGATCTCTTCAGCATCATGCTCCACCCACCCCGGCTGCGGGTAGTACTGGGGAAACTCCTTTTGGGCGCTGGCGATAACGCGCCCGTCGCTGTCATAGAGGACGGTGCGGCTGCTGGTGGTTCCCTGGTCGAGAGCGAGAAGGTAAGGCATGGAAGATCCTCTTTTCAATGCACAATGGGTTTACGCGTCGGATTGACTACTTGAAGCGCCAGATGATCCTGGTGCCGATCCGCTCCTCCAGCTGGTACATCCGGGGGAGGGTCCCGCCGGTCGGGCTCTGGTCGTAATACAGGGTGAGGTCGGCGCGCGGCGAAAGATGGATTCCCATTTCTCCGCTCCAGGAGAGACCGCCCCGCAGCGAGCGGCTGAAGTCATAACTTTGCCGGGACGTGATGTCCTGGCCGATGCTGTGACCGGTACTTTCGTAACTGAAAACGGGGAGCTTGGCGGCTGCGGAGAGGTAGAGGGTCTCCGGGAGGGAAATGCGCCACCCGGCCTGGGCATGCACGTTGTGGATCGACTCCGCCACCGCGCCGGGAAGATCCCGCTCCAGGGCCCGGTAACCCACTCCCAGCTCCGGCTCCAGGGTCAGGTCGCCACCGGCGGAATACCGCACCCCACCGGTAGTGAGGAAACGGTCCGCATCGAAGAAGCGGCTCTGGCTGAGCGGAGGGGAAAGTTTGGGCACACCGAGGTCCGCGGCGTATGCCGCAGGGGTGAGGAGAAAGGCGGCAATGATGAAAAAAGAAGACTTGATCATGCGTCACCCGGATCGATGCCCTCCCGCGGAAGGCGCTGCCGGAACACAGAAACGCATTCCGGCGCAAGACCAGCAATAGCAGATATCGCGGCAGGAGACAATCCGGATCTTGTCGGTGGAAACGTCAGGAGGGGGCGGCAAGGGAGGGGCAAGGCAGGCATCGGCCGAATGCGGCGCTCACAGCCAGGGGATCGGTCCGTTAGCGGCGCTCCCCAGACGCTTTTTTCCGTCGTCGGGCTTGCCGTGGGGGGTCGTTTCCGAGGAGAGGAGCTCAGCGGTCACCCTCCCGACGGCGACGGTAGTCTCGATCTTTACCGGTACCCGGTTTTGATCGTCGGTCATCCAGATCAGCATGTCGCCGGTCCTGCGGAACATCCCGGCGGTCTTCTGCAGCGGCCGGACCACGATGGTCGCGACCTTGGCCAGGTTGGGGAGGCGGATCTCCTCCTTGCGCAAAACCTCCACCGGCACCTCGGCGTAGATCTCGCTGTCGTAGACGTGCATCACCTCGTTCTTGCCGACTTCCAGGGGACGGTTGCGCAGGTAGTAGATTCCGGTCAACGAATCGACAACATCGGTGGTGGGAACGTCGAGTTTCTGACGCCGGCCGTGCACCAGGTCGTTCCAGGCGACGGTCCTTTTCTGCATGTTGATGGTGAACATCTCGTCGGCACGGAAGGAGCCTTCCCGCTGGCGGATCGAGGTGTTGATGAACCTGCCGTCGATCCGGTTGGTTTCGATCACGTCATCGACCGGGAAGATCGCCGAAAAGGCGAGGTTGGTCTTGATCCGCAAGCCGACCGAGGTGACCCCGTTTTCGTTTTTGGACTCGAGTTCGGCACTGCCCACAGGAATGCCGAGTTTGGTTATCTGGTAGGTAAGTTTTTCGTACTGGGCCGAGAAATAGCTGCCGGTACCGGCAACTGCGGTCGGTACCGCAACCGGCTTCGCATTGGCCGGCGGGGCCTGGGCAACGGCCGGACGCGGCGCCGGAGCTGCGGGCTCTTCCTTTACTTTCTTGATCGGGGGGGGCTCAGTGGCAGCGACCGGTACTTTCGGTGCCGGCTGGGCAGGTGCCGGGGGGACAACCGGGGCGTCATCGTCCGGTTCGGCGTCGGTCTTCTTGGCAACCGGCGCTACCGCGGGGGGCTGTTCCTGCTTGGGTGCGGCCTCCTCCTTGGGAGCGACCACCACCGGGGCCTTCGCCTCCGGAAGCGCCTCCGCCAGGGAAACGGTGATGCAGGGGGGATTGACCGCGGCACCGAAATCGTAGCTTCCCAGGAAGCGAAAGGCATACGCCACGAGGAGATGCGCCGCGAGCGAGAGGACGACGCAGTAAGAAATCCGGCGCAGGTTGCGGAATAGTTTGAACATGTGGTACCCCCGGCCATTCCTCATGCAGGAAATGCGCCGAAACGGTCCGCAGGCGAATCGGAGGGGCGGGCCGCAACTGTTGCTTCAAGATCGGAAAAAGGCCGGCACTTGCGTGCCGGCCCGATAACAGCATCAGGGCATGGAGAGGGGTGGCCCCCTCTCCATGTTTTATTGAAGGACTAGTAGGTAACCGGGCGCACAATGCGCTTGACGAAGCCGTGGTTACCGTTGCCCTGTGCGGCGGTGTGGTCATCGCAACCACCCCAGGTGTCAACCAGCGGAACGGTGTCAGCGGCAACGCCATCGACAGCCGGTCCCTTGAGGCCAGCAGTGACGTTGACCTTGATGTTGGTGGAGGTGCCGAGGGTGTAGCAGCCGCCGCCTGCGCTGGTCAGGGTACCGGAAACGACACCGGTAGCCAGGTTGAACTGGGTGCTGGCAGTCTGCTGCCAGTGCTTCTGCTCCCAGTTGGTGTCATTGGAGACCGCCTGGGTGGTGAAGGTCCCTTTGGAAGCGGTGGAACCGTTGAAGAACCCGGTAGCGCCCGTGCCGGTGAAGCCACCGAGGGTACCCGGAACGTGCTGTGCATCGCCCAGACCCGGGAGGAAGCGCTCTACCTTGGTGGCATTGCCCATGCCGTCGATGTAGTAGCCTTTGGTGGTCGGGGTCACGCCGGCAGCGGCCAGAAGGGCGGCCGGGGTGAAGGTGGTGCCGGAAGCGTTGGTCCAGCTGGTGTCTTTAGCGGAACCGTGGATACCGCCGTAGGAGTTGGCAGCACCGGAGTTGTGGCAGTTGAGGCACTGGATGCCGAAGATGTTGCCGAAGTCGGTGCCCTGCTCGCCGCCTGCGTACCAGGAGACGCCAGCGCCGTTGTTGCCGGCGGCGATACCGCCGTAGGTAGCACCCGGGGAGTTTGCGCCCGGAACGCCGAAGATACGTACTTCGAACTGGGTACCGTCGGTTGCTTTGCCGGTGGTGTAGCCGCCGAACGGCAGGGTGTTGCCGATGCCGTTGCAGCGACCGGCCTGGTCGTATTCGCCGGCGTGCGGCTGCTGGCCGTTGCCAGTGTCAAGACCGGTGCCGATGTAGATGGAGCCGTAGCGGCTGTAAGCGTGGCAGTTGTAGCAGACCAGGAACGCACCGTTCGGGTTGGTGTAGGTGACGGTGTTGTTGGCGCTGACGGTGAAGGCGTTCTGGGTGTGTTTCTCGTCGGTACCGATGTAGTTACGGAGGAGGTACTCGTTGTTGGAGCCGTGGGCGCCGATCGCGACGGTATTGAGGTTGCCTTTGCCGTCGGTGGTCACGCCCGGGGACCACTGGCCGACGGTGTGGCAGTCGCCGCAGTGGAGGGTGGAGTCGTCGCCCAGGCCGGTAGCGGCGGTGCCGTCGGTGCCGAGCGGAACGTAGAGAGCGTTGAAGTTGCCAGCGTCGTAGATGGTGCTGCGGGCGCCTTTGAGGGTGGCGGAGGAGTTGGCAGCGAAGGTGCCGGGGCTTGCGATCTGACGTGCGCCGGCGGCGCGGGTACGGCCGGTGTAGCGGGCCCCTTTGACGCCGTGGTGCGAGTTGTTGGTGGTGTCGAACTGGTTGTCGACGTTGGTGACCGCCGGACGCTGCATCTTGTCGTAGCGGTTGGAGATGGTGTCACCGAACGGGTTGGTCGGGGAAGCAGTCTTGCCGTTGGCAGCGACGCCGTTGCCGTTGATGTAGGCCTGGATCTGCAGGCTGACCGGGGAGGTTGCGCCGGTAGCGCTGTGGCAGCTCATGCAGAAGTTGTCCATGGTGGTGTGGTTCGGGGTGGCCGGATCCCAGACCATGTCGGCGTCGGTGTGAGCGTTACGCAGGTGGGTCTTGCTGTCGGCCATATGCTTGGAGGCGTCGACGGTAACGTTGCCGAAGGAGTCGATGGTGCCTTCAAGGTGGCAGGCGGCGCAGTGAGCGTTGTCAAGGGTGACACCGGTCACGTGGTGGGACCACTTGCTGAACTCGGTGGCCGCGGCGCGGACACCGTTGTTGTCCTGAACGAAGCCAGCGCCTGCGTTCTGCGGAATGGAGTGGCAGCCGACGCAGCCCGCTTTGGCCAGGGCGAAGTTGTGGGTGGAGTGGCAAGCGGTGCAGTCGCCGCCGACGCGCGGGAGGTAGATCTGGTGGTTCGCGTCGCCGGTGGTCACGCCGTGGCAGGAGGCGCAACGCCCGCTCACTGCCGGGTTGTGATCGTTGTGATTCGGACCGTGGCAGCCGGCGCAGCCGGTGTAGAGGACGCCGGAGGTCGAATACTTGGCAAAGGAGGTGAAAGCGGTGTTGGTGTAGTGACCGGACTGCTTGTAGTCAGCGATGAGGTTCTGACCGCCGATGTCGAGGGTCGTCTCATGGCACTGCTGGCAGGTGTTGTCCTGGGTCTTCGGGGTCGGGAAGGTCATCACGATCGGGGAGGTCAGGGTGGTGGTAGCCCCCGAGTTGACGGTGACGCCGATGGCGAAACCTTCGTAGGTCACGGCGGTGCCGGTGAAGGCCTTGACCGCGAGGGTGACTTTGCCCGGGTAGATCCCGGCGATGGTCCCCTGGTTGGTGGCGGTGTCAACGGTCCCGCGGACCACCGGAACCGGGTTGCCGTCGATGCCGGTACCGGTCACGGTCACCTGGACAGAGGTGATACCGTTCGGAGCGGTGAGTTTCACACTTTTGGCGGTGGTTTTGGCGCGATCGCCGCCCCACACGAGTTTTGCATTGACTGCGCCGGGGGTGCCAGTGCCGCCATTACCGCCAAGACCGGCCAGGTTGTGTGCGCCGCAGCCCGTCATTGCCAGCAAAAATGCGACAAGCAACAAGTAGTGCAGCTTACTCAGATGGTTTCTCATCTTGCTTTCTCCTTTGCTTTTTTGGTTTCCGAACCATGGTCCGTTCTGCCCAATGCAGTTTTCGTTCAATACCCAAAAACTTGTCCTTTGCCCTGCGTTTTCACCTCCATGTTAAATAACATCAGTGTTTGGAATGAGTGCGCTTGTGCCCGCAAGCCCCTCAAATCCGGAGTTCCTGAACCTGCCAAGGAATCGTAGGTTTCTCCAGTCTCAGTTCTGAGCGAAGTTTTGGTGGAAGACCAGGCTCCCAATCACGGTCCCGGTCGGGTAGGTGATCCCGCCAGAGACGGCGCCGGTCGGGTAAATCACGCCGCCGGTGACGGTCCCGGAGGGGTAGATCACCCCGCCGACGACCACACCGTTGCCGTAGCTCGCTCCAGCGGATACCGAACCGGTCGCGTAGAAGACACCGCCGATGATGGTACCGGTCGGGTAGGTGACCCCGGTGACCACGAACCCTACCGGGAAGGCGATGCCGCCGACGATGGTGCCGGCCGGATAGGTCACCCCGCCGATGACGACTCCGTTCGGGTAGGTAACGCCCCCGATCACGGTTCCGGTCGGGTAGACCACGCCGTTGATCACGGTGGCGCCGGTCGGGTAGGTCACCCCGCCGATCACCGAACCCGGGGGATAGGTAATCCCGCCGATAATGGTGCCATCGGGGTAGGTTACTCCGCCGGTGACCACGCCGGGGATCATCGCGATGAAGTCCAGCCCGCTCACGTTGGCGCTGCGGATGGCAACGGTCTTGGAGGCCGGCGTGAAGACGTAGGTGCCGGTGCTCCCCGGGGTGCAGACCAGGGTGTAGCTCGTGTTGTTGGCCAGACCGGCGATGACGTAGCTCCCGTTGGCGTCGGTGACCGCGGTGGTGGTGCTCTGGTCGGTAGCGCTGGTGGCGGTCACCGTGATGCCGGCCAGTCCGTCGCCGTTGATGGTCACCTTACCGAACAGGTAGAAACCGTTGGCCGCCGCGGTGGTCACGCTGACGGTGTTGCTCGGGTCGGAGACGAGACCGGAGGTGTTGACCGCGGCGACGCTGTACTGGTAGGCGGTGGACCCGACCACCGCAGTGTCGGTGTAGGTGGTCCCGGTAACCTGGGCGATCTGCAGCCCGTTGCGGAAGACGAAGTAACCCGCGATGTCGGTGTCGGCCGGCGCGGTCCAGGTCAGTTTGACCGAGAAGCTGGTGACGTCGCTGTCGGCGGGAGTTGCCAGCGTGGGTGCGCCCGGTTTGTTGTTGTTCAAAGGCGTCGAGGCCGGAATCTGCAGGGCGACGAAGACGTCGCTGGCCGCGGAGCGAACCCCGCCGCTGCTGACCGCCTTGAGCCAGTAGGCGTAGACCGAACCCGAGACGACCGCGGTGTCGACGTACGCCGGCTGCACGCCTGCGCCCGCCGGGAAGACCACGGTGGCGATCTTGAGGGTGTCGCCGTTCCCCATGTTCTTGCGGTAGATCTCGTAGATCACGAAGCTGTCGCCGGCGGCCGGGGTCGACGCGGTCCAGGTCAGCGGCACCGAGTTGCTGGTCGGGGTGCCGGCCCGCAGGTTGGTCGGAATGGACGGGGCCGTGGTGGCGCCGCCGGTACCGGCCGGGGTGGTGACGTTCAGAGCGTCGGAGAGCTGGGACTCGAGCCGTGCCCCGGAGGTGGTGGTGAAGGTGTAGCTCACCTGGTAGCTGTAGGTGGAATTCGGGAAGACGCTGCCGTCGGTGAAGCTCATGGTGGTCGCGTTGGCGGCCGGGAGCAGCCCCGAGGCGATCAGGACGCCGTCCTGGTACACGTTGTAGGTGACGTCGGTGCCGGTGACGGTGTTCCATTTCAGGGTGACCCCGGTGGCGGTGGCCGGAGCGCTCGGGTCCTGGATCAGGCCGGCCACAAAAGCCGGGGCCGGATCGGTGGCGGCGCTTGCGGTGCGGACGGTGAGGGTGTTGGAGGCGCCGGAGAGGTTCCCGTTGGCATCGGCGGCCTTCACGTAGTAGGTGTACTGGGTGAGCGGCTCCAGCCCGGTGTCGGCGAAGGTGGTGCCGGTGACCCCGGCCGGGGTGACCAGCTGGGCGTCGCGGTAGACGTAGTAGCGGGAGGCCGGGATCTGGGTTCCGTCCGCCGCGGTCTTCATCGCCTGTTTCCACTGCAGGTTGTTCTGGGTCGCGCTGAAGGCGACCCGGACCAGGTTGGTCGGAGCGGCCGGCGCCACGGTGTCGAGCGAGGTCAGGGTGACTACCTGGACGATGTTGCTCTCGGGGGAGAAGTTCCGGGAGCGGTCGAAGGCGATCACCTTGTAGCTGTAGTGCGACTGCGGGGCGACGTTCAGATCGGTGAAGGTGGTGGTATCGGCCGCGACGGAGCCTACCGAGACGAAGACGTTGGACTGGTCGGCGCGGCAGATGACGTAGCCGTCAAGATCGGCGTCGGCAACGGCGCTCCAGTTCAGCACGACCTGGCGGGCGCCGACGGTGGCGGTCGGGGCGGTCAGGCCGGTCGGGGCGGCGGGAGCGGTGGTGTCGGCAACCAGGGCCGGATCCGCCTGAAGAGCCGTCGTCTGGGCGTTGGAGATGCCGGTGATGATGGTCGCGCTCGGGACGTACTCGCCGGGGAGGCTCCCCTGTGCCTTCAGCGTTACCGTGACGGTCTGGATGCTGTTCTTGATGTCGCCGGCAAGAGTGCCGAGCGGAGCGGTCATCTTGAGGACCAGTGCGGGAAGGTCACCGTCCAGGGTGGCAATCGCGGAAATGGTCACCAGCAGGTCCTGCTGCTCCTTGGAAGTAGCCAGATCGGTGGCACTGGCGGGAGGAGGCGTGGTGGAAAAGTTCGGCCCGAAGAAGTTCTCCAGGATCAGCGTCGCGGCACGCAGGTTGCTGTCGGTGAAGCCGCCGTTCCCGGCCATGCTGTTCACGTTGACGTACTGGTAGAGCGCCTCGGTCGCCAGGCTGAGCATCACCGGGGGCAGCGGCCCGTCGGCAAGCAGGGATGCCGGGACCACCGCTCTCAGGATGGTGGTGTTCCCCCCAACCGTCGTGGCGAAAAGCTGCTTGGCCCGCTTGGCGACGGAAGCCGTCCCCTGCACCAGGACCGCCCCTTGGTAGTTGGCCGGGATGCGCAGCGAGTAGGAGCCGTCGCTGCCGCTGGTCACCTTGGCGGGGTTGATGCTGAGCGGGGTCGTGGACCCGTCCGCGCCAAGGGCAAACGCCTCAACCTGCACTCCCGACGCCGGCATTCCCGTGGTGGCATTGGATACCACACCGGAGATGGTCTTGGTGGCGACATTGTTCTGGGAGCTGCCGAAGTCGCCGCACCCGAAAAGGAGCAGCGATAAAGAGGCGAGCAGGAGCGCTCCTAACCAGTACCTCTTCAAATTAACCCGCATACAACGCCTCCTTCTGTATATCTGTGATTTTTAGTCATCGTCGAAGGTATGAGCACCCGTGGTGCTGCTGTTCGTCCGGAAGCCTTCGGCCTCCTACAATCCGAAATTGACCGTGTTGCCGCCCGACGGGACCTGAATGTCGTGCCCCGTCACCGTTGCGTCCATCAGGATGGCGTCCCCCCAGGCATAGCCCGGATAGGAGTACGCGCCAAGCTTCGGTGTCAGGAGGTAGTAACGCTCCGGCAAGCCGGGGAAGGCATATTTGCCGGTTGCGTCGCTGACCGCGGTGTAAATGAAGCCGCTCACCAGGGGGTCGCTCAGGGTCAGGATCACCCCGCTCACCGCCGCCCCGGTATCGGTGCGGATCGTTCCGGACAGGCCGTACGCCGCGACGTCGCCGGTGAAATCGGCGGTGATGTCCGCCCCGTTCGGGGTGACCGAGCGGTTTGCCGGGGTGAAGGTGATCCCCCCCAGCGGATGGTGGGGAGTCAGCAGGTACTCCCTCCCGTTTTGCAGCCCGGAGAGGGTGTAGGCCCCGGAGGCGTCGCAAACCGCCGTGGCGGCGACGGAGCCTGCGACGACGTCGGTCGCCGTGACGGTCGCGCCGCTTAATCCGGCGAGGTTGGCCGCGCGAACCGCCCCGGCCACCTCGAACTTGGTGCCGGCGAAGTCGGCGACCGCTCCGGCGCTGCCGGTCACCGTGACGATCCGGCTCGCCGGGGTGAAGGCATACCCCTCCAGGGAGGGGGTAACCACGTAGTTGCCGGGGGCCAACCCGGGGAAGCTCTTCTGGCCGCTCCCCCCGCAGTTGTCCGAGATGGACGCAGTGCCGGCAACGGTGAGTCGCACCACCCCGGGGTTGGCGACCCCGGAAACCTTCACCAGGATCGTGTTGGCCGGTGCGGTTTCGGCTGCGGAACCTCCCCCCCCGCCGCAACCGAAGAGGAACAACGGTAACAACGCGCCGAGGGTGAAAAGCAGGATGTTTCTCGCAATGCCGGTCTTCAAATCAGTTTCCTCAAAATGCTGCTGACGACTTCCTTGCTATCAGGCTGGGCCAACCGCTAGTTGGTCGGCCACGGCGCCGGATTGACGGCGCGGCTGTTGGGATCCTGGCTGAGCAGCGTCGCATGGCAGCTGTTGGTGCAGTTGAACAGGTTGGTCACGTCCGACGGGACGTAGGAGGAGATCGCCCCTCCACCGCCGGCGTTGAGCGTGCTCCGTGCCGAAACCTCGAAGCCCGGGGTGGTCAGAGTGCCGAAATGCTGGTTCACCCCGGCAACCGTGGTGAGCAGATTATGGCAGTCGGTGCAGAAGATCGCCGCGTTGTTCTTGCCCGGGAGCGGGTTGGGGAGCGCCAGGTGGAGCTGGTGCAGGTTCGCCGACTGTACGTTGCCGGAGAAATAGTCGTTGTACTGCGCCGCGGCCGTTCCTTTGAAGCTGTGGCAGCTGGTGCAGGCGGTGGTGATGTCGGCGTAGCTCGCCGTCCAGGCCGGGGTGGTTTTGCCGCCGTGGCAGATGGCGCCGACGCAGGTCCCCTGGCTGTAGCCGAAGCTGCCGTTTTGGGCCGCAGCGTTGCCGGCCAGTTTGAGGAACGCGATGCCGTCGGAAGGCGCCGTCGCGTGCTTGGCCGTGCCGCTGCCGTAGCCGGAATGGCAGGTCGCGCAGGTCACCCCGGTGAAGCCCAGGTGCACGAGGTGCGCGCCGGGGCGGTTGGGGCGGCCGGTGATGTTGTTGGTGGCGCCGTCGGGGCCGGTGAGGCTGCCGCCGGCGTTCTTGTTGGTGTGGCAGGAGACGCAGTTGCTGGAAGAACCGGCAGCCGCGGGGCTCGTGACGTGGCACATCATGCCGTAGCGGAGAAAGTTGTCGCTGCTGGTCAGGCAGGACGGCGCATCGGCCGGGCCGGAGGCGGTGCCGGCAACCGAGTGGCAGGGCCCGCAGGCGGTCCCCAGCGTTGCCGAGCCGGCTACCGGCTGGCCGTTGAAGGTGGAGAAGCCGTGGAAATTGCCGCTGGTCTTGTCGAGCCATCCGGTGGGATGACCGAGTTTCTTGTCGGCGTTGGGGTGGCAGGAGATGCCGTTCCACTGCGCGGTAAAGCAACTCACGTTGGCGACGCCACCGTCCAAAAGCGCACCATGGCACTGGGAGCAGGAGGTGGTGTTGGTGGTCTGGGCGCTCCCGCCATTGGCCTCTTTGTAGGCGGCGGCGTGCTGCACCACCCAATCGGAGGGGTGATGCCCTTCGGCGTCGACGCCGGGAGCGGCGTCACCATTGCCGTTGGCACAGGCGGACAGTGCGGCGAGCGCCAGGGAGACAGAAGCAATCTTGATGATGGACGTGATCTTCGGCATATCCCTCTCCTATCGGTGGCAGGCGACGCAACGCCCGTTATTGGCCCGGCCGTGGCAGCGGTAGCAGCTTTCGGGATCGAGCTTCCCTTCGATCTTGTGCATCGTCAGGAAGTCACCGCGGTGCGGGGCCATCCGGTCGGGACGGTCGCTCAGCATCTCGGCCGGCTTTATCACGGTCTTGTTGGTGTGGCAGTCCGCACAGAAGGAGACCTTGTGGCAGGTCGCGCACAGCGTCGTGTTGTCCGTGGAGGCGTAGAACCGGTGGTTCTGGATGAAGATCCGGGTGTGGTTGAAGGCCGCATAGGGCTTCAGGGTTCCCTTCTGCTGGTCCTCATGGCACTCCGAGCAGCTTACCGGCCCTTCGGCCAGTTCCTCGGGGTGGGTCGCCGGGAGGTTCGGCAGCGCCTTCATCTGGGCGCAGGCGGCGGAAAGGGCGATCAGCCCGAAAAGCGCCAGAACAGGGAATATCTTGAGCCGGTTCATTATTTAGAACCTCCTTTAGCGGTGAAGTTGTAGGTGACGCGGATCAGCCCCTTGAGCTCGTCGTTGTAGTCGGGGTTCTGACCGTAGCTGATGTCGCCGGAGACGGCGAGCTGCGGCGTGATGTGGTAACCGACCGAAGCGGTCCCCTCCCAGGCGGCATCCTTGTTGTCGACCTTCTCCTTGAAGACGTAGGCGATCACGTCGCCGGAGGCGAAGTAGGTCTTGGTGTCGCGCATCGCCCAGCCGCGGATCTCGTGGAAGGAGCCGGAGGCGTCGGACGCCGGTACGATGGCGAAGTCGCCGCTGGAGCGGAGGTAATGGTAGGAAACGCCGGCGCGGACCGTGTTGTTGAACAGGCTGTTGGAGCGGACCTCGCCGCCGAAGCGCTCGGCCTTGCCGATGTCGCGGGTGTAATGCTTGAAGTCGGCGCTCACTTCCGCGACCTTGAAGGTGTAGGTGGCGGTGGCGCCGAGGGAATGCGACTGCTGGCTCAGGTTGCGGACCATGTTGGAGAAGAGCAGCGAGTCGAAGAAGTAGTCACGGTCGTGATGCTCCTCCCAGGTGGCGCCCACCGCGAGATCCTTGAGGGGCCGCAGCTGCAGCAGGTAGCTGTTCTCGGCGATGTGCTCGGTGGTCGGGTTGTAGCTGGTCTGCCCGGAGAGCTGGAGCATCGGGTGTGGGTTGAGGTAGAGGTCGTAGCCGATCAGCCGGTGGTCGCCGAAGGCGGTCGGGAGGGTCGGGCTGGTTTTCGGCATCGGAGCGGTGCTCTCGTAGACGCCGGCGAGGCCTACCTCGAGCTTCCCGGCGTAGCGGTAGCTCATCCGGCCGCCCCAGATGCCGTCCCCTTTACCGTCGTTGCCGGCGTAGGGGATGCTGGTGGTGTGCACCGTGGCGCCGCCGAAACCCGAAATCGCAAAACCGTAGGGGAGGTCGGTGCGGGCGCCGACGCCGTCCACCTGCTCGTTCAGGATCCCTTCGTTGACGAAGAAACGGCCCGCCTTGGCTTGGGCATTGGCGGATTTGAAGCGGTACTGCAGGTAACCGTAGGTAAGGTTGCCGTCGGTCTTGGTGTCGTTGCTGTCGCGGTCGGCTAACTCGACCTGCCCCCAGCCGTAGATGTGGGCCGACAGGTTGCCGTCGGCGAGCTTGGTGGCGTCCAGACCGACGAACTCGGTCACCGGCACCATGGTCTTCTTGTCGAAGCCCGGCAGGTCGTTCTGCCGGAAACGCATGATACTGGTCGAAGAGACCGTTGTCTCAGCCAGAGCCGCAGCGGGAAGAGCCAACACCAGTAGGGAGGGGAACAAGCGGTATAGCATCTTTTTCATAGGAACTCTCCTGTCCTTAAAAATCCGACCAGCAGGTTAGTGCGGTTTCTACGGGGAGCGCCGTGCCGGCGTGGCGTGCGGCTTCCCCTGAACAGCGGGCACAGGGCCCTGTCAAGCAGGCCAGCGAGAACATTAGATTCTCGCCTGGGTCCCTTCAGGTCGTCGCCGACCTTTAGATCCTTCTATTCGTACTGCAGCGGGCCTGAGTGGCAGACACCCTCGAGGACGACGGTTCCGGCGCGGCGCGACGGTTCCGGGAGCAGCGGTGCAACTATGAGTTCCAGCAACGAGACATATGGATAGGAATGCGGGGCTGCCGTTCCCGGTTGCGGGCACAGCATCCCGAATACTTTCTGGAGAGATATGGAAATGAGCGAAGCGAACTGCAGCAGCATGGCTACAGGCATCACTGTTTTTGCGGAGGAGTCATGCATCAAATTCTTCGTTACCTTTGCCTTTCGTCATTGCAGCTTAGACATTAGAAACCGGTGCTGAGACAGTGCAAGTTCGCTGCCAAAGCTCATAACATGTTGTTTTGTGGCAGTTATAACTGATAACGAGGTCACGAGCGGTATACAGTGTACCACCCGGCATTCGCGATACCAGTTCTTCATCGGATTCAACAAAAAAATGTTTAGACAAAAAACCCTTTGAGGAGATTATTTTTTCCCTATGAGCATTTCGCATGTACATAAGTTAAAACTAATTCATTGGTTTTTGAAACTCTCGATTTTTCGCCCAGTTTGACACCACGAAGGTACAGTAATGCCCGTGATTGCTCGCGTATTTATTTAAAATTTTCAAATGTTAACGTTGGAAAATGAACTATCGGAAAAACGAAATATAGGGAAAGCGGCATAGACAGGGTAGGGAAACCCCGATTTTCGGGAAGAGTTTATGAGACAAAACATTGACGCAGCACCACCCCTTTTGTCAAAAAAACCAACGAGAAACGCCCGCCCCGAAAGAGGCTTTTGATAAATAGCTAATTTATCGCCGTTATTAAAAGATAGGCCCCGCCGGATCAGCGGGGCCTATCTTTGACGAAATCCGGGTGGGGGAAGAGGACGCGTCAGCGGGATGGGGGGACCGGCTTTTGTGCCGGAACCGCGACGGCGAGGAACAGGGCCGCTACCGCGGCGAGCAGGGCTCCGAAGAGGAAGGGGGCGACGTTGCCGTACCGGGACCAGATGAGACCGAAAACGATGCTGGCGGGAAGGGCCCCGGCGCCGACGGCGAAGTTGTACCAGCCGAAGGCGGCCCCGCGCTGGGCGGGATCGGCCATGTCGGCCAGAAACGCCTTCTCCACCCCTTCGGTCAGGCCGTAGAAAAGACCGTACACGGTGAAGAGGAGCCAGATGTGCAGCTCCGTCGCGGCGAAGGCGAAGCCGACGTAGGAGATGGCATAGACGCTCCACCCCGCGAGAATGATGCCGCGGCGCCCGATCCGGTCCGACAGGACTCCGAACGGCATGCTGGAAAGCATCTTGACCAGGTGAAAAAAGGCCCACAAAAGCGGGATTCGGAAGGGGGGCATCCCGAGCTTGCCGGCCTTGAGCAGGAGAAAGGTATCGGAGGAGTTGCCCAGGGTGAAGAGAAAGAGGATGAGGAGGTAGGTCCGCAGGCGCCCGGGGGGAAGCATCCCGAGCCGGACCGGCGACGACGATGCCGAGGCGTGACGTTCCACCTCGCGCACCCGGAAGACGATCAAAAGGACGGCTATGACACCGGGGATGGCGGCGAGCCAGAAGACGCTGCGCACGTCGGTGACCAGGTAGCTCAAAAGGAAGGTGGCGATGAGCGGCCCGACCAGTGCGCCGGCGTGGTCCATGGAACGGTGAAAGCCATAGGCCTTGCCCCGGACCTCCGGGTCCACCGAGTCCGCGATGAGGGCATCACGGGGTGAAGTGCGGATCCCCTTGCCGATCCGGTCCCCGGTACGGATCAAGAGCACTGTGAACGCCGACGGTGCCGCCGCGATGAGGGGACGGGCCAGCGCGGAGAGCCCGTAGCCGAAGAGGACCAGCGGCTTGCGTGCCTTCACGCGGTCAGAAACGATGCCGGAGCAGAGTTTGAGCAAAGAGGCGGTGGTCTCGGCCACCCCTTCGATGACGCCGAGGAAAGCGGGACCCGCACCGAGGGTGCTGGTGAGAAACAGCGGCAGCAGCGGATAGATCATCTCGCTGGAGACGTCGGTAAACAGACTCACCAGCCCGAGGAAGAAGACGTTGCCGGACAGTCCGAAGAACATGATCAGTGCCCACCCTGTAAGAGTACTTATTGGAAGCGACAACGAAGACAATAATTAAATAGTACGTCACGCTCCAGTCTACCCAAAAACGAAATTTCGGGCAATGCCGCCCCCGTCGCCCCGTCGCCCCGTCGCCCCGTCGCCCCGTCGCCCCGTCGCCCCGTCGCCCCGTCGCCACCGTCGCCACCGTCGCCACCGTCGCCACCGTCGCCACCGTCGCCACCGTCGCCACCGTCGCCACCGTCCACTCCGCCCAAAAGGTCCCGGTTCGGCGCCCGCCCGGAAAAAACCGTCCAATAGTATTGACAACCCTTCCACGATTGGATTACCTAAGCTATTAAAATTTTGCCAGCAACGCAGGAGGCGGACAGATGCTTAAGGATAAGAAGACCGGGTTCATCGGCGGCGGCAACATGGCGGAAGCCATCATCAAGGGGCTGTTGGCGGGAGGGGTCGCTGCGGCCGACCTCACCGTCGCCGAACCGTTCCCCCAGCGCCGGGACTACCTCGCCGAGCGCTACGGGATCACGACCATCGCCGATAACGTTGAACTCTGCCAGGCCAGCGACACCATCATTATCGCGGTGAAGCCCCAGGTCTCCAACGCGGTTTTCAGCACCATCGAGAACGTGGTCGGGGTCAACAAACTCGTCATCTCCATCATGGCGGGGGTCCGGACCGCGGCGGTCGAAGGGGCGCTGACCCAGGGAGCGCGGGTGGTGCGGGTCATGCCGAACACGCCGGCTCTGGTGCTGGAAGGTGCCTCGGCGCTTTGCCGCGGCGCCAACGCCAGCGATGACGACGTCGTCCTGACCCGGCACATCTTCGAGCTGATCGGCACCGCCTGCGTGGTGGACGAAAAGTACATGGATGCGGTGACCGGCCTTTCCGGCAGCGGCCCCGCCTACGTCCTCACCTTCATCGAGGCCTTAGCCGATGCCGGCGTGAAGCAGGGCCTTACCCGCGACACCGCGACCGCGCTGGCCGCCCAGACCGTCCTCGGGAGCGCGAAGCTGCTGCTGGAGACCCGCGAGCATCCGGCGGTGCTCCGAGGCAACGTCACCTCCCCCGGCGGGACCACCATTGCCGGGATGTACGCCCTGGAGAAGGAAGGTTTCCGCGGGGCGGTCATGGATGCGGTCGAGGCCGCCACGGCGCGCTCCATCGAGCTGGGTGCGAAATGAAGATCCGTGCCACCGTCCAGGTGAAGGGAATCGTCCAGGGGGTGGCTTTTCGCCACTACACGGCGCAGACCGCCGCACGGCACGGGGTCACCGGCTGGGTGCGCAACCGGTATGACGGATCGGTACAGGCCTGTTTCGAAGGGGAGGACGAGGACGTGCGGGCGGTAGTGCAGTGGTGCCACAGTGGCCCCCCCGCAGCGGCGGTGGAATCGGTCTCGGTCGAGGAAGGGGGCTACACCGGCGAGTTCAGCGGCTTCAGCGTGAGGCACGACCATGACTAGGGAGATTGCCATGAAAACAAACCGAGTGGTGACCAGACTACGGGCGGTACTCCTCTTTTCCCTTGTGGCGGTTCTGTTCGGTGCCGTCGCTCATGCGGCCCAGGACGACCTCGACCTGAACAAGGCGGTGAAGGTTGGGACCGGCAAGACCATGGTGATCGAGTTCACCGACCCCGACTGCCCCTATTGCCGCAAGGCTGAGGCGTTTTTCCGGGGACGTCCCGACGTGACCCGCTACATCTTTTTCCTGCCGCTCAAAAACCACCCGAACTCGAAGCCCAAGGTGCAATACGTCCTGTCGGCCCGGGACAAGGCGAAGGCCTACCTCGAACTCCCCATCGGGCCCCTCGACGCGCACCGCATGGCGGAGATCACCCCGGAGGGGATCAAGCTCCAGGAAGAACACCACAAGATCGCCAAGGAGAACAAGATGAACTCCACCCCGAGCTTCCTGATCTACGGCAGGATCATCGAAGGATTCGACCTGCGGAAGTTAACCGAAGCCCTGGGCAAATAAAGACAGGGGACTGGCTCCGAAGGTGCCTGTCCCCCTTGTAAAAGCAGGGGACTGGCTCCGAAGGTGCCTGTCCCCCTTGGATATGTCCCCCTTGGATATGTCCCCCTTGGATAGATAGAAAAAAAGGCGGAGACCAGCAAGGTCCTCCGCCTTTTGTTTACATTTTTCCCCCATCCACCTGGACCGGGTTCACTCCTTGATCGGCCACCCGGTCTCGTATCCTTCGGGATAGAACTTTTCCCTCGTTCTATTGAAGTAGCCGTACTGGATCTTCGGGAAGGTCTTTTTCACCTTTTCCAGCATGCGGTACATCCCGATCCCCTTCCCCTGCACCCCCATCCGCTCGTTGTAGAAGGCGGGGTCGATGGAGAGGTTGCGCATCTGCAGCATGTCCACCCCAGTGTGATCGATGAAACGCAAAAGCGCATCCACCTCGGACTCGCTGTCGGTCACCCCGGGGGAAACCAGGTAGTTGATCATGGTGAAGAGCCCCCGCTGTTTGGCGGTCTTCACCGATTCGACCACGTCGGCGAACCGGTACCCCTTGGGGCGGTAGTAACGGTTGTAATACTCCTCCTGCACCGAGTTCATCGAAAAGCGCATCGAGTCCATGCCCGCGTCGCAGAGCATCCGGACTCGGTCCGGAAAGGAGCCATTCGAGTTGAAGTTCACCGTGCCCCGGGTGCTCCCCTCTTTGAGCCGGCGGGTCGCCACGGCGATGGTGTCCGCCTGCATGATCGGATCGCCCTCGCACCCCTGACCGTAGGAGACGATCGGCTCGGGGGCCTCTTCCAGGTGCGGCAGCATGAGCTCGACGATCTCGTCCGGGGTCGGCACGAACGGGATCCGCTCGTGGTTGGACGGGCAGCAGTCCGAGGGCTGGAGGCTGATGCAGCCGAGGCAGCGGGAGTTGCAGACCGGCGAGGTCGGGATGGGCGCCTCCCAGCGCCGGAAGAAGAGGTTCTTGGCCGCGAAGCAGTGGTAGTCCACCGCGCAGCGGGCGAGCTGGGTCAGGAGCCGGTTTTCGGGAAAGGTCGCCGCGAGCTTGCGGACCAGCGGATCGAGCTTGCGGTCGTCGTAGTTGCGCGGGAGCCAGTTCTCGTTGTCATCCACCCGGCTTGCCGCCACCACAAAGCATTCCCGCTCCTCATCCCACCCCACCGCCGTGTACGACCAAAGCGGCAGGTGCACCTTCTTCTTGCTGTAGTCGCAGGCAGGAAGGAGCGTCCGCATATAGCCCGGGGCCATGAAGGCGGAGACCGCCTGCACCTTCATGGAGCGCGGTCCCTCCTTCACCCGGTCCACCGTGATGAAGCGGCGTTCCCGGGTGTCCCAGGCAACCGGAGGAGTGTTGGGAATGGTAAAGAGTCGGCTGTCTTCGGGAAGGGGGATAAGCTCCACCGATTCCGGAAGGACCGCCTGATCGCCGTTCATGCCGGCCATGGTGAGATAGGGATGATCGTAGATGTTGCCCTGGCTATCTGCGTAGAGCAGTTTGGGGAGAGATTTGCGTCGCATTACGGTACCTGTCGGCGAGTCCGCCGGATTCCATAAGATTTACTGCCTGCCACAGTAACAAAAAACGGGATTGAATAAAAGCCTGCGTCGGACCGGAGATAAAAAACCGTCCGGGATAGAACCACTGAAAATCGAGAGACGCCCCATGGAAAACGGCAGGGACCTTTCGATATCGGGAGGCGGTCAATATAGAGACCGAGGTACTACTTTGTCGTAACCGAGGTATCCTAGCGAAAACAGGGCCTGTAAAATCCTTTGTGTAAATGGCCAATTTCGGTTAGAACCCACTCGACAGGAGGGAGCCGATGGCCAGTG
>NZ_JAEMHM010000034.1 GCF_016458275.1 Geomesophilobacter sediminis
GGCGGGACCCTCGTGCTTACCCTGTGGGAGCGCCCTTCCGGGCGCGATTCGATCCTCGGAAGAAGGAGCACCCGAGTAGGCGCCGGAGCTGCTTCTCCCGGCGGACCGCTCCTGGCGCGGATAAGCGGGCTTTTCCCCGGCAAAGCGGGCCGGCTTCCCCTTGGCGGCACCCTCGTGCTTACCTTGGGAGAGCGCCCTTCCGGGCGCGATTTCCCCACCGCGCGGAGCGGGGGCGTCGCCGGTTGTTCTCTTCACGAACGGTTTCGCCCCCTGAACCGGCTTGGCACCGGGCTTGGCGGACATCTTGCCGGGGGCTTTCCCGGCGGCGAACTTGCTGTCTGATTTATCTGGTCGGTTTTTCATTCCATCATAATTAAAGGTAAACGCAGTCGCTGTCAATGTATTGTGCCGGCAACGGTTGCGCCGCGAAGGGGGACCGGTACAATGGAAACTCTTCGATACTGTATCCCACCGGTAACTTCCCTGTTTCAGCTGTACCGGCATCCTGCCGCGAATCGCCTCGTGAACCGCGCCCCGCGCCGACTCCGATCCCTACCATCCGGTGCTTGGGCATAGCAAAGGACGGAGGGAACGAGCATGAGACTCACCAGCCCGGCATTCGTGAACGACGGCGCCATCCCCCAGAAGTACACCTGCGACGGCGACGACATCAATCCCCCCCTGGCCATCGACGCGGTCCCCGTCGAAGCCAAATCCCTTGCCTTGATCGTGGACGATCCCGACGCCCCGGCCGGCACCTGGGTGCACTGGCTTTTGTGGGACATCAACCCCCACACCGGCCACATCGCCGAAAACAGCATCCCCAACGAATCCAGCGCCGGCCTGAACAGCTGGGGACGGCCCGGTTACGGCGGCCCCTGTCCCCCCTCCGGCACCCACCGCTATGTCTTCCATCTCTATGCCTTGGGCCAGATGCTGCGGCTCCCCGAATCGTCCGACCGCAAGGCCCTGGAGACGGCCATGCAGGGGAAAATTCTGGCGCAGTGCCAACTGGTCGGGCTGTACCGGCGCAGGTAGCTTGCGCCCACACCATCCTTGATTTTCCGGGCTGATTTAGCTACTATGGCCCGCTATGAAAAAATTGACCAAACAGATCCAGGTGGGGAATGTCCGGATCGGCGGGGGTGCGCCCTGCGTCGTCCAGTCCATGTGTTCAACCGATACCAGGGACGTCCAGGCGACCTTGGATCAGATCGGGCGGCTTCACGGCGCCGGGTGCGAGGTGGTGCGCTGTGCGGTACCCGACCTGGACGCCGCGGTGGCGCTCGGCGCGATCAAGGCCGGCTGCCCGATGCCGCTCATCGCGGACATCCATTTCGATTACAAGCTCGCCCTCAAGGCGCTGGAATCCGGCGTCGACGGGTTGCGGCTCAATCCCGGCAACATCGGGGAGCGCTGGAAGGTCGCCGAGGTGGTGAAGGCGGCCAGCGAGCGCAAGATCCCGATCCGGATCGGGGTCAACGGCGGATCCCTGGAAAAGGAACTCCTGGTCAAGTACGGCCATCCGACCCCGGAAGCGCTGGTCGAGTCGGCGCTGGGACACGTCCGGATCCTCGAAGAGCTCAACTACGACCAGATCAAGGTTTCCATCAAGGTCTCCGACGTGCAGCGGACGGTGGAGGCCTATCGCCTCCTCTCCGAAGCGATCGACTACCCCCTCCACATCGGCGTTACCGAGGCCGGCACCACCTTCTCCGGCACCATCAAGTCGTCCGTCGGCCTGGGCGTCCTGCTCTATATGGGGATCGGCGACACCATGCGGGTGTCCCTCACCGGAGACCCGGTCCACGAGGTGCGGGTCGCCTACGACATCCTGAAATCGCTCGGGCTGCGCCGGCGGGGGATCAACTTCGTTTCCTGCCCCACCTGCGGCCGTTGCCAGATCGACCTGATCCCGGTGGCCGAGGAAGTCGAGCAGCGCCTGGCGGACATCGACCAGGAGATCACCGTCGCGGTAATGGGCTGTGCGGTGAACGGCCCCGGCGAGGCGCGCGAGGCCGACTTCGGCATTGCCGGCGGGAGAGGGGAGGGTCTTCTGTTCCGAAACGGCGAGATCCTGCGCAAGGTCCCCGAAGGCCAGATGGCCGACGCCCTGGTCGAGGAAGTGCTGAACTCCCTGAAAAAGGATTAGCCGAAGTAAAAGCATCCACGCGGCCACCACCGTTAGGTCCGCGTGCGATGCTTTTTTGTTTGCAGGGGACTGGCTCCGCAAGGTGCCTGTCCCCCTCGATCGTTACGAAGAATGCTGCCTTCGCGTCCCCTCCCCTTCAAGGGGAGGGACAGGGTGAGGATGGGGTTCTTTAAATATGAGCAGAATGTAAATCACCCCTACGAGGTCCGAAACCATGCGTTATTCCCAGTATTTCATCCCTACCGTCAAGGAGACCCCTTCGGATGCGGAGGTCATCTCCCATCAGCTGATGCTCCGCGCCGGCATGATCCGCAAACTTGCCGCCGGCATCTATAACTACCTCCCGCTGGGACTTAGATCCATCCGGAAGGTGGAGCAGATCGTCCGGGAGGAGATGAACCGCGCCGGCGCCATCGAGATCCTGATGCCGGCGGTGCAGCCGTCCGAGCTCTGGAAGGAGTCGGGGCGCTGGGATTTCTACGGCAAGGAGCTGCTCCGCTTCAACGACCGCAAGGACGCCGAGTTCTGCATGGGGCCGACCCACGAGGAGGTCGTCACCGACCTGATCCGCAAGGAAGTCCGCTCCTACCGCCAGATGCCGATCAACCTCTACCAGATCCAGGGCAAGTTCCGCGACGAGATCCGCCCCCGCTTCGGCCTGATGCGCGGCCGCGAGTTCATCATGAAGGACGCCTACTCCTTCGACGTGGACGAGAAAGCGGCGGACACCTCCTACAGCAAGATGTACCAGGCCTACCGGCGCATCTTCGAGCGCTGCGGGCTCAACTTCCGCGCCGTCGAGGCGGATACCGGCACCATCGGTGGGAACTTCTCGCATGAATTCATGGTGCTCGCCGACTCCGGCGAGGATGCCATCGTCTCCTGCTCCGCCTGCGACTACGCCGCCAACATGGAAAAGGCGGAATCCCGCCGGGACGGCGTTGCCGAACACGCCGACCCGCGTCCGCTGGAGCGGGTGAGCACCCCGGGGCAGCGCTCCATCGAAGAGGTGACCGCGTTTCTGGGCGTGAACAGCACCCAGGTGGTGAAGACCCTGATCCTGCTCGCCGACAACGAGCCGGTGGTGGCCCTGCTGCGCGGCGACCACGACCTGAACGAGATCAAGCTGAAGAACCATTTGGGCTGCGCCGAAATCGAGATGGCGGGAGACGACGTGGTGCAGCAGGTGACCGGTGCCCCCACCGGCTTTGCCGGCCCGGTCGGCCTCGCCGCCAAGGTGAAGGTCGTTGCCGACCTCGCGGTGCAGGGGATGCACAACTTCGTCACCGGCGCCAACGCGGGCGACGAGCACCTGAAAAACGTGAACCTGGAACGCGACTGCACGGTGACCAGCTTCACCGACATCCGCAACGTCGTCCTGGGCGACCCCTGCCCGCGTTGCGAAAGCGGCAAGCTCGAGATCTGGCGCGGCATCGAAGTCGGCCATGTCTTCAAGCTGGGGACCAAGTACTCCAAGGCGCTCAAGGCAACCTTCCTCGACGCCGACGGCAAGGAGCAGATCATCTTCATGGGTTGCTACGGGATCGGGATCGGCCGCACCGTCGCCGCCTGCATCGAGCAGAACCACGACGAGAACGGGATCATCTTCCCACTCCCCATCGCGCCGTTCCACTGCATCGTGAGCGCGCTCGCCGGCAAGGACGACTCCGTCAAGGTGGCCTCCGAGCAGATCTACGAGGAACTGCAGCAGGCCGGCGTCGAGGTGCTTCTCGACGACCGCGACGAGCGTCCCGGCTTCAAGTTCAAGGACGCCGACCTGATCGGCATCCCGCTGCGCATCGTCGTCGGCGCGAAAAGCCTCGTCGAGGGGAAGGTGGAGCTGAAAGAGAGAAGAAGCGGTAACGTCGAAGTGCTGCCCATCGCCGAAGCCGTGGCGAAAGTAAAAGCCGCCGTCGCCGAAGCGCTGAAGGCTTAAAAGACATTACAAAAATCCGTCCGCAGATGAACGCAGATAAACGCCGATAAAACCAAGTCCCAAAGAACTTCCTTTTTGAAAGGTTGTTCAGGCGTTCCCCCTTTGCGAAGGGGGGACAGGGGGGATTTGCCTTTGGTGCCGGCTTTGGATCAATCTGCGTCCATCTGCGTTCATCTGCGGACAATAGTTTCTTAGTGAGGACCTATGACCCGAGAAGAAGCAGTCAAAAAGATCATCTTCGCCCTCGACGTGAAAACATTTGACGAGGTCGAGCTCTGGGCCGAGCGGCTGACCGGGCACGTCGGCATGTTCAAGGTCGGCAAGCAGCTCTTCACCTCCTGCGGGCCGGAAGCGGTCAAGGCGATCACCAAGCGCGCCGGCGAGGTCTTTCTCGACCTGAAATACCACGACATCCCGAACACGGTCGCCATGGCCACCCTGGAAGCGGCCCGGCTGGGCGCCAAACTCTCCAACCTGCACGCTCTGGGGGGCTACGAGATGATGGCCACCACCATGGAGAAGCTGCACCAGGAGTTCCCCGGCGCCGACCGCCCCCAGGTGCTGGCGGTCACCATCCTCACCTCCTCCAACGAGGAAACCCTGCGCGGAGTCGGGATCGAGCTCCCCGTCCCCGAGATGGTGGTGAAGCTGGCGCAGCTTGCCAAGAAGGCCGGCGTCGACGGCGTGGTCGCCTCCCCGCAGGAAGTCGAGCTGATCCGCAACGCCTGCGGCAAGGACTTCCTGATCGTGACCCCCGGCGTCCGTCCCGCCTTCGCCTCTGCCGACGACCAGAAGCGGATCATGACCCCGTCCGACGCCGTGAAAGCCGGCGCCGACTACCTGGTGATCGGCCGTCCCATCGCCGCCCACCCGGACCCGGTCGCCGCCGCGAAGCTCATCGTAGAAGAAATCGTCAACGGCTAGACCTTTGATAGGCTATTTCTCCCCTAGGGAGCTCGGAGCCATCGGATAAGAAAACTGCCCCTGCGTCCCCTCTCCTTCAAGGAGAGGGACAGGGTGAGGATGGGGTTAAAGAGCCGGTATGCCAAAAGAAGAAATCATCTACGGGTTGAACCCGGTCATGGAAGCCCTGCGGGGCAGCCGCAAGATCTTCGAACTTTTCCTCGCCGGCTCGCAGGCGGACAAGCGCCTGGAGAAGGTCCTCAAGCTCGCCGCCGAGCGCAAGATCCCGGTTCGGCAGCGTGACCGGGGCGACCTGCAGCGCCTGTGCGGCACCGACCACCACCAGGGCATTGCCCTTAAGGTCGAGCCGTTCCCGTACGCCGACTTTGACGAGGTGATCGAGGGGCTCAAGGGGAACCAGGAGGCGCTGGTACTCGTTCTGGACAGCGTGCAGGACCCGCACAACCTGGGGGCGCTCATCCGCAGTGCCGCCTGCGCCGGTGCTCACGCCGTGGTGATCCCCAAAGACCGGGCCGCCGGCGTCACCGCCGCGGCCGAGAAGGCCTCCGCCGGGGCGACCGAAACCATCGCCGTGGTGCAGGTGGTCAACATCGCCAAGAGCCTTGAAGCTTTGAAGGAAGCGGGTTTCTGGATCTACGGCGCCGACGGCGCCGCCCGGCGGACGTTATACGAGCAGAACCTGACCGGCCCCGTTGCCCTGGTGATCGGCGGGGAAGGAGAGGGGATCCGCCAGTTGGTGCGTAAAAGCTGCGACGAACTGATCTCCATCCCGCTGCAAGGGGGCGTGAACTCCCTCAACGCCTCCGTAGCCGGCGGCATCTTCCTCTTTGAAGTCGTGCGACAGAGACTGCAAAAAGCGTCCGCAGAAGCACCCCGATAAACGCCGATCTTCCCGGTAAACAAACCCTCTTATCCCCCCTTTGACAAAGGGGGGGCTGGGGGGGATTTGCTTCTAATCTTTTTAGCCTTTTTAGCTGCTCAACAATCTGCGTCTATCAGCGTTCATCTGCGGACCGCGGTTTATAATCCGCGCTGATCAACGTAGATTCCTGGGGAAATTGTTGTGACTATTTCTCTGGGTCCGTTTGCTGATAATATAATTGCCGTTTACGGAAGATTTAGGTTGACCCAGTCTCACGGCTGTAGTATATAAGGTGAACCACTTGATGACGCGGGGTGGAGCAGTCTGGTAGCTCGTCGGGCTCATAACCCGAAGGTCATAGGTTCAAATCCTATCCCCGCAACCAAAAACATAACAGCCACTTGGCCCTAAAAAGCTAAGTGGCTTTTTTGTTGTCCAGACGCAGATGTTGACGCAGGTGGTTGTCGGACGGTAGCGGGCGGCCGATCGGGCAGTGATTGGCAGTTAATATGGCCATGATTGACTGGCGTGATGCCGACTAGCGCTCCATTGCTTCTGCTTCATCCTTGATACTTAGAACCTCCTGTTTGATTTCGCTCGGGATCGTTTCGATGATCCTCCGTTCCGCCTGCTCGGTCTTCGGTAGGTTGGTACCACAAGGCAAGTTACGGAGACTGCACCGACATGGTCATGTCCGGTTTCCAGTCAGGAAGGCAGTACTCCTTCCGTTGCAGGGTCATCGGAAGGGATAACAAGGAGGGCCCCTGGTCCCACGTGGTTACCCTCGTTGTGACCTGACGCCGGCCGGGTTTCCCCCGGCGGCAACCGGTTGTACAAAAGCCCCGGCAACGTCGTAGACCTCGCGCGCGGTCCCGTCGTTGACGGGGCTTTTTTTTTTCGGAATCCAGTCCCAGCAAACGGGTCGCGACAAAAATGTTCGAGGTGCCTTTGGAAACATTTATGACCGGAGATGTTTGTCTGAGGTCGGGGCAAACGGGCATAGGGTCGTCGATATTTGTGGCAAGTCGCAGCAAAAACGCTGGGACGAGGGCAAAAATGCAATTGGTCGAGAGAAAAATGTTTTCAAGGAGGGAAAATGCCGTGCGGTCCCTCCAAAAAGATTTGGAAGGCGACAAAAATCCGTGAGGTCGCGGCAAAAAGTTTAACAAGAGGGCACAACGGGACTATGTCGCCTTAAAAAGAAAAACAAGAGGGCGAAATTCCGCAAGGTCGCGGCAAACACGAAAAGACGATGGCAAAGTTGTCTGGGAAGGCTCCAAAAACGTGCAGAAGCGGGCACTGTTGTCTGAGGGAGGGCCAAAAACGCACGGAAGAGGGCAATGTTGTCGGAGGGGGGGCCAAAACCGCACCGAACGCGGCACTGTTGTCTGGGAAGACCCCAAAACGGCACGAGTGCGGCGGCCGATTTGGCAGGGATTGGCAGGTTTGTTTGCCCACAGCCAAACCTATCGCGGAACTTGTGTCCAGGTATCTGACTTTGAGACTGCAGTACCTCTTTTTTCGCCGGCAGAACCTCAATCGGTAAAGACGGCAGGAAGTTGCCTGGATCAAAGATGATGTCCATCCGCTCTCCTTGGGCGTCTTCCTATCGGCACCGGACCGACTCCGACCGGCGTGCTCTACCGGGCCCATTCTCCCGCTGCCACCGGGCGAGGGGAGCCTCCCCTCATGTTATCCATATACTCTTTGAACCATCGGGTGTAGCATAACCAGATGAAAAATTCCGATCTTGAAGGACGGCTGGTTTACTACAGCGAGGCAGAAGAGCTGGTCAACCGCTTAACCCACGGCGCCGGAGCGCTCCTGAGCCTTATCGGGGTGACGTTTCTCATCGTGATGGCAGCCGGGCAGCATGACGGCTATCGCGTTGTCAGCGCCTGCATCTACGGCGGGGCGATGGTCACCTTCTATTGCCTGTCGACCGCCTATCACAGCGTCCGTAGGCCCCACGTGCGCTACGTGTTCCGGATTCTGGACCATGCCAGCATCTATTTGATGATCGCGGGTAGCTACACCCCCTTCGCCTTGGTCTCGATGCGGGGGCCCTGGGGGTGGTCGCTGTTCGGCACCGTTTGGGGGCTGGGAACGGTCGGCGCGATCCTGAAGATCTACAACACCCATCGCCTGCGCGTTGTTGGACCGCTGCTCTACATTGCCCTGGGGTGGATCGTGGTAATCGCCTGGAAGCCGCTTTCCGCCGCCCTGGCGACTAATGGCCTGACGCTCTTGTTTGCCGGGGGAGTGGCCTATACCTTCGGGGTCATCTTTTACCTCTGGGATCGTCTCCCCTTCAATCACGCCATCTGGCATTTCTTCGTCCTCACCGGCAGCGCCTGCCACTTCTTTGCCATTTTCTATTACGTCACCCCGCGCTTAATCTAGGAAGCCCGACCTTCCGGGCGTCCGTTTCTCCTCCCGAAAAACGGTGATCCCCGCCGCGGCACTGGTAACAATCCGGTCGAAAAACAGAATTAATCCGGCCCATAGCCGACTGATATTGTCACGACCCAAACGCAAACTGTCTCGTTCAAGGTTATGCCTCGCACCCATCAGTAATAATAAAGCGGCCCCCCGGCAGATAATGTGGTAAAGTGAGAACCGGGTACTTACGCAATTGAGGTTAAACTACAAGGGGCAAAATCATGAGCAAAGGCCAGGACAGTAAGAAGTCATCGAAAAAGGCACCGGCTAAAACTGCGAAGGAAAAGAAGGCCGACAAAAAGCTTAAAAAGGATGAAAAAGCAAGCAGCGTGAAACTCACGATTTAAACGGCGTGAATCACGTCCTATTGTTGTTACAGTCGATGACGGCAGCCTGCTGAGTTGGTAGGGAGCGAACCTCCCGGCGCAGTGGATCTGCCGTCAGTCGTTTGTGCCCCGTTCCAATCTCCTCGCTATTTATCCGATAAGAGCGTACAGTCAGCGAAAGTACCTATGCTTCGGCATGCTTTCCTCGTTCCCTTTCGACCGCTTCCGATACACCTTCCCCCCTCCACCCCACCTTCTCTGGAACAGCTTGCACGGTTCCTTTCAGAGCAATTTGCCGCTTGAAATCCTTCACAACGGCCTAAAGTTCAGAAAACGCAGCGCCAAGTAAAGGAAAAATGCGTGAGTCTAGCCGCTCTTGTTGCATTCTATGCCAATCCGGATGAAGCCCGTGAAGCCCATCGAAAACTGACCGGCCATGGCCATCGGCGGGTAACCTTGGTGCACCAGGCGCTCGATGGAGCGGTCGTCAACGCCGACCCTTTCGACTGGCGTCTGGCCCTCCGGGTGGCCCTGGTAACCCTTACGGGGTTTGCGGGGGCGGCCGGTGCGCCGTTTCTCCTGCGCCGGATGCAGCTGCCGGCCGGTTCCCTTTCCGCGATCCTTGCCGTGGCGGTCATCGGAGCCCTGGCCGTCTGGTTCGGGCTGCGCCGCTCCCGGCACGGAGTGGATCCCGCCCTGGTGAGCGATCATGCCCGCACGCTCCTCCCCGGAGAGACCCTCCTTTTGTTGCAGGCACCGGTGGCATCGCTGCCGCTTCCCATGGCCCTCTTGCGGGAGGGAAACGACAATCCTCCGGCGCTCTTCGTCCTGCATCCCAAGAGCGAGCGGCGTGCACAGGGGCGGGGGACCAAGGCCAAGCTTGCCCCGGCTCAGGTCCAGGAACACGCCCGGCGGCACGCCCGGGAGCAGCAGGTTGACCCGGGACCGGGGCAAAGCGACGAGTTGCTCAAGCGTCTCAGGGAGTCCCGGCGCCGGGTGCGCCAGGTCTGCGCCGACCTCGGCGCGGCGAGCCGGCTGGAACTGAAAGCGACGCCGGCCGCCGACTGGATCCTCGACAACGAGTACCTCCTGGACGGCAATGCCCGCGACGTCCTTTTGAACCTCCCCAAGAGCTTTTTCCGGCAGATGCCGACCCTCGCGGCGAACCCCTACCAGGGGCAGCCGTGCATCTACGGGCTGGCCAAGGACCTCGTCGCCCACAGCGAGCTGCACCTGGACCGGGAGAGTGTCCTGGCCTTCATCGCCGCCTACCAGTCCGAACGCACCCTCTCGATCGGCGAACTCTGGGCCACCCCGCAGATGCTGCGCATCGCGCTCATTGAAGGGATCCAGAATCTCGCCATCACCGCCCTCGCGGACCTGCGGGAACGCCAGCTGGCCGATTTCTGGGCCAACCGGCTCGTTGCCGCCAACCGCAGCGAGGTGAACCAGCTCTTCGGTGTCCTCGCCGAACTAGCGCTCGCCGAGCCGACCCCGACCCCCTACTTCGCAGCGCAATTGGTGGGGCTCCTCTACGACGAGGCGGCCGCTCTCGCCCCGGTCCAGACCTGGCTGGAACGCACCTTCAAAAGCCCGCTGCACGAGGTGAATTCCCGTGAGCAGCATCGCCAGACCCGGGAGCAGATCTCCTGCGGCAATGCCTTCACCAGTCTCCGGCAACTCGCCCTTTTGGACTGGCGGGAGATCTTTGAGAAACTGAGCCGGGTCGAGGAGATCCTGCGCCGTGATCCGTCCGGGATCTACCCCGCCATGGACTTCGCGACCAGGGACCGCTGCCGCCGTGCCGTTGAAGAGCTCGCCCGGGGCTGTTCCGCGAGCGAGACGGAGGTCGCGGCGGGTGCGGTCGACCTCGCGACCGGGGCCGAGCGCGCCGGTACCAAAGACGAGCGGCTGCACCACGTCGGTGCCTGGCTGGTCGGGGAGGGGCGCCCCGAGCTGGTGCGGCTTGTATCCGGCCGCGAGACGCCGCGCCACCGCCTGCTGGCGGGGATCTACCGCCACCATGGCGCCGTCTACGCCCTCGGGATCGGCGGCGGCTTTGCCGCACTCTTGACCCTCTTCGCCGCTGCCGCCCTGCCGGCCGGTTTCGCGGCGCTTCCGGGCGGCACCCCCCTTGGCCTTGGGCTGTTGCTTTTGGCGGTGATCCCGTTGAGCCAGTTGGCGATCGAGGTGGCCAATTACCTGGTCACCCGGCTCCTGCCGCCGCGCCCCTTGCCCAAGATGGATTTCCAGGTCACGGGCATCCCCGATGCCTTCCGCACCCTGGTCGTCGTGCCGATGCTCCTGGTGAACGAGGCAACCCTGCGCGCCGAGGTGGAGAAGCTGGAGATCCGCTACCTCGCGAACAAGGAAGCCAACCTCTTCTTCAGCCTGTTCACCGACTATACCGATTCGGCCTCCGTTACCCGTGAAGACGACAGCCACCTCATCCAGAGCGCGATCGCCTCCCTGGAAGAGCTCAACGAGCGCCACCCGGGCGGGCGATTTTTCCTGTTTCACCGGGAGCGCACCTGGAGCGAGTCGGAGCAGAAATTCATCGGCTGGGAAAGGAAAAGGGGAAAGCTTGAGGAGCTGAACGGGCTGATCGACGGGACCCGGGCCGAAGACGCGGAGCGCCTGGTGTACCTGGGCGACCCGGACCGCCTGGCGGACGTGCGCTTCATCATCACCTTGGACAGCGACACCCAGTTGCCGCACGGCACCGCCCGCCGGCTGGTCGAGACCCTGGCCCACCCGCTGAACCAGCCCCGCTTCGACCCGGCCGGTACGATCATCGGCGGCTATACCATCATCCAGCCCCGGGTCAGCCCGACCCTTACCTCCACGAGCGTCTCGACCTTCAGCCGCCTGTTCGCCGACGCGGTGGGGATCGACCCCTACACCCAGGCGGTCTCCGATGTCTACCAGGACCTGAGCGGGGAGGGATCCTACCACGGCAAGGGGATCTACGACGTGCGCGCCTTCAGCCGCGTGCTGTCGGGGCGCTTCCCCGAGGAGTGGGTGCTGAGCCACGACCTGATCGAAGGGGCTCACGTCCGGGTGGGGCTCGCCAGCGACATCGAGCTCTACGACGAATTTCCCCAGGGGTACCAGAGCTACTCAAGCCGGGCTCACCGCTGGATTCGCGGCGACTGGCAGATCGCCGGGTGGATTTTCCCGAGCGTGCCGCAGGCCCCGGGAGGGCGCCGGTCCAACCAGCTCTCGCTTTTGAACCGCTGGAAGATTCTCGACAACCTGCGCCGCAGCCTCTTGCCCGCCACGAGCCTCGCCCTGCTGATTGTCTGCTGGTTATGCTCGCCCAGGGCGGGGGCCCTCGCCTCCCTGGCGGTCGGCATGCAGCTCCTCTTTCATCCCCTGGCCCAGCCCTTCACCATGGCGACCACCCGCAAGGGGCTGAAATACTTCGCCCTCTCGAAGCTGGCGCACGACCTGGTGCGGGCGGCCGCCGACGCGGCGCTCTTGCCCCACCAGGCGGCGGTGGCCCTGGATGCCATCGCCCGGGTCGCCTACCGTCGCCTGGTTTCCGGGCGCGATCTTCTGGAGTGGACCGCCCAGGCCACCCACTGGAGCGCCTCACGCCGGCAACCGCTCTTCGTCGCGAGCCTCGGGCTGGGAACTCTCTTCAGCGCGGGGGTGGGGGGGATGCTCTGGTCCCTCAGGCCGCAGAGCCTGCCGCAGGCCCTCCCCTGGCTCGCCCTCTGGTTCTGCTCCCCGCTTTTGGGGTGGCTTTTGAATCGGCGCCCCGCCGAGACGGCCGGGACCACGCCGGTATCCGAAGACGACCGGCGCTTTTTGCGGGAGGTGGCGCGCCGCACCTGGCGCTACTTCTCGACCTTCGTCGGCCCCGACACCTGCTGGCTGCCGCCCGACAACTTCCAGCGCGCCCACCAAAACCGCCTGGCCCTGCGCACCTCTCCCACCAACATCGGCCTCTGGATGACCAGCGCCCTGGGGGCCCACGACCTGGGCTACCTGACCCTGGACCAGCTCCTCGACCGGCTCGCCGGCACCATGGAAAGCATCCGGCGCCTGGAACTTTTCCACGGCCACCTTTTGAACTGGTACGACATCGGCACCCTGGCGCCCCTGGAGCCCCGGTACGTCTCCGGTGTCGACAGCGGCAACCTGCTGGGCGCCCTGGTGGCGCTGGAACATGGGCTCGCCGAGCTGGCGCAGGCCCGGGTGCTGGACGACCAAGCCTTTGCCGGCCTTTTGGACACCGGCGCCATCCTGAAACGGGTGGCGGGCCGGGAGCGGCTCGGGGGCTTCGACGTCGACCTTTTGGACCAGCTTCTGGACGAGTGGGAGCATCCGCCGCTTCGGGCCGTCGACAAGCTGCGCCTTTTGCGAAAGACCGAGGCGAGCCTCCGGGTTTCCCTGGTCCCGCGGGGGGCGGCCTCGTGGGCCGACGAGATGGAGGACCAGGTGGTCGCCTGGATCGCAACCTCGGAGCGCTATCTCGGCTGGATGCAGATCCTTGCCGAAAAGAGCGCCGGCGAACTCACTCCGCTGGGGCCCGAGGCCCTGGCCGCCCTGGGGGAGGATCTCGCCCGGGCGCCCTCGCTTAGCGATCTCGCCGGAGGGCGGGTTGCCTCGATCGGCATCCTGCGCGCGCTCCGGGGCGGGGAAACCGGTGCGCTGGCCCCGCTTTCGCCCTGGATCGACCGGGTCATCGCCTCCTTCCACTCCGCGCAGTGGCTTGCCGGCGAAACGCTGGGAAACCTGGAGCGGCTGATCGCGCAGGTCCGGGCCCTGGGGGCCGGGATGAACCTCGAGTTTCTCTACGACCCCCGGCAAAAGCTGTTCGCCATCGGCTACAACGTCTCCGCGGGGCGCCTGGACACCTCCAGTTACGACCTTTTGGCCAGCGAGGCGCGGCTGGGGAGCTTCGTCGCCGTGGCCCGGGGGGACGTTCCCCTGGAACACTGGTTTTCGCTCGGGCGTCCCTACGGCGCCATCCGCCGGCAGCGGGTGCTCCTTTCCTGGACCGGAACCATGTTCGAATACCTGATGCCGCTGATCTTCCAGAAGAGCTACGCCAATTCGCTCCTGGACCGGGCGGCCCGGCAGGCCGTGGCCGTCCAGATCTCCTATGGCCGCGAGCTCGGCGTGCCGTGGGGGATTTCCGAGTCCGCCTTCGCCGATCTCGACCTGGAAAAAACCTACCAGTACCGGGCCTTCGGGGTGCCGGCACTCGGGCTCAAGCGTGCCGTCGAAGAAAAGCTGGTGGTCGCTCCCTATGCCTCTTTGCTGGCGCTGAACCTCGCCCCCGCCGAGACGGTGCGAAATCTCAAGAGCCTCGCCGGGCTCGGTCTGCTCGGCGACTACGGGTATTACGAGTCGATGGACTTCAGCCGGCAGCCGCAGCGCCAGGGGGGAAGAGGGGTCATCGTCGAGGCGTACATGGCCCACCACCAGGGGATGGCGTTTCTCTCGCTGGTGAACTTCCTGCAGGGTGACCCATTCCCGCGCCGTTTCCATGCCGATCCCCGGGTGCGGGCCTTCGAGGCCCTCTTGCAGGAACGGATCCCGACCCTGCCGCCGCTGCAACTGATCTCCGACCGCAAGATCGAGCCGCAGCTCTTCGCGGCCGAGCTGGTCGCCCCGGCGGTAAGCAGCTTCAGCACGCCCCACACCGCCACGCCGAGAAGCCTCCTGCTCAGTAACGGCCGCTACGGCCTGATGGTCACCAACAGCGGCGGGGGGTACAGCCAGTGGGGGGGACAGGAACTCACCCGGTGGCGCTCCGATCCGACCCTGGACGGAGGGGGGATCTTCTGCTACATCCACGAGGCCGAAGCGGACCGGCTCTGGTCCAGCACCTATCACCCGGTCGGCGGCGAGATCGCCGGGTACAACGTCGAATTCACCCTGGACCGGGCGGTGTTCCGCCGCACCGACGACGGCATCCACACCGAGACGGAGATCTGCGTCTCTCCGGAGGACGATGCGGAGGTGCGCCGGATCACCCTGGCCAACCACTCCACCCGCCCCCGTCGCCTCAACCTCACGAGCTACGTGGAACTTTCCCTGGCGCCCCACAACGCGGACCGCCAGCACCCGGCCTTCAGCAAGCTGTTCATCCAGACCGAGGCGCTCCCCGGGGCGCAGGCGCTCCTGGCCCACCGGCGGGCGCGCGGTACGGCGGATGCGCCGCTTTTCGTGGCCCACAGCCTGACCCTGGAGGAAACCGGCGCCGACCCCGCGCGGGAGGAACCCTGGCAGTTCGAAACCGACCGCGGGCGCTTCATCGGCCGCGGCCGCACCCTGGCGAACCCCATGGGAGCCGCGGGGGAACTCGGCAACAGCCAGGGTTACGTGCTGGATCCGATGCTGGGGGTCCGGCGCAGCATCACCCTGCAACCGGGCCAGAGCATCCGGGTCTCCCTGGTGCTCGCCGCCGGAAAAAGCCGCGACGAGGTCCTTTTGCTTCTGGACAAGTACTCCGATCCCCACGCGACCGAGCGGGCCCTGGATTTCGCCTGGAGAGCGGCCCAGCAGCAGCTGCAGCTGCTGCGCATCCAGCCCGACGAGGCGCGCCGTTTCCAGCAGCTGGCGAGCCACCTCCTGTTTCCCAACCGCACCCTGCGCGCGCCGGTCGAACGGCTGGCGGAAAACCGCAAGGGGCAGGCCGGGCTCTGGCCCTATGCCATATCGGGCGATCTTCCCCTGGTCCTGGTCACGGTGGGCGAGGCACGGGAGGTGAGCCTGGTGCGCCAGATGCTGCAGGCACACACCTACTGGCGCATGCATGGCCTGGCGACCGACCTGGTGATCCTCAACGAGGAGGCGGCGAGCTACCAGCGGCCGCTCCAGGAGCGGCTGGAACAGCTGATCCAGACCCACGCCCTCTCCGCCGCGTCCGAGCTCGCGGGAGGCATCTTTCTCCGGCACGCGGTCCAGATCCCGGAAGGGGACCTGGACCTTTTCAAGGCCGCGGCCGGCATCTATCTGGTGGCGGCACGCGGTACGCTCCCCCAGCAGCTCGGGATACCGGTGGAGCCCCCCGAGCTTTTGTTGCCGTTCCCCAAAAAACGGATCCCCCGGGACCCCTCCGCGCCGCTCCCCTTCCTGGAGCTCAACTACTTCAACAGCCTGGGGGGCTTCACCCCGGACGGGCGCGAGTATGCGATCTACCTCGGCCCCGGCACCAGCACCCCGGCTCCCTGGGTGAACGTCATCGCCAACCCGAGCTTCGGCACCCTGGTGAGCGAAACCGGCTCCGGCTGCACCTGGTACGGAAACTCCCAGCGCAACCGGCTCACCGGCTGGTCCAACGACCCGGTGCTGGACCCCCCGGCCGAGGCCCTTTACCTGCGCGATGAGGAAAGCGGGGTTTTCTGGTCGCCGACCGCGGCCCCGATCCGCGAAGCGACCGCCTACCGGGCCCGGCACGGGGCGGGGTACTCGGTCTTCGAGCACAACAGCAACGGAATCGAGCAGGAGCTCACCGTATTCGTACCGGTCGACGATTCGGGCGGTCAGCCCGTCAAGCTGCAGCGCCTGCGGCTCACCAACGCCACCGCCCGAAAACGCCGGCTCTCGCTCACCTACTACGTGGAACTGACCCTCGGCGAGAGCCGCGAGACCTCGCAGATGCACGTCGTCACCAGCTGGGACGAAGAGTCCGGGGCGCTTTTGGCGCGCAACCACTACCACCCCGAGTACGGGGAGCGGGTCGCCTTCGCGGCATTGACCCCGCGCCCCGAAAGTCACGGCGGCGACCGGACCGCCTTCATCGGAAGAAACCGCACCCTGGCCGACCCGATCGCCATGGAATTCACCGGCCTGTCCCGCAGGACCGGGGCCGGGCTCGATCCCTGCGCGGTGCTCCGGGTGACCCTGGAATTGGCCCCCGGCGAGCGGCGCGCCATCACCTGTCTTTTGGGCGAGGCCGGTTCGGCCGCCGAGGCCAGGGAACTGGTGCTGGGCTACCGGGAGGATTCGGCCTTCGAGGATGCGCTGGAGGCGACCAAAGCCTGGTGGGACGACCTGCTCGGCACCGTGGAGGTGCAGACCCCGGAACTCGCCGCCGACCTCCTGGTCAACCGCTGGCTCCAGTACCAGTCCCTGAGCAGCCGGATCTGGGGACGCACCGCCTTTTACCAGTCGGGAGGAGCGTTCGGTTTCCGGGACCAGTTGCAGGATGCCATGGCCTTTTTGCAGGCCCGCCCCGCGCTGGCCCGCGAGCATATCCTCCGGGCCGCCGGCCGGCAGTTCCCGGAGGGGGACGTCCAGCACTGGTGGCATGAGCCTGCCGGAGCCGGGATCCGCTCGCGCATTTCCGACGACCTCCTCTGGCTCCCCTACGTGACCGCGCAGTACGTCCGGTCCACCGGCGACGCGGGAATCCTCCGGGAAGAGGTCCCCTTCCTGAGCGCCCCGGTGCTGGCCGCCGACCAACACGAGGCCTTCGGCACCCCCGAGGTCACCTCGGAGCGCGCCACGCTCTTCGAACACTGCGAGCGCGCCCTGGCCTGCGGGCTCACCATCGGCCCCCACGGGCTCCCCCTGATCGGGACCGGGGACTGGAACGACGGCATGAACCTGGTGGGTGCCGAGGGGAGGGGGGAGAGCGTTTGGCTCGCCTGGTTTCTCTGCGATTGCCTCAAGGGGATGGCCGAACTCTCGGAACTCCTGGGAGAGCCCGATCTCGCCCGGGGCTATCTCAAGGAGCGCTCTGACTTGGTCCAGCGGGTGGAAAAGTGCGCCTGGGATGGCGAGTGGTATCTGCGCGGGACCTTCGATGACGGCAGCCCGCTCGGATCGGCGGCGAACGCCGAGGCGAGGATCGATTCCCTGCCGCAGTCCTGGGCCTGGCTTTGCGGCGCGGCCGACCCGGAGCGCGCCGACCGGGCGCTGGAATCGGCCTGGCTGCACCTGGTGCGCCAGGAGGAGGGTCTGGTGCTGCTGTTCGAGCCCCCCTTCGAAAACGCCGACCCTTCCCCGGGGTACATCAAGGGGTACCCCCCGGGGGTGCGCGAGAACGGCGGACAGTACACCCATGCCGCCCTCTGGATGGCCATGGCCCTGGCCCGCAAAGGGGAGGGGGATCGTGCCGCGCAGCTACTGCGCCTGCTGAACCCGATCGAGCATGCCCGCGATGCGCAAGGTGCCTGGCGTTACGGGGTCGAACCCTACGTGATTGCCGCCGACGTGTACCGTCTGCCGGGGCGGATCGGCCAGGGCGGGTGGTCCTGGTATACCGGATCGGCGGCGTGGATGTACCGGGCCTGGGTTGAAGAGGTGCTGGGACTTGTGGTAAGAGGTGGGGAGCTGCGGGTCAATCCCGTCATTCCCGCGGCATGGCCCGGCTTCAGCATGCGCTACCGGCATGGCGAGTCGCTCTACGCGATCCGGGTGGAGAACCCCGAGGGTTGCCAGGGCGGGGTCGCCTGGGTGGAGATGGACGGGAAACGGCTAGCCGGTGGCGTGATTCCCCTGGAGCGCGGGCTGGTGCAGCACCAGGTCGTGGTCCGGATGGGGCGCCCGGAGCCGGTTGCCGCCCGCCAGGGGGGGTAACCGCACGGGGCGCGCGGTTGCCCCCCCTGGCGGGCCCCTCTCACCTTTGACTCGAAACGGTTGTCACTCCTATACTGGGAGTGACAGCTGAGGGCTCCCCGGGATCATCGTTGCCGGTGCGGCGGGCCAAATCCGCCGATCGCCAGGGATCAAGCGGGGGAGCGCCTTGGGCTCGCGCGGTGAGGAGGCAGCTATGGGAATCATGGATGAGGTCAAGGAGAAGTTTGGCCGGGTCTCGGCAGCGGAGTCGAAGAGCGGGTCGCTCTTGAGCGGCGTGATGGAGATGTTCTCCGGCCAGGGGACCGGCGGGCTGCAGGGACTGGTCAGTCTGCTGCAGCAGCGAGGGCTGGGGGATAAGGTTTCCTCGTGGGTAGGCCGGGGAGAGAACCGGCCGATCTCGCCTGAGGAGGTCAAGCAGGGGCTGGGGAGCGACCGGGTCAGGGATCTCGCCAGCAGGTCGGGCATGTCGGAGGATGAGGTGGCAAACCGGCTGTCCCAACACCTCCCCGATTTCGTGGACAAGATGACCCCCGACGGCCAGGTTCCGGAAGGCGGGAGCTGGCTGCAAAGGGGGATGGAATTTCTGAAAGACCGGTTCCAATGAATAAACCGCGCCAGGCGGTACGGCAGGCAGGGAAAGCCCTGGAAGGTACAGGGCTTTTTTCATACAGCAAAGCGATCGACGGGGGGGACATGCTATCGGCGTCGTGGTGGTATTACCATGGATAGATCTTCAAAAAACCGACTGAACCTGCGGCATCTGCCGCTCTTTGCCGGCGGCACGCTCTTCGACAGGATTGCCCGCACGGTCTGCCGGGCCGAATGCCTGCCGCGCAAGGAGCTCTACGAAGCCTGGGAGGTGGCGCGCCGGGTGCACCGACGCTTTTGCGGCGGACGGGTCGTCGACCTCGCCGCGGGGCACGGCCTGCTCGCCCAACTGCTCCTGCTGCTGGACCGGGACATTCCGGAGGCGCTGGCCGTGGACCGGCACATTCCCGAGAGCGCGGCCCTGCTTGGGGCGGAACTTCGGACGGAGTGGCCCTGGCTCGACGGTAGGGTGAGCTTTCTGGAAAAGGATCTGGAGGAGGTCGCGCTGCTGCCGGACGACATCGTCGTTTCGGTGCATGCCTGCGGCGGCCTGACCGATCTGGTGCTGGAGCGGGCCATGGCGGCCGGGTGCCGGGTGGCCGTACTTCCCTGCTGCCATGATTTGAGGCGTGCCGATACCGGGGGGCTGCAGGGATGGCTCGATGGCCCCCTCGCGGTGGACGTGACCCGGGCCGCCCGGCTTCAGGCGAACGGCTACCGGGTTTACACCCAGACCATTCCCGGCGACATCACCCCGAAAAACCGCCTGTTGATGGCCGAACCGGTCCGATGACGGGGGCTGGCCCAGGTGGCGTGTCGGACGGCGCCACGGCATTACCGCCGACCGGGTTTTTCCTTGTTGCCTCCGCGGCCTCGCCGGCCCGCTTCCAGCGGCGGTGCACCCAGTACCACTGGGTCGGGTGGGCCACCACGAACTCTTCGACGTAGCGCGACAAGGCTTGCGTCTCCTGCCTCATCCCTTCCTCGCTCAGGTCCTCGCCGAGGAGATGCTCCGGATGGAAGGTGATCACGTGCCGCTCCCCTTCGCGATGGATGAAGACGGGAACCAGGGGGGCGCCGCTTTTACGGGCGAGCTGCACCGGGGCCTTGGAAGCCCAGGCCTTGCGTCCCATCACCTCGATCAGGACCCCATCCGCCGGAAGTGCCGCCTGATCGGCGAGGATCCCGACCAACTGTCCCCGCTTCAGCGCGGTCAGGATGCTCCGGAACGCCCCCTTCTTGTAGATGACCCGGCTGTTGTAGCGCATCCGCATCCGTTCCACCATCCGGTCGAAGTAAGGGTTCTTCTGGCGGTTGGCGATCACCGCGCCCTCGCCAAGGAGACGGCCGATGGCCAAGGCCATCAGTTCCCAGTTGCCGCAGTGACCGCTGACGCAGATCATCCCCTTGCCCTTGCTTTGGGCCGCCTCGAAATGCTCACGTCCGCGCAGATCGATGTTCGTCACCACCTCTTCCCCGCGGTCATGGTAGAGCCAGCAGACCTCGATCAGCGACCTCCCCATGTTCTGGAAGTTTTCCCGGGCCAGTCTCCCTGAGCATGCGGGGGATGCCGTCCAAAGCGGGTGGTGCTCCATGAAGGGGAGTGCGCGGTTGATGTTGTCGAGAAGGATCTTGCGGCGGTTGAAGAGGATGCAGGAGAGAAGGAAGCCGATTCCTGCCGCAAGGCGGTCCAGGAGGGCGGCAGGTATTAAGGTTGCGCCAAGGGTGAGACAGTAAAATCCAGCGGCTTGAACCATCCAGATGATTCGCTTCACAGTTGCTCCCACAATCTACTCATTTCCACAACGTCGCGCTGGATTCGAGGTCCGGTCCCGGCTCCGCGATGTTCAGCACCTTCAACGTACCGGAAGCGGTGCTGCCGGCGCCGCTTACTCGGTGTCCGGTTCGGTCGGTGCTACGGCTGCGAGTTCGTGTTCGTCATCGGGATCGACTTCGACCGGGCCAGCGGCTTTCTCTTGCTTGCGCAACAGTTTTTCTTCCTGTTTCTTTTTCTTGTCCAATTCCTTCTGACGTTTTTGGAATTTAAAATTGGGTTTAGCCATTGGATTTCCTTATTGTTGGTAGGGCTGGAAAGTAAGAAGGTCAGGTCGTTTTCGGTAGGTGCGGGTAGGGAGTGCCGGTCAATTTCCTACAATATACTAACCTTTTACTACCTATTCCGACTGCTCTGCGTGCGGATTTGAAATAAAAAAAGTTATCTTCCATCGTGCACGTCTGTGGCCGTAATAGCAAGGATATTCTTGATCAGAATTTTGCCGATATTTCTATCAATTGCCGACGCTGGTAAACAGATAAGTACACGTATTGATAGAGATAATAACTGAATTTTATCGGGGCTGATGCCGTGGTGGAAGGTGTCGTGTCTCTCATTTTTACTGACGAATGAAATTTTAATCGCTTGCTATATCGGCTATAAATTGTTAATGTCTAGTAAGTAGGTAACAAGTTTCGGATAAAAACAGCAGCATTACTTGGAGAAAGAAAGTACATGACAAACGGAAGAGTGAAATGGTTTAACGACAGCAAGGGTTTTGGTTTTCTCGAGCAGGAAAATGGTGAGGACGTTTTTTGCCACTTTTCCGCTATCAGCGGCGACGGCTTCAAGTCCCTGGTCGAGGGAGACAATGTGACGTTCGACGTGGTCAAAGGACCGAAAGGTCTGCAGGCTGCCAACGTAAAACGGGTCTAAGCAACTCCGGCCCGCTATCGGCGGCGGCATCGCTGCTGCCGTCCGATACAAGGTTTCGACACGCGACGAGGCCCCTGGAATCCAGGGGCCTCGTTCATTTTGTGCGCCCTGCCGTACCGGTCAACGCGTAACCGGAGCCGGGAGGGAGCAAGGGGCGTGGGGAACCGGTTGCAGGCAGACAAGGAAGGCACCCGTTTTCGAACCGGTGCCTTCTTGCATTCAGGGACCGGTACTTTCGGTGCCTGCTTTACGCCACGGCGGCACTAGCCGTCCAGTGCGGCCTGCAGGTCGGCAAGCAGGTCGCCGATGTCCTCTAACCCGCAGGAGAGACGGACCATGCCGTCCACGATCCCCCGGCGGGCCCTTTCTTCCGGCGCCATCCCGTGATGGGTGACCAGAACCGGCTGGGTGATCAAACTCTCGGTCCCTCCCAGGCTAACCGCGATGGTGAAGAGTTCGAGACGGTCCACCATCCGGGCCGTAGCCGCCGCGTCGCCGTCATAGACGAAGCTCACCATCCCGCCGAACCCGCGCATCTGCCGCCGGGCGATCTGGTACCCGGTAGCTTCGGGGAGCCCCGGGTAATTTACCCGGATCACCTTGCGGTGCGTGGCAAGGAACTGGGCGACCGCCAGGGCATTCTCGTTTTGCTGGCGCACCCGCACGCTCAGCGTGCGCAGGCTCCGGGCCAGCAGATGGGCCACCTCGGGAGCCATGATCTGCCCCAGGTTCTTACGCCACGCCCAGACCGGCTCCAGGAGGGCTTTCGATCCGATAACGGCCCCACCGGTCAGATCGCTGTGTCCCCCGAGGTACTTGGTGGTGCTGTGGATGACGATGTCTGCCCCGAGATGCAGCGGGTTTTGGTTCACCGGGGAGGCGAAGGTGTTGTCCACCACCGTCAGGGCTCCCGCGGCCCGCGCCGTCTGCGCTATGGCCGCAATATCCAGTATTTCCATCCCCGGATTGGTCGGCGTCTCGAAAAAGACGATGCGGGTGCGGGGGGTGATCGCTGCGCCCAACCGCCCCAGTTCTTCGCCCAGGAGAAAGGTCGTTTCGATGCCGAGATTGGGGAGGTTATTGGCCAGCAGCTCGAAGGTGCCGCCATAGACGTCTCCGATGCAGACGATATGATCTCCCGTCCGGCAGTGGGCGAGAAAGGTCGCGGACTCGGCAGCCATCCCCGAACCGAAGACGTAAGCCGTCTCGCCCCCCTCCAACAGCGCGAGCTTTCTTTCCACTGCCTTGATGGTCGGATTGTGGCCGAAGCGGGTATAGAGGTTTCCCGCCTTGCGCCCTTCGACGACGTCGACTAACGCCTGGGTGGACGGAAAACCGAAGGTGGAATGGTTGTAGAGGGGAACGTGGATCCCCCCTTCGGGGTCGAGCCGTTCTCCGCCGTGGACGCAAATGGTGGAAAAGCCCGGTTTTTCTTTGCTCATGGCAAGATCCTCTTGTCGTGGAAGCTGCTGAAAGCACGGTAAGGTGGTTTCCCTCTTACCAGATATCGGTCCGAGGGGGGACCGGTCAGGAATGAGGAGTAAAGTACCTCTTCTCGGGAAAGTAGCAATGTCTTGTGGCGCGCTAAAAGAGCAAAGGCTCATGGGGCCACCAATGGTCATCGCCCTTTTCTGGGGACTGGCTCCGCAGGTGCCGGTCCCCCCTGGACGGACCTTTCCCCTCAGCTGCTGTCCCGGAACGCCTCGGACCTTTTCCCCTTGACAACGGTGCGGTGAACCATTATTTTGAGCTCACTTCTAAAGGGGAGTAGTTATCGGCCACCTAAAAAGGCCGACCCGGACTTCGTCAATACGGTCGCAAGACCCGGAGCCGGGGCAGATTTTTCTGTCAACAAGACCTTTATCCAGGCAATCGTGCCAAGGGTAATGGTCTTTTTTTATTACCTTCGGCACCATCCGGGGCCACCCGGCACCGAGCGTTCGGAGGTAATGTCATGCAAGACAACCAGCCAGCAGTCCCTCTTTTCTATTCTCGCCTTCCCGTTGCACCCTTTCGCAACACAGTCCCTGGTCCTGCCTCTGTTCCCGGAACCTTTGCCGCTCGCGGCACGGGCTCGGCTGCCGCTTTGCGCGCCGCGGCGAAGCCTCTCCGACAATGGGAGTTCGCCCCCTTGCGCAGGGTAGCACCGGTAACCTCACCTTGTATCTCGCTGCCTGATGGGGACTGATCCCTTTGGACCTGGCTTGCCGATCCGCAGGTTTGGGCGGCGCTGATAACGTTGAGCGCACTGGAGATCGTGCTCGGCATCGACAACATCATCTTCATCTCGATCCAGGCCGGGAAACTGCCGGCAAAGGGACACCCGGTGTCCCCCCACGGTGTTGCCCACGCGGCAACCGTCCACGATGCATTCAAGGAGGGAGTAGATATGCAAGGCGAAAACCTGGCGCTTGCGCCAACGAGGAGGACCTTCAGGAAAAAGGAGTCCAAGGGGTTGAACAACGTCGTCTCGCTGCGCATCAGCGACCAGGAGAAACGGGTCCTGGACCGGATCAGCGCGGCCACCCAGAGCAACCTTTCCGACCTGGTGCGCAAGGCGCTCGACTTCTGGCTTGCCACCCGCAGTGGCATCCGCATGGAGCCTTGAAACTGCGCTGCGAACACCACCACTTTCAATGCTTGAACAACTTCAAGGAGGAGCAGACACCATGAACAACAAAAACAAGGGAGCAAAAATTTTCGCCGTACTCGCCGCGGTCCTCATGATGAGTGTGACCGTCATGGAACTCAATGCGGAGGCGCGTGCCGGTTCCAGCCGGTCGGCGGGCAGCCGCGGCAGCCGAAGCTACTCGCGTCCGGCCGCCTCGAGCCCGTACTACCAACCGAGCCCGATGCGCCAGCCGGCGCCGCCGATCTCGAACCGCTACCAGCAGCCCGCCGGAGGCGGGTTCTTGCGGAGCATGGCCGGCGGCCTGGTGGGGGGCATGCTGGGCGGCATGTTGTTTAGAAGCATGGGGATGGCCGGCGGCATGGGAGGCATGGGGGGCGGCGGTATCGGCCTCTTCGAGATTATCCTCCTGGCCGGTATCGGTTATCTGATTTACCGCTTCGTGAAGAGCCGCCGTCAACCGGCCGCCGCAGCGTCCCGCTACCAGGGCGAGTACCAGGCCGGCGGCTATCCGTCGGGATACCAGGACGGCAATCAGGACGTGACGCAGCCGTCCGGTTCCTACCGCCAGGTCGATGATTCCGCGGCCGGTGCCGACCTGGAGAACGGGATCGCGCAGCTGCGCCAGATGGATCCCCATTTCGACGCGCAGCGCTTTAGCGATAACGCCATGGACATCTTCTTCAAGATCCAGGGGGCCTGGATGAATCGGGATTTGGCCCCGGTGGCGGGGGTGCTCACCGCAGAGATGCGCGGCATCCTGCAGGAGGACGTGAGCCGGCTGCTGCGCGAGCGGCAGGTGAATCGGCTGGAGAACATCGCGGTGCGCAAGGTGGAAATCGCCGAGGTCTGGCAGGAGGGGGGGCAGGACTACGTGACCGCCCTGATCCAGGCGAACCTGCTCGACTACACCACCGACGAGACCGGCACCGTCTTATCGGGGAGCAAGAGCGACCCGGTCAAGTTCCAGGAATACTGGACCTTCACCCGTCCGGTGGGCGACAACCCCTGGACGCTGTCCGCGATCCAGCAGCAATAGCGGCGCTACCGGAGTTCCGCCTCGCCTGGGAGGCGGAACCCCTGCTGTAGACTCCCCATGCCGGGGTTCTCGCACAAAAGAACAAAGGCACCCGGTTTTTTCCAGGTGCCTTTGCCATGCGTCACCTTACGAGGTGCCTGTCCCCAAGACGTTAGGGGGCCGATACGATGTTGGAGTACGGGCTTTCCTCTCCGGCACTGTTGTAGGCGGTGACGGCGAAGTAGTAGGTGTGGCCGGTTTCGAGCCCGCTGATGACTGCCGTGGTCTGGTTCGACACGTCCACCGGTGAACTCCCCTGCGTCGCCCCAGTCCCGGTAAACGGGGCCGAGGGCGAATCCTCGCGGTAATAGACCTTGTAGCCGGCTAGATTATCCGGCGGATTCGGGTTCCACTGAAGGGTCACTTTCCTCGAAGCAGGGGCCGTAGTAGTTGTCCCTCCCGAGGTCGGAGCAGTGGACGAACCGCCCCCTGACGTTGGCGGAGCAGTGGAAGAGCCCCCTGACGTATCGGCCGGCGCCGACGCAGGCGCCTGCACCGGAGCGGATCCTTTTCCGCATCCCTCTGACAGCAACAGTGGTAACCCCAATGCCAGGGGTAGTAACATCCTGATCCTCATGACACCTCCTTCCGAAACTGAAACCACACGATCCGCACCCGTTTCGTTATGCCCGGTCCAGTCGTCTATCCGGACCCGGGCAGGGCCTTCCCAATATAGAGGAACTACCTTTAGGGCGGAGTGACTCCGGTCACCGTAATGCGGATCAGCTCGCGGATGCTGGTCAAAGAATGAATGAAACCGGGATGAACACGATGAAGGGGATGGTCATCCAGGTGTCCCATCCCCTTCATCCCTGTTGGACCGGGGATGGCCTTTTCCGGGCTGCATCCGGCGGGTAAAGAATTCCGGGTAAATGATCCTCCTGCGGACCCGATGAAGTGTGGTATCTGAAAAAACGATTATTCATATCTTTAAAATTAATAATTTCAATTGGCCTGCGCAGAAGGTATCTGCTACTATTCCGCCGCTTGGCTCGCCTAACAGCGGCACCAGGCGCAGCGAATACTGATTTTGTGGGAGGCTGTATCAACATCGCCGGGATCGACATAGGCTCGCGCAGCATCGAGTTCGTCATCATGGATGCCGAGACGCTGCAGGTCACCGAGCGTTTGCGGCGCGAAACCTCGATCGATCTCGCTGCGCAGCTCAGGGAACTTAAAGAGAACTACCGCTGGAACGGGATAACCTCGACCGGGTACGGGCGGTTTCTTTCCCAGAAGGTGCTGGGGGGTGAGGCGGCCACCGAGATCAAGGCCTATGCCACCGCCGCCCATCACTATCACCGGGATATCGAAACCGTGATTGACCTCGGCGGCCAGGATACCAAGGTGCTTTCCCTCGACCGCCGCAGCGGGCAACTGCTTAAGTTCGAGATGAACGACAAATGTTCCGCCGGGACCGGCAAGTTCTTCGAGATGATGGCGGCGACCCTGGGGCTCAGCCTCGACGAACTCGTGGCGGCCGCGCAGAGAGGGTCGCGGTCCTTCGAGATCAACAGCACCTGCACCGTCTTTGCCGAATCGGAGGTCATCTCCCTTTTGACCTCGGGGCGCTCGGTGGAAGACATCGCCCGGGCGGTGCACGAGTCGCTGCTCGTGAAGCTGGTATCGCTTCTCTCCAGGATCATCACCACCGAAACGAGATCGGTGCTCTTCGTAGGGGGAGGCGCCAAGAACGGCACCCTGGTCCAGTTCCTTGCCGATGCCCTCTCGCGGGAGGTGGTCGTGCCCGAGTATCCCGACTTTTTCGGCGCCTACGGCGCTGCCCTGGTAGCGAAAAAAAGCCTGATCCAGGCTTGAATATGGAGGACGTATGGGAAACCTAACCCCGCTTTTCAACGATGAGTTCACCGATCTTCCCCTGAAACGAGCCCTGGCTCAGGTACTGAAAAAGCGCGACGCCGGTGCCAAGGTCGTTGGGGCTTACTGCTCGTATGCGCCGGTGGAACTGATCTGGGCCATGGGCGGAGTCCCTGCCGTCCTCTGTGCCTTTTCCAACGCCGCCATTCCCAAGGCGGAGGAGACCCTCCCGGCAAACCTCTGTCCGCTCATCAAGTCCAGCTACGGTTTTATCGAGCTGAAGACCTGCCCCTTCTTTGAGGTGACCGATGCGGTCGTCGGCGAGACCACCTGCGACGGCAAGAAGAAGATGTTCGAGCTGATCGCGGAAAAGCGGCCGCTGCATGTCCTGGACCTCCCCCAGTGCCCGACTAACGAGGGGGCGGCCGCGTACTGGCGGCATTCGATCAACGGGTTCAAGACGTTTCTGGAAAAGAGTTTCGATACGTCGATCAGCGAGGCGGCTCTCGAGCAAGCCATTCAGGAAACCAACCGGAAAAACCGCCTGGTGGAGCAGATCCTCGGCTTCGGTGCGCACCGGCCGGCGGTCATTACCTGGCAGGAGATGTACGACGTCACCAGCTACGCCATGGTGACCGGCGGCAGCGAGGCGATCGAGAAATTGCAGGAGATTCTCGCCATCCTTACCGAGCGGCGCGAGAAGAAGATGTTCACCTCGCCGGAAGGAACCAAGCGGGTGCTGCTGACCGGTTGCCCGGTCGGCGGCGATGTCCTGAAGGTGTTGAAGCTGGTCGACGAGGAGGGGGCGGCGATCGTGGGGCTGGACAGCTGCACCGGGCTCAAGGCCTACGCGGGAAGGATCGAAGAGAAGAGCGGCGACCCGCTCCTGGCGATCGCCCAGCGCTACCTCCAGATCCCGTGTGCCTGCATGACCCCCAACCTGAGACGCATGGAGGTCCTGAAGGAGCAGGTGGACCTGCTCAAGCCGGACCTAGTCATCGACCTTGTCCTGCAGGCGTGCCACACCTACAACGTCGAGGCGGTGAAAGTCGAGTCCCTGGTGCGAAACGAGCTGGGTACCAACTACCTGAAGATCGTGACCGACTTTTCCTCCCAGGACGTAGGGCAGCTCAAGACCAGGATCGGCGCCGCCCTGGAGATGTGCTAGGTCGCTTGAGGCCAAAATAAAAAAGGCACCCGGTTCCGGCCGGCTGCCTTTTTTATTTTCAGGATCGGCAGGGGGAAGCTTGCACCCGGAGGTACCGGTCCCCCTGCGAATCCCATCTACAGGCCAGCATGCCTAAACCGCAGACAGCACCCTGCCGAGCCGTTGTCTCATCCTCTCGCCCATCGGTATTTGCCCCGAGTCCAAATGCCTGGCCTAACGTCCTTTCACAAACAGCGCCTGGTAGGGCCATTCAAAGATGCCGCCTTCGAGGATGGTCATCCGGTCCTCAGACACACCCTTTGATTGGAGATAGTTGTAGCTGTTCTTGGCACCCGACTTCCCGCGGGGACAGATCACCACCACCGGAGCCTTGGATGCCTTGATGACGGCCAAGGCCTGGTCCAGACGAGCCTTTTCCACATCGGTTTTGGCCGGGAAGGCATTGGTTTCAATGGAGCCGGGCAGGTGGTGTTTTTCAAAATCGGCAGCCGGCTGGATATCCACCAGGATGACCGGCTTTTTCTGGTCCAGCAGCTCCTTCAATTCCTGGGGCTCGATGTAGTTAGCCGCCAGTGCAACAGTTGCCGATGCCAGGGTAAGGGCCAATGCCAAAGCAAGTTTCTTGAACACGGTACCGCTCCTTTGTATGCAGAAAATTGAATGTCATTGGTACCAGCAGAAGACCAGAATGGCAAATTGATAATTTGGTTGGAACAGGGCATCAGTATCGGTATTGACGATATGCTTCGAGTGGGGGACCGGTGCCAGGTCTTGAAAAATCAGGTTGCCGTTGTTGCGTCAGCGTGCAGCGTGCAGCAGACGGGTCCTCCCCTTCAACGTGCGGGCCGGTGGGGGGGGCTGACCGTAATCGGTATGACGTTTGTTGTTAAGCGTCCCCGCCTTTGGCTCCTTCGCTACGCCTCTGTCAGTAAATGCAAGAAACGGTCATGCTTCTGACTCAGCTATCCGTCACCTTTTGGATTAGAGTACCAAGTGCCAATGCTTCAGCGTTTTCCCACCCTCATCATCCACCCATTACCATTCCCAGCAGCTTCTTGAGCGTGAGAAGCCTGATCGGAAGTTGTCTACTTTATTGTTTTAGTTGGCCTTAACAGTGTAATTCTCACAAAAGTGTGGTATATGCCAGCGTGTAATTACAGAAAGGTGGGATCGTGTCATCCCGTTTGACATGGCCCTTCCGTACAGCTCGATTTTCGCCGCAACCATTCAGGCGGGGCAGAGCAATCAGGTAAGGGCGGAAACGAAGCATGCCTTGGATCATCATAGCTGCGGTAGCAACGGCCAGCTCAGTATTCATCCTGATGCTGGTCAACACCTATCTCTACCACACCTACCGGGAACGGTTCATGAGAGTGTGGGCCTGGGCTTGGGGGGTGCACACCCTCAGGTACCTCTTCCTTATTGCCACGGTCCTTTGGCCCTCCAGCCGACTTTTCAAGGAGCTCAATTACCTCTGCATCATTTCCAGCGCGGTTCTGCTGCTGACCGGAACCAGAATCTTCATGGGGAAACCGGTGGGCCGAAGGGACATTCTGGTCGGGCTCCTCATTGCGCTTTGGACCGCAGCGACGATCACCATGGGAATGCCGGCGATGAACGCGGTTATCCCCCTGTTTGCCTTCCTGTCCTACACCTACATTCACACCGGGATTCAATTCCTGAGGGGGGCGTCCCAGGGGCGACAAGCCAGTCGCATCACCGGCTGGCTGTTCATCGTGTGGGGGGTGCACCAAGCCGATTATCCTATCCTCCGTCCCCTTGCCTGGTTCGCTCCGTGGGGGTTCCTGATCGGAGGCATCCTTGCCACCACGGTGGCGATCGGAATGATACTGATCTATTTCGAACGGACGCATCAGGCCCTAAGGGAGAAAGAAGATCGGCATGAAAATCTGATCGTGTCATCGCACAACTGGATCTGGGAGGTCGATGCGAATGCGGTCTACACCTACGCGAGTCCTCAAATCCAAAGCCTCTTGGGCTATGCCCCGGAAGAAGTCCTGGGCAAGACCCCGTTTGACTTGATGCCTGAAGAAGAGGCTACTCGGGTCAAGAGCCTTTTCAATGCGATAGCTGCCCGGCAAGAGCCATTCTTCCGTCTGGAGAATACCAACCGGCACAAGAGCGGGATGCTGGTGGTGCTGGAGACCAGCGGGGTCCCTTTTTTCGATAGCCAAGGCCGGTTCTGCGGTTATCGCGGCATGGATCAGGACATAACTCATCACAAACAGGCGGAAACTCGAAGGGATCTCAGCAACCATGTGCTGCAACTGCTCAATGATTCTCGTGATCTGAAGGTATCGATCGAGCAGGTGATCGACCTGTTGAAGACCAGGATCAATCTCGATGCGGTGGGAGTTCGGCTTAAGGAGGGGGATGACTATCCGTATGTGGCGCAGTCCGGGTTTCCCCCGGACCTGCTTATGCCTGAGAATACTCTGGTCAAGCGGGGGCCCCAGGGTGAGGTGTGTCGGGATTCGGATGGGGGCGTCTGCCTGGAATGCACCTGCGGGATGGTCATAACGGGCAAGATCCCGAAGGACACGCCGCTGTTCACCGCCGGGGGGAGCTTCTGGACCAACGACGCCTTGGCCCTGCTGCGTCTGCCAGTCGACCAGAATCTCCGCGATACCGCGCGTAACCGGTGCATCCGGCATGGCTACGCATCCATCGCCTTGGTCCCGCTGCGCTACAAGGAAAAGATCGTCGGCTTGATCCACTGCATGGACCATCGAAAAGACCGGCTCTCCCTGGAGTTAATCGAGTGCCTGGAAGGCATCGCCGCCTATCTTGGGGCGGCGCTGACCCGGAAGTGGTACGAGGAGGAGCGGATCAATCTGGAGAAACAGCTCCAGCAGGCTCAACGGCTGGAATCGGTCGGGCGCCTGGCGGGTGGGGTTGCCCACGACTTCAACAACATGCTGGTTGTCATCATCGGCCACGCCTCGCTGGGGCTTTTGGAAACCGGGCCGGATCATCCCTCCTACAAGCACCTGCAGGCGATAAACACGGCTGCGGAGCGTTCTGCGGATCTGACCCGCCAGCTGCTCGCCTTTGCTCGGAAGCAGACCATCGAGCCTCAGGTTATCGACCTCAACGATACGATCTCGCGGATGCTCAAGATGCTGCAGCGGCTTATCGGCGAAGAAGTGGAGCTGAGCTTTGAGCCCGGCGCCACGTGCTGGCCGGTGCGGATGGACCCCTCCCAGATCGACCAGATCATGGCCAACCTGTGCGTCAACGCCCGGGACGCTATCGTGGGGGCCGGAAAAATTACCATTGAGACCGGCGCACTCGTCGTGGATGCAGCCTACCGGATCCGCCACCCGGAAGCTGGTCTTGGAGAATATGTCTGGGTTTCGGTCCGTGACAACGGATGCGGTATGGACCGCCAGACCCTGTCCCACATCTTCGAACCCTTCTTCACCACGAAGGCGGTCGGTACCGGGACCGGCCTTGGGTTGGCGACCATCTACGGGATTGTCAAACAAAACAGCGGGTTCATCAATGTTGACAGCGCGCCGGGCAAAGGCTCTACCTTCACCATCGGAATTCCCAAGCACACGGGGACCGAGGCCGGCGCATCTGCACCGGAGCCCGCTGTGGGAGTACCGGGGGGCCACGAGACCATCCTGCTGGTTGAGGACGAACCGGCCATTCTCCAGATAACCGCCGAAGCCGTGAGGAGCTGGGGGTACCGCGTCCTGCTGGCGAGCTCACCCGGTGAAGCGATCCGGTTGGCTCATGAGCAAAAGGAGGGCATCGACCTCTTGGTGACCGACGTGATTTTGCCCGAAATGAACGGCAAGGATTTGGCGCTTTGCCTCCAGAGCGCGGGGGCCGACCTCAAGTGTCTGTTCATGTCCGGTTACACGGCCGATGTCATCGCGCCACACGGAGTTCTTGACCAGCGCAGTCACTTCATCCAGAAGCCGTTCTCGTTGCCGGCGTTGGCGTTGAAGATTCGCGAGGTTCTGGACCAAGTGCCGACACAGCTGATCCTCCCTGAATCTTCCCGATAACGATCATCCTCTGTGCAGTCGAGGGCCCAACTGATCCATCCGGTTGGAGCCCACGTTCCCGGGGTAGCCGCCGGTGCCCCACTCCGGTGCCACACACTCCACACTAGTGCCCCCCACTCCAATCGGTGCCCCAATCGGTGCCAGGTCTTGACGGCCTGTTGCCCAAAACGATTCAAAGGTTTGGGGGTAAACGTCCGGTTCCGTGGGGCGGAAGCAGTAGTTGTCCG
>NZ_JAEMHM010000035.1 GCF_016458275.1 Geomesophilobacter sediminis
CCTACCGAGGCGCCGTCGACCGTTACCGAGGCGATCTGGTAGCCCGATGCCGGGGTGATGCTGTAGACCTGGGAGCCCCCGGCATTCACCGAGGTGGTCCCGGCCGGGGTGATGCTCCCGCCGGTGCCGGCGCTGGCGGCGATGCTGTAGCTGTTGACCGCGAACGCGGCGGTGATGGTGTGGTTGCCGGCGACGTTCGAGAAGGTGTAGGAGGTGACCGCCCCGACGGAGGCGCCGTCCACGGTAACCCCGGTCACCTTGTAACCCGATGCCGGGGCGATGGCGAAGGACTGCGCGGTGCCCTGCGAAACGACCACCGAACCGCTCGGGGTGATGGTCCCGCCGCTGCCGGCGCTCGCGCTCAGCGTATAGAGGGAGCTGGCCGGCTGCTGCGCCGCTGCGCCGTTGCTGATCTCGCTCGAGTAGGCGCTTTCGTTGCCCAGGCTGTCGTAGGCGGTGACGGCGAAAAAGTACGCGGTGTTGTCCGCCAGGCCGGTAACGGTGTAGCTCGTCAGCTCACCGACGTCGATTTTCTGGGAGTAGCTTCCCGAGTTGGTTCCCACGTAGAGGTTGAAGCCGACGAAGTCCGGAATGGGTGCCCCTCCGGCATAGTTGGTGGGAGCCGCCCAGTTGACGGTTGCCTGAGCGGCGTAGGAAGCGCTTGCCGACCAGGTAAGCGCCAGCAGGGCAATGGCCAGGATGAGGCGGAATTTGTTGGAAAAACGGAGTGTCTGTTTTTTGAATACGTTAATACCGATCACAATTAAGTACCCCCATGCTTTGAAATGGTTGAGGTTGAGAGCGAACCAGCCACGGTGGGTACTGTTTCGCCCGGCAGCCCTGCTGCCATATCCCGGTTAGGGGAGTTAGGCCAGCGGCTTTGCGTCCCACCCTTTCGGGTGGTTTGCCTTTATCAGGCGCTACTGTGTATTGCTTTTGTGGGTGTCGCTTCACCTCCTCAACAAAACGCTTCATTGGAAATGTTTTGTAGAAGAAAGCCCTGTTGGCGGTGGATTCAGTGGGTTCGGCAGCAACGGTGGCGAGATGACCGGGCGCAAAAAAAGCCGGGGCCGGTATCTCTGGTTAGATATTTCGGCGACCCGGCTGTCTCAGAGAGACCCTGTAGGCTTTCCGTCCCATCCTCGCGGGTGGTTTAGTATTATCGATATCAAGCTTATGTCTTAGGTTGAGGTGACTATATGTCAAAAAAGGAAAGTTGTATGTGACATAGGCCACACTTTGTACGACTTCTCATGACGGCACCCTGAAAATGCATCTTTCCTCTGTCAGGACCCCAGGGTCAGGTTCAGAATCGCCCAAAGTTATGTCAGGGATTTTTGGGATAACTACTGGAAATTACGGAATGATAAGGAGCATTTGAGGGGCAGCGCCGCCTCGGGGGAGGGGGGTATTTACGGGGTAAAGAAGGTGGGGAAGTTTCTCACAGGGGAGGGGGCTTCTTGAGGAAGGAGCTCTTGATCAGGAGATGCCTGTTTTCCAACAGCTCTATTTCGCCGCTTCTGCTGAGCCGGTTCATGAGCCGGGAAACGGTCTCGCGGGAGACCGAAGCGTAGTTGGCGATTTCTATCTGGGTCAATTTCAGGGTGACCAGGACCCCGCGCTGATCCTTCACGCCGTACCGCTTGATCATGTTTTTCAGCACCGCACGGACCCGTTCCTCGGCGTCGGCAAAGCTCATCACCTTGAGCATCTGACACGATTCGCGCAGGCGGGAGCAGAGCATCGAGATGAAGTGGTAGAGAACCTCCCGGTTTTTCATGAGGAACCGGTCCAGGTCGGTCTTGGACAAAAGCCCGATCTCGGTCTCCTCCATGGCGATCACCGTGGCCGGTTCGGTCTTGCCGTCGAAAAGCGACAGCTCGCCGAAAAAGTCGTTGCGCCGGTGGATCGCCAGAATGCGCTCCTTACCGTCGTCGCTGAGCTGGATCACCTTCACTTTTCCGGAAAGGATGATGTACATGAACTTCGAGGTGTCCTCCTCGGAGAGGACGACCTGACCCCGGGGAACGCACTGCCTGGTGATCAGCAGGCCGATTTCGGCGGCTTCTTCGTCGGTCAGCTCGGAAAAGATCGGGACCTGACGGATGTCTCCGGCCGGGAAGGCCCTTATGTTTGTCTTTGTGGATGCCATGGCTTCCTAATTATCCGACATGGTGTGTCAATGTCAATGAATTTGTGACTGTTTTAATCGCAGGCGTATATATAATAGCTGGCGCTGATCCAGTAGCTCGCAATGACTCTAATGTGACTCCCATTTGCTAATTAAATCGTAAGATTGACTGTGAGATGATGATGACGTTTGGAACCTGTGTCGGAAGGTGCATTTACTGAATGACACACCGTCAAATTCAGCGCTGTGCGATATCCATTCAATATCAGTGAACTCCGGCCACCGGAACCGTTTCTTTTCCGCATGCCCCGTCCCTGCCGATACGCTCCGGCCTCCTCCTGTTCTCATTAACATCATGGCTAGGGAACCTCCTTTAGCTTCGGTAATTCCGGGGAACGGTGTATGTCCCTCGAAGGATCGGGCGTGGCCTACCTTCCCCCTCGCCAAGGGGGGAACGCGGGTTCCCGTGCCGCGGGTCGTAGCGCAATTCTCCCGGAATTTCCGGGAGGAACCCGTTTGGCGCCGTCGTCTGCTCACCCACCTGTAACGCTCTGTAACCGGCCCATTTCCTTGACCGGGAGCGCCAATAGAGCAATTTGCCACGTGAAATCCCGCGGGCGCAGCCAGGCAGTTTCAATTTAGGTACATTCTTGAGACACAATTGCCGGGCGGAAATTGGATTCCACTGTTGTTTCAGTGGGTTATAAATTGGCACCCCGATTGCTAAGCAAGTTCAGAGCTCAACTTCAAGGTTCGACGTTTGACGATCGACGTTCGGATCTTCCACAGCGCCCTCCCGCGCTGCATTGCGCGAGCGTCGGAGGATCTGCCGCCGGTGCCGCTGGATCCCGGGCCGGCGCCGCAGATCGTGACGACCTCATCCCCGGGCCGCGGATCAACCTCTTCCACCTTCGGAGTCGGTATATGGAGACAATGGCAGCAATACAACTGCTGGTTCCATGCTTGACTCGTGCTCTGCCGATCGCACTTCCCGAAGCGGCATCCGTCGTCACCGGGTATGCGGCATCTTCGCCAGCGGTGGGCGAAGATGCGGGGTACTGACCGATGCCGGCGGAAGACGAAGGTGGGGTAATGCGGATCGCCGGCGAGGTCTGCCAGGTCCCGCGACCCTTCTTCGCCTTCGTGACCGCCATTCGTGAGGACCAGAGGATTACCCTCTGGGATGAGGCGGGACGCCGCCGTTTGAAAGTGGAAACGTTCTGGAGCTCGCTTACCTCCCGGCGTTTCGCTGAGCGTCATTGATACCGGGGGACGGCGCACCACGCGCCATCCCCACCCTGGCCCGGCCGCCCGGGAAGACCGCAGGCGCCCTTGATCCTCTCGGCACAAGCGGCCCTGCGCGGCCGGGCTCTTTCCCCCTCACCCGGACATGTTTCGGAGTCCGAGCTGTTTCAGACGGCGGTGCAGCGTCTGCCGGGTCACCCCCAAAAGGGGGGCCGCTGCGGAAACGTTCTGGCCGCACGAATCCAGGGTCGCGACGATCAGGTCCTTTTCCAGCTGCACCAGCGCCTCGGACCGGCGGACCGCGACCGCCACCTTCCCGGTTTTCGGGATTTCCAGGTCCAGGGCTGCGGGCGTGATTGCGCTGTCGTTGTGGATCACCATCGCGCGCTTGATCTTGTTGATGATCTCCCGGACGTTCCCCGGCCAGTCGTAGGCGTTGATCGCCTCGACCGCCTCGCTGGTGAAGGTCTTGGTCGTGCACTGTTCCCGGCAGAACTTGTTCAGGAAAAAACGCGCCAGCACGATCTTGTCATCCCCGCGCTCCCTAAGCGGCGGGAGGTTGATGCCGAACTCGTTCAGGCGGTAGTAGAGGTCCTTGCGGAATTTCCCCTCCTCGATCAACGCGACGATGTCCCGGTTGGTGGCGGCAATCAGGCGTACGTCGACCTTCTTCGCGGTAACCGATCCCACCTTTTCGATCTTCCGGTCCTGCAGAAAGCGCAAAAGCTTCACCTGCAGGGCCATCGGCATCTCCCCGATCTCGTCCAAAAAGATGGTCCCCCCGTCGGCGTATTCCAGCTTCCCGGTGGTGCTGGCATGGGCCCCGGTGAAGGCCCCCTTTTCGTGGCCGAAAAGCTCCGATTCCAGGAGGTTCTCCGGTATCGCCCCGCAGTTGATGGCGACGAAGGGGGCGTTTTTGCGCGCGCTTTTCTCGTGGATCGCCTGGGCGGTCAGCTCCTTGCCGGTGCCGCTTTCCCCCAAGAGGAGGACCGAGATGTCGGTGGTGGCGACCTTCCGGATCTGGGAGAACACCTCGAGCATCGACGGGCAGGTGCCGACGAACTCGCCGTCGGCATCCTCGCTGAAGGCGGCGGGGGCGTCGGAGGTGAGCTGATCCAGGTACTCGTAAGTCCGGCACAGCTGCTCGCAGGTCAGCTTCGGGATGATCGAGTTCACCCGCAGCATGAGGTGGCGGTGCTCGTAGTAGTTGAAATACGCTTGCGAGTCGAAGTCCTGCTTCCAGCCGCACTTCCTGCAGATTTCCCGTGGCCCGTTGCTGACCGAGCCGCAAAACAGGCAGGTGGCGCGGTTCGACAGCCGGCTCGAGATGAAATCCCACAGCTTGTTCCGGCTGGACTGGTTGATAATGCAGAAGTCTATGGCATAGCCGCCGCGCTCCTCCCGGATGACCTTGACCAGGTGGGTCATGTTCTCCTGGGCCCGCAGCCGGTAATTCAAGAGGATGCTCTTGTTGAGCTCGAGATTGCCGTGGGCCGCACTCTTGGTCTTGATGAACGCGCCGTTCATCCCCAAATCGGTGATGACGAGGTCCGACGCGGCAGGCTTCTTGTCGATCGATACCGGAATTGCGACCTTGATCCGGGGACTCAGACGCGGCATAGATACACCTCCATAGGTGGATTGGCTCTTTTGGGAGAGGTCATTCCAGGGTAAAGGGGACGGCGATGCCGACCCCCGACAACGGGGCTCCGTTCCCGTCCTTGGCGACGAACTCGGAGACCCAGAAATCTCCCGGCAGTGGCGCCGCGCCGGGGGGGATGTCGCAGAGCAGGGTGAGGATCTCGGCCAGGGGGAGACTTCCCGTGGTGCCTGCGACTATGTACACCGTTGCCGAATTGCCGCTGTCGGCCGGGAAGTAGCGTGCCTGGACCTGGGTGCTCGTGTTAGCGCCCGAGGCGGCCAGGACCCCGTCGAGGAGTTCGACGACGTCCGGGTTTTTGAAATCCCCCTTCAGGGTCACTCCCACCGGGAGGTGCAGCATGAAGCTGACTCCGCCCACGGCCGTGGCCGGGTCGAGCTTGCCGGCAAGGCTGATCTTCAGCTTTTTGGTGCTCCCCCCCAGGGTCCCCAGGTTGGTGAGGGTGCTGTCGGTGACCCCGGTGAGGTTTACCTCCGAGGCGAGGAATTCCTTGAGCGCGGTCCCCAGCGACACCGCCGCCTCGGTGGCCATGCTTCCCGAGGCGATGGAACCGTTCAGGTCCTGCAGGGTGGCGGCAACCGATCCCGATCCCTTGGCCAGCCAGGAAATGGCCGCCAGCGCCAGTGAGTAGTCCTTCTGTTCCTGGGTGGTGCCCTGGTTGCCGAACCCGGCGTCGGAGCGGTCGGCCCGAACCGGATCGGTGGCGATGATATCCACCCTGAAGAGCTCCGAAATCTGGCTGTTGGCCGAGTTGACGGCGGTTGCGGTGAGCGTTCCCCCTGACGCCTGCAGGGCCTGGCGTACCGCAAGTTCGGTCAAGGGGGTCACCGCAACGGTCGGCGTGCCGGACGGGTTGGCGAGGGCGGCCCGCAGCGGGGCATCGCTGCCGATGGAAAGGGTCTGGCCGGTCGCCTCGTCCAGGTAGCTGCCGTAGGCCTGGACCATGACCACGCCGGTGTAGGAGCTGCCGCTGACCGCCTTGGTGGTCGGGATGCGCACCGAATAGTTCCCGAAGGCCCCGATGGTGCTTCGGCGCAGAAGGGTCTTGTTCCCCTGGCCGTCGACCGAATAGACCTCGACGGTTCCGCTGGTGAAAAGCCCCTTGGAGGCGACCCCGGTGAGCTTGGTATCGGTGCTCGACGATCCGTCGCCCCCCGCGGAAATGGTGCTCTTGTCGTCGAATCCGCCGAACGAGCATCCCCCAAGGGCCAACGTCATCAGCAGCAGGGTCAGTATCAGCTTTGCGTCACGTATCTTCATAACTGCTTCCTCTTTCCGCATCGCAGGTTTCGCCGACGAGTTCTCGTCAATCAATGGTGATCAGGCCGACAATCAACTTGAGGATCACCACCACGTCCCCCACGTCGATGACACCGTCCGACTGCGGCACGCCGTTCACCAGCGGTGCCACGTCGCCGTAGATCAGCTCGCTGTCCGTCTGCGGCAAAAGCCCCGCCGCGATCTGCAGCGCGATCAGCGCATCGGTGATGTCCACCCTGCCGTCGTTGTTTAGGTCCCCTTTGGGAAGGCTCGCGCTGATGATGTTGCGCTGCACCACGGTCTGGTTCCCCCCCTCGTCGGTTGCGGTGACCACCAGGTGGTACACCTTGGTCTCGGCGAGGGAGATCTGCTGCGTGAAACTGCCGTCGACCACCGCCGGTGAGTAGGTGTGCGTCCCCTCGCTCACCGTCACGGTGACCGAGCTGAGCGCGTCCGCCACCGTCCCCTTGATCGTCATGATGTTCATGTTGGTGCGCAGGTCCGCCCCCGGATCGGTGACCGCCAGGGTCGGCTTGGTGTCGTCGTAGACCACCGTCCGCTTGCCCGAGCTCTGGTTTCCCGCCAGGTCGGTGACCTTCACCACCAGCGTGTTGCACCCCTCGGTCAGGTTGGGCGTGGCGCTGAAGCTGGCGCCGTCGAGCGCGGCCTGCTGCGCCGATTGGAGTACCGGCACCTGCTGGCAGTCGAAGACGTCGACCTCGACCGACTGCACCGCCTTGTTGGCGCTCCCGGACAGGGTGAGAAACGGCTTGCCGGTGGTGCTGTTGTCCGCCGGCGCGGTGATCTGGATCTGGGGCGCGTTCAAGTCGTAGGTGATCGTTCTCGTGTTGGCGGACTGGTTCCCCGCCGCATCGGTCGCGGTGAGCCGTATCGTGTTGGCCCCGGGGCGGAGCTTTTGCTGCAGCAGGTAGCTGAAGCCGCCCGAGGCATCGACCGCGATGTTGTCGCCGTAGGAGGCGCCGGGGGAGGTCACGTCGATGGTGAGCCCGGCGAGGCCGTTGGCGTCGGAGAGGGTCCCGGCGATGTTGAGCTCGTTGTTGTTGGTGAACGACCCGTCCGGCAGGGTCGAGATCTGCTGGAACGCCGGTGCGGTGAGGTCCACGGTCCAACTCGCCGTGGTGGCGCTCGCCTCGGCCTGCCAGTTCCCCGCGGTGTCCTTGGCGATTGCCGCCAGGGTATGGGGCCCTTCCGCGAGCGCCTTGAGCTGGATCGGGGCCGCCACCGGCGTTTCCGCGGAGTAGGCGCCGCCGTCAAGCTGGTAGCGGTAGGCGGTGACGTCGATCCCGCCTACCGTGATGCTGGCCGAGGCGACGTTGGTCAGGGCAGCCGGGGCGCCGCTGAGGGTGGCGGTGGAGGACTTGGTGTTGATGGTCCAGCGGTACAGCGGCGGGGCGGGATCGAGGTTGCCGGCGAGGTCCTTGGCCCGCACGCCGAAGGAGTGGCTGCCGTCCGGCAGCGTGGAGAAGTCGAAGGGATACGGGGAAGCGCAGGCGGCGTACCCCGCGCCGTCGACGGTGCACTCGAAGGTGGCGGTGCTGTCGGCCGAGCCGAAGCTGAAGCTCCCGGTCCGGGCGTTGGTCGGATTGGCCGGGGTGCCGGTCAGCTGGGTGTCCGGGGCGGTGGTGTCGACGACGATGGTGGTGCGGTCGGCGATGTTCTGCCCGGCGGGGACCGCCGGATTGGCCGTCGCGTTGCCGGCGGCGTCGGTGAGCGTTCCGGCCACCGCGCTCACGGCCAGGGCGGCCGCGTTTTGTCCCGCCGCGACGGTGTAGCTGCTGCTGACCGAGGTGACGTTGGCCAGGGGGCCGATCGCCACGGTAGCCCCCGAATTGAGGGTGACGGTGAGGCCGTTCGAGGAAACGGGCTCGCTGAAGTTGAGGGTGACGTTGAGGGCGCTTCCGGCACGGTAGTAGCCGTTGGCCGAGGTCGTGGCGGCGGAGGCGATCCCCGGTGCGACGGTGTCCCATATCACGGTCACATCGCTCGAGGTGGCATTTCCGGCCGGGTCGGTCGCGGTAAAGCGGACCAGATAGGTGCCGTCCCGGCTGACCGAGATCGCGGTGGCGAGGTCGTTGGGGGTGGCAAAGAGGACGTCCCCCGGTCCCGACACCTTGCTCCAGGCGTACGTTAAGGGATAGCTGTCCGACGCGGTGGCGGTCTGGGTGAAGACGGCGTTTCGGGTCTGGTTCGCCCCTGCGCTCACCACCGGGGAGGTGGTGTCGATGACGATGGTACGCCCGTCGGAGAGGTTCTTGCCGCTGGGCAGGGTCGGGTTCCCGGTGGCGTTTCCCGCCGGATCGGTGATGACGCCGGTAATGGAGGTGATCGCCAGGGCCGCGCTATTTTCGCCGGCCCCGACCCCGTAGCTCCCGCTGTAGCCGGTCGCGCCGGTCAGGGGACCGGTGTTGAGCACCGCACCGGAATTGAAGGCTATGGTCAGCCCGGTCGTCGAGACCGGCTCGCTGAAGGCGAGGGCGACGTTGATGGCGCTTCCCGCCCGGTAGGCGCCGCTGGGGGTCGTCGTGGAGGCGCCGGTGATCCAGGCGGCCGTGGTGTCGATGGTGATGGCAAAGCCCGCCGCGGCGGACCAGTTGCCGGCCGCGTCGCGCTCTTCGACGTAGAGCGTGTGGGTTCCCGCGTTAAGGGGGGCGGTGGGGGTAAAGCTCGTGGCGGCGGTCTGGGTGCCGCCCGAGCTGAAATCGGCGCTGTCCAGCTGGTAGCGGAAGGTTCCGTTCCCGCCGGCCGAGCTCCAGCTCCAGGCCGGGGTCACCACGTTGGTCGGAGTGGTGCCGCTGACCGATGGGGACGCGGGCAGGGTCCGCTTGATGACCAGCGGTCCGGCGTAGCTGGAAAATACCGTGGTCGCCTCGTCCGCGATCTTGGCGTAGACGTAGTAGGTTCCGTCGGTCAGGAGCGAGGTGTCCCAGGCATAGCTGTGGGCCGCATCGTTCATCCGGAGCCCGGTGACGATCTGGGTTCCCCCGTAGCCGGAGCCGGCGCGGTCGTAGTAGAGGGTGATGGTCGGGTTTGAGTCCGGGTCGCTCGCGTTCCAGGCGATGGTGTAGTTAACCGGACTCGCCGCGTTGATCGGCGGCTCGGCGGCACCCGGCGCGGTGATGGTGATGGCCGGCGGGTCGTTCACCCCGTTGCTGTCCACGAAGAACTGCTGGACCGGCATCCACGCGCTGTAGTAGTTGTGGACGTCCTTGGCGCGGGCGGTCCAGTAGTAGCTCTGGAGGTTCTGCAGCGGCGGGTCCACGGTCCAGGTCGTCCCCTGGTCGATGGCGCCGGCAACCTGCGTGGTCGGGGAGAGACTCGCGTCGCTGTAGATGGCGAACTCGTAGCTGAGATCGTCGTGATCCACGTCGGTGGATGCGTTGATCGAAAGCGTCGGGGCGACGGCGGCCACCCGGCTGTTGTTGGCCGGGTTTTTCAGGGTCGGTGCGGTCGGGGCGTTATTGGTCGTGTTGACGAAGAAGCTCCCCGTCGCCATCCACGCTCCGTCGGTCTGGCCGTCGTTTGCTTTGACCCGCCAGTACCAGACGGTGTTGTCGGTCAGGGGGGCGGGGGTCCAGCTGGTGGTCCCGGCACCTTCGGCGACCGCGCCGGAGCTCTGCTTGGCGGCGGAGTTGAAGGTGTTGGCCGTGTCGATCTCGAAGAAGTAGGCCAGGGTGTCGCGGTCCACGTCGGTGGCATTGGTCACCACGAGCGCCGGGGTGAGGGTGACGACCTCGTTCACGTTGTAGGTGCCGTTTACCGGGGCGCTCAGGGTCGGGGCGGTGGGCGGGTCGTTGGCGGTGTTCGCGAAAAACGACGCGCTGATCCAGGTCCCGGCCAGGCCGTGCTGGTCGCGCGGCCGGCAGCGCCAGTAGTAGAGGGTGTTGTCGGAAAGCGGAGTGGAGACGGTCCAGGCCGTGGTGCCGCCGCTTCCCTCGGCGACCCCGGTGGTCGAAGAGACGATGTTGGCAAAGCCGCTGTCGGAGGCGACGTCGAACTCGTAGCTTACCGTGTCGTGGTTGGCATCCGTTGCGTTGGTGACGGTGAGCGCGGGGGTGAGGGTGGTCACCTCGGTTCCATCTGCCGGGGTGCTCACCGCCTGCCCGGCCGGAGCGAGGTTGGCCGTGCTCAGGAAGAAGCTCGCGGTCTCCAGGTAGCTGCTGTTGACGCTCCCGTCGCTGGCGAGGGCGCGCCAGTAGTAGGTGGTGTTGTCCGCAAGCGGCGTCCCGATGGTCCAGGAGGCGACGCCGTCGGTTGCGGTCACCCCGCTTTGGGAGCCGGCGAGGGTGCTGAAGTCGCTGGTGGCGCTCACCTCGAAGGAATAGGTGAGCGGGTCGCCGTCGGCGTCCGTGGCCGCGTTGACCTTGAAGGTCGGGGTGAGGGTGGTGACCTCGTTGGCGTTGTAGGAGCCGTTGACCGGCGCGTTCAGGGTCGGCACCGTGGGGGGATGGTCGGACGCCACCGAGCGCACGAAACTCGCGGTATTGCCTGAGCTGCTCACCCCGTTCCCGGCGGGGTCGGCGATGCTGCTTGATGCGGTCACCGTGTAGCTGGTGCCGATCGCCTGCAGGCTCGTGGTGAGGCGGTAGGTGGTGCCGGAGACGAAGGTGGCGGCGGAAACGGTCAGGCCTTGGTCGGCGGCGTAGTTGGCCGCTTGGTCCGCACCGAGCACCGGCTCGGAGAAGGTGACATCCACGTGGGTGGAGTCGACGTAGGCTGCTGCCGGATTCAGGGCGGGAGAGACGGTATCCCAAACCAGGGTCGTCTCGCCGTAGCCGGAATTTCCGGCGGCGTCGGTTGCGGTGAGCCGGATCACGTAGGTCCCATCCGCGCTCGCACTGACCGTGGTGGCCGAGGCCGCGGGGCTCCCGAAGCTTAACGATCCCGGTCCGGTTTGCTGGGTCCACTGATAGGTAAGCGCCGTGGCGTCGGTTGCCGTGCCGGTCTGGGTGAAGGTGGCGTTTCGTACCTGGTTCGCCCCGGCCGAGACGGTGGGGGCGGTGGTGTCCCAGATAAGGGTCATTTCGCTGTAGGCGGAGTTGCCGGCTGCGTCGGTCGCGGTGAGCCGGACCCGGTAGCTGCCGTCGGAGTTAGCCGCGATGGTGGTCGAGGGGGCGGTCGGGGTTCCGAAGCTTAAGGCCCCGGGGCCCGCCTGCTTGCTCCACTGGTAGGTGAGCGCGGTGGCGTCGGTCGCCGTCCCGGTCTGGGTGAAGCTGGCGTTCTTGATCTGGTTCGGGCCCGCCGATACCGTCGGCACCGTCGTGTCCCAGGTAAGGGTCATTTCTCCGTAGGCGGAGTTTCCCGCCGCATCGGTCGCGGTGAGTCGGATGACGTAGGAGCCGTCGGCGTTCGCGTTAATGGTGGTGGCTGCGGCGGTCGGGGTCCCGAAACTGACGGTTCCCGGGCCGCTTTGCTGCGACCACTGGTAGGTGAGCGCCGTGGCGTCGGTCACCTTTCCGCTCTGGGTGAAGCTGCCGCCTTGGGTCTGGTTCGGCCCGGCCGACACGACCGGCGCGGTGGTGTCCCAGATAAGGGTCATCTCGCTGTAGGCCGAGTTCCCCGCGCTGTCGGTCGCGGTGAGCCGGATCACGTAGGAGCCGTCGGCGCTGGCAGCAATGGCGGTGGCTGCGGCGGTCGAGGTTCCGAAGCTGACGGTTCCCGGGCCGCTTTGCTTGGTCCACTGGTAGGTGATCGCGTTGGTGTCGCTGGCGCTTCCGGTTTGGGTAAAACTGCCGTTTTTGATTTGGTTGGTCCCGGCGGAGACGGTGGGGGGGGTGGTATCCCAGATAAGGGTCATCTCGCTGTAGGCGGAGTTCCCGGCTGCGTCGGTCGCGGTGAGCCGGACCAGGTAACTGCCGTCGGTAGTCGCTGCCATGGAGGTCGACGGGGCGGTCGGGGTTCCGAAGCTTAAGGAGCCCGGGCCCGCCTGCTTGCTCCACTGGTAGGTAAGCGCGGTCACGTCGGCCGCCGTTCCGGTCTGGGTGAAGCTCCCGTTCTTGACCTGGTTCGGGCCGGCCGATACCGCCGGCACCGTCGTGTCCCAGGTAAGGGTCATCTCGCCGTAGGCGGAGTTCCCCGCCGCGTCGGTGGCGGTGAGCCGGACCACGTAGATCCCGTCGGCGTTTGCGCCGATGGTGGTGGCTGCGGCGGTCGGGGTTCCGAAACTGATGCTTCCCGGGCCGCTTTGCTGCGACCACAGATAGGTAAGCGCGGTGGCATCGGTCACCGTCCCGGCCTGGGTGAACCTCGTATTTTGGGTCCGGTTGGGACCCGCGGACACGGTAGGCGCGGTGGTGTCCCAGGTAAGGGTCATTTCGCTGTAGGCGGCGTTCCCCGCGCTGTCGGTCGCGGTGAGGCGGATCACGTAGGAGCCGTCGGCACTCGCGGCGATGCTGGTGGCCGCCGCGGTCGGGGTACCGAAACTGACGGTTCCCGGGCCGCTTTGCTTGGTCCATTGGTAGGTGAGCGGGTTGGTGTCGCTGGCACTCCCGGTCTGGGTGAAGCTTGCATTTTTGAACTGGTTCGGTCCGGCCGACACGGTCGGTTTGGTCGTATCCCAGAGCAGGGTCATTTCGCTGTAGGCGGAGTTTCCGGCGGCGTCGGTCGCGGTGAGCCGTATTACGTAGGAGCCGTCGACGGTTGCGGCGATGGTGGTGGACGGGGCCGCCGGGGTGCCGAAGCTGACGTTTCCGGGGCCGCTTTGCTGGGTCCATTGATAGCTAAGGGCGGTGACATCGGTCGCCGAGCCGGTTTGGGTGAAGCTCCCGTTTTTCTTCTGGCTTGCTCCGGCGGAGACGACGGGCGCGGTGGTGTCCCATACCAGGGTTGCCTCGCTGTAGGCGGAATTGCCTGCGGCGTCGGTCGCGGTGAGCCGGATCAGGTAGGAGCCCTCGGCGCTCGCGGCGATGCTGGTAGAGGCGGCGGTCGGGCTCCCGAAGCTGATGGTTCCCGGCCCGCTTTGCTGCGTCCATTGGTAGGTGAGCGCGGTGGCGTCGGTTGCGCTCCCGGGCTGGGTGTAGCCGGCGTTCCTGATCTGGTTGCCTCCGGCGGACACCGTCGGTGGCGTCGTGTCCCAGGTAAGGGTCATCTCGCTGTAGGCGGAGTTCCCTGCGGCGTCGGTCGCGGTGAGCCGGATCAGGTATATGCCGTCGGCGTTGGCGGCGATGGTGGTGGATGAGGCGGTCGGGGTCCCGAAGCTGATGGTTCCCGGACCGCTTTTTTGCGTCCATTGGAAGGTAAGGGCGGTGGCGTCACTGACCGTCGCGGTCTGGGTGAACTGCGCGTTTCGGGTCTGGTTCGCTCCTGCGTTCACCGTCGGCGGGGCGGTGTCGACGACGATGGTCCGCAGGTCGCTTATGTTCTTGCCGCTGGGCAGGGTCGGGTTCACGACGCCGTTTCCCGCTGCGTCGGTGATTGTGCCGCTGATGGCCGTGACAGCCAGGGCCGCGGTATTCTGGCCGGCCGCCACCTGGTAGTTTCCGCTGTAGCTGGTCGCGTTGGCAAGGGAACCGGTGCTGACCGCTGCGCCGGAATTCAGGGTAATGGTCAGCCCGGTGGTGGAGATTGGTTCACTGAAGGAGATGGTGAGGTTGATGACGTTTCCGGCCCGGTACACGCCGCTGGCGGTCGTCGAGGAGGCCCCGGTGAGCGACGGCGGGGTCAGGTCGATGGTGATGGCGAAGCTTGCCGTGGTGGACCAGTTGCCGGCCGAGTCCCGTTCCTGCAGGTAGAGCGTGTGGGTACCGGCGGCAAGGGACGCGGCAGGGGTAAAGCTCGTGGCGGTGGTTTGCGTGCCGCCCGAGCTGAAATCGGCGCTGTCGAGCTGGTAGCGGAAGGTGCCGTTGCCGCCGCCACCGGAACTCCAGCTCCAGGTCGGGGTGGCGTCGTTGGTCGAGGTGGTGCCGCTGGGAACCGGGGGCGGGGGGAGAGCTCGCTTGATGATCAGCGGCCCGGAGTAGGCAGACGATACCGTCGTCGCCTCGTCGGCGATCTTTGCGTAGATGTAGTAGGTCCCGTCAGCAAGGGCCGAAGTATCCCAGGCATAGGTATGGGCCGGGTCGTTCATCCGGATTCCGGTGGTGATCTGGGTTCCCGCGTAGCCGCTACCGGTGCGGTCGTAGTAGAGGGTGATGGTCGGGTTTGAGTCGGGGTCGCTCGCGCTCCAGGCGATGGAGTAGGTCGCCGGGCTGGCCGCGTTGATCGGCGGCTCGGCGGCACCCGGTGCGGTGATGGTGATGGCCGGCGGGTCGTTCACCCCGTTTGCGTCCACGAAGAATTGTCTGGCCGGCATCCATGCGCTGTACAAGCCGTGGACATCCTTAGCCCGGGCGGTCCAGTAGTAGGTGGTTTCGTCATGGAGCGCAGGTGCCACGGTCCAACTGGTCCCCTGGCCGGTAGCGGCGGCAACCTGCGCGGTGAGGTTGCTGTCGCTGTAGACGGCGAACTCGTAGCTGAGATCGTCGTGGTCCAGGTCGCTCGATGCGTTGATCGAAAGCGTCGGAGCGACGGCGGCCACCCAGCTGTTGTTGGCCGGGTTCTGCAAGGTCGGCGTCGTGGGAGCGTCGTTCGCCGTGTTGACGAAGAAGCTTCCGGTCGCCATCCACGGCCCGTCGGCTTGGCCGTCGTTTGCCTTCACCCGCCAATACCAGACGGTGTTGTCGGTCAGGGCGGCCGGGGTCCAACTGGTCGTCCCGGAACCTTCGGTGATCGCGCCGGAACTCTGTTTGGCGGCGGAGTTGAAGGTGTTGGCCGTATCTATCTCGAAGAAGTAGGTCAGGTGGTCGCGGTCGGGGTCGGTGGCGTTTGTTACCGTAAGTGCCGGGGTGAGGGTGGTGACCTCGTTCACGTTGTAGCTGCCGTTGGCCGGGGCGCTCAAGGTCGGAGCGGTGGGCGGGTCGTTGGCGGTGTTCGCGAAAAACGACGCGCTGATCCAGTTTCCGGCCAAGCCGTGCTGGTCGCGCGGCCGGCAGCGCCAGTAATAGAGGGTGTTGTCGGCAAGCGCGGGGGAGACGTTCCAGGCGGTGGTGCCACCGGCTCCCTCTAGGACGCCGGTGGTCGAGGCAACGATGTTGGCAAAGCCGCTGTCGGAGGCGACGTCGAAGTCGTAGCTCACCGTGTCGTGGTTGGGGTCCGTCGCGTTGGTGACGGTGAGCGCGGGGGTGAGGGTGGTCACCTCGGTCCCATCTGCCGGCGCGCTGACCGCCTGCCCGGCCGGAGCGACGTTGGCGGTGCTGACGAAGAAGCTTCCGGTGGTCATGTAGTTGCTGTTGACGCTTCCGTCGCTGGCCAGAGCGCGCCAGTAGTAGGTGGTGTTGTCGGCAAGCGGGGTCCCGATGGTCCAGGAGGCGACGCCGTCCGTTGCGGTCACCCCGCTTTGGGAGCCGGCCAGGGTGCTGAAGTCGTTGCTGGCGCTCACCTCGAAGGAATAGGTGAGCGGGTCGCCGTCGGCGTCCGTGGCCGCGTTGACCTTGAAGGTCGGGGTGAGGGTGGTGACCTCGTTGGAGTTGTAGGAACCGTTGACCGGCGCGTTCAGCGTCGGGACGGTGGGGGGATGGTCTGAAGCCAAGGAGCGCACGAAACTCGCGCTGTTCGCGGCGCCGCTCACGCCGTTTCCGGCCATATCGGTGATGCTGCCCGATGCGGTGACCGTGTAGCTGGTGCCGATCGCCTGCAGGGTGGTGGTGAGGCGGTAGGTGGTGCCGGATACCAGGGTGGCGGCGGTAACGGTGAGCCCATTGCTGGCACTGTAGTTGGCCGCTTGGTCGGCACCGACGACCGGCTCGGAGAAGGTGACATCCGCGTGGGTCGCGTCGACGAAGGACGCTGCCGGGTCAAGGGCGGGAGGTACGGTGTCCCAGGTGAGGGTCGCATCGCTGTAGGCGGAGTTGCCGGCGGCGTCGGTTGCGGTGAGGCGCAGCGTGTAGATCCCGTCGGCGCTCGCGGCAACGGTGGTGGCCACTGCCGCCGGGCTCCCGAAGCTGATCGACCCCGGGCCGCTTTGCTTGGTCCATTGGTAGGTAAGCGCCGTGGCGTCGGTTGCCGTGCCGGTCTGGGTGAAGGTAGCGTTTCTTACCTGGTTCGCCCCGGCCGAGACGGTGGGGGGAGTGGCATCCCAGGTAAGGTTCATCTCGCTGTAGGCGGAGTTTCCTGCGGCGTCGGTTGCGGTGAGGCGCAGGGTGTAGTTGCCGTCGGCGCTGGCGGAAACCTTGGTGGATAAGGCGGTTGGGCTTCCGAAGGTTATCGTGCCGGGGCCGGTGATCATGCTCCAGGCGTAGGTCATGGCGCTGGCGTCGGTCGCGGTCGCGGTCTGGGTGAAGTCGGTCCAGGCGATCTTGTCGGGACCGGCGTTCACCGTAGGTGGGGTGGTATCGAGGACGATTTCGGCCTGCGCTGTCGAGAGGGGATAGGAACTATCGTCCAGAGCGGTTACCGCGACGGTGTTGTTCCCTTCCCGCAATGTGACGGTATAGGACCAGACGCCGTCGTGAAATTTAATGATGGAAACCGGATCGGCATCATTCACCACGACGGAAAGGGTCTTGGCACCTTCCTCGACGGTCCCGCTCACTGTCTGCGGGCTCACGGATGTCAGAGGCACGGCGGTTATGGTAACCGCGAACGCGACGCGGGCGAAGCTCAAGACGATCAACACCAGTAACGTACGCTGCAAGCCAACAAACCAAGACATGTGGACCCCTCCTCTCCAACTGCTGGTTCATCTGTTGCGAACAGCTCCGGGGGGAGAAACGTCGACTTCAGGTTACGTCTGAGGTTTTTGCTGAAAAACACCACCAGCGGGTGCCGTGTCCGCGAGCAGGTGCTGCTGGTGCGGAGGATCGGGAAATCATGGTGCGGCGCGAAACGGGAGGATCAGGGAGGCAGGGCGGCTTACCGGTCCCGGTTTTACGGCCAGGATTGAGCCGGATCGAATTGCAGCGAAAAAGAGCAGGCGCCGGCGGAAAACTCCGGCAGACCAGCCCGTTACCACCCGGCGGGACCACGAACGACTGCCGCAAACTACCAGAGCGGGCCGGTCGTCTCCTCCCGGGGGGGGAGACCGACTGGCGGGTCAGCTGGCGCGGCTGTGACGAGGTGGCACCGACGCGGAGAAAAGGCCTCCCGCGGAAATAAATCTACGGGTAGATACTCAATTCTCGGTAAAACTGGATTAAAAAACTGTCATAGAAAAAAGTTACTCACACACTTGACGCAACCTCATGTTTGAGTGAAAGTGTAGCTGTGTCTTTACAGTTGACAATGAAAAAAAATATTTTTTTACAATAGAAACGAAGTGTAAAAAATGCTGACACAAGGGAAATTAATAAAATATAATGACTGCGATGGGGCCTGGTTTTTAATTCTTATGCAATGCCTTCTCCTCACCTGTAACACTCTGGTTTCTTCCCTTAGCTTCCTGGTTACAAGTTAAAAAGCCGTTGGGATATAGTGTGTTATCCGGGGTAGGTTCGGTAGGGGAATCATCTTTGCTGAAGCGTTCTGCGCCTGCAGTGTGGGTAGAGGCAATGTCAGAAATAGCACCGAGGATGGGGTCGAAAGACCCACCTGATATAGACGAAAGTATTAGTCCAGTATGCACAATAAAAACTAATACTATGCGAACCTGAATGTGTAACTGGTCCGCGACAGCACCCGGTGCTCCGGGAGTCACCATTATTAATTGCCGACGGAGGTACCTGGATGGCGACCCGAAAGATCCCTGTCATTTCCTTCGATACAACGTCACTCGTCCCGCAAAACGTTCTTGCCGCCGCAGGGTGGGAGGTGCGGACGGCATCGACGGCTTCCGAGGCGAAGTCGCTCCTGCGCAACCACGACTTTTGCGCCGGATTGATGCTCTTTTCAGGCGCCTGCGATCTCCCCTGGGAGGCCGTCGAGGAGATCGTGCTGACCGACAAGTGCGTGGAGTGGCTCGCGCTGGTTCCCTCCTCCACCCTCCAGTCGCCGGAGACCAGCCGCTTCATTCGGGATACCTTCTACGATTTCCATACCTACCCGGTCGATCCCTATCGACTGCTGGCCATTCTCGGGCATGCCTACGGCAAGGCTGCCCTGAAGCGACAGGCTGAGCCGGAATCCGACGCCGACGGGCCGCAGATGACCGGAAGCTGCGCGGTGATGCGGGAAATGCGCCAGCAGATCCACAAGATGCAAGGCGACGACGCTCCTGTTTTGATCACCGGGGAGAGCGGTACCGGCAAGGAACTCGCCGCCCGGGCGATCCACCTCCTTTCATCGCGCCGGCAGGCCCCCTTCGTGGCGGTCAATTGCGGGGCCATCCCGGAAACCCTGGTGCAAAGCGAACTGTTCGGCTACGAACGGGGGGCCTTCACCGGTGCGCTGCGGCGCAAGATCGGCAAGTTCGAAAGTGCCGCCGGGGGGACCATCCTGTTGGACGAAATCGGGGACCTGCCGCTTTCCATGCAGGTGAACCTGCTCCGGTTCCTGCAGGAAAAGACCATCGAGCGGGTCGGTTCAAACCGGCCGATCCCGGTTGACGTGCGGGTCATTGCCGCGACCAACGTCAACCTGGAGGAGGCCGTGGAAAAGCGGCTGTTCCGCGAGGATCTTTACTACCGGCTCAACGTGTTGCGCCTGCGCGTCCCGGCGTTGCGGGAGCGGGGGCACGACATTGAGATCCTGGCCCGTACCTTTTTGGAGGAGTATTCCAACAAGCTCGGGCGGAAGGGGAAGCGTTTCAGCAAGAACGCGATTCGGGCCATGTACGACCATCCGTGGCCCGGCAACGTCCGCGAGCTCATCAACCGGATTCGGCGCGCCGCGGTCATCAGCGAGGGGCACCTGATCACTCCGGGCGATCTCGGCCTGGACGACCCGGATGTCGCCCAGGGGGCCCCCTCCCTGGACCAGGTGCGGGAGCGGGCCGAATCCGCGGCCATCTTGCAGAGCCTGCGGCGCAACATGAACAACGTCTCCGAGGCGGCCCGCGAACTGGGCGTTTCCCGGGTGACCCTCTACCGGCTGATCAACAAGTTCCATCTCGAGCAGCATGCCAGTTAGGTCCTGCCCCATGGTATTGAGATGCAGGAGGGATTTGCCATGTCGTATCGAAACTGGGTTATCGCATGCACCTGCCTGACCGGCGGGCTGCTGGCCCATCTCCCGGTCCAGGCCGGGCAGGCTGCCGCCGCAGGGGGGGCGGTCATCCCCGCAGCGGGCGAGAACGGGGCTTTGAAAAAGGGGGCCGTAGTCGCCGATCCGGCCCAAAAGAACGGGGGCGCCAAGCAGCGCCCCGCGAAGAAGAAGCGCCGCCCAGCGGCGAAAAAAAGAAAGGATGCGGTTCCCCCTGCGGCGGCCCAAGCCGCTGAGAAGACCGAGAGCGCCCAAAGCCAGCCGGCGCCGCCCGAGCCAAAAAACGATGTCTCCTCCGCAGGGGAAAAGCCGCGCGATGAGGGAAAAAAGAAGGCCGTGCTGGCGCCGGTAGTAGCCCAGCCGGCCGGGCAGGGTGAAGCCGCGGCGGCTGCCGCCCAGCCGCGCCCGAAGGTGGCGTCCGGCGAGGCACCAGCCGCAGCACCCGTCCCGGCGAAAAAGCCGCTCCAGGAGGGAGCACCGGGCCCGGCGCAAAAGCCGGTTCAGGAGTCGGCGCCGGTCGCTGCTCCGGCCAACCGCAACGAGCAGCCGGCCCCGGCAGCGCGAACCCAACTCGCGCAGCAAAAGGACCCGTCCAATGCCGATGCGCCCGCCGGTCCCGATCCTCGCAAAAAGGAAAAGGCGTCTCCCGGTGCGGTCAAGCCGGTGGTTACCAACGAGAACCGGGACCAGAAGGCGCCGCAGACCGTGGGCAAGCCCCCGGAGACCCAGAAGGCTCCCGCCATCGCGCCGATCTTCGATCAGCCCGGCGTGCTGACCCCCATCCGCACCCTGGTCCTGGAGCCCTCCTTCCAGTACCTGAACACCTCGTCGAACCGGGTCGCCCTGAGCGGCTACACCGTCATTCCTTCCCTTACCCTCGGGCTGATCGACGTCCGCAACGTGAGCAGCAATACCTACGTGACCTCGCTCGCCGCGCGCTACGGACTCACCAACCGGATGGAGTGCGAGGTGAGGGTTCCGTACGTCTACCGTTCCGACACGACCGCCACCCAGCCGAGCAACACCCAAAACCAGAGCACTCCCGCCTCCGTGTTCGTCGCCAGCGGCAACGACCTGGGCGATATCGATTTCGGGGTCCGCTACCAGCTCAACCGTCCGGAAAAGGGGGAAGGTCCCTATTTCATCGGCGGGCTGCGGGTCAAATCCGCGACCGGCAAAAGCCCCTTCGACGTCAAGGTCGACCCCAACGTGACCGGGCCCGACGGCGAACCGCTGGCAACCGAGCTTCCCACCGGCTCGGGATTTTGGTCCTTTCAGCCGAGTATCACCGGGCTTTTCACCTCGGACCCGGTCGCTTTTTTCGGCACCTTGAGCTACATGTGGAACCTCCAGCGGACCGTAGGCGGCTCCACGTTCGACCCCGGGGACACGGTCGGATTCAACGTCGGAGCCGGCATCGCGTTGAACGAAAAGGTCTCGGTGAGCCTGGGGTACGACCACGTGGTGCTCGGAAAGACCAAGCGAAACGGCATCGACCTCCCGGGGACCATGGTGACCCAGATCGGGACTCTCCTGATCGGCTGTTCCTACCGCTTAAATGACAAGACCAGTATCAACTTCTCGCTCGGTGCCGGGCTCACTCCCGCCGCCTCCAACGTGCAGCTGACCCTGCGCGTCCCCTACACCTTCAGCTTCTCGAAGAAGTGATTGCCGACTGATACGCCGTCCCTCCCTCCTTCGATGGAGTGGGCGGCGTAGGCAGAATAACCCCATCATCACCCCCACCTCCGCTAAAGCTTCGGCGGGCAAGCTGTCCGTCGCGAGATCGGACACCCTGGGCGAAGTGGCCCATCTTTCAGGCGAAGTTCCGTCTGGAAAAGGTGCCTTAGGTTCCCTCTCCTTCAAGGAGAGGGACAGGGTGAGGATGGGGGCATCGCGCACCCAGACGGAAAGAAAGCCGCCGTTCAGGCGTGCCTGGCTTTTGGTTTAGCTCGGAGGTATTGCGCTCCTACTTGGGCGGGGAGAAGGGCGGGGATTACAGGCAGAAGGGAGAACCGACGCAGCTCCGCCCCCCCCGGCACGTTTCAGTCGGAACTGCCGACGGGCGGGGAGGGCGCGGATGGGCGGGCGATCAGTGCCGGGAGTTGATCAGCTGCTGGTTCAGCACCGAGGAGAGGTTCATGTCCCGGTAGAGGCCGCGGACCGTGACGGTAGCGTCGATCTTGGTCAGGTTCTGGATCACCGCCCGGTCGAGGCTGTTCTGGATGAAGGTGAAGTTTCCCGCTGCCTGGGAGGCGAGGATGTTCGGGTCGACGCTGTTGCCGGCTCCGTTTTGAATCAGGTTCACGTTCCGTGAGCTTCCGGTCGCTGCGGCGAGGTCGGAGCTGCCGAGGTTGAGGGTGTTCAGCACCACGGGGATCCCGTTAACCATGATCGATTTGGCGATTCCCAAGGCGAACTCCACCCCGTTGTCGGCGACATACCCGCCGCGGATTTCGTCGAGCTCGCTGCTGCTTGCGTGCTTGCATTCGCCGAGCGGATCGTCCTCGGCATGGCCGCGCTGGGGCTGCATTCCGGGACCGGACAGCACCATCATACATACCGCCCCGATGACAAGCTGAATCCTGGTCGCGTTTTTCATGGCGCCCTCTCTCAATGGAAAAGGAAGGTTACGTTATCGAGCTCGGTGTTGGTCAGCCCGGCCCCGAGCGGCGCTTTTTCGCGGACGAGCCACTCGTTCTTCACGTTGAAGTGCCGGTTTCCCAGGTCCTTGTTGTTGCGCACCAGGAACAAGAGCCCGTTCCACATCGCTTCGAAATCCTTGCGTGGCATGCTGCGGGAACCGGCCGCCGGATCGCTCAAAAGGACCTCCGACGCGGATACCCCCTTGACCACCACGAAATGCTTGTACCCGTTGATATTGATCAGCACGATGGCGGGGACCCCGAGGCTCGCCAGTTTGTCGAGGTTCGCCTGGTACCCTCCGGCGCTGAAACCGTGCGCTTCCAGGTAGTTCTTGATATCCAGCAGCGAGAACCCCTGGGCCCGGATCTTTTCCTGATTCCCCTTTTCGAACATCGCATCGAAAACTTCCTGCTCGGTTACCGGGTGCTCGTAGTGGTAGGTGAGCAGGGTCGCCAGTGCGGCGGATCCGCAGCTGAAGTCGAACTGCTGCTGGATGGTGGAGCGAAAGCGCGCCTCCTTCATGCTTTTCACCTTTAAAGAAAATGCGCCGCCCGACGAGTCGACCACCGTAACGGTGCCGGCCAGTGCGGGCGGCGTAACAAGGAGAACGCATAAGGTGAGTAACGCTATGTCAGGTGGCAATCTCCCTCGCATCTTCCGTCCCTTTCATTTCACCCAAAGGTTCAGAATCATGTCGTTTTGAATGAGCACCTGGTTCCCCGAGTTCTGGATCACCGTGACGATGCCGGTTGCGTTGGAAAAGGCGTCCTGCGCAATCGAGTTGATCCCGGTGGTTACCGTGGAGTTCAGGGCGCTGAAGGAGTTGCCGCTGAAGGTGGCGCTGCTCCTCAGGTCGGACATCTGCGCGTTGAGTTGGTCGATCTGGGTATCCTGCCGCCCGTCTTGCTTAGCCAGCCTCTCCTCAGCGATCGGAGCCCCAAGGCTCGATTCGTTGATGAGGTCCCGCTCCTCTGAGCGGACTCCCTCTGATGATGCCTGACCTTGCTGCGGGACGATCGCCGCCCAGCAGACAAACAGCGTGGCAATCAGCAATTTTGTTGGGCTTCGCATGGTGTGCCCCCTGATCATAGAGATCCGGGAAAGGCGGCGGCCATCGCGGCCGCCGCCCGGAGAGTTATCCCCTTACTTGTTGATCTGCAGGTTGACCGACTGCTGGACCAGCGAGTTCAGGCCCGTGTTCTGGGACATGACCGAGATCCCGTTCGCGTTGTTCAGGGCGCCGTTGTCGAGAATGTTGTTCCCGGTTACCGGGCCCGCTTTCTTCGCGTAGTTCATGTTGTTGCCGGTCACCGCTCCCTGGAGGTCGCTGGTTGCGACTTCCACGTTCACGTCGGCCACGCTGATGTTGTTGGTGGTGTTATGCGAGTCGCTGGTCGTGGTGTAGGTGTCGTGGGAGTCGGAGGTGGTGTTGTGCGAACCGACGCTGTTGTCCACCGTCGCGGTCCCGCCGCTGGTCGCCGCCGCGCCGTTGCCGGTCACGGTGTTGGAGTTGTGGGAGTTGTAGTCGACTTTGCCGCCCTGGTTGGCCACGGCGCTGTTGTCGCCTGCGGTGTTGGTCACGTTGTTGCTGTTGGTGACCGAGGCGGTCCCGCCGGAGGCCGCAGCGGCGCTGCCGCCTTTGGCACTGATGTCGTTTTTGCTCAGGTCGTTGCCGTTGAGCGAATCGGTCAGGCTCACGTTGAGCTTGGTGGTGGTCGTCGTCGTCGTGTTGTTGGAATCGTTGGTGGAATTCACGGTAGCCGAATCGTTGGCCACGATAGCCTTGTTGTCGGCGGTGTTGTGATCGCTGTTGTCGATCGTGGTCGTTTTGTTTTCCGTGTCGGTTTTGGTGAAGGTGTTCACGCTGCTGTTGTTACCCTGATTGGAGTTGTCGGTCTTGGTGATGTCGACGTCCGATTTATTTTCGGTTTCGGATTTGGTGAAGGTGTTGACGCTGTTGTTGTTGCCTTGGTTAGAGTTGTCTTCCGACTTGTTGGTCGTGATGTTGGTGTTTTTGCTCAGGTTGTTGCCGTTGCCCGAGTCGGAGACCTGGGTTCCGGTGTTGTTGCCGGTGACCGTCTTGGTATCGGTGTCGGTCTTGGTGTTGGTGACCGAGGTGTTTTTGCTCAGGTTGTTGCCGTTGCCCGAATCGGAGACCTGGGTGCCGGTGTTGTTGCCGGTGACCGTCTTGTTCTCGGTATCGGTTTTGTTGATGTTGGTGTTCTGGCTCAGGTCGTTGCCGTTGCCGGAGTCCTTCACCGCTACCTGGGTACCGCTGTTGTTCCCGTTGGCTTCGGTTTTGGTGACGGTTTCGGTTTTGGCGCTGACATTGGTATTGCCGGAGTCAGAGGTTTGGGTCCCGGTGTTGTTGCCGGTCGCCGTGTTGTTGATGTTGGTGTTTTTGCTCAGGTTGTTGCCGTTACCCGAGTCGGAAACCTGGGTCCCGGTGTTGTTGCCGGTAATCGTCTTGGTGTCGGTGTCGGTCTTGCTCGCCTGGACGTTGGTCGAGGTGCTGTTGTTGGTCGAGGTGCTGCTGTTGTTGTTCTGATTGGAGTTGTTGGTTTTGCTCAGGTCGTTGCCGTTGCCGGTATCGGAAACCTGGGTCCCGGTGTTGTTGCCGGAGATCGTCTTGGTGTCGGTGTCGGTCTTGCTCGCCTGGATGTTGGTCGAGGTGCTGCTGTTGTTGTTCTGATTGGAGTTGTTGGTTTTGCTCAGGTCGTTGCCGTTGCCGGTGTCGGAGACCTGGGTGCCGGTGTTGTTGCCGGAAACCGTCTTGGTGTCGGTGTCGGTCTTGGACGCCTGGATGTTGGTCGAGGTGTTGGTGTTGGTGTTGGTCGTGGTGCTGCTGTTGTTGTTCTGGTTCGAGTTGTCCGGGACCTGGACCGTGTTGCCGTTGAGCGAGTTGCTCCCGAGGGCAGCCGAGGAGTCATTTGCGGAGGTCCCCCCCCCATCTGCTGCCACGTTGTCGTCTGCCATTACCGGTGCCGTAAGGCACAGCGCGAATACAAAAGCCAGCGATGCAACGATCCTCTCTCTTTGTTTCATGACTTGCCTCCTTGGGGTGAATGATTTTGGCAGGTGCAGCGCCACTTTATAACTGTTCAAGCCTAAGGGTAGCAATAGCCATGCCTACCATGGGATCTTGCCGGGAAGGCGCTTGATATCGGGCGTTTAGTGGCTCTGCAGCCGCCCGCCCGGCACCGGCCGGACCGGAGGTGGTGTACCGTTTATGAAACGGTCCGAGGGGCTCCGGGGATGGGTAACCGGGCCGGAGGGGGTATCCGCCCGTAACAGCTTGATCTTTTCCAATCGACCCGGTGGAATCCGACTGTAATAGCGGTATTACACCACGCCCGGAAAAATCCCTCATTTCTGCCCGGAAAGTCTTGGCTGGCGCATGCCTTGGTTCTCTTCCGGTAGCCGGTGGGGAGCCGGGATCGCTTGGTGGGCCTGCTTCTGCCCGCGCCGGGTAGGATTCCGGCCCGGTGGAAAAAACCACCCGGGACGTCGAACCGATGAGGCTGCCGAGTGCCGAAATCAGTTTCGGCTCCGCGCTCCGATTTTCTTTGTGAATTGCGGTTCCGAGCGTTCAATGTATTGAAATGAGCACTTTTTCGCGGTGGGCTTTGGTTGTGGGTAAAACGGGGGAGGTATGTGATGCGAAGGTGCCTGAAGTAACGCGACATATCGAGATCGCTGGACCAGGACGGAGAACGAATAGAATTACCAATCAAAAGTTTTCCAATAATACTTTCGTTCCCTAATACCATACTTACGTACTAAACCACGCTCGGCAAGTTCAGGGCCTGTCGGTTTAAAAAGAAACGCAAAAACATTCTTCCTGGGGTACGTGGAGCGTAGTCCCTTCAAATAGAATATCGGTTAACTGGAGCAGGACTAAACATAAACGGTGCGGGCAACCATCCAGTACCACAACGGCAATCCCCCCGGCCACTGCCGCCGGGGGGATCTTTTTGTTTGCCCTTCGAAGGATTACAGGGTTGGTCTCAGGGGGAGCCGCTGGCGCCTCGGCGGGGTTGTTTCCAGCGGGAAGTCGTGGACCATCTTGATCAGTTCCAGACGGCTCGTTACCTTGAACTTCTTGAAGATGTGGGACAGGTGCACCTTGACCGTCTGCTCGCTCAGGTGGAGCTCGTAGGCGATCTCCTTGTTCTTTTTCCCCTGGGCCAGATGCTGGAGGATTTCCCCCTCCCGCCGGCTCACGTTTTTCTCGTTGGTGCCGCGTTCCACCGTCTCGCGTCCCCGGAGCAGGGCCTGAACGTACCGGTTCCCGATCCAGACCTCGCCGTCGTAGACCAGGCGCAGTGCCTTCTTCATGAGCACCGGGTCCTCGTCGGTGGAAATGACCCCGCAGAGGCGGTACGAGGTGAGGACCTGCAGCAGCTCGTCCTGGGCCAGTCCCATATCGAGCAGGATGACCTTCGACCCGGACCAGCTCGATAGCCCCTTGAGGCAGATCCGCTCCTTGTCCGCGACGATGACGTCCACCGGGGTCGGTCTCCTTTCGTAGGTCGCGTCGTCGACCAGGAAGGAATCGATCTGGTTCCCGCGGGAGAGCAACGCCTGGAGCGCTGTCTCGATCAATCGGCTTTTCATGCTGAGCAGGATGTTCATAGCTGTTCCCGTTGGATGTCCCGCCTGTCGGCGCCTATCAGTCGGTGAGCCTTCCCTTCCGCTACCCTGCGTGTCCCCGTCGGGCTACCACCTTTGGCGATCCCTCCCCCAAACCGGTTACGGAAAGAGCACCGCTTCGGTGGCGGTCACCCCTGCGGAAGTTCCCCCCAAGAGCTCCACCGGCCTGAAGTAGGTAACCACAAAGGAGTCAGCCGCCGGGTGAATACCTTCGGCTATGACCAGGTGTACCGTGGCGAATTCGCCGACGCCGAACCCGGAAGCCTGGTTGTTAACCAAGGTGAAACGGAGGCTGCCGCTGGAAGTTGCCGTGGCGGGGACGTAGGTGATGAACCCGGCCGGGACGGAGGCGTCTGCTGCGGCTCCCCCCGAGGGGAGGATGGCGCCCGGGTCGAGGCTCCCTCCGCTGGTGAGCGGGTTCACCCCCGGCGGCAGGGCGATGGCGACCTCGATCCCGGACAGTTGGCTCCCCAGCGTTCCGGTGCACCCCAGGGTGACCGTGGCGCTTTGGGCCGAGGGGAGCACGGTGATGGAGAACGCGGCCAGGGAAGCGCTTCCGGTGGTGTTGGTGGCGCTGAGGATGATAGCGGCGGTGGTCCCGGCATTGGCGTTGGTCGGAGTGCCGGTCAGGGCCCCGGTGTGGGAGTCGAAGGAGGCCCAGGAGGGTTTGTTTACCACGCTGAAGCTCTGGGCGTCGGTGGCGGTCGGGACGAAGAGATAACTGTTCCCGACCACAACGCTGACGGTCGGGGTGCCGGATATGGTCGGCAGGGGAGGGGCCTGGCTCTGCCCCCGGACGTTCCCGCCACCGCCGCCGCCACCGCCGCAGGCCGTTACTACTGCCATAGCAAAGAGAAGGATCACCAGGCGGAAATGACTCATGGCATTAGCTCCTTATCGTTTGGGGGCCCCGGGAAGGGGCCCTCGGCAAAGGTTCGCGGTGGCGGTGCTACCAGGTCACGGCGCCGACGATGCGGCGCAAGATGATGATCACGTCGGCGATGTCGACGACGTTGTCGCCGGTCGGCTGGCCGGTCTCGGCGCTCAGTGGGGCCACGTCCGCAGCGGCGCTTTCTTCGGGGGTAAGGGTCAGTTTCCCCATCACCGCCTGGTACACCTTCAGGGCATCGGAGATATCGAAGCTGCCGTCGCCGTTGAGGTCACCCTTGAGCGGCTTCATGACCACGATATTTCTCTGCACCGTGGCGCGGTTTCCCCCCTGGTCGGTGGCGGTGACCACGACGCTGTACTGTTTTTCCGTCGCAAAGGTGAGCGTTTGCTCGAAGGTGCCGTTGGCCAGGGTCGGGGTGAAGCTAAGCCCGTCGACGGCGACGGTTACCGTGGTCAGGGTGTCGGCGTCCCCGGCGCTCCCTTTCAACAAGTAGGAGTGCCTGGTGATGGTGATGTCCTGCCCCGGATCGGTAATCGACAGCGACGGGCTGGTGCGGTCCGAGACGACGGTGCGCTTGGCGGTGGCGCTGTTTCCGGCCCGGTCGGTGGTGCTGACCGTGATGGTGTTGCTCCCGGAGGCCAGTTGGACCGTGGCGGCAAAGCTTGTGCCGGTCAGGGTGGCCGCCACCGGGGCTCCCCCGTTGACTGCGACGGATACCGTGCCCGCTTCGCTGATGGTACCGGTGACGGAGGCGGTGCTTGCCGAGGTGACGCTGCCGTCGGCCGGGGTCGCGATGGTGATGGTCGGCGCGGTGCGGTCGAGAATGATGGTTCGGCTGTCGGTTTTGCGGTATCCGGCGCGGTCGGTGACCTCCGCGGTGATGATGTTGGCCCCATCGGTCAGGGTGACCGCGTAGGTGAAGCTTCCATCTGGGTTGACGGTGACGGCGGTCCCGTTGATGGTGAAGCTATCCAGCCCGTTCGGGCACAAGACCGAACCGCTTACGTTCAGCGTGACGTTGTTGGTGATCGACTGGTCCGCCAGGGTGGAGATGGTCAGGGTCGGCGGGGTCGAGGTCGGCGGTGCGGACGTGGTCACCGCGATGGCGAAGGCGGGAAGCGCTGCGCTGCCGGCGGCGTTCACCGCGCCGATCCCGATGCCGGCATAGTTTCCGGCGTCGGCCGTCCCCGGGGTGCCGGAGAGGGTGCCGGTAGCGGCGTCGAAGGCGGCCCAGGTCGGCTTGTTGGCGATGGTAAAGCTCGTCGCGCCGGTGGCCGTCGGGGTAAAGCGGTAGTTCTCTCCCGCTGCGACGCTGGTGGCCGGGGTCCCGGAAATGGTCGGCAGCGGCGGCAGCGTGGAGACGACCGTGATGGAAAAGGCAGGGAGCGCCGTCGCGCCGGCGCTATTGACCGCGCTGATGACGATGCCGGAATAGGTGCCGGCGTCGGCGTTTTGCGGAGTGCCGGAGAGGGTCCCGGTGGCGGTGTCGAAGGACGCCCAGGACGGCTTGCTGGTGATGGTAAAGCTCGCCGCGCCGGTCGCGCTCGGGGTGAAAAGGTAGCTCTGGCCGGCGGTCACGCTGGTCGCCGGAGTGCCGGAGATGGAGGGGAGCCCGGCGCCGCTCGGTGCCTTGGTTACGATGATGTTTCTCTGCACGGTGGAGCTGTTCCCCGCCTGGTCGGTAGCCGTGGCGACGACGGCGTACTGCTTCTCGGCGGCAAAGACGATTGCCTGCTCGAAGGCGCCGTTGGTCAGCGCCGGGGTGAAGGTCTGGCCGTCCACGGCGATGGTTACCGTGGTGGCGGTTTCCGCGTCGCCGGCCGTCCCCTTGACCAGGTAGGAGGGCTGGGTGATGGTGACGTCCTGTCCCGGATCGGTGATCGCCAAAGATGGCTTGGATTGGTCCGAGATAACGGTGCGCTTGGCGACCGTGCTGTTTCCGGCCTGATCGGCCATGGTGACGATGATGGTATTGGTCCCGGCGGCGAGGGGGACGGTGGCGCTGAAGCTCGTGCCGTTCATGGCGGCTGCGGAGGGCGCCGCGCCGTTCACGCCGACGCTGACCGTCCCCGGTTCGCTCACCGTGCCGGCGACGGTGACCGAGGTGGCCGGGGTGATGCTCCCGTCGGCCGGGGCGGTTATCGTGATGGTCGGCCCGGTGCTGTCGAGGATAATGGTCCGGCGCTCGTTGGCCTGCAGCCCGGTGGTGTCGGTCAGGACGGCGCTGATGGTATTAACCCCTTCGGAGAGCGCGATCGCGTAGGTGAAGCTCCCGTCGCCGCTCACCGGGACCGAGGCGCCGTTCACGGTGAGGCTTTGGAAACCGTTGGGGCAATCAGCCCTTCCGCTGATGTTCAGGGTGGCGTTGCTGGTCACCGACTGGTCCGCCAGCATGGAGAGGAAAAGGGTCGGCGGCGTCACCGGTGTGGTCACCGTGATGGTAAAGGGGGCCAGCGCCGTGCTGCCGGCGGCGTTCATCGCGCTGATGACGATGTTCGGGTAGCTTCCGGCGTCGGCACTTTGCGGGGTGCCGGAGAGCGCGCCGGTGGTGCTGTCGAACGAGCCCCAGGAGGGCTTGCCGCTGATGGAGAAGCTCGCGGCGTCGGTCGCGCTCGGGGTGAAAAGGTAGCTTTGGCCGGCGGTCACGGTCGTGGCCGGGGTCCCGGAGATGGTCGGCAGCGGCGGAAGCGGCAGGGCGACCGTGATGGCGAAGGCCGGCAGCGCCGCCGAGCCGGCGGCGTTCGCCGCACTGATCACGATGTT
>NZ_JAEMHM010000036.1 GCF_016458275.1 Geomesophilobacter sediminis
ATCTGCATGACCTTGAGCCCGAGCACCGACAGTGCCGCGGTAATGTTGGAGGTGGTCGTCGACTTGCCGATTCCCCCTTTGCCGTAAATCGCGATGGTTTTGACTTTCTTCGACATGCCCTTCTCCTTTTCTAGTGCCTCTGGTTGTTGAACCGGAATTTCTCCGTCTTATCGATCTGCAAAACCTTGCCGTCTTGCACCACCAGGGTGACCGAGCCGTAGCGGAGGCCCCAAAGCATTTGTGCGGTCTTGCGTACCGCCTCTTCCAGCGCAGCGTCTTTTTGGGGAATCCTGATCGTTCTTGTTGTCATTGCCCGCTCCCGGCCGAAGGCCCGCTCCGGCTTCCTGTTTAATCAATCAATTTACTAGGGTATCATCCCGCGCTTTCCTGCTTGAGGGTGATGGCACAGCCCGAGTCGAAATTGGCATCCTGGCCGATCAGCCCGATCGCATCGGCCCGGCACTGCCGGCAGTGGCGGAACTGCCCGATGATCTTCTCGTTTACGCTGCGAATCTCCTCCAAACGCTCCGGAGTCGGCGCCTGCAGACCGGCGAAATCGGCCTGGGGGATAAGCGGCATGACGTTCATCACCGCCGCCCCGAGTTCCTTGACCTTTTCAGCGATCCGGGGGATCTCGCCGTCATTCACGCCAGGAATGAGTACCGTGTTCACCTTGATCGTGATGCCGAGATCGGCCGCCTTTTCGAGCCCCGCCAGCTGGTTGGCGATCAGGAGCTCCGCCGCATCCCGCCCGCGGTATGCCGTGCCGCGGTAGTTCACGAAGGTGTAAATGCGGGAGCCAATTTCCGGATCGAGGGCGTTCAGGGTGACGGTGAGGCTCCCCAGCCCGAGTTGATCCAGTTCCCCGATCCGGTCCGGCAGAACCAGACCGTTGGTGCTCAGGCACTTGATCAGATGGGGGAACTCCTCCCCGACCAGGCGGAAGGTCTCAAAGGTCTCCTCGTTGGCCAGCGGGTCGCCGGGGCCGGCGATGCCGACCACCCGGATCAGTCGCCCCAAGCTCGCGCTGTCCATCACGTCGCGCACCGTCTGCAGGGCCTCCGTCGGGCTCTGCACCCGGCTGGTAACGCCGGGACGGGACTCGTTCACACAGTCGTGGCGCCGGGTGCAGTACCCGCATTTGATGTTGCAGCGCGGCGCCACCGCGAGGTGGATCCGGCCGTTCTGATGATGGTTACTTCCGAAGCAGGGATGCCCCTGGATGTTCTTCCGTCCCGTACAAGCCTTTGCCATGGTTCCTCCTTCACGGAAAAAAAAAGAGGCTAGGAATCATCTTCCTAGCCTCCAGCTTTCCGGTCAGCTTGTTCGCGCTCAGGGATTCTCCGCCATGGGAAACCCCCGTTTAATTGTCTGAATACTATTTCTACAAAGCTAATAGACTAAATACCGATTTTTTTTCCTCTGGTCAAGCCCTTTTTTTGCCCACGACAACTTTTCCGTTTCCCTACCGTCCGGCACCACCAGGACCTGGCGGAGGTACCCGCCCCTCATGGGGCGAGTGCCTCTCCGGAAGCCTCACGAGAAGCCTGCCGCCGGGCCTGCTATCTTTTCCCGGCGTAGATCTGGTCGAAGACCCCGCCGTCGGCAAAGTGGGTTTTCTGGGCCTTGCGCCAACCGCCGAAGGTGTCGTCGATGGTGACGAGCTTCACCTTCGGGAACTGCCTGGCGTACTTGGCGGCAACCTTCTTGTCGCGCGGACGGTAGTAGTTCCGGGCCGCGATCTCCTGCCCCTCGGATGAGTAAAGGTACTTCAGGTACGCCTCGGCCACTTTGCGGGTCCCCTTCTTGTCCACAACCTTGTCCACTACCGAGACCGGGGGCTCGGCCAGGATACTCAGGGAAGGAACCACGATCTCGAATTTGTCCTTACCAAGTTCGTTCACCGCGAGGAACGCCTCGTTCTCCCAGGCGAGGAGCACATCACCTTGGCCGCGTTGCACGAAGGTGGTGGTGGCCCCGCGCGCCCCGGAATCAAGAACCGGCACATGTTTGAAAAGCTCGGTGATGTAGGCACGAGCCTTTGCCTCGTTCCCCCCCTTTTGCTTGAGGGCGTAGGCCCAGGCAGCGAGGTAGTTCCAACGCGCCCCGCCTGAGGTCTTCGGGTTCGGGGTAATCACCGCGACGCCCGGCTTGACCAAGTCGTTCCAGTCCTTGATGTGCTTGGGATTTCCTTTGCGCACCAGGAAGACGATGGTCGATGTGTAGGGGGAGCTGTTGTGGGGAAGCCGTTTCTGCCAGTTTTCCGGGATCAGCTTGGCACGGTCGTGGATTTCATCGATGTCGTAGGCGAGCGCCAGAGTGACCACATCGGCTTCCAGCCCGTCGATGACAGCGCGTGCCTGTTTTCCGGAACCTCCGTGCGACTGTTTGAAGGAGATCTCCGCCCCCCCGCTTTTCTTCCACTGCTTCAGAAAGGCTTTGTTGAAGTCCTGGTAGAGCTCGCGGGTGGGATCGTAGGAGACGTTGAGAAACTCCTGGGCGGCGAAAGCGGCGCCGGTCGGCACGACGGCGGCAAACAAGGTGAGCAGGAGCACGGCGAAAACGGTTCTTTTCATGACTTCCCTCCAGTTATCTTAGCCTATGGTTTTAATAGACTAAGGCGGTAAAAAGATGCCGCTTGCCGTCGTGGCCAGCGGTAAAGACCTTTAAGTCGATAAGGTTGGTAGATTAATACTCCTCCTCCCATATCTTGTCAACTTTTTTTTCTGCATCTGCATCCCCTTCCCACTTCGAGCTGCGTCCGCCGGCCAAAGGTAGTGAACGGGTCGGAAACTCCATCCCCGCCCCGTGATCCTCGGGAAAGGCAAAACCTCTTCCCCCAGGGGAGGCGGGGTCCCCATCGGAGGGATATTCCGACAAAAAAAGCCCGCACTCCTGCGGGCGAAAATAGGGGGAACTCGGTGGGAAAACCCCGTCCATGGAAGGCTCCTACGGGGAGGTGCAGGAGGTCAAAACGATAGCGCTGCGACGAAAACAGCATCGAAATCCCGGTACTGGGCCAGTTCGAGAACGTCGATCTCCTTTACCAGTTGGACCATTTCGCTGCGCGTGTGGCGGTTCAGCAGGAACGCTTCCCCGCCGCTTTTCGCCGTATTTCCTACAAAGTCGATCCGCCCGTCTGCCTCGGGGGGCAACAGGCCGATAGTGGTGAGACTGTGTGCGGTCAGGTGAAAGCCGAAAGAACCGGCGATGAGCACCCGGTCCAGCGCCGATGCGGCAACGCCCGCCTCGCGGAGCAGGAACTCGATGCCGGCCCGTATCGCCCCCTTGGCAAGCTGAACCTGCCGGACGTCCTTCTGGGTCAGCCATACCGCATCGGTCAGGAGAAAAACGGTCTTCCCTTCCCGCTCCACGAGCCGCTCCGCCAACGCCGGCGGCACTCCCGGCGCGTCCGGCTTGACGAACTTTCCGTTGGTGCCGATGACACCGTAGGCAACCAGTTCGGCGACCACGTCCATGAGCCCCGAACCGCAGATCCCGACGGCTTGCGTGGCGCCGATCGTCTGCACCTCCACCACACCGTCAACCAGGGCAAAGCGCTCGATCGCCCCCTCCCCGGCCCGCATTCCAAACCGGATGTTCATCCCTTCGAACGCCGGACCGGCCGCCGTCGAGGTCGCCCACAGTTTCCCGCCGTGTACCAGGGCCATCTCGCCGTTGGTCCCGATGTCGACGAAAAGTACCGTGTCCACGGCATCCTGCAGCCGCACCGCCTGAAGACCGGCGGTTATGTCGGCCCCGACGTACGCGGAGATGATGGGCGGGAGGTAGATCACCCCGCCCGGGGCGATTGAGACACCGTGTGCCGCGGCGTCGATCCAGCTTCCGCACTCCAGGCTAGGGGTATAGGGATATCTCCCCAGCGGTGCGGGATCGACCCCGGCGGCCAGATGGAGCATGCAGGTGTTGCCGCTGTAGATCACCTCGTAGATCAGCTCCAGCGCAACCCCCGACCGGCTGGCCACCGCACCGATGAGTTCGTTGATCTCGGAGACCACGCCGCTGCGCAACTCCTCCAGCCCCCCCTCCGCCGCAATCTTGATCCGGGAGAGAACATCCTGGGCGTGCCGGCTTTGCGGATTGAGTGCCGATGCGGTTCCGAGATCCTCCCCGGTGTTGAGATCGACCAGCGCAGCAACGAGCGTGGTGGTCCCGATGTCGATGACCACCCCGTAGCATTGCCCGGTGGTGTCCCCCTCTTCGCGGGCAATTACCCTATCGCCCGCCACAACCTGGGTGAGACCGACCTCCGGGAGGTATTCCTTCGCGATGAACGGCGCCAGCGCGACCGCCACGGACTCTCCGTGGCTGGTGATCTTGAGCTCCCGCTCCTGCCCTTCCGGCACCTCCACCACGAGGTCGCCGGTGATTTCAGCGGCACAGGCAAGCACCAGCCCGCGCTCCCGTTCGTTTTCGGAAAGGGTGTGCGCCCCTTTCTGTTCAACCCGGGCGAGAAATTCCGGGACGACCCGCACCGCGCACTTGCCGCAGACCACGGCCCCGTTGCACGGGGAATCGATGATAACGCCGGCTTGGCGCGCCGCCTCAAGTACGGTGCTCCCAAGAGGGACCTCGACGGACCGGTCCGCCGGAAGAAAGGTGACCTGCGCCATCTAGTCCCCCTTCACCGTGGCGGTCATTGCCTGGATGTTTCCGATGGCGGACGAGGTGCTCAGGCCGCACGCCGGCGAGATGATGTCGATGCCGTCCCGCACCAGGTTCGCCGCATGGCGGGAGACCTTGTCCGGTTCGCCGAACTCCAGGAGATAGGTGCTCAGGTTCCCCATGGTGGTGAGCTGGGGGTACTCCTCCTTCAGCAGCTTCAGGTTGACGAAGGCGTCGGTGCTGATCGCATCGCAATGCAAGGTCGGGATGTACTGCTTCACCGCCCGCATCTCACCGCAGATATGAACCAGCACCGGAACCCCCGCGGCGTGAATGCCGTCGATGACCTTGTTGAGGTAGGGAACCGCATACTCGGAGAACAGGCGGGGCCCCAGGATCTCCCCGGTCGCGGTGGGGTCGCCGATACAGATCGCCGAGGCGCCGCCGTCGACCAGCAGCCGCGCGAATTCGACCAGGAAGTCGCTGACGTAGTCAAGCACCCGGTGGGACGGCTCGCGTTTTTTGTGCAGCTCCTTGAGAAAGGTGGTCGGGTCCACGATGGAGGCCGCCGTGCTGATCGGGCCCGAGATGCTCCCGATCACCGGGACCTCCGGATGCGCCTTGCTCAAAAGGTGGGCGGCCTCAGCCACGGACCGGACCCGGCCTGCGTCGAGCATGGCGCCGATGTTTCTAAATTGCACCGATTCGGTCGAAGCGTACGGCTCGCGCACGATCTTCGGTTCGCAGGCAAGGGAGCCGAAATCGATCTCGCTTCCCAGCACCTCCGCCTCAACCGTCATGCAGAAGGGAATCCCGAAGTTCTCGAAGCCGGTGTCGTCGTGGACGTCGGCGGCAAGTTCGGCCATCAGGTCGGCGCGGAAATGCCCTTCGGGTAGGGTATGCCCGGTGTGGTTCATGACGTCGACGATGGCGGCATTCATCATGCCGCCGGTGCAGATGACCGGCGGGCGGTCAACCCGCTTCTTTTCCAGGGTGTCGAGCAGGCGCTCTTTGGGTGAAAGACTCATATGCTGGTACCTCTAGGTTGCCTGAATCAGGGGAACACTCGGGCGGAAATCCCGGACCGTGTCCAGCATCGCGTCGATGTTGGCGAACGGGGTCTCCGTGGGGAGGCTGCATCCGGAGGCGACGATGAACCCTTTCGGGGTGTCGCCGGCAGCCGCCAGGCAGGCGAGCGTGGCCTCGCGCACCTTTTCCGGGGTCCCCTGCAACATGACCTCGGAGGGATGCACGTTTCCCATCAGGCGCACCCGGTCCCCCACCGCCGCCTTCGCGTCGGCGAGGCTCGCGTCGTTGTCGATGCTGAGGCAGTCGGCACCCACATCGACCATGTCCTGCCAGATGCCGGCGGTCTTGCCGCAGATGTGCAGGGTTACGCCTTTTCCCTTGCCGTGGATGAAGTCGATCAGCCGCTTAAGATAGGGCAGCGAGAACTCGCGGAACTGCCGGGGGCTGATCACCGAATTAGAAGACATGGCGTCGGTAAGGCTCGGGGTGGCCCCGACCGCCATGATAGCTGCCGCGTACGCGAGGTTGGTGGCCAGCGACACCTCGCAGAGCCGGTGCACCGCAGCGGGATCGCGCAGCATCAGGCGAGCGAGCCGGTCCGCCCCCACCAGGAATGAGGCGTTGGTAAAAGGGCAGGTCACCGCCCCATTCACCGGGACCTCGCTCCCAACCGCATCCACCGCACGCTGCATCGCTTCAAGGTGGTGCGGGAGGTTTCCGTCTTTGAACGGATCCGCCGGAACCAGTCGGTCTATCTCCATGGGGTCGTTGAGCGCCGGGGCCTCCAGGTAGGCGGTTTCGTCCCCGGGGTAGGCGACCTTCGCCCCCATCGCCTCGGCCTGGGTATAAAGATCGGTGAAGACCCGGATCACGTCGTAGCCGAAGCGCCGGTAGGCGGCGACCTGGGCGTCGGCGATGAGCTTTCCGTTGCCCCGGAACGCCCCGACCTTGACCCCGATCACCCGCGCCGCGGTGTTCCCCACAATCGGGACGCACGGCAGCCGGTCGACGGGGCTTCCCGCCGCGTAGGCGGCGAACCGCTCCAGCGGGGTCATGGCATCGCGGCGGCTCATGCGGCAACCGACTCCGAAGCCCCGACCAGGGAGCGGGCCAGCCGGATTGCCTCGGCGGCGTTGACCGCGTAGCCGTCGGCGCCGATCCGGTCGGCGAATCCCTGCGAGATGGGGCCGCCGCCGACCATGACCTTGAAGTTGTCGCGGATCCCCTCTTCGCGAAGCTGCCGGACCACGGCCCCCATCCCCTCCATGGTTGTCGTCATGAGGGTGGATAAGGCGATGAGCTGGGCGCCGATCTCCTTGGCGGTCTCGACGAACCGGGCGGGAGCGATGTCCCGCCCCAGGTCGGTTACCTCGAAGCCGGAGGTCTCGAGCATGGTCTTCACCAGGTTTTTCCCGATGTCGTGGGTGTCCCCCTCGATGACCCCGATCACCACCTTGTGCTTCTCGGCTATGTCATCCTGCCGCAGGTGCGGCTTCAGCACGTCCATTCCCGCATACATCGCGTCGGAACAGATGAGGAGCTCCGGAATGAAGTACTCCTCTTCCTCGAAAAGCTGCCCGGCGCGCTCCATTCCTGCCGAAAGCCCCCGCTCGATCGCCTCGAAGGCGTCGTACCCCTGAGCCACGACCTCCTCGGCCGCCGCCACGGCGCGGTCCTCCTCCATTTCCAGGACCGAGTCCGACAGCTCCTGCCACAACGCTTCCTTCGTCTTAGCCATAAAGATCACCTCCAGGTGAAATGTCCGATGGTCGTTTCTGTCTTCGCAACCGCAATCCGGTAGTACCTGTCGCGAAGCCCCTCTGCGGCCCTTCCCCTTTCAGGGTTGCCCGCGAAAGCTCGAGCTCGCGACGGACAAGGTGAGGAAGGGTTCCGATGGCCTGCCTCAACGCCCCGCCACCACCGCGCTGATCAGGTCCTCGGCGAGCCTTAAGCCGCCGCGGAACCCGGTGTACCCTCGATCGAGCACGGCGCGGTTGGCCACCGGGAAGGAGACCGAAAGGTGCGGCGCCCCGATCTGCAGGGCCAACTCCCGCTCCAGCGAACTTCCGACCACGAAGGCAGGGCTGAAGCCGTTGTGGTATTTCTGCCCGGTGGAACGCGGCCAGACCCGATTCAGATGCCCCAGGACTTCCGAAGCGTCCGATTCGAAAACCAGATTGGTCCGGTAGCCGGAACCGAGCTGCGCGACACGCTGGGCGATCCCTTCCTGGTCCTGTTCCTGCACCCGGTCGGTCACCACGGTAAGCACCGGCAACCAGCCGAGGTCGTCAGCAAGGAAGCGGGTGAGCGCTACGGCGTAGTTCGCATCCCCCACCACGACCGCGTAGCGTTGCAGGTCCAGGTCGTTGTAGCAGTCGGTAAGCGGCTCCAGGATCTGGTAGTAATGCCGCTTCTCGCGGGCGATGACCTCCCCGACGGCGTCCTCAGCCAGCCCGAGCGCCGCACCTACCTGGCGCAGGAAAGTCTCCGAGGCGGTTACGCCGATCGGCAGCGGAGCGGTAACAAACGGGGTGCCGTGGCGTTCCTCGAACTGGCGGGCCGCCTCCACCCCGTAGCGGTCCGATACCACGACGTTCAGTTCGGCGGAACCTGCCGCCTTGATCCGCTCCAGCGAATCCGCCGGGGTGAAGAAGGTGTTCACCTCCAGCCCGATCAGCTCCAGCAGGTGGCGGGCCCCCTCGAGGTTGCCGCGCCAGAAGGGATCCATGTACGGGACCACCCCCCACAGGTTCACCCTCCCCTTCACCTTGGGGAGCCCCTTGGTCAGGTAGTCCTTCGCCAGCGCCTGGAGCACCAGGTCGTAGCCCCAGTAGGAATCGCCGCGGAAGCCGCCGGTGGCGGCCCCGATCACCGGAGCCCCCTCGTTGCGGAAATCGTTCACCACCGCGAAAATGTCGTCACCGATCACCTCGGGGACGCAGCCGGTAAGCACCACGTACAGCCCACCATCCATCACCTGCAGCGTATTGGCGATCTGCTCGCGCAGTCGCTCCTCCCCTCCGAAGACGACCTCGTTCTCCTGCACGTTGGAGCTCGGAACGGTGAGGGAACCGCAGTAACCGCCGACCTGCAGGCCGCTGCCGCCGTTTTGGGTCCAGGCGAAGTTTCCGGCGCAGCCGGAGGCGGAATGCAGAATGGGAATCCCCCCCGGCAGGGCGGTCACCGTCGAGACGGCCCCTCCCAGAGAGCAGAAATACCGTGCCCGTTCGACAAAATGCTCACTCATTGACGCTCCTCCCGCGGCTGTTTAGGTAGGTGAACGGCTCGGCCTGGTACCAGCTCTCCGCGTAGGGGAGCCGGACGTTCTCGGCGAGCCGCTTGTTGTAGGAGGGGTTGGAAAGCTGCCGGTAAAGGCGTCGGGCGACCTCGTAGACCCCGCGGTAGCCGATGTAGGCCAGGCCGGTGTTGTAAATGACGTGGGTGGCGACCCCGAGCTTCGCCGCGGTCATGTTGCCGTTGGCGTGCCCCAGGAAGAGATCCGGCTTGAGACGCTTCAGAAGGTTCGCCTCCTCGAACGGCTGCACGTTGGCGATGTCGACCACGTAGTCGCTTTTCGCCTCCCGGGCGAGCTTCTCGTATTCCACTTCCGCGAACTCGTCGTGATGGAAAGAGCGGATCCCCACCACCTCCAGGCCAATCTCCTGTAAAAGGCGCGCGGTCGCCAGGGCCCGGAACTCGCCGGCGCTGATGAAGACCGTCTTTCCCTCGAAGAGAGGGCGGAACTCCTCGAGCGCCTGGCGCAGCTCAGCCTCTTCGGAGGCGATCAAAAGTTCCGCCTGCTCTTCCAGGCCGAACTTCGCAGCTACATCGCGCAGCCACAGGCTCGTGTTCTCGATGCCGATCGGCATGTGCTGGATGAGCGACGGCACACCGAAACGCTCCTCCAGATAGCCGAGGAAGTAGTCGTCGTGGGTCGGACAGGTACTTATGGAGAGCGCCGCCCGGGTCGCCTTGACGAAAGAATCGGGATGCGCGAAGACCGGAAAGACGTTCGCCTCGAGCCCCAGGCTGTTCAGGAGCCGCTCCAGTTCAAGTTCGTCGATTCTCCCCATCGAGGAGACGTTCATGAGGTTCACCGTGCGGGCGAGACGCTGCTGCTCCTTGAAGACCTCCAATTCGTCCTGCGGGGTGATCTGTTTCTCGCCCCGCTCCACGAGGAGATTTCTCCCGATGGTGTGGTAGACCGCGTCGTAGGCGGTAGCCCAGATCTTGGTCTTGAACCCTTCGCAGTGCACGGGCAGAAGCCGTGCGTTCACCTGGGGCTGGACCTTTTGGGCCACCCCGTCGATGTCGTCGCCGATGATGCCGGGGACACACCCCGCGACGATGGTGATGCTCGCCGGCCGGTAACGCCGGTCCGCCTCGATGATGGCCTGCTCGAGCTTACCCTCGCCGCCGTTGATGACGTCGGTCTCGTCGAGGGCGGTGGAGAGCCAGATCCCGTCCTTGGGTTTGCCCCAGCGGGCGTTGCTCCCGGTCCGGACGTTGGCGTTTTGGGAATGGGTGCAGGAGCCGCACCCCAGGGCGCTGTGCAATAGCACCACGTTGTCCGGGAGCGAGTTGAGCATCGCCAGCGCCGGGAGGAGCAGGCAGATGGTTCCCTGGGTGAAGGCACGCTCGCCGTCCTGGATCAGGCAGCTCTTGCCCCCCCCGCGGTTGGCGATCCCGCAGATGCTGTCCTTGTGGGCGATAACCGCCTGAAGCCGGTCCTCGCGCTTGGGCGGGACCTTGTTGTCGAAATAGCTCATCCGAGCCTCCTGTTCACGCGGGAGCCGTCAGCGCAGCTTCCCGTCAAAGAGCTTCTTGTAATAGGTCCCCCCGGTGTAGAGGGCACCCGCCGGATTGTGGGCGAGCACCCGGTCCTTGACCACGAGATAGGTGACCGGGGCCTGCGAGTACTTGATGAAGAGCGAGTCGTGGCCGACGCAGAGTCCTACCACCACGTTGAGCTCGGTCTGCTGCCTGGCGAGCAGGCGGGCCTGCAGCACCGGATTGCACATCGACTCGTGGGCGTCCGGCTCGATCTTGTGCTCCCGGGGGATGCCGGTTTCGGTCTTTTCCACCCCGCCGACCTTGCAAAGAACGCTGTACGACTCGATCCCCTGGGTCTCCAGGAATCTGGCGAAGGTGCGTGCCTCGGCGGCCAGCCCCACGCAGCTCGCGATGCCGATTTTCTTGACGCCGGCACGCCGGGCGAAGGCGGCGATCTCCTCGACGCGGGTGAGCTGTCCGTAGTAGGTCCCCTCCACCTCGGCGGCGCTGCAGGAGATGTTGGAGACCAGGGGGTCGTTGCGATAGATCTGAACGACCTCGGCCAACTCCTCCGGGTCGAGCCCCGCCGTCAAACATCCTTCCGGAAAGGTGGCGCTTAGTTTGTAACAGTTCAGGGTGCCGCAATCGCTGCAGCTCGACACCGCCTTTTTCTTGCTCATGTAATCCCTCTAGACATCGTGTTTGCCGGTCAACGTCAATCTTCACCTAGTTCCCTCCCCTTCGAGGGAAGGGACAGGTGAGAATGGGTTTCAACTGCCATTTCACCTCAACAAGCGGCCACATCGCGGTGTGAGCGGCGTATCGGCTCGCACCAGGAATTGGCCCCCGCCCGTCCCGATCTCAGAAAGCCACCGCCACTGAGGCGATGACACGGTAGTCGGTCTTGGACTGGCTTCCGTTAAGGTCCTGGTAGACCGGCACTCCTACCGACACCGAGGCGCTGTATTTGCCGTCGTAGGTGAGCCGCCCCCCCGGGGAAAGAAAGAGGGTCACGCCGCCGCTGCTGTCGTCCCGGCGGCCGGCGACCGTTTCCTTATCCTGCCAGTTGGCGTTTAGCTCCAGAACCAGGTCTCCCAGCCAGCGCTGACGCGACTCGGGATAGAAATATTCGTAGACCTCGTCACAGTCGCCGTAGTTGTCCTTCCCCCCGAAGCGGTACGCCCCGGCCAGGGTCCCCTGGGCCCGGTCCCCCAGATTGGTCGCCTGTGCCCCCCGAGTGGCCAGGACGTAGAGCCCGGTCGCGTGCAGGGAGAGGCGATCCAGCTGCTGGGAGAGGGCAATCCCCCCCAAGGGGTCCCAGGACCCCGAACCGGGCTGGTGCAGGGTTGCGATGGTGGCACCGGCGCTGCTGTTGCCGGTGGCGCCGGTGGGAGCCTTCAAACCACCGATCAGCGACAGTTCGAATCCCTCGTAGAGGCGGCGCACCAGCCGGTATTCCCCGAAGAGGGTGAGATCGCCGAGTCCGTCGCTTCGGCCGATGTCATGGCGCATCGACATCTGCATCGCGGGGTCGAAGTGGACCGCCTGGATGCCGTCCCGCAACACGTACGGGAGGCTGGCACCGACGGTCAGATCGTCGGTGACGCCATAGGCCCCACCGACCGAGTAAAACTGCTGCTCGCGCATCGAGTGCGCGGTTTTTCCGTCCATGGCGGCCTGGTCCAGATCAGCCGAAGGCAAGGTGCCAAACTCCGATATCTCGACCCGCAATCCTACTGCGGCCTTGCCGGCGGGAAGGGTCGCGGCGGAAAACGTCGTGACGGGACCGGCGATCCCGATCCCGCCACCGAAGGTCGGGCAGTGAGCCCGCACCGTTGTGGCGCTTCCGAAGAAGACGCCCGCCGCAACAATTCCCCTGAGCAATCCGGTTAACTTGCTGTCTTTATTCGATGCGAAAAACATGGTGCGGCCTTGTCCTTCCTCTTACTCAACACCTTTCAGCTTCTGGAAACTGAACTTGGCGAGCTGGTTGACGTCAGTCGACTTGTTGAGGACACCGGTTTCTTTCATCTCCCGCGCGGCGATCAAGATGGCGTTTTCCCCACCTTTAACCGAGGGGACATAGTGGTAACCGGAGAGGATCTTCGCGTTGACCTCCGGGTTCCCCGGGACGTACTTTTTATCGACCGACAACTTGGCGGCGGCCTGCGGGTTTTTGGAAACCCAGCGCGCCGCTTTCAGGATCGCCCGGGTCGCAGCTGCAGCGGTATCCGGATGTTCCTTGATGAACTTCCCGTTGACCACCACGAGGCAGCAGTATTCCTGGTTGTAGGGGGTCGTTTTGGCGCTGTTCAAGATGCTGCGCGCTTTCCCCTTATCCACGATGATCTGCGCGATGGGGTCGGCGGAGGCGATGGCATCGATCTCCCCTTTCTCGAGGGCGAGTTCCAGTTCGGACATCGGGAAGGCCTTCCAGGTGACCCCGTTCTTCGGATCGATCCCGGCGGTGAAGAGGGCGCGGGAGGCGAGGTTGTGCGGGCCGCCGCCGATGGCCGGAACGCCGACCCGCTTGCCGGCGAGGTCCTTGAGGCTCCTGATTTTGGTTTTGTTTCCGGCCAGGATCTGGATGCAGCCGGTATGGATGCCGGCGGTGAATTTCACCTTCAGCCCCTGCTCAATCGGCTTGATCCACTGCATCAGCACGCCGTCGGTGACGTCGACCTTGTTCAGGGCGAGCCCCTCGCGGAGGGTGTTGGCATCGCCGCGGATCATCTCCACATCGAGCCCCTCTTCCTTGAAGAACCCCTGCTCATACGCCGCAAAAAGCGGGGCCTCGCAAATGGTGCCGAAAAAACCCACACGAATCTTCTTTGCGGGCGCAGCAGCGTGAACCGCAACCGCGACGGAAAGGGCAGCAACCGCACCCAAAATGGCAACAATCTTTCTCTTCATCTAGACATCCTCCTCACGTGGTTTGCTGAAGCCTCAAAGGTAATAGTTTTCCCGGATCTCCCCAGCGAAATGCAGGATCTCGAGAATCTTGGAGCGGATCAGGAAAAAATCGGGATGGTTACGCGCCCGGGGACGGGATAGCCGGACCTCGATGATTTCCTGAATCTTTCCCGGGCGCGGCGTCATCACGATGATCCGGTCGCTCATGTAGATCGCCTCGTCCACGTCGTGGGTAACGAAGACCATCGTGGTGCCCCGATCCTCCCAGATGCGGAGGATCTCGTCCTGCATCTGCATCCGGGTGAAGGCGTCCAGGGCTCCCAGCGGCTCGTCGAGCAGGAGCACCTTGGGATGGTTGACCAAGGCCCGCGCCAGCGCGACCCGTTGCGCCATCCCTCCGGAAAGCTGGTGCGGGTAGGCGTTCTGGAACCCCTCGAGCCCGACCAGACGTATGTAGTCGTCCACTTCCCGGGCGATCTCCTTGATGCCCCGGGCCTTGAGTCCGAAGGAGACGTTCCCCTTGACGGTGAGCCAGGAAAAGAGGGTCGGATCCTGGAAGACGAGTCCCCGCTCATGGTGCGGGCCGGTGATCGGTACGCCGTCCAGGACAACCTCGCCTTCACCGGGCTGGTCGAGTCCGGCGATGATCCGCATCAGGGTCGATTTGCCGCACCCCGAGGGGCCCAGCAGCGACACCATCTCTCCGGGCTGGATCTCCAGGTTGACCCGCTCCAGGGCGACGGTCTCCTCGCCGCTGGCGTTCACGAAGACCCGGCGTACGTTGCGGACAGATATGGCCCCCGACGTGGCGGGCGTTTCGGTGTAGGCAACTGCGGTAGCGGAACTCACCATTTGATCAACCCCTTCTGCCAGACCAGCGCCCGGTCCCGGAATTTGAAAAGCAGCGCGATGACACTGGAAAAGATCAGCGCGATGACGCCGAGGCAGGCATAGACCTTCGCGTACTCGGCCCACCCCTGAACCCAGCTGATGTACCAGCCAAGTCCCGCCTTCACCCCTATCATCTCGGCGACGATCAGAACCAGGAAGGAGGCCCCAAGCCCCATGAAGAGCCCGACAAAGATGGTCGGAAAGGCGGCCGGAATGGCGACCCGAAAGATGAGATAGCGCTCGTTCGCCCCGAGGGTGCGCGCGACCTCGAAGAAGGCGTTGCGTACGTTGGCGATGCCGGAACCGGTCATCACCGTTACCGGGAACCAGACGGCCAGCGCCACGAGGAAGGAACTCGCCTGGAAGCTGGTCGGGAAAATGACCATGGCCAGCGGAATCCAGGCGGTGGCCGGGACCGGGCCGATCCCTTTCATGACCGGAGAAACCCAGTAATGCCACCTTTTGCTCCACCCCATCAGGGTCCCGGTCACCAGACCGGCGGCCGCACCGAAAAGGTAACCGGTGAAGAGCAACCGCAGCGAGTAGAAGGCGCTGGTGCCGATCAACTTCCAGTCTTCCAAAAGGGCCCCGAGCACCTTGTCCGGGCCCGGAAAGTAGGGGAGCGGCAATAGCCCCAACTTAAGCGTGATCAGATCCCAGATGGCGAGCAGGGAGAGTGCCGCCGCCACCAAGGGAGCGTTCTCTCCTAGCCAATCCTTGAGCTTCGACGGCACGAGCGACACACCGAAGAACACGACGTTCAGAGCCAATAGCACCGCGAGAACCTTCCGGTATTCCTCGTTGATGGCAAAGGTCTGCTCGTTGGGAACGTAGAGATGTACCGACAGGGTGCCTGCCGCCGCCAGGACCGGAAGAAACCGGATCAGCACCTTTCGGCCTGTTTCGAAACGGCCGCTCAACGCACGTGCCGCCTGGCCGGCCGGCTCGGTTGCCGCTGCGGGATAGGCACTGCCAGCCAGGCCGGCACCGGTCTCTTGTTCTGCGACATTGAAAGCCACAGGAACCTCCTTTCTCATTACCGAAATCAGATATCGAGGAACAGCGCGGTGGAGAGGTACCGCTCACCGGTATCGGGAAGTACCACCACGATCAGCTTTCCCTGGTTCTCCCGTCGCTTGGCCACCTGCTGCGCGGCAAAGGCCGCCGCCCCGGAGGAGATCCCGACCAGGAGCCCCTCTTCTCGCGCCAGGGCCCGCGCTGCCTCGAACGCCTCTTCGTTTTTCACCTTGTAAATCTCGTCGATGATGCCGGTGTTGAGAACCCCGGGGACGAAGCCGGCGCCGATCCCCTGGATCTTGTGCGGGCCGGGGTTACCACCGGAAAGGACCGGCGAATCGAGCGGCTCCACCGCGATGACCTTCAGGTCCGGCTTGCGGGACTTGAGCGTTTCCCCGACCCCGGTCAAGGTGCCGCCGGTCCCGACCCCGGCGATAACGATGTCCACCTTGCCGTCGGTGTCGGCCCAGATCTCTTCAGCTGTGGTGGCGCGGTGGATCGCCGGGTTGGCGGCATTGTTGAACTGCTGCGGCACGAAGGAGTTCGGCGTGGCCGCCGCCAGCTCCTCGGCCTTCTCAATCGCCCCCTTCATCCCTTTGGCGCCCGGAGTGAGGACAAGCTCCGCACCATACGCCTTGAGGAGATTACGCCGCTCGATGCTCATGGTATCCGGCATGGTGAGGATCAGCCGATACCCTTTTGCTGCGGCGACGAAGGCCAGGGCGATCCCGGTATTGCCGCTGGTCGGCTCGATGATGACCGTGTCCTTGTTGATAAGCCCCTTCTCTTCGGCGTCCTTGATCATGGCAAAGCCGATCCGGTCCTTGACCGAGCCCCCCGGGTTGAACGCCTCGAGCTTGGCCACGACGTCGGCCCCCTGCGTTTGCTTCTGCCCCAAACGCAGCAGTGGAGTTCTTCCGATCAGGTCAGTGAGATTGTTCGCTATTTTTGCCATCTGTCCCTCCTTGGGTTCCTTGGTTCATCCACCGGCCCCGTCAGGGCGGCCGTTCATTTCCGATTGAAGTGCCGCGAATGCTTGACCACGTCGAGCGCCTCCACGATGGTGCCGTTGAGCATGAGGGGAAGGACCCGCCGGGCAATGAGGAGATCGAAGGCGGTCGGTCCGATCTGGGTGACCACGACGGCCCGGCAGTCGGAGAGAAGCGCCACGGCCCGGTCCAGCAGGTCGTCGCTATGTTCCTGGCCGGCGCACGCTGCCTCCGTTTTCCTTTCCTCCAGGAACTGCCACCCATCCTCCCCAAAGTGGTACACGACGAACCGGCTCGCCCTGCCGAAATGTTCGTCGACGCGGATGCCATCCGAACTTGCCAATGCGACTTTAAGTTCCATGGGTCTGGTCTCCGGGAGTCCGAAAAACAAAAAAGGCCAAGGTAGATTCCCCGCGGGGAATCAAACCTTGGCCTCCAGTCTCTCTGGTCAACCACTTTCGTTTTAAGAAAACGGGCCTGGGGAAAATTGGCCCGTCGTTCATCGTTGAATGGATACTAGCGTGGAGTTTACGTACAGTCAAGAATTTTTTCCAGTTATTCGATAATTTTTGTAGAGTAACCTGCTGGGGTATTTTTTGCTTAACAACAGAGCCTTATAATTCCGAAAGGTTGCCCCACCTTTGAATCCCCTTTCCCCCGGCGGAGTATCCTTCTCCCTGGCGTGGAAGACGAGCGCCCCCTCAACGATCTAGCCCCGGGCAACCTTCAGGAGCGCTCCTGGCAGCGCGCCAAGAAAAAAAGGAGCGGACGACGACTCCGCTCCATTAACCAAAAGGAGGAATGCTTTTTTACCAACATCAGCTCGAGGAGAAAGGCCATCTCAACCGAGCCTTAACCAATGGGACCTCACGCCTGTCCTTCCTTTTCTGCCCAAGCCAAAAGCGAATAGAGTTGGAACGGAATGCCATCCGGCGTTCCCAACTGTGCAAATTCGGCGGCCAACTCCCGGCGGGCGCTTTGGCGCAGCGGCTCGGGAACATGGTTGAGATAGTTGCCGAAGGTGCTCGACTCGGCGAACGCTACAATCTCGCTTCCGGAACGGTACCGGCGCAGGGTGCGGCTGACCTGCAGTTGCGCCACGGTGAGATCCGCCTTCTGAAACAGTTCCACCAACTCGGTCGTGGTTACCCCGAAATGGGTCGGCGCAAAGTGATCGACGTCGACGTTATCCCGGTAGGGAGGCCGACCCAGGACCTTCGCCGTGACCAAACGGAGCGTTGTCGCGTGGACGAACTCTTTGGCATTGGTGGTGAGACCGATCCGCCCACCCGGCCTGAGGACGCGACGGATTTCGGCCAGGGCTCGTTCCTTGTCAGGTACCCAGTGAAAGACAGCGCTCAGATAGACAATGTCGACGCTTTCGTCGGCGAGGAAACTCAGATCCTCGGCCAACCCGGTCTGGAAAGATATCCGCGGGTGATCGTACTTTTCCCGGGCCAGGGCGATCCGCTCCGGGAGCGGGTCGAGGCCGATCACCCTCCCGGTCGGGCCAACCTGGTCCGCCACATGGAAGGCGAGCCGTCCGGTGCCGCAGCCGATGTCGAGCACCACGTTGCCGGGAGCCACGGCGAGTGCTTCGATGAGCCGGCGCCCGTTTTCGAACTGCGAGTCGCTGATCGCGTCGTAGGTTTTAGCCAGGTCCTGGTTGTCAAGTTGTAGGGAAATCATGTCCACTCCTTTTCTGCTCAGGTAAAGCCGGCCGTGGTCGACCGGAGTCCGTCGGGCAAAGCGTCGATCATACCGCTGCCGCCAACGTCCCGGTCGCGTGCGCTGGGGCAGTGACGTCGAACCGTTGTGGCTCGAGCGGAAACCGCCCGTACTCCCGAGCCGCTGCGACCAGAGCGTGAATGTTCTCGGGCGGGGTGTCGATGGGGAGACCGCACCCCAGACCGAGAATGTAGCCTTTGGGGGTGTCCCACGCCTTGGCGAGGCAGCTGCGCGCGTTGGCGCGGACGTCTTCCGGGGTCCCCAAATACATGGTTGCGGTGGGATGAATGTTCCCCAGGAGGGCCACCCGGCCCCCCACCTGGGCCTTCGCCTCGGCGAGATCGACGGCGTTGTCCAGGCTTAATACCGAGGCGCCGGTTTCGGCCATCTCGTTCCAGATCCGGGTGGTGTTGCCGCAGATGTGGAGTGACGGTGCGGCCCCGAATTCCTCCCGGATCACCGCGCAGACCTCCTTCAAATAGGGGAGCGCAAACTCCTGAAACTGTCCGATCCCGATCATGGTCCCCGATGCAGTCGGGTCGGCGAGCCCGATGCGGGCCCCGCGGGCGTAGGCGGCCCGGGCGAAACGCAGGATGCTGTCGGTGGTAAGGCGCAGCAGCCGGTGGACGAAGGCGGGGTTACGGCGCAGGTCTTTGAGGAACCGCTCGGTGCCGCGGACACTGGCTGCAGTGGTAAACGGCCCGGCGCAGGTCATCCCCAGAGGAACCTGGTCCCCGATCTCCTCAAGGACGAGGCTCGCCGCATCGAGAAAGATCGGCAAACGCCCGTCCGCCTCCGGGTCGGGGATCTTCAGGGTGTCCAGGAGTGATTCGTGCTCCAACACCGGCGCGGCGATATACGGCGTGCTGTCCGGGAAAGCCACTTTGCTTCCGAGAGCCTCGGCGATCCCGGTCAGCCCCGGCCCGGTGTTGACGTTATCCGCACCATAACGCCGCCAGGCCGCGATCTGCCCCTGCGCCATGAGCTTGACCGAGTTGTTGTATTCGCCGACGGTGACCCCGATGACCCGAGCCGCGTGGTCGCTGATCAAGAGGTTCACCGGAATCCTGTCGAAGGGACGGCCGGTGAGCGCGGCAACGGTGCGCTCTTTCGATGTCATGGTCTCCTTGAATCCCGCGACGCCCATCACCGGCATCCTCCTTCCCGGCAGCCGCACGATGCCCCCCGCGGGGCGCATCCGGTGACACCAGGGATCTCAAGGTCGAGAAGCCGGTGGCGTTTGCCGTAGGAGGCAAGCGCGCGTGCGACGCTCCCCTTCAGTGCGAAGGACTTGATGCCGCGGCCAGCCAGATTGGCTGCCGCAGCCGGCCCGATCTGGCTCGCCAGAACCGCATCCACATCCCGAAGTTGCTCGACGGTGGTGTCAGCGGAATGGGCGCGGGCATGGTCCTGCGGCGGGTGCTTGATCTCGCGCGCCTCCAGCTCCCGGTAGCTCCCGTCTTCCTCCACCGCATAGAGGATGAACCGGCTCGCCTGACCGAAATGCTCGTCGATAGTAGTTCCATCAGTGGTCGCCACTGCTACTTTCACCATGTTCGTTTCTCCTTCCTTGTGTTGATCAAAGCGCCGCGTCGGACGTGCAAAAACAGGGAGCAACCTCGCGAAAAAAAACCGGAAGGTTCCTGCGCCACCGCGGCACGGCACCCTCCGGTTTTTCCGGTCGGAACGTTGCTCCATATCCTCTGGTAAGACAAACCAGCCACCGCGCGTGCAAACCGTCGGACGCCCCCACGCCTCAGTATGCCCGCGCCAAGGTTTTGGTCAGGTGGGGCGGAATCCCCACCAACGACCCGGTTGGAAAATGCTCCAGGCTGAGGGGACCGTCCTGAAATGGCGTGGACAGATCGGTCACGGCCGGGTGCCTTGTGTAACTGGCCTCGGTGAAGAGGCAAAGATCGGTGAGATCCAGCTCGCGAACCAGGCGTGCCGATTCGGCCAGGGAAAAAGCGGCCTGACGCTCGGCAAAAGCCCCCTGGAGGAGCAGAATCCCCGCCGCGAGCGACAAAACCGTCAATCCGGACAGATACAGGGAGGAGCGTCGGGCCATCAGTGGATCTCGCGGAGGAGGGCCGGAGTTACCTCCTGAAAACGTAACACCCGCTTTCCCTTGTGATCTCTGGCGAATTCCTTCGCCGCTCTTTGGTCTCGAAACGGCACCAGTTCCTGACCCATCGGCCCATTTATGTCGCTGCCGATAACGTACCAGGCGCGGCTGGCGTCGATCGGCGCGACCTCGTAGTAATCGGTGACGATAAGGGAGCTGACGTCCTTTTGGCTCTTGCGTGGGTTGAAACTCGACAGGGCCCGGTAATAGGTGAAAAAGTCCTTTGGGCCGTCAAAGAAAACGACTGATCCATCCCGGAACTGTATCTGGGCGGCGAAGTTGCGGTATTTGGCCACGAACATGCCGCACACCCCGCATTTGTCTTTAGGGCCCGGCTGCCGCGGCTTTAACTCCCCGGCTCCGGCCGCCGCCGTGAACAGGAGACCGCCGGCAATCAGCATCGAGCATAGGGAAACAAGGTACTTATTCATCACGTGCTCCAAATCGCCCGGCCCGGAGCAATCCGGGCCGGAACGCTGAGGGTATGCCTGTCCGACTAATTAGCGGGATCGTGGTCGAAGAGCGGGGTTGAGAGGTAGCGCTCACCGGTGTCGGGGAGCACGACGACGATGAGTTTCCCCTTGTTCTCGGGGCGGCTCGCGATCTGCAACGCCGCGTGTGCCGCCGCGCCGCCGGAGATGCCCGCCAAAAGCCCCTCGGCGGTGGCAAGCTTGCGGCTGCTGGCAAACGCCTCCTCGTTCTTCACCTTGTAGACCTCGTCGATGATCCCGGTGTTCAAGACGTCGGGGACGAAACCCGCCCCGATCCCCTGGATCTTGTGCGGCCCCGGGTTCCCACCGGAGAGGACCGGTGAGTCGAACGGCTCGACCGCGACCACCTTCACCTTGGGGTTACGCGCCTTGAGCACCTCCCCCACCCCGGTGATGGTCCCCCCGGTCCCGACCCCGCCGACCACGATGTCCACCTTGCCGTCGGTGTCCTTCCAAATCTCCTCCGCGGTGGTGGCGCGGTGGATCTCCGGATTGGCCGGGTTCTTGAACTGGGACGGGACATAGGAATTCGGAGTCTTGGCCGCCAGCTCTTCGGCTGCCCCAATGGCCCCTTTCATCCCCTTGGCCCCCGGGGTGAGCACGAGCTCGGCCCCGTAAGCCTTGAGCAGGTTGCGCCGCTCCACGCTCATCGTGTCCGGCATAGTGAGGATCAGCCGGTAGCCGCGCGCCGCGGCCACGAAGGCTAAGGCGATGCCGGTGTTGCCGCTGGTAGGCTCGAT
>NZ_JAEMHM010000037.1 GCF_016458275.1 Geomesophilobacter sediminis
AAAAGAAACACCCGCTTAAGAAACAAGCGACGTAAAGCAAAAACCTAACCGGACAACGCTGGGATTTAGGGGGATTTTAGCACCGTGACATGCCTGGTAGCTCTGGGCAACCTGGAGCAAATCCCCCCTTGCCCCCCTTCGCAAAAGGGGGGTAACTGCGCATCCTTGGTTTGGGACATGGTTCCGTAAAAAAATAGCCCGCGTTTGCGGGCTTTTTTTCGTTGCTACCTATGTTTGATGGCTTTTGGGAATCCGTCACGGGTTGCGCACCACCGGGGTAAAGCCGAGATAACCGACCTCTTCCATCAGCTCCACCCCCAGTGCGCTCCGTACCCTTTCTTTCACCAGTTCGGCCAGGCGCTGCACTTCGGCGGCCGTCGCCCCCCCCGTGTTGATCAGGTAGTTCGCGTGCAGTTCGCTTACCATCGCGTTTCCCACCCGCTCGTTGCGCAGTCCCACCCGGTCGATGATCCATCCCGCCGGGATTCTCCCTTCGCGGCATTGGGTCTTCTGCTCGGTTTCGAAGGTGCGGATGACCTCGGGGTCGGTGACCAGTGGGTTCATGAAGAACGAGCCGACGCACTTGGAGAAGTCGAGGTGCTTGGCCAGCCTCTTTTCTATGGTATGGCGCGCCTTCTCTTGCGATTCTTCCGCGCTCCCCTGGGCGAGGGCGAGCTCGGCGGAAAGGACGATGAGGTTGCGGTTGCGCTTGAAATGGCTGCTCCGGTACCCGAAACGGCAGCCGTCCCGGGTGAAGGTGACGACCTTCCCGGTCTCCGCGTCGAGGACCTGCACGCTTTGGAGGACGTCGGCGATGCAGGTCCCGTAGGCCCCGGCGTTGCCACGAACCGCCCCGCCGAGCGTGCCGGGGATCCCCGCCATCGATTCCATCCCGGTCAGCCCCCGCGCCGATACCGCCTGCACCAGCGCGGTCAGGTCCGTCCCCGCTTCGGCGATCACCCCGTTTCGGGTGAGTTCCACCGCGTCGAAGGCGACCTTCAGCACCACCCCGGCGAAACCCTGGTCGCTGATGAGGAGGTTGGTACCGCCTCCCAGCATGCAGTAAGGGAGGTCGTCCTGCTTGGCGAAAAGCAGCGCCTCGCGGAGCTCGCGGTCGTTGCAGACCCGGACGAAAAACGCTGCGGGGCCGCCGATGTCGAACGACGTGTAGGGGGCGAGCGGCACGTTCTTCTGGATGGTGATCATGGCCTTTCTTTCCTCCGGCTGGTCGGTGGCGAACTTCCTATGTTTACCACAAAAGAGGATTTCCTGCGCGGACGATGCGGTTACGGCGCATCCTCCGTCTCGGCCGGAGCCTCCTGCGGGTAGAGGAGATACGGCTCGCGCCGCTTCAGGAAATCCCCCACCGCCTGGCTCCACCCCTCTTCGATCCGCTGCGGGGGCACCCCGCCGCCGACCTCTCCGCGCAACTGCCGCGTTCCCGCCATGTCGTCGAACCCACCCTGGAAGAAGCCGGCCCGCCGTTCGGGAGAAAGAGCCCCGTAGAGGGCACAGACCACGGCGATGCCGGTTTCCACCGGGCGGACCTCGTGGTAGTCGGTGATGTCGATGCGCACCCCGCTCACCGGGGTCCCCTTGAACTTCGGATCGGAGCACTTGCCCGGCAGCCGCTGCGGCGTGAATTGGACCGGCTCGAAATGAAGTCCCGGCAGCCGCTCCTGGTTCAGCTGCTGCGCCAGTTGTTCCGCGTCGATCCCCGGCGCCCCCAAAAGCTGAAACGGCTCGGTGGTGCCGCGCCCTTCGCTCGCCCCGGTCGCCTCGACCAGTCCGGTCCCCGCATACATGAGCGACGCCTCGAAATCGGCGATGTTGGGGCTGGTCCCCACGAAGTCGAGATCGGTATCCGGCCAGCGCATCCAGCGCTCCCACCCCTGCATCCGCACCACGATCAGGTCGAGGTCGTCCAGACCCGGGAGCAGGCGCTCCCCCTTGATCATGGAGGCGAGCTCGCCGACGGTCAGCCCGTGCGCGACCGGGATGGGAAAAAGCGAGGTGAAGCTGCGCGGTACGTCGGTGCCGGGAAAGCCGGCGACGTAGTCGCCCCCGAGCGGGTTGGGGCGGTCCAGCACCACGAACGGGACGTCGGCCTGCGCCGCGGCCTCCATGGCGAGCCCCATGGTCGAGATGTAGGTGTAGTAGCGGACCCCGATGTCCTGGATGTCGAACACCAGGTAGTCGAGCCCCTTCAGGTCGTCGGGGCGCGGTTTCATTTCCCCGTTGTACAGGCTGCGCACCGGGATCCCCTCATGTTTCGTGTCGGTAAGCTTCACCCCGTCCTCCGCGGTCCCCTCGAGACCGTGCTCGGGGGTGAAGATGACGGCGGGGGGAACCCCGGCCCGTTCCATGAGGTCGATCAGGTGCACGCCGCGCACCTGCGCGGTCTGGTTGGTGATCAGGCCGAACCGGGTCCCGCGCAGAAAGCCGAAGTTTTCCCGGGCCAGTTGCTCGGCGCCGGTCACGACGGCGGCGTGCGCGGAGAGGGGGAGCAGCCATGAAGAGAGGAGGAGCAGCGATGCTAAGAGTCGGTACATGGTTTCCTTGGGACGTGGATCGAGCAGGTGCACTGCCGTTGGAGCGGCGGAGGGGAACCCTCCACGCTGAGAGCCGCTGTGATTCTTGAAGTGAGGCGGCACGTCCTCATGGGCGTGCTGTTGCTCTTACGTTAACCTAACTCCTTGCATTGACGCAAGTTTTTTGCTGGCGCCGCGGGGCGGCCGGTGCCTCCGGCCGGGGTTTCCCGCCGGGTACGCCGCTGCCGGTTGGAGCCGGGAGCCTAGCCGAGGCAGAGGGCGGCGTAGATCCGCGCCGCGGCCAGCACCTCGGCGAAGAGGACCTGTTCGTCCGCAGTGTGGGCCGTCTCCAGCGCTCCCGGGCCCAGGATCACCGGCTTGACCCCGGCGGCATGGAAGAGGTTGCCGTCGGAATGGGAGCGGAAGGCATCCAGCCGGAGCGGAAGCCCCAGGTCCCGGTAGATCTGCCGGAGGCGGTCGGCGACCTCGTTGTCGGTCCCGAGGTTGTAGCCGGCCGAGGCAAAGCCGAAGTCGTGGGTCACCCTGAGCCCGGCGATCCGGCGCTGCGCCGCCTGGAGGATCTCCCCGATTTGGGCGATCAACTCCTGCGGGTCCCGGTCCGGGGGGAGGTGGAGGTCGATCCAGCTCTCGCACCGGTCCGGAACCACGAAGCCGTGCCGGGAGGAGTGCAGCTCCCGGATCGAATAGACGATTTCGGTCAGTTCCCGGTTGAACAGGGCATCGTTGCCCAGAAAGAGGAGCACCCGGAGCATCGACTCCACCGCGTTGTGCCCCAGTTCCGGCATCGAGGAGTGGCTCTTCACCCCGTGGGTGACGAACCCGGCCTCGAGGTAGCCGTAGTGGGCGAAGCAGGCGGACAGGCCGGTCGGCTCGCCGATCACCACCCAGGGGGCGCTCTGGCTCGCCAGGAAGGTCTCGCTCCCGTCGCCGTTTTCTTCCTCGCCCACCACGAACAAAAGCCCCACGTTGGGGCGCTCGGACGGCTCCAGCGCTTCGGACAGGGCAAGCCAGGCCTCGAGCATGGCAACGCACCCACCCTTCATATCGGCACTTCCCAGCCCGAAGATTAGCTCTCTTTCTTCGCGGGGCCCGAATTCTTCCAGGTCCCAGGCGGGCACGGTGTCGACGTGCCCCACCAGGTAGAGCCTCGGCTCGCCTTCCCCCATGGTGACCCGCAGGTTGTACCGGTCTTCCTCCACCTCCTGCCGCTCCACCCGGAACCCGGCCCGGACCAGGATCTCCTCCAGGTAGAGCTGGATGTCCTCCTCCTTGCCCGACGGGGAGTAGATGTCCAGCAGTTCGAGGAAGGTCCGGCGCAGCCGCCCCGGATCGATGGCATTCCATACGCGGTCCCGGACGCTCATGACTTCTTCACCGCCTTTTTCTTGGTCTTGCGGCTGAGGTTGAGGTTCATGTAGACATGCTCCTGGGTGTGGCCAAACCCCTGCTTCTGGAAAAACCGGATCGCCGGCTCGTTGTCGGCCGAGGTGTCGATGATGATCATCCGCACCCCCTGCTCCTTCATGCGGCGCTTGATCTCCCGGAACAGCTTGCTCCCGATCTGCCCCTTCTGGATGTTCTTGCGCACCCCGAGCCAGACCAGGTAGCCGTACTTCCAGGGGGAGTGGTGTTTCTTCACCGTGGTGCCCAGGGCAAAGCCGAGGATCCGCTCGCCGGCCTCGGCGACCAGGCAGAGTTCACTGTCGGTATTGAACAAGGTGGTGATCTCGTACTCATCCCAGGTACGGTAGAGGTTTTTGGAGAATTCGGCGGTAAAGACTTCTTCACCGATGTGAAAGACTTCGGAAAGATCGTCGATGATCATTTCCCTGACACGTATGCTCTCTTCGCTGCTCTCTTCCATTGCATCACCTGACTGGTTTGGGTTTTGGTCCAATTGCGGTACCGTTTACACCTTCAAATCGAGATTATTATATCCCCCTTTGACCCGCTCAGCCAGAACTGACTCCTTCCCCGGCGCGGATCTGTCAGGGAAAACTCCCGCTCTGCCGCCGTGAGCACGGCGCAAAGCATGGTAGACTCTTCTATCTTTCCCGCCCCGGCGCGGCGATTACGAGTGAAGAGGAACCCATGACCCGCGTAACCCTTCTGGCACTACTGCTCATCCTGGCTTGGCCGGCTCTGCTGCGCGCGGCGGATCCGGTCGAGCTCGAGGTGACCGGCATCGGCGGGGATGCGCTCAAGAACGTGCGCCAGGCGCTGGCCCTCCCCTATGGCATGGTACGGGAGCACACGGTGAACCGGCTCTGGCTGGACCGGTTCGCGGTGGAGAGCGCGGGGAAGGTGAAGACGGCGCTGGAGCCGTTCGGCTACTACCATCCCCGCATCGTCACCTCCATAGAAGAGCCGGCGCGGGGGCGGTTCGTGCTCCGGGTCGCCGTCGACCCGGGACCGCCGGTGCTCGTGGAGGCGGTTGATATCGCCCTTACCGGCGCGGGCGCCGGCGAGCGGGGGCTGAAGGAGCTGGTGGCGGCGTTTCCGCTGCGGCGCGGCTCTCTTTTATTGCAGCAGGAGTACGAGGCGGCCAAGGCGCGGCTGAAGGCGCGGGCCCAGGAGCTTGGCTACCTCGACGCCGACTTCACCCGCCATGCCCTGCGCATCGCCCCCGGCGAGCGCTCGGCCCGGATCGAGATCACCCTGGAAACCGGAGATCGCTACTTTTTCGGGGCGGTGCGCTTCGAGGGGGCGACCGGCTACCCCGACCCGTACCTGCGCCGGTTCATCGCCTTCAAGGCGGGAGATGTCTTCTCCTACGGCAAGCTCGGCGAGACCCAGCTCAACCTGGCCAACTCGGAACGCTTCCGGGAGATCCTGGTGACGCCGGAGAAAGAGGCGGCCCAGGACCACCGCGTCCCGGTCCTGGTGAAGGTGCGGCCGGTGCCGCGGCGGACCATCCGGCCGGGGGTCGGCTTCGGAACCGACACCGGTCCCCGCTTTACGGTCCGCTTCCGGGACCTGAACCTCTTTCATGCCGGCAACGATCTCGATGTCACCCTCTATGCCGCGCAGCTGCTCCAGGGGCTCGCCTCCCGCTACACCATCCCGAGCAGCCGCGACCTCAAGAGCTCCACGTCGGTGCAGCTCAATCTCCAGCAGGAGGACATCACCGCCTACACCAGCCGGCTGGTCGCCGTCGAGCTGGACCGCAACCGGAGCTTCGGCCGCGGTGAACTCGGTACGGTGTATCTCAGGGTGCAGCAGGAAAACTTCACCATTGGCAACCAGAACTCCGGCTCGCGCCTGGTGCTGCCGGGGATCCGCTTCTCCACCGACCACTTCGACAACCTGATCCGTCCCACGCGCGGGTACCGTTTCGCCCTCGACCTGCGGGGGACCCATACCTTCCTCGGCTCGACGGTGGGGCTGGCCCAGGCCATCGCCGAGACCAACCTGATGCTCCCCCTGCCGTGGCGGCTCTCCTTGCATATGCGGGGCAAGGCCGCCGGGACCCTGCTCGCCGATCCGTTGAGCGACGTTCCCCCTTCGATCCGCTTCTTTGCCGGCGGCGACCAGAGCGTGCGCGGCTATTCGTACCAGTCGCTCGGGCCCCGCGACGCCACCGGGCAGGTGGTGGGGGGGCGGGACCTCCTGGTCGGAAGCATCGAACTGGAACGGGCCCTCTTCGAGAAGTGGGGGGTATCGGCGTTTTTTGACGTGGGGAACGCCTACAACGACCTGTCCACCATGACCCTGGCGCAGGGGGCGGGGGTCGGTGTCCATTACTACACCCCGGTCGGCGGCATCAACCTCTACCTGGCCCGCAGGATCAACGAGCCGACCGGCCATTACTATATTCATCTCACCGTGGGGTTCCAGCTGTGAAACGGCTCCTTTTCGCACTCTTGGGCGCAATCTTCCTGCTGATCCTGGTCCTCGCCGGCGTGGCGCTCTGGCTGGTCGGCACCCCCGACGGGGCCCGCTTTGCCCTGGAACGGCTGAGCCGGCTCGCCGGGGTCCAGCTGCAGGTGGCGGAGGTGCGGGGGAGACTGTGGGACCGGCTCAGCCTGCGCGGCGTGACGCTTCGCCTCCCCGAGCAGCGTGCGACCGTCGCCGCCCTGGAGCTCTTCTGGAACCCCGTGGATCTTTTGGGGTACCGCCTCTCGGTCCGATATCTGGCCCTGAACGGGGTGCGGGTGCAGGACAGCGCCCCGCTCACCCCGCCGAGTTTCCAGCTGCCGTCCGTGCCCCCCTTCGCCCGTGCCCTGCGCGGCGAGATCGACCGGCTTGCCGTGACCGATCTCGTGTACCGGCAGCGCTCCGAGCCCCCCACCTCGGTCACCTCCCTTACCGGCGCACTCTCCTGGGACGGGAGCCGACTCATCGCTTCCCGGCTCGACCTCGGCACGCCGGGGCTTCGGGCCACCGGCGATATCGCCTTAGGGATGGTGCAGCCGTCGCTGTCGACCGACCTGGTCCTGAGACCGGCGGCCCCGGTGGCGACGCTGGATCTTTTCCAGCTCAGGGCGCACCTGCGCGCCGGGCGGACTCCCGAGCAGGTCGCGGGCCCGCTGCAGGTCACCGGCCGCAGCAAGGGGGCCGTGCAGGTGACCGCCGCCGGGGAGATCGGCATCGCCCCCCATTCCCTCAATCTGCGCGGCGTCCGCCTCGCAGTTGCCGGACAACGCGGGACGATCACCGGGAACGGAAGCCTTTCCTACCCCACCCGGGTACCCCATTTCGCGGTGCGTCTGGAGGGGCGCGACCTCGATCTCGTCCAGCAACTTAAGGTGGCCACACGGCTTTCCGCCACCCTCTCCCTTACCGGGAGCGGCACGAGCTACCGCGGCGAACTCCGGCTCGCCAACCGCGTTCCCGGCTGGCAGGGGGGGACGGTCACCTCGGGGGTGCGCGGCGACGCCGCGGGAGTGAAGCTCGCCCCCATCCGCGGGAGCGTCCTCGACGGCACCGTCTCCGGTTCCCTCGATGTAGGCTGGGAGGACGGGGTGCGGGTAGGAGGGAGACTCAGCGGGCGGGGGCTCAACCCGGCCCGACTTGCGCCGGACTGGCAGGGGGTGGTGAACCTCGATCTCGCCGCCCAGCTGGCCGTGCCGAAAAAAGGGGAGCCGCGCGGACGATTGCAGGGGCGCCTTTTGGAAAGCCGGCTGCACGGCCGGGAGCTGACCGGAACCGCCGACGTCGCCTTTGCCGGCGAAAATGTCGTCATCAACCGTGCCCTTCTCTCCGGACGGGGCTTCGACCTCACCGCCTCGGGAGAGCTGGCGCGCCGCCTCGACCTCGCCGCGCGGGTAAGCGACCTCTCCCGCCTGGTCCCCGGGACCGCGGGTACCCTCGATGCCGACGGCTGGATCCGGTACCGCGAGCACCGGCTCGCCGGCTCCTTTACCGGGACCGGGCGGAAGCTCGCCGCCGACGGCGTGCGCGCCGCCGCAGCCTCGGTGGCCGCGCAGTTGGAAGACGGCCCCGACTATCCCCTGAACCTTGTCGCATCTTTGAACGGGGTGAGCTCCGGCAGCTTCCGGGCCGACCGGGCCGCGGTCACCGCGGAGGGGACCCTCGCCACCCACCGCGCCGCGGCGACCCTGGTTGTCTCCCAGGCCGAGGCACGGCTGGCGGTCTCCGGTGGATACCGAAACGGTGCCTGGAACGGCACGGTCACCGACCTTTCCGGCCACGATGCGGTCGGCCCCTGGACGCTGGCCGCCCCCGCCCCCCTTTCCGTTACCCCCCAGCGGATCAGCCTGGCACCGGTGGTTTTGAACGGCGCTCCGGGAGAGCGGGCCGAGTTAGCCGCGGAGGTGGTCCTTCCGGCGCGGACCGGCTCGGTGCATGCCGGCTGGAGTCAGATCAACCTCGCCCGGGCCAATGCCTACCTCGCCGGTTCCCACGTCACCGGGGCCAGCTCCGGGACGGTCCGGGCGCGCTTTCTTTCGGGCGGCCAGCTGGAAGTTACGGCACGCAGTTCCTCCCGCGGGGTTTTGGAGTCGCAGGGGCACCGGGTGGAGCTCACTTCCGCCGATCTGACTCTCGACGGCGGCGCTGCCGGAATGCGGGCCACCGCCGACGTGCGGCTTCTCGGCGGGGAGACCTATCTCCTTTTTTCCTCGTCCGACCCGCTCCGGCTCGCTATCCCGCGCTCCGGCGATTTCTCCGGAAAGTGGCAGGGTTTCGACCTGGCGGTGCTCGCCCCGTTCCTACCTCAAGGGGTGGCCGCGGAGGGGATCCTGGTCGGGGAACTCCGTGGCGAACTCCGACCGGGGGGGATGGTAACGGTCAGCGGAAATTCCTTCCTGCACGGCGGGAGAATCCGATATGCCAAAGAGCCGGATCAGTTCGACCTCCCCCTCGACCAGGCCCAGCTCTTTTTCGGCTGGCGCGGCGCGTTGAACCGGATGCGGGACGGCCGGCTAGTCGCCACGCTGCGGGTCGGGGGGCGCGGGACCTACCTTTCCGAAGGGCGGCGCCTGGAGATCGAGCGGGTGCTGGTCAACCTGGATGCCGGGGACCAGGGCGTGCACGGGCGGGCCGAGCTCGCCCTTCCGGGGGGAGGTACTTTGCAGGCGGCGGTCGATGCGCAGGGGCGGGCGGCCCTCGCCCTTCCGGAGACCGCGGAGCTTTCCGCCCGTTGGGAGGGAATCGACCCGGTCCTGTTCCGCCCCTGGCTGCCGGGCGGGATGAACCTTCAGGGGAAATTTTCCGGTGTGGCCCAGGGGCGGTTTCTCCCCGGACAACGCCTGGATCTGGCGGGAAACGCCCTCTTTGCCGAGGGGCGGGCGCAGCTCAAGGGGCCGACCGGGGAACTGAGCGCCCAGTTGCGTCAGGCTACCCTCACCTGGCGCTGGCGCGATCAGAACCTCGTCGGTGATTTTTCCCTCAATCTCGCCGCCTCGGGGAGTGGACAAGGGAGCTTCGATCTCCCCATCCCGGCGCGCCTGCCGGTGGCGGTCGACCCGCGCGGTACGGTGCGGGGGAGATTCGTGGCCCAGGTGCGGGAAAAGGGCCTTTTGACCTCGGTTTTCCCGGACTTGGTGCAGGAAAGCCACGGGAACCTTGATGCCGACCTCACCGTTGCCGGGATCTGGGGCGATCCGAGGTTCTCCGGGTACCTGAAGCTGGCCGACGCCGGAGCCTACATCCCGGCGGCCGGCATCCAGGTGAGCGATGTGCAGCTGAGCGCCCACCTGGAACAGGACGTGATCCGCATCGACTCCTTTGCCGCCAAGTCCGGAAAGGGCCGGCTGACCGGGGAGGCCACCATCCGCTTCGGGGGAAACCAGCGCGTCGGCTACCAGGGGACCCTGAAAGGGGAACGCTTCCAGACCGTGTTTCTTCCGGAACTGCAGCTCTACACCTCGCCGCAGCTCACCTTCCAGGGGGACCTCAAGAGCCTCTCGGTGCGCGGGGAGGTGGTGGTCCCGGAGATGCTGGTGGCCGGGCCTCCGGGGCGGAGCGCGATCGGTCCGAGCCGGGACGTCGTTCTCGAGGGAGCCCCGCCCGCCGAGCGACAGGCTGCAAAGCTCGCCCTCGACGTGAAGGTGCGGGTGACCCTGGGGGACAAGGTATTGGTCAAGGCCTACGGCATCGACGCCAAGCTGGGCGGTGGCATCGATCTCGAGATGGCGAGCCTGGACCGGATCACCAGCCGGGGTGAGGTCCGCGTCGTCAAGGGGAGCTACCGGGCCTACGGCATCGACCTCGAGATCGTGCGGGGACGGATCTACTATGCGGGGGGAGCGATCACCGAGCCGACCCTGGACATCCGGGCGCTGCGCACCGTGGGGGACGTGAAGGCCGGGGTCACCGTGGAGGGACTGGCGCGGGCGCCGATCATCCGGCTCTACTCGGAACCGTCGCTTCCCGACGTCGACGTTCTCGCTTACATGGTGCTCGGGCATCCGCTCGGGAGCGCGAGCGGGGAGCAGGTCAGCGTACTGAGCCAGGCGGCGGGGAGCCTCCTGTCGCTGGGGAGATCGGATTCGCTGCAGGAGGAGATCAAGGAACGGCTGGGGCTGAGCGTGCTCGGGTTCGAACAGCGCAACGAGACAACCACCGGGCTGATGGGGTACAAGGAAATTGCGGTCACCCCGACCGGCGCTCCAGCGAAGACCGCCACCATGGAATCGATGCTTACCGTCGGCAAGTACATCACGCCCAGGCTCTATTTCAGCTATGGCCGCTCCGTCGTCACGGGCAACAGTCTGTTCCAGTTGCGCTACGACATCTTCCGGCACTGGCAGATCGAGACCCAGACCGGCACCGAGAGCGGCGCCGACCTCTATTACAAGATTGAGTTTGATTAATGCAGTGCAGGTTTGGTGGGGCTGACAGTATGTGAGAACCCTTTTTGATGGGACGGCGCTTTTTAAAGGAGGTGATTTGCCAACATAAGAAAAGCCGTCATACTTAGAGACAAGGGCTTTGAGCAAAGGAGGAGCCGCCATGAAATGCCCAGTCTGCAAGAACAAGCTCCAGCAGGACACCAATCTCCAGGCCAGTGGGTTCCAGGAAGGACTCACCGAGTGCACCCTGTGCGGAGCGATCTGGTCCGTCAATCACGGCGTGATCGAGATAGTGAAAGACCCTCAGGAGCAGTCGTTCCTGGAAGCGCAGACCGAATGCGTGGAAGGCGACGACTACGGCCTCCCCGACCAAAGGTAGCACACCGCCGTTCACCCCCGCGGCCGGACCCGCAAGGGAGACCCCCTCTCCCGGAAGGGCAGCTCGCGGCCTCAAAACAACAAAAGACCGGAACGCAGCCACTGCGTTCCGGTCTTTGTTTTTAACAACATCCTCAGTTTGGTACATGACGCCCCAGAGAAGAGAAGAATCCTCCTGAATATAAAGGCTGAACTAGGCGTCCCCTCTCCTTCAAGAGTCGCGCGCGAGAGCGCGGGGGGCGACGGGCAGAGTGAGGATGGGAGGCCTTGCTCACCATTGAGGCCAGACAGCCCTGCCCGCCGAAGCTTCAGCGAAGGAGGGGGTGAGGATGGGGTTGGGACGTGGGACAGGGACGATCCGACGACTTAAGTGACGACACCGCTTCCTTTTCAATGTTTGGAGCAGGCTCCGAAGCATCTGTGCGGAAACAACCAAACACCGCCAACTCCCCCCTTTAACAAAGGGGGGCCGGGGGGGATTTGCCTTTAAGGTTCCAGAAACCGACCCCTGCCACCAACACAACAGACCCGGAACAACAGAAGCCAAACGCCCGACCCAGAGCTAATGGTTCACCGTCCAGGAGATGGCAACCAACCTCCCAGAGCCATGCTTGCTCCCCAACCCCACCGACCGCCGAATCGTAAGCCTTCAATAATGTTGACCAATTAACATGCTGATTTCATTGAAATTTCGTATGTGTTATAAGGGCGGGGAACGTGGGTGCTGAATTGTTATGTGAAATGTGTAGGCCTGGAACCCGTACTTAGGAACCCGTACTTACCGTTAGGCATTCGAAAATCGGCACACTGGAGGTAAGCGTAGTAATGAAGACCCAGTATTACACCGCATCAAGTCTTGATGGATTTATTGCTACGGAGGATGACTCGTTGGAGTGGCTGTTTCCACTCGCGGATCTGAATGACTCCAGCTACCCAGATTTCATTGCTGAGGTCGGCGCACTGGCAATGGGGTCTGCCACCTACGAATGGATCATCCGCAATGCTGAAAAGGTTGCTGCCGAGACGGGATCATCTTGGCCCTACACCCAGCCTGTCTGGGTATTTACCTCTCGCGTACTCCAAGCTGCTGAAGGTTCGGACATTACGTTCGTGAAAGGTGATGTGCGCCAGGTTCACAATGAGATGCGTGTTGCCGCGGGCGCAAAGAACATATGGATTGTGGGTGGTGGAGACTTGGCGGGGCAGTTTTATGATGAAGGACTTCTGGATGAACTCATCGTTCAAATTGGCTCAGTTACTCTGGGCAGAGGCAAACAAGTGTTTCCGCGCCGAGTTCTGAGCCCAATCCTCCGACTTGTTTCAGTTCGCCAGATGGGAGTGGGCATGGTTGAGCTGCGGTATGACATAGACAGGGAAGAATAGGGGACAGGCCACTGCTGTCCCATAGTTGATCGATAAAAAAGAAGGCTCGGAGAGCTACTTGTGGTATATTCAGTTCGCCAAAACA
>NZ_JAEMHM010000038.1 GCF_016458275.1 Geomesophilobacter sediminis
CCGATGGTACTGCATGGGTAACTGTGTGGGAGAGTAGGTCGCCGCAGGGAATTTATTTGAAAGGCCCACCTGACATAGCGTCGGGTGGGCCTTTTGCTTTTGGGGCCGAGGGGGGATCGGCACCTGCCGTGCCCGTTCCCCCCACCACGGCTACTTCCGCTTTTCTTTGCTACCCCAGTTCATTCCCACTTTGAGTTGTCCCTTTCCCGGCTGGTTGGTAATCAGCGCCTGTTTCCCCTGCATGGCCAGCACCCGCGGCGCCGGCACGAGGCTTTTGTTCCATCCCTCCAGGTTGTCTCTCGGCACCACAGCCAGGATCTGACGCTCGCTCTCCCGCCACAGGCTTTGGAACTGCTGCGTCCCCAAGAACCAGGAGCCGTTGTTCCCCTGCTTTCTGCCGAACTCCAATTCTCCCTCATCGCCAACCACGACCACCCTGCGCTTGGTGTAGAGCGGCAATTCCTGTTGGTACCCCACCGACGCTACCACCGCGCCTGGCTCGGCCGTTTCGTTGACCATGAGCGCAAGGTCCCGGATCAGCTTCCTTTTCCCGATGGCATCGTAGATGACCGGCGGCCCGGCAATCCCCAAGACATACGCGGACAACAGCAAAATCACAAAAAGTCGACTCGGCTCAGGGTGTCGCGAGGCAATGAGCGCGCTCAGCCCCTGGGCCGCAAAAAGGCCACCGAGCAGAATGGCTCCGGGTTCGGTAATGCGGGGCGACTTGGCCAGTACCGGATAAAGCGCAACTCCGACCGCAATGATCAGGTTGGTGAGACCGAGAATGGCTCCCGGTTTTTGGAGCCGATCCGAGTGCTTCTCTATGGTTTCTGCCAAGGTGGCCCCTACCAACAGGGCAAGGGCCGGGTAGACGGGCAATATGTACGGGATAAGTTTCGAGCTCGAGAGGGAAAAGAAAAATAAGATCGTTCCGGCCCACAGCAGCAAAAAGAGCTTGGCCTCTCCCTTTCCGTTGATGTGTTCTCTCCAGGCGCTCTTGATCGCCGCCGGTAGAAAGAACGTCCAGGGGAGCAGGCACCCGATCAGGACCGGAAGGTAAAACCAGAAGGGCTGATAGCGATGGTGCGTCTTGGTGAGATAGCGCGCGAAGTGTTCATGAATGAAGAAAAACTGAAAAAACTGCGGGTTTCTCAGCGATACCAGTATGAACCAGGGTGATGCGACGACGAAGAACAGTAAGGTTCCGGAGCCCGGACGCATTTCTTGCAGCAGGGGCCAACGTCTTGTTACTGCCAGGAAGATCACGATTATCGCTGTGGGAAGGACGATCCCGATCAGCCCTTTGGCGAGCACCGCGAGTGCGGCACAGATATAGAAAAGATGGTAATAGAATCCCTTATGTTTTTCTTCTGGCTGCATTGCCAGCAGGATCGAGCCAAGCGCTGCGCAGAGAAAGAAGGTAAGGGTAGTGTCGGTGATGTTGGTTCGCCCCTGCACCATAAATCCGATGGCCGTACCCAGTACCACGGCCGCACACAAACCCTCCAGACGGCCGAACAACTTCCGGCCCAGGTGATACGCCATCAGGATTCCCAGAACCGCCCAGAGCGCACCGAAAAAGCGCGCGGCAAAGGCGCTTTCACCAAAGATCCAGGTGGCCAGCACGTTCACCCAGTAGTGCAAAGGCGGCTTCTCGAAATAGGGGACGTAGTTCAGGGTAGGCGTCACAAAGTCGCCCCGCTCGATCATTTCCCTCGGGATCTCCAGGTATCTGGCTTCATCGGTCCCCAGCAGGGGGAATCGACCCAGTCTGAAAAAGTAGGCGAATCCGAAAAACACTGACAAAACAAAGAGGTCCAACACCGTGGGACTCTGTGACAGTCTTCTTGCCAGTAGTTTCATGGAGAACTCCTTGTGCAGAGGAAATGATAGGCTGCGCTGAGAGTTGTATTTGATTAGACAAAACTAATATCATACGTATGATTGTGAGTCTATTTAAAAAAATTAATCATGCCGTTGCGAGTCTTGTTGACCCTGCTTAACTTGCTGACCCAACTACCGAACGGAGTGCCAGGGGTGGGGAAGTTTTCTCTTTGACATTGCGGGCATGCCGTCCTAATCTGCGGGCTCTGGGACTTGTTTCAGGGGAGGTGTGCGTGAATCAAGCGATTAGAGAAGAGATCGAGCGGTTTGTGGCGGAAGATGACGGGAATCGTCATCCCGAGGCGGCGGGGAGCTTGTTCGATGTGCCCCTGGTAGGGTTTGCTGTCGCGGACGACCCGCTGTTTGCAACGTACAAGAAGGTGATTGGGGATTTCCACCTTACCCCACTGGAGCTTTGCAGGGCGGAGGAGGTGCCTTGGGTGCCCCGGACGGTAATTAGCTGGGTCCTTCCGATTTCCGAAGCGGTCCGCCGTTCCAACGCCGCCGAGCAGGTGTTTCCGTCGCGCCCCTGGGCGGTGACGCGAACCCACGGCGAGGCATTCAATGGAGCCCTGCGCCGTCACCTGGTGACGTACCTTAAAACCGCAGGATTTCATGCGCTTGCGCCTCAATTTCATCCTTCGTGGCAGGAGTTTTCCGACACCGCCGTGGGAAGAGCCTCTTCATGGTCCGAGCGCCACGCGGCCTACGCAGCGGGACTGGGTACGTTCAGTCTTAACGATGCGCTCATTACGCCGAGGGGTATCGCCCATCGTTGCGGAAGTGTCATTACCGATGCGCCGGTGGTCCCGTCGGAAAAGATTTACCGCACCCACACCGAGAACTGCCTGTATTTCCGCGACGGTTCCTGCGGAGCGTGCATCGGCCGATGCCCAGTCGGCGCGCTTTCCCGCACCGGACACGATAAGGAGAAATGCAAAACGTACGTATATGAAACGGCGCCGGCTCAGGTCGGGCAAACGTACGGCGTAGCCCAGACCGGGTGCGGCCTGTGCCAGACCCGGGTTCCCTGCGAGGCGGGGATTCCCGGCCGTAACTAGCGAAACCTCCGCCGCCCGTCTTTGCTGGATGACGAGCCTTTCCGGCACAAAAAAAGGACGCCCGCAGCTATCTGATGCGGGCGTCCTTTTATATATTGATTTCGCTCTTAAAGATCTGCGACCGGTTCGCCAACCGCCTTGGTACTTCCTCCCTTTCCGCGAAACTCCAGGAACTGTCTCGCCATTTCCCGTGCCTTGCCTTCGGGGAACAGCAGCCGCGCCTTTTGGATCAGGAGATCCTCATCCGTGACGTGGAACTGAAAGAGTTTCCACAACACCTTGATCTTCGCCTTCCAGCGGTGGTCATCCACGGCAAGGCTATTGAACGATGCCAGAAGGGTCTTGGCAATATGATGTTGTTCGTACTCCTCGAGGACCTTTTCGCTCAGGTCATCATCGATTTCCAGTGCCGAGAAGAAGAAGCGCTCTTCTCCCTCGAGGTGAGTCATGAGTTCTTCCTGCAGTTCAGAGAAGACCTTCAAGGCAGGGGCAACGGTTTTGCTGTCCGTATCGACGATCGCGTTGAACAGCTCCATGATGTGCCGGTGCTCGTTGGCCAGAAGGTCGAAGATGGATCCGATCGACACTGGTTCCGGTGCCACCTCGGATGCGAGCTTCCCGTGCCCCTTACCCTCTGCGTCGGTCATCATCAGGCCTCCTCTGGCCAGTCCGCTGGTACTCGCCCGAACCCCGGTCACCGCGGCCGCGGCTTGTCGCTCACTGCGAAATCAGCCTTTGCTTCTCCTTCGGTTCCGATGTCCTCGGCGCCGGTGTCTCTCAGCACCTCTACCGCGCGCTTGCGCCAATCGGTGTTGTCACAGTGAACCGACAGGAGGATGCCCCCTTCCTTGACCCGCCCTTCGTAGCGCTTTGCCTCGTACTCCGGAATCCCCATCCCGACGAGCGCTCCGGCGATCCCCCCGATGACTCCGCCGGCACCGATACCGGCCAGCAGCGCCACGATCGGGCCGGCAGCGATGAGGGGACCCACACCGGGGATGGCCAGGGCTCCCAGGCCGCTCAGCCAGCCGAGTGCGCCCCCGACGATGGCGCCGGTTCCCGCACCGGCAGTCGAGCCTTCCGGAAGCTTCGTGTGTTTCTCATGGGCGAAGTCCTTGGTGCCCACGTTCTCCGAGAAGAGGACCGATATATCGGTATTGCGGAAATTGGCGCTTTGCAGTGCATAGACTGCCTGCTCCACCGCCTCCCGGGTCCGGTACATGCCGAATACTGCAGAGTTTTTCATGGCTGCTTCTCCTTAAGCCTTTTTCTTAGGCGGCTCGGGAACCTTCGCCCCTTTCTCCCTCGCCTCGGACAGGCCGATGGCGATGGCCTGCTTAGGGTTTTTCACCGTCTTGCCGCTTCCGCCACTTTTCAGTTCACCCTTTTTGAACTTGTGCATGGCCTCTTCGACGGTTTCCTGTGCTTTCTTTCCGTACCTAGCCATTATTGTTCTCCCTGTGCCGGTTACCTCGTCGATCCCATCAGAAATATCCGATCAGCATCAGGATGATCAAAATTAGGAGGATCAGCCCCAGACCACCACTTGGGTAGTAGCCCCAGCCGGAGCTGTACGGCCAGGTTGGCAGGGCACCCAGAACCAACAGGATCAGCAGGATCAACACGATCAGTCTCATGGCTGTTCTCCCTGGTACTCCCGCTGCGAGGGCGGGAGACCGACGATGTCGCGTCTTTGGAATCTTTTAATAAATTCTCGCAATTCCGGATTTTTTTGTCAACGCGCAACCGCACCGGCCCCACGCCGCAAACCGTCTACCCCTCCGTCTTCATCCAGCAGCGCAGGACCTCCGCCACGCTCCAGGCTTGGGCAATGCACCCCCGCGGGGTGAACGGTTCTTCCGCATCACAGATCTCGCCAATGGTTCCGATGCATTGATCGTCGAGATGCCCGCACATCCGGTTCAGAAAAGCACGCGCTTGCTTGCGATAGCCCGGGTTCACCCGGAGCCAGGCGTCGATGAAGGGCCCGATCAGCCAAGGCCAGACGGTCCCCTGGTGGTAGGCCGCGTCGCGGGACCTAAGGTCGCCGGTGTAGCGCCGCTTGTAATCGGGATGGTTCCAGGAAAGGGTGCGCAGCCCAACCGGGGTCAGCAGCTGTTCCTGCACCGTATCCAGCACGGCATGCCACCGCGCCGGGTCGAGGACGCTGTGGCGCAGCGAGAGGGTGAACAGCTGGTTCGGACGGCAGGCCGGGTCGTCTCCCGCCTCGCCGTCGACGACGTCGTAGAGATACCCGCCTTCCTGGTACCAGAAGCGCTCGTTGAAGGAGCGATAAACCTGCCCCGCCAGCCCGGCGAGGCGCTGGGCAAAGGCAGGCTCCGACTCCTCTTCGCACCACGTTTGCAGTAGCCGCAGTGCGTTGTACCACAGCGCGTTGATCTCCACCGCCTTGCCGCGCCGCGGCGTAACCACCCAGTCCCCTACTTTGGCATCCATCCAGGTGAGCTGGTACCCCTCCGCACCCTGCCGCAGCAGTCCGTCGGCGGGATCGACGCCGATCCCGAACCGGGTTCCCGCGTGATGGTGCTCGACGATGTCACGCAGCTTTGGGAGCAGGGCCCGGAGGGTGTCGCGCTCCCCGCTCACCTCGGTATATCGGTCCAGGGCGTGGAAATACCACAGGGTTGCATCGGCCGTGTTGTAGACCCCCTCGGTTGCCCCCTCCGGGAACATGTTGGGAATGAGTCCGTCCTTTATGTACTCGGCGTACTTGCGCAGGATGGCGCCGCCCTCGTCGATTTTTCCCGTGGCCAGGGTGACCCCTTCCAGGGAAATCATGGTGTCGCGTCCCCAGTCGCCGAACCAGTGGTACCCGGCCATGATCCTGCGCAGCTCCGGATCCGAGCTCCCTACACCGCTGCTGGTGACGAATTGGTCCGCGGCGATGACCAGTTCCGCGGCAACTCCGCTACGCGCCGCCGGTGCGGCAATTCTTCGGAGCATTCTGCGCCGCCGGCGTTCCTGAAGCAGCGCCTGGCGGCACGGATGGGATTGCAGCGTTTCCCAGCTTTCGGTGGAGGCGGAAATTATGGCGCGATCTCCCTGCGCCAGCTCGAAGGAGAAAAAGCCCGGGCTCCAGATTTCCCCGAAGCACTCGTAGCCCCGTTCCTGTTCGATGCTGTAGCAGAGCTCGCTTTCGAGCATCGTTTGGGCGGTGCAGCTAAATCCGGGGCCGTCACCCAGAAAACGGAGCTGCATGTGCGGCTCGTGCCCCCGTACCTCGTATCGGTTTTCTCCCCCCTCGAAACGGTACGGTTCGGGAACCTGGTGATCGACCGGTTCGTTGTGCCCGCGAAAATGCAGGGACGGCCGCAGTTCCAGGCGGACGGCCTGCTTGGAACTGAGGACCCGGAACATCACGTGTACCGTGTTTTGCAGATGGGGAAGGAAAATCCTTTTTTCGATGGTGGCGCCGGCGATCTCGTAGCGCCAGCGCGGCAGCCCGTCTTCCAGGGTGAAGGACCGCAGCGAGGCGGAGACGCCCTCGGCGACGCTCTCCCCGGAAAGGCTGTAGCGCTGGCCATCGATGACGATCTGCTCGTGAAGGCGGTTGAAGGTCATGAAACGGCCGACCGGCGGTGGGAAGGCGGCGATCAGCAGACCGTGGTAGCGACGGGTGGGGACTCCGTTGAGGGTTCCCGAGGCGTAACCGCCCAGGCCGTTAGTCACCAGCCATTCACGATCTTGCAGCTCCTGGGCACGATAGGGGGGGGGCCAGGTCAGCACCCGTTTGGTTGTGGGCATGGCGTGCTCCGATGTCGATTAGCGTTTGACGGCGCGGGCCTCATGTTCGAAGGTCGGGAGGATCGCCTTGAAAAAGGCGTTGCGCACCAGCTCGACGATAATTTGCCAGGTACTGGTTTGCGGGCTCTTTAACGGCCCCGAGATATCGGCCTTCGTCGCGACTTGCTGTCTCGGTCGGTTTTCCAGCAGCTTGGCCACGCCACCGACCAGCATCTCATAGAGCCGATGCAGGGGCCCCTTGCGCTCGTGGCGCACCTGCAGGTCCTTGAAAAACGGTTTCAGGTAACCGGTGACGGCGTTGTTCTTGACGTGGAGCTCGGTGATCAGAGAAAACGTCCCGCCGGTAACGGTGAAATTGGCGTAGCTGTGGAGCAGCTCGTTCATTCCCGTTAACTGTGTGTTGTCGATTTTCACGTAGAGATCGAGGTCCGGTCCCTGCTTTTCCGGGCGAAAGGCGGCCGTCGCTTGGGTGGTGCCCGTTCCCATGAACTTACCGGTGAGGCGCGCGGTGGATGCCCCTTGGCTGAACTGGTTGGAAAAATTGCTGAGGTGCAGGTTGGTGTCGGAGATGAAGATCCGGTAGGGGGCGGCCTTGTTCCGGTTGATCATGCCGAAGGTGCAGCCGGTGAGGTTCATCTGGTCCATGCGGAGCAGCAGCCCGGGACGGTTGCTGAGCTTCTTGGCGGCCTGCCTGGCCATTGCCGCGCGTCTGTTTTCTGCGGCAGCCGTGGCTGCGGAGTGGATATAGTCCACCGTCATGCCACTGATCACCAGGTTCCTGATCTGCGCCGTGTTCACCTTCGGGCCGTATTCGATGGCTCCGTCCGTGCCGAGTTGACCTCCCTGGATGGAGAGGCTGGCCCGCGCGATGATCGGTTTGATCCGGTCGATAGGGACTTTTTCCAATTTGAAATGGGCCTTCACCCCCGGAACCGGTTCGGCCAGAAGGTTGGCCTTGCCGTCCACGGTGCCGCGGCCGCTATCAAAGACGGTGGTGTCGAGATGGAAATTGGAGGGGTAGACCCGGTCGGGGAGGTGGATGTTTCTGATGTTGTCCGCCTCGAAGTTGACGTGACCCAGCCGCAGCGGGAGCTTGCTGTCCGGGTCCAGGTAGGTGATGTCACCGTCCTTGATGAGGACGTGGTTGATCTTCAGGGGGTAGATGTCTTCGAGCGCCTGCTGCCAGCCGCGCTTTTTGACCGGCACGTTGCTGTGCACCTCCGTCTTCAGCTGGGCCAGGTTCACGTGTACCTTGGGACGGATCAGGGTCAGCTCCCCGACCAGTTTGCCGGAGAATATTTCGCGCCAATGTACGTTCGCCTTAAGGATGGGAAACTCGATGATAGGCGGGGCGGGATGTGCCTTCTGGGCGATGGTCAAACCCTTGAAGGTAAGGGCAAAGCCGATCAGCCGCACGTGCAGTCCGGGGAGGCGCACCGTGTATCCCACCAGGTGAGTGTTCAGTTTCTTCTCGATCACCCGCCGAACCGGTTCGTCGATGAAAAAGGAGGCGATGAACAAGATGATGCAGATGCCGACGATGATGCCGACTACCCATCGAAGAAGGTGCGTGCCCCTGCCGGGGCGCTGGGGAGGCGCTGGGGTCTTTTCTTCCGGTTCAGCCATGGCAGGCTCCAGAATTGCGTCGGGAAAGATGGTGGATTTGGGCAGGCTAATAATTTAGACCGCACCTCTTTTTTGTCAACGCGCTAAGTGGCGGCAGGAGCAGCATTTATGTGATGCCGGGGGGGGCGGGCGAAGAAAAAATACATCTTCCGGAAAAAACCTGTTGACACTCGGAGGCGGTTCGGGTAAGTTGCTGAGTCTGTCGCGAACGGCGGCTTGGTCTTTGAAAACTAAATAGTAGACAGTGAATTCATGC
>NZ_JAEMHM010000039.1 GCF_016458275.1 Geomesophilobacter sediminis
GAAAGAGCGGCTTTTCATTTTTGGTCGAGGGGATCTTCTAATTTAATCAAAATAGTGCAGCGATTAGAAACCTGGATGAATACCGCGTGCAAAAAAAGGGACAGCCTGCTTTTCAAAGCAAGCTGTCCCCTTTGGCGCGCCAGCCGCGATGAAAATACGAACTGGCAAATGGACTTGATTTTGACGGGTGAGCCCAATGCGGGTTCGGTAAAAGTTGATGTCCAGCCAGGATTCTCCCCTACCTGCCAATCGCTCTTTCTATTCCTACGCCTCTTAGGCGTCAGTTCCTGTTGAAATTTTAAAATCTCAACAACGTCCCCTCAGGGGGGCCACGAAGTTTAGTTGCCCGGTCGAAGACCGGAAAATTTAATCCTTTTGTTCATGATGTTGATTCAATCCTATTTGTGCTTCTGAGAGTGGTGACGATTACCTTGTTTACCATGTTTTCTGTGCGTGCTTGAGCGGTGCAAGGGGTGACTTCGTTTTTTAGCCGGAGCATCCTGAGCGGCCTGTGCAGCGCCCGAATCCTCAGTTGGCACCTGGGCGGCAACAGGCTCTGTTTGCACGTCCGTCGGTGACGCGCCCTCCACTTGTGCAACTGGCACTATCATGAGCTGCGGCGTAGGAGACTGCTGAACCTGGGCCCCAGGCATCCTCCGCTGATTTCCACGATGCGCTTGAGAACTTGGTTGGTGACCAGCCGGCGGATGCATCTGCCTCTGCAACCGTTGGCCATATTGCGGGCTGATGTAGCGGTTTTGCTGTGGAGGCGCCATGTGCTGTTGAGGTTGGCCCCCCCGGTGCTGCTGTTGGGGGGTATTTGCATAAGCCGACGTGACGAAAAGCACCATACCTGCGAAGATAGCCAACATACCCCGGACACTGTTCCCCCTCTGCCCCATGCAAATGCCAAAGTCGTGCATCTCATGCCTCCTCGTAATAGTGGAATAAACGCACCCTACAACAGCCCCTTTCGAAAAGAAGCGTTGCCTCTATACCATGAGACGGCTATAAGATGGAAGTAATTTCATGTTTTTTCATTAATTTGCAACACTTACATTCTCAACATTTCCTACAAGGAATTGAAGATTTTTGGCAGTCTTTACTGCAGTGCGGCCTTTCGTGTCTTTTATCCTTGGCAACGGGAAAAATTCCATCGACGGGCATCGCTGGCTACAGGGGCACCTGAGTTCACCATTCCCATGGCATTTCGCATTGAACGGTGCCAAAAGGCTTCTGCTGTCGGCCGCCGTGGTAATTTGCCAGCTTGAAGGTGGTGTCGCAAACCTAATTTGTCAGTTTGACAGCAACCGTCGACAACCTAATTTCCACTAAGCGGTCAGCGGGGTTCCTTCTACCCTGCGCGGATCATTCCCGCGGCGGGAAAGAAAAGGGGACAGGCTGTTTTTTCAATGCAACCTGTCCCCTTTCCTCGTTTTAGATTTTTGGCGCGCCAATCCAGATGAAAATGCAAACTGGCAAATTGACGTGAGTTTGACGGGTGAGCCCAATGTGGATTCGGGAAAAGTGATTTCCGGCCAGGATTCTCCCTTACCTGCCGATCGCTTTTCTATCCTAGGCTGCTTAGCAGTCAGTTCTTGTTGAAATCTAAACAACGTCCCCTCAGGGGGTCCCAACTACCGTTCCCTTTGACGTATCGTACCGCGCTCAGGCTTTAAGGTCAGCAGCTGATTTTCCTATCAACCTTATGCCCGACCGCAACCCCAAGGGCTCCAGTTATCGTAGCAGTGCCCGCCGTAGGAACGCCGAATGCGGTGCCCAACACGGCAATACCGACCCCACCCAAGCCGACCCCGCCGACTACACCAAGAATACCAAGCACAACCTTGCCAGGATTTTTCTTGATGTACTTCCAGCTTTTATTGAACAGTCTCACCGTAACCTCCTAGTGTTTTAGATCGCTTGTTATAGCTGTGCTGTCCTTAGAGGACGGGTCCGTTTGCTGAATGGCATAAACCTAAATCCACGGAGGCGTCGGGACCTAGGCCTTAGAAAACGAAAGCAGTGTGCCCTTTTGTCGTATGCTGTCTGATTTGTTTTCCGCATTACAATCGTCAGAACAGCTGTCCCTAACGCAGGAGAAAGGAGTATGTCCTGCGGCGCGAAAACCGAAGTTATACCAGCGAGTTTCGTTTATCAAGAAGTTTCTAATTTAATCAAAAAAGTGCAGTAGTTATAAACCTGGACGAATGCCGGAAGACCTACAACTGAGGAGGCGAAGAAGGCACCGCCCACAGATCCGAGGCGGAAGGGACCCCACTGTCATCGCCTACCACTCTATGTGTATATTCTCCCGATACTGCCTATATCAAAGTTAGTGAAACAGCAGCGGGAAATATACATCGAGTGATGGCTCTCTTTTCATCGCAAAAACGGCCGGTTACGTGTAGAGGTTCCGGGTTGTCTCGGTAGGTGGGGGGGATGCTGCCGTATATGAAAAACATACGTTTATCGGGGGGACGACCTGGGGTGCGGTTGTAATTCGCCAAACAGTACCTCGCAAAAACAGCCAGTTATGTGAATAACTCCGGCTTGGCCGAATCCTGGCACGCCTACTGCTATGTATAGGGCAAAGGCAGTTAAAGAAAACCAAACAGGAGGAACGCCATGAAAGCCCTTATCAACGCCATCATTGCAACACTGGTAGCCACCCCCGCTTTTGCAGCGACCGGTTTCGAAGATCATAGCGGCCTCCTTTGCTGGGCATTCCTCGGACTCTGCGCGATGATCGTAGTAGGTCAGTTGATCCCGGCAGTCATGATGCTGCTCGGCGCCGCCAAAGGGGTCATGAAACCCAACGAAGCCAAAGAACACCACGCCTGACGACCCCGCCCAACCGCAGGGAAGTGAAAAAGCCGCTCGAAAGAGCGGCTTTTCATTTTTGCGGGCAGTGATTACAGATGAACCATCTGAACTCTCTAAACCAGTATTCCCCGTACGTCCATCTTGCGCTGCCAGTCTCCCACAACAGCCCAGTACAGGTAATAGGCGCCGTCCCATGTCGGGTTGCGCTCGGGGGTGTAACGCCGGATCAGGTGTGGCTCTCGGCATACTACACCGCCAAGAGTTTCCACTTTTGCAGCAAAGCGCTTCTGGGCTGGTCCCGCCAGCTCTACCTGGCCCCCAGATGGACGCCAAAGCGCCCCCGCCACTATCCCCACCTCGTGATCGAGCGAATTCAAGTTTTCCACAAACTCCAGCCCGAAGATCTTTGGGTCGAAAACCCGGTTGAGGCTGAACTGTTTCACACGATCCAAATCGTCCGTCGAGGCATCCATGCTCGCGCCGGTGTACGCCTTGAACTCTAGGTAGAGCGCGAAAGAGTGCCCCGGAGCGATGGCCAGGACGTCTAGGCGCTGCGACTTCTCGGTGTGGGGGAAAGCCAGCTCTTGAAAGACCCCAAGCCCGCGATTGGCGAGAGCTATAGCACAGTGCAAGGAGACGTTTCGCTCAGGGATGTCGCAGGTGCCGCTGACCTTGGTCGGCCAGTAGCTGTCCAAGGAGCGTCCGAGCGACTGGGCGCTTTCCCGCATGACGTCATCAATAAAATTGATCATTCCAACCTTCCTGGTCGAAACAGGACTTCATGCACATGCCCATTCGGCTGTATTCTGGTGGTAACTTTTCGGAAATGCAACTCCCACTGAGTTACCCATACCTATTTACTAAAAGCACACATATAAATAAGCGTGATTGCAACAAAAAATGAAACTACAAACAGTACGCACAATACATTTAAAAGCATATCATTCAGCTCAATAAACTTTAACTTTAGAACAAATTCAACTAATTTTGCAAATCTGCGAAGAGATACACCAATTAGCGGTGGAGATCCGAGTTCATTGTACACAGGCTTATGCCTCACCATTAATCTGGAAATTGTTAGAAATAACGACACACTATAAATTATGACAAATATTATTGTAGCATTTATTAAATCCATATATCCTGCTTGTCTCCTAGGTACTAAACAGATAACAATTGATGTCCCTGCAGCAGCACCAATTGAAGCGTCAATGCCATAACTGAGGAGAGGTGTCAAACGGCGTCCTGCGGCCCGAAAATCGAAATTAAACCAACTAGTTTCATCTTTCAAGAAGTTTCAAATTTAATCAAAGAAGTGCAACAGTTAGAAACCGGGATGAATGCCGGAAGACCTACAACTAAGGAGTCGAAGAAAGCATCTCCCCACAACTCTGAGAAGGAAGGGACCACACTGTCACTGCCTCCCACTCTATGTGTATATTCTCCCGATACTGCCAATATCAAAGTTAGTGAAACAGCAGCGGGAAATATACATCGAGTGATGGCTCTCTTTTCATCGCAAAAACGGCCGGTTACGTGTAGAGGTTCCGGGTTGTCTCGGTAGGTGGGGGGGATGCTGCCGTATATGAAAAACATACGTTTGTCGGGGGAACGACCTGGGGTGCGGTTGTAATTCGCCGAACAGTACCTCGCAAAAACAGCCAGTTATGTGAATAAATCCGGCTTGGCCGAATCCTGGCACGCCTACTGCTATGTAGAGGGCAAAGGCAGTTAAAGAAAACAAAACA
>NZ_JAEMHM010000003.1 GCF_016458275.1 Geomesophilobacter sediminis
CGTCAAAGCGAGATCGAAAAGAAACACCCGCTTAAGAAACAAGCGACGTAAAGCAAAAACCTAACCGGACAACGCTGGGATTTAGCGGAATTTGGCTGTAACGGGTTTTAAATTACTTAGATGCAAATCCCCCCCGACCCCCCTTTTGCAAAGGGGGGAGTTCTGAAAGGAGATAGCGCTGTGCACGAGATGTCGATTACCCAGAGCGTCATCGAGCTCTGCGAGGGGCATGCCGCCGGGAGGCCGGTCAAGGTGGTGGTTTTGAAGATCGGCGCCCTGTCCGGGGTCGTTCCCGAAAGCGTCGAGTTCTGCTTCGAGGCCTGCAGCCGCGGCACCCTGCTTGAGGGCGCGGTCCTGGAGATCGAGCTGGTCCCCGGCGTCGGACGCTGCCCGGCCTGCGCCAAGGAATCCCAGGTGGAGACCCTTTTCGACCCCTGCCCGCACTGCGGCGCCTTCGGCCTGGAGCTCATCTCCGGCGAAGAGCTCCTGGTCAAGGAACTGGAGATCGATTAACACGGTTGTGACAAAACGATACAAAACGATGTGACAAAAGTAGCCAATGTAACAAAACGGTGCGCACCCGTTCGGGGGGCACCGTTTCTTTTTGTGCCACTTTTTGTCGTGTTTACACTATGTTGCACAGACATTATTGAGCGTTTACAACTGGCACGCCTGTTGCCATAGACGAGGGACTCAATTTCCTCGGAGGTGGTATGAAAGACGACAATGAAATGTTTTGTCCCGGGGTAACCCGCAGGAACTTTATCAAGACCTGCGTGGCCGCCACGGCAATGATGGGGCTTCCGTTTTCCATGCATACCAAGGTGGCGGAAGCGGTGGAGAAAAACGGCAATCCCTCGGTGATCTGGCTCCATTTCCAGGAGTGCACCGGTTGCTCGGAATCGCTGCTGCGCTCTACCCACCCGACGATCTCCTCGCTGATCCTGGACATGATCTCGCTGGACTACCACGAGACCCTCATGGCCGGTGCCGGCGCGCAGGCGGAAAAGGCACTGCACGACTCGATGCAGGCCAACGCCGGGAAGTACCTTCTGGTCGTCGAAGGGGCTATCCCGACCAAGCAAAGCGGCATCTTCTGCAAGGTTTCCGGCAAGACCGCCCTGGAATCGCTGCAGCACGCGGCCGAAGGCGCGGCGGCGATCATCTGCATCGGGACCTGCGCCAGCTACGGCGGCATCCAGGCCGCGGCCCCGAACCCGACCGGCGCGGTGGGGGTGCGCGACATCGTGAAGGACAAGCCGATCATCAACATCCCCGGCTGTCCCCCGAGCCCCTACAACTTCCTCTCCACGGTCATGTACTACCTCACCTTCAAGAAGGTCCCGGAGCTGGACGACCTGGGCCGTCCCAAGTTCGCCTACGGCAGAAAGATCCACGAGCACTGCGAGCGCCGTCCGCACTTCGACGCCGGCCGCTTCGCCCAGGCCTACGGGCACCCGACCCATGCCCAGGGGTACTGCCTCTACAAGCTCGGCTGCAAGGGGCCGGCAACCTACGCTAACTGCTCGGTGCAGCGCTTCAATGACGTCGGCGCCTGGCCGGTTTCCATCGGGCATCCCTGCATCGGCTGCACCCAGCCGGACATCCTCTTCCAGAAGGCGATCGCCGAGAAGGTGCAGATCCACGAACCGACCCCGTTCGACAGCTACGCACCGGTCGACCTGAAGGAAAAAGGGAAAGGACCGGACCCGTTGACCACCGGCTTCGTCGGCCTTGCCGCAGGTGCGGCCCTGGGCGCCGGCGCGATGCTCGCCAAGAAACTGCCCAACGGGGAGAACTCGCAGGGGGGAGACGATGAAAAAGCAGAGTAGGCGCGACTTCCTCAAGACGGTTGCCGCCTCCGCCGGCATCGTGGCGGGGTGCGCCGGTTCCGCACTGGGGAACGAGACGCTGCACGTCAACAACGAGGAGCTCGGCATGCTCTACGACGCCACCAAGTGCGTCGGCTGCAAGGCATGCATGGCGGCCTGCAAGAGGGTCAACCACGACTACGGCTCCCTTTCCTACGAGAAGGCAAGCTTCGACAAGGACGGGCTGTGGGACGCCCCGAGCGATCTTTCCGGGAGCACCCGGACCCTGATCAAGCTCTTCAAGGAGTCGGACACCCGCTGGAGCTACGTGAAGTACTCCTGCATGCACTGCCAAAAGCCCTCCTGCGTCTCGGTCTGCCCGGTATCGGCGATGACCAAGGAGAAGGTGAGCGGGATCGTCGATTACAACAAGAACACCTGCATCGGCTGCCGCTACTGCCAGGTCGCCTGCCCGTACAACATCCCCAAATTCCAGTGGGAGAAGGCGATTCCGCAGATCGTCAAGTGCGACCTGTGCCGCAACACGAACCTCAAGGAGCGCGGCATCTCCGCCTGCGCCGAGACCTGCCCGACCCACGCCATCAAGTTCGGCAAGCGCAAGGAGCTTCTCGAGGAGGCGCACCAGCGCTTGAGGGAAAACCCGGACAAGTACATCGCCCACGTCTACGGCGAGCACGAGGGGGGCGGGACCAACCACCTCTACCTCGCGTCCATGCCGTTCAACAAGCTGGGCCTTCCCGACATCAAGCCGGAGCCCCCCGCGGAGTTCTCCGAGAAGATCCAGCACACCATCTACAAGGGGTTCATCGCTCCGGTCGCGCTGTACTCGACCCTTTGCTTCATCGCTATCAAGAACATGAAGGGGCACGGTACCGGCGCTGACGATTCGCATTCGACCGGGCACCAGAACGAGTCGCACAAGAACGAGTCGCCGAAGAACGGGGAGGAGCGCTGATGAGTCACAACGAAGAATTTCAGAGACTGGAAGGAAAGATCTTCACCAAGTCCTTCTTCATCCTCCTGTTCGTCGTGCTGGTCGGGTTTTTCTTCGTCGGGGTCCGCTACGTGAAGGGGATCGGCGCGGTCTCCAACATGAGCGACGGCTACCCCTGGGGGATCTGGATCACCTACGACGTCGCCACCGGCACCGCCATCGCCTGCGGCGGCTACGCCGTCGCCATCCTGGTCTACATCCGAAACCGGATGCAGTACCATCCGCTGATCCGCTCGGCGATCCTCACCTCCATGTTCGGCTACGGCCTGGCCGGCTTCTCGGTCATGGTCGACCTGGGACGCCCGTGGAACGCCTACAACTTCTTCATTCCCTCCAAGTGGCAGGCGAACTCCGCGATGTTCGAGGTCGCGCTCTGCGTCATGGCCTACTCGACGGTCCTGATCCTGGAGTTCATCCCGGCGATCCTCACCTCCATCGAGAACAGCAAATGGGAAAGGATGCAGCTGGTGCGCAACTGGCTGCACCCGAAGTTCCAGCCGAATCAGCAGGCCATGAACGACAAGCTGGAGATGGTGCGGCTGGGCGCCGCCTGGCTCAAACCCCGGTTAAACCGCGTCCTCATCTTCTTCATCGTGCTGGGGATCACCCTGCCGACCATGCACCAGTCCTCGCTCGGCTCCCTGCTCCTGATCGCCTCGACCAAGCTGCATCCCCTGTGGCACACCGGCTTCCTGCCGCTTCTGTTCCTGTTGAACTGCATCTTCATCGGCTACGCGATCGCCATTTTGGAATCGGTCATCTCGAGCTACGCCTTCAACCGGCGCTTCGAGGTGGATGAGCTTTCGGGACTGGCCAACCTGATCCCCTACGTGACCGTCATCTGGCTCACCGTCGTGATCGGGGACCTCGCCTACCGCGGCCAGATCGGCGCGGCGCTCAAGGGTGACTTCTACTCCTGCTTCTTCCTGGCCGAATTCCTCCTGGTGGCGACCGGCTCCTTGCTTCTTTTCCGGGAGAAGATGCGCCGCTCGCCGCGCTGGCTCTTCACCTCGGCGGCGCTCATCGTCCTCGGTGGCGCGCTCTACCGCTTCAACGTCTACCTGATCGGCTTCAACCCCGGGAAAGGGTGGCGCTATTTCCCTTCGTTTGCTGAGGTGATGATCACGGTAGGGATCGTTGCCCTGGAAATCCTGGGCTACAAGGTTTTCGTCAAGCTCTTCCCGGTCCTCCCGAACGAACGGGCGCACCACCACAACGACAACCAGGGGCCGAACCACGTTGACGTCAAACCGGCCTTCTCCGGGTCCACGAACTAGGGCCCAAACGGTGGGACGGGCACAGCTTCCCGGCGCCCCCACCGGACTGCCGGCGTAAAAGCTGTGGGAGCGCCATTCCTGGCGCGATCTTCTGCCAGGTCCAGCGCGGCAGGAATGGCGATCCCGCAGGATGCCGCACCTAACCAACTGAAAAACTGACAAATCTCTTTGGAGGGAATACATGTCTACCAGAATCACCCTGGATCCGATCACCCGCATTGAAGGGCATCTGCGGGTCGACGTGGAAGTAAACGGCGGCAAAGTCGCCAACGCCTGGTCTTCGGCGCAGATGTGGCGCGGGATCGAGGTCATCCTGAAAGGGCGCGACCCGCAGGACGCCTGGAGCTACGTGCAGCGTTTCTGCGGGGTCTGCACCACGGTCCACGCCATCTCCTCGATCCGCGCCGTCGAGCACGCGCTCAACGTCGAGGTTCCGGTCAACGCGCAGTACATCCGCAACATCATGATCGCCCAGCACTCGGTGCAGGACCACATCGTCCACTTCTACCACCTGGCCGCGCTGGACTGGGTCGACATCGTCTCCGCCCTGCAGGCCGACCCGAAGAAAACCGCCGCCATCGCCCAGAGCATCTCCGACTGGCCCGGCAACTCCGAGAAGGAATTCAAGGCGACCCAGGACAAGCTGAAGTCGTTCGTCGCCGGCGGCAAGCTCGGCATCTTCTCCTCCGGTTACTGGGGGCACCCGGCGATGAAGCTCTCGCCGGAGGTCAACCTGATGGCGGTGACCCACTACCTGAAGGCGCTCGACTACCAGCGCAAGGCGTCCCAGGCGATCGCGATCCTGGGGGGGAAAAACCCGCACATCCAGAACCTCGTGGTCGGCGGCGTCGCCACCGCGATCAACATGGAGAACATCGCCACCCTGAACATGGAGCGCCTGGCATATCTGCGCTCCCTCATGGAAGAGACCCGCGACTTCGTGCAGAAGGTCTACTACCCGGACCTCCTCGCCATCGCCGGCGCCTACAAGGATTGGTTCAAGTACGGCGCCGGGGTCACCAACTATCTGGCGGTTCCGGAGTTCCCCGAGGACGGCAAGGGGAACAAGTTCGGGCTCACCGGCGGCATCGTCACCGCCGGCAACGTGGCCAAGATGCGCATGGTGAAGGATCACCGCGACGACTTCTTGATCAAGAACATCAAGGAGAACGTCACCCACGCCTGGTACGAGGGCTCCGGGACGCTGCACCCTTGGGACGGCGAGACCAAGCCCGACTACACCGACTTCAAGGACAACGGGAAGTACTCCTGGTGCAAGGCACCGACCCTGGAAGGGCGTCCGGTCCAGGTCGGCCCGCCGGCCCAGATCATGGCCTCCTACGTCGCCGGCAACAGCAAGGTCACCAAACTCGTGGACGGCGCCCTCTTGAAGCTCGGGCTCAAGATCGGCGACATCCACTCCACCATGGGGCGGCTCTACTGCCGCGGCGCTCGCGCCCACGTCATGGCCGACCTCTCCTTGGAGTACCTGGACAAGCTGATCAACAACGTCGCCTCCGGGGACAAGAACTACGCGAACCATACCGAGATCCCCTCCGGCGAGTACCGCGGGGTCGGCTTCCATGAGGCGCCGCGCGGCACCCTGTCCCACTGGATCGTCATCAAGAACAAGAAGATCGAGAACTACCAGGCGGTCGTTCCTTCCACCTGGAACGCGGCGCCGAGAAACGAGAAAGGGGAGATGGGGCCGTACGAGGCTTCGCTGATGGGGAACCCGGTGGCGGTTCCGGACAAGCCGCTCGAGGTGCTGCGCACCATCCATTCCTTCGACCCCTGCATCGCCTGCGCGGTGCATACCGTCGATCCGGAAGGAAAAGAGATCACCAAGGTGAAGGTGCTCTAGCCCGTCCTTTCCCCTCCGGTCGATACGCGGACGGAAGGGAAAGGGTTTTCCCTTGTCGGGACGAACCCCATCCTCACCACGACCCTCCCCTTGAAGGGGAAGGGATTTCCGGAGCGATCCTCCGTGCGCCGGGTGGGAAGTTCGAAGAACTCATAGATACGCTCTTACGCTCGCCCCAAACCCTGCCGGCCCTCCCCGTGGTGCCGGCGGGGCCTGTCCTTTCCTGCGCACCCCCTCTCGCGCCGGGTTGGGCAGGTGGGGCGAGGCTTTTTATCTGGAACTGTGGTTGCCTTATCCCGCCGTCATCCTCCTTCCAGAGGAACTCTTCCCGGGCAGGACATTCCCTTCTTTACGAAACGGTGGTGCGGGTGTTATTCTTGGCCCCTCCCGCAGGCACTTCTAACCGCCTCCTTCCGTCCCTCCGGGACTGGCAAAGCATAAGGGGCAACATAGGAGCATTCATGCAGGTCCTCATCTACGGCGCCGGCAACCTCATCCTCTCCGATGAGGGCTTTGGCGTTCATTTCGTCCGCTTCCTCGAAGACCGCTATCACATCCCCGATAACGTCGAGCTTTACGACGGCGGCACCCTCGGTATCATGGTCCACTTCAAGTTCGAAGAGGCCGACAAGGTGATCCTGGTCGACGTCGTCGACGCAGCCGGCGCGCCGGGTGACATTTTCCGCTACGAGCGCGAAGACATCATGCTGAAGCGGATCCCGGTGAAGATGTCCCCGCACCAGATCGGGCTCCAGGAAATGCTGCTCCTCGGCGAGATGCGCGATGCCCCCAAGGCGGATTTGACCTTCTTCGGGATCGTGGCCCAGACCCTGGACCCCGGGGACACGCTTTCCGCGCCGCTGCAGGCCGGGCTTGCCAAGGTTGCCGGCCTGGTGGCAGAGGAACTGAAGAGCGTCGGTATCGAACTGAAAGAAAAGTAGCTGCTACAGGAGGGATTCAGCATGTGCATCGATTGCGGCTGCGCGCAACCGGACCACCACCACGATCACGACCACCCTCATGGGCATCACCATGGGCACGATCACGACCATGACCATGGTCACGACCACGAGCACGGAGCTGGCCATGAGCACGGGCACCAGCACGGTCCCGGGCACCACGGCCACGGGCACCACGAGGGAAAGGGGCACCACCATCACGCGCCGGTGACCGAGGAGCCGCGCACCAAGCTGGTCGTGGAGACCGACATCCTCTCCAAGAACAACCGGTATGCCGAAGGGAACCGGCGCCTGTTCAAGGAAAAGGGACTTTTCGTGCTGAACCTGGTCAGCTCTCCCGGTTCCGGGAAGACCACCGTTTTGGAGCGGACCCTGACCGACATCGCCGGGAAGTGCCGCTGTGCCGTCATCGAGGGGGACCAGCAGACCGACAACGATGCGGTGCGGATCGCGGCAACCGGGGTGCCGGTCAAGCAGATCAATACCGGTGCGGGATGCCATCTGGACGCGCACATGGTATTGCACGCTACCGACCACATCGACCTGGATCAGGTTGACCTGCTCCTGGTGGAAAACGTGGGGAACCTGGTCTGTCCCGCCTCGTTCGACCTCGGTGAGCACCACAAGGTGGTGGTTTTGAGCGTCACCGAAGGGGAGGACAAGCCGCTCAAGTACCCGCAGATGTTCCACGCGGCGACGGTGATGCTCCTGAACAAGATCGACCTGCTCCCCTATCTCGATTTCGACGTGGAGAAATGCAAGGAGATGGCCCGCCGCGTCTCGCCCGGGATCCAGATTTTCGAGGTCTCCAGCCGGACCGGCGCGGGAATGTCCCAGTGGTATGAGTGGCTGGACCAGGGGATCGCCCAGGCCAAAGGGTAGGCGAACTCCGGGGCTGGGGGCCAGGGAAGCCATTCCTTTGGTTCCCAAGCTCCAGCTTGGGAACACCCCGGTTTCGCGAAGCTCCAGCTTCGCTAAGGCTGTTACAACGCTGGAGCTTTGAAGATGGTTTTCGCTCTCAAGGTGGACCTTGGGAACGAGATTGAAAAGCAAATCTCCCCCAGCCCCTCTTTGTGGAGTTTCGAGAAGTTTGATGGGCGCGGCCTGCTGCTCCCCTACGGTCCCGGTGAGCTGCACGATCCTCACGGCCTCGGGGGCCGGCTGCCGTATTTTGCCTGATGTTTTAAGGAGTCGCTATGTGCGTTGGTGTTCCCATGATGGTCGTCGAGATCGACGGTGACAACGCGGTCGCCGAGGTCGATGGAGTGAAAAGGGAAGCAAGTCTCATGCTTTTGAGCGATGAGGTGGCGGTCGGCGATTACGTCATCGTCCATGCCGGCTTCGCGATCTCAAAGCTCGACAAGGAAGAGGCCCTGGAGACCCTGGCCCTGATGCGGGAGGCCTTCTCGCCGGAGCTTATGGGATGAACTACCGCGACGAGTTCCGCGACCGCAAGATCGTGCAGGGGCTGGCGCAGCGGATCGCGACCCTGGCCCAAGGGAAGGGGCCGTTCACCTTCATGGAGGTCTGCGGCACCCATACCATGGCGATTTACCAGTATGGCCTGCGCCAGCTGATGCCTCCCGAAGTCCGGCTCATCTCCGGACCGGGGTGCCCGGTCTGCGTCACCCATAACGGCTATCTCGATCGGGCCCTTGCGCTGTGCCGGCTCCCCGACGTCATCATCACCACTTTCGGCGACATGCTCCGGGTTCCCGGGTCCACCTCCTCGCTCATGCACGAGCGGGCCCGGGGCGGGGATATCCGGATCGTCTATTCCCCCCTCGATGCGGTCCAGGTTGCCGTGCAAAATCCCGGCAAGAAGGTGGTCTTCCTGGGGGTCGGTTTCGAGACCACCGCTCCGACCATTGCCGGCAGCATCCTGACCGCGGCGAAGCTTGGATTGAAGAACTACTTCGTGCTTGCCTCGCACAAAACGATGCCCACCCCGATGGCGCTTCTTTCTGCCGATCCCGAACTTTCCTTAAGCGGCTACATCTGCCCGGCCCACGTAAGCGCCATTATCGGTGCCCATGCCTACCAGCCCCTGGTCGATCAGTTCCGGATTCCCTGCGTGGTGACCGGCTTCGAGCCGACCGACGTCATGCAGGGGATCGAGATGCTGGTCCGGCAGGCGGTGGCCGGCGACGCCAGGGTGGAAATCCAGTACTCCCGGGTGGTGAGCTGGGAAGGAAATCCCAAGGCGCAGCAGGTGCTTGCCGAGGTTTTTACCCCGTGCGATGCCGACTGGCGCGGCATCGGGACCCTTCCCGGCAGCGGCCTCAAGATCGCCGACCGGTACGCGGCCTTCGACGCCGAGCGCGCGCTTGCCGTTGAGGTCGAACCGCTCAAGGAACACCAGGGATGCCTTTGCGGGGAAATCCTGAAAGGGAAGGTGAACCCGTCCGATTGCCCCCTTTTCGGCAAGGCCTGCACTCCGGAAAACCCGGTCGGCGCCTGCATGGTCTCCTCCGAGGGGAGCTGCGCGGCGGCACATAAATATCAGTGATCAGTGAACAATGATCAAAACCTTTAAGTCTCCCTTTAACAAAGGGGGATTCCGGGGGATTTGCTTCTCGGGTTTTTTTGTCGCACCGCTCCATGAAAACCTCAAAGGCGAATCCCCCCGCCCCCCTTTGTCAAAGGGGGGAGTTATGGGGGAGGTACGTTGAACCAGGACATCATATTGTTGGGGCACGGCAGCGGTGGCAAGCTGTCGCATCAGCTTCTGGATGAGGTCATCCTGCCGCATCTCTCATCGACCGGTGCCGCCGGACAAAACGACGCGGCGCTGCTGCAGATCGGCGGCAGTAAGCTTGCCTTTTCCACCGACAGCTACGTGGTCGATCCGATCTTTTTCCCGGGCGGCAACATCGGCGATCTCGCCGTGAACGGCACCGTCAACGATCTCTCCATGATGGGGGCACGCCCCCTGTTCATCAGCGTCGCCTTCATCCTCGAAGAGGGCTTTTCCAAAAAGGAATTCGCCGAGATCCTCGCCTCGATGCGCCGCGCGGCGGATGCCGCCGGGGTATCGCTGGTTACCGGCGACACCAAGGTGGTGCCCAAGGGGAAGGCGGACCGGATCTTCATCAACACCTCCGGGATCGGCGTGCTGGAGCATGGCCTGCAAATTGACGGCGGCCAGGGGAGGGTAGGGGACCAGATCCTGGTCAGCGGCACCATCGGCGATCACGGCATCGCGGTCCTCTGCGCCCGTGAGGGCCTTGGGATGCAAACCGGTGTTACCACCGACTCGGCGCCTTTGAACGGGCTGGTGCAGGAACTGCTGGGCCTGGGGGACGCCCTCCATGTGCTGCGGGATCCGACCCGGGGCGGGGTTGCCACCACCCTGAAGGAGATCGCGCTACAGTCCGAGATCGCCATCACCCTGCGGGAAGAGGCTCTCCCGGTAAACGAGGGGGTAACCGGGGTCTGCTCCATTTTGGGGCTCGACCCGCTCTACGTCGCCAATGAAGGGAAGCTGCTTGCTTTCGTGGCTCCCGACCGGGCCCAGGAGGCGCTGAAGATCATGCGGGCGCACCCGATGGGGTGCGATGCCGCCATCATCGGGGAGGTGACCTCCAGCGGCGGGGGGCGGATCCAAATGGAAACCGTGGTCGGCGGGATGCGGGGCGTCGAGATGCTTTCCGGAGAACAGCTCCCGCGGATTTGCTGAAGTCTCCCAGCTCCTGTTCCAATGCCACCAAAAGAAAAGGCTTGCCGGCGCGTTTCGCGACCGGGCAAGCCTTTAATTTTTCCAGGCATCTTCAGATGATGTCTGCCGGGATTGCCTCTGTTACCAGTGCTCTACCCAGGAATGGAACCCCGTACCATAGAAATCCCTCCCCATGGAGCCGCCTGCTCCGCTGCCATAGGTGTAGGTGCACGGCCCGCCGGCACCGGCGCCGGAACTCATCGTCGTGCCGCCCGTGTGCATGTCATGCTGATGCCACTGCTGTTGGTTGCTGTACGTTCCCGACTGCATGTTGCCGGACCGCATATCGGTGGTGCCGGTCATGCCGCCGGTCCCCATCGAGCTGCTCTGGCCCTGGGCGCACGGGTTGCAGCACGGATTGTTGAAGTTCTGCATCTGAGACCCGCCGGCTCCCTGACCTTGGAAACCGGTACCCTGGTAGTTCTGCTGATACCCGGTTCCCTGCTGATTCATGGGCTGCTGATAGCTCTGGGTCCCCTGCTGGTAACCCTGCTGATATCCCGTCGAACCGCCGGTACCGGTACCCATCGAGCTGCCACCGGTGCAGCAAGGATTCTGGTTCAGGTTCTGCTGGTAGGTTCCTTGGCCACTCTGGAAGTTCTGTTGCTGGTAGCCGGTGCTTCCGCCGGCACCCGAGCCCACGGTGCTGCCCTGGCAGCAGGGATTATTGGCGATCTGCCCCTGGTAGCCGCCCGCGGCCTGCCCGCTTTGGAACTGTGAGCTGGTCTGACTGTTCTGGTAGTTCTGCTGATACCCGGTCTGGTAATCTGCCGGTCCGCCGGCGCCGGCGCCGACCGAACCATCACTGCTCCACGTTTGACCTGAGCGATAGCACGGGCTGCTCACGTTTTGGCACTGGACTCCGCCCGTCGCTTGGCCGCTTTGGTACGCGCCGCCCTGCATGTAGCCGGTAGACCCGCCGGTGCCGCTTCCAACCGTGCCTCCGCTTACCGTGTTCCCCTGGTAGCAGGGGCTCTGGTTACAGCAGGGGCTTTGTCCCTGGAAGCCACCCGCTCCCTGGCCGCTGTACTGGCCGCTTTGGATCGTGCTGCTACCTTGATAGCTCGAGGTCCCCAAGGGGGCGGTCTGTTCAATCTCGCCACCAGCTCCCACTCCTAAGTGTTCGACCGGTTGGCCCGGGACGTTTTGTTCGTTGTAGTTGCCCGGTTCGCCCAGATAGCGGTCGCCGCTGCTCGCCGGGTTTTCCATGTTGCCGGAGTCGCTGGTGTACGACCCTCCGGTAGCATCACCATAACTGCTGCGACGGTTGTCCGCATGCGAAGTCGCTGCCGTCATACCGATAAAGGCTACCGCGGCCAATGAGGTTAAAATCAGACGACGAATGGTTCTCATGGGGCTTTACCTCCTTTGCCCTTTGCGTTGCTTCCTCTCTTTCCTAGTGGAGTTGTCACCATATGAGAACATATTAACATTGACCGACACCGGATTAACACCTTTTTATCCTGCCGGGATATGAGGCGGTATCTCCTTGCAAATCGACACCTTTTGGGCGTACTGTACGCGGACCAAAACCTGGAGGTAGGTCATGAAAGCCTTGGCATTGACGGCGCTTCTCTTGTTGGTGACGGCGGACGGATGGTGCACCCCCTACTGGATGGTGAACGGGGGGAGCAACGGCGCTGCCGAGCAGAGCAGTATCGGCGTGGAGGTGGGGGATACGCAGATGATCGTCAAAAGGTTTCCGCTGGCTGCGGAGCTCTCGATGAATTTCGATTTCGGAGACGTCCCGTCCGAAGCCCGGTTCAATAACAATCCTAACAACGAGCCGTTCACCGTTAAAAAGGCCAAGGACGGTCCGGAAATCGGGTTTCTTTTCAAATCGGGGGTGAATCTGGACGACTTCGTCCCCAACCTTACCCTTCTGGTCGGGGCAGGCTACGCGCTGCAGTCGGAGACCCCGGTGGCGACGGGGGCCAACTCGGGAACCCATTGGCAGCAGGGATCCCGGGAGACGGAAGTCTACCCGGTAGGATACGGCGGGCTTTTGTATCGCCTGGAGCGGATGTGTCTGAGCGTGGGGTATAACAACCGCCGCGGCGTGGTCGCCGGGATCGGGAGCAACTGGTAGTAACGCCTCTGGGCCGGCAACACCAAAGAAGGGAGGCCTCATCGGCGTCCCTTTTTTTAATGTTTTTCCTCACGGCTGCCGAGATGCTCGGCGCGTACCTGCGGGGTGGAGAACCCACTGAAGGTGGCTTGATGGTTGGTGCCGGCAAATGAAAACCGGTGTGGATTTCGAAAAATGGTGCCGTGCCGGGACCCGGTATGGTATGGTGGTCCTCGTTTTCCATTCCCAGCGGATGAAGGTTTCCATGCACGACATCATCAATAACTATGCAACCCTCCTGGGCCGGGTCGACCGATGGTTCGCCCGCTGCAGCGAACAGCATCCCGAGGCGATCGCCTGCCGCAGCGGGTGCTCCTTCTGTTGCCGCAGTCTTTTCGATATCACCATTTTGGATGCTTATTTCTTGAAGCAGGGCTTTGCCAGGCTGCAGCCGGCGGTGCAGAAGGCGGTGCTGGATAAGTGTCGGAAAAGGGTCGCCCTGATGCAGGCGCAGTGGCCGGAATTCGCCCATCCCTACCTGCTCAATTACCGTCCCGAGGAGGATTGGGAAGCGTTGATGCCCGATGCGGATGAGACTCCGTGCGTGCTGATCGGGGAAGACGGCCGCTGCCTGCTCTACGAGCACCGTCCGATGACCTGCCGGTTGCACGGCATCCCGCTGCTCGAACTTACCGGAGAGGTGATGCACGACGAGTGGTGCACCATGAATTTTGTGGGAGAGGATCCGCTGCAGATGACGGATCTGGCGGCGCCGTTCGAGGGGATCTTTGCGACGGAGGTAGCTTTGCTGGTGGAGTTTACCGGGGCTCTGCTGGGGCGGCGGCTGAGCGAGGTGGATACCTTCATTCCGACGGCGCTCCTGATCGACTTCGACGATCCCGAGCGGGCAGGGTGGCTTAAGGGGTAAGAAAACCTTCGCGCCGGGAGTGGCGCTCCCGCCGGGTGGATCAGGCGAATCCGCAAAGGAAGGAAATCAACGAACCGGAACGAAAAAAGCCCCGGATTGCTCCGGGGCTTCATTTTTTTTATGACGTATTTTATTAGCCTCTGGAAACGTTTGCAGCCTGGAGACCTTTGGGTCCCTTCACGATTTCAAACGTTACGCTCTCGCCTTCAGTGAGAGATTTGAAGCCATCACCGAGGATAGCAGAGAAGTGCACGAATACGTCTTCGCCATTCTCCTGCTCAAGAAACCCAAAACCTTTGCTGTCATTAAACCACTTTACCGTTCCCTTTACCATTTTGTTACTTCTCCCATATTAACTTCTTTTTGGTTATGTCCGGGCTCATCCTCGGATGCGGTACCTTAACAGCTTAGATTCTCGGTGTCAAACTGAAAATTTAAAAATTCAAAAAAAGTTTTATCCATTTTTTATCTCTATTGTGGCTCGTGTTGACAATAAAAATGGTGTGTAGTAGCGTGAGTCAATTCTTTTTTTGAGGAGGCTGCAGGGGATGAGGATCAGTCCGGACCATCGGTTGCCAGAAGAGCTCGAGCTTGAAAACAAGCTGAACGAACTGGTATCCCTGCGGGAGCGTAATGCCCAGGTCCGGGAGCAACGCAGGCAGCTCCAGGAGGAGATCCGGCGCTTCGAGAAGGTCTACCAGCGCACCATCGGCAAACGGATCGCCGAGCTGGAACAGCTGGAAGCAGAGATCGCTCGGTACACCGGCGTTTCCGAAATGGAGTTCGAGCGGGAGGAAAGCGTTTCTGCTTCCTCCGATCGGCCTGGGGACAAAGCCGACGCTGGGGCGGACCTGGCCCGCGCGGAGGAGCAGGATATCAAGGCCCTGTACCGCGAGGTCGCCAAGGCGATCCATCCCGACCTGGCCCAGGACGAGGACCGGGCCGAGCGTCACGAACTGATGTCCAAGGCAAACCAGGCCTATGCCGAGGACGACCACATCACGCTGAAGGCGATCCTGCGCGATTGGCAGGCTTCGGCGGACCAGGTCCAGGGCGACGACATCGCCTCGGAGCTGATCCGGGTCATCCGCCTGATTGCCCGGGAGCGCGACGAGCTGCGCGTGGTGCATGCCGAGATCGACGAGTTGAGGAACAGCTACATCTGCCGTCTCAAGCTCAGGGTCGACACCGATCTTGCCAAGGGGAGCGATCTCTTTGCCGACTTGTGCGCGGCCGCCGATTTAAATATCGCCCGGGCCAAACGGCGCTTGTCCCTGCTCAAGGGAGAACGCGAGGTGCAGGTCACCCGCCGAACCCAGGCCCAGACCCGGACCCTCTGCTTTCCGCTGGAGACCCCCTGCGGGGTTCTCTATACCCGGGACCGCACTTCCATCAGCTTCAACCAATGGAAGAGGGTGGGGCAGGCGCGGGGCCCGGTCGAGGTCGGGGTAAACGAGGCGGTGCGCCTCGATGTGAAGGAGCATGCCTCGGCACGGCTCCCCCTGCTGCGGGATATGGATCCGGACGCCCTGCAGGCGATCTTTCTCTACGAGGTCTCCGATGCCGATGTGACTGAGATCGTCCATCTGACCGGGCTCGAGGAACTGTATCTCTCCGGGAGCCGCCTGACCGACGGCGCATTGAGCGATCTGGCTCCCTTGACGAACCTCAAGCGGCTCTACCTGTATCAGACCCAGGTCACCGACCAGGGGTTGCTGCACCTGCAACGTCTCAGCGGTCTGCAGGGACTCACCTGCAGCGGGAACCAGGTGACCGGAGAGGGACTGGCCTTCATCGAACGCTCCATGCCCGGGATGAAGACGGTGAACATACCGGTGACGCGGTTTTCGCGGTAAGAAAGGGCGGCTGCCGGGGCGCAGACTGCCGTGGCCCGAATCGACGCAGTGGCACGGAGTGGACAAAAGAAAGGGGGGAGCCGGTAGATGCCGGCTCCCCCCTTTCTTTTTTTAGGAGAGGTGCGGTGCCATGTCGGCGATCAGGTCCTCGGGGTCTTCCAGCCCCGCCGACAGGCGCACCAGGGTGTCCTTGATGCCGCGGGCCTCGCGCTCGGCCGGCGGCATCGCGGCATGGGACATCTTCGCCGGATAGGAGAGGATGCTTTCCACCCCTCCCAGGCTCACGGCGAAGGCCGAGAGTTTCACCCCCTCCAGGAGGCGTTTGGTCCGCTCCAGGTCAGAGACCTCGAAGGAGAGGACCGCACCGGGACCGCTCGCCTGCCGGCGGTGCACCTCAAACCCCGGATGCTCCTCCAGTCCCGGATAGTAGATCCGCGTCACCCCCGGCTGCTCCTTGAGCCAGGCGACGATCTTGATGGCGCTCGCCTGGCTTTCCTCCATCCGCACCTTCAGCGTTTTCAGGCCACGCAGCACCAGCCAGCAGTCCTGCGGTCCGAGGATGGCGCCGAAGGCGTTCTGGATGTAGCGGATCCGTTTGCCCAACTCCGGGTCCTTGGTGACGGCAAACCCGCAGATGACGTCGCTGTGGCCGTTGAGGAACTTGGTGCCGCTGTGCAGGACGATGTCGCAGCCAAGTTCCAGCGGACGCTGCAGGTACGGGGTCATGAAGGTGTTGTCGACGATGGTCAGGATGCCGTGCTGCTTGGCCAGCTCGACCGCCCCCGGCAGGTCGGTGATCTTGATCAGCGGGTTGGACGGCGTTTCCAGGTAGATCGCCTTGGTTTCCGGTCGGATCGCAGCGGCGATGGCGTTCAGGTCGGTGGCATCCACGAAAGTGGCAGTGAGCCCCCAACTGCTGAAGACGTTGGAAAGGACGCGGAAGGTGCCGCCGTAGACATCCTCGCAGACCACCAGGTGGTCCCCCGGAGCGAAGATCATGAACGTCGATGAAATTGCCGCCATGCCCGAGGCGAAAGCCAGGCCGACCGTGCCCCCTTCCAGTCCGGCGATGGCTTCTTCCAACGCCTCGCGGGTGGGGTTGCCGGAGCGTGCGTAGTCGAAGCGGCCGAAATCGTCCAGCGAGCGCTGGGCGAACGTGGAGCTCAGGTACAGGGGGTGGCTCAAAGAACCGAATTCAGGATCGATCGGTTGGTCACCGTGAATGAGTTGGGTGGCAAATTTCATGGTGTGTGCTCCTTGGAATCAGTAGTGATCTGTTTGTGGTCGGTAGGTATCAGTTCTTATTTAGTAAAGCAGGGTTTAAGTCCACCTTTGTCAAAGGGGATCTAGTGGGATTTGCTTCCAAGGTTCTATTCTTTCTTTGGTAAAAGTCAAAACCTCAAAGGCAAATCCCCCCCCGGCCCCCCTTTGTCAAAGGGGGGAGTTAATAGGTCCATCTCAGGGTCAAGATGTCATCCCTCTGTCAAGAGGGAGTCTTGCGTCTTTTCGTTGTCAATTGTCAATTGTCAATTGCCTCTCCATTGTCCATTGCTTCTCGATGGTCAATTGCTTCTCAATGCCTGTTCCAGGTCTGCGATCAGATCGTCGACATCCTCGATCCCCACCGAAAAACGGAGCAGGCGGTCGTTGATCCCGAGCCTTTGCAAGGTTTCCGGCTCGATGTCGGCATGAGTCTGCACCTTGGGGAAGGTGATCAGGCTCTCCACCCCGCCCAGGCTTTCCGCAAACGAAATCAGTTCCGTCTTTAAGAGCAGCTGCTCCACCAGCGCCGGGTCGGTCACCTCGAAGGCGATCATCGCGCCAAATCCCTTGGATTGCCGCTGCAAAAGTTCGTGCCCCGGGTGATCCGGCAGCCCCGGATAGTAAACCTTCCCGATCTTTTCATGGTGCTGCAGCCATTCGGCGATCTTCTGCGCGTTCTCCTGCTGCCGGTCCATCCGCACCGAAAGGGTCTTGATCCCGCGGATGGTGAGCCAGGAGTCCTGCGGCCCCAGCACCGCACCGGCCCCGTTCTGGTGGAAGTAGATCAGTTCGGCAAGCGCGGGGTCCTTCGCGGCGACCAGGCCGCAGATGGTGTCGTTGTGCCCGGAGAGGTACTTGCTCCCGCTGTACAGGGAGATGTCGGCTCCCAGGTCGAGCGGTTTGAGGAGGTACGGCGTAAGGAAGGTGTTGTCGACGATGCAAAGGATCCCCCGATCCTTGCAGAGCGTGGCGAGCCCTTCGACGTCGGCTACCTTGAGCAGCGGATTGGTAAGGGACTCGACGAACAGTGCGCGGGTTTCGGGACGGATCGCCTTGAGGACCTCGTCTTTGTCGCTGGTGTCGATGTAGCTGAAGGAGAGGCCGAACTGGCGGAAGATCTTTTCGAAGAGCCGGTAGCTCCCGCCGTACAGATCCTCGGTGATCACCAGGTGGTCCCCCTGTTTGAAAAGGAAGAGGAGGCTCGTTATCGCAGCCATTCCTGAAGAATAGGCAAACCCGCGGCAGCCGCCTTCCAGGCGGGCGAAACCTTCTTCCAGCGCCTGACGGGTCGGGTTTCCCGAGCGGCTGTAATCGTACCCGGTGCTTTGTCCGAGCCCGGGATGGCGGAAGGTGGCGGTCTGGTAGATGGGGACCGTGACGGCGCCCGTCCTCGATTCGCGGTCCAATCCGATCTGTGCTGCCTGAGTCGCTGCTTTCATCTTTGCTTCCTCCAAAAAGAAAAGTCCCCTTCCGGGGTTCGGAAGGGGACTTTGAGAGTGGATTTGTCCGCGCTTCCTTATCTTCCGGAACGTCTCCGCTCCGCAGGATTTGGCACCTTCCCCATGGGGGGAGGTTGCCGCGACGTCATAGGGCCAGTCCCTCAGTCGCTCTCGATAAGTTCGTGCTATTCGATTGTGTCGGGACCGGTGGTCACCGAAGATGGGCTATTAATACTTTAAGCTAGTGATTCTGTCAACAATAAAAAATAGCGTTGTCTGGAAAGTTGCCGCGAGACGCTTGATAGCGTCGTAAACCGCGTAAAAACAGAGAGATGGGCTCGCGGTTAAGATCCTCATCCAGGCAATGCTTAGTTGAGTGTTCCTGTCGGCAACTGCTGCCGGCGGGGCTGTTGCTGCGTCGTTTGCTTATCGGTAACGATCTGCGGGCTAGTTTACGACATAAAAGGAAATGTTTCTGAATATGGGACAGCTATCTTAAACGTAAGCTCCAAAATTCATGGTAATCACTGGGTATGATGCAGGGCCCGACACCATGAACCGGTGTTGCAAACGGTGAGAGAACCTGCGTGTCTGGATCGGAGGGTAGTTCATGGCATAATTTTGTATATATTTATTGACAATCCCTATAAAGGCATCAATAATAACCTCGTATTTATTTTTGATAATGGAGGATCCATCAAATGGCAAGTCTAGTAGAAATAGCGGCGCAGATCGTAGCCTCCCATGCATCTAGCACCCCCATGACTTCGGATCAACTCATTTACGAAATTGCCAAGGTACATAGTGCTCTCAAGGGGTTGGAAGCCGGTCAGCCTATTGAAGCCGAAGAGGAAACTAAACCTGCACTCACTGTAAAGGATGCCTTTAAGAAGGGTGAGGTCGTTTGCATGGTTTGCGGTAAAGGTGGTTTCAAGACTTTGGCGCGCCATTTAAGTACCGCTCACCAGATGAAGCCGGGTGAATACAAGAAAAAATTCGGCATTCCCAGCAAACAGGCTCTCTCTGCCAAAAACTATTCGGAAGCGCGCCGGAAAATGGCCCAGGATAGAGGTCTTGCAGACAATCTTGCCAAGGCCAGAGAGGTAAGAATGGCCAAGATAGAGGCACGTAAATCTACGCCTGCCGCAAAGGCCGCTGCGAAGCCTGCCGCGAAGGCTGCCGCTAAGCCGGCTGTAAAACCCGCCGCAAAGGCCGCTCCCAAGGCCAGAGCCCCCCGGGCCGCCAAAGCGAAGTAAGCTCTGCCGCTACACGAAAAAGGAGCCGCCCACAAAGGCGGCTCTTTTTTTTTCTTGCCAACCGGACGGCTCATCGGCCATGGTATTCCGTCTTACCGCACGCCGGCGGTGAGATGCCGCCCCTCCTCGGGGAGTAAACGGATCTGCTTCGCTAGATAAGGGCACGCCATGAAGAAAATCCTCGTCTACCTCGTCATCGCGCTCGTCTCCGTCCTCATTTCCTACCAGCTATACCGCTCCTCGATGCCGTTTCTGCAGCAGGTCGACCTCAGGCTCAAGGACACCCGTTTCCGGATCCGCGGCCCGATGCAACCCGATCCGCGGGTGGTCGTCGTTGCCATCGACAACAAGAGCATCAAGGAGATCGGCCGCTGGCCCTGGTCCCGCGAGGTCATGGGGGACCTGGTCGCTGCCCTGGCCCGTTCCGGGGCCAAAGTGACCGCGCTCGATGCCGTCTTCTCCGAACCGCAGGGGATCGGGCCCGATGCCGCGTTTTCCCGGGCCATCGAAGGGGCCGGCAACGTCGTCATGGGATACTTCTTTCGCAGCGACGAGCAGAAGATGGACCCCGAGGTACTGGAACAGATCGGGAACTCCAAGGTGAAGCTGTTGAAGATCGCCTCCGGGGTCGCCTCCGTTCCTCTCAACGAGTATTCCTTTTTGGACGGCAACATCGCGCTGCTCGGGCGCAAGGCGCGCTCCTTCGGGTTTTTCAACGCCCAGTCCGACAGCGATGCCGTTTTTCGCCGGGCGCCGCTTTTGTACCTCTTCAACGGTGACGTCTATCCGTCCCTTTCATTGAAAGCGCTGGAGCAGTACCTCGAAACACAGCCCATGGTGGACGTCGCCGAGTTCGGGGTCCGCAGCGTTTCGCTGGGGCAGATCAACATCCCGGTCAACGAAAAGGGGCAGCTTTCGCTCAACTTCTACGGCCCGTCCGGCACCTTCCCGACCTATTCGGCGGTGGACGTGATCAAGAATCGGCTTCCCGAGGGGGCCCTGAAGGGAAAGATCGCCTTTGTCGGCGCCACCGAGATCGGGATCTACGACCTGAGACCGACCCCGCTCGATCCGGTCCAGCCCGGGGTGGACCTGCATGCCACCGTCGCCTCCAACGCACTGCAGGGGAAATTCCTGATGCACGACAGCCGTACTCTCGGGGTGGAGATGGGGATCATGGTGGCGCTGCCCTTTCTCCTCGCCCTGGTCCTCGCCTTCGTCCCGAGCACGGTGATCGGCATCGCCTGCTCGCTGGGCACCGTCGCGCTCTACTGCGGCGCCAACTACTGGTTGTTTTCCCGCTGGCTGCTCGACATGAGCATCCTCTACCCGGTGCTCCCGGTCTTCTTCCTTTCCGTGGGCGCGGAGGGGTACCGAAGCCTCGTTGTCGAGCGGAAAGGGCGCTACATGAAAAAGGCCTTTTCCAACTACGTTTCCGCCGATCTGGTGGCCCAGATCATGAAAAACCCGGACAGCCTGAAGCTCGGCGGCGAGAAGCGCGAGATCTCGGTGCTTTTCACCGACATCCGTGGCTTTACCACCCTGTCCGAAAGCCTCTCACCGGAGGCGCTGGTTTCGCTGCTCAACGAATATCTCTCCCCGATGACGACCATCGTGCTGGAAGAGAAGGGGACGCTGGACAAGTACATCGGGGATGCGGTGATGGCGATTTACAACGCGCCGCTCGACGTCCCCGGGCATCCGGAGCACGCCTGCAATACCGCGATCCGGATGATCCGGCGCCTGGAAACCCTCAACGAGAGCTTCAAGGAGCGCGGCATGCAGCCGATCGAAATCGGGGCCGGCATCAACACCGGGGACGCGGTCGTCGGCAACATGGGCGCCGACATGCGCTTCGACTACACCGCCATCGGCGACACGGTGAACCTGGCGTCGCGCCTGGAGGGGCTGAACAAGCTGTACGGTACGAAGATCATCGTGAGCGGAACGACCAAGGAAGGGGGCGGGCACGAGGGGCAGTATCGGGAGCTGGATCTTGTGGCGGTGAAAGGCAAGCGTCAGCCGGTGGCGATCTACGAGCTATTGCTGGAGCCGAGCCCGATCCAGGTCCCCTTTGCCGAGGCGCTGGCGCGGTATCGGGCGCGGGACTTTGCCGCCGCCCTGGCACAGTTCCAGAAGCTGGTCGACGCGTACGGCGACGCCCCCTCTGCGCTCTACGTCAGCCGCTGCCGCGAACTGTTGGAGAACCCGCCCCCGCAGGAATGGGACGGGGTGTTTGTGGCGAAAAGCAAATAGATGCAATGGACGCAAAGGACAATGGATAATTGACAATTGACAATTGACAATTGACAATGCAGGGATTGAACTAGAACAAAAAAGTCCTCCAGTAATGGGGGACTTTTTTTGTTTCCAATCTAGTTGCCTGTGCTGTACGCGATGAGCTAGAACTTGTTGCCGCGCAGGCATCGTAATCAATTGCCCATTTTCTTCGCCTTCATTTTCACCCATTCCCGAAACCGTTGCAAAAGCTTTTGCGCCCACTCGAATTCCGAGGCGAGGATGGCCAGCGACGCCGGGATCACCACGATCGCCGGTCCCGGCAGGAAGATCATCGCCACTCCGGCCGTTAGACCGACCCCGCCGATAATGGCGACCACCAATTTCTTCCATCGGCGAGCGGCCACGGCAGACCTCCCTTAGTATTTCCCCAAGAACACCTGGGATAGAAATACCACATAAAAGACCCCTCCGACCAGGAGGGTGCCCGGGGTCAGCCGGTTTTTGATCCGGATCTGGGCATAGGCGATCACCACCGAGGCGAAGGTGAGAAATACGGTCATGAACGCCAGGGGGGACAGCTTCCAGGGGGTCATCATGATGCCGATGGCGGTGATCACCGAGCTTTGAAATACCATGGCCCCGGTGACGTTGCCGATGGCCAGGGTGTCCTTGCCGCGGTTGATCCAGATGACCGAGTTGAACTTCTCGGGGAGTTCGGTCGCGATCGGTGCGATGATCATCGAGAGAACGAACGCCGAAATGCCGGACCGAAGCGAGATGATCTGGACCTTCTCGACGAAGATGTGGGCCCCCCAGACGATGAGAAGCAGCGAGCAGAGCACCTGGGTCAGGATGATGGAAAAGCGGGGATCGTGGGAGCCGGGGGCGAAGTAGCACGGATCGAGGTCGGCTTCCTCCACCGGTACGTTGTTCCCCTTCAGGGTCTGCAGGACATATCCGGCATAGCAGAATAAAAGCGTGAGCGCGATGAAGACCTTGAGCACCGGGTGCGAAAGGAGCGTGCAGACGATGGCCAGGCCGTACAAGGCGAGGAAGTATTCGATGTCGCGCCGCATCACCGCAGTGTCCACCCGGAGCACCGGGTAGTCGGGGCGCTTTTTCCGGTTCAGCATCACCGCGGCGCCGCTGATGAACATGGCCAGGGTCCCGAGCATGAAGGGGGCGCCGATGATGGCTCCGACCCCGATGCTCGCCCCGGTTTCCTTGGGTCCGAACAAGATGGCGATCAGCGGCACCAGCGTTTCCGGCAGTGCGGTTCCGACCGCGGCAAAGACGCTACCCACGGCGCCGTCGGAGAGGTTCAGCTTTTTGCCGAACCATTCCAGGCCGTTGGTGAATACCGTGGCGCCGAGCAGTATGATCCCCAGCGCCAGGAGCAGCATCAAGATGTCCCACATGGGCCCTCCCTCTACTAATACAGTGCACCAGGGGCTCCCCTGATGGAAAACATCCAACATAGAACGGAGCCATGAGCATTGCAACAGGAAAGTGCGGGGCGGAATCTGGTGGAACGGGGGCGCGAATGCAGGTATACTTCGCCGCATTTGTGTCGATTGCCCGTTGGTGAGGAGGAGCAAATGGAGGGGGAGAACATCTCGCAGGGTTATCGCCGCTATGCGCTGGCGCTGCTTTTGGCGGTCAACCTGCTCAACTATATCGACCGTCAGGTGCTCTATGCCGTTTTCCCCCTGATCAAGGCCGACCTGCGGATATCCGATACCGAGCTCGGGTTGCTGGGGAGCGCCTTCATGGTGAGCTACCTGGTTATCGCGCCCCTTTTCGGCTGGCTGGGCGACACCTGGAGCCGGGTCCGCCTCGCCTCGGGGGGGCTCGTCGTCTGGAGTCTCGCCACCGTGGCCACCGGCCTGGTCCCGGGGTACCGCTCGCTTCTTGCCGCCCGGTCCACCGTCGGGGTAGGGGAGGCGAGTTTCGGCACCGTTTCTCCGGGACTTTTGGCCGATTTTTTTGCCAAGGAGCACCGTGGCCGGATCCTTTCCTACTTCTATCTCGCCATTCCCGTCGGCAGCGCGCTCGGCTATCTTTTGGGCGGGCTTTTGGGGCAGAACTTCGGCTGGCATTCCGCCTTTCTCATGGTCGGCGTCCCCGGGCTGATCCTCGCGGTGCCGGTCGCCCTTTTGAAAACCCCGCCCCGAGCCCAGGATGCCGACCAGGCTGGCGGCCGCAGCGCCTACCTCGATCTCTTCCGGAACCGCTCCTTCGTGCTCAACACCCTGGCCATGGCGGCGATGACCTTCGCCATCGGCGGCCTGGCCCAGTGGCTCCCCTCCTTCTTGCACCGCACCCACGGGCTGGGGGTGGCCAAGGGTAACACCCTGTTCGGCGCGATCACGGTGGTTTCCGGGATCCTGGGGACCCTGATCGGTGGGTTTCTCGGCGACCGGCAGCAGCAGAAAAGCCCCAGCGGTTACCTGCAGGTATCCGGCTGGGGCTTTCTGATCGGTACGCCGTTTGCGGTTTGGGCCCTGATGGCCTCGGATCTCACCGCCTGCCTGACCGCCATCTTCGTGGCCGAATTTTTCCTCTTCCTCAATACCGGGCCGCTCAACACGGTGATCGTGAACGTCACCCCCCCGTCGGTGCGGGCGATGGCGTTTGCCGTGAACATCTTCTTCATCCATGCGCTGGGAGACGCGATTTCCCCATCCATCCTCGGCTGGCTCTCGGACCGGTGGGGGCTGCGGGATGCGCTTTTAGTCACCCCGGCGATGATGCTGGTTGCCGTCTTCTTCTGCCACCTCTGCGGCCGGACGGTCGGTGCCGACATGGAGCGGGTGGACCGGCCGGCCCGCCCCTGACCGGTTAGTCCCACCAGCGCACCGCTCCCAGGGTGCGGTCCCCGAGGAAGGTGTAGAAAAGGCTGAAGGTCCCGTCGGAGGCTTCCAGGTCGGGGCGGTTCCCGTAGTGCGCGTTGCGGATCGAGGCGATGTACTGCAGCCCCACGCCGTGGTTTTTCCAGACCCGGATGGTGACCCCGGCATTGCCGCGGAAGATCCGTTCGGTCCCCTGCGAATCGTCGGACCCGGCGCCGGTGACGTAGTATTCCCGAACCCCCAGGTCGACCAGGGCCCGTTCCCCGAAGATGAACCGTAGATCGAGAATCCCCTGCGGAGTGACACCGTAGTGGTAGTCGCGGCCCACCGCCGGGTCGGGGGTCGTGCCGGCCGCTCCGAACCCCACCCCCCCCAGCACCGACTCCTGGAGGACCACTCCCGGGGCGATCCGGAGCTGCCCGGTCGTCCCCAAGGAGAGCGCCGTCGTCGAGACCCGGAACTCGAAGGGCGAGATGTAGTCGTAACTGCCGTAGAGCCCCCACACCCCCCGGTATTCGTCCCCAGCCTGATACTCTTTGCCCACCAGCAATCCCCGCAGCATCACGTTCTCCACCGCATTGTGCGTCTCCGCGAGCAGCGACGCCCGGAAGTCGAAGTAGTCGAGCGGGCGGCGGTAGTGATACCCCGGCTCCCCGGGGAGCCCGTAGGACATCATGAAGTCGAAGGCGGCGGACTTGCGCAGCGAGTCGAAGGTGGAAATCCCGTTGATCCGGGCGTTGAGGCTCTCCCCGAAGCGGGCCTGCCAGAAATGGACCGGCCGGCCGCTGGGAAAGACCGGCTGGAAACGGTCCCCGAACACGAACCGGTTCACCCCGAGCGGCGGCGAGATCAGGGCCGCCCCCAGTTCCTCTCCGGCGGTAGGGGGATCGTCTTTTTCCAGCACCAGCCCCGCCATCCGGAACAGGGCCTCGCCTAGGAGACTTCCGGCGTTGCCGGTGGTTATCATGTCGTTGATCGACGGCTTGGTCGTCTCGCCGGCCATCTTCCAAAGAAAGCTCCCCACGTTGCTGTAGCCCCACGATTCCCAGAAGCCGAGCCCGGTGGAACGGGCCAGGCCGTACATGGTCGCTCCCTGGTACGGGTGGGCGAACTGGTTCACGTTGAAGGGGTCCTTGTCGAACTCCCAGTTTTGCCGGTGCAGGTGCTCCCAGGTGGACGAGAAGGTGGAATAGTAGGTCCGCTTCCCGTCCTCCCGGTCGTTGGGGTAGGCAACCCGGTCGAAAAGGTTCAAAAGCACCAGGAAGGTCGGCACCTCGATCGCGGGGATCAGATAGCTTTTGCCGGCGCCGCTGTCCCAGTCGAGCCGGGGAGCCCGGACGAAACCGGGTGGTGGTTCATCGGGGGCCGGCGCCGCCGGCGCGGCAGGGGAGGGCACCGCTTCCGAAACGGGGAACGCTGGCGGCAGCGGGGGAGCCAGGGGAGGGGGTGCCGGTGTGGAGAGCTCCGGAGGTCTTGCTGCCGGTGCCGGCGGCACCTCGGCGCTGAGCGCCATTTCGGCGCTCACGCCGCAAAGCAGAGTGGCGGCACTGAGAACGGTCGTGATGCGACTCAGGTGGCAGGGTAGCTTCGGCATCGTGGGTCCCTTCCGCGCGTCGGCCCCCCCTGGTTCGGTGGGATGCGAGCGCCGAATTATTAAAATGAGCGACGGCTAATTCTATCACGGCGACCCCGCGCGGACCACAGCAGTTCCAACCTGTCCTTTTCATTGTTGATATTTCGCGCCCGGTGGTATGATGAGTTGTTCATTTTTAGCGGCCGGGTCAGACTTTCCCGACATACAAACGGGCCGAGGCGTGCTATATCATGCCGGCTGTAAATAAAACGAAGTTGCCTGAGGTCCATGGAATCTGCTCCCCGCCCGAACCGAAGCGCGATCCTGCGCATCGTCTTGATTTACTTTCTCTTCGGGCTGCTCTGGGTCTGGGGCACCGACCGTGCTGTCGAACACTTCACTTCGGACTTGGCCCTGCGCAGGGAACTCGACACGGGCAAGGCTGCCCTGTTCTTTGTGGCAACCTCCCTTTTGCTGTACCAGCTCATCGGCCGCTATACCCGGCAGCTCGAGGCGGCCCAGCAATCACGGCGGGAAAGCGAATCCATGCTGCTGCGTTACCGGGAAAGCGCCCCGGTGCCGGTGGTGGTCGCCGACCGGGACGGCATGATCGCCGAGGTGAATCCCGCCGCCGCCGAACTGCTCGGCCGCGACCGCAACGTCTTGCCCGGGATGACCATCCTCGATCTGGTACCGGAAGAGGACCGCGACATGGTGCAGCAGGATTTCCTGCGGGTCTTCCAGCAAGGACATCTGGCCGGACAGTACCGTCTGGTGACCGGGTCGGGACGGGTGCTCTGGGTTTCGGTGCACGCCGAGAAGCTTTCCGATCGCATGATCGCGGCCTTTCTCGTCGACAATACCGACCAGCGCAACGCCGAGCAGACCCTGCGCAGTTACGCGCACCGGCTCATCGAGGTGAAGGAGGATCTGCGCAAGCGGCTGGCGGCCGACCTCCACGACGAGATCGGGCGCGACCTCACCGCCGTCGGCATGAACCTCTCCATCATCGGCAAATCGCTCTCCGAGGAGACCCGGATGCAGATCGGGGTGCGCCTGGAGGATACCCGGCGACTGCTCGGGCAGATCCACCGCTCGGTGCGGAGCATCATGTCGGAGCTGCGCCCTCCGGTCCTCGACGAACGCGGCTTTCAGGAGGCGCTGGTCTGGTATGTGGATGAGTTTTCGGCCCGCACCGGACTGGCGGTAAGGGTGGACGCCGGGACCGACTTCCCTCGGCTGGAGAGTCGGCGCGAACTCGCCCTTTTCCGGGTGCTGCAGGAGGCGTTGAACAACGTTTGGAAACATGCCGGGGACAGTTCCGCCACCATCACCCTGGCGCGGTTGGACCGCGCCGCCCGGATGTGCATCTCCGATGATGGGATCGGGTTCGATCCGCAACGCTCCTGGGACCCCCAACTGGGCAGCGGCTTCGGGCTCACCATCATGAGGGAACGGATGGAGGCGGTGGGCGGCTCCCTCGTGTTGAGTACCACTCCGGGGGCGGGCACCACGGTCGTCGCGGAAATAGAACTGAAGGAGGAGTAATGGGTAACGACGTGCCGATAAAGATCCTGGTTGCCGACGATCACGCCATCATCCGTGAGGGGCTGAAACTGATCCTGGAAAATCGCGAGGACATGATCGTGATCGGTGAAGCCCGGGACGGCGGTGAGGCGGTCGAGAAGGCGGCCACCCTCCATCCCCAGGTGATCGTGATGGATCTTGCCATGCCCGGGATGAACGGCATCGAGGCGACCCGGCTCATCCACGGCCGCAGCCCCGAGGTCATGATCATCATCCTTTCCATGCACCATTCCAAGGCGCACATCGTCCAGGCGCTGCGCGCCGGAGCCCGCGGCTACCTCCTCAAGGAGTCGGCCGGGGAAGAACTGGTGCAGGCGATCCGCGGTGTGGTGCGGGGCGAACTGTACTACGGCGAGGGAGTCGAAGCTCCGGCCGCCGGGCAGGAGGGGACCGGCAGGGGACGTGCCTCCGGTAACCCGCTGGAATCCCTGAGCCCCCGCGAGCTCGAAGTCCTGCAACTGGTGGTCGAAGGTCGCACCAGCGCCGAAATCGGTGAAATGCTTTCCCTCTCCCCGAAGACCGTCGAGACCTACCGGAGCCGGCTCATGCTCAAACTCGGCATCAACAACCTCCCCGCCCTGGTGAAGTTCGCCATTTTGCACCGGATTATCCCGGTGGGAAATTAAATTAAAATAATCTACCTTGTCGAGCTTTCCTTACAGACAAGGGCGCGAGCTTCTCGTTATGCTTTCAGAGTTATCTGAGGAGAACTTAACTCGATTTGCGTAACGATCACCATTCACGCCACTGTCTGACCCTTCATGCCTGGAGTGCTCTGAGAGGATGACCGCCCCCAACCCCGCGGCTCGCGTTCCGTCAGCTTCCGGGCTCCCCGACCCGTCGATCCCGGGGGAAACCCTCCCTGACATCCCCAATGAGGATCCGGCCCTGCTCCAACAGCGCCTGGCCGCCCTGGAACGGGAAAACGACGAGTTGCGGCGGGCGTTGGCCGAACGCGAGGCCCAGTGCGCTTTCATCCAGCGGCGTGCCGAGCAGCGGCGCGTCTTCCTGGAAAAGACCCGGCTTCTGGTCTACGACTTCGATGTCGCCACCGGGAATGTGGAATGGGCCGGTGCCAGCGAATCGGTTTTGGGCTACCGCGAAGAGGTGTTTTGCGCCTTCGACCATGCCGCGTGGCTGCAGGGTATTCACCCTGACGATCGGGGCCGGGTTGCCGAGCGGGTGGGTGAGATCCTCGATCTCCCGCAGTCCTATGAACTCGAGTACCGCTACCGGAACCGCGCCGGGAGCTACCTCCCCATGGTCGACAAGGGGGTGTCGCTGGCCGACGCGTCGGGACAGGTGCAGCGGGTGCTCGGGGTCATGTCGGAGGTTTCCGAACAGAAGGTAGCCGAGGTGGAGCGGCTGAAACTGGCCCGACTGCTGGAGATGGGCCGGGACTTCGTCGGGGTGGCGACCCTGGACGGGGAGATCAGCTACCTCAACAATGCCGCCCTCGATATGGTGGGGCTTGCCGGAAGGCAGGATGCTGCGGGAAGGAATATCCTGGATTTTTTCTCGGAAACGCACCGGCACCATTTGGACAAGGGACTGTACCTGTCGCTGCTCGAGCAGGGGGTCCAGCGTTTCGAATCTTCCTTTCGCAACATCCGCACCGGGGTCTCTTTCCCTGTCGAGGTGACCGCCTTTTTGATCAAGGAGGCCAACGGCACCCCTCTCTACGTCGGCATCATCACCCGCGATCTTACCGAAGCGAAACGGATCGAGACCGAGCTGCTCCGCTCGCGGGACCAGTACCTGCAACTCTTCGAACATTTTCCCGCTCTGGTTTGGCGCTCCGGGACCGACGCCCGGTGTAACTATTTCAATGCCACCTGGCTTGCCTTCACCGGCCGAACCCTGGAGGAGGAGATCGGGGACGGCTGGCTGCAGGGGGTGCACCCAGCCGACCTGGACCTCTGCCGGGATACCTACCTCGGGGCGTTCGCCAAGCGGGTCCCGTTCGAGATGGAATACCGGCTGCGGCATCGGGACGGCACCTATCGCTGGATCGTCGACCGGGGAACCCCCTACCGGGACCTGGACGGGAACTACGCCGGCTACCTCGGAAGCTGCTACGACATCAGCGAACAGAAGAAGCAGGCGTTCACCGAGCGCCTGATGCGGCGGGAGCGGGACCTCCTGACCGACAAGCTGCAGAAGGTGCTGGAGCGGATGCCGGTCGGCTGCATTCTCTCCGGTCCCGATTTCCGGATCACCTACTGGAACCAGGCGGCGCAGCGGATCTTCGGATTCAGCAAGGAAGAGGTCCTGGGGCGGTCCCCGTACGATTTTCTGGTGCCGGAGGCGGACCGGGAGTATGTCTCCGGCATCGAAGCGGCCCTGCGCGCAAGCGATGCACCGGTGACCGCCTTCAACTCGAACCGGACCAAAGACGGACGGCTGATCTCCTGCGAGTGGCACAACACCATGTTGCGCGACGCCGACCAGCGGCTGGTCGGTTTCATCAGCATGGCCCTCGACGTCACCGACGAGATCGAGGCACAAAAGGCCCTCAAGGAGAGCGAACGGAAACAGCAGGAGCTCAACGCCGACCTGATGCGCACCCTGACCACCGTCGAGGAGTCGCTCTCGGCGCGCATCCGCAGCGAACAGGCCCTTTCGGACAGCGAGCGGGAGCTGCGCCGGGTGAATTCGGAACTCAAGGGGATCCTGGATGCCGTGCAGGAGAGCCTCATCCTCTTCGGCCGGGACCGGCAGATCATCTGGGCCAACCGGGGGGGCGTTCAACTGGGCGGGGCGCCGGATTTTACCGACGCCACGGCGACGGCGCACATCTCCGACCCGGTTCGCGACCTGGTCCGCAGCTGCTTTGCCACCGCGGTCCCCGTCTCCGATCAGATCCTGCGCCACGGGGAGATCTGGGAAATCCGCTGTTACCCGATCCTCGACCACCGAGGCGAGGTGCAGAGCGTCCTCAAGGTCGGCTCCGACGTCACCTCGCGGGTCCGGCAGCAGGAACAGGTGGTCCGCAACGGTCATCTGGCTTCGCTTGGGGAACTGGCGGCCGGGGTGGCCCACGAGATCAACAACCCCACCCACGGGATTTTGAACTACGCCGAACACCTGATCCGGAAGTTTCCCGAGGAAGGGCGGATCATAGATATCTGCTCCCGCATCATCAAGGAGAGCGAGCGGATCGCCCACATCGTCCGGGCTCTGCTCGATTTTTCCCGCAACCGCGAGCGGGGGAAGACCCCGGTCCGGATCCGGGAAATCCTCGACGAAGCGCTGACCCTGTGCAAGTCCCAGCTGAGAAAGGACAACATCCGGGTCTTCGTGGACGACGAGGGGAATCTGCCGGCGATCCTCGCCGACCCGCAGCAGATCGTCCAGGTGATCCTCAACCTGGTCAGCAACGCCAGGTACAGCCTGAACCAGAAATACCCGGAGATCGATTCCCGCAAAACCGTCTCCGTCTTTCTCGGCTCGGTTCCGGATGCGGAGACCTGCTGGCTGAAGGTGTCGGTTACCGACCAGGGGAACGGCATTCCGAAACAGATCCGGCACAAGGTGCTGAGCCCCTTCTTCACCACCAAACCGAGCGGGGTCGGGACCGGACTCGGGTTGAGCGTCACCAATTCCATCATCGCCGATCACGGCGGCCGCCTGGAAATCAGTAGCCTCGAAGGAGAATGGACCACGGTCAGCTTCCTCTTGCCCCAATGGAGTACAGATGCCAAGTAGAATCCTCATCATCGACGACGAAGAGAGTGTTCGCTTCACCTTCCGCAACCTGCTTGAAGACGAGGGGTACCACGCCGACACAGCCGATGACTTCGACTCCGCCTTGGAGCTTATCCGTGAGCAAAGCTACGACCTGATCATCTCGGATATCTTCCTGGGGGGAAAGACCGGGGTGGACATCCTGCGCGAGATCCGCACCACGGACACCGGGCCGCACTTCGTGTTCATGACCGGGCAACCCCACATGGAGACGGCGCTGGAAGCGGTGCGGCTGGGCGCTTTCGACTACCTCCCCAAGCCGTTCAAATCCGATACCCTGCTCCGGGTGGCGCGCATGGCGCTGCAGCACAAGCAGGCCATCGAAGAGAAGGAACGCTACCGGTCCCACCTCGAGGGGATCTTCCGCAGCGTCAACGACGCCATCATCACCCTGGATCCGGAACTGCGTATCATGGAGCTGAACGATGCGGCCCATAACCTTTGCGGCCTGGGCGACGCGAGCCGGGGAGCGCTCCTTACCGAAGCCCCCAACGGCTGCGGGAGGGTCTGCATCCCCCTGGTCCAGGAGGTGCTGAACAGCCGGGAGCCGGCGGTCCATTTCCGGATCGGCTGCAGCCGGACCGGCTGCAGCGCGAAGGTGGTCACCGTCACCATCACCCCGCTTTTGGGGCGCCAGCGCGAGTTCCAGGGGACCGTCCTGGTGGTCCGGGACGACACGCGCATGGCCGAGATCGAAAAAGAGCGCGTGGAGGTGACGAGCTTTCACCGCCTGGTCGGCAAGACCCAGCCGATGCAGCACCTCTACCGGATGGTCGAAGGGTTGTCCGATCTTCCCACCACGGTCCTCATCTCGGGCGAAAGCGGCACCGGCAAGGAGCTGGTCGCCCACGCCCTGCACCATGAAGGGGTCCGCCGGGACCGCCCCTTTGTCCGGGTGAACTGCGCCGCCCTGAGTGAAAACCTTTTGGAGAGCGAGCTGTTCGGCCACGTGAAGGGGGCCTTCACCGGTGCCGTCACCGACCGCACCGGCCGGTTCCAGGCCGCCAACGGCGGGACCATCTTCCTCGACGAAATCGGTGACATCACCCCGACCCTCCAGGTGCGGCTGCTCCGGGTCCTCCAGGAGAAGGAGTTCGAACGGGTGGGGGATACCCGCACCGTCAAGGTGGACGTCCGGGTCATCGCGGCGACCAACCAGGACCTTCGGGAGAAGGTGCGCCAGGGAGCCTTCCGCGAGGATCTCTACTACCGGTTGAAGGTGGTGTACCTGACCCTCCCCACCCTGCGGCAGCGCAAGGAGGACCTCCCCCTGCTGGTGGAGCACTTCGTCGCCAAGTTCAACCGGGAGCTCAAGCGCTCCGTGGTCGGGGTGACCAAGGAGGTGATGGACCTCCTGACGGCGCACCCTTGGCCCGGGAACGTGCGGGAACTGGAGCACGTCATCGAACACGCCTTCGTGGTCGCCGCCGGAGAGACGATCGGGCTGAAAGACCTTCCCGCCGAACTTGCGGTCCGCTCCGGGGGGAGCGGCGCCCGCAGCCGCCACGGCCGGGACGACGTCGTCTGGGCCCTGGAAAAGGCCGGGTGGAACAAATCCAAAGCCGCCCGCCTGCTCGGGGTAGACCGCCGCACCATCTACCGAAAAATGGAAGAGTACGAAATCCTGGAAAGCTTCTAGCAAGTTGTGACATGTCACACTGTTGGGTACCCAACAGTGTGACATGTCACATTCCCCCCTCCCTGCCGCCCAACCCCCGTCCATCTAAATCCCGCACGGAAATTGTTATTTATCATCAATGAGAGTTAACGTAATCTGGCGCCGCTGCCGGATTATGCTCATTGCCCGTCTTCGTATACTTATAAATCTCCAATCTTTCTATGGGTGGCACGTACCTTGTTACTACTTGTGACGTAACCGACGCTGAAGCACCGGTTCACGCCCTCTTTTAACAGGAGCTGCCCTATGACAGAATTTGCCACGACTCAAGCAAGCCGGGACGCCGCCGCTCAGGAACGGGTGGTGACCTTTGTGGGGCCGCTTGCCATCGTCAATGGGGCTGCCGCCAAGGAGGCACTTGTCGAGGCGCTCGACGCTGCTGCGGAGGTGACCGTTGACCTGGCCGGGGTGACCGAGTTGGATCTCATCGGACTGCAGGTTCTCTGTTCCCTGCACCGCTCCGCCCGGGATGCCGGGAAAAGAGCGCTGATTGCCGGAGGCGATAACGGCGCGGTCCGGCAGGCGGTCGAGGCGGCCGGCTTCCACCGCAACGGCTGTGGCAGGGGGGGCGAACTCGGGTGCCTCTGGGAAATGGTTTCCGGTGCCGCAGCCGGACCGGGAGAGCTCCGATGGTGATGGACGTCCACGTACAGGCCTACCGAGAGGAGGCTTACGAATACCTGGCGGAACTGGAGAGTTCGCTGCTCGAACTGGAAGACCATCCCGAGGATGCCGATCTCATCGGGCGGGTCTTTCGGGTGATGCACACCATCAAGGGGTCCGGCGCGATGTTCGGCTTCGACGACATCGCGGGGTTCACCCACGAGGTGGAGACCGTCTTCGACCAGGTGCGCAACGGCCAGATGGCGGTGAGCAGCCAACTGGTCACCCTGACCCTGGCGGCCCGGGACCAGATCAAGGCGATGCTCGCCGCCTCGGAGCACGGTACCCCGGTCGATGCGGCCGAGTCGGTACGGATCGTTGCGGGGCTGCGCGAACTTTCCGGCAAGGGGGACCGCGACGCTCCCGGGGTGACGGCCGCTGCGGCGGCGCACGGCGGGGAAACGGAGCCGGTCGCCGTGACCTACCGCATCCTCGTCACTCCGGTTGCCGAGATCTTCGCTTCGGGGACCAACCCGCTCGCGCTGCTCAACGAACTGCGCGAGCTCGGTCCGTGCCAGGCCGTGGCGCAGTTGGGACGGGTCCCGGCCATCGATGAGATCGATCCGGAGCACTGCTACGTGGCGTGGCACGTGGTCCTTACCACCGACCGCGGCATCGAGGCGATCCGGGACGTCTTCGTCTTTGCCGAGGATGTGTGCGAGCTCAAGATCGAGGTGATCGACGACGGCAGCGCCTCGGGGGGGTACAAGAAGCTCGGCGAGATCCTGGTGGAGAAGGGGGAGCTCGCCCCCGATGCCCTGGCGGAGATCCTCGCCAGCCAGAAACGGATCGGGACGCTGGCGATCGAGAAGGGGGTTCACCCGGAAGCGGTGACCGCGGCCCTGGTCGAGCAGCAGCATGTGAAACAGCAGCGGGAAGAGCGGCAGAAACAGGAGAGCGCCGCCAGCATCCGGGTGCCCGCCGACAAGCTGGACCTCTTGGTGAACCTGGTCGGGGAGATGGTGACGGTGCAGGCCCGCTTCACCCAGACCGCCGTGGAGCGGCGCGATCCGAAGTTCAAGGCGATCGCCGAGGAGGTGGAACGGCTGACCGGGGAGCTGCGCGACATCGCGCTGAACATCAGGATGCTCCCGATCGGCAGCACCTTCAGCAAGTTCAAGCGGCTGGTCCGGGACCTTTCCGCGGAGCTCGGCAAGGAGATCGAGATGACCACGGCGGGGGCGGATACCGAGCTCGACAAGACGGTGATCGAAAAGCTCAACGACCCGCTGGTGCATCTTTTGCGCAACAGCATCGACCACGGCATCGAGCTTCCCGAGGTGCGGGCCGCCGGCGGCAAGCCGCGCCAGGGGACGGTGCACCTCGCCGCGCAGCACGCCGGCGACAGCGTCATCTTGAGCATCAAGGACGACGGCGCCGGGCTGGACCGGGAGGCGATCCGGGCCAAGGCGGTCGAGCGGGGGCTGATCCCGGCCAACGCCGAGCTATCCGAGAAGGAGATCTTCGGGCAGATCTTCGCCCCCGGGTTCTCCACTGCCAAGCAGGTGACCAGCGTCTCCGGGCGCGGAGTCGGCATGGACGTCGTGAAGCGGTCCATCGAGGCGCTGCGCGGCAGCATCGAAATCGACAGCCGCCGTGGCGAGGGAACGCTCATCTCGATCCGGATCCCGCTCACCCCGGCCATCATCGAAAGCCTCATGGTCATGATCGGCGGCAACCGGTACCTTTTGCCGCTCTCCTTGGTCGACCAGTGCGTCCTTTTCCCGAAGGAGGACCGGGAGCGCTGCCACGGCCGGGACATGGTGAACGTCCGGGGGCGGATGATCCCGTTCATCCCGATCCGGGAGCGCTTCGGCCTTGCCGGCAAACGCCCCGACATCGAACAGATCGTCATCGTGGAAATGGACGGGATGCAGGTCGGTCTGGTGGTCGACTACGTGATCGGGGAGCACCAGACGGTGATCAAGTCGCTGGGGCCGGCCTACAAGGACGTGCGCGGTGTCTCCGGCGCCACCATCTTGGGCGACGGCGCGGTGGCGCTGATCCTGGATCTCCCCCAGATCGTGCAGAGCGTGGAGAACGAAGCCGCGTAATTTCCTCTCACGGCGGTGGGAGGTTAGCGGAAAGTAAAGGAGTTCCGATTCATGGCCTTCACCTTTTTCATGCGGGACCAGCCCCCTCTGGAGCGGGCGGTGGACGAAATGATCCCCTACGCCAGCGGGCGGAGCCGGATCAAGGTCTGGGATGCCGGTTGCGCCCAGGGGCAGGAAACCTACACCCTGGCGATCATCCTGGCGGAGCGGATGAACCGGTTCGGGTTCAAGAACCTGCGCATCGACGCCACCGACCACGACAGCGCCAACCACTTCGGCGACGTGGTCACCCGGGCCGTCTACCCCTATGACGAGCTGCGGCGCATGCCGGCGGAGTATTTCGAAAAGTATTTCGAGCCGGCCGAGGAACAGGGGATGTTCCGGGTGGTCGAGGAGCTGCGCGGCCGGGTCCAATTCCGCTACCACGATCTCCTCTCCCTGGAGCCGATCGGCGTCGAATATTGCCTCGTGGTCTGCAAGAACGTGCTGCTCCATTTCTCCTACGAGCAGCGCATCGAGGTGTTCAAGATGTTCCACAAGGCACTGGCGCCGGGCGCTTTCCTGATCAACGAAAACACCCAGAAGCTGCCCAAGGAGGTGGCCCACCTTTTCACCCAGGTGGCCCCCGACGCGCAGCTCTTCAAGAAGATTTGACCATGGCCATCCGCTACCAACGGAGGCGGATGCGCCGCAGGCAACGCAACTCCGAGAGGGACCGCGGCGGTTAGCAGCACGCGTGGCTCCAAACCAGCCGAAGCAAACGAGCAAGGGGGACTACATGAATTTTCTGGCCAACATGAAGATCGGGAAGAAGCTCTACGTCGGCTTTGCCGCGGTAAACGTGATCGTTTTGCTGCTCATTGCCATCGCCTACCTCAATTTCTCCAGCCTGGGGAAGGCGAACCAGATGAACATCCACACCTACCAGGTGCTGGACCAGACCGCCGACATCCTCACCTCGCTCATCAACATCGAGACCGGGGAGCGCGGCTTCGCCATCACCGGTAACGACAAGTTCCTCGAGCCGCTGCAGGCCGGAAAGGCCGCCATCGCCAAGGACATCGAAGAAGCGAAGAAACTGACTGCCGACAACCCGAAGCAGCAGGAGCGGCTGGCCAAGCTCGAAGCGATGCGGGGCGAGTGGATGCAGATCGACGTCGAGCCCCTTTTGGCGCTGCGGCGCCAGGTCGCAGAGGGGCGCGGTTCCCTGGACCAGGTGGTGAAAACCGTCGAGGCGGCCAAGGGGAAAAAGCAGATGGACGCGATGCGCGGCATCATCGCGGAGATGCAGAAGGAAGAGCAATCCCTGCTCGGTCAGAGGATCGCGGCCGCCGAGGCGAAGCAAAGCAACACCAAGCTGGTCCTGATCGGCGGCGGCTTCCTTTCGGTGGTCCTGGCCATGCTGATCGCGACCCTCTTGCAAAAGGCGATCACCAAGCCGTTGGGTAAAGCGGTGGAGGCTGCCAACCGGGTGGCTTCGGGCGATCTCTCCATGGAAATCGTGGTCGAATCCCACGACGAGTCCGGCGAGCTTTTGACCGCCATGAAGGCGATGACCGGAAAGGTGAAGGCCCTGGCCGAAGACGCGAGCCTTTTGGCCAACGCCGCCCGGGAAGGGCATTTGGCCACCCGTGCCGACAGCAGCCGGCATGAAGGCGAGTTCAAGAAGATCGTGGTAGGGGTGAACGATACCCTCGATTCGGTCATCGGGCCGCTGAACATCGCCGCGGAATACGTGGACCGGATCTCCAAGGGGGACATCCCCCCCAAGATCACCGATCACTACAACGGCGACTTCAACGAGGTCAAGGTCAACCTGAACCAGTGCATCGACACCCTGAACGGGCTGATTACCGACATGAACCGGATGAGCTCGCAGCATGATGCCGGCGATATCGACGTCGTCATCCCGGCGGAGAACTACCAGGGGGCCTACCACACCATGGCCAAAGGGATCAACGGCATGGTCGGGGGGCACATCTCGGTGAAGAAGAAGGCGATGGCCTGCCTCGCCGAATTCGGTCGCGGCAATTTCGAGGCGGAACTCGAGAAGTTCCCCGGGAAGAAGGCCTTCATCAACGAGACCATCGAACAGGTCCGCGCGAACCTCAAGGCCCTCATCGCCGACGCCAACATGCTTTCCCAGGCGGCCATCGAAGGGCGCCTGGCGACCCGTGCCGACGCCACGCGCCACCAGGGGGATTTCCAGAAGATCGTCGTCGGCGTGAACGAGACCCTCGACGCGGTCATCGGGCCGCTGAACGTCGCCGCCGAGTACGTGGACCGGATTTCCAAGGGGGACATCCCGCCGAAGATCACCGACAGCTACAGCGGTGACTTCAACGAGATCAAACTCAACCTCAACAACTGCATTGACACCATGCGGGGACTTTTGGACGAAACGGACCAACTGGTGCAGGCGACCCGGGAGGGCAAGCTCGACGTCCGGGGCAACTCGGCGGCCTTCGCCGGCGGCTGGGGCAAACTGGTCGGCGGCGTGAACGAACTCGTCGATGCCTTCGTGCGGCCGATCAACGTAACCGCGGAATACGTCGACCGGATCAGCAAGGGGGACATCCCCCCCATGATCACCGACACCTACCACGGCGATTTCAACGAGATCAAGCTCAACCTTAACAACTGCATCGACACCATGAACAACCTCCTCGACCAGGCCAACCGCGTGGTACGGGCCGCGGCCGACGGCAACCTCGACCAGCGTGCCAATGCCGAACTCTTCGTCGGCGGCTGGAAGGAACTCGTGGTCGGGGTCAATAACATCGTCACCAACATCGTGAATCCGCTCATGGTCACCGCAGATTACGTGGACCAGGTCGCCAAGGGGGTCATTCCGCCGGCGATCACCACCGAGTACAAAGGGGAATACAACGTCATCAAGACCAACCTGAACAACATGGTCAAGATGATGGCCGACCTGCTCGCCCAGACCGACATCCTGATCAAGGCGGCTGCCGACGGCGAACTGGACCGCCGGGCAGATGCTTCACTCTTCGTGGGGGGGTGGAAAGAACTGGTGGTCGGGGTCAACGACACCGTGAGTAACATCGTCAACCCGCTCATGGTAACCGGCGACTATGTTGACCAAGTGGCTAAAGGGGTCATCCCGCCGACCATCGTCACGGAATACAAGGGGCAGTACAACGTCATCAAGAACAACCTGAACAACATGGTCAAGATGATGAACGACCTTTTGGCCCAGACCGACCTCCTGATCCGGGCCGCCGCCGATGGCGAACTGGACCGCCGCGCCGATGCCTCGCTCTTCGTCGGCGGGTGGAACAAGCTGGTTGTCGGGGTGAACGATACGGTCACCAACATCGTCGACCCGCTCATGGTCACCGCGACCTACGTGGACCGGATCAGCAAGGGAGATATCCCGCCGACCATCACTGCCGAATACAAGGGGCAGTACAACATCATCAAGACCAACCTGAACGTCCTGATCGCCGCGATGCAGACCATCACCCACGCCGCGCAGGAGATCGCCGACGGGAACCTCCTGATCGACGTGAAGGAGCGTTCGCCGCAGGATGAGCTGATGCGGGCCATGGCGAACATGGTTGCCCAACTCTCCTCCATCGTGACCGAGGTGAAGTCGGCCGCGGAGAACGTGGCGCAGGGAGCCCAGGAGATGAGCTCCGGAGCGGAGAACCTCTCGCAGGGGGCGACCGAACAGGCGTCGGCCGCCGAAGAGGCCTCCTCCTCCATGGAGCAGATGTCCTCCAACATCAAGCAAAACGCCGACAACGCCCTGCAGACCGAGAAGATCGCCACCAAGTCCGCGGCGGATGCCCAGGAGGGTGGCAAGGCGGTCGCCCAGACCGTCGAGGCGATGCGGGAGATTGCCGGCAAGATCAACATCATCGAGGAGATCGCCCGGCAGACCAACATGCTGGCCTTGAACGCGGCGATCGAGGCGGCCCGGGCCGGGGAGCACGGCAAGGGGTTCGCGGTCGTGGCGAGCGAGGTCAGAAAGCTTGCCGAGCGGAGCCAGGCCGCGGCCGGCGAGATCAGCGAGCTCTCCGTTTCCAGCGTCGACGTTGCGGAGCGGGCCGGGGAGATGCTCACCCACATCGTTCCCGACATCCAGCGCACCGCTGAGCTGGTCCAGGAGATCGCGGCCGCTTCCCGCGAGCAGGATTCCGGGGCCACCCAGATCAACCGCGCCATCCAGCAGCTCGACCAGGTTATCCAGCAAAATGCCGGGGCGGCCGAGGAGATGTCCTCCACCTCGGAAGAGCTCTCCAGCCAGGCCGAGCAGCTGCAGTCGACCATCTCCTTCTTCAAGGTCAAAGACGCCGGCCCGGCCCGGACCGCGGGCGCCAAGAAGTCCATCGAGAAGAAGCAGCGCCCGGTAGCCCAGTTGAAGCAGATCGTGGTCACCGAACCGGTTGCCGGCGGACATGCCCTGGCGATGAACGAAGAGACGCTGGATTCCTGCTTCGAACGCTACTAACGTGAAAAGGCTCCCTCCTTGGAAGGGGACTGGCTCCGCAGGTGCCAGTCCCCCTCCAAGGAGGGAGCCCAACCTGAAACGGCTCTCGTCTTGGAAGGGGACTGGCTCCGCAGGTGCCAGTCCCCCTCTGGGGGGAAGCCCAGGAGGCGGGCCATGAGTGAACGCGCAATGAATGAAAGCAATCAATACCTGAGCTTTCGACTCGCGGAAGAGACTTTCGCGATGAACGTGGCGCAGGTAAGGGAAATCCTCGACTTCACCACCGTGACCAAGGTGCCGCAGACTCCTCCCTACATGCGGGGGGTGATCAACCTGCGCGGCAGCGTGGTTCCGGTGCTGGATCTGCGGCTCAAATTCGGGATGAGTCAGACCGAGAACACCGTGAACAGCTGCATCGTGGTCGTCGAACTGCAGGAAGGTGCCGTGGTGGGGGTGCTGACCGACGCGGTTCAGGAAGTCCTGGACATTGAACCGGACCAGATCGAGCCGGCGCCGCGGCTGGGGACCAAACTGAACAAGGATTTCATCCTGGGGATGGGGCGCCACGACGACCAGTTCATCATGATCCTCGACGTGGACCGGATCTTCTGCCTGGAGGACGTGGGCCTCACCGGTGACGAGCCGGAGCTGGACGAGGCCTGCAACGGGTAGTCAGAAGGGGAGTGACCCGCCCCGACCTCTCCGGAGAGAGGGGGCGTTTGTTGACCTGAATACCAGGGAGTCTGCCCGTCCGGCGCCGTAAAGGGATGAACCATGCCCGAACTCGACAAATGGAAGAGCGAGCTGTGCCAGGAGGTGCGGGACGTGGTGGAAAAGGTCCGCGACGACCTCGTCGCCCTGTGCCCCGCCGGCTGCGACGAGATGCGCATGAAATCGCTTTTCCGCGGCTTCCATACGGTTGCCGGCACGGCACGCCAGTTCCGGTTGGCCGAGCTGGAGTCCATCGGTCTTTCGCTGGAGCAGGTGGTAGCCAGGTTGCGCTGGGAACACCGCCGGATGGACGGAGAAACGCTGGAACTGCTCCTGGAAGGGACCGACGTGATCTGCGATCTCGTTGATGCCTGGGCCCAGGGGAGCCGGTGCCTGACGCCGCCCGATTTTCGCCAGCGCGTTTTTGAAGCTACCGGGGCCGCACCCGGCCCGGCTGAGGCGATTCGGAAATAAGTGGGGAGTAGAGGTCGAATTCGATGAGATTTCTTGTGGCCGAGGGAGACGGCTCGGCCCGCGCCGACCTGTTGCAGCTGTTGGCCCGCTTCGGGGAGTGCCATCTTGCGGACAACGGAGCCGATGCGGTGACCGCTCACCTTACATCGCTCCATGAGCAGCAGGGCTATGACCTCTTTTTTCTCGGCATGAAGCTGCCGGGGCAGGATTGGCTGGGGGTGATACAGGCCGTTCGGCATGCCGAACAGCGCTTCGGCGCTGCTGAAGTGCCGATCGTGATCCTCGCCGATTGCCTGTCGCCGCGGGAGATGGTCGGTGCCTACTACTACGGGGGATGCACCGACCTCCTGGTGAAACCGGTGCGCTTGGCCCGGCTCGTGGAGCTGCTGCTTGGAAGCAATCTGATTGCGCCGGAGCAGGCCTCCCGGTTGCTGGCCGATGTGTACCGGGGGAGCGCCGACCTCCGCTGCTGAGAAACGGGGAAAGCGATTTTTAGGGAAATCCGGTCCCCTTAGAGAAGAAAGCTGCGAGTCGGTTCGGAGTCGCCATGCCCTTTCGATTTATCCGGGAATCCCGCTTTAGCCTTGCCTTCAGGCTGATCGCCGGGATTTTCGTCATCAACGTCTTTGCTTGGGCGGTCGCCGGTATGGCGCTGGTGCAAAGCCGGCTCGACCGTGAGGATCGGGCCCGGGTTGCGGCTCAGAACCTGGCCCAACTGCTCGACCGCGATTTGTCCGGCCTGTTCGAGAGAATCGACGTCTCGTTGCAAAGTGTTGTCGACGAGTGCGGCAGGGAGCAACGCAAAGACGGCGTCCCGATTCCGGGAGAGTTGAACCCTTTTCTGGCCCGGGTGCGGTCCCGGCTTCCCGAGGTCGAAGGGCTGCGGGTGGTCGACAAATCCGGCGCGATCCGCTATGGGAACGCACTTCCCCGCGGCAACGTCAACATCGCCGATCGGGATTACTTCCGGCACCTGCGCGAGAACCCCGGCGCCGAAATGATCTTCGCGCGGCCGCTGATCGGCCGCGTTTCCCAAAAGTGGACCCTCAATCTTGCCCGCCGGATCGATGCTCCCGACGGCACCTTTTACGGCATCGTCCTTGCCACCATTCCCTTGACCAACTTCGTCAGCCGGTTTTCCACCCTCGACGTCGGTCCCCACGGCGGCATCAGCCTGCGGGACCGGGAGATGGCGATCATCGCCCGGTATCCCGAGCTCAGCGGGATCGGCAGTGCCGTCGGCAACCGGGTCCTCTCCCCCGAATTCCGGTCCCGCTTCCGGGCCGGCCTGCGTTCGGCGACCTTTTACACCCGCTTCAGCTGGGAAGGGGAGGAAAAGGTCGTCTCCTACCATCGGATCGGCGACTACCCCCTCTACATCGCCGTAGGGGTCGCCAACCGCGATTTTCTTGCCAGCTGGTGGAACATCGTGCGGTTGACCGCGCTTTTGGTGCTCACCTTCACCCTGGTGACCGTGGTCCTGGCCCGCCTGGTCCTGGTCAAGTGGGCCCAGGAAGGGGAGGCACGCGACCAGCTGCGCGCCGCCAAGGAAGAACTGGAGCTCCGGGTGGTCCAGCGGACTGCGGAACTCTCCCGCGCCAACCATCTGCTCAAGGTGGAACTCAAGGAGAGGGCGAAGACCGTCGCCGAACTGCGTCGGGCCGAAGAGCTGCAGCAGCTCTCGGAACGGCGCTTCCGTGACATGCTGGAGAGCATCAACCTCGCCGCAGTCACCCTCGATCAGCATGGGAGGATCACCTATTGCAACGACTTTTTCCTGCGCCTGGTGGGGTGGGAGCGTGCCGAGGTACTGCACGGCAACTGGTTCGAGAAGTTCGTGCCGCAAGACAGCGCCCCGCTGCGCCGTGCCGAATTCGAACAACGGTTCCTGGAACGTGACCTGCCGCTGCATCTGGAATACCCCATTGTCACCCGGGACGGCAGCCGACGGGTGATCGAGTGGAGCCTTACCCTCTTGCGCGGAGCCGATGACGTGGTCACCGGGGTGGCCGGGATCGGCATCGACCGCACCGACCAGAAATCGCTGGAAGCGCAGCTGCGCCAGTCCCAGAAGATGGAGGCGGTGGGGCAGCTCGCCGGAGGGGTGGCGCACGATTTCAACAACATCCTGACCGTGATTCTCGGCTACTGCGCGCTTTTGGAGATGTCCGCCGGTGGTGACGGCACCCACCGCCACGAAATCCGCCAGATTGCCGATGCCGCCGAACGCGCCGCCGCGCTGACCCGGAGCTTGCTCGCCTTCAGCCGCAAGGAGGCCATGCACCCCGAACTCCATGACCTCAACGGGGTGGTCGACAAGGTGAAGGGGCTGCTGTCGCGGGTGATCGGGGAGGACGTCTCGCTGCAGGTCGAATTGAGCGCGCTGCCGCTGGTGGGCAAGGTCGATCGGGCCATGATCGAGCAGGTCCTGATGAACCTCGCCACCAACGCCCGCGATGCCATGCCCCGCGGCGGGCTGCTGGGCATTTCCACCGAGCTGGTCGACCTGGACGAAGAATACGTCCAGACCCACGGCTGCGGCACCCCGGGCCCTCATGCGCTCATCTGCGTCTCAGACACCGGGGTCGGGATGGACGCCGACACCCGAAACCGCGTATTCGAGCCGTTTTTCACCACCAAGGAGGTGGGGAAGGGGACCGGGCTGGGGATGTCCATCGTCTACGGCATCGTGAAGCAGCACCGGGGTAACATCCACCTGTACAGCGAACCGGGGCAGGGGACCACCTACCGCGTCTTTCTCCCGCTCGATCCGGCCGTCGCCGCAGGCGTAGTGCCGGCCGTCCCGGTCCCGGAACGCGGTGGCAGCGAAACCATCCTCGTGGTGGAGGATGAGGCGCCGGTACAGGGGATCGTGGAAAAGGTGCTGCGCCGTTCCGGCTACGAGGTGATCGTCGCCTCCGACGGCAAAGAGGGGATCGAGCTTTTTGCCGGCAATCGAGACCGGATTCGGCTGGTCCTGATGGATATCATCATGCCGGGGATGAACGGGAAGGAGGCCTGGGAGCGGATCAAGGAGCTCAAACCCCAGGCCAGGGTCCTGTTCACCAGTGGCTATACCGCCGACGTCATCCAAAGCCGCGGCGAACTCGCCGACGGTGCCGAGATCATCATGAAACCGGTGCACCCCCAGGCGCTTTTGCGCCGGATCCGGGAAATTCTCGATGCCCCCGCGGCGCGGGGCTGAGCCGCCAGGCGCCGCCTGAAGCAGGACGGCTCCGGTCCTCCCCCGCCGCCTTGATTGCCCCCTTTGATCTCCCCCCTTAGACAAAGGGGGGGCTGGGGGATTTGCCTTTAGGATTCGCCTTTACGGCTTTCCCGGGTGCAGTCAATCACCTTTTACCTCCACCTCCGTTTCACTTTTTCCGCCATACCTGCACCTTTTCCCCCTGTGGTATCATTAGCTGTCCAGATCGACGTTTACCATGAAAATAGCCTCAGCAACCGGGGCGCCGCCTCTAGGCCCAAAGACCCCTTTGCTGAACCACCGCATGTGAAGAGGATCGCACCATGGCTCCCAGGTCCCTGCGCATCGTCACCGCCGTCGCCGCCTTTGACGGGCACGACGCTTCCATTCTCGCCCTGAACCGCGCCCTGCTCGCCGCGGAACGGCCGGTGGAGGTCATCTATCTCGGCTTCAACATGACCGGCGACCAGATCGTCGCCGCCGCGCTGCAGGAGGGGGCCGATGCCGTTGCCGTCAGCTCCTACAACGGGGGACATCTGCAGTTCTACCCGCGCCTGGTGGAGCGGCTCGCGGCGCAGGGGCTCGGGACGCTCGTCTTCGGCGGCGGGGGAGGGACCATCCTCCCCGACGATGCCGCGGCGCTCGAAGCGGGCGGTGTGGCGCGGATCTACGGTCCGGGCTGGGGGCTCGACGCGATCGCCCGGGACCTGATCGAACGGGTCGACCGGGGCCGCGGAGCGTTTCCCCCGCCGCAAGCATCGGATTCCGCCGCCCTGCAGCTGAGCCGGACCCTTTCCGGCGGCCCGGATGCGGCCGGCACCGCAATTTCGGCTGCGGGCGCCTTGGATGCGGCCGGTTTCTCCGGGTCCGCCGTGCGGAAGGGTAAAGTCGTCATCGTGGCGGGCGATGGCGGCAGCGGCAAGAGCACCCTCATCGACGAACTGGTGCGGCACTTCCTCGCCACCTTCCCGGAGCGCAGGCTCGCGATCCTCGCCAACGACCCGTCCCTGGACGGTGGCGGCGCGGTGACCGCGTTTCTCGCCGACCGGGTGCGCATGAACTGCATTTACCATGAGAGGGTCTGGTTGCGCAGCCTCGGCACCGGCAGCGCCTACGCCCCGATCGCCCCGCAGCTCCCCCGGTTGATTGCCGCCTTCGACGGCGCCGGCTATGACCTCATCCTGGTCGAAACCCCGGGTACCGGGCAGACCGGGGTGGATCTCGGCCATCTGAACGCCGACCTGCTGCTTTACGTGAAGACCCGGGAGTACGGGAGCGCCTTGCAGCTGCAAAAGGACCAGCTGCTGCGCGACGCGGATCTGGTGGTCCTGAACAAGGTCGACCTCGAAGGGGCTGAGGCATCCTATGCCGAGATGGGATCGGTTCTCGCCGAGTTGGGGAAAACGGACGCCCTCTATCCGACCACTTCCAAGGCCGCCCAGGACCCGGGGACCCAGCGGCTCTTTGCCGCCCTCTGCCGGCGGCTGGGTTGGCCGGAACCGGAGGCTCCTGCAGGAGCGGGGATCTTTGCCTATGCCAAGGCAAACGTTCTGGTGCCGCACCGGCGGCGCGCCTATCTTGCCGAAATCGCGGACCGGGTCCGCGTCTACGATGCCTGGAGCCGGGACCAGCTGCAGCAGATCCGGCGCGACCCCTCGGGGGCGGGACTCGACCCGCACTGCGCCCGGCTTCTGGATGCCTGGCCCGGGCGCTGGCGCGAACTCTCCCTCCAGGCCGCCGCCAAGACGGGGATCGACCCGACCGTGGTCACCCCCAACGGCCTCAAGCTCTCCCGGGTGGCGCTTCCCGATCCGGAAGACCGTGCCGAAGCGCTCCGGTTTCTCCTGGAAGAGGGGCTTCCCGGCGAGTTCCCCTTCGTCACCGGCATCTATCCATACCGCACCGCCTCCGCCGGCGAGACCACCCGGCAGTTCGCCGGCCTGCGCGGTCCCGAAGAGACCAACCGCCGCCTGCATTTCCTTGCCCGCGGGGTGCCCAAGCCGCGCCTTTCCATTGCTTTTGACGGGATCACCCTGTACGGCGCGGACAGCGACGACGATCCGGGGAGCGTCGGCAAAATAGGGGAGGGGGGCGTCGCCATCGACAGCTGGGAGGACATGAAGCTCGTGCTGCAGGGCTTCTCCATCCCCGAGATCAGCACCTCCATGACCATCAACGGTCCGGCCCCGGTCATCCTCGCCATGTACTTCGTCGCCGCAAGCGAGCTGGAGATGGAGCGGCAGGAGCGGGAGCGGAGCCCGTTTGCCCCCCTGGAGCGGGAAGAACTGCGGCGCGGCATTTTCCGCGCACTGAGGGGTACCGTCCAGGCGGACATCCTCAAAGAGGTCCAGGCGCAAAACGAGAACATTTTCTCCACCGACTTCGCCATCCGGCTTTTGGGGGACGTGCAGCAGTGGTTCATCGACAACGGGGTGGACAAGTTCTATTCGCTGAGCATCTCCGGCTACCACATCGGGGAGGCCGGGGCGAGCCCGGTGCAGGAGCTGGCCTTCACCCTCGCCAACGGCTTCACCTACCTGGAAAACTTCCGGGGGCGCGGCATGGCGGTCGATGCCTTCGCGCCGAGTTTTTCCTTTTTCTTCCGGGTCTCCCACGAGGCGGACTGGCTCGCCTACGGCGCGGTCTGCCGGAAGATCTGGGCCATCGCCCTGCGCGACGTCTACGGCGCCCCGTCGCGCTCCCAGAGGTTCAAGTTCCACACCCAGACCTCGGGACGGGCGCTGCAGGCCGAGGAGTGGGACACGCTCAACCCGCTGCGCCAGGGCTACCATGCCTTGATGGGGCTCCTCGCCAACACCAACTCGCTCCACGTCGACTCGGCCGACGAACCGATGACCACCCCGGGGGAGAAATGGGTGCGCCAGGCGACCATGGTTGCCAACTACCTCCGGGAAGAGGCGGAAGGGTTCGTCATCCAGAATCTGTTGTCCGGCTCCTATGCCTTCCGGGAGGTCATGCGGGAAGTCCAGGCGCAGGTGCTCGACGAGTTCGACCGCCTGGACCAGTTGGGCGGGGTGGGGCCGGCGACGGAACTCGGCTACCAGCGGCGCTGCATCGCGGAAAACAGCGCCCGGTACGAGCGGGAGCGGCGCCGGGACGCTCCGGGCGGGCGCGGTCCGATCCGGAAGATCATCGGGTACAACAGCCACGAGCTTGCCGACGGCGACCCGCAAAAATACCCGCCGGTGGCCGAGGTGGTGCGCCCGGATCCGGCCGACTGGGAACGCCAGTTGGCCCGGGTGCGGGATTTCAAGGCTCGACATGTCGAGGAGGCGCCGGTCCATCTGGCGCGGCTCGAGGCGGTTGCCCGAAACGGCGGGAACGTGTTCGGAGCACTTCTCGAGACGGTGCGGCATGCCACTTTGGGGCAGATCACCAAAATTCTGAAGCAGGTTGGAGGTGAATATAGAAAGATGGTTTAGGTCAAAAATAGTCTGTGGGCGACGCCACTTATGGAAAAATTGAATGCAATGAATCAGCAATGCAGATATTGGATGTAACGTACTTGTGACATTTCTTCTTAAGTTGTTGGAATTAGATGCCGAAGATTGTTGATGAATCTTCAGGCATCTTTTTTTATTCGCACCAGGTTACAAGGAGGCCGTATGTTCAGCAACATGAGGATCGCAGGGCGGCTGGGTTGGGCGTTTGGCGTGCTGTTGGTACTTACCGCAATCGTTGCGGGGACCGGGTACTGGGGCATGAGCCACATCAACACGGAGGTTGCCCACAATCTCGACACCGATGGCGTCATCGCCCAGCATGCGGGCCGCGCTCGCGCCAACATCCTCGCTCTGCGCCGGTTCGAGAAAGACGCCATCATTAACATGGCCTCTCCTGAGAAAGTCGATGAGTACTACAAGAAGTGGCAGGAGGAGAAAGATCATCTCAACCAGCGCCTGGATACCCTGGACAAGGTAGCCACCGACAAGGACCGCGCGGTGGTTCAGGCCCTGCGTTCCGAGTCCAAGGTATATCTGGTCGGGTTCCCGAAGGTGGTTGAGGGGATCAAGGACGGTACCTACCGCGATCCCGCGGCGGCCAACAAGGCGATGGGCGAATACAAGGAAGCCATCCACGCCATGGAGGACAAAGCAGCCAACTTCGCGAAGGTGGGCTACGACCGGATGGACGCCCTGAAGCAGGTCATCGGGCAGGCCTACCACAAGGTGGCTCTGTTCCTGGTCATCCTGGTGGTGGTCATCATGGCCATCGGCATCGGCACCGCGGTCTTCCTTTCCCGCAAGATTGCCGCGATTCTCAAGTCGCTCATCGAGGAGATGGAGCGGCTCACCGAGGCGGCGGTCGGCGGGCACCTGGCGACCCGCGGCGACCCGGAAAAGATCGAGGTCGAGTTCCGCGGCATCATCGAGGGGATGAACCAGACCCTGGATGCGGTCATCGGCCCGCTCAACGTGGCTGCCGAATACGTCGACCGCATCTCCAAGGGGGACATGCCCCCCAAGATCACCGACGACTACAACGGCGACTTCAACGAGATGAAGGTCAACCTGAACAATGCGATCGACAACATCAACGCCCTGATCGCCGACGCGAACTTCCTGGTGGAGGGGGCCGTCGCCGGCCGGCTGGCCACCCGTGCCGATGCCGACAAGCACCAGGGCGACTTCCGCAAGATCATCGGCGGTTTCAACGCGACCCTGGATGCGGTCATCGGCCCGCTCAACGTCGCCGCCGAGTATGTGGACCGCATCGCGAAGGGGGACCTCCCCCCGAAGATCGACGAGGTCTACAACGGCGATTTCAACGAGATCAAGCAGAACCTCAACCAGTGCATCGATTCCCTGAACGGCCTGCTCGCGGCCCGCGTCGAGATGAGCCGGCAGCACGATCTGGGCATGATCGACGAGGTCATGCCGGTGGAACGGTTCCAGGGGGCCTACGCGGAGATGGCCGACGGGATCAACACGCTGGTCAACTCGCACATCTCGGTGAAGATGCGGGTGGTCGAGATCGTCGGCAAGTATGCCCAGGGCGACCTCTCGGTCGACATGGAGCGGCTCCCCGGCAAAAAGGCCCTCATCACCGAGGCGATCGACAACGTCAAGAAGAACATGGTGGCCCTCAACCAGGAGATCCTGATGCTGGTCGAGTCGGCGAAGGCCGGGCAGCTCTCCACCCGCGGCGACGCCGAAAAGTTCCAGTACAGCTTCAAGGAAATGGTGCAGGGGATCAACGCCACGCTGGATGCGGTCATCGGGCCGCTGAAGATGGCGGCAACCTACGTGGAGCAGATCTCCAAGGGGATCATGCCCCCGAAGATCACCGCCGAGTACCGCGGGGACTACAACGAGATCAAGAACAACCTCAACATCCTGATCGAGGCGAACCAGAAGATCACCGCCGCGGCCAAGGAAGTGGCTCTGGGGAACCTGCAGGTGGAGCTGCGGGAGCGTTCCGGTCAGGACGAACTGATGCAGGCTTTGGCCGCCATGGTGAGCAAGCTGGTCGAAGTGGTCAAGGAAGTGAAGAGCGCCTCCAACAACGTGGCCAGCGGCAGCGAGCAGCTTTCCGCCGGCGCCCAGCAGATGTCCCAGGGGGCATCGGAACAGGCCGCTTCCGCCGAAGAGGTCTCCTCGTCGATGGAGGAGATGTCGGCCAACATCAAGCAGAACGCGGATAACGCCCAGCAGACCGAGCGGATCGCGGTGAAACTGGCGGTCGATGCCAAGGAAGGGGGCAAGGCGGTCAACGAGACGGTCAAGGCGATGAAGGACATCGCCGGCAAGATCTCCATCGTCGAGGAGATCGCCCGCCAGACCAACCTGCTCGCCCTCAATGCCGCCATCGAGGCCGCCCGCGCCGGCGAGCACGGCAAGGGGTTCGCGGTCGTCGCCTCCGAGGTGCGCAAGCTTGCCGAGCGGAGCCAGAAGGCGGCTGCCGAAATCTCCCAGCTTTCCACCTCGAGCGTCGAGGTGGCCGAACAGGCCGGCACCTTGCTCACCAACATCATTCCGGACGTCCAGAAGACGGCCGAACTGGTGCAGGAGATCAGCGCCTCCAGCAAGGAGCAGGATTCCGGGGCCGAGCAGATCAACAAGGCGATCCAGCAGCTCGACCAGGTCATCCAGCAAAACGCCGGCTCTTCCGAAGAGATGGCCTCGACCGCCGAGGAACTCTCTTCCATGTCCGAGCGGCTGCAGACCATGATCGGCTTCTTCAAGGTCGACGACGTCGAGACCGTGGTCCGCACCCAGAAAAAGGCGCTGCCGCGCCGGCCGACCATCGAGCCGCACTATGCCCGCACTGCTGAGGAAAATCCCGGCGAGCGGCGTGCCAAGGTTGCTGCCGGTCACACCATCGTCCTCGACGACGGCATCGCTTCCGATGTCGATTTCGAGAAGTACTAGCGGAACGTAGGCCGGGCGAGGGGACTGCTCTGCGGGAGCGCCCCCTCACTTCGGCCCTCTCCCGAAGGGAGAGAGGGCATGTGGATGAAAACAAAAGAGGGGCCTCCCGATCGGGGGGCCCCTCTTTTGTTTTTGACACGGCGGAGAGGTTACTTCAGCGCTTCCACCACATCCTCGTCCTCGACCTTGGGGAACTCCTCGTAAAACGGCGCGGCGCTCGTGAGATGCTCCGGGGTCTGCAGGCAGATCCACTCGTCCACCGAACCCGCAACCAGCTGCTCCACCTCTTGCGAGGCGACCGGCAGGGCGATGACCAGCCGCTTGATCATCACCTTTCTCAAGGCGGTGACGGCGGTTTTCAAGGAGATCCCCGTGGTTACTCCGTCGTCGACCATGATGACCGTTTTGCCGGCCAGCTGCGGCAGCCCCCGGCCTCCCCGATACAGGTTCAGCCGGCGTTCGATTTCTTCCTGCTGGCGGACCTTTTCCCGTTCCAGGTATTCCCGGTTCACCCCGTAGGATGTGGCGATCTGCTCGTTGTAAAGGACCACTCCGGTTTCGGAGATTGCGCCAACGGCAAAATCAGGATCGCCGGGGTACCCGATCTTGCGGACGATGAGTACATCCAGGGGGGCGGCGAGACGCCGCGCTACCTCGCGGGCTACGATGACGCCGCCTCGCGGCAACCCCAACACCACCTTGTTCGGAACCTCGCTGTATTGCATCAAGCGCTCGGCCAGCCTCTTTCCCGCATCCATTCTGTCATGGTAGATCATGGCTTTTTCCTTCCTTGTCCGTTTCCTGGCGCCGTTCGGGCATCGTTCAGATGTCGTCCTGCTACATGAACGCACACATTATATCGTACTAACTTTATAAAAAAAGCGCTATGAAAACTTTCCGGAGACATAATCCAATGCCGGAGAGGGATAACTACAGAGCCGGTTAGTTAAACGAAATCCAATACTGGATGTAGCTCCGATATCGAAACCTCTTGAAAAGAATAGCGCGGGGGTGTGGCCGGCATGCAACAGCCAGGGCAACTTCTGGATGATGCGAGATTCAGGTGAAATTACATTAATCCAGTGAAGGACTCGGCATATCAAAAATTTCGTGCGCTCTTTGACAGTATATTTTTGTCCGCTACAATCTCTCAAACCCAACGGGGGACAGTACTGACAGTTCATGCAAGGAGCGTTATCAATGAAGACATTGCGGTTGCCTTCGGCACTTGCTCTACTCCTGATCCCAGCACTGGTTCATGCCGCTGATTTCGAGGGGTACGGGACCTCGATCTTCCGGTTGGAGCAGAAAGCTGCGCCGGGGTTCGACAAGAAGACCATCATCCCGTTCACCCAGTTCGCCGGCGCCGACCTGGACCAGATCGCGGACGGAAACCTGTCGCTGCATCTCTACGGGTGGGAGCGGGTGGACCTTGGCGACCGCAGCACCAGCGAGAAGAACAGTGACGGCGACCTGAGCTACGGCTTCCTCGCCTATCGTTTCCCGAAGGCCAACGCCGAGGTGAAGGGCGGGAGGTTCTTTGTCAACCAGGGGGTAGCCTCCGAACAGCTGGACGGGGTAGGGGCGCGTACCGACCTTGCCGGCGGCTTCGGCGTTTCCGCTTTCGGCGGCGCACCGGTGAAACTGGACCGCGGCAGCAATACCAAGGGTGATTTCATCGCCGGGGGGCGCGGGAGCTACCGGTACGGCAACCTGCTCGAAGTAGGCTTCTCCGGTCTGCACGAAACCGGGGGGATCTTCGACCCGACGACCGGGGTGAAGCGGGACCGCGAACTGATCGGGGGGGACCTTTGGTGCGGCCCCAGCCGGTTTGTCGAAGTAAACGGGCACACCTATTACGACATGTCGCGGGAAGGGGTCGCCGAACACAGCTACCAGCTCCTGCTGCGCCCGTTCAAGACGATCGGCGTTTCCGGTCTTTACAACCAGGCCGATCTGGTTCATTTTTATGCCGGCTCGAACCTCCGGTCCCTGTTCAACCCCGACCAGGGGGGGATGGTCCGCTCCTACGGGGGAACCGTCACCTGGTATGCGGCCGCTCCGCTGGAACTGAACGCCGACTATCGGCACATCCATCGCTCCGACAACTTCGAGACCGAATTGAACGGAGGTTCCGACCGCTTCGGTGCTGAAGCGCGGATCACCGCCCTGGACAAGAAACTCCGTTCCGGGGTTTCCTATCATCGCGTATCCGGCGCCACCGGCTTCAATTCCTACCACGAGGGGCGGGGATACGTCATGTACGACAGCGGACGCTATATCGGGAGCCTCGACGCCATCGGCCAGATCTACCAGACCCGGATCTACAACAGTAAGAACGCCTTCGAACTGATCGCATCGACCGGGATGCGGATCATGCCCCAACTGACCCTGTCGGGAGAGCTGAGCTACGGGCAGAATCCCCGGCTGGCCGACGATCTGAAGGGGCTGGTCCGGCTGACCTTCAATTACGTTGCCCAAGGTAAAGGAGCGAAGAAATGACCCGGGTGAAGCTTTTATCCCTTCTATTGATCATTGCCGGTGCCCTTGCGATCAGCGCTTGTGCCGTCGTCTCGAAACAGGCGAGCCTGCCGTCCTGGCATCCGGAGCAGCTTGGAGAGGGGCGGCCGGACTGCACCGAGTGCCACGAGGAGCAGATCAAGGCCGTGGGGAAACCGAGCCAGACCTTCAAACACACCACCGAGTTCGTGCGGCAGCACCGGCTCTACGCGTCGCAGGATGAGAAAGTCTGCGCGCTGTGCCACAAGTTCTCCTTCTGCAACGCCTGCCACGCCAACGAGTTGGAGATCAAGCCCTCCACCTTCCTCGGTAACCGCCCCGATCGGGAACTGCCGCACCGCGGCGATTACCTGACCCTGCACATGATCGACGGGAAGGCCGACCCGACCAGCTGCTACCGCTGCCACGGCCGGAGCAACAACGAGCGGTGCGTGAGCTGCCATAAATAGAAGCGGGGTCGGGGGGCGGGGCAAATCCTTTCCGCCTGTCAGATAGCATCTCCTCTTGGGAGTGCCGAAAAGAATCCCCCCAGCTGCCTTATCGGTGGCTGGGGGGATTTTCATTTCAACTCAACGTGCTGCATCACAGCATGACGCCTGTTTTCAAGACGTGGTGGCCCAGTGGGAAACTGAGGCTGGGCACCACGATCGGTTCTCCCCGCCCCCGGACCCCCGACCCCCGCAGTTTACTTCTTATGGCAATCCTTGCATGCGGTCGGGCCGCGCCCGAGCTGGGTGTGGCACCCCTTGCAGGTGCGGTGCGCCCACTCTTTGCCCAGTTCCGCGATCTTGCCCGGCCCTTTTTCGTGGCACTTGGTGCAGTCGCGCAGCATCTCCTGGTGCTTTTTGTGCGGGAAGGTTACCTTTCCCATCGACGCCGGCAGTTCAACGACATCGGCCGCCTGAGCCAGACCAGCATAAAAGATCACCCCTGCCAGGGCGAAAAACGCCTTCTTCATCTTTAACTCCTTTCACCTTTCGGGACTTCCCCGGCGATTGGTTTTTGTTGAGTCCGACGAGCCCCCTCTCCCGTTGGGAGAGGGCTGGGGTGAGGGCGGCGCCACGAAGCTAACCCGCTTCCCTTATCCCGCCCCACTCCCGGAGGGAGAGGGAGCTCAGCCGATTCAAGTTCTAGTGCAGCGCCACGGTGAACAATGCCTCGGCAACGAATTTCTGTTTCGGACCGGCGGGAGCGGTGCTGAGGGCGATCGCCTCGCGCGGATGGGCGTCACGCTGCAGCTGCGCCAGGAACGTTGCGGTCGGGGACACCACCGTCTCCGGTTTCACGAGGGCGGCGACCATGGTTGCGCCGGTGAGTCCTCTCATCTGTACCGGTCTCTCGCTGCCGGCCATCGAAACGCCGTTGCCCCATTCACCGGATCCGGCATCGCCCCAGGCCCACACGGTGCCGTCTCCCCGAAGGGCGATGGTGCTGTTTGCCTTGGCGGTGACGTCCATGAGGTCGCCCAGTCCCGCCACCCTCATCGGAACGGCGCTTCCTTCCGAACGCTCGCCGTTGCCGAGCTGGCTGGAGGCGTTGCTCCCCCAGATCCATGCCGTCCCGTCCTTTCTGAGCGCCACGCTGTGGTGCATTCCCGCGGCAATTGCCTTGATGTCCGATAGGCCGGCTACCCGGGTCGGGGCGGTGGTCCCGTGGACGGTGGAGGCTGTCATCCCGAGGGCGCCGTTGGCGTCGTAGCCCCAGCACCAAACCGTACCGTCCTCTTTCAACGCCAGGGTGTGAAAGCTTCCCGCGGCGATGGAAACGATCCCGGAAATCCCCGTTACCTGGACCGGCACGCTGGAATTGACCCTCGTTTCATTCCCCAACTGGCCGATGCGGTTGTTCCCCCAGGCCCAGATCGTTCCGTTCTCTTTGAGCGCCACGACATGGCTCTTGCCTGCGGCAATCGCTTTTACGTGGACAAGCCCCGTGACTTGTACCGGATAGGCGCTGTCGCTGGTGGTGCCGTTTCCGAGCTGACCGGCCGCGTTGTTCCCCCAGGCCCAGACCGTACCGTCCCCCTTGAGGGCTACTGAGTGGGCGCCCGCCGCCGCGATGGCGACGACGTTACTCATCCCGGGCACCGGCCGGGGCTCGCTGGTGTTGAACCAGCTGCTCTTGCCGTTGCCGAGTTGGCCGTAGCCGTTCGCGCCCACCGCCCAGACCGTTCCATCGGCCTTCAGGACCAGGGTGTGCTCACTGCCGTAGGCGTACCACGGCGTTGCCGCTTCCGCGCTTTGCATCCCCGTCACCAGCGTGCCCACCAGCATTGCCAAACCGACCACTACCTGTGCAACCACGTTTTTAACCATCCCATTGAAATTCGACATGATGTTACTCCTTTAGTGATTGATTAGGTCCGCACCGACCAAAGTGCGGAGCAATCGCGATCTTTCGGCATCCCGGCTGTCTCGAAGAGACCCATGGGCTTTCCGTCCCACCCTCGCGGATGGTTTAGTCTTATCGGTTATCACTTTAGGAATGTTTCTCCGGCGCCTTAAGCTCCGGTGACCTCAGCCACTGCCCCCTGTCGAATTGACCCCGCAAAAAAGCCGGGCGCGTCATATCATGATGAAGCTGTGATAGTTCGGCATCCCGGCTGTCTCAAGGAGACCCAATGGGCTTTCCGTCCCACCCTCGCGGATGGTTTAGTAGTATCGCGTATCACTGTCTGCCAGGGTTTCGCAACCCTTAGCCTTGGCTCCCGGGAGAGCCCTTTATCCGTTAGTGATCACCTCCTTGTCTGCAATCATGGTTTTATGACATTGTTTTAGGACTAATTGGATCGCAAATGACCTTCTCTGTGTCTGGGTTTTTGCCTACTGTCAAAGGTGTGTGCAAGATCCGGAATAGTCTGTGTTTGCAGATGGTAACAGCAAACATGGTGCCATTTTCACATAATAAACAACTGTTTGAAAATACTGACAGTGGCCAAAATCAGCCAGTCAAAAATATGATCAGAGTAGGCACAGCAGGTCAAGCTCTGAACAGGGATTTGACACTGAGTAGCTGTCGCGCGTGGTGAAACATGTTGGCTGCGCTGTGCCAGTGGTACCTGGGACGGATATCGGTCTCATCCGGTGGCCTGCCTGATTAGGGGGCATTCTGCTTCTTCCTTCGGCAGACGTTATGTTTGAGTCTATATAACGATTTGCGGGGATATCTCTTGAATATGCGTAGGTACGGGTAGTTACCCTGCCTGGTGACGCTCTTTTGACTTTGGCATGTGTTGTGTAGAAGGTGTGTCCAACGCTGCCTGGTGACGGAGGAATTGGTCATGAAAGTCGCATTTGCCTCTTCGGACGGAATTGGTATCGACGGTGGTTTTTTAAAAACAGGTACCTACGACATCTGGGAAATCCGTAGTGACGCCTCCTTTTACCTCCACCGTCTTGAGATGCCTGGGGGGCAAGGTTCTTACGATTTGAGAAATGCGGTGCGGATCGAGGCGCTCAATGGCTGCGCCATGGTATGCGCTACCGAGATCAGCATCCGTTCCCGGGCGAGGTTGGTTGCCCACAAGATCCATGCCCTGGAGGCCGCCGCGGGAACGGAAATACAAACCATGGTCGGTCGGCTTCAGGATGCCTTCTGCATGAATTCCGCACCCTGGCTGCACCGGGTCCAGATGCGGGACACCTTCGATGCGCGGGGCCAGGACCAGTTCCGCCTGGAGGCCGCTCTTTCCCGCCTGCTGGGGACCGGCTGGGAGAATCGTCTTATCGGCACCCTCAAACAGGACCTGGAACGTCGCGGCATCAGCCCCGAACTCTTTCTTTCCCTCCCGTTTCCGGAACAACTGGTCATGGTGCATAACCTCCTCTAGGAGGTGGACCGGAAGTCCAATGTTTGCCCCGGGCGAAGCAGTTGCCGCAATTTACGGCAACTTCCGGGCTCTCCCGGGACCCGCCGAAGGGATCGTCGTGCTAAATGACCTATGATTGTAGGTGGTTACCTGGATGGAGCCCCAGGCAGGTTTTGGCACAGGTAATGTAAGCGGGGAACCTGGTGCGGGTGGTCCGCGCCCCCTCACTGTTACCAGTTCGACCCGGAGACTCCAACCATGACTGCGACATTGGATAAAACCGCCGAATTCCCGCTGCACCTGAGTATTGCCGAGTTTCTGGCGAGATTTCCGGGTGCGGTGCCGGCCCTGACCGACCAGGGATGCCAAGCGATACTGGAGCCGGAGAATCTTAAGGTCTACGGTCCCATCGTCAAATTGGGGACGTTGCTGCGCTCCCGGCAGATTGATCCGCGCGCCTTCCTCAACCTGGTCGGGCCACAAGAAACTTCCGGTGACACCGTGGCGGACACCGGGGGAGGCAATCTCAACTTGTTTGCGCTGCTTCCTTGTCCCCTTAAGGTGCCGCTGGAAGAGGCTTTCCTGGGCTTTGTCGAACGGCTTCCCGAGGCGGAACGGGCCCGGCTTTCCTTCTGCATCGAAGGCAATGCCAACAATCAGCTCGATTATGCCGATTACGCCGATCACTTCGAACACCTCGACGAGATGCCCGATATCGTCATAACGCCCGGATTCAACAGTTTCTTCCATCGTTGGTTCGTCGAACGCTTCATCAACACCGGACAGTTCCAATGTGTCAACGCGGCGACCGGTGACCGTCACCTGCAGGCCCTGGGCGTCATCGACCCGGACGGGCACTATACGATGTTGGCAACCAACCTCCTGGTACTGGTGGTAAACGAGGCCAGGCTCGGGGACCGTCCGGTCCCGTCGTGCTGGCTGGATCTTTTGCGCCCCGAGTACGCCGGCAGTCTCGCCATCCGTGGCAACCGGGACGGGAGCTTCTGCGAAACCCTGCTCTTGACCATCTACAAGGAGTTCGGTGCGGCCGGGCTGGAACGGCTGGGGCATAACGTGCGCTACGGCTGGCATCCCTCCCAGATGGTCAAGGCTGCCCTATCCGGAGGAGACAACGCACCCGCGGTGAGCGTCATGCCGCTCTTTTTTGCTAAGACCCTGATGGGGCGAAAAGGGGTTTCGGTGGTCTGGCCCGAGGACGGGGCCTTGGTGAGCCCGGTGACTATGCTGGTGAAGGCCGAGAAACGTGAGGCGTTGCGCACCGTGATCGACTTTCTTTCCGGCCCGGAAGTGGCGCGCATCTGCTCCGGCGCGTTCTTTCCCGCCCTCCATCCGGATATCGACAACGCCCTGCCGGAACACGCCTCCTTCAAGTGGATCGGCTGGGATTTCGTGAAAAACAACGATTTGAAGGCGCTGATCGCCCACAGCAACGAGATCTTCGAGCGCGCCTTTTCAGGTGCCGCCGCATGAAAGTCGTGACCGTTGCCGGCCCCCCTTCATCGGGGAAGAGCGCGGTGACCCTGAAGACCATCGGCGCTTTGGCGGGGGGCGGGGTTGCCGTCGGAGTGGTCAAATTCGACTCCCTCAGCTCCGGAGACCAGCTTCTCTACGAACGACAGGGGATTCCGGTGCATACCGGGCTCGCCGGGAGCCTCTGCCCGGACCATTTCTTCGTTGCCAACGTGAGCGAGTGCCTGGCCTGGGGGGAGAAACGGAAGTTCGACCTCCTCATCATCGAAAGTGCCGGACTGTGCAACCGCTGTGCGCCGCATATCCAGGGGGTGCTCGCGGTTTGCGTCATCGACAACCTAAGTGGGGTGGACACCCCGAAGAAGATCGGGCCGATGCTCAAGATGGCGGACATCGTGGTGATTACCAAGGGGGACATCGTTTCCCAGGCCGAGCGGGAGGTTTTCGCCTACCGGGTACGTCAGGTCAATCCGCAGGCGGTCATCCTGAACGTTAATGGGTTGACCGGACAGGGGGGGCACGAACTTGGAAAGTTGCTGCTCGAGGCCCCGGTGACCGGGAACCTGGAGGGAGCGCTGCTTCGGTTCACCATGCCGGCCGCACTTTGTTCTTACTGTCTGGGTCAGCGGCGCATCGGTTCGGATTTCCAGCTGGGCAACGTAAAGAAGATGGCCTTCGACGGGGAAACACCGTGAAAAAGCCGGGGAACCGCAGCGACCCGTGCCAGCTTCCCGTGGAGGACCTGGTCGCCCGCTGCCCGCAGGCGGTCGAGTTTTTTGAAATGGTGGGGCTCCCCCTGCCTCCGACCGGATTTAGCGCGGCGGACCACTTCGCGGCCCTGCCCCAGGCCCTCCTCGAGGATCTCGGCTTGGAGCGGGAAGCCCTGGAGGAGAGGTTGCGCGGTTTCCTGGATCTGTTCGATCCGGAGACCATCGGTGCCTTCGACAGCCGCATCGAGTCCATTTCCGTAGTCGGCGGCCACGATAAGTGCGGCAAGCCCGAAGGTGGCACCCTGACGGTACGGCCCGGGGAGATCGTCTGCATCGTGGGTGCGACCGGGTCCGGCAAAAGCCGCTTTCTCGCCGACATCGAATGGCTCGCCCAGGGCGACTCCCCGACCGGCCGGTCCGTGTTGATCAACGGCGCGCCACCCGATCCGGGGCTGCGCTTTGCCATCGACCGCAAACTGGTGGCCCAGTTGTCCCAGAACATGAACTTCGTCATCGACCTGACCGTGCGCGAATTTATCACCATGCATGCGGAAAGCAGGATGGTCCAGGACGTGGCCGCCGTCACCGAAACGGTCATCGTCCTGGCCAACACCCTGGCCGGGGAACCGTTTCTCCCCGAGACGCCGGTCACCGCGCTCTCCGGCGGCCAATCGCGTGCCTTGATGATCGCCGATACTTCGTGCCTCAGCGCCTCGCCGATCGTGTTGATCGACGAAATCGAAAACGCCGGCATCGACCGCAAGCGCGCAGTGCAAACCCTGGTCGACCGGCGCAAGATCGTCCTGATGGCGACCCATGACCCGATCCTGGCCCTCCTCGGCGATCGCCGGATCGTCTTTAAAAATGGCGGGATCGAACGGATCATCGAAACCAGCCCCGGCGAACGGGCCTGCCTGGAACAATTCGAAAAACTCGACGCCCAGCTCAATGAAGTGCGTCGGGCGCTGCGAAACGGGGAAACGATAACTGTTTAAGATCGGTGCGTAGGGGCTTCTGCTTTCGCTGCAGGGGGGGGACGGCGGCTCATCGACTCACTTCTCTTGAGGTCCGCGTGCCTCCCCCTTAGGATGACGAACATCCAGGTGTAGCCACGTCATCCGCGGAAAGGAAATCTGTACGTGAAAAAGAAGAAGAGCGGGCAGCTCGAAGGAAGTCTCTGGTTTCAAAAGCAGGAGCATCGGTATCTCGGGGCGGATCGGATCGACCTGTTGGATAACATCGACACCCTGGGCTCCATCACCAAGGCGGCCAAGGCGGTCGGCGTCAGCTACAAAACGGCTTGGGACACCATCAATTTCATCAACAACCTCGCCGAAAAACCACTGGTCGAACGGTTGACCGGAGGGAAGGGGGGCGGGGGAACCAACCTGACGGCAGAAGGGAAAAGGATCGTCAGCCAGTTCCGCATCATCCAGGAGGAGCATCGGAAGTACCTGGCCAATCTGGACGAGAGGTTGGGGGACGCCGAAAGCCTCCGGAAATTTATCGGGAGGATATCCATGAAAGTCAGTGCTCGAAACGTATTCGCGGGAACCATTGGCAAGATCGTCAAAGGCGCGGTAAACGCCGAGGTCACCCTTACCCTGAAGGGTGGGGCACCGCTTACCGCCACGGTCACCAACGGTGCCGTCACCAACCTGGGACTGAAGGAGGGGATGGACGCCTTCGCCATCGTCAAGGCCAGTTCCATCATCATTGGCACCGACCTCCACGATGCCAAGGTCAGCGCCCGCAATATCTACTGCGGAACGGTGATCACCATCGTCGAGGGGCCGGTGAACACCGAGATCGACGTGGAAATCGGCGGCGGCAACGTCATCAGTGCGGTCATCACCCATGAAAGCGCCACGAACCTCGGGCTGAAGGTCGGCAGCCATGCCTGTGCCCTTTTCAAGGCTTCCAGCGTCATCCTGGGAGTGAGTTAGCAGGCAGGAGAGGGGGCTCGGCACGATGCCCCCTTTTCTGTTTTTATCGTTATGAAGATGGTTATATATCAGTCCGATACGGCTGCATGCATTCGTCCCCTGCTCGCGTCGAAGGACGGGAAAAACCGCGCCGGGAGTGTCGCCCTGGAGGCGCAAACCTACGCGGCGGCCAACATGGCATTCAACCATGCCACGGCCCAGGCCGTCGTCGGCACCCCGGCGGCCGGGGTCAGTAACACGTTCGACCCCAACGGCAACCTCTCCCCCGCCAAGGGATACGGCTATGCCGCGGAGATCATCTCCTTTCCGACCCAGAACCTCGGGATCACCGTCGGCTACGGCAGCCGAAGAGCCAGAAACTACGACGAGTACGCGGGAATCGCGAGCTACCAGAAATGGACCTCATCCTTCTACGCCAACGCGACCTACGATCTCAACGCCGCCATCCGGGTCGGGCTCGAGTACCAGAACCTGGAGACGAAGTACGGCAACGCCAACGGAACCGCCGGCGAAAGCGCCTTGGGCAACGACAACACCCTCCGTTTCGTGGCGATGTATTTCTTTTAGCCGGCGCGGGACAGAATTACGGCTTTACCGGTCTTTACCTGATTTCCACATTTAGTACCGTTTTTCTCCTCACTTGTCCGGTATTCATCTCCCAACGCCTGAGGGAATGGGCAAAACGAAGGAGGTCACCATGAAAAAGATCGTCATGTCACTGTTTGCCTGGTCACTGGCGCTGGTTGTGATTGTTTCCCTTGCCGGGATTGTGTCCGCTGAGGAAACGGCGCCGTCAACCGAAGCTCCGGTCGTGGCCCCCGAAGGGCAGTGCCCGACCTGCCCGGAGACTCCGGCTCCGGCCCCTCCCGAGGCACCCGCTCCGGCGCCGGTGGAATCGTCCAGTTGAAGGAACATTTGCAGATGAAAAAAAGCCGCTTCCGGAAAGAGCCCAGAGGCGGCTTTTTTTTTCTTCGATGCGTTCCCAAGGTGGACCTTGGGAACGAGGTCAAGGGTGGACGCTAGTAGAGGATCATCTGGGTGCAGCGGAAAAGGGCGATCGTTTTTCCGGTCTCGCGGTGGGTGACGGTTACGTCCCAGACCTGGGTGGTCTTGCCGAGGTGGGCGGCTTTGGCAACGCACTCGATGGTTCCCTCACGGGCGGTGCCGAGGTGGTTGGACTTGAGTTCGATGGTGGTGAAGCTTTTTGCCCCCTCCGGCAGGTTGGCGGCGCAGCCGTAGCCCGCGGCGGTATCGGCCAGGGTGACCACGGCGCCGGCATGCAGGTAGCCGTTGGGCGCCAGATGAAAAGGTTGGAGCGCCAACTCGGCGTGCAGTTCAGCCGCTCCGACTTCGGTAATGGTCAGGCCGATCCGGCCGGGAAGGTAGATGGCTCCGAGTTCATTGAAATATGCCGGCGTCAGCATGGCGTGCTCCTGGTCTGGAATGAAGCTGGTGCTTCAAAGGTGCTGATACGTTCCACGTGTGGATCTTGGTAACGAGGTCTTTTCCTGATGATACCTGAGGCGGGGATAGTTTTTAAAGGAATAACTTGATTGGGGGGAGGCGGGATACTGTGTCTGGCAAGGGGAGGAGAGGTTGTTTCCTCTGTGTACCTCCGTGCCCCTCTGTGGTTCATGCTTTTTCGCGATGGGGCAAGAAACGAAAAAAGGATCGGTACCGAAGTACTGATCCTTTTCTATTAATTGGAGGCGGCGACCGGATTTGAACCGGTGAGTGAAGGTTTTGCAGACCTTTGCCTTACCACTTGGCCACGCCGCCGTTTTTCAAACGGAGTCCGCTTTATAACTTTTTTCCGGGGCCGTGTCAACGACTAATTCTATTTTGCGATCAACTTCATGAACTTCGCGAGGTAGTCGACGCCGGACCAGATGGTGATCACCGTGGCGATCCAGAGGTAGAACATCCCGGCGTTGTGCATGTTCACGACGAGCATCGGGTGGTCGATCCCGAAGAACCAGCGGTAATCGTAATGGAGCAAAAGGCCGATGATCGCGACGAGCTGAAAGATGGTCTTGAACTTGCCGAGCACGCTCGCGCTGATGACGATCCCCTCGGTGGAGGCGATCCCGCGCAGACCGGTGATGATGATCTCGCGCCCGAGGATCACGAGCACCATCCAGGCCGGGACCCGGTCGTAAGGGAGGATCATGATCAGGGCGGCCATGACGATGAGCTTGTCCGCGATCGGGTCGAGAAACTTCCCGAAGACGGTTTCGATCCCCATCCGGCGGGCGAGGTAGCCGTCGAGCCAGTCGGTGACCGAGGCGGCCGCAAAAAGGGCGGCGGCCCAGAAGCCGGCCTCGCGGCTCGGGGAAAGGAGCAGGACGCACAGTACGGGGATAGCGGCGATCCTCAAAAGGGTGAGGATGTTGGGGATGTTCAGGATCCGTCCTGGAGCGGCGGCAGTAGACATCAAAGGGCCTTTGCTTCTAAACTAGCGGTAGTTGTTTCGGTAACTTAGCACTTTCGCTACGTAATTCTGGGTCTCGGCAAAAGGGGGAATTCCGCCGTACTTGGCGACGTTGTTCATCCCGGAGTTGTAGGCGGCCAGCGCCAGCGACTCGTCCCCTTTGAAGGTATCCAGGAGAAAGCGGAGGTAGCGCACCCCACCGCGGATGTTGTCGGAGGGGTTCAGGCTGTCGCTCACCTTGAGCCCCTGGGCGGTCTTCGGCATCAACTGCATCAGCCCCTGGGCGCCCTTTCGGGACACCGCGGTCGGGTTGTAGCCCGACTCGGCCATGATGACGGCCTTGATCAGCGCGCTGTCGACACCGTACTGTCGGGAGTAGGTAGCTATCATCGGCTCGAATTCACCGGGGTTTCTGGCATAGCCGGGAAGCTTGAAGGCAGTGCGAAGCTTACGATCCTTCCTGATGTCCCTCATGAACACCTTGAACCTTTTGTCGGTCGGGGCGTCCGTGAAGTGAATCGTGCCATCCGGATCTTCGTAACGGTAGATATCGGCAGCGGCAGATGTTGCCACTGTTACAGAAGCAATCAATATGATGTATCTAACAATGTTCAAAGCGGCGATACCTCTCTATAAGCGGCTCGACCGGCGTTTGTGGACCCGAAAAGATATAGACCAATAAGCATGATAATTCAAGGGGTATTGTTCCACACTAGGCCGGTAAAGGGTCAAAAGCCTTGACAAAAAAATGGCGGAGATCAATAATTCGCCAGTTTGCCACAAAACACCGTGGAAAATCTACCTTTCTTGGGGGATTTATGAAGCTTCAAAGTGATTTTCTGGTGATCGGCAGTGGAATCGCGGGCTTGTCGTTTGCCCTGCAGGCTGCCGCCCATGGCAAAGTCGCCCTGGTCACCAAGCGCGAGATAACGGAGTCCGCGACCAATTACGCGCAGGGGGGGATCGCGACCGTTTCCTCCAAGGAAGACACCTTTGACGCCCACGTGCAGGACACCCTGGTTGCGGGTGCCGGTATCTGCCATGAGGACGTAGTTCGGATGGTGGTGGAGGAGGGGCCGCAGGTCATCGCGAACCTCATCGACTGGGGGGTCCAGTTCACCAAGAACGACGGCGGGGTCTACGACCTCACCCGCGAGGGTGGGCACAGCCAGCGCCGCATCCTGCATGCCGAAGACATCACCGGACGCGAGATCGAGCGGGCCCTGGTGGCGGCGGCCCAGGCCCACGAAAACATCACCATCTACGAACACCACATCGCCATCGACCTGGTCACCGAATCGAAGCTGGCGAAAAAGCCGCTCGAGGTGAACCGCTGCCTCGGCGCCCACGTGCTCGACATCAACGCCGGCGTGGTGAAGACCTTCCGCGCCAACATCACCCTGCTCGCCTCCGGCGGAGCCGGGAAGGTCTACCTGTACACCTGCAACCCCGACGTCGCCACCGGTGACGGGGTTGCCATGGCCTACCGCGCCGGGGCCACCATCCGGAACATGGAATTCATGCAGTTCCACCCGACGACCCTCTACCACCCGCACGCGAAGTCCTTCCTCATCTCCGAGGCGGTGCGCGGGGAAGGCGCGATCCTGCGCCGCCGCGACGGCACCGCGTTCATGGAGCGCTACCACCAGCTCAAGGACCTGGCGCCGCGCGACATCGTGGCCCGCGCCATCGACAACGAGATGAAGACCCACGGCGACGACTGCGTCTATCTCGACATCACCCATAAGGACCCCGAGTACGTCCGGGGCCGGTTCCCGAACATCTACCAGACCTGCCTGGAGTACGGGCTGGACATGACCAAGGAGATGATCCCGGTCGTCCCGGCGGCGCATTACCTTTGCGGCGGGGTCGCGGTCGATTTCAACGCCGAGACCGACGTGAAGCATCTCTACGCCATCGGCGAGGTCGCCTTCACCGGCCTGCACGGCGGCAACCGCCTGGCCAGCAACTCCCTTCTGGAAGCTGCCGTCTACGCCGGGCGCGCTTTTAAGCATGCCGTCCAGACCCTTGGCGAGGCGAACTTCAGCCATCCCGACATCCCCGTGTGGGACAGCGGCACCGCGACCAACTCGGACGAGATGGTGGTCGTCTCCCAGAACTGGGACGAGATCCGGCGCTTCATGTGGAACTACGTGGGGATCGTCCGGACCGACAAGCGGCTGGAGCGCGCCATGCGGCGCATCGAATTGATCCAGAAGGAGATCGACGAATACTACTGGAACTTCATCGTCACCTCCGATCTCATCGAGCTGAGAAACATCGCCACGGTGGCCGAACTCATCGTTTCCTGCGCGATGCAGCGCAAGGAGTCGCGGGGGCTCAACTACAACCTGGACCACCCGACCACCGACGACGTCAACTGGAAGCGTGACACCTTCCTTAAAAAGCAGTTCTGAGGAGCCCCATGACGATCGATCAGATCAGGGAAAACATCGACCGTTTGGACGGCGAGCTCTTGCGCATCTTCAACGAGCGCGCCCAGCTCGCACTGGAAATCGGCAAGATCAAGAAGCAGCGGGGGCTGCCGGTCTACGACCCTTCCCGCGAGAAGAAGATCTTTATGCGGATGACGCAGGAGAACCCCGGTCCTCTCGACGACGAGGCGATCGTCAGGCTCTTCGAGAGGGTGATCGACGAATCCCGCCGGCTGGAGCGGATCCGGACCGAAGGGGACGCGGCCGGCCACTAGGCACCTTCCCTCCCTCTTCCTCAGGAAGAGGGGCGGGGTGAGGGGATGGGGTTCCGGCAGCGCTGCCGGACATCGAATCACTTCGCGGCACCGCCCTCACCCGGGCTCCGGCTACCCTCTCCGGTGGGGAGGGGGTAACGGTGTCCCGGAATTTTGTAGAATCAGCGTTCATCGGCGTTCATCTGCGGCTGGCTTTTGACAAGTCACAGCCGCTTCATGGAGGAACACGTGCTCATCGTAATGCGTAAAAACTCGGACGACGGGGTCCAGGAAAAAGTGAAGGCATACCTGATCGAAAAGGGATTCGACATCCACCAATCGACGGGAGCCAACCGGGTCATCATTGGGGTGATCGGGGACACCGAAAACCTGGCGGAGGCCGAGATTCAGGCGCTCCCCGGCGTCCTGCAGGTAGTGAGGATCGCAAAGGAAGATTGATGCACCTCAACATAAACGGCTATTTAAGCCAGTCGCTCAAGGCCGGTGCCAGCTTCGAGGACAAGCGGGGCGCCTATCTCGCCGCAGCGCGGGAGTTTTTGGAACATTACCGGGAAGAGTTCAAGCGGGACCACCGTGAGGGCTCCGACGGCGTCAGCGTGGTCGGCTCGATCACCAAGATGACCGACGCCCTGGTCACCGGGCTTTTCAACGCCATCTGTGACGACCTCAAGGTCAACACCGCCAAGGGGGGGGAGCTTTCCCTGGTGGCGATCGGAGGCTACGGCCGCGGCGAGCTCAACCCCTTCTCCGACCTGGACCTCATGTTTTTGTACCGGGGCAAGGAGTCCAAAAGGGTCGAGGAGGTGGCCAACCGCGTCCTCTATTTCCTTTGGGACCTCCGCCTCGACGTCGGCTACTCGGTCCGTACCATCGCCGACTGCGTCGAGATGGCGTCCGGCGATTCCACGGTGAAGACCGCGCTCCTCGATGCGCGCCTTCTGACCGGCAACGAGGACCTCTTCCTGGAGCTGCGCAAGGCGATGGTGACCCAGGTCCTCGCCAAGCGCAGCGACTCCTTCATCGCCGAAAAAATCGACGAGCTCAAGAAACGGCGGGAAAAGTACGGCTCCAGCGTCTATATCCTGGAGCCGAACGTGAAGGAAGGGGAGGGGTGCCTCCGCGACCTGCACACCGCGCTCTGGGTCGCCAAGATCCGCTACAAGATCGACCAGCCCCGCGAACTGGTGCACAAGGGGGTTCTCTCCGAAGACGAGGTGAACCTCTACCAGGCCTCCCTCGAATACCTCTGGCGCATCCGCAACGAACTGCACTACCTCGCCGGCCGCAAGAACGACCAGCTCACCTTCGACGCCCAGATCTGCCTGGCCCGGTTCTTCGGGTACGAAGACCAGGGCAAGAGCCTCGCGGTCGAGCAGTTCATGCAGGACTTTTACGTGCATGCCACGCGGGTCGAGCATTTCTGCGCCGCGATGATCACCAAGTGCAAGCAGCACGACGAAGGCGCCCGGCGTTTCATCGGCTACTTCACCCGGCGCCAGGTCGGCGACGGCTTCTACGTCATGAAAGGTGAGCTTGTCGTACCCGATGGAACGGTCATCGCCAAGGACCCGACCCGTCTGATGCGCATCTTCGAAGTGGCCCAGAAACAGGGGGTCGGCATCAGCGTCGCCACCAAGGCGCTGATCCGGCAAAACCTCGACCTGGTCAACGACAAGTTCCGCCGCAGCAAGGAGGCGAACACCTCCTTCTTCAACATCCTCAACTCCATGAAAGGGGTTCCGGAGACGTTGCAGCAGATGCACCACCTTGGGTTCCTCAACAAGTACATCCCCGAGTTCGAGCGGATCTACTGCAAGGTCCAGCACGACGTCTATCACATCTACACCGTCGATACCCATACCCTGTTCGCCGTCGAGGAGATCGTGAAGCTCTGGAACGGCGAGCACCGCGACACCCTGCCGCTTTTGACCGAGTTGGCCCTGGGGGTCGACAAACGCTGGCTTTTGCTCATGGCGGTCATGCTGCACGACGTCGGGAAAGGGTCCGGCGGCGGACATGCCGAGATCGGCGCCGAACTGAGTAAAACCATCGCGCGCCGGATGGGGATGACCAAGGAGGACAGCGAGCGGCTCCAGTTCCTGGTCCGGCACCACCTCCTTTTGGCCCACATCGCCCAGCGCCGCGACCTCCACGACGAGCGGATGATCATCCAGTTCGCCCGCCAGATGGAGAAGAGCGAGAACTTGAAGCTCCTCTACCTCCTCACCTACGCCGACATCAAGGCGGTCGGCCCGGACGTCTGGACCGAATGGAAGGCGCTTTTGCTCCAGGAGCTCTACGAGAAGGCGTTCCAGGTGCTCGAGCGCGGCGACTTCAAACTGGAAGCCTCCGGCGACCGGGTGCGCCGCGTGAAGCGGGCGGCGTTCGACCTGCTCAAGGACGACTACCCGCAGCAGGTGATCAAGGACGAGCTGCAGGCCCTCACCACGCGCCACCTCCTTTCCTACACCCCCGAGGTGATCGCGCGGCACATGCGCCCCCTGTTCAAGCTCGCCGAGACGAACCTCGTGGTCGAGATCGCCCATGAGACCGAGAAGGGGTACACCAACTGCACCATCTGCACCTTCGACACCCCGGGCCTTTTCTCCATGATTACCGGGGTGATGGCCGCCAACGGGATGAACATCCTGGGAGCGCAGATCCACACCAATACCAACGGCAAGGTCCTCGACATCCTGCAGGTCAATTCCCCGCAGGGGTTCGTGATCACCGAAGAGGGGCGCTGGAAACGTTTCGAGTCGGACCTGCGCTCGGTTTTGGAAGGTGAGGCGCGGGTCGAGGCACTGGTGGCCAAAAGGCACCGCCCGAGCATCCTGACCGAAAAGGCGAAACCGACCCAGCCGGCCCGGGTGGAAATCGACAACGAGGTATCTTCCGACTACACGGTCATCGACATCTACGCCCACGACAAGGTCGGCCTCCTCTACAGCATCACCAGCACCCTGACCCGGATCGGCCTGTACATCGGCGTTTCCAAGATCTCCACCAAGGTCGACCAGGTAGCTGACGTCTTCTACGTGAAAGACATCTTCGGGCACAAAATCGTGGACGAGGACAAGCTCCAGGAAATCAAGAAGGAGCTCCTCCAGGCGATCGATTCGGATAACTGATGGAAGAGTATCTCGACCCCTTTCTCAACTACCTTCAGGTGGAAAAGGGGGCGGCCCGCAATACCCTCGAGGCGTACAGCCGCGACCTCCTGCTGTACCTCACCTTTTTGGGGAAGGTGCAGCCCTCCGACGTGGCACCCACCGACGTTGCCAACTACCTGCTGCGGCTCAAGGAGAGAGGAATCTCTCCCCGCAGCAGGGCCCGCGCCCTCTCGGCGATCCGGATGCTGCACCGCTTCCTGGTCACCGAGGGGTACTGCACCAACAATCCCACCTCAATCATCCAGGCCCCCAAGGCCCTGCACCGACTGCCGGCCGTCTTGAGCGCACGCGACGTCGAGGCCCTTTTGGCGGCGCCCCGCGGTGACGGTCCCATCGAGATCCGGGACCGTGCCATGCTGGAGCTTTTGTATGCTTCAGGGCTGCGCGTCTCCGAGCTGGTCGGGCTCAAGATGGGGGAAGTGAATCTCTCCGTCGGATACCTCATGACGGTGGGGAAGGGGAGCAAGGAGCGGCTGGTCCCGATGGGGGATGCCGCCTGCGAGGCGGTGGAGCGCTATCTGTCCGAGGCGCGCCCGGATTTGCTCAAGGAAGGGGAGAGCAATCGCCTGTTCCTGAGCCGTCTCGGGGACGGGATGAGCCGGCAGGCGTTTTGGAACATCATCAAGAAGAGGGCCCGCGAGGCGGGGATCGTGAAGAACATCTCGCCGCACACCCTGCGCCACTCCTTTGCGACCCATCTTCTGGAAAACGGGGCCGACCTCAGGAGCGTGCAGATCATGCTCGGCCATGCCGACCTCTCCTCGACCCAGATCTACACCCACGTAACCCGGGAGCGGATGAAACGGCTCCACGAGGAGTTCCACCCGCGGGGCTAGATTGGGATTGAAAAGCACACCGCAGAGGACGCGGAGGGACGCAGAGTTTTTTTCTAAGGCAGGGTTTGAAGTCCCCCTTTGGAAAAGGGGGATTTATGGGATTTGCCTTTGAGGTTCTGATGTCCGAGTCCAGATCAAAGCTTCAGAACCACCCCCCCCCTTTGTCAAAGTGGGGAGTCTAAGGATTCCACCGCCTACGTTGCGGGAATGATTCAGCTCTTTCTTTACGGTCTGGACTTCGTAACGGCTCTGTTGTATCTTGAGGGTCTTGCTTCCCGACGCCGATGCCAAAACACCCCGGCGGAAGCGGTAACAAAATCCTAAGTTAAAAGGTGAAATGTTATGAAGTACATAGTTTTGCTTGGAGATGGGATGTCCGACTTGCCGGTCGACGCGCTGGACGGGCTGACCCCGCTGCAAAAGGCTCACACCCCCAATATGGATTTCATCGCCCGGCGCGGTCGCCTCGGGCTTGCCCATACCGTACCCGAGGGCTATCCCCCGGGGAGCGACGTCGCCAACCTCTCCATGTTCGGCTACAACCCGGCCGACTGCTACACCGGACGTTCTCCGCTGGAAGCTGCCAGCATGGGAATCGACCTCGGTCCGGATGACGTTGCCTTCCGGGTCAACCTGGTTCACCTGGAGCCCCGTGGCGGAAAGCTGATCATGGAAGACTACTCCGCCGGCCACATCTCCACCGCCGACGGTCGCGAACTGATCGAGGAGCTGCAGAAACATCTCGGCAACGACGAGTTCTCTTTCCACCCCGGCGTGAGCTACCGGCACCTGCTGGTCTGGCACAACGGCAGGACCGAGCTCAAGACCACCCCGCCGCACGATATCACCGGCCAGAGCATCACTGAATTCCTTCCCCAGGGGGAGGGGGCCGACAAGCTCATCAACCTGATGAACAGCTCCCAGATGATTTTCCACAATCACCCGCAGATGCGGCGCAGATCCGCCGAAGGGGCACTGCCGGCCAACTCGGCCTGGCTGTGGGGACAGGGGAAGGCTCCTGCGATGCAGGATTATCAGACCAAGTTCGGGCTCACCGGCGCGGTCATTTCCGCTGTGGATCTCATCAAGGGGATCGGCGTCTATGCGGGCCTTGAGATCATCAACGTTCCCGGGACAACCGGCTACATCGACACCAATTTCAAGGGGAAGGCCGAGGCGGCGCTCGCCGCGCTCAAGGAGAAGGACTTTGTCTTCGTGCACGTCGAGGCGCCGGACGAGGCTTCCCACTCCGGCAGGCTCGACCACAAGCTCCAGGCCATCGAGTCATTTGACCGTGAGGTCGTGGGACCGGTGCTCGAAGGGGTGAAAGAATTTGGCGAGTTCCGGATTCTTTGTGCACCGGACCACCCGACCCCGCTCAAGCTGATGACCCATACCAACGATCCGGTTCCCTTCGTCATCTATTCCGGTGAGGAAAAGGAAAATGCGGGCGTCGCCGGTTATAGCGAAAAGTCGGCTCGGGAGACCGGTCTGGTGGTCAAGGAAGGTTTCCGGCTCATGGAGATGATGCTGGGAAAATAGTGCCGGGGCACTGAGTCCACCGAGAAAAACACGTAAAAGAAGGGCCTTCGGTCATGAGACCGAGGGCCTTTTCCGTTTCGATCTCAAGGTTGACCATTCGCGCCACGACGGATGCCATTCGCTGAGCGGCGGATACCATTCGCTGAGCGGAGAATACCATTCCCTGAACGGAGAATGCCATTCCCTGATCGGAGAATGCCATTCCGTGAGCGGAGAATGCCATTCCCTGATCGGAGAATGCCATTCGCTGAGCGGAGAATACCATTCCCTGATCGGAGAATGCCGTTCCCTGATCGGAGAATGCCATTCCCTGACCGGAGAATACCATTCCCCGATCGGAGAATGCCATTCCGTGATCGGAGAATGCCATTCCGTGATCGGAGAATGCCATTCCGTGATCGGAGAATGCCATTCCGTGATCGGAGAATGCCATTCGCTGAGCGGAGAATACCATTCCCTGATCGGAGAATGCCATTCCGTGAGCGGAGAATGCCGTTCCCTGACCGGAGAATGCCTTTCGCTGAGCGGAGAATACCATTCCCTGATCGGAGAATACCATTCCCTGATCGGAGAATGCCATTCGCTGATCGGAGAATGCCATTCCCCCTGAGCGACGGATGCTATCCGCTGAGTGGCAAATGGGATGGGCGGCAAAGGGCGTCCGCCGGGCGACCGAATGGTAGGGGCGGTGACCCGTGCCCACACGCTTTGAATAAGCAAGCAGATGTCTACCCTGTGGGAGCGCCTTTCCAGGCGCGAATAACCTGACCTTCACCGCTTGGGGCGGTTCGCGCCAGGAATGGCGCTCCCACAAAAAAGGATCAAAGCAAAAGGCCCTTCCGCGGTTAGTTCGGAAGGGCCTTTTACTTTGTTACCAGAAAGTGTGGTCGGAGTTCTCGATGCCTCTGTAGCTAGTTCACCAGCTTCCCGATGGCGCTCCAGCGGACGCGGAACTTTTCGTTGTTCCAGGACCAGTACTTGATGAAGGCGAGCCCCTTGATCTTGTCGCGGGATACGAAGCCCCAGAATCGGCTGTCGTAGGAACGGTCGCGGTTGTCTCCCATCACGAAGTAGCTGTTGGCCGGCACCTTGACCGGATCCTTGAAGTCGCGCGGGTTCATCTCTTTCGGGACGACGTCCTGTTCCTTGTGAATCTCGTGCGGGTTGGAGTAGAGCTGCCCGTTCACATACACGTGCTTGTCCTTCACCTCGACGGTGTCGCCGGGAACGCCGATCACGCGCTTGATGAAGTCCTTGGTCGGGTCCTCCGGGTATTCGAACACGATCACGTCGCCGCGCCGCGGATCGCGCAGCTTGAGCACCGAGCCGTTGAACGGGATCTTGGTCCCGTAGATGAACTTGTTGACCAGGATGTGGTCGCCGATCGCCAGGGTGTCCTCCATCGAGCCGGAAGGGATCTTGAACGCCTGCACGATGTAGGTCCTGATGAACAGGGCCAGGACGATCGCCACCAGGATGGATTCGACATATTCCCGGACGATGTGCTTCTTGGCGGGCTGGAGTTCTGCTTCCTTGGGTGCGCTGGGGGCCGGAGTCTCTTCGCCGATGTGTTTGTAATCTTGCATGTAGCTGTGTCCTTTTTGGTTCAGGAGAGGCGTCCGGCCTAACCCTCCACCTTGAGAATCGCCAGAAACGCCTCCTGCGGGAGCTCGACGTTGCCGACGTTTTTCATCCGCTTTTTACCTTCCTTCTGCTTCTCCAAAAGCTTCCGCTTACGGGTGATGTCACCGCCGTAGCATTTGGCAAGAACGTCCTTGCGCAGCGCCTTGACCGTCTCGCGGGCGATGACCTTGGTGCCGATGGCGGCCTGGATGGCGATTTCGAACATCTGGCGCGGGATCAGCTCCTTCATCTTGGATACCAGTTCCCGGCCGCGGTAGTAAGCCTTGTCCCTATGGATGATCAGGGAGAGCGCGTCGACCACCTCGCCGTTGATCATGATGTTCAGGCGCACCAGCTCGCTCTGGCGGTAGTCGAGCAGCTCGTAATCGAGGGAGGCGTACCCCTTGGTGATCGACTTGAGCCGGTCGTAGAAGTCGAGCACCACCTCGTTGAGCGGCAGCTCGTAGATGACCATGACGCGGGTCGGGGTGAGGTACTTGATCTCGCGCTGAACGCCGCGTTTTTCCTCGCAAAGGGCCAGAATGCCGCCGACGAACTCGTTGGGGACGTGGATCGAGGCGAGGATGAACGGCTCCTCGACGTAGGCGATCTCCCCGGTCGGAGGGAGCTGGTTCGCGCTTTCGATCTGGACCATGGTGCCGTTGGTCTGGTGCACCTTGTAAACGACGGTCGGTGCGGTGGTGATGAGCTCCAGGTTGAACTCGCGCTCCAGCCGCTCCTGGATGATCTCCATGTGCAACAGCCCCAGAAAGCCGCAGCGGAAGCCGAAGCCGAGCGCCAGCGAGGTCTCCGGTTCGTAGGAGAAGGAGGAATCGTTCAGCTTGAGCTTGGCCAGCGCATCGCGCAACGCCTCGTACTGCGAGGTATCGATCGGATACAGGCCGGAGAAGACCATCGGTTTCACTTCCTTGTATCCGGGAAGCGGACCGTCGCAGGGGCGGTGCAGGTGGGTAACCGTGTCGCCTACCTTGGCGTCGGCAACATCCTTGATCCCGGCAATGACGAAACCGACCTCGCCGGCGGAAAGGGTGGCCACTTCGCGCATGTCCGGTGCGAAGACGCCGACCTTCAGCGCCTCGTAGCTCCGTTTGTTGCTCATCAGCTGGATCTTCTCGCCCTTCTTCAGGGTCCCGTCGATGATCCGGACCAGGATGATGACCCCCTGGTACTGGTCGTACCAGGAATCGAAAAGAAGGGCCTTGAGCGGCTTGGCCGCGTCGCCGACCGGCGGCGGGACCTTCTTGACGATCTCTTCGAGGATTTCCTTGGTGCCGATCCCTTCCTTGGCGCTGGCGAGCACCGCGTCGTGGGTGTCCAGGCCGATGATCTCCTCGATTTCCCGCTTCACGCGCTCCGGTTCGGCGGCCGGGAGGTCGATCTTGTTCAGGACGACGAAGACCTCGAGATTGGCGTCCAGGGCGAGATAGACGTTGGCGAGAGTCTGCGCTTCGACCCCCTGCGAGGCGTCGACGACCAAAAGGCCGCCTTCACAGGCAGTAAGGGAGCGGGAGACCTCATAGGTGAAGTCAACGTGGCCCGGGGTGTCGATCAGGTTGAGGACGTAGTCTTTCCCGTCGTCGGCATGGTAGTTCAAGCGGACGGTCTGCGCCTTGATGGTGATACCGCGCTCCCTTTCCAGGTCCATCTTGTCGAGGAACTGATCCTGCTTGTCGCGTTGGGAAAGGGTGCCGGTGAACTCAAGGAGGCGGTCGGCGATGGTAGATTTGCCGTGGTCGATGTGCGCAATGATAGAGAAATTGCGTATATGATCGATGGTCATAAGATCCTTTGTCTGGGGGAGGTTTAACCAAAGAATGATATAGAATCGGCGCTTTGTTGTAAAGGAGTTTCTGGGCGCGGAGCGACAGTCAGAGGGGGGCTGGATCTGAAGTGTGCAGGTGCCGGGAAAAGGTGCTTGGCACAGAGGAGAAGATACAACCGAGTGAATGTGGGAGCGCCATTGCCGGCGCGAATATCAGTCCGTTATTCGCGCAGAAATGGCGCTCCCACAAGGTAAGTCCCGGGCCAGACAGGAGCCGCTTCCAATGTCGGAGGATTTAAACGTCGAACGTCGAACGCCGAACGCCGAACGCCGAACGCCGAACGCCGAACGCCGAACGCCGAACGCCGAACGCCGAACGCCGAACGCCGAACGTCGAACGTCGAACGCCGAACGCCGAACGGGTTTTAGCTACACCGCGATCGCCGCCGGCTCTTCCGCCACTTCCATGATCAGGCGCAGCGACTTGGTCAGCTCGCTCAGGGTGTACGGCTTCTGTACGAAACCGACCGCGCCGGCGTCGGTGAAGCGCTGGGTGACTTCCTGCTCGTTGTAGCCGCTGGATACGACCACCCGGACCTGCGGTTCGATCTGGCGCAGCTCGCGGAAGGTCTGCTCCCCGTCCAACTGGGGCATGGTGAGGTCCAGGATGACGCAGACGATGTCGTTTTGGTAGTTGCGGTAGACCTCGACGGCTTCGCAGCCATCGGCAGCGGTAAGCACCTGGAAACCGAGGGCGTGCAGCATGTCGGTGCCGAGTTCCAGGATGGTCCGCTCGTCGTCGACCAGCAGCACGGTCCCGCTCCCCCTCCAGGAGTCGTCTTCGACGAAAGGCGCCGGTTCGGGAACGCTCACCTGACGGGAGATGGGGAAGAGCAGGGTGAACGTGGTCCCTTCGCCGAGCACGGTACTGACCTTGATCGCGCCGCGGTGCCCGCGGATGATGCCGAGAACCGCCGCCATCCCGAGCCCCCGCCCGGTGAACTTGGTGGTGAAGAAGGGATCGAAGATCTTGGCCACCGTTTCGTTGTCCATGCCGCAGCCGGTGTCGGTGATGTCGATGGCGACGTACTCTCCTTCCGGGAGCTTGTCGTCGATCCAGGTCTCGGAAAGATAGGTGCGGGTGCATTCCCGCACTCCGGTGGTGATGGTGATGCACCCCGGCTCGTGCCCGATCGCCTCGGAGGCGTTGATCACCAGGTTCATGATGACCTGCCGCAGCTGGGTGTTGTCCACGTCCACGAAGGGGAGGTCTTCGCCCAACTGGTAGCTGAGCTTGGCTTTCTTGGAGATGGAAACTTCGAGCATCTGGGTCATCTCCCGGATGACCCGGTTCACCTCGAGGGGCTGGATGACGAAACGACCCTTGCCCGAGTAGGCGAGCATCTGGCGCGCCAGGTCCGCCGCCCGGTGCGCGGCATCTTCGATGCGGCGCAGGTTGTCGGTGGCCGGCGATGCCGTCGGGAGGCGGGTGAGGGCGAGATCGGCATTCCCCAGGATGGCGGTGAGGATGTTGTTGAAGTCGTGGGCGATCCCCCCGGCCAAAACTCCGAGGCTTTCGAGTTTCTGGACGTGGAGCATCTGGGATTCGATCTTCTTGTTCTCCTCCTCCAGCTTCTTCTTCCCGGAAATGTCGGATGCCATGAGCAGGAGATGGAGTTTTCCCTCGACCTCGAAACGGGAGAGGGAACAGTCCAAGGTCGCGATCTGCTCGTCCTCGGTGATGGCGAGAAGCTCCGCCGGGCGGGAGACCCCATCCTTGAGAACGACCTCGGCAAGTGCGACAAATCCCTGATCCTTCCAGTTGTCGATCTCGCGGAAGTTCTGGGTGCGGACTTCGTCCATCGGGCTGCTGATGATGGCTGAGCAGGCTCGGTTGGCCAATACGCAGTCGCCGCTGGTCCCGTCGAAAACGGCGATCCCGAGCGGAGCGTTGGCAAGGAGCGCCTCGATGAAGACCATGGACTGCTCCAGGCGTGCCGTCATCAAGGCATGCCGGTGCTCCAGGCGCTTGCGGTGCAGGGCGTTCTCGACCTTGTGGCGGATGTCGTCGAGCTCGGTGAACTTGCGGACGAAGTCGACGGCGCCGTTACGCAGGGCGGAGATGGCGTAGTCGATGCTGTCCGCTGCGCTCATCATGATGACCATGGCGGAATGGCCGTTGGTGGTCATCCACTCGAGCACGTCGAGACCGGAGAGGTCCGGAAGGTTGATGTCGAGCAGGACCAGGGAGATGTCCCGCTTCTTGAGGATCCCGATGGCCTCGTAGCCGGTGCCGCAGTCGTAGATCTCGCGCCACGGGGTGTTCAAAAGCCGACGCAGACTGGTACGCATCCTCGTTTCATCGTCGACGATGAGAAGGCGTTCGGTGTGGTCGGGGCCCTCCTGGGGGGTGATGTCCTTCAACGCAAAATTGCTCATTTCATTCCCTCACTGCTTGGGGCAGAAGGATGTTAAAACTGGTGCCGGCTCCCACTTCGGAATGGCAGGTTATTTCACCGCCGAGCCGTTCGACCAGTTCGGCCACGATGGAAAGTCCCAGACCGGAATGTCCCTGGCGCCGATTGGGGTCCAGGGGCTTGAAGAGGCTTTGTTTGACGTCTCCGGGAAGGCCCGGGCCGGTGTCGCTCACCTCGATCTCTACGAACGGGCGCCCTTGGCGCTCCACGTGGTCCTTGGTGGTGACCCGGAGACTGCTCCCTTCCGGGAGGGCCTCGGAGGCGTTTTTCCAGAGGTTCAAAAGGATCTGCTTCACGCTGTCGCGGTCCCCGGCGATGGGGCTCAGTCCCGGGGTGAGCGCCTTTTCGAGGTTGATGCCGCACTCGGCGAAAAGGGATTCGCCGTAGAGCGCGAGCATCCCCTCGATGACGGCGTTCACGTCGAGCCGCGCGGCGGGAAGGGCGGCTTCCGGCTTGTTGCCGAGCTTGCGGATGATCTGGGAAACCCGCTCCACCTCTTCCCGGAGCACTTCCATCTCTTCGCCCACACCGCTCTCCTCGGGGAGACGCTGCTTGACGATCTTCAGGTAGTTGCGGATGATGCCGAGCGGATTGCCCGCCTCGTGGGCGATTTTGCGCGCCTTTTGTTCGAGCTCGGCGTGGATCTTCTCTTCGATGGCCCGTTCCCGGTCCTTGATGTCGCGCCAGCTCTGGAGGCTCAGCGCCGCGGAATTGCCGAAGCTCGACATCCATGCCAGCTGTTTCTTCACCCGTCCGTACTGGGCGGCGCTCAGCCCGTAGGCCATCACCCCCACTTCACGGCTGCCGGCCCGCATCGGGATGTAGAGGAGTCCCTCGCTGTCCAGGGCGCGGGCGATCTGCACGTCGACCAGGGAGACGGCGGCGGGACGCTCTTCATCGAAGGTCGAGCGTGGCTGTTCTCCGAGAGCGGCGGCTGCCGCCAGACTTTTGCCCGGTGCTATGCCGATTTCCAGACGCTGGAGGATTTCCGGCTGGCCGGGGATTTCGGCGCCGCAAAGGGTCTTCTTGTCCTCTTTGGGGACCAGGAACGCGAGACGTGCCGTTCCGAAAAGGATCCGCGCCGACTCCCGGACTGCCAAAAGTATTTCCGCCTCGTCCACCAGCCCGGCCAGGTTTTGCTGCAGCGGCTGGAGAATGGCGCGGTCCCGGACCACGGCCTCGAGTCCGGCCCGGGCCGGATCTTCATGGTTGGGCTTGGACCGTTTCTTTTCGAAGGAGGTCGTCGTCGGCAGGCAGGGGAGAGTGCGAGCCTCGGCGGTGACGCTGACCCCGAGAGCCTCGGCGAGGATGGCGACTTCCTTGGAAGTAGCCTCCCGGATCTCGGCGCCGCGGCCATGCTCTATCTCGAGGAGCTCCGCGACGACATGCAGGTCGGGGGTGATCGTCTCCGGCTCGATTCCCTGCTCGACCACGACGTGCGCGGACCAGACCAGGCGGCTCAGGCGGTCGGCCACCGCGATGTCGGCGGCAGGCATGTGGTGGAAAAGGACGGCGTCGCCCATGAAAGAAGAGAGTTGCCACTGGTCGACCAGCCAGGCCCCCACCTGGGCATGGTCGGTCCCCAGCATCGACTGTTCGTTCGACTGGAGCAGGGATTCGTCGCGGCTCATCCCCAGGACCGATTCGTAATTTTCACCGACGCCACCCAAAAGCATCAGCTGGCCGACATCATGGAGCAGGCCGGCGAGGTAGGCCTCTTCGACATCGGGGTAGCTGGACTCGACGGCAAGCTGGCGCGCGATTTCGGCTACCCAGAGGGAGTGCCTCCAGAACCCTTTCAGGTCGTATTGTTGGTCGGCGGAAGTGTTGGCGAAGACGCTTTGGACGGCAAGGCAGGCGGCGATGGTGCGGGCAAGACGGGTACCCAGTGCGATCATGCACTGTTCCAGGTTCTTGATCTCGGTCATCTGCCGCAGTGCGGCGGAGTTGGCTATGGTGAGGACTCGGGCGCTCAGGGCAGGGTCCTGGCCGACCAGCTTGGCGAGCTGCTTCATCGAGGCGTGGTCGTCCTCGACCAGCCGGAGGAAGCGAAGCAACACCTGGGGCATCGAAGATAACCGGACTGACTCGACCGCTTCGAGTATTGCTGGTGGTATCTGTTTCAAGAACCCTCCGGAAGGCCCTGGTGCGCCCTGTTGCGACCGAAAATGATGCTCCAATTAAAAATATGCTTTTTCCGGTTCATTAGAATAGCACCGCCGATATCCCGGTGTCAACAACGCATACACAAAAAGATGTTTTGTTACCCAATTTTTTCAATCTTTTGATTTACCGGCGTTTTTTAGAGTCTGGGCCACCTGATAATGCATTAGTGATACCTAATTCAATTAAAGGCTCTAAATACTGAATTCAAAGATGAGGTAACGATAGATAAACAACTAGACCATAAGGTTTTGTTTGTCCGGTTAAAAGCGCTGATTGCCATTCTCCCAGCAAGCTGCTGGGAAATTTTCTAATCTAATTCTTTAAGAATTGGCGGGTCGGTTTTGAGGCTGTTGCGAGGGGGTGTATAACCGGCAAACTGACCCTGTTGGCCGAAAACAGCAGGCTATTTTGGAAGGTAACCAAAAAATTAGCCGGGGCGGGCGCTGGAATGGGTTCCTGTAGCCGGCGTCGTATGTTCATCCACACGGTGATAGTGCTAAAATGAAAACGCACAAAATTAGGTCTCAATTCTCCCCATTTTCCGTAACCTGAGACAGCGCACGGAGGTACGTGATGTCAGTTCATCCGGAAGTTATTCCCAAATTCCACCCGCCCGATTTCTCACTTCCTTTCTTTGCCGACCGTCCGATCGTTCGTGTTGAAGCCGCCCCGCACGATGGCGTACTCCCGGACAACTTTCATGCGACCTCCAACCACCCGGAATACCTGCAGGTAGGGGAAGGGAGGTGGCTCTTGGCGGCGGAAAGCCGGATGGACTGCGTTCTGGTCCTGCGCGGCGACGAGATCGAGGTCGTGGAACCGCGCCGGGTCAAGAAGGGAGATCCGGTCGTCCTGGGCCGTCGGGAGAACGGTGAAGACGGCATCTACCTTCACGTGACCGGTTTCCAGCCGCTGCTGGAGAAGGACCCGGACAAGTTTTCCTTTCGAAACCGCGGCACCAGGGAGACCCCATTTTCCCGCTCCTATGACGAGCTTTACCAGGTCCTGCGCTATGACCGGGACAACGGCTGCATCGCCTGGGTGCTCGGGCCGGCCGTCGCCTTCGACCACGACAGCCGCAACGCGATGGAGGGGCTCATCGACAGCGGCTACTGCCACGTAGTTTTGGCGGGGAACGCCCTGGCGACCCACGACCTGGAAGCGTCGCGGTTTCGGACCGGGCTGGGCCAGGATATCTACACCCAGGCGGTTCAGCCGCTCGGCCATTACAACCACCTGGACATGATCAACGAGGTGCGCCGGAAAGGTGGCATCGCCAACGCCATCGAAGGGCTGGGGCTTCGGGACGGGATCATGTACGCCTGCGAGAAGAAAAAGATCCCCTACGTGCTGGCCGGCTCGATCCGGGACGACGGACCGCTCCCCGAGGTGATCGGCGACGTCTACCGCGCCCAGGACGAGATGCGGGTCTACGCCCGGCAGGCGACCACGGTCATCGCCCTGGCGACCCAGCTCCACTCCATCGCCTTCGGGAACATGGTTCCGAGCTATCGGGTCCAGCCGGACGGCACGGTCCGCCCGGTCTACTTCTACGTCGTCGACATGACCGAGTTCTGCGTCGACAAGCTGGCCAACCGCGGCTCGGCCCAGGCCCAGGGGATCCTCACCAACGCCCAGGACTTCGTCGTTAACCTGTGGAACAACCTGAAACTGACCGAGCCGTAGCTTGGCTTATTGCCCTCTCCCTCAGGGAGAGAGTGCCCGTAGGGCGGGTGAGGGAGATTGCTCCGTGGTAATTTCCCTCACCCCAGCCCTCTCCCGGAGGGAGAGGGGGAAGTTTAGAAGTGAATTAACTGATTAGAAAGGAAGTGCCGTCATGAGAATCAGGATTATCGGGTTGCCGATGGATTTGGGGCAGTCGCAGCGCGGGGTCGACATGGGGCCGGGAGCCTTGCGCTACGCCGGACTTTTTGCCCGCCTGCAAAGGCTCGGATATGAGGTCGAGGACATCGGCAACCTCGATGTCCCGGTGCGTGACAACCTGGTGAACGAGAAGGAACTCCGGTATCTCCCGTCCATCAAGGCGGTGAGCGAGGAAGCCTATCGGGCGGCCCGGCGGGCCGTCGAGGAAGGGTGGATCCCGATCTTCATGGGTGGCGACCACTCGGTATCCATCGGGACCATCGGAGGGGTGACCCACCACGAACCTACCGGCGTCATCTGGATCGATGCCCACGGTGATTTCAACACGCCGGATACCTCGGAGACCGGCAACATCCACGGGATGTCCCTGGCGGTCCTTTTGGGCGAAGGGTACCAGGAACTCGTCGACGTGGGGCGGCCCGGCGCCAAGCTCCAGCCCTCCGACGTGGTGATGATCGGGGTGCGGGAGCTCGATGCCGAGGAGCGGAACCGGCTCAGGAGAAGCGGGGTAGGGGTTTATTCGATGCGGGATATTGACGAGCGGGGGATCGGGACCATTACCCGGGAAGCGCTGTCCAGGCTGAGCCACCTGAGACGGCTGCATGTGACCCTGGATATGGACGGGCTCGATCCCGGCGAGGTTCCGGGAGTGGGGACCACGTCCCCGGGGGGGCTGACCTATCGCGAGAGCCAGCTCCTGATGGAGATCATCGCCGATGCCAAGCGGCTCACCTCGCTCGACATCGTGGAGATCAATCCGATTCTGGACCACCAGAACCGGACCGCCAAGCTCGCGGTAGAGCTGGCGGCGTCGGTGTTTGGGAAGCGGATCATTTAGGAAGGCTTGAAGTGGGGACGTCGTTGCTAAAGAGGTAGGTGTGGGGGCGCAGCATGCTGCGCCCTTTTTTTTAGGGACACGCGTGGACATCCTGTGGGAGAGCGCCTTTCCAGACGCGATCCGCCGAGGGCGGTAAAAAGGCTGGGTTTTTTCGCGCCAGGAATGGCGCTCCCACAGGCAGGGCACCTCCTTCATAGATTGGGCACCTCTCCCTCTGGCAGGGCACTTCTTCCTCTGGCAGGGCACTTCTTCCTCTGGCAGGGCACTTCTTCCTCTGGCAGGACACTTCTTCCTCTGGCAGGGCACTTCTTTCCCCGGGTTAGCAGCTGATTGCCATAAAAAAGGGGCCGCGCAAAACGCGGCCCCTCTTGGTTACTGCTGGATGTATCGACGCTACTAGGCGAGGTCCTGCGCTGCCTGGTAGATGATGTCGAACAGCTCCTGGATGTCCTTCTCGGCGATGCAGGAGAAGGCGATGCGGAGGTCGGTCTTGGTGATGGAGATGGTGCCCACCCCGTACTTGTCGAGCAGGTGTACGCGCAGTTTCTCGGCATCGACGTTTTTCAGCTTCAGGCACATGAAGTAGCCGGAGTTGAACGGGTAGTAGGTCCAGGCCTTGTCGTACTTGCCGCTGTCCAGGACTTCCTTGGTCTTGCGGGCGCGCCCCTGCATGATCTGGAACTTCTCTTCCTTCTGCTTGAGGAAGGAAGGGGAACGCAGCGCCTCGATGACGAAGGTCTGGGACGGATGCGGACAGTTGGAGATCTTGGCGCGGATGATGCCCATCGCCTTTTTCTCAAGCGCGGTCATGACCGGGGTGTTCTCGTATTCGTTGCCGTCGGCGAAGGTGATGAAGCCGGTACGGAAGCCCCAGACGAACTCTTCCTTGGTGGCGCCGTCGAGTTTGATGGCAAGGATGCGCGGGTGGAGGTTCGCCAGCTTCCCGAAGAGGGACTCTTTCATGGAGTCTTCGTAGAAGAGCCCGAAGTAGGCGTCGTCGGTGATGGCGACAACGTTGCAGCCGCCCTCGGCGACTTCCTTGATGGCGGCGACCAGCGCGTCACCTTCGGCGACGGTCGGGGTGTAGCCGGACGGGTTGTTCGGGAAGTTGAGCAGGACGACGACTTTCCCTTTCTCCTCCGCGGAGTTTTTCAGCACGGCCTTGAAGGCGTCGATGTCGTAGCCGCCGGTGGCGGTGAAGGTCGGGTGCTTCTTGACGATGGCGCCGCAGCAGGTGCCGAAGGTCAGGTTGTAGTTGCCCCAGAGCATGTCCGGCAGGATGAGGTGGTCACCCTTGTCGATGAACATGTCGGCCACGATGGAAAGACCGTGGGTGAGGGCGTTGGTGACGATCGGGTTGCTGAAGTGTTTCCCCTGCTGGCTGGGGTTTTCACGCAGCATCTTTTCGCGCCAGAGCGAGCGGAGCTCCGGTTTGCCGGCCGGCGGCGCGTAAGGGAAGATGTCTTTCGGATCGAACGCGGAGAGCTTGTCCTGGATGCACTGCAGGTACATCGGGCCGTCCCCCTCGGTCGCGATCCCGATGGTGGCATTGAACTTCTTCGCCTTCTCCTTGGCTTCCGCCGACTGGGTCAGGATCCCTTTCGGGAAGAAGAGGTTCTTGCCGAGATCGGAAAGCATCTCGAGAACGTGGGGGTTGTGCTGCTGGAGCATCTCGTTGAGTTCGGTTGCCAAAGGATTCATTGTTTGATTTCCTCCTGGGATTTGTCCCGCCTGGTTGAGTATCGGTGCAATGTCTAACTTGGTTATTTAGTTGTGGTTGAATTTCCGGTCCAGTGCTTCCTTCACCCGCGGCGGCACCAGTTTGTCCACCGGTCCGTTCAGCGAACTTACCTCCTTGACGATGGAGGAGGAGAGGTAGCTGTACGGGACCGAGGTCATCATGAAGAGGGTTTCCACATCTTTGGTGATGCTGCGGTTCATCTGGGCGAGCTGGAACTCGTATTCGAAGTCGGAGACCGCACGCAGGCCGCGGATGATGACGGTCGCTCCCTGCTGGCGCACGAAATCGACCAGGAGCCCGTCGAAGGTGTCGACCCGGGCCCCCGGCTTGTCCTTCAGGATCTCCGAGATGAGATCGATCCTCTCCTGCACCGAGAAGAGGGAATTCTTCTCCGAGTTCCGGGCCACGGCGACGATGACGCCGTCGAAGATCTTCAGACCCCGTTCGATGATGTCGATGTGGCCGTAGGTGATGGGGTCGAAGGAGCCGGGATATACGGCGAGCTTCAGGGGCACGATTCACCTCTGCGGGAAACGGTTAGGATGGAAAGCGTGGTGTCGCCGTAGGTTCTGCGGTCGGCCTCTTCCAATCTGCCGAAACTTTTCGGCATCTCTTCCTTGGCCGAGTACTCCGAAACGATCACGGTCGCCTCTCCCACCAGCGGGGACTCCGCCAGGAGCTCCAGCGTGCTCGCAGCCAGTCCTTTCTGGTAGGGGGGATCGAGAAAGATAAGGTGGAACGCCTCTTGGCTTTTGGCCAATAGCCGCAGCGCCGAAGCCACTTCCTGGATTACCACCTTGGCGTTTGTGTCCAGCCGGGTCAGTTCCAGGTTTTTCCGGATCAGCGCCGCCGAGTCGCGATGCGAATCCACGAAAACCGCAAAGCCGGCGCCTCGTGAGAGCGCCTCGATGCCGAGGCTTCCCGTGCCGGCGAAAAGGTCCAGGACCCGCATCTCGGACATCTCGCCGACCCTGCTGATGAGGATGCTGAAAAGTGCCTCTTTGACCCGGTCGGCGGTGGGGCGTACCCGCATATCTTTGGGAGGCAGGAGCTGGCGCCCCCGAGCCGTGCCCGAGATGACTCGCATGTTATTTAGTGGTGACTCCCCGGCTATTTTTGCTTTTAAACGGTCACTTCGTCAATCTTTTCGGAAGCTTCATTCTTCCAGAAGAGAAAGCTAATTTGCAAACAGCTCTATTACCATGACCGCTCAATCCCGTCAATGGCAACTTTGCTGTTGACAGAAGTGATCTCGCTCTATAAATTTCAGGCGCCGCCGGGCTGATAGAATGTTTTAATGTGCCTGTGTGATGCGACCGGCGCTCTTTATGATATTGTCTGCGTCTTAAAAGAATGCAGGTGGAAACGGGGGAAAGTTGATGGGAGACGGAGCATCGATGGAGCGCAGCGACCTGGCCGGTTATGCCGCACGGAGCAATTGTTCTCGGGGCAGAAAGTACGAGGAGCAGTTCCGTGACGACCGTCCTGCCTTTGAGCGGGACCGGGATCGGATCATTCACTGCGCCGCTTTCCGGCGCCTGGAATACAAGACGCAGGTATTCGTCAACCACGAAGGCGATTACTACCGGACCCGGCTTACCCATTCGCTCGAGGTCGCCCAGATCGGCAAAGGGATTGGCCGTCGGCTGCGGCTCAACGAGGAGCTGATCGAGGCGCTGGCGCTGGCCCACGATCTTGGTCACACCCCGTTCGGGCACACCGGCGAAGAGGTGCTCAACCGACTCATGGAAGGGGCCGGCGGATTCGAACACAACCTGCAATCGTTGCGGGTGGTGGATGAACTCGAGGAGCGCTATCCCAACTTCAACGGGTTGAACCTCTCCTGGGAAGTGCGGGAAGGGATCGTCAAGCATTCCTCCCAATACGATGCGCCCGATTCCAGCTTCGATGAATTCCTTCCCGGCACGGTGCCGACCGTGGAAGCGCAGTTGATCAACTTCGCCGACGAGATCGCCTACAACAACCACGACATCGACGACGGGTTGAAATCCGGCTACATCGCCGTGAGCCAGCTGAAAAACGTCGCGCTTTGGAATGAAGTGCACGAGCGGATTCTCGACACCTATCCGGGAATCGAACCCGATCGGGCCATCTGCCAGACGGTGAGCGCCCTGATCGGGGTGCTGATCACCGACCTGGTGGAAACCACCCGGGGCAACCTGGAGCGCTTTAAGATCGAGACCCAGGAAGACTTGAGAAGGGTGAACCTGCAGGTGGTGGCCTTCTCCCCGGCCATGGCCGAGAAAAATGCCGCGCTGAAACGGTTCCTGTTCCAGAACCTGTACCGGCATTACAAGGTGGAGCGGATGCGGGTGAAGGCGGAACGTTACTTGGGAGAGTTGTTCGAGACCTACGTGAAGCACCCGACGCTTTTGCCGCTGAAGCATCAGATGAAGATGGACCGTGAGGGGAGGGAGCGCGTGGTCTGCGACTATATCGCCGGCATGACGGACCGCTTCGCGCTGGATGAGTTCAAGCGGCTGTTCGAACCCTACGAGAGGGTTTGACAACTTGCTGTAGGAGCGCCATTCCTGGCGCGAACCCCGGAGGGGAATCCGGGTAACCCCGCCAAAGGCAGTGGATCAGAAACAGTGAACAGGTATCGGTCGCCCCTGGGGCGTGCTGGACGCTGATCACTGGTTCTGACTACTGTTTCCGGCTACTGACTCTTTTTATCTTTCTTGGGCAATTCCAGCTTCGGCTCCTTGGCTTTGCGGTACAAAAGCAGGGTTCTCCCCAGGACTTGGGCCAGATCCGAGCGGGTTGCTTCGGTGAGCTGCTCCGCTACTTCGTGCCGGTCCATGAAACAGCTCTCCAGCACCTTCACCTTGATCAGTTCGTGGATCTCGAGTGCGTCGTCGGTCTCCTTGATCAGGGCTTTGCTTATCTCGCCCTTTCCCACCAGGATCACCGGCTTCAAGCTATGCCCCAGCCCTCTAAGATATCTTTTCTGTTTTCCCGTCAGCATGTAAATGCTCCTTTTCGGTTCACTGCTTGAATAAGCCCGCTTGTATAACACTTTGCGGGTCTCATGGCAAGGAGAGTCATCGCGGATGGGCCGGGACGGCGCCCTTTCGTGTAGGAGACATGCCTGTCGCGATTTCTTCGGATATCGGTGGAGTGCATCGCGCGTTTATCTCTGTGGGAGCGCCTTTTCAGGCGCGATTAACCGCAATAACTGTCACCGCCTGCGGCGGTTCGCGCCTGGAAAGGCGCTCCCACAGGGTTGGCAGGCGCATCACGTATTGCCTTCTCTCGTTCCTATATTGCCTCTCGTTCCTACGTTGCCTCTCGTTCCTACGTTGCCTCTCGTTCCTACGTTGCCTCTCGTACCCAAGGTCCACCTTGCCTCTTGTTCCCAAGGTCCACCTTGGGAACGGTCCCCCCGATGGGAAGGTCCAGCTTCCGGAAAGGTCGTCACTGTTACCAAGCTGGAGTCTTGTATTCGGGGGTGCGTTCTGGGAGTGCGGTAATGCTATTTTGGGGCATTCATCGGAAGGCAAAATGTAAACATTCGTGCCGCTCAATCCCCTCCGTTTTCCCTTGACTCACTCTCCCCTCGGTGGTAGTTTGTCCCGACAATTTTTCCGACCTTTTAAATTAGCCCCGTGAGGTTAGCAAAGGTGAAGCAAATGCACTCTTTCTTAACACTTAAGATAGATGAGAGCCTCTTCGCCTGCGCGTTGAGGCTTTTGTTTTGGGCGAAATCCGCCCGGCTGTACGACGATTGCTGCGCCAATCAGGCAAAGGAGGGGGTATGGCTGACAATACGGTGATTCTTGACGGCGCCGGAGTAAAAAGGGCGCTCACCCGCATCGCTCACGAGGTTTTGGAGCGCAACAAGGGTGTGGACGGGTTGGTGCTGGTCGGAATCCGGACCGGCGGCGTCCACCTCGCGCACGAACTGGCTGCCCGGCTCAACGAGATCGAGGGGGTAACGGTCCCGGTCGGCGCGGTGGACATCACCATGTACCGCGACGACATCAAGGGCCATTCCGAGCACCTCCCGGTCGGCAAGACCGACATCCCCTTCGCCCTGGAAGGGAAGAAGGTCGTCCTGGTCGACGACGTTCTCTTCACCGGCCGGACCATCCGGGCCGCCATGGACGCCCTCATGGACCAGGGCCGTCCTTCCTGCATCCAGCTTGCGGTCCTCGTCGACCGTGGGCATCGCGATCTGCCGATCCGCGCCGACTTCGTGGGGCGCAACGTCCCGACCAGCCGCAGCGAAAACATCATCGTGGTTTTTGACGAACAGAACAAACCGACGGAAGTCATCCTGGAAAAGTAGGCCCGCGCTATTTGTCACCGGCTAACTTAACTGCATTCGATGGGGGGGTACATGGGGTTCAGGCACAAAGACATTATCGGGCTTAGGGATCTGACCAAAGAGGAAATCGAGCTGCTCCTCAACACGGCGGATAGCCTCAACGAAGTCAACAACCGGGACATCAAGAAGGTTCCGACCCTGCGGGGCAAAACCGTGGTGAACCTCTTCTACGAGGCATCCACCCGGACCCGCACCTCATTCGAAATCGCCGCCAAGCGACTCTCCGCCGACACCATCAACATCAGCGCCTCCACGAGCTCGACCACCAAAGGGGAGACGCTGCTCGATACCGCGAAAAACGTCCTGGCCATGAAGCCGGACATCATCGTCATGCGCCACGCCATCTCCGGCGCCCACGAATTCCTCTCCAAGCGGGTGAGCTGCTCGGTGATCAACGCCGGTGACGGGGCGCACGAGCATCCCTCCCAGGGGCTTCTCGACATGCTCACCATGCGCCAGCGTTTCGGCACCCTCTCCGGGCTGAAGGTCGCCATCGTCGGCGACATCACCCACAGCCGCGTGGCCCGCTCCGACATCTACGGCCTCACCAAGATGGGCTCGAACGTGTTCCTGGCCGGCCCGCCGACCATGATGCCGGTAGGCGTCGAGAAGCTCGGCAACGTCACCGTCTGCAAGGACATGCGCGAGGCGGTGCACCAGGCCGACGTGGTGATGATGCTCAGGATCCAGCTCGAGCGCCAGGGGAAAACGCTGCTTCCCAGCATGCGCGAGTACTCCCGCTACTTCGGGTTGAACCAGGAGGTTCTCGCCCTGGCCAAGGAAAACGCCATGGTCATGCACCCCGGCCCGATCAACCGCGGTGTCGAGCTGAACTCGGCGGTGGCCGACGGCGACCAGTCTTTCGTTTTGAAGCAGGTGGAAAACGGCGTCGCCATTCGCATGGCCATGCTCTATCACGTCTGCGGCGGTGAGCCTGCCGAAGGGTAACGAACCCTTAGACAGGCTGGAAACACATTCACATTTCATGGACCTAGTTTTCCAAAAGGGGTTTTCAAGATGAATCTTTTGATCAAAGGTGGGCGCCTGATCGACCCTTCGCAGGGGATTGACGACAATCTGGACGTATTGATCGCCGACGGCGTGGTGCTTGAGCTCGGCAAGGGGCTGACCGCGCCGCAGGGAACCGAGACCATCGATGCCTCCGGCCTGATCGTCACGCCGGGACTGATCGACATGCACGTACATTTCCGCGACCCGGGGCTGGAATACAAGGAAGACATCGGCACCGGCTCCCGCGCTGCCGCAGCCGGCGGGTTCACCTCGGTCGCCTGCATGCCCAACACCTCTCCGGTCATCGACAACAAGGCGGTCGCCTGCTACGTCGTCAACAAGGCGAAATGCGAGGCGGTAGTCAACGTTTTCCCGGTCGGCAACATCACCAAAGGTGGCAAGGGTGAGAGCCTCGCCGAAATGGGCGAGCTCAAGGAATGCGGCTGCGTCGCAGTCTCCGACGACGGCCGGCCGGTCTGCAACTCCGAGCTGATGCGCCGCGCCCTCGAGTACGCCAAGGGTATCGGCATCGCCGTCATCTCCCACGCCGAGGAAATCTCGCTGGTGGGCGAGGGGGTCATGAACGAAGGGTTCACCTCCACCGAGCTCGGCCTCAAGGGGATTCCCTGGGCTGCCGAGGACGTCGCCGTTGCCCGGGACGTCTACCTGGCTGAATTCACCGGCGCTCCGGTGCACATCGCCCACATCTCCACGGTAGGCTCCGCCCGCATCATCCGCAACGCCAAGGCCCGCGGCGTGAAGGTCACCTGCGAGACCGCACCGCACTACTTCACCCTGACCGACGAGGCGGTGGCCGGCTACAACACCAACGCCAAGATGAACCCGCCGCTTCGCTCCGCAGCCGACGTCGCCGCGATGAAGGCAGGGCTCGCCGACGGGACCATCGACGCCATCGCCACCGACCACGCTCCGCACCACGCCGACGAGAAGGAAATCGAGTTCAACCTCGCCATGAACGGGATCATCGGCCTGGAAACCTCGCTGCCGCTCTCGCTCAAACTGGTGGAGGAAAGGTGCCTGGACCTGACCACCCTGGTTAAGGTGATGTCCTGCAACCCGGCCAAGATCCTCGGCATCGACCGCGGCTCGCTCAAACCGGGGTACGTCGGGGACGTGACCGTCATCGACCCGAACAAGGCCTGGACCGTTACCGCCGAGAAGCTGGAGTCCAAATCCAAGAACTCCCCCTTCATCGGCTGCGAAATGAAAGGGGCCGCCGCCTACACCATCGTCAAAGGGCAGGTGGTCCACAAAGGAATTTAGCGGCCCGGCCACGAAGTTGTGGCAATCTGAGGCGCGCTCGTATTACAATGGTTCGATTGTCCGCTCTTCTCATTGGAACGGACAGCAGAAAAACAAATTGGAGAGATACATGAAAGCAGTGCTGGCTCTGGCGGACGGCCGGATCTTCAAAGGAAAGTCGTTCGGCGCAACGGGCGAAACAACGGGCGAGGTGGTCTTCAACACTGCGATGTCCGGGTACCAGGAGGTCCTCACCGACCCCTCCTACAAAGGTCAGATGGTCACCATGACCTACACCCAGATCGGTAACACCGGGATCAACCCGGAGGATATAGAAAGCAACCAGCTCTACCTCTCCGGCTTCATCGTCCGGGAATACCTGGACTGCTACTCCAACTGGAGAGCGACCATGAGCCTGGACGCCTACCTCAAGGAAAACGGGGTGGTCGGCATCCAGGGGATCGACACCCGGGCTCTGACCCGGCACCTGCGCGACAAGGGGGCCCAGAACGGGATCATTTCCACCGTCGACTTCGATCCGGAAAGCCTGGTGCGCAAGGCGCGCGCCATCCCGAGCATGGCCGGCCTCGACCTCGCCACCGGGGTGACCTGCGCCCAGCCCTACCATTGGACCGAGGGGCTTTGGGACCTCGCCGACGGCTACCCGCAGGTGGACAAGAAGGACCTCAAGTACAAGGTCGTCGCCTACGATTTCGGGATCAAGCTCAACATCCTGCGCTGCCTGGTCTCCGCCGGCTGCGATGTGACCGTCGTCCCGGCCACTTTTCCGGCCGAGTCCGCCCTGGAGATGAACCCGGACGGGATCTTCCTCTCCAACGGCCCCGGCGACCCGGAGCCGATGACCGAAGTCATCGAGAACATCAAGAAATTCGTCGGCAAGAAGCCGATCTTCGGGATCTGTCTCGGCCACCAGCTCCTCGGCCTCGCCTTGGGCGGCCGGACCATCAAGCTCAAGTTCGGCAACCACGGCTCCAACCTTCCGGTCATGGACATGGCGACCAGGAAGGTCGAGATCACCGCCCAGAACCACGGCTTCTCGGTCGACATCCTCTCGCTGTCGCATGCCTGCCGGCTGGGCCACGAGAACCTGAACGACCAGACCGTCGAAGGGATGGCGCACAAGGAGCTGCCGATCTTCTCGGTGCAGCACCACCCCGAGGCGTCCCCCGGGCCGCACGACTCGCACTACCTCTTCGGCCGGTTCGTTGAGCTGATGGAGAAGCATAAGTAATTAAATCTCCCTCTTCCGGAGGGAGCGGGGTAAGAAGGAATCAGCAAGTTTGAGCAGTTCGAACGACCCTAAGTACCTGGAGCTCTTCCATAGCGGCGAGCTCCTGAAACGCATCACCGAAGGTTACGCCCGGCTCGCGGCCTGCGACATCTGTCCCCACGCCTGCGGCGTCAACCGGTTGGCCGGCAGCACCGGCCGCTGCGGAGTCGGCAAGACCCCGCGGATCGCATCGGCGAACCTCCACCGGGGAGAGGAACCTCCGATCTCCGGGACCCGCGGGTCCGGAACCATCTTCCTGTCCGGGTGCACCCTGGGTTGCAAGTTCTGCCAGAACTTCCCGATCAGCCAGCTGAGAAACGGGACCGACCTGACCACCGGCGGCCTCGCGGACAAGATGGTCGGGCTGCAACGCCGGGGCGCCCACAACATAAACTTCGTCACGCCGAGCCACTTCACGCCGCAGATCCTGGCTGCCCTCTACCTCGCCATCCGGAAGGGCTTCCGACTCCCGCTCGTTTGGAACACGAGCGGATACGAGTCGCTGGAAACCCTGCGCCTGCTCGACGGGGTGGTGGACATCTACCTCCCGGACATGAAGTACACCGAGGAGGAGCCGGCGGTCCGCTTCTCCGGCGCGCCGGGCTACCGCGAGGTGAACCGGAAGGCGGTGGCCGAAATGCTGCGCCAGGTAGGGCATCTCGAGGTGGACGAGGATGGGATCGGGGTGCGCGGCCTGATCGTCCGGCATCTGGTTCTCCCGGAAGGAAATGCGGGCAGCGCCGAGACCCTGGCCTGGATCGCGGACAACCTCGGCGAGGAAACCCATATCGCCCTGATGAGCCAGTTCTTTCCGGCCCACGCCGCGGCGCAGACGCAGGGGATCCACCGGAAGGTGACTGCGGCGGAATATGCCGAGGCCGTCGAGGCGCTGGAAGAGAACGGCCTGGAAAACGGCTGGGTTCAGGACGAACCGGAAGAGTCTTGATTGTTTCGAGGAGCGGCGATGGCCTCCGAGGAATTGAAAGCAGCAATCGAGTTGGTCTGTGCCGAACGGCAGGAGATAGCCGCCTGCTATCTCTTCGGCTCCTGCGCCAACGGACGGCAACGGCCCGACAGTGACGTGGACGTTGCTTTCCTGCTCGACAGCTCGATTCCCAAAGGAGAGTACTTCGACCTGAAGATGACTTTCCACAACCGGTTGGCGGGACTGCTTCGCAAGGAAATCCATCCGGTGATTCTGAACGGCGCGGGTGAGGTATTACTGGAACAGGTTTTGGGGAAGGGCATCTTGCTCTTTGTGCGCGACGAACTCCAGTTATCCCGGTTTCGTGCCATTGCCTTTTCGATGATCGCAGATTTCGCTCCCTATCGAAATGCGATGGAAGATGCGCTTTTGCGGAAGTTGAAAGAGGAACCTTCTGATGGTTGATCGCCGACTCCTCACCGAGAAGGTCGACTCCGTACAGAGGAGCTTGAAGAGGATCAATGCCTTCCGTGGCGAGTCCGTGGAAAGGTTTTCCGAAGATGCTGTTAGTCAGGATGTCGTCTTGTTCCATCTCATGCAGGCGATCCAGGCGTGCATCGATTTGGCCTCACCTGTCAACAGTGACGAAGCCCTTGGGCTGGCGGGAAGCACCCATGATTTCTTCTACCTTTTGGCGGATAACGGGGTTATCACCCGACAGCTTTGTGAACGAATGATCCTGGCCGTTGGCTTCCGCAACCTGGTTGCCCACGAATACACCAAGCTCGATCTTGAGAAAGTTTTTTATATAGCTCATCACGCCATCGGGGACATCGAAGAGTATCTTCGCTCGATCGCCCAAAGATACGCGTAAAAAGAAATGGTCAGACAAACCATGCAGCTGCAAGGAGACAGTTTTAATGCCTAAACGTACGGACATCCATAAGATCCTCATCATTGGCGCCGGGCCCATCGTCATCGGACAGGCGTGCGAGTTCGACTATTCGGGAACCCAGGCCTGCAAGGCGCTCAAGGAAGAGGGGTTCGAGGTGGTGCTGCTCAACTCCAACCCGGCTACCATCATGACCGACCCGGACTTCGCCGACGCCACCTACATCGAGCCGGTGACCCCGGAGGTCTTGGCCGCGATCATCGAGAAGGAGCGGCCGGACGCCGTCCTGCCGACCTTGGGCGGGCAGACCGCGCTGAACACCGCGGTTGCCGTTGCGGAAAACGGGATCCTCGAGAAGTTCGGCGTTGAGCTGATCGGCGCGAAGCTCCCGGCGATCAAGATGGCCGAAGACCGCACCCTCTTCAAGGAGGCGATGCAGCGCATCGAGCTCGAAGTGCCGCGCTCCGGCCTGGCCCACAACTACACCGAGGCGATGGAGGTCATCAAGTTCGTCGGCTTCCCGGCCATCATCCGTCCTTCCTTCACCCTGGGCGGCACCGGCGGCGGCATCGCCTACAACATGGAAGAGTACGAGCGTATGTCGATGGCCGGCATCGACGCCTCCCCGACCGACGAGATCCTGGTCGAGGAGTCGCTGATCGGCTGGAAAGAGTACGAGCTCGAGGTGATGCGCGACACCGCCGACAACGTCGTCATCATCTGCTCCATCGAAAACTTCGACCCGATGGGGGTCCACACCGGCGACTCCATCACCGTCGCTCCGGCCCAGACCCTGACCGACAAGGAATACCAGATCCTGCGCGACGCCTCGCTCAAGATCATCCGCGAGATCGGCGTCGACACCGGCGGCTCCAACATCCAGTTCGGCGTCAACCCGAAAAACGGCCGCCTGGTCGTCATCGAGATGAACCCGCGCGTCTCCCGCTCCTCGGCGCTCGCCTCCAAGGCGACCGGCTTCCCGATCGCGAAGATCGCCGCCAAGCTCGCCGTCGGCTACACCCTGGACGAGATCACCAACGACATCACCAAGGAGACCCCGGCCTGCTTCGAGCCGACCATCGACTACGTGGTGACCAAGTTCCCGCGCTTCACCTTCGAGAAGTTCCCCGCGGCGGACGCTACCCTCACCACCCAGATGAAGTCGGTCGGCGAGGTCATGTCCATCGGCCGGACTTTCAAGGAGTCGCTCCAGAAGTCGCTCCGCTCCCTGGAAATCGGCGTTTCCGGCTTCGACTCGCGCCTTTTCGACATCTCCGAAGAGACCCGCCGGGCCCTTACCCCCCGCGAGCAGGCGATCCTGACCGAGAAGCTGCGCACCCCCAACTGCGACCGGATGTGGTACGTCGGCGATGCCTTTAGAAGCGGCATGAGCGTGGAGGAGATCTTCCAGCACACCGCCATCGACCCGTGGTTCCTGGATAACATCCGCCAGATCATCGAAAAGGAAGAGGAGCTCAAGGCGATCAAGATCGAGGCCGAGTCCGGGGAGAACCTGAAGGAGATCCTCTGGGAAGCCAAGCGCTTCGGCTTCGCCGATCAATACCTGGGCAAGCTCTGGAAGATCCCGGAAGGGCGGGTGCGCGAGCTGCGCCTGTCGGTCGGCGTGAAGCCGGTCTACAAGCGGGTCGATACCTGCGCCGCCGAGTTCGTCGCCCACACCCCGTATCTCTACTCGACCTACGAGGAGGAGTGCGAGGCCGAGCCGACCAGCCGCAAGAAGATCATGATCCTGGGCGGCGGTCCGAACCGGATCGGGCAGGGGATCGAATTCGACTACTGCTGCGTGCACGGGGTTTTCGCCCTCGCCGAGGACGGTTTCGAGACCATCATGGTCAACTGCAACCCGGAAACCGTCTCCACCGACTACGACACCTCCGACCGGCTCTACTTCGAACCGCTCACCCTGGAAGACGTCCTCTCCATCGTCGATGTCGAGAAGCCGGACGGGGTCATCGTGCAGTTCGGCGGCCAGACCCCGCTGAAGCTCGCCGTCGCCCTGGAGAAGGCCGGGGTCCCCATCATCGGGACCTCCCCGGACGCCATCGACCGCGCCGAGGACCGCGAGCGGTTCCAGGCCATGCTGCAGAAGCTCAACCTGCGCCAGCCGGACAACGGCACCGCCCGTTCCTTCGAAGAGGCGGAAGCGGTCGCCGACCGGATCGGCTACCCGGTCGTGGTCCGTCCCTCCTACGTCCTGGGCGGCCGCGCCATGGAGATCGTCTACGACGTCGAGAACCTGCGCCGTTACATGCACACCGCGGTACAGGCCTCCCCGGAGCACCCGATCCTCATCGACAAGTTCCTCGACGAGGCGATCGAAATCGACGTCGACGCCCTGTGCGACGGCACCGAGGCGGTGATCGGCGGGATCATGGAGCATATCGAGGAAGCCGGCATCCACTCCGGCGACTCGGCCTGCTCGCTGCCGCCGTATTCCATCACCCCGGAGATCATCGAAGAGATCCGCCGCCAGACCAAGATCATGGCGCTCGACCTCAACGTCAAAGGTCTCATGAACGTCCAGTACGCGGTGAAAGGGGACGACATCTACATCCTGGAAGTCAACCCGCGCGCCTCCCGTACCGCACCGTTCGTCTCCAAGGCGACCGGGCGCCCGCTGGCCAAGATCGCCGCCCGCGTCATGGCGGGCAAGTCCCTGCGCGAACTCGGCGTGACCGAGGAGATCGTGCCCAAGCACATCTCGGTGAAAGAAGCGGTCTTCCCGTTCGCCAAGTTCCCCGGTGTCGACACCCTGCTCGGACCCGAGATGAAGTCGACCGGCGAGGTCATGGGGATCGGAGCGACCTTCCCGGAGGCCTTCGCCAAGGCCCAGGTCGGTGCCGGCGCCAAGCTTCCTAAGTGCGGAAAAGTATTCATCAGCGTCAAGGATTCGGACAAAAAACATATTGTCACCGCTGCCAAAAGACTGTATGATCAGGGCTTCGAACTCGTTGCCACGCGCGGCACGGCGAGCTATCTGCAGGAACGTGGCATCCCGGTTCAGGTGATCAACAAGGTCCTCGAAGGCAGACCGCACATCGTCGATGCGATCAAAAACAACGAGATCAGGATGGTCATCAACACCACCCTGGGGGCCCAGGCGGTAGCGGACTCCTTCTCGATCCGCAGGAACACCCTGATCAACAACATTGCCTACTACACCACCACCGCCGGCGCCCGCGCCGTGGTGGACGGAATCATCGCCACCTCGAACAGCAAACTTCAGGTGACCTCGATCCAGGAATATTTGAAACAGCAGTAAAACCGAGGGGAGCGCGAGCCATCGCGTTCCCCTCGCAGTGTAAAAGACCGGGGGAGATGGAACTCCCCGGATGCAAAGCAAGGAGTGAATACGCGATGTCCCAAACGGTTCCGTTAACTAAGGAGAGTTTCGAGGCCCTTCAAGAAGACCTGCGGCGCCTGATCAAAGAAGAGCGCCCGAAGGTGATTCAGGATATTGCTGAGGCGAGATCCCACGGCGACCTCTCGGAAAACGCCGAGTACGATGCGGCCAAGAATCGCCAGGCCTTCATCGAGGGGAGGATCCTCGAGCTGGGCGACAAGCTGGCCCGCGCATACGTGGTTGACCTCTCCAACCTGAAGCCGGACAAGGTAGTTTTCGGCGCCACCGTGACGGTCTACGACACCGCGACCGAAGAGGAAATCACCTACAAGATCGTGGGCGAGGACGAAGCCGACATCAAGGTGGGCAAGATCTCCTGCACCTCCCCGGTAGGAAAGGCCCTCATCGGCCACAAGCTCGACGACACCGTCAAGGTGAGCGTCCCCTCCGGGCTGAAGGAATACGAGATCCTTGAGATCAAGTACGAGTAGCAATTGACAATGGACAATTGACAATGGACAACGAAAATCCGCTGTCCTGTCTTTGGTCCTCATTGCTGACGTATCTGCTTAAGTGGTAATTCGCCGCGGCGTTGAGTCGGCGGCAAAAAGGCAATTGTCAATTGCCCCATTGTCAATTGTCCATTTTCTTGGAGGTTTTTAGATGAGCCAGATCACCAAAGACATGACTTTTGCTTCTGTTATGAGAATGCACCCGGACGTGGTTCGCGTTCTTGCCAAATACAACCTCGGCTGCATCGGCTGCATGGGCGCTCAGAACGAGTCCCTGGAGCAGGGTTGCAACGCCCACGGCATCAACGTCGACGATATCCTGCGCGACCTCAACGCCATCTTCGCCTGATTTCCCCGGTGCCGGCCACTCGGTCCGGCACCGTCCTTTCCCCTTCCCATGCCAGTCATTGAGCTCGCCTCAGACGGCAGTCTCCCCCTTCCCGAAGAAATCCGGAAGTCCCTTTCCTTGCGCCCGGGCGACCTCCTGAACGTGGAGATCGTCGACGGCTCCGTGCGTCTTTCGCGCCACGAACTCCCCAAACCCAAGCCGGCTGCCAAACCTAAGTCTGTCTCCGAATCCGATCCGGTCGACGTGCTGCAGACCCCGATGCGCTTTATCAAGGGGGTCGGGCCCAAACTTGCCGACACCCTTGCCAAGAAAGGGATCGCCACCGTCGAGGACGCCCTGTACGTCCTGCCGCACCGCTACGAGGACCGCCGCGAGCTGCGTCCCGTTGCCCGGCTGCGTCCCGGGATGACCGAAGCCTTCTTCGCGACGATCGTGTCGGCCCAGCCGATGGTCACCAAGGGGGGGCGCAACTACTTCGAGGCGATCGTCGCCGACGATTCCGGAAGCATCCCGCTCAAGTGGTTCCACTACCATCCCCAGTTCATGAAGCGGAATTACCTGCCGGGACGACGCGGCATCTTCATCGGCGACGTCTCCCAGTTCGCCTTCCAGCGCGAGGTGCACCACCCGGAAGTCGAATGGGTTGCCGAAGGGGAGGACCTCGCGCAGGTGATGGCGCGGGACCCGGAAAACTTCGGCCGCATCCTCCCGGTCTACCCGCTCACCGAAGGGGTGAGCCAGAAGGTGATGCGGAAGATCATGCGCGAGACGGTGCAGCAGTACAGCCGCTCTGTGAAAGGGGTGCTTCCCGAGCCGATCGTACAGCGCCAGAAACTCATGTCGCTGCCGGTCGCCCTGCGCGAGGCCCACGCTCCGGACGCTTCGGCCAGGATCGACCATCTGAACGAAGGGAAGGGGGAGGCGCATCGCTCGCTTGCCTTTGACGAACTCTTCTTCCTGGAGCTGGGGCTGGCGCTGAAGCGGCGCGGCATCACCCTGGAGGACGGGATCAGCTTCCAGGTGACCCACCGCTACACCAGGGAACTCGCCAAACTGCTGCCGTTTTCGCTCACCAACGCCCAGCGTCGCGTCCTTTCCGAGATCAAGGAGGACATGATCGCGCCGCACCCCATGCATCGCCTGGTGCAGGGGGACGTCGGCTGCGGCAAGACCCTGGTCGCGCTCATGGCGGCGCTGATCGCGGTCGAGAACGACTACCAGGTGGCGATCATGGCCCCGACCGAACTTCTGGCCGAGCAGCATTACCTGAATATCCACCGCTACTGCGAGCAGCTCGGGATCAAGGTCACCCTTCTGACCTCCGGGGTAAAGGCGAAGTCCGGGGTACTGGAGCTGATCGCACAGGGCGAGACCCAGATCGTGGTGGGGACCCATGCCATGATCCAGGACAAGGTCGAGTTCCATCGGCTCGGGCTCGGGGTTATCGACGAGCAGCACCGTTTCGGCGTGGTGCAGCGCGCCCTTTTGAAAAAGAAGGGGAGTAACCCGGACATCCTGGTGATGACGGCGACCCCCATTCCGCGCACCCTTTCCATGACCGTCTTCGGCGACCTCGCCCTGTCGGTGATCGACGAGCTGCCGCCGGGGCGCACTCCGATCGAGACCCGCATCGTGCGGGACAGCCGGCGCGCCCAGACCTACCAGATGATCCGCGGCGAGGTGGTCAAGGGACGCCAGGCGTACATCATCTATCCGCTGGTCGAAGAGTCGGAAAAGAGCGATCTTAAGGCCGCGGTGCAGATGGCGGACCACCTGAAGCAGGACATCTTCCCGGACCTCAAGGTGGCGCTCTTGCACGGCCGGATGTCCGCCTCGGAAAAAGAGGGGGTGATGTCGGCGTTCAAGGGGGGGGAGACCAACATCCTGGTGGCGACCACGGTGATCGAGGTCGGCATCGACGTACCGAACGCGACCATCATGGTGATCGAGCACGCCGAACGGTTCGGCCTGAGCCAGTTGCACCAGCTGCGGGGCAGGGTAGGGCGGGGGAGCGAGCGATCGTTCTGCATCCTGATGACCGGCGACCGGCGCTCGGAAGACGGCGAGAAGCGGCTCGAGGTGATGGTATCCAGCCAGGACGGCTTCAGGATCGCCGAGGCGGACCTGAGCATCCGGGGCCCCGGCGACTTTCTGGGCACCCGGCAAGCCGGAATTCCGGAATTGAAGGTGGCCGATATCCTGCGGGACGGGGGTGTCCTGGAAGAGGCGCGGAAGGAGGCGTTTGCGCTGGTCGGTGCCGATCCGGATCTCGAAGCTCCCGGTCACGATAAGCTCAAGGCCGAACTGATGCACCGGTGGGGAGGCCGACTGGAGCTGGCATCGATCGCGTGATGGTTGCGGCGAATTGCTACGCAGCTCAATAAAAAAGGCTTCCCTGCCGAGTAAGCCTTTTTTACGTTGTATCTTCGATTTCTGTTATTGCGGCTGGCTCAGGAAGGCTTTGACCTCAGATTTCGAGAAATAATAGAGCAGGGCGACTTGAATCGCGGCCGGGACGACGAAAAATCCGATGGTCGTGATGGATGCGATGAGCGACCCCTTGCTTCCCAGTAAGACGGTATTGTAAATCAGCTCAAGCAGCGATGTCCCGGCACAGAAATAGATGACATAGCGAGCCGCTCTCTGTCTGCCCCGCGCCTCAACCCCTCCATACACCAATCCCCCGTCTCTGATAACGTGGAACAAAGACAACCAGAAGATCGATGTCTTGAGCACCACGCCGATCGACGACCCGTGCAAGAGGCTCATTACCAGGAATACCAGGTTGGTCAGCACCCCGATAATCCCCATCACAATGCAAAGACCTGTGAAGATACCAAGCCATTTAGGTATGCGGCAGTCCATGAACAATCCTTTCTCGATGATTGCGGCGGTATGAGACAGAACGAGCTGTCACCACACCCAATCGCGCATCCTAGCATGGTATTGATTGCTTTTGAAGGTTATTCCACATGCTGGTGAGGCCGCGGTGGACCGCTTGCCGGCGTGCTCTTCGTGGCTGGCAACACCCTGGGCCACGATCTTGCAAATAATCTTAAAGATACCTAATATGGAATAGTTGCTGGTGTTTTCCCGGTGTGGTCATCCATGGCCGGCGGCGCCTGCGGCAGGGAGGATTTGGATCATGTACGAGACCAACGAGCAGTACCGGCTCATCGTTTCCCGCGAAGTGCGCATCCTGGAGGAGTCCTGCCAGTGCATCATCGAAGACGGTAAGCACGGATTTTGCCCGCGTTGCGGCGAACACGGAACCTGGGACATCGCCACCAAGGGGTTCATCGAAAATTACGGGAACTCCATCTACTACAGCACGGTGTACAACGAATGGCGTTGCCGGATCTGTGACTTCCGGCGTCATAAAGAAGGTTCTCAGGTGATTGGCATCTGGCTTGGCCAGATGAATGAAAAGGAAATGCTGCACTAACGATTGGTTACTGACCATAGAAAACAGAGCGCCGGTGCTTTCAATAGCTCCGGCGCTCTGTCATGCAAAAGACAGTCTGAGCTTTTTGGACCTGACAAACGGAGTAGATGTTGCAGTTTGGCCGCTGGACAGGGTAAGGTAAGAGCAGGATCACCAACTTGCCAAGGAGATACGAATGAGCGTTCTGCCAGAAGGGGAAGAATTACACCGTGCGGTGAAATGGATTTCGGGAAACCTGCAGGAGGACCCCAACCAGGAGATGGGGCCGTTACTGCGTGAGGCCATTTTCAAATTCAACCTCTCGCCCAAGGATTCGGAACACCTGATCGAGTTCTACCGGGAGGCGAAGCTGCGCGGATAACTCCTTGGCGACGAAGGGGGGGACGATGCCATCATGCTGGGGATTGTGCTTGGTGCAGTTTTGACGGCGCTGCTGCTCGCCGCGCTGCCGTCCTGGCCGTACCGGCGTCAATGGGGATACTACCCGAGTGGCACGCTGGCGCTGATCCTGGTCGTGCTGCTGCTTTTGGACCTGGTCGGAATCTTGTAATTACCGGTCCAAGGCGTCGATTCCGGTCAGATCCTTGCCGATGATCAGGGTGTGGATGTCGTGGGTACCCTCGTAGGTCGATACCGACTCGAGGTTGCACATGTGGCGCATGCTCTGGTACTCGTCGGAAATCCCGTTCGCACCGAGCATCGCCCGGGTGGTGCGCGCCACTTCGAGCGCCATCGCCACGTTGTTGCGCTTGGCCATGCTTACCTGGGCCGGGCGCAGCCGTCCTTCCTCTTTAAGCCGCGCCAACTGCAGCGCCAGCAGCTGCCCGGTGGTGATCCGGGTCGCCATATCCACAAGCTTTTCCTGGGTCAGCTGATACCCTGCCACCGCTCTTCCGAACGTCTTTCGCTCCAGGGTGTAATTGAGTGCCTCCTCGAAACAGGCCATGGCCGCGCCGATCGCTCCCCAGGCGATGCCGTAGCGTGCCTGGTTCAGGCACGCAAGAGCCGCCTTCAATCCCACGGCATCCGGCAGAAGATTCTCCTTGGGCACCCGGGCGTCGGTCAGGACCAGTTCCGAGGTGATCGAGGCACGCAGCGACATCTTGCCGGTTACCTCGTTGGCGCTGAATCCCGGGGTGCCCCGCTCCACCAGGAATCCCCGAACCACCCCGTCCAGCTTGGCCCATACCACGGCCACATCGGCAAGGGAGCCGTTGGTGATCCACATCTTCACCCCGCTTACGACATATCCGTCGCCGTCGGCCACCGCTTTGGTGATCATTCCGCCCGGGTCGGAGCCGAAATCGGGCTCGGTGAGCCCGAAGCAGCCGATCGCCTTGCCATGGGCGAGCGGGGGGAGCCATCGTTTTTTCTGCGCCTCGCTCCCGAAGCGGTGAATCGGGTACATCACCAACGCCCCCTGGACCGACACGAAGCTGCGCAATCCCGAATCGCCCCGCTCCAACTCCTGCATCATCAGGCCGTAACTCGTCTCGTCGAGTCCCGGCAGTTCGTACCCGGTGAGGTTCGCGCCGAAAAGCCCCAGCTCCGCCATGAGAGGGATCAGTTCGGTAGGGAAGCTCCCGGCGCGGTAGTGTTCCCGGACTTTCGGGATGAATTCGCGCTCCACGAAGTCGCGCACCGTGTCGCGCACCAGCCGCGACTGCGGGTTTAAGTCCTTGTCGATGTCGTAGTAGTCGAGGCCTTTGAACATACGGTCTCCTTTTTTTAACCCCATCCTCACCCTTTCCGCCGCAAGCTTGCGCTCTCGCGTGCGAACCTTGCAGGAGAGGGGACGTGAGGAAATGCCGTTACGCCTGTTGGCGCCGGCAAACCCGTTAGCGGGCGGATCGATTCACCTCACCTGCTTCCGGCCCCTTCCGCGGCGGTATCGATCTGGGCGCGCTGCAGTTTGCCGCTGTAGTCGCGGTAGATTACCTTCATGCGGGTGAAGAAGTCGATGGCGCCGCCTTTGCCCCCCGCTTCGGGGTGCCCGGACCCGGAATGCCGCCAGCCGCCGAAGGGAAGCTGTACCTCGGCGCCGATGGTGGAGGCGTTGATGTAGACGATCCCCGTTTTCAGCTCCTTCTCGGCGCGTGCGGTCAGGTTGACGTCGCTGCTGTAGATGGACGAGGAGAGGCCGAACGGCGAGCCGTTGACGATGGCGGCCGCCTGCTCGAAATTCGCGATTTTCATCACGCTCAGGACTGGCCCGAAGATCTCTTCGCGGGCGATCCGCATCCCCGGGGTCACGTCGCCAAAAACCGTCGGTGCGACAAAACAGCCCCGCCCCAACTCGCCGTCTTCCAGCCGCATCCCGCCGGTTACCAGCCGGGCGCCTTCCTGCTGTCCGACCCGAATGTAATCCTGGACTTTCCGGCACTGGGATTCGTTGACCAGCGGTCCCACCTGGGTTTGCGGGTCGAGTCCATTGCCGAGTTTCAGCGTCGAAGCCCGCTCGGCGAGCATCCGGAGCAACTGCTCGTACACGCCCTCCTGCACCAGGAGCCGGCTGGTAGCGGTACAGCGCTGTCCGGTGGTCCCGAACGCCCCCCACAACACGCCCTCCAGGGCGAGATCGAGGTCGGCATCGTTCATCACGACGATTGCGTTCTTGCCCCCCATCTCCAGTGCGACCGGTCGGTGCAGTTCGGCCAGTTTCCGTTCCATCGCCTCGCCGGCGGCGCAGGAGCCGGTGAATGATGCGGCATCGACGTCCTTGTGGCACATCAGGTATTCGCCGACCTCTTCGCCGGGGCCGCAGACCAGGTTCACGACGCCGGGAGGGATGCCTGCCTCCTCGAAAACCGCGACCAGTGCCGCGGCGCAGGCCGGAGTCTCCGAGGAGGGCTTGAGGATGACGGTGTTGCCGCAGATCAGGGCGGCAAACATCTTCCAGGAAGGAATGGCCACCGGGAAGTTCCAGGGGGTGACCAGGGCAACGACGCCAAGCGGCTCGCGGATGCTCTTGCAATCCTTGTCGGCCAGTTCGGAAGGAACGGTTTCCCCCTGGAATCGGCGTCCTTCCCCCCCCATGTAAAAGCCGATGTCGATCCCCTCCTGAACGTCACCCAGCCCTTCCAAAAGGACCTTCCCCATTTCGCGGGTGACCAGCTCGCCCAGTTCGTCCTTTTTGCGGCGCAGGATTTCCGCCGCCCGGAAGAGGTATTCCCCCCGGCGCGGTGCCGGCATCGTGCTCCAGCTCCGGAAGGCGTCCCGGGCCGCCTGCACCGCCCGGTCCACGTCGGCACGGGAGGAGAGGGGGGCCTCGGCGACGACCTCGTCGCGCCGGGCCGGATTGAAGCTCGAGAAGCGTCTGCCGTCCTGGGCGTCGCACCAGGTGCCGGCGATAAAGTTCCGTACGGTGATGGTCATGGCGGGCCTCCTGAAGGGGGTGAAACAAGAAGAAGATCCGCGTTTGGACGGATCTTCTTCTTGTGATGCTGGTCGGGTGGATTCGGGTTCGTTTACCAGCGGCGCTCGGTGAAGTCCTTCTTCACCAGGAGCGTCGAACAGGGGAGACTGCGGATGATGGCATCGCTCTCCTGGCCGAAGAGAAGGTGTTCCAGCCTTCCTTCCTGGTTGGCTACCATTATCATCAGGTCGATCTGTTCTTCCTTTACTACCTTGGCGATCTCCTCGACCGGGCTCCCGTTGCGCACCATCGTCTTCACCGGCACGTCCGAGGTCAGATCGGCGCGCAGAGCCTTGTCGAGTTCCTCCTTGGCCTGCTCCTGGACCGTGCGGTAGGTCTTGGCGTCTTTGTCCAGGGAGAGGTCGGGCGCATTCACCGCCTCCATATCTACGATGAACTTCGGGATGTAGAGGACGAAGAGCCGGGCCTGGAACCTCTTGGCGAACATCAGGCCCATCTCAACCGCCTCGCGGCAGTAAGGAGTCATCCGGCTCACGATAAGGATGTTTTTCAAGTCGTCCATGAGATGCCTCCTTCTGTAATGTAATGAGTTGATCCCCGACGGGTTGCTGTCCCGTCTTCCGGTAACTTACAGTTTAATGTGGGATGAGCTCATTTCCATTTTACCTCGCACGCCGACCGGTACAACGGAAAATCAGCAAGCAAAGGAAGGACTTTCTTGACATAGATAGTCATTAAGCTATTTTAGATTGGCTTTTAACCCTGGCCGCCCCTGGCTTTGCCGTGGCGGCACCTATCATTAAACCTGAGGATGGCGCCGCCGTCGTCCCTGTTTCAGGATCACGCATGGAAGCAACCCGGGAAATTTACTGGAATGTCGGACACGGCGTCACGCCGCTGATGTACCTCTTGGCCTTCCTGTCCATGGGCGTTTGCGCCTGGGGGTTCTACCGCAGGCTCCCCTTCTACCTCATGGGGCAACCGCTGAACCGCCTCGATGCGCTTAGCCGCCGTGCCGCCATCTTCCTCAAGAATACCTTCGGGCAGATTCGAGTCCGGGAGGTACCGGTCCCGGGGACCCAGCACGCGCTCTTCTTCTGGGGCTTTCTGCTCCTTTTCATCGGGACGCTCCTGGTGATGGTCCAGGCTGATTTCACCGACCCGCTCTTTGCCCTGCGCTTTCTCAAGGGGAAGTTCTACCTCGGCTTCAAAATCGTCCTCAATGCCGCGGGAATCGCCGCGATCCTCACCATGCTCGGCTTGGGCATCCGGCGCTTCATCGGCCGACCGGAGGGGTTGGTCACCGCCTGGGACGACTACGTCATCCATCTTTTGCTCCTGGTGATCCTGGTAACGGGATTCTGCGTGGAGGGGGTCCGGATGGCGGTGACCGAGCTGCACCAAAACCCCTGGCTGGCGCGGTTTTCCTTCGGTGGGCTTCCGGTGGCGCACCTCATGGACGGGATCGATCCCGACACCCAGCGTGCCGCGCACCGGTTTCTCTGGTGGTTTCATTTCCTGCTCGCGATGTCCTTCATCGTGCTGATCCCCTTCACCAAGCTGAAGCATCTCTTCACCACCCCGGCCAACTACCTGTTCACCGATCTGCGGCCCAAGGGGGCCATCGATACCATCGACCTCGAGGATGAAAGCCGGGAAACCTACGGCGTTGCCGGTGTCAACGAATTCACCTGGAAACACATCTACGACGCCGATGCCTGCATGGCGTGCAAGCGCTGCCAGGACCGCTGCCCCGCCTGGCAGACCGGCAAGCCGCTGTCGCCGATGAAGGTGGTGCAGCAGGTCGGCGAGGTTGCCTTCGGCGCGCCCCGGGAAAACCTGGTGGAGAAGGTCACCCGCGACGTCCTTTGGGCCTGCACCACCTGCCGCGCCTGCCAGACCATCTGTCCGGCGCACATCGAGCACGTCAACAAGATCCTGGAGATGCGTCGCCATCTCGCCCTGATGCAAGGGGAGTTTCCCGGTGACGAGGTCCGCGCGGCCGAGGCGAACTACGAGGTGAACGGCAATCCGTTCGGCATTGCACCGGCGGCCCGCGGGGACTGGAGAGACGGGCTGGACCTCGCGGTGGCCGGGGAGGGGGATGAATTCGACGTCCTCTATTTCGTCGGGTGCTACGCCTCCTTTGACAAGAGAAACCAGGCCGTGGCCCGGAATTTCAGCCGCATCTGCGCCGCGGCCGGGATCAAGGTGGGGATTCTGGGGAAAGAAGAGGTCTGCTGCGGCGAGCCCTCCCGCAAGCTGGGCAATGAATACCTCTACCAGATGCAGGCCCGGCAGAACATCGAGACGATGCAGGGGTACCAGGTGAAAAAGGTGGTGACCACCTGCCCGCACTGCTTCAACACCCTGGCGCGCGACTACCGCGACCTGGGTTTCGAGGCGGAGGTCGAACACTACACGACCTTCCTGGACCGCCTGATTGCCGACGGCAAGCTCGGCATCAAGCCGCAGGAATTGAACTGCACCTACCACGACTCCTGTTACCTCGGACGCTACATGGATATATACGCTGCGCCGCGCCGGGTGCTGGACGCCTGCGGGGCGAGCATCGCCGAGATGGATAAAAGCCGCCACGAAAGCTTCTGCTGCGGCGGGGGCGGGGGACGGATCCTGGCCGAGGAGCGGATCGGCACCCGCATTTCCGAGGCGCGGATCGGGATGGCGGCCGCCACCGGCGCGCCGGTGCTGGTCGCCAACTGCCCCTTCTGCCTCACCATGTTCGAGGACGGAATCAAGACCGGCGGATTCGAAGAGAAGATCCAGGTGCAGGACCTCGCTGAAGTCGTGCTCCAGCGGTTGAACCTGCCGGGCTGAACCAAGAGATGAGATACTCAACCTGCTGCAAGCGGCCGACCTGAAAGGAGACCATCATGAAAAAAGTCCGTTTGAGCCTTCCGGAAATCTCGCTGATCGCCGCCACCCGCGTCGTACTCGGGGGCGGGATTGCCCTGCTCTATGCCGACCGGTTCACCAATAGAAAGCGCAAGGCGCTCGGCTGGGCGCTCTTTCTGGCCGGCGCCGCGAGCACCATCCCTTTGGGGCGCCTGGTCATGGACCGGAAAGAGGGGGCCGAGCCCGCTCTGGAAGATAAAGAACAAAAGTGCGAGTGCGAGACGGAACCGGCCGCCAAGGCACCGCGCTTTGCCTGGAGAAAACGGATCTGATCGGCCGTCCCACGCGTGCGGTGATCCCTCCGTCCCCCAAATGCGCCGGGTATGATCGGGCCTGGAAAGGCGCTCCCACCGCAAAAGCGCGCCCGGCTTACCCAATAACGACCGACCAAACCAAAACCAGTTCCCGCTTTGGAGCATCGCATTCAGATCAATCGATCTGAGGCGGTTCTCCGATCGCGAACTGGTTTTTTTTCGGTTTTTTTGTTTACGTAAAAACCTGCTGGCACTGGAACGGGAATTGGTATAACATCACGCCCTTCCTTGATACCCCATATCGAAAGCACTTAGCCGATCTGCATTTCGGGCTACCGCTCCGAACGAAAGTTTTAAGACGTGATGAGACCCTTTACCGCTTCCTTTTTCGGCCTGATCATGGCCGGAACCATCTTTTCCGGCAACGCCGTTGCCGAAGAGTTTCTGGCCTACAAAACTCCCCTTGCCGGCGAGCCGTGCGATATCGAATGCATGGGGGTGAAAGTCGCCGTTCCCGGGCGCAACCGGGAAAACACCATGGCGCTGGTGTTGGGGGGGGCGGTCTTCGCGCCCAACCTGGCCGGGACCGATTTTTTGCCGATGGCCGCCCTTTATCTCAAGCACCGCTGGAATGACATCCGGGTGCGCGGCACCATCAGCGGCGTCTCCGACGATGTCGATATCAACAAAAGCTATGGCAACCTGCAGCTGCTGGGCCACCTGGACAACTACACCATCCCGTTCGCCCAGACCGAGACCAACGGGTCCCAGGAGATCGCCGGGACCGACCTGCGCTGGGGGACGGTCAACGGCAGGGTGGGACTTGGGCTCCGCTACCCGATGGACCCGTACCAGGTGGACAACGACCTCAGGTTTCAGCTCTATTACCAGACCGGGTATCTCTACACGCAGCGGGTCTCCGATACTTCCCCGACGGCGCTGATTCCGCAGAACAGCCTGGTGCACGGTCCGTACTTCCGGTTCCGCTACGACGGCTTCAAACGGAACCTGATGGAACTCCCCCACGAGGGGGTCGCCGCCGGGATCAACGCCGAGTTCATGCACCGCTCGCCACTGGCTCCCGACAACACCCCGACCGATACCCGGCACTACCTGAAGGCTTCCGGGTACCTGATGGCGGCTACCGGGGTGCCGTTGTTGTCGGAACGAAACCGGCTCCTGTTCAGCGTCAACGGCGGGATTTCCCCCTACGGCAAACTCGACCGCTTCTCCGCCTTCCGGATCGGCGGCGGTCCGATCCCCACCGAAAGCGACGATCTGGACCGTCAGGTCCTGCCGGGCGCGCTGTTCCAGCAGTTTCCGGTCGCCAGTTACCTGATCAGTTGGGCGGAATACCGGCGCGAATTCTACCCGTTCCTGTTTTTGCATCTGCGCGCCACCCATGCCCTGGTCGAGCGGGAAAACTTCGCCTCGGACAGCCCTGATTTCCACTGGGGAAGGGGCGCTGTGGCATCTATCGGCCTAACCACCGGTTTTCTCTGGGAATCCGAGCTTGATCTCGACTACTCGTACGATTCCGCCATCCTGAGAAACGGCCACACCGGCGGCAGCTTCTTTTTTCTTTGGTCCAAGTCCTTTTAGTAAAACGGAGCAGCAAGCGATGACCTTTCTGAATATCCTGATTCTCGCCGTGGTGCAGGGCGCCGCGGAACTTCTTCCGGTTTCCAGCTCCGCCCATGTCATCGTCGCCGAAAAGCTCTTGGGGCTCGACCCGACCAAGCCGGAAATGACCCTGCTTCTGGTCCTGCTGCACACCGGAACCATGTTCGCCGTGATCTGGTACTTCCGACGCCAGTGGCGGGAGAGCTTTTTCTCGTCGGCGAAAGCCTTGCGCGACTCGGCCGCCGCCATCATCTTCGCCACGGTCTGCACCGGGGTGGTCGGCCTCCTCCTGAAGTGGATCATCGAGAAGACCCTGTTCCGGGGCGCCCCGCACGCGGAGATCGAGCTTTTGTTCGGCAACCTGGCGCTGATTTCCGGCGCGCTGGCGGCCGCCGGCATCCTGATCATCGTGGCCGGCTTGAAATCCCAGCGCTCCGCAGGAAGGGAGCGGATCCGTGGGCGGGACGCGCTCATCATCGGGGCGGTACAGGGGATCTGCCTGCCCTTTCGTGGCTTTTCCCGCTCCGGCGCCACCATCTCCGCAGGACTCCTCCTCGGGCTGGAAAAGGTGAAACTGGAGGCATTCAGCTTCGCTCTGGCCGTGGTGCTGACCCCTCCGGTGGTCGCCCGCGAGCTTTTGCGCATGATGAAGGCGCAGGGTGCCACCCACCTCGACCTGCCGGGCATGCTTTATCCCGGCCTTTTGGGTATGGTTCTCAGTTTCGTATCCGGACTCGCCGCACTGAAGTGGCTGTCCAGCTGGCTCGAAGAGGGCCGCTGGCAGTATTTCGGTTATTACTGCCTTGCCGGCTCCGTATTGGTCTTCACCCTTTATCGTGCCGGCTTTTAACGTTTCTGAACTTTGTCCTTCCGCCCTCCAATCAAATCACTCCATTCTTATTAAGGTTTCCTATTTAGTCTGATCGCCCCTCCAAGTATTTACTATTAGTTGGAGCCTCCCATCCTCCAGCTTCATTCCCCATATCCTCTCCATCTCACTTTACCTTTTCTTACATTGCTTAAAACTAACAATATTTCGCTCTGTGCGTAGCTTGACAATGTAAAAGTGGTTGTTAGTATGATCTAATTCTTTTTTCCGGCTGTCTCAACGGGCGGGGAGGGCAGCGCCACCCCTGAGAGGAGAAGGCATATGGACACTATGAAAGCGATACGCATGCACTCTTACGGCGGACCCGACGTCCTGGTTCTGGAGGATGCGCCGCGCCCGGAATATGCCGCGGACGCTCTCCTGATCCGGGTCTGCGGTGCCGGCGTCAACCCGTTGGACTGGAAGGTCCGCTCCGGGATCCTGAAGCCGTTTCTGCGCCACAGCTTTCCCCTGATTCCGGGAGGGGAGGTCTCCGGCGTGGTCGAGGCGGTCGGCTCCCAGGTCGGCGACTTCAAGGTGGGCGACTCGGTGTTCGCTTTGCTCGACTTTGCCCGCGACGGCGCCTATGCCGAATTTCTTGCCGCACCGGCGCGGGACTTCGCCCCAAAACCGCTCTCTTTGCCGCACGTGCAGGCAGCGGCGGTGCCCATGGCAGCGCTCACCGCATGGCAGGCCCTTTTTGACGTGGCTCACCTGACCCCGGGGCAGACGGTGCTCATCCACGGCGCGGCGGGCGGGGTCGGACACCTGGCGGTACAGCTCGCCATATGGAAAGGGGCGCAGGTTATCGGCACTGCCTCGGCGCGCAACCTGGAGTTTTTGAAGGAACTCGGCGTGGCTCAGGCGGTGGACTACCACCAGGAGCGTTTCGAGGAGGTGGTTAAACCGGTCGACGTGGTGCTGGACACCATCGGCGGCAATACCCAGCGCCGATCGCTCAAGGTGGTGAAGAAGAGCGGGGTCCTGGTCAGCACGGTCGGCGTCCTCGCCGACGACGATCTTGCCGGCAGCGAGGTGCGCCGGTTGCCGGTCCTGGTCCGGCGGGATGCCCCGCTTTTGAACCGGATCGGCGCGCTGATCGATTCCGGCGCCATCCGCCCGGTGGTCAGCGCGGTGTTTCAACTGCCGGAAGCGGGACAGGCCCAGGAACTGAGCGAAAGCGGGCACGCCCGCGGCAAGATCGTGCTCCGGGTGGCCGCCTGCCCGTAAGATGTCTTGAGCGGGAGGTAAGGAAATTCATTTTCATCTTTAAACGGTAGGCATAGGATGGGGCATAAGGTGCAAGAGCAACCTGCGGCAATGCTGAAGGTTGCAGGAGGGAAGCCATGGATTTGAAACTCAAGAATGAACTCGCCCTGGTGACCGGCTCCACCAAGGGAATCGGCCTGGCCATCGCCCGGGCGCTCGCCGCCGAAGGGGCGCGGGTCATCGTGAACGGCCGCAGGGAAGCCTCGGTCGAATCGGCCCTGCAGACCATACGGGAGGCAGAACCTCAAGCATCGCTTCAGGGTTTTGCCGGCGACGTCACCCAGCCTGCGGTGGCCGATCGGCTCCTGGAGCGCTTTCCGGAGGTGGGGGTCCTGGTCAACAACGTCGGGATCTACGAACCGAAACCTTTCGAGGAGATCAGTGATCAAGACTGGCAGCGCTTCTTCGACACCAACGTCATGAGCGGCGTTCGCCTGGCGCGGGCCTATCTCCCCAGGATGAAGCAGCGCAACTGGGGACGGATCGTTTTCATCAGCAGCGAAAGCGGCATCCAGATTCCGGTGGAGATGATCCACTACGGTATGACCAAGACCGCCCAACTCGCCATCTCCCGCGGCATCGCCGAATCCTGTGCCGGTACCGGGGTGACGTGCAACGCCGTCCTCCCCGGACCGACGTTGTCCGCAGGCGTCGGTGAGTTCGTGGCCCAGCTGAGCGAGGGGCGCAGCGTTGCGGAGGTTGAACAGGAATTCTTCGCCAACGTCCGGCCCAGCTCGCTTTTGAAGCGCTTCGCCGCGCCGGAAGAAGTCGCCTCACTGGTCGCCTACGTCTGCAGTCCGCTTGCCTCGGCCACCAACGGAGCGGCGCTCCGGGTGGACGGGGGAGTGGTTCGGGCCTGCTTCTGAATTGGCTTTTCGCGGTGGGGCGCTGTTTTTCCTGGCCCGGCGGTCCTTCGCGCCAGCAATGGCGCTCCCCCAGAGGGGGCCCACCCTTGGCACGATATTCCGGCCTTTCCCCGAGGCGCGGCTCGATTACCAGAGTTCCACACAGGAGTTACGGAAATGACACGCGACGCAGCTTCCGAACCGATCCCCTCCGAACTGGCGCAACTCTGCATCAACACCATCCGCTTTCTGTCGGTGGACGCGGTGCAAAAGGCCAACAGCGGTCACCCCGGCATGCCGATGGGGGCTGCCGCCATGGCCTTCGTCCTCTGGACCCGGTTTCTCAAGCACAACCCCGCCAATCCCAAATGGTTCGACCGGGACCGCTTCGTTCTCTCCGCCGGGCACGGGTCGATGCTCCTCTACAGCCTTTTGCACCTCACCGGCTACGACCTCCCCCTGGAGGAGATCAAGAATTTCCGCCAGTACGGAAGCATCACCCCGGGGCACCCGGAGCGGGGGCGCACTCCCGGAGTCGAAGTTACCACCGGTCCGCTGGGACAGGGGTTCGGTAACGGGGTGGGGCTCGCCATCGCCGAGGCGCATCTGGCGGCCCGTTTCAACCGCCCGGGATTCAAGGTCATCAACCATCACACCTACGGCATCGTAAGCGACGGCGACCTCATGGAAGGGGTCGCCTCCGAGGCCGCCTCCCTGGCCGGTCACCTGCGGCTGGGAAAACTCATTTATCTCTACGACGACAACCGGGTTTCGCTCGCCTCGGCGACCGATCTTTGCTTCACCGAGGACCGCGCCGGACGTTTCGAGGCGTACGGCTGGCAGGTGCTCACGGTATCCGACGGCAACGATCTCGCCGCGCTGGCCAATGCCTTGGAAACGGCGCGCCAGGAGAAGCACAAGCCCTCCCTCATCGTGGTTCGGACCCACATCGGCTACGGATCTCCGAAGAAACAGGACAGTTTCGAGGCGCACGGCTCGCCGCTGGGGCCCGACGAGGTGGTGGCGACCAAGAAGGCATTGGGGTGGCCGGCGGAACCGCCGTTTCTGGTGCCGGACGAGGCCCGGAACTATTTCCGGCGTGCCCTGGAGACCGGCGGCAAGAGCGAGGCGCTCTGGCGCAGCCGCCTTGAGGAGTATGCGCTCCAGTTCCCCGACCTGGCCCGCGAACTGGAGCTGATTCGCAACGACCAGCTCGCCCCGGGGTGGGAGGAACTGCTGCCGCAATTCCCGGCCGACCCCAAGGGGATGGCCACCCGGATCGCCTTCGGCAAGGCGCTCAATGCGGTAGCGAAGCGGATCCCCAACCTGATCGGCGGCTCGGCCGACCTCAACCCGTCCACCTTCACGGCGATCCAGGACGGGGGGAACTTCGAGGGGAACGACTTCAATGCCGAGGACCGGCAGGGGGCGATCAGCGGCCCTTGGGGAAGGGAAGGGATCAACGTCCATTTCGGGGTGCGCGAACATGCAATGGGAGCCATCGTCAACGGCCTGGGGGCGCACGGCGGGCTGATCCCCTACGGCGCCACCTTCCTTACCTTTTCCGATTACCTGCGCCCCACGCTCCGGCTGGCCGCGCTTTCCGGCCTCAGGGTCCTGCAGATCTTCACCCACGACAGCATCGCGATGGGGGAGGACGGACCGACCCATCAGCCGGTGGAGCACCTGGCGTCGCTGCGGGCAATCCCCCAGCTTACCGTCATCCGCCCCGCCGACGCCAACGAGGCATCGGTTGCCCTGGCGGTCGCCCTCAGGGTCCATGACGCGCCGGTCGCCATCGTTCTCTCCCGGCAGAGCCTTCCGGTCCTGGACCGGTCCGGACTCGGTCCGGCGCAGGGGCTGGGCCGGGGCGCCTATGTGCTGGCCGACCCTCCGGGCGGCGCTCCGGATCTCCTCCTGATCGCCACCGGTTCCGAGGTGCCGCTAGCCTTGGGCGCCCAGCGGAGACTTCTGGAGGAGGGGATCAAGACCCGCCTGGTATCGATGCCCAGTTGGGAGCTCTTCGAGAACCAGCCCGAGGGATATCGCAACGAAGTCCTTCCGCCCCAGGTGACCGCACGTCTCGCGGTCGAGGCTGCCTCCCCGATGGGGTGGCAACGCTGGGTCGGTGCCGCCGGAGATGTGCTGGGTATCGAGCGTTACGGCGCGTCGGCTCCGGGGGACGTGGTGCTGAAGGAATACGGCTTCACGGTGGACAATATCTGTGCCCGGGCGCGTCGTCTGCTTGGCAAGCGGGACTAAGCGGCGGTCCCAGGTCGGAGGTCATGCCAACACTCGTATCAATGCCGAACCCGGAGAAGTGACAGGAGGCGATCATGCGTGTGGGAATTGCTGCCGATCATGGTGGTTTTGCCCTTAAGGAAAAGATCATTGCCGCCCTGAAGGGTGGCAACAAACAGGACGTGGTGGATTTCGGGGCGTTCGAGCTCGATGGCGAGGACGACTACCCCGATTTCATCATTCCGTTGGCCAAGGCGGTCGTGGCCGGAGAGGTGGACCGGGGCATCGCCCTCTGCACCAGCGGTGTCGGCGCCTCCATCGTGGCCAACAAGATACCCGGCGTCCGGGCGGCCCTGGTGCACGACGACTTTTCGGCGCACCAGGGGGTCGAGGACGACGATATGAACATCATCTGCATGGGGAGCCGGGTCGTGAACTATGCCCAGGCCTGGGGATTGGTGAAAACCTTCCTCGGGGCGCAGTTCACCGGGGCCCAGCGGCACAAACGCCGACTGGCCAAGATCCAGGCCCTCGAAGAGGAGGTGTCTCATGAAAAATAATCCGCTGCTGAAGCTGCGTGAATTGGGACAGGGGATGTGGCTCGACTTTCTGAGCCGGGATCTGCTCGATTCCGGCGACATCGTCCGGCTGATCCGGGAGGACGGGCTGAGCGGGATCACATCGAACCCGGCCATCTTTCAGAAGGCGATCGGTGCAACGAGCACCTATGACGCGGAAATCAAAAGGCTCGCCCGGTCCGGGCTGAGCACCAGCGACATCTATGACAACCTGGTGGTGCACGACATCCAGCTCGCCGCCGATTTTCTCCGCCCGCTCTTTGACCGGCTGGACGGAAAAGACGGCTTCGTTAGCCTGGAGGTCTCGCCGCTTCTGGCCCATGACACGGTGGCCACCCTTGGCGAGGCGCGGCGGCTCTGGAAACTGGTAGAGCGGCCTAACGTCTTCATCAAGGTCCCTGGTACCTGGGAAGGACTTTCCGCCTTTCGGGAACTGGTTTCCGAAGGGATCAACATCAACGTCACCCTGCTTTTCGGGGTACCGCGGTACCGTGCCTTTGCCGAAGCCTACCTGGACGCGCTCGAAGTGCTGGTTTCCCAAAACCGCCCGATAGCCAGGGTCGCCTCGGTAGCCAGTTTCTTCCTGAGCCGGATCGACGTGCTGGTGGATGGCATGCTGGACAAGATGACTGCCTCCGGCGGACCTGATCACGAAAAAGCCGCGGCTCTCAGGGGAGAGGTGGCCATCGCCTCTGCCAAACTCGCCCGGGCGGTCTACCAGGAGATCATCGGGAGCGAGCGGTACCGAAACCTCGTCGCCCACGGGGCGCGCCCGCAGCGGCTGCTCTGGGCGAGCACCGGGAGGAAGAACCCCGCCTATTCGGATCTGAAGTACGTAGAGCCGTTGATCGGCTCGGAGACCGTCAATACCATGCCGCTTGACACCATCACCGCCTACCGCGATCACGGCAACCCGGAAGCGCGCCTGGACGACGGTACCGACGAAGCCCGGCAGACCCTCGACCGGCTCGCTGAAATCGGCATCGACCTCAACAAGGTGGCTCAGCAACTGGAAGACGAAGGGATCCAGAAATTTGTCGAGCCGTTCAACCAGCTCCTGGAGACCATCGACCGGAAGCGGGTGGCGGCTCTGGGATAGATACGGAGGCACTCTTATGCAGCTCGGGATGATCGGAGCCGGAAGGATGGGGGGAGACATGACGCGGCGCCTGCTGAAGGCGGGGCATCAGTGCCTGGTGTACGATGTCAATCCCGCCGCGGTGGAACCGCTGGTAACCGACGGAGCCCAGGCCGCCAGGACCCTGTCGGATCTGGTTGGCGGGCTGGCCAAGCCGCGCGCGGTCTGGATCATGGTTCCCGCGGCCGTGGTCGACGCCACCCTGGACCAGTTGGTGCCGCACCTGGAACCGGGCGACATCGTCATTGACGGCGGCAACTCCTACTACCACGACGACATCCGGCGCAGCAAAAGCCTCAAGGAGAAAGGAATCGTCTACCTCGATGTCGGCACCAGTGGCGGTATCTGGGGTAGAGCCCGGGGGTACTGCCTGATGATCGGCGGCGATCCTGAGGCGGTGGAGCGGTTGACCCCGATCTTCTCCGCCCTGGCTCCCGGCATCGAGGGGGCGCCGCGGACTCCGGGCCGGGTGGGGAAGGAGAGTACCTCCGAACGGGGCTTTCTCCACTGCGGTCCCAGCGGGGCCGGACATTTCGTGAAGATGGTCCACAACGGGATCGAGTACGGGTTGATGGCGGCCTATGCCGAAGGGATCAACGTACTGCGCCACGCCAACGTCGGAGCCGAGGGGAGGGCGGTCAATGCCGAGACGACCCCGCTGCGCGAGCCGGAGCACTACCGGTACGACTTCGACATCGCCGAGATCACCGAACTCTGGCGCCGCGGGAGCGTGGTTGCTTCGTGGCTCCTTGACCTGGGAGCCCAGGCGTTGCTGGAAAGTCCTGATCTCGCCGAGTTCCGCGGGCGGGTTTCCGACTCCGGGGAGGGGCGGTGGACCGCCATCGCCGCCATCGAGGAGGGGGTGCCGGCCCATGTGCTGAGTGCCGCGCTCTACGAGCGGTTCAGCTCCCGCGGCGAGGCCGATTTCGGCGACCGTTTCCTTTCGGCGCTTCGCTACCAGTTCGGCGGCCACCGGGAGACGTAGCATCTCTCGGCCGATGCTCCGGGGTCCGATCGGGCCGATCCGATCAGGCCGATGCCGCCCGGCAAAGTCCCCCCCCGCATCGGGGGGACTTTTGTTTTAAAGAGGGAAATCATCATGCAAAACTCCGACGCCTTCGTCTTTTTCGGTGCCACCGGTGACCTCGCTTACAAGCAGATCTTCCCGGCCTTGCAAGCCTTGGTGCAGCGGGGCCACCTCGACGTCCCCATCGTCTGCGTCGCCCGTTCCGGGTGGAACCTGGAGCGGCTCAAGGACCGGATCCGGGACAGTCTCAAAACCCACCATGTCTACCATAGCGAGAGCTACGACCGCCTCTGCTCCTTGCTCCGCTATGTGGACGGCGACTACCTCGACCCGACCACCTACCAGGAAATCTGCACCGTTTTGGGCGATTCCGAGCGCCCCGTCTACTACCTTGCCATACACCCGAGCATGTTCGGCCGGGTGATCGAAGGGCTCGCCGGCACCGGCTGTCTCAGAGCTCCGCGCGTGGTCGTGGAAAAACCGTTCGGGCGCGACCTCGCTTCGGCCCGGGAGCTGAACCGGATCGTCCGGGCGGCGATACCGGATGACTCCATCTTCCGGATCGACCATTTCCTCGGCAAGGAGCCGGTCCAGAACATCTACTACACCCGCTTCGCCAATTCGATCCTGGAGCCGCTCTGGAACCGCAATTACATCGCGAACGTCCAGATCACGATGGCGGAGGATTTCGGTGTGGAAGGCAGGGGGAAATTCTACGAGGAGGCCGGCGCTATCCGCGATGTCCTCCAGAACCACCTGTTGGAAATCGTCGCCTTTTTGGCCATGGACCCGGCAACCGACGAAGGGCCGGCCGGGATGCGCGATGAGAGCGCCCGGCTGCTTCGGGCGATCAAGCCGCTCGACCCGTCCCATATTGTGCGCGGTCAGTTCCGCGGCTATCGAAACGAACCGGGGGTGGCGCCCGATTCCTCGGTCGAGACCTTCGTCGCGGTACAGCTTTTCATCGACACCTGGCGCTGGGCCGGGATCCCCTTTTACGTGCGCGCCGGCAAGTGCCTTCCGGTCACCTCAACCACGGTAACGGTCTCCTTCAAGCGCCCGCCCCGGGAGACCTTCGGCGAGATCGTACCGGCATTTTCCAACCACCTCCGGTTCCGGCTGAGTCCGGACGTCCTGATCGGCCTGGGGATGCGGGTGAAGGTCCCCGGCGAGCGGCGGGTCGGTGAGGATGTGGAATTGATCGCGGCGCAAAACGAAGGCGATGCCATGGCCCCCTACGAGCGGCTACTGGGCGATGCCATGCGGGGAGACAACTCCCTTTTTGCCTCGGAAAGCACCATCGAGGAGCAGTGGCGCATCGTCGATCCGATACTGGGGAACGTGACGCCGCTCTACTTTTATCAGAAGGGGACCTGGGGGCCGGCGGAGGCCGACCAGGTCATTGCCCACGACGGTACCTGGTATAACCCGAAACCGGTGGAAACCGCGCCGGAAGGGGTGGCCCCGGGGGAAAAACAGGGAGGCCGTTAATAGGATCTTACGGAACCCCATCCTCACCCTGTCCCTCCCTTTGAAGGGGAGGGGAGGTATCAGCACCGGCTATCTGTAAGGGCGCTTTGGGGTGTTGGGGTATTACGGCCGTTGGACCGAAGGACAATGTTGAAAAAACCGCCGAGCTTTTGAGATGGGGCTCCCTCTCCTTCAAGGAGAGGGACGGGGTGAGGATGGGGTTAAGGAGGTTTCGTTGCGCGAATTAAACTGCCACCTTTACCTAGCCGACGACTACAGCGCCTTGAGCCGCCGCGCCGCGGAATTATTCGCCGAGGAAGCCCGGACCGCGGTAGCCAAGAGGGGCCGCTTTCTGGTCCTGCTCTCCGGCGGCGAGACGCCGCGCCACTGCTATGAGCTCTTGTCCCGGAAGCCGCTGCGGGCCCTCGTTCCCTGGCATGCAGCGGAGATCTTCTGGGGAGACGAGCGCTTCGTGCCCCCCGGTGATCCCCGGAACAACGCCCGGATGGCGCGTGAGGCGTTTCTGGACCATGTCCCCCTTTCGGAAGGGCAAATCCATCCCATTCCGTTTCGGAATTCGGCTCACGAATCGGCGGAGCAGTACCAGGCGCAGCTTCTGGAGTTTTTCGCCGGGGCGCCCCCCCGCTTCGACCTTGCGCTGCTCGGGCTCGGTGACAACGGCCATACCGCCTCGCTCTTTCCCGGCACCCCGGTCCTCGACGAAAAATACCGCTGGGTGTCGGAGGTGGCGCTGGAGGATGGCCAGCAGCGCATCACGCTGACCGTGCCGGTGTTGAACCAGTCGGCAACGGTGCTTTTCCTGGTCTCAGGAGAGGGAAAGGCGCAGGTACTGCACGAGGTCCTGGAAGGTACCCCAAATCCCCAGCGTCTGCCGGCGCAGTTGATCCGGCCGGAGCATGGGAAGCTGATCTGGCTGGCGGACCGGGAAGCCGCCCGGATGCTGACGTTGCAGGAAGGAGAACTGTCATATGGAACAAAATGATAAAAAGACTGGGACCGGCCCGGTTCATCCGGATATCGAAGGGGAGGGGATGGATCGGTTGCGGCATCTTGCCCTCGATCTCCGCTGGTCCTGGAACAACGCCGCGGACGAGTTCTGGCGCGAACTCGACCCGGAACTGTGGGACCTGACCCAGAATCCCTGGTTTATTCTCCAGACCGTTTCCCGGGACCACTTCAACGAAGTCCTCTCCCGACCGGAATTTCGGGACAAACTGGAAGCGCTGAACAACTCCTGCTGTTCCGAAAATGAAAACAGCACCTGGTTTTCCGAGCATCACGCGGATAGCCCCCTCAGGACCGTCGCCTACTTTTGCATGGAATTCATGCTGAGCGAGGCGCTTCCCATCTACTCGGGCGGCTTGGGCAACGTCGCCGGCGACCTGCTGAAGACGGCGAGCGATCTCGGGGTACCGGTGGTGGGGGTGGGACTGCTCTACCAGCAGGGGTATTTCCGGCAGGTCATCGACAATAACGGCTGGCAGCAGGCGCTTTTCCCCTACAACGACCCGGGCCAACTCCCCATCACCCCGGTTCGGCACGAAAACGGCGAGTGGCTGCGCATACAGACCCATTTCCCGGGGTACACGCTGTTTCTCCGGGTCTGGCAGGTGCAGGTCGGCCGGGTGAAGCTCTACCTTCTGGACAGCAACGATCCGGCCAATTTCCCGGCTCACCGCGGTATCACCAGCGAGCTTTATGGCGGCGGAGCCGAGATGCGCCTGATGCAGGAGATAACGCTCGGCATCGGCGGCTGGCGGCTGCTGCGTGCGCTGGGGATCGAGCCGGAGGTCTGCCACCTCAACGAAGGGCATGCCGCCTTTGCCATTTTGGAACGGGCCCGCTGGTTCATGGAGGACAACGGGGTCGATTTTGCCACCGCGCTCACCGCAACCCGCGCCGGGAACCTCTTCACCACCCATACCCCGGTTGCCGCCGGTTTCGATCGTTTCGCCCCGTCGCTGCTCTATCAGTACCTGGGCCGCTATACCAGCAAGCGCCTCGGCATCGAGTTCAACGACCTTCTCGCCCTGGGGCGGCTCAACCCTCAGGATACCAACGAGCCGTTCAACATGGCGTACCTGGCGGTCCGGGGGAGCGGCGCGGTCAACGGGGTGAGCGCCCTGCACGGCAAGGTGAGCCGGCGCCTCTTCGATCCGCTGTTTCCGCGCTGGCCCGAAGAAGAGGTGCCGGTCGGCCACGTCACCAACGGCGTCCATTTCCCGAGCTGGGAATCCAAGGAAGCCGAGGAGATGTGGTCCTATTCCTGCGGCGGGGACCGCTGGCTGGGGACCACCGAAGAGCTCGAAGCGATGATGGAGTGCGTCTCCAACGAGCGGTTCTGGGAGCTGCGCGCCTCCACTACCCGGGCGCTGGTCGACTACGTCCGGGTCCGCTTTTCCCGTCAACTCGAGGTCTCCGGGGTCACGCCGTCGCGCGTCGAGGAGGCACGGCGCATCTTCGACCCCAACGCCCTTACCATTGCCTTTGCCCGACGGTTTGCTCCCTACAAACGCCCCACGCTTCTCTTGCACGATCCGGAACGCCTGCTGCGAATCCTGACCGACCCGCACCGCCCGGTCCAGTTGATCATCGCGGGAAAGGCGCACCCCGCCGACCAGGAGGGTCAGGAGATGATCCGGCAGTGGGTCGAGTTCGTGCGCCGGCCCGAGGCGAGCCGCCACGTGGTTTTCCTGAGCGATTACGACATGGTCCTCACCGAGCGGCTGGTGCAGGGGGTGGACGTCTGGCTCAACACGCCGCGGCGTCCTTGGGAGGCAAGCGGCACCAGCGGGATGAAGGCCCTGGTGAACGGCGGGATCAACCTTTCCGAACTGGATGGCTGGTGGATCGAGGCGTTCACCCCGGACGTGGGGTGGGCGCTGGGGGACGGGGAGGAGCACGGGGCGGATCCGGCCTGGGACGCGGCGGAAGCGGAACGGCTCTACCAAATTCTGGAGACCGAGGTGGTGCCCGAGTTCTATACCCGGGATGCGAGCGGGATCCCGCGGGCCTGGGTGGACCGGATGCGTTCCAGCATGTCGCGGTTGACCCCGCGCTTTTCCGCCAACCGGATGCTGCGCGAGTACACCGAGAAATACTATCTCCCGGCCGCGGATAACTTCCGGCAACGGGCTGCCGAAAAAGGTGCCCGGGCTGCCGAAATCGTTCGTTGGCGGGATACCATCGCCGGCAGTTGGCGCAACCTCCGGTTCGGCCAGGGGAGCGTGGTGACTGAAGCTGATACGCACCGTTTCGAGGTCCACCTGTACCTCAACGGGGTTGATCCCGACTCGGTCCGGGTCGAGCTTTATGCCGACGCCGACGACGGAGGCGAACCGATCCGCCGCGAGATGACCCGCGGGCAGCTCCTGTTCGGCGCGGAAAACGGTTACGTCTACTTCGGCGAGGTTTCGGCCTCGCGTCCCATTTTCCATTACCGGGCCCGGGTGGTGCCGTACCGGGAGGGGCTTGCCGTTCCGTTGGAAGCGCCCCAAATCCTCTGGCAGGAGTAGCAAAAGTCTATGGAGCCGTTGACAATTCTACTGGGCGCAGCCCTGATCCTCCTGGTGCTGTGGGAGGGGTTCGAATCCATCATTATGCCGCGGCGGGTGACCCGGCGATTCCGCCTGACCCGGGTTTTCTTCCGCAGCTCGTGGGGGTTGTGGGCCAGGTTTTCGACCCGCCTCTTCTCCAAACGGGCCAGCGAAAGCCTCCTCAGCGTTTATGGCCCGCTTTCGTTTTTGATGCTGATGCTGCTTTGGGCGACCGGTCTGGTCACCGGTTTCGCCCTGATCCACTGGGGAACCGGCTCTCCCTTCAAAACGCCGGAACCGGTGCCTACCTTTCTTTCCGACCTTTATTTCAGCGCCACCACCTTCTTCACCCTCGGCCTTGGGGACATAACGCCCACGTCACAGCTGGCGCGCTTTCTGACGGTCGCCGAGGGGGGGATGGGATTCGGCTTCCTGGCCCTGATCATCAGCTACCTCCCCCTCTTGAACCAATCCTTCGAACGGCGGGAGATCAACATCTCCATGCTCGACTCCCGCGCCGGCTCGCCGCCGACCGCAAGTGAAATGCTGATCCGGCACAGCCACGACCAGGCCATGGACGCGCTCACCCAACTGCTGCACGATTGGGAGCGGTGGTCGGCCGAATTCCTGGAAGGGCACCTTTCCTACCCGGTGCTGGCCTATTTCCGCTCGCAGCATGACAACCAGTCCTGGCTGGGAGCGCTCACCGCGATCCTTGATACCTGCGCCCTGGTCATGGTGGTCCTGGAAGGGACCTGCGTTCGGCAGGCCGAACTTACCTTCGCCATGGCCCGCCATGCCGTCGTCGACCTGTCTCTCGTATTCCAGAGGGCTCCGCGAACGGGGCGGAAGGATCGTCTTTCCGCCGAAGAGTTCACCGCGATGACCGCTGCCCTGAAGGAGGCCGGGCTGAAGTTGAAGAACGGGGGCGAAACGGAGGAACACCTGCGGGAACTCCGCCAGTTGTATGAACCGTACCTCAAGGGGCTTTCCGTCTATTTCCGGGTGACGCTGCCGCCTTGGTACATTGCCGAGAAGGTTCCGGACAACTGGCAGGTGAGCGGCTGGGACAAAAGCCACCAGCACCGGCACCACGAACCGGCGCCCCAGGAGAATACGCACTTCTGAGCTCAGGACACTTCATACCAGGCCACCGATACCCCTCTCTCTCACTAAGAGATGGTCGGGGTGAGGCGCCTTCGGGCACCCTCTCCCGGGGGGAAGGGGATCCGGCGAAGATTGTCGCTCATCAGGTCGTAAAAAGACGCCGATCTCCCTAATTTGCTGGATTGGTTGAATGGAACGGGTTAGTATGCGGCAAGAAAAGCAAGGCGGGAGTGGGCGGTGGAGATCAGGGACGAAGATATCAAGGTGGAATTTTTCCGGGCCTCGGGGCCGGGGGGGCAGCACCGCAACACGACCGATTCCGCGGTGCGGATCCGGCATCTGCCGACCGGGATCGTTGCGCAGGCAACCGAAAGCCGGTCTCAGCTGCAAAACCGGGAACGGGCCATGGAGCGGCTTGGCGAACTGCTCCGGCGTCGGGAAGTGAAAGCAAAGAAAAGGATTGCCACCAAGGTGCCCAAGCGCGTGAAGGAAAAGCGGCTGGCGGACAAAAAGGTGGTTTCGGAACGAAAAAAAATGCGCGGCAGGCTGGATTGATCCGCTCTTAGGGATCAGGCGCGGGCTGCCGGGCCGTAAAGTTCCCGCATGACCTCGGCGAAGGCCCTTGCCGCCGGGGAAAGATCGCGACCCTTCCGCTGCACGAGATAAAACTGCCGGTTTATCGTGATACCTTGAACCGGAACCCGCACCAGCGCCCCCTGCGAAAGCTCCCGTTCCACCGACACCGCCGAAAGAAAAGAGACCCCGACCCCTTCCATCACCGCACGTTTCACGGCGTTGTTGCTCCCCAGCCTTGCCGCGATCCGTATGGCTTCTGCATCGACGCCCGCCTCGCGCAACGCCTCGAAAGCCGCCTGTGCCGTTCCGGACCCAGCCTCGCGAACCACGAACCTTTCCTGGAGCAGGTCGCTCATGACGATGGTGCCGGCCCCGGCCCAGCGGTGCCCGGCAGCCGCAACCAGGATGATTTCGTCCTTGTCGAGCGGGGTGAACTCCAAAGCATCTTCCGCGAAGTACCCTCCCACGACGCCGAACTCTACCTGTTCGGATAAAAGACGTTCGAGTACCTCTTTGCTGTCCCCCTGCAAGATGGTGATGCTGAGGCCAGGATAGCGGCGGATCAGAAGCGGCAGCGCGGCCGGAATCATGTATTCGCCGGGTATGCTGCTTCCGGCTATTTTCAGAAACGCTTCCTCCACACCCTTGAATCTTTCCATTGCCGTCGGGATCTCATGGGCGTAATCGCACAGGCGCCGGGCCCGTTCCATGAGGATCTTTCCTCCCTCGGTCAGGAGGGCACCCTTGCCGGTCCGATCGAAGAGCTTCAGGCCGAATTCCTCTTCCAGGGCCAGGATGTGCTGGCTTACCGTCGACTGGGTGATGAAGGTTGCTTCGGCACCTTTGGAAAAGCTGCCGCTATCGGCAACGGCGAGAAACACTTCAAGTTGTTTAAGATTCACCGGCAGCTCCTATTGGTAAAAGCGATCAATGTGGAAACAATATGGAATTTATCAATTTGACTGATGCCTGTCAATAAGCTTAATTAGAATGCTGCGCATTTGTTACCTATTGGTAATGGCGATAGGAATTTACTTACAAGGAGTCGTAATGAAGAAGTTGTTGTTGGCGGTCGTGGCTTTCTCCCTGGCCTGCGTCCCTGCCGCCTGGGCCCAGAGCCGCAGCGGCAAGGTTACGGTAGAGGTCGATCTTTCCCAACAGGACGCGGGGAAGGACGTGAAACTGTGGATTCCGTACCCGGTGTCGGACCGCTATCAGACGGTGTCCGATATCAGGGTCGAGGGTAATTTCGCCGGTTCCGGTGTCTACACCGACAAGATCAACGGCACCCCCATTCTCTACGCTAACTGGGGGAAGGATACGAATTCGCGGAAACTGACCTTCAGCTTTGCCGTCGAACGGGAAGAAATCTCCATGCGTAACCTCCCGACCACCGAGCCGGGCTGGAACTACGCCGAGTACGCCGATTATCTCACCCCGACCTCGATGGGACCCATCGACGGAGAGGTGAAGGCTCTTGCCACCAAGATCACCAAGGGGAAGAAAACGGTCTTGGAAAAGGCGAAGGCGATCTACGACTGGACCTGCGAGAACACCTACCGCGATCCGGACACCCGTGGCTGCGGCAAGGGTGACGTCTGCGAACTGCTGAAAAAACCGGGCGGCAAATGCACCGATATCTCCTCCATCTACATCGCCTTGGCCCGCGCCGTTGGCGTTCCGGCCCGTGAGGTTTTCGGCTTGAGGCTTGGGAAAAAGGCGGAAGAGGATATCACTACCTGGCAGCACTGCTGGGTGGAATTCCTGCTCCCCGGCTACGGCTGGGTGCCGGTCGACCCGGCTGACGTTCGCAAGGCCATGCTGGTGGAAAAGCTCGAACTGAAAGACGCGAAAACCAAGCAGTACCGGGACTACTTCTTCGGCGGCATTGATGCCTACCGTTTCAAAATCGCCTCCGGTCGCGACATCGTGCTTAACCCGCCCCAGGCCGACATGAAGCTGAACACCTTTGGCTACCCCTATGCCGAGGTCGGAGGCAAGGTCGTCGACTGGCTCGATCCGAAGAACTTCCGCTACCGGATCACCTATAAGGAAAAATAAGTAGGGAGGGGAACCCCCCTCTCTTTGGTATGAAGGCCGCACTTGGCAACAGGTGCGGCTTTTTTCGTTTCAAGAGTTCATCTGACTCAGGGTGCATTAAGCATTGCTGGCAGAGGGGAACTCCGGATGGAAATTTCCTAAGGAAATCCTTGTCTCAGCGTTTCGATTGATGTATGTTGCCCACTGCTATATCCAAATTTTCAGGAGGCTAAAAGTGTTGAAGATTCGCCAGCTTGCCGCTGTCGCCACCTTGGTTGCCGTCATGTCCACGTCCTGTGCCTGGGGCGAAGAGGGACGTTGCAGTGACGATGGATTGAAACAGAAAGACGATACGATTAAGACCCTCACTGACGAGAACGCACGGTTGAAGGAAAAGTTGACGTTGTTGGTGGGGTGCAGTGTCACCTCGTCGGCGCTGGCCGGCAAAAACTACAAGAAACTGAAGGACATCGCTGCCGACATCAAAACCCAGCGCCAAGGGCTGGTCGATTTCGAGGTCTACGTTAAATGGATGTCGGCCAACATGGCCGGCTATTCCAAATACTTCGCCGCCGGGTCGGTGGCCGCCGGTTTCGCCAAGGTCCTCCCGATCCCCTACGCCGGGCAGGCTTCGGTGCTGACCAAGTTCATCTCCAACGCGGCGGTCTCCCTGAGCGCGGCCTCCGTCTCGACGAACAAATACCTGGTTACTTCGCAGCAGTTCATCAAGCGGGTCGATGCCCTCGACGCCTCCAAGGGATTGAACCCTGCCGAAGTCTCCGAACTCGTCACCTTTGCCGATCACGAGCTTTTGAACGGCATGATCGACGTTCAGGAGAAACTTAACAGCACCGCAGAGCTGGCCGCATCCTCCTTGGCTTTTCTGGAGAGTGTCCATCATTACATGGGGACCTCTGAAGAATACTGGAGCAAGACCAAGTCCCTCCTGAAGAGCGACGACAAGAAAGAGAAGGGATTTCTCGCCGATAGCATTGCCGCGCTGAAGAACAAGGCTGCTACCTTCAATACCAAGTTCAGAACCTTCGACGACACCGTGAAGAAGGACACCCCGCTCATCAAGTCGATGCTTGCCTACGATGAGCTGATCCGCGAGATCGATCCGAAGATCGTGGCCAAGAAGTAACGGCGGCGAAAGCAAGGGCTGAGTCAGTAAAGATACGGAAGGAGGCAGATGTGGAACTGGATGCAGACGTGATAGCGCAGCTCAAAAGAGTGCTTGAGGCGGCGGAGTACCTGTTGCCCAAGCCTCCCGCCCGGATCGACTGGACGACCTGCTACGCTGCAAACTGGAAACGCCACGCTTTTTCCGGCGGTCTGGAGGCGATTGAAAACATCGAAGGGATTCTGATCGAGGACCTGCTGGGGATCGAAAAGCAAAAGAAGATCGTCGAGGAGAACACCTGCCAGTTCCTGCAAGGATTGCCGGCCAACAACATCCTCCTCTGGGGGACCCGCGGGACGGGTAAATCGTCGCTGGTGCGCGCCCTGTTGCGCCGCTATGCCGGGGACGGACTCCGGGTGATCCAGGTGGACAAGGACGACCTGATCCACCTTCCCGACATCGTCGACAGCCTCAAAGGTCAGCCGTACCGGTTCATTATCTTTTCGGACGACGTCTCCTTCGAGATCGGCGAGTCGAGCTACAAGATGCTGAAAAGCGCGCTGGACGGCGCCGTTTACGCGCCTCCCGAGAATGTCCTCATCTACGTCACCTCGAACCGGCGCCACCTCATCCCGGAGTACGAAAGCGACAACCGCGGTGCGATGATGGTGGAAGGTGAAATCCATCACGGCGAAGCGGTCGAGGAGAAAATCTCCCTTTCGGGCCGTTTCGGGATCTGGGTCGCCTTCCATCCCTTTACCCAGGATCAGTACCTGGAAGTGGTGCGCCAGTGGGTGGAGCGGTTGAGCGCAAAATGCGGCAAGAAGCTCGTTTGGGACCAGGAGGTCCGGGACGCCGCCGTCCTCTGGTCGCAGAAAAAAGGCGATCGCTCGGGGAGGATCGCCTATCAGTTCTCTACGGACTATGTGGGGCAATCGTTACTGAAACGCTAGGTCGTTGACCTGCCGAAACGGCGGATTTTTACCCTCGGTGGCTATCTCTGTGTGGGAGCGCCATTCCTGGCGCGAATGAACCGGGTCGTTCGCCAGGAATGGCGCTCCCACCGGGTTAAGAACATCCTCTAGCCTACTTCCTGGTATTCCCGTTCCCTGAATTCCACCCCCAACTCCTCAGCCAGCGCACGGACCTTCCCGATATCCACTCCCGGCACGGTGACCATGCTTGCCACGACTTGCGGGATGTGGCGCGTCGCCTCCCTCAAAAACTCACAGACCCCCTGAAATCCTGCCGCGCCGAAAGGCGTGTTGCACAGCCGGTCATAGGTCTGGGCATCGGCCGCATTCAGACTGACCGAAATGCAGTCCACCAGCCCGGCGAGCTCGGGAAGGACGTTTCGCCCGTGCACCAGGTTCGCCTGGCCGTCGGTGTTGATCCGGACTTTGTGGCCGCGCCGCTTCATCTCTGCCGCGACTTCCTTCACCAAATCAAGACGGATGAGCGGCTCGCCGTATCCGCAAAAAACCACCTCGCTGAAATCGTTCTTGGCGTCGATGGCGGCAATCACCTCGGCGGCGGTCGGCTCGTGGGAGAGCTTCAGCTCGTGCCCCTTTACGATCAGGTCCTCGAACTTAGGGCAGAAGGTACAGCGGTTGGAGCAGCGGTTGGTGATGTTGAGATAGAGGGAGTTGCGGATCATGTAGGCGATGGTGTCCGCCTCCTTCCGGGTCTCGATGCCGAAGAGGTTGCGCGTGTTCATCGAGGTGATCCGCCCGACGTCTTCCGGACTGAGTCCCTTGACCTCGGCCACCCGTTCCGCAGCGTAGCGCACGAAGGACGGCTCGTTTCGTTTGCCGCGGTGCGGCACCGGAGTGAGGTAGGGGCAGTCGGTCTCAACCAAAAGGTGCTCGATCTTGACCCCGCGCACGACCTCGCGCAGCGCCTCGTTGGAGGGATAGGTGACGGTCCCGGGGATCGAAATGTAAAAGCCGAGCTCGATGCATTCCTGCGCCATGGCGAGATCGCCGGAAAAGCAGTGGAAGACCCCACCGAACTCGCCGGCCTTCTCCTCGCGGACGATCGCCATCACCCGGTCGTGAGCGTCGCGGTCGTGAATGATGATCGGCAGCGACAGCTCGCGGGACATCCGGATGAACCGGCGAAAGAGCTCTTCCTGGGCGGGGCGGGAGGAGCGGTCGCGGTAGAAATCGAGGCCGATCTCGCCGATGGCGACGACTTTGGGATTGTTGAGGGCGAGTTCCCGGATCTCCTGGTACATCTCCTCGGTGACCAGGTCCGCCTCATGAGGATGGATGCCGACCGCGCAGTAGATGTGGTCGAAGGCGGCGGCGACCTTGCACGCCTCGCGGCTCGATTCGAGGTCGGCCCCTACGACGACGATGTTGGTGAGGCCGGCTTCTTGGGCGCGCTCCAGCATCTCGGGGAAGTCGGCCGCGTAATCCTCGCCATATATGTGGGCATGGCTGTCAATCAACTCCATGGGGAACTCCTTTAGCTATTCAAATGGTCGCCATCCTCACCCGGTCGTCGCAAACTTGAGTGGCGCAGCATGCTGCGCCCGTTCCGGCTTTACGCGACCACGAGGGCGGAGGGGCAACAGCCCATATTAGAGCAGTGTCAGGCACGAATCCAGAAAAATATGAGGAACCAGATCCTCGGCTTGCCTCGGTACTTTCCCTGTGGGAGCCCCCTTTCCAGTCCATGACCGTAGGTCGCGTTGAGGCGTTCAGGGACGTTGCATTCCACGGTGAAGCCGTTCAACGCAAACCTACCCAATCACGATGGCAATGAAAAAAGGGCGCAGCATGCTGCGCCCCTAGGGGTCCCGATCCAATGTTCCCGCCATTGTTTACCGGTTATTCCCCGGTTATCGCCACGATCGACTTCTCGATCCCGTCCATCAATATCTTCAGCTCATCCATCGAAATGGACAGCGGCGGGAAGACCACGATGACGTTGCCGAGGGGGCGCAGGAACAAGCCATGCTTGCGCGCCTCCAGGCAGACCCGCACCCCGACCCGCTCTTCCCAAGGATAGGGATCGCGGCTTTCCCGGTCGCGCACCAGTTCGATCCCGCCGATCATCCCCTCGTGGCGCACGTCGCCGACATGGGGAAGGGCGAGGAGCCCCTGCAGGCGCTCTTTCAGGTAGGCGATCTTCGGCACCAGGTTTTCCAGCAGCCGTTCGGACTCGAAAAGGTCGAGGTTCGCCAGCGCCGCGGCACAGGCGATCGGGTTGCCGGTGAAGGTATGCCCATGGAAGAAGGTCTTCAGTTCGGCGTACTCGCCCCAGAAGGCGTCGTACACCTTGCGGGTGGTCAGGGTTGCCGCCAGGGGGAGGTAACCTGCTGAAATCCCTTTGGACAGGGCCATGATGTCCGGGGTGATGCCCGCCTTCGCGCAGGCGAACATGGCGCCGGTCCTGCCGAATCCGACCGCCACCTCGTCGGCAACCATCAAGACGTCGTAGCGGTCGCAAAGCTCCCGCACCTTTTTCAGATAACCTTCCGGCTGGACGATCATCCCGCCGGCTCCCTGGACCGCAGGCTCGATGACCAGGCCGGCCAGTTCCGGGGCATGCTCCTCCATCAACCGTTCCAGCTCCTTGAGGCACTCCATCCCGCACCGCTTCGGATCGCGGGCCTCGCAAAGGGAGCAGCGGTAGCAATAGGTGGAGGGGGCCTTGATGGTGGGGAAGAGCAGCGGCTTGTAGGTGGCATGGTAGATGTCGATCCCCCCGACGCTCATCGAGCCGACGGTGTCACCGTGGTAGGCGTTGTCGAAGGCGATGAACTTGGTCTTGCCCGGTTTGCCTTGCTGCATCTGGTATTGGAACGCCATCTTGACCCCGATTTCGACCGCGGTGGAGCCGTTGTCGGAGTAGAAGACCTTGCAGAGTCCGGAAGGGGCGATGTCGACCAGGCGCTTGGCCAAAAGGGCGGCCCGGTCGTTGGTAAGGCCGAGCAGGGTGGAGTGCTCCAGGCGGTCGACCTGTTCCTTGATCGCCTCGTTGATCTCTTTCTTGCAGTGACCGTGGACGTTGGTCCAGAGGGCGGCGACTCCATCGAGGTAGCGGTTGCCGTCCGAGTCGATCAGGTAGGACCCCTCGCCGTGGGTGATCACCGGGTTGTCGGCGCCTTCCCATTCGCTCATCTGGGTGAACGGGTGCCAGAGGTAGTCGCTGTCGTACTTGCGTAATGTTGCCGTATCCAGTTCGTGCATTGACTTTCCTTTCTCAGGCCGGGCAGCCCAGCTCTCTCAACATGATTGCCGTGGACCGTTCGTGCTGGATCCGCGCTACGATCCGCTCGACCCGCTCCAGGTCGGTTGCCGCCTCGACATCGGGAAAGACGGAGAGGACCGGGGCACCGCAGAGCGATGAGATCAGGTGGGGCGCATGCTCGCAGGCCGCGTCGGGAATGTCGGGGAAACGGTTGATGATCACCCCTTTGACATCGAGTCCCATGGTGCGGGCGGCGAAGGTGGTAAGCAGGGTGTGGTTGACCGTGCCGAGGTTGGGGCGGGCCACGACGGCCAGGGGGAGGTCGAGGAAATTGGCGAGGTCGGCCATCAGCATCCCGCCGGTGATCGGCACCATGAGTCCGCCCGCCCCCTCCACAATGACGAAATCATGGCGGGCCGCGAGGCGCTGGTAGGACTCCTTGATGACGTTGAAGTCGATCCGGACTCCGTCTATCGAGGCGGCGAGCGAGGGGGCCAAGGGCTCCCGGAGAAGGTACGGTGCACAATCGGTGTCCAGCGGCACCCCGGCTGCGGCGCACAGAAGCTCCGCGTCCTCAGAGACCAGTTTGCCCTCGCGCTCGACGCAACCCGAGGTGACCGGTTTCATAACCCCGACCGACACGCCCCGGCGTTTCAACAGCATCGCCAAGGTGGCCGACACCAGCGTCTTGCCGATCCCGGTATCCGTACCGGTAATGAAAATGCTCATGCTATACCCTTTCTGCGACTGTATTTGGGACGGCTCAAAACGCTGTGGGAGCGCCATTCCTGGCGCGAACCCCAGAGGTGATTCGCGCCAGGAATGGCGCTCCCACAGGAAGAACGCTTATTCCCTTGTAACTTACTGTTCTTTGCTCATGGGAATCAGTGTTCGCACATCACCGTTTCCAGCCCGAGGTCCTGGAACATCTTGAGGTCCACTTCCACCGAGCGGCCCATGGTGGTGAGGTAGTTGCCGATCATGGTGCCGTTGGCGCCGGCAAAGAAGATCCAGGACTGCAGGTCGCGCAGGTTCTTTTCCCGGCCGCCGCAGATGGTGATCCGCTTGTCGGGGAGGATGAGCCGGTAGATGGCGATGGTCTTCAGGCACTCCATCGGGGTGAGGTTCGCGGCTTTTTCGAGCCGGGTCCCCTCGATCGGGTTGAGGAAGTTCATCGGCACCGAGTCGACGTCGAGTTCCTTCAGGGTCAAAGCCATCTCCACCCGCTGGGCGGGGGTCTCCCCCATCCCGAAAATGCCGCCGGAGCAGACTTTCACCCCGGCCCGTTTCACCGCGCGCACCGTTTCCACGTCTTCCCGGTACTCGTGGGTAGTGCAGATCGACGGGAAGAAGCTCTCGGCGGTCTCCAGGTTGTGATGGTAGGTGTCCATCCCGGCTTCCTTGAGCGCGCGAGCCGTTTCCTCGTCGATGATGCCGAGGGAGCAGGAGGGGTGGATGGTCGTTTCCTTCCGGATCTGGCGCAGCGCCTCGAGGATCCGCTCCAGTTCCTGTCCTTTTACGGTGGTCCCGCTGGTAATGATCCCGAAGCACGCCGATCCCTGCTTTTCCGCCTGCCTGGCTTGTTCGAGGATCTGTGCCCCGTCGACCAGGGGATAGACCGGCGCGTCGGTCGTATGATGCGCCGACTGGGCGCAGAAGGCGCAGTTCTCGGCACAGCGCCCGGATTTCGCGTTGATGATGGAGCAGAGATGCACCTTCGGCCCCACGAACTTTTCCTTCACTCGGCTGGCAGCGCGGAAAAGATCGAATACCTGGGGGCCCTCCACTTCAGTAAGACGTACCGCCTCCTCATAGGAGAGCGATTGCCCGCCCAGGACTTTTTCCACCGCCGCGTCGATAAGTCGTTCCATGTAGCTTCCTCCTGTGGAGGTCATGTACCACGTTGAGAAATGAATTGTCAACCAAATCAGAACTAAAGGTTGACAATGGGGCTGCCGATAAGTTCGCAATACAATTAGTAGTTGTTGACTATTTTCTCATTTGAAGTATTATTTTCGCCTATTTATAAATTAGAAAGTCTTTTCATCTTAGTTAAAATGTCAGGGAGGGGTACATGAAGCTTAACTTCGCGGTTCTTGCCGTAACGGGAGCAGTGCTGATTGGAACTCCGGTTTTTGCCGCACCGACCTGCGTGGACAGCGAGGGCGAGGCAGTAATCATGAGAGACGACCTCCCGTCGGCCCGTGCCGAGGCGGTGGCCCGGGCCAAGTGGGCCGCCATCGAGCAGGTGGTAGGGGTCCAGGTGAAGGCGCAAAGCGTCGTGCAGAACATGGCGCTGGTTGACGATGCCGTATCCAAGGAGATCCGCGGCATCGTGAGCGGCTTTAAAGTCCTGTCCGAGGAAAACCGCGGCTCCAGTCTGGCGGTCAAGATCAACGCCTGCGTCGAGCCGACCAAGGCCCAGGATGCGCTCTCTTCCCTGGCGCTCAACAACTCCATCGCCGTTTTCCTTCCCGCCAAGAAACCCGAAGTTATCGCGGAACGCAACCAGCGGACCCGGACCGGCGAACGGACCCAGGTGCTGGCCCGCGACGTCCAGGAAGAAACCAACCAGCTTTCCGAAACCGTCATCGGCAAGCTCGCCGAGCAGGGCTTCACCGTCGTCGACGTCGCGCCGAGCCAGGCCGTCGACGCCGCCGAAATCGAGCAGGCGATGAAGTCCGGTAACTACATGGTCCTGCGCAGCCTCATGTACAAATTCCTCTCCAACATGATGCTCATCGGCAAGGTGGATTACACGATCTCCACCAGGAAGGGGCAGGACATCGGCTATGGGGTATCGATGCCGTTCAACAACGTGACGGTCCGGCTCACCTATCGGCTGGTCACCCGCGGCGCCGGCGGAAGGAATGTCATCCTCGCGGCCGGCACCGAGGAGGCCCGGGGGATGGCGACCAACGTCGAAGACGCGACCCAGAAGGGGCTGAAGACACTGGGAGAGAAATTCGCCCCGAAGGTCCTCGACAAGGTGTCCGAATACATCAAGGGGATCGCCAAGAAGGTAAGGGTCCGGGTGGCGGGGGTCAACGAGGTATCCGGGACCCTGGAGGTCAAGGATTCCCTGCAAAACATCGCCTGGGTGACCAACGTGGAAGAGAAGGGGATCAGTGACGGCGCCGCAGAATTCATCGTGAGCTACCCTGAAAACCCGATCTATCTGGCCAACAGCATCGCCCAGAAAGGCGGCTTCCATATCGACTCTTTCAGTACCTACCAGATCAACACCAGCTATCAGAAATGATGCAGCAATGTTCAACCGTCACATTAATTCAGGGGAGGGGGAGAATGGTTAAAAAGGGGAGATTTCTGCTTTTGTGTGCACCGCTGCTGCTGGGCGCCTGCGCCACCGTTTCCACGGTTGATCCCAATGCCTTCGTAAGGGATCCCGGTGAGAAACTCAACATTCCGGCGATCTGCAAGAAGAGCTATGACAACGCGATTCCGAAAGTGGCCGTCGCTCAGATCACCAACAATTCCACCTTCGACTATGCAAAGACGGTACAGGCGAGCGTTCAGGGGAGAAGCGAGCGCACCACTGTCGGCGCGGCAGGGGTCGTGGCGGTGCCCGGCGCGGTCGGGGTAGGGTGGGGCGAGAAAGAGAAGCGCAACTTCCAGCGCGACTCCCAGCGCACCGAGCGGGAAATCAACGCGAAGCTGTCGGAAAGCGTCGAGGACGGCGTCGTCAACGAACTGGTCAACATGGGTGGCGTGAAAATCTTCACCCGCGGCGAGCTCAACAAGATCATGCAGGAGCACAAGTTCCAGCAGTCCGGCCTGGTTGATGACTCCTCCATCGTGCAGCTCGGCAAGATGGCGGGTGCCAAGTTCATGCTGACCGGGTCCCTCACCAACGTGGCCCTGGCCTACCAGACCCTCGATGCCGCCAAGGATGCCTCCCAGAAATACCTGGGTGGTTTTGGCGCGCTGATGGCGGTGGGAATGGAATCCCGGGAAGGGTGGCACATCGACGTTGACGTGACGCTGCGCCTGCTCGATGTGGAAACCGGTGAAGTCCTTCTTTCCAAGAGCATGAAAGGTAAAGAAATTATCGGCAAAATCCCCTATCCGAACTACGACGCACTGGTCGGCGGGATCAAGAAAGCCTCCGCGAAAGCGCTTCAGGATGCCCGCCCCGATTTCTCCAAGTACTTCATGGTGCGCGGCTATGTCTTCGAAACCCGCACCAGCAAGGACGGGGCCCAGAAGATCGGCCTGGTGAGTGTCGGGAGCAAGTTGGGAATCAAGCCCGGCTCCAAGTTCACCGCCATTGCCTTCGAGGAAATCGAAGACCCGATCAACGGCTCCAAGGTCTGCGACCAGCAGCGCATTCCGCTGGAAGTGACCGCCACCGACCAGGTACAAAACGACCGCGCCTGGGTAGTCATCAAAGGCACCCCGGATCAGCTCGCCCGAATCAAGAAAGGCCAGCTGGTTGAACGGGAATCGATTGAAGGACAGGGGCTGATGAATAAGCTCGGCTACTAGTCGTTTTCCAAAAACTGTGACATGTGATTCAACAAGGGAGGAACCATGAAAGCAATGCTGCGTCTTTTGCTGCTCGGGATTTGCGGCCTTCTGGTCGTTTCCGGCTGCACCAAGGCAGCTCCGCGCTGCACCGCACCGGAGGACAATCCGCTGCACCACTACCTGCGCGGAATGGAGGCCCTGGAAACGGGCAAAGTCGATGTTGCGCTCCAGAAATTCGATCGCTCCAGCTACTGCGAGGAAGAGTTCTCCCAGGCGCACAGCGGTCTGGCCATCACCCATGCCATGATGGCGAAGTCCCAGGGTGATGCCGGCTTCCGAAGTGTTGAGGCGGGACGTGCCCTGGACGAGCTGAAAAAGGCGGACAAGTTCGCCAACACCGAGGAAGAGAAGTTCGACTACCAACTGGCCCGGATCCGGGTCGCCACGATCCTGAAAGGTGAAGACTGGGTCCGCACCGCCGAAGGTGCCTGCCGGGAGGCGCTCGACCTCAAGGTCGACGAGAAGCAACTCGTCTACTACCAGGGGAAGGAGGCCGCCAACTACTTCATGGGGGTCGCTTACCTGGAGTCGCTCCAGTTCGCCAAGGCCCGCGACCAGTTCCAGAAGGTGCTCGATTCCCGCAGCAACGGGAAATGGCATGAGAAGGCGGACCGCGCCTGGAAGAAGGTGGACCGCATCGTCCGCGCCATGGCCGGCATCACCGTAGGGGACGTCGGGAAGAAGATTGCGGTCAAGGAAACCGTCACCCGCGCCGATCTGGCGGCCCTGCTGGTTGACGAGTTGATGATCGACAAGCTCTTTGCCGGCCGGGTGGCGTCCCAGTCGCAGGTCCAGGCGATGAAGCCGGAATTCACCCCGGCCGACATGGTCAACAGCCCCTTCAAGGAGGAAGTTGCCACCGTCATGAAATGGAAGGTGCGCGGGCTCGAGCCGAAATACGACGAGACCACCAAGGCGTACCTCTTCAAACCGGAAGATCCGGTCACCCGCGGCGAAATGGCTTTCATCCTCGAAGACGTCCTGATCAAGCTGACCGGCGACTCCAAGATCGCCACCGCCTACTTCGGGCAGGAAAAATCCCCCTTCCCGGACGTACGTACCACCTCGCCGTACTTCAACGCGGTGATGAACATGACCACCCGCGGCATCATGGAAGGGGAACTTTCCGGCGACTTCCGGGTCAACGATCCGGTCGAGGGGGCCGAAGCCCTGCTGGCCATCCGGGTGCTGAAGCAGAAAATAAACATCTACTGAAATTGAAAGGAGGAGTTTTATGAAGCGTACCTGTATTGCCTTACTGTGCTCTTTGCTTCTCAGCGCCACCGCTTGGGCGGTGGATATGCCTGCCGCCGGCGGCGATGCCGGTCAGGGGAGCGCCAGCAGCGTCCAGATCGACGAGACCTTCACCAAGACCAACAAATGGCTCAGCCAGCAGAACCTGAACCTCACCGGCGGCCCTTCCGGCCGTGACGACGCGGCCGCCTTCAGCCAGGAGGTGATCCTTTTCTACGGTGAGGGGATGGCCGGACCGCAGCACACCCATCCCGCCCAGCGCGAGATGATGGCCAAGCGCGCCGCGGTGGTGACCGCGCAGCGCGCCCTTGCCGAGTACCTCAACGGCTTCGCCATCGTGGGCGATACCCTGGTCAAAGACGGCATGGCCCAGTACGACATCATCCGCTCCTCGGTGGCCGGTTTCGTGAAGGGCGCCCAGGTCGTGCAGCAGGAGTACAGCAAGGAAAAGGACATGGCGGTTGCCGTCATCAAGCTCGGGCTGCACGGGCCGAAAGGGTTCGCCTCCCTCATGTACGACAAGATGATGAAGGACCCGAGCCTCAAGAAGACCCTCACCGAGGTCGACGGCAAGCCGGCTCCGCCGTTCCGCGCCAAGGCTGAGCGCCTTCCCGAGAAATTCGACGGCCTGATCATCGACGCGACCTCCCAGGACTTCCGTCCGGCCCTGATCAACCGCATCTTCTCCGTCAAGGGCGAGCTTCTCTACGATCCGTCCAAGATCAGCCAGAAGGTACTGGTCGAGCAGGGTTGCGGCGAGTACACCAACAACGTCGACAAGGCCAAGGCGGCTTTAGAGAAGCGCGGGGTGAAGAACCCGCTGGTCGTCACCGCTTCCGGCGCCATCAACCCGTCCGACCTGCAGGTTTCCGATGAAGACGCGGTCAAGGTCTTCTCGGCCAACCAGCAGGGGAACTTCTTCAGTAACGCCAAGGTGGCGTTCGTGCTGAAGTAAGACGTCCTGCAGACAAATGAAAAGGGGCGAAGGAATTTGATTTCCTTCGCCCCTTTTTTATTGGATCGGGCTGATGGGCGCAGCGTGCTGCGCCCCTACAGGTATGAGCAGTTTCCTTGGATGATTGGCAGGCCCAGGAACCCGCAAGCCGGGGTCGGTACTCGCTGTGGGAGCGCTGGCGCGAAAACCCTGTTGCCTCACGCCCGAAAGGGCGCTCCCACAGCGAATTCCCCTCCCATCAAGAGTTGCCTGCCGCGGCTTTTACAACTCCTCGGTGGTAAACGCGACGACGTCGTCGATCCGTTCGGCATCGAGCAGGACCATCACCAGGCGATCCACCCCGAGCGCGATCCCTGCCGCTTCCGGGAAATCCTCCAGCGCGGCCAGGAACTTCTCCGGCATCGGGTAGCCGATCCTTCCCTCGCGCTCCCGCGCTTTCTTTTCCGCCTCGAACCGTGCCCGCTGCTCGGCCGGATCGGCCAGCTCCGAAAAGCCGTTGGCGATCTCCAGCCCGCCCAGATAGAGCTCGAAGCGCTCGGCCAACTGGTTGTTGCCGGGCTTGAGCCGGGAAAGGGCGGCGCGACTGGCGGGATAGTCGTAAAGGAAGGTGGGGCGCCCCTGTCCCAACCTCGGTTCGATTTCCCCTACCATGACTTCGTCGAAGCTGCCGGCGGCCAGGGCTTCTTCCATGGTGAGACCGCCGAACCTTTCGAAGGCTTCGGGGACGGAAATCCGCTCCCAGGAAAGAGCGAGGTCGATCTCGGCGCCGCGGTAGGTGATCTTGTCCTGCCCTGCGGCAAAGCGGACCAGCGCCTCGGTCTCCGCCATCAGGTCGTTGTAGTCGGCGCCGGCGCGGTACCACTCCAGCATGGTGAATTCGCTCAAGTGGCGCACGCCCCGCTCCCCGGCCCGCCAGCAGCGGCAGATCTGGAAAAGCCGCTCGTAGCCTGCGGCCAGCATCCGTTTCATGCAGAGTTCGGGGGAGGTGTGCAGGAACCAGCCGTCGGCGGGGATGGCGTCGATTTCGGCTTCGGGGGCGGGCGCAGGAATACGAAAAGGGGTCTCGACTTCGAGATACCCCTTTTCGTGAAAATAGGTCCGGATGCGGTTGAGGATTGCGCCCCGCTCGGTTAGCGCTTTTTTGCGCCGGAGCAGGGCCCAGCCGTTACCCATGATTACCCCTTGACCCGGGTGGAGTACTCGCCGGTACGGGTGTCGATGGTGATCAGCTCGCCTTCCTCGATGAACGGCGGAACGCGGAGCACATAGCCGGTCTCGACGGTGGCAGGCTTGGAGTCGGAGCCGGAGGTGTCGCCCTTGACCCACGGGTCGGTCTGGGTGACGCGCAGGTTGACGAAGTTCGGGACCTCGACGCCGATCGCTTTTTCCCGGAACAAAAGGATGTCGACCGGAAGGTTGTCGATCAGGTAGTTGACCGCGTCGCCCATGGCAGATTCGCTTACGTGGACCTGCTCGAAGGTCTCGGTATCCATGAAGCAGTAATGATCGTCCTCTTTGTAGAGGTAGGTCATCTTGCGGTCTTCGAGGCTTGCCGGCTCGAAGGTCTCACCGGAGCGGTAGGTACGGTCCAGGGTGGAACCGGTGATCATGTTCTTCATCTTGGTCCGGTACAGCGCCTGCCCCTTGCCGGGCTTGGCAAAATCGAAAGCCGTGATGATGTACGGCTCATTGTCGATGGTGATTTTGAGTCCTTTTCTCAGGTCTGCCGAGGTGTACATGGAATAGATCCCTTCCTTTGGTAAATGTTTATCTTTTCGGTAGTTAACGCGCTGCCCGAAGCGGCTGCACTGATGCGTCGATCCCCGGGTTTTTCACCGGGGCAAACGGCATGGCAGGCGTTTTGTGGGGGATAGTGACGCCGAGGACAACGCGGGGAGTTACTTGGCGCGATAGGTGATGCGGCCGCGGCTGAGATCGTAGGGGGAAAGCTCCACGGTCACTTTGTCGCCCGGCAGGATTTTGATGAAAAATTTCCGCATCTTGCCGGAAATGTGCGCCAGCACCATGTGGTCGTTTTCGAGCTTCACCTTGAACATCGCGTTCGGCAGCGGCTCGATGACCGTCCCTTCTACCTCGATTGCTTCTTCCTTGCTCATTTTTTCTCCTGGAATTGCATCCTTTTAAAATTAACAACTAAACATACAAATTTTTGTCTCAAAAAGCAAGCCGCATTTCACCTGCCGGCATTAGGGTGTAGGGAAAACACGATCTGCTATTTACATAACGAATATAACATGTTAAAGATGGACCCTGATTATCCGGGGAGGTTCCCATATGAAAAAGCTGGTCAGGGAGATCCCTCTGGCAAACGGGCTCAGCGTCCGTTTCTATGACACAAGCCACCGCTACTTCGGCGACTATCACAAAGTGCGGGTGGAAATATGCTGTGAAGTGCCGGTGGTTCCGGAACTGTTTCAGGACCAGACTGAGTACCAGCAGGCACTCAAACTGATCGGGCCTTCGGCACGTTACCTGCGGCACGAAGAACACCAAGGGGTGGCCACGGCCGACGTGGAGCGGGTGGTCCAGGGCATCGTCGAGCATTTCGCCGGGCACAGCCTGCGCTACTTCGCCGGGGAGGAGTTCCCGGGCCGCCTGGTCCGTTCCGAACTGGAACGGTTGAAAAAACGGTCCACCTCGTTCGCCGGGCGCCATTCCCATGTCTGATCCGGTAATCGACATCGAGCGGATGTGTTACGGCGGGGCCGGGATCGGACGGATTGAAGGGAAGGCCTGCTTCACGCAGTTCACCGCTCCCGGCGACCGGGCTCGGGTTCGGGTCACCCGGGAAAAGAAGAACTTCGCGGAAGCGGAACTGGTGGAAATTCTCGAGCCGTCCGGCGTCCGGACCGAGCCCCCCTGTCCCTACTTCGGCAGCTGCGGCGGCTGCAACTGGCAGCACCTGGCCTACGCGGAGCAACTGAAGCAAAAACACGAGATTTTTGCCGGTACGGTGGCCCGGATCGGCGGGCTGGAAGGGGTGGAGATCCTCCCCACGCTCGCCTCTCCGATCGAATACCAATACCGCTCCCGCATCCAGCTCAAGCTGGTCGTGCAGCAGGCCGGCGTTCAGTTCGGATTTTTCCGGGGCGGCACCCACGAGGTGATTGACATCCCGGCTGGCTGCCGGATCGCGGACTCGGTGCTCAACCGGATCCTCAATGAATTTCGGCCCGTGCTGCCCCGATTCGCGGCAAAAGAGCGGATCCCGCAGATCGACCTTGCGCTGGGCGATGACGGCAGCAGCATCGCGATCCTTCATCTCCAGGGAAGCTGCACGCCGGAGCTTCTGGAACGCATCAGCGCGCTGCGCACGGAACTCCCTTCGGTGTCGGGCCTTTTCCTCCGGGAGTCGGGGCGCGGGAACCTGGTGCGGGTCTTCGGAGTGGAGCGGCTGAGCTACCGGATTCCGGAAGGGCTGTTCCCCGGCGGACGCGCCCTGGCGCTTTCCTTCGGCAGGGGTGGGTTCTCGCAGGTGAACCTTCGGCAAAACCTCAACCTGATCCGGACCGTGGCTGAGTGGTGCGAGTGTTCCGGTCGCGAGCGGGTGCTGGATCTCTACTGCGGCAACGGCAACCTCTCCCTCCCCATCGCCTCGATGGTGCAGGAAGTCATCGGCGTGGAGGGGTTCGCACCCTCGGTAGCCGATGCCCGGACCAACGCCTCCGAAAACGGGATTGCCAACGCTACTTACCTGGCCGAGGATGCGGCCAAGGCCCTGCGCCGCATGAAAGCGGCGGGTGAGCGGTTCGACGTGGCCATCCTCGACCCGCCCCGGACCGGAGCGCAGGAGGTAAGCCTTCTGGCCGAGCTTGGGCCGAGACGGATCATCTACGTCTCGTGCGATCCGCCTACCCTGGCGCGGGACCTGGCGGCGCTGGTAGCAAAAGGGTACCGGGCCCTAAAAGCACTTCCGGTTGACATGTTCCCCCAGACCTATCATCTGGAGAGCGTCACCCTCTTGGCAAAGTCCTGACGGACCTGTAACGTGATCGGCAGCAATCAACGGAACCGGCGCCTAACGCCGGTGTGAAATGGGAGCATTCATGGTATTCAGCAGGTTCTTCAAAAAAGATCACCGTCACTACATGGCCCAAGGGGAGAAATATCTCCAGGCGGAGCGCTATGCCGACGCCCGTGCGGCATTTTCCGAAGCCGCCGAGCGGGTCGGTGCCGATGCGGCCGAAGACGCCCGCAGTATCAAGGAGCGCCTGGGTTTTGCCTGCGACCGCCTGGCCGAGCTCAACCTGCACGAGGGGAGCCGCTCGCTGACCGCCGGTGACATCATGAAGGCCCAGGAGCACTTCCAGCTCGCCATCAACTTTGCCGTCGACACGCAAGTCCGTGAGGCCGCGCAGAAGGCGCTTCGCGAGGCGGCCGTTGCCAAGCCAGCCCAACCGGCGAAAAAGGCCGAGGCGGCCGGGCATTCCTGCGCCTCCAGCTGCAGCTCCTGCGGCCCGGGTCACCACGACGCTCCCGAAGAGATTCCGGAGCCGGACCTGGATGACGAAGACCGCTTCCATATCATGGTCGGTCCGCTGCCGGGGGACCTTCCCGAACGGTACGCAGCGATGGGGAAAGAGTTCGCCAAGGCCTACCTCGCCATCCACGACGGCGACGATGCCACCGCGCTTCCGATTTTGGAGAAAATGCGCTTATCTGGTGAAAATGACATTGTAATGTACGAACTAGCTCTTATAATGTACAGGTCTCGGCGTGGTAGTGAATCTCATTATCTTGTCGAGCAGGCCCTTCGCATTAATCCGACGAACCCGCTCTGTCATTTGGCGCGGGTCCAGATGGCGATCGACGGGGGGAATTTCCACCTTGCAGTCGGTCATCTCAAGAAGATGCGGGAGCTGGACGTCCTGGCAGACCAGGCGCTGATCATGCTGGGGGATCTGTACATCGGATCCGGTGACCGGCAGACCGCCATGGAATATCTGTCGCAGGCCCTGGATATCCAAACCGTGGCCAAGGCGGCGGCCGAAAAACTGGTGCCCTTGCTGTCCGAAGCGGGGCGCACCCAAGAAGCGCAATATCTGGTAAAACGCTACCTGAAGTGTTCTCATTAACACGTAGGTCTTGGAGGGGGTGCACCATGAACAAATCTGAGCTTATTGAGTCCCTGGCAGCGAGAAAAGCGCTTTCGTTCAAGAAAGCCGAGGAAATTGTCAACGCCGTCTTCGGTTCGATGACCGACGCCCTGCTTTCCGGCGACCGGATCGAAATCCGTGGCTTCGGCAGTTTCGTCGTCAAGGAATACGAAGCCTACACCGGCAGGAACCCGAAGACCGGGGAATCGATTGCCGTGCGGGCGAAGAAGCTCCCCTTCTTCAAGGTAGGGAAGGAACTCAAGGAGAAAGTATCCGGATAGGAACTAACCTCTGCGTCGGGGCCCGGGGTCTTACCCTCCAGTCTCCCCCTGGCCCTGACCTTCTCCGGTCCTAACAATGTCCGCCACCTCCTGGTCCTATATTACGGAAGCCCTGGGCGGCCTCGCGCTGTTCATCCTCGGCATGCGTACCATGTCCGAGGGGCTGCAAAAGGTTGCCGGCGAACGTCTGCGACGGCTTTTGGAAAAGGGGACCCGGAACCGCCTGGCCGCGCCTTTGGTCGGCAGTTGCCTCGCCTCGCTCCTTCAGTCCGGAAGCGCCGCGTCCGTGCTCGTCGTCGGTTTCGTCAACGCCGGGCTCCTCTCCCTGTATCAAGCCCTCGGTGTCCTCCTCGGTACCGGAATCGGTACCACCATCGTCATCCAGTTCATCGCCTTCCGGATCTCGACGCTGGCGCTTCCCGCCATCACGCTCGGGGTCGCCCTCAGCATCTTCTCCGGCAAACGCAAAGTGGCCAACCTGGGCGGTCTGCTCCTCGGGGCCGGTCTGGTCTTTTTCGGCCTCGCGCTCATGGAACAGGCCTGCCTGCCGCTTTCCGAAACCGCGTTGTTCGCCGCGCTGCGCCAGGAGTTTTTCCCGATCCGCCTGATCGCCGTCTTGTCCGGCGCGCTGCTCACTTTCGTCATCCAGTCGGGGAGCGCGGCGATCGGCGTCGTCATTGCACTCGCCGCGTCGGGACTTCTTTCCTATGAGACCGCCATCGCCATGGTGATTGGGGAGGTGGCCGGCGCGTCGATCATCCCGCTGATCGCTTCCCTCGGGGGAGGGACGACTGCGAAGCGGGCGGTTCTGATCTACTTCGCCCTGAACTTCGTCGCCATCTCCTTGGCGTTGCTCTTCTTTCCCTTTTTCCTGGACGCGGTGCGGGCGGTCTCCCCCTCTGACGTCACCGAGACGGTGCACCCCCTGGGTGGACACCTGCAGGCTTTCAAACCGAACATCGCACGCCACCTGGCCAACGCGCACACGATTTTCAGCGTCTCATACATCGTCGTCTTTCTCCCCCTGATCGGTTTCTTCGCCCGGTCCGCCGAAAACTGGATTCCGGTGCGGCGTTCGGAGAGCGAGGCCCGGCCGCGGTTCATCGACCAGCGGGTGCTGAAGACGCCGACGATTGCGCTGGCCCAGGCCTGGATCGAGGTGGCGCGGATGGGTGAGATCGCCGTCACCATGTTCCAGGACGTCAATTCCCAGTTCGACAGCTTCGATCCCCGCGTCTCCGCCTCCATTCGCGAAAAGGAAGCGGTGCTCGACGTCTTGAACCGGGACATGTCCCAGTTTCTCATCACCTTGTCCCGGGAGCCACTTTCGGTGGAACGGGCGGTGGAAATTCCGACCATGCTCCAACTGGTGAACGATCTCGAGCTTATCGGCGACATGAACACCGCGATCCTGGTCTACCTCGAGCGCAAGAAGGAGGAGCGGCTCTACTTCTCCACCGCCGCCATGGATGAGCTCAAGGCCTTTTCGGCCAAGGTCGGGGAGATGCTCTCCCTGGCGGGACAGGTCCTCTCCGGCGCGGACGAAGGCGCCGAACTCGCCCCTCTCAAACAGGAACTCGCCCTCCTCGAAGAAGAACTGCAGCAATCCCACCTGAAACGACTGAAAAGCGGCAAGTGCAGCATCGTCGCCGGGCTTCTCTACGGCGACATGATCGCGGCCTTCGCCAAGGTAGGCCACTTGTCCGGCACCCTCATCAAACGAAAGCGAGGACTGGTGCGTGAGTCGTAACGTCGCCGCCATCGACCTGGGAACCAACACCGCCCGCCTGCTGATCGCCCAAACCCACCCCTTCCGCCAGATCCTTTTGCAACGGGTCATCACCCGGCTGGGAGGTGGTTTTACCCGGGAGGAGGGGCTATCCGCCGCAGCTCGAGCGCGGGCGCTGGCCGCACTTACCCAGTTTGCCGCCGAGATTCGCGCCGCCGGGGTGGAACGGGTACGGGCTGTCGCCACGAGCGCGGTCCGCGACGCGGCCAACGGGGCGGAATTTTGCCGCAGCGCCCTGGAGGAGACCGGCATCTCTCTTGAGGTGATCGACGGCGACGAGGAGGCGAGGCTGACCCTGCAAGGGGTGATCTCGTCTCTGGACGACGGGGCCGGGGATCTGAGCGTCTTCGATATTGGCGGGGGGAGCACCGAGTACACCCTGGCGCAGGGGGGATCGGTTTTATTTTCGCGCAGCCTGCCGATAGGGGTGGTGCGGCTCACCGAAGGGAAGTCCGGTGTCGTCGCGATGGAGGACAAGATCGGGCGGGAACTGGATCGCTTGAAGCGTGATCTGGAGCGGGAAGGGATGGTCGAGCGGTTCGCGGCAGGAACCCTGATCGGGACCGCCGGGACCGCCACGACGCTCGCGGCGGTCCAGATGCAGATGGAGGACTACGACTACCGCAAGGTGAACAACTTCGTCTTAGGCCTCGCTGAGATCGAGGCGATTTACCGGAGGCTGCTCCCCCTTGCGCCGGCCGAGCGGCTCGAGGTTCCCGGCCTGGAACCGGGTCGGGAGGATCTGATCATCTCGGGCATCCTGATCACCATCATCACCATGCGCCTCTTCGGGTTTACCCGGATGAAGGTGAGTGACTCCGGACTTTTGGAAGGACTGGCCCTGGAGCTATAGTGGCTAGATCAAAACGGCGCGACCCAGACCTTGAACAGCCGGTAGGGAAGGACGGTGCGGTCGATGCCGCCGTTGAACCTCGGGCTCAGGTGAATCTGTGAAGCCGTGAAGTAGAGGTACCTGTCGGGCCCGATGGCGAGGCTGTCGGGCCAAAGGATGCTGGAACTCGCGATGACGGTGCCGCTGCTGCCGTCGGGGCGCCGGTAGTTCACCGCGTTTTCCTCAAGCGAGGTCCAGTACAGCGTCCCGCCGCTTCCCATCTCCATCCCGTCGGTCGGCCTGGTCACCGCCACCTTTTCCACCCGCAGGGCCAGATCCTCCGGCAGTAGGGTCGGGTCGTTCAAGTAATCGGTTCCGATCCGGTACAGGGTTTTCCCGGTCAGCGCATGGTAGTAAAGGTATTTCCCGTCCGGATCCAGGGCGATGCCATCCGCGTTGATCTTCGGCACCTTACCGGCGCCGTCGCGCAGTTCCTTGCCGCCAATCACCGGGACTACGTCCGGTTCCGCCAGCGTCGACCGGTCCCCCGCCAGTACCCGCCTGCTTTCCCCCGTTTCCAGATCCACTACCACCAACGCCCCCATACCGGAATCGGTGAGGTAGGCGACCTCGGTGTCGGGATCGACCCGGACGTCGTTGAGGTAGCTTTGCCGCGGCGCCACCCGATCCGAAAACCGGATTACCTGCTCCACCTGGTCCGTATCCAGGTTCACCCGCAAAAGTTTCGCGCCTCCGGCCACGACTCCGGAAAAGGAGGGGGAGGCGGGATCGAGGATCCAGAGGTTGTCGTCGGCATCCACGTAGACGCTTTGCACGCAGACGAAATGGGAATCGGGCCGGGTGTCGGTTCCCCTGCGGTTCCATTCGGCATCGGGATAGGGACGGAGCGTGCCGTCCGGGAGCAGTTCCGCCACGGAATAACGCGGCTCCTCGCCCCAGCGGGGGAAATTGACGAAAATCCGGCCGGCCGAGGAGACCGCCACCCCGGTCACCTGGTCCTGGAACTGGCCTACCGTCGTGAGCGCCGCGGTCTTCTCGGTTATGACCGGTCCCGTAGTCGGAGGGTAGGTCGCACAGCCGGAAAAGAGGGCCAATGCCGAAAACGCGAGCGCGGTTTTCCCTAGTATTTTCATCACTCTCTTCCTTTCCTACCCCGGAACCCATTCCGCATCAGTTCCCTTCCCCTGCCCTTACTCATAGCGGTTCAAAAAAGCGCTTGGCCGCATTGCATATGGGGCAGGTCCACTCTTCCAACAGGTCCTCGAAACTGATCCCGGGGGGGACTTCATTGGCTGCATCACCTTCGGCAGGGTCATAGATGTGGCTGCATATGCTGCATCTCCAGCGCTGCATTTCCATCCTCCCTTGCGCATGTTTATCGCGCGGCCCCTCGCCAACCAGAGCCTCTTCCCCAATAGAATTGCGCTAGTTTAACAAAGAGGAAAGTGATGTAAAGAAATGGTGCATAATGGGTCTGAGCGGGTAATTGATCGCTCACCGCGCTCGCATCTACAAAAAAGGTTGGTAGACTCATACCGTTTTAACTTAACGCTACTGGGGGGTGCCTTATGAGGTCCTTTTGGAAGATTTTCTCGGGTTTTCTCTCCCTGATACTCGCCATCTCGCTGCTTAGTTCCTGCGCCTCGACCACTCTGCGCGATACCTGGAGCAACCCTGCCTTCCATGGGTACAAGGTCCACAAGCTGGTGGTCGTCAGCCTCGGCAAGAAGGACCCCAACCGCAGGGTGTACGAGGAGGTCATCGCCGCGGAACTCAACAAGCGCGGTATTGCAGCGGTTACCGGCCACAACCTGCTTCCTGCCGAGGAAAGGTTGGACTGGCCGACCTTGGAGGGGGCACTCAAGCGCGCTTCGGCCGATTCGGTCCTCACCGTACAGACGGTCCGGGTCGAGCAGCAGACCATCGTCCAGCCCGGCTACACCAGCACCTATCCCGGCTATTGGTATCCCCCCGCGTTCCCATCCTGGAGCCTGTATGGCTACTACGGTGCGTCGATGTATTATGAGCCGCCGTACGTATCCACCTACGACCTGGCGACCATCCAGGTCAACCTCTTCGATATGGGAACCGGGAAGTTGATCTGGGCCGCGACGGCACAGAGCTCCGAACCGGAACGGATCACCGAGGTGAGCAAGGAGTTGGCTGACATCGTGCGCGAACAGCTGGCCAAAGCGGGCCTGCTCTAGCCCTCCTTTCAAAACCGCATCCTTTTCCCGATGGGCGGGCTCCGGCTCGCCCATCGCTTTTTCAGGTGCAGCCATGGGTGCAATCGAGCTCCCTCCCAAACTGCCGCGTTCCTTTTATGACCGGGAGACCATCCTGGTGGCCCGCGAGCTCCTGGGCTGCCTTCTGGTCCGGGTCGACGCGGGTCTGCCGCGCGTCGGCAAAATCGTCGAGGTGGAGGCATACCTCGGGATCGAGGACCGCGCCGCTCACGCCTCCCATGGGCTCACCCCGAGAACCCGGGTGCTCTACGGGGCGCCGGGCCATGCCTACGTCTACCTCATCTACGGCATGCACTGGTGCTTGAACGTGGTCACCGAGCCGGAAGGAAAAGGGTGCGCGGTGTTGATCCGGGCCCTGGAGCCGCTGGCAAACACCGACGGCAAAACCTCGGGACCGGGCCTGGTCTGCCGAGCGTTGCACATCGATAAAGCCTTCCATGGACACGATCTCGAAAGCAGCGACCTTTTCCTCACCGAACCTGTTGAACCGGTCGACCCGGCCGCGATCGTGATACGTCCGCGCATCGGGGTGGATTACGCCGGAGCGTGGGCGGAGAAACCGCTGCGGTTCTACCTCCCGGGCAACCGGTTCGTCTCCCGCAAATAGCCCCTGAACTTCCCGGTTCCCGATCCGTCTTCCTCGATCGCACCTCCCGCGCCAACGTCTCATGAGCAAGGAAAGATTCATTGTTTACTTATATCTACCTCAGCTACTATTAATTGAATCTTAGATATGGAGAAACCTATGGCTTTCCGGGGATCGGAAACGAACGTCAGAAGACGACAGCATACCGGCACCGCCCTAACGGATCCGGTGGACGCAAAGATCATCTTGGCGCTTTCCGACGGGATTATGGTCCTGCGTCTGGACCCGACTGAACCGGCAGTGGTTGCGGTCATCCAGGCAAACCCGGCAGCGCTGCGTCTTCTCGGGGTCGCGGGGCTGCCGTTTGGGCAGGCAGATCTGGCCCCGCCGTTGGCAGTGCTGTTCGACCGAGAGCATGCCGGCCGTTACGCGGACGCCGCCCGAACCGGAAAAGCGGCGCCGGTCGAGACCGTGGTTGCTCCCAGCGGACCGATGAGCCCCCAGTACGCCATGCGGATCCTCCCCCTGGCCGACGATCTGGTTGCGCTCCAGTTTCAGGATATTACCGAGCAGGAACGGGGCGAACGTGCCGTACTGGCGTTACGCAACCTGAGCCAGCAGATGCATTCGACCCTCGATCCCGAACGCTTGCTCGAGATCCTGCTCCGGGAAAGCATGGCGCTGATGGACGCCGAAAGCGGAATCGCCGCTTTCTGCACGGAGGAAGGGATCTCCTGCTTCCGTTTCGTCCACCACGGCAAGGTCGTCCCCGAACGGGAATGCTATTTGGGGGGACGCTTTGTCTGCCGCACCATCCTCTCCGATAATCCCTATCTCGCCAACGACCTGCCGCGGGACCCACGCGCGAACCCGGAAATGCTGCGACGTTTTCAGCTCCACTCCGCACTGGGAACCCCCATCGTGGATGCCGATGCCGGCATAATCGGTTTCCTGGAGGTTCATAACAAGGCGGAGCGGGACTTCACCCATCTGGACGAGGAGCAGCTTGCCGCCGTTGCCCAGACCGCAGTCACGGCCATGAAAAACTCCCTCGACTACCAGGAAATCAGCCGGATCACCCAGCGTCTCAGGGAGACTTCGCAGCGTTACCAGTTTCTCGTGGAGGATCTCGATGCCATCGTCTGGGAAGCCGATCTGGGTACCTGGCAGTTCTCTTTCGTAAGCCGGCAGGCGGAAAAAGTCCTGGGCTACCCTTTGAAGCAATGGCTTACCGAGCCCCATTTTCTGGTCGACCACATGCACCCGGAGGACCGGGACGCCGCAGTCTCCTTCTGCACCACGGCGATCCAAAAGGGAGTGGACCATCAACTGCTGTTCCGGGTGACCGCTGCCGACGGCAGGATCGTCTGGCTCCAGGAAAACGTGCGGGTGGCCCGCGACCCGGACGGATCCCCCTGCTGTCTGCGCGGCTTATTCCTCGACGTCACCGACCGGATCGCCGTCGAAGATCTTCTGCGCCGAAGCGAGTCCCGCTTCCGGTCCACCTTCGAATCGGCCGGGATCGGCATCGCCCTGATCAGCCCCAAGGGGTACCCCATTCAGACCAACCCTGCCCTGCGTCTGCTCCTCGGGTACGGGGAAGAAGAGCTGACGGGGCGGAGTTTCTTCGAACTGGACCACCCGGATGATCGGGAAGCCGATCTTGCCCTGTTCCGGGAAGTGATGGAAGGGAGGCGGGAGCGCTACCTGCTGGAGAAACGTTTCCTGAACAAGAACGGGCACCTGCTCTGGGCCCGCTTCATAGTTTCTCTGGTCCGCGATGGCGAAGAAGCTCCGGAATACGCGATCGGCATGCTGGAGGACATCACCGAGCGCAAGGCCGCCGAAGAGGAGGTTGCGGTGCTTCTGGCGAAGGTCAGGGAAAATGCGGCTCAACTCGAGCTACGGGTTGCGGAACGAACCTCGCAACTCGAAGAGATGAACCTTGAGCTCAAATCCTTCGCCTATTCGGTCTCGCACGATCTGCGCGCGCCGCTTCGAGCCATTCAGGGGTTTTCCGAGATCCTGCAGGATGAGGCGGGGCTCTCCGCCACCGCGCGGGAGGCGGTGGACCGGATTCTGTCGGCGGCGCGCCGGATGGACGTTCTGATCCAGGATTTGCTTGCCTACAGCCGCATCACCCAGCAGGAGGTCACCTTGAACCCGGTGGACCTGAACCGGGTGGTGGCGGAAGCCGTCAATCAGCTGCGGCTGGAAACCGGGGAGCGGGATATCGTGATCGAGGTGGCGGAAAGTCTGCCCGCGGTGCAGGGGCATCATCCGGTACTGACCCAGGTGGTGCTCAACCTCCTCACCAATGCGGTGAAGTTCGTGGGGCCGGGGGTAACGCCGCGGATCCGGATCTGGGCCGAAACCGAAGGGGATCTGGTGCGCCTCAAGGTGCAAGACAACGGGATCGGCGTCGCGCCCGAGCACCGGGAGCGAATCTTCAACCTGTTTGAACGGCTGTACGGCAACGAGATGTACCCTGGGACCGGTATCGGGCTTGCCATCGTGCGCAAGGGGGTTACCCGGATGGGGGGGCGGATCGGGGTGGAATCCGAGCCGGGGCGGGGGAGCCTTTTCTGGATCGAACTGCCGCGCCCGGCAAGCATACCGGAATGAGAGGGCGGGAAGATACCATCCCGGCGGTCGGTGCCGGAGATGCCAGGGGAGGTAACGGAGTATGAATCGGTCGCTGCGCCTGCTTCTGGTGGACGACAACCCGGACGACCGGCAGCTGGTGGCATCGGAGATGAAGAAAGAGTTTCCGGAGCTCGAGCTGCTCCAGGTGAAAAACCGTGACGAACTGGATCGGGCCCTGGAAGAGGGTCAGTTCGATCTGGTCATCACGGATTATCACCTTTTTTGGTCCGACGGCACGGAGGTTCTGCGTCAGGTGAAAGAGCGCCGGCCGCTCTGCCCGGTGATCATGTTCACCGGGACCGGAAACGAAGAGGTCGCGGTCGAGGCGATGAAGCTAGGACTCGATGACTACATCATCAAGTCCCCGCGCCATTTTCTCCGGTTGCGGGGCGCGGTGCGGTCGGCCTTGGAGCGCAGCCGCCATCAGCAGGCCCTTCGGGACAGCGAGGATCAATTCCGGTTGCTCATCAAGTACTCACCGGTGGCGATGGCGGTAATCGGCGAGGCGGGCACCATCACCTTCCTCAACAACAAATTTCACCGTGTCTTCGGCTACTCCATCGAAGATATCCCGACCCTGGAGCGGTGGTGGGAGGAGGCCTTTCCCGATCCCGCTTATCGCGAGAAGGCCGTTGAGGCATGGAGGGAAACCACCGGGCGATCCGGCAGCGATGGCGAAGAAGAGATCACCTATCGGTTCCGCATCCGGTGCAAGTCCGGCTCGATCCGGATCATCGAGACCTCCGGTGCCAACATCGGGAACCAGTATCTCATCATCCTGAACGACATCACTGACTTGATGGTTGCCGACGATCAGTTGCTGCTCATGGCCGCCATCGTCGAGTCGACCGACGATGCCATCATCTGCAAGGACCTGAACGGGATCGTTACCAGCTGGAACCGCGGCGCGGAGAAGATTTACGGCTACTCCAGCCAGGAGATGATCGGCCAGTCGATCCTGCATATCTTCCCTGAAGGGGAGGACGGGGAGCGCGAACTGCAGGAGATCCTGTACCGCGTGCGGCACGGCATGCACATCGTGCATTACGAGACCAGGAGGAGAAGAAAAGACGGCAAGATGATCGATGTCTCCTTGACCATCTCCCCTATTTTGGATGAGACTGGCGCGGTCACCCGCGCCTCGGTGATTGGAAGCGACATCACCCACCTGGTCAGTCTGGAAGCCCAACTGCGCCAGGCACAAAAGATGGAAGCACTGGGGACCCTCGCCGGCGGGGTTGCCCATGACTTCAACAACATCCTTACCGCGATCATCGGCCATGCAACGCTCCTCGATTTGAAAATCGGCAAGGACAATCCGCTTTCGGCAAACGTCAACCAGATCCTCGAGGCTGCCGCGCGGGCCGCCAGCCTCACCCAGTCCCTGCTTGGATTCAGCCGCAAGCGCCCGATCGAGACCAAGCCGGTCGACCTCAATGCCGTGATCCGCAAGGTGGAGCGGCTCCTGGTGACCCTGCTCAAGGAGAACGTCGATTTCGTGGCCCGGCTCTCCAACGATCCGTTGATCATCCTGGCCGATGCCGGGCAGATCGAGCAGGTGCTGATCAACCTGGCCACCAACGCCCGCGATGCCATCGGGTCGGCCGGCGCGGTCTGGATCAGCACCGACGTAGTCGAGTTGGACGAGCCGTTCGTCAAGGCTCACGGGTACGGCAGGGTAGGGCGGTACGCGCTTCTTTCCTTCAGCGACAACGGGTTGGGGATGGATGCGGCCACCCGGCAGCGGATCTTCGAGCCCTTCTTCACCACCAAGGAAATGGGGAAAGGGACCGGCCTTGGGCTCTCCATCGTCTACAGCATCGTGAAACAGCATGGCGGCTACATAACCTGCTACAGCGAACCGGAACGGGGGACCACCTTCCAGATGTACCTCCCCCTTACCCAATCGGCACTTTTCGAAGAGACCAGAAGGCCGGAGGCGGCGCCGCGCGGCGGCCACGAGACGATCCTGGTCGCTGAAGACGACCTGGCCACGCGCCAACTGGACCGCGAGGTACTGGAAGCTTACGGCTACCGGGTCATCGATGCGGTGGACGGCGACGAGGCGGTGAAGAAGTTCCGGGATTACCGTCAGGAGATCCAGCTGGTATTCCTGGATTCGATCATGCCGAAGAAAAACGGAAAGGAAGCCTACGACGAGATCCGCGCTCTCGACCCAGAGGTCAAGGTGCTCTTCACCAGCGGGTATGCGGCTGACATTTTCAACCAATTGGAAATGCCCGAGTACGAATTTATCCCCAAGCCGATCTTACCCACCGCGCTTTTGAAGAAGATCCGGGAAGTGCTGGACAAAGGATGAATTCCTAGGCGCGACTGATGAACGGGATTTCTTTCTGTGGGAGCTCGATTCTGCTGTGGGAGCGCCATTCCTGGCGCGATCCGCCGCAGGCGGTGATCTCCGTGATCGCCATTTCTATTCGCGCCTGGAAAGGCGCTCCCACAGGGTTGGCGGCAGCCTTGGCTGTTGAACGAGAAGCCCTTATGCATATGTCTCCATCGCGACAGGAATGTCGCTCCTACCGGGGGAACCGGAAGGTTTCCCCTCGAAAAAATCCCCATCACCTAACGGAAGATTAAAAATAAGGGGTGCGCCGAAAGCGCACCCCCTTTTCACGCCAGCCATCTCGACCATCCTACCCGTTCGGTTTCAGGACGATCTTCGTGTACTCGGCACCTTCGCCGGTACCGCGCTGGACGAACTTCTCGTAGGCCTCGGGGCCGTTTTCCAGGCGCAGCTTGTGGCTCACGAACTTGCCCGGCATCAGCTGCCCCTGGACGATCGCATCACGCAGCAGGGCATTGTAACGTTTTACCGGAGCCTGCCCCGTTTCGATCTTGATCCCTTTTTCCCAGAGTGCTCCGAGCGGCAGGGTGAAATGCCCCTGCCTGGCGTTTTGGTCTACCCCACCGGGGTCCCCCTTGAAGTAGACGCCGATGAGACCGATGGAACCCGTGGCGTCGACCAGGCGGGCCAGATCCTCGATCACCTGTACCGGCCGTTCCTGGTTCGGGTCCGGCCTACCAATGGCCTGGTACCCGACCGCATCGATGCCGCACAGCACCCCGGCCATTTTTTCCTCGCCGGGACGGAGCGACTCCCGGATCGCCTTGTTCTCGCTGCGCAGCTTGAGGATCGCTTCCACCGGATCTCCTTCCGTGAAATTGATCGGCACCGCACCAAGTTCCGCCACTTTTCTCAGCCGGACCTCGGAACGGTCTACCACGTAGACTTCGGCCGCACCTCTGAGAAAAGCCGACATGGCCGCCATGTAACCTACCGGCCCCGCGCCGAAGACGGCGACCGAAGAACCCGGAATCACGTCAGCCATGATCGTGGCGTGGTACCCGGTCGGCAGGACGTCGGACAGCATGATGAAGTCCTCCTCCCACCGGTCGCCCGGGGTCCCGGGGAGCTTCAGACAGTTGAAATCGGCGAACGGCACGCGCAGCAGCTGCGCCTGCCCCCCGCGATAAGGTCCCAGGTCGGCATAGCCGTAGCCGCCTCCGGGAGAAGCAGGGTTGGTGGTGAGACAGGCGTTCACGAACCCGCGGACACAGTTGAAGCAGGCGCCGCAGCTGACGTTGAAGGGGAGGGAGACGCGGTCACCCACCTTGACCAGTTGCACGCCGTTGCCCACTTTCTCAACCACTCCCATCACCTCGTGGCCGAAGATCATCCCCGGCTGCGCGGAGGTCCTTCCCTCGTACATATGCAGGTCGCTGCCGCAAATCGCCGCGGAGGTCACCCGAATGATGGCATCCCCATCTTGTTCCACTACGGGATCAGGCACCTCCTGCAACTCCATCCGCCGTATCCCGGTAAAAACCAGGGCTTTCATAATGACTCCTTCGCCTGGGGAACCCTTCCAGTCAGGCTTTCCCCCGGCTTGATGTTGGTTGTTCGCTTCGTTTCCCTCCCGATATAAAAATGGCTTGCCGCACCCCATGGGCCGCCGACAAGCCATATCTGCAAGGTCTCAACTTTCATCCTTTCAGGAAATCGAGCGGTTAACGGCCACCGCCGCCACCGCCTGCGCCGCCACCGGCGCCTCCGCTACCGCCGGTGCCGCCGGTCCCAGTACCGCCCATGCCGCCGGTGCTACCTCCGGTACCCGTGCCAAAGCCGCCCGTTCCGGTTCCGGTTCCGGTACCTGTACCGGTGCCGCCGGTACCGGTGTTGCCACCGGTGCCAGTCCCGAAAGTGCCGCTGGTGCCGGTGTTACCTCCGGTTCCCGTTCCCGTGCCCGTGCCGAACGTACCGCCGGTACCCATTCCGGTCCCCGTATCGGTACCTATGCCGGTCCCGGTGCCGGTCCCCGTGGTCCCGGTACCCATACCGTTACTGGGGGGTACGTTTGAGGTGCCGGTTGTGCTATTGGGGCCCCAAATGCCCATGTTGTTGGTATCGGTACCTCTCCTGGTCGTGGTGGGCCCGTTTATCGTACTATCCTGGTTGGTCGTGCTGCCGCCGGTCCCGGACCCGCTCGTCATTCCTGACGTGCTGCCGGTTCCCCATGAAACGGCATGGGTCGGCGTAATCGTCAATCCAGTAAAGCCGACGACCGCAACGGTAGTTACCAGTATCCTTCTGACCGTTTTCATAAAGACAACCTCCCGCCCCGGTTAACCTGTTGGAATTACAGGGGCAATGACCACAAGCCCATTATAGCATCGCGGAAAAATAACCAGTATGTTCTTATTCATGTTCATGACCCGTCCTTCTCTTAGTTCCCATATTGCCCCAACCGCGGGGAAAGCTCCTCGTTGGCACTAATGGCCGAAGGGAACAGTTCTATTGAAATCATCACTTCCAAGACTGAAGGATCTCCAGCCGCACCAGGGTCAGAATCAATCAGCACCACTTCGAGGTACTATCAACTCGCCAATTGTTGCGACTTTGCAACTTGCCGCAGCTCCACTCGTCTGATATAAGGTTTTGGTTCAAAGAAAATATTAGAGTCCCCGTTTCTTCCAGCGGAACAATACCCCCCGAGGAGCAGTCATGAAGATTTCCGATCGTGATCCGTCCGGTCTTATGACAGCCGAGCGCGATGCCTGTGCCATTATCTGCTACGTCGACAAATCGGGGAGGGCCACTCATGGCAATGTCCAGCGTACCATCGAGGCGCTGGTGAAGATGGGGCACCGCGCCGGTGAGATCAACGGGGAAGGGGATGGTTGCGGCATTCTCACCGACATTCCCCGCAAGATCTGGAACGAGGTGCTGAGCGGCGAAGGTCATCCTCCGGGGATCGCCTACGAGGGAGGTTTCGCGGTGGGGCACTTCCTGATCGCGAAGCATCTTCTCGGCCTGCACCCGGAGCTGCAGGCGACTATCCTCAAACGCTGCCAGGACGCTGGGCTCGAGGTGCTGGGCCAGCGCCCGGCGCCGGTACGGAGCGAGGTCCTGGCCGCCGCGGCGCGGCAGAGCGAACCGCTGGTCTGGCAGGTTGCCCTGCGCTGTCCGGATCCCAAGGACGCCTTTCGGACCCTGTACCGGCTGCAGATCGAGCTGGAGCAGGAGTTCCCGATCCACGTCGCCTCCCTTTCCGGCGACGTCGCCGCCTACAAGGTGCACGGCGCGCCGGAGATCCTCCCCCGCTACTATCCCGAGTTGAAACGCCGCGATTTCCTCTCCTCGGCCACCATCGGCCACAGCCGCTACTCCACCAATACCCTGCCGACCGTGCTGCGGGCCCAGCCTTTTTCGCTTCTGGGACACAACGGTGAGATCAACACCATTGCCCGGCTGCGCGAGGAGGCGCGGATGCTCGGCATCGTGCTCCCGGTGGAGGGGAGCGATTCCCAGGACCTGAACCGCACCCTGGAAGGGTTGATGGCGCTTTTCGGCCTGAACCTCTTCGAGGCGATGGAGATGGTCTTCCCCCCTATCTACAGCGAAATGGACCGGATGGAGCCGGAACTGAATGCCCTTTACCGCTGGTTCCGCCACTTCCTGTCCGCCAGCGCCCAGGGGCCGGCGGCCATCATCGCGCGGCACGGCGACCGCTGCGTCTTCAGCGTCGACGCCATGGGACTGCGCCCGTTGTGGGTAGGGGAAACCGATCAGGAGATTTTCGCCAGCTCCGAGCTGGGGGTGGTCCCCCATGAAGAGATCGTGAGCGATCCCAAGCCGCTCGCCCCGGGCGAGAAGGTCGGGCTCCAACTGGTACCCGGTGAACGCCCGCGCCTTTTCGAGCACCATGGCCTGCGCCGCGAGGTGTACGAAACCTTCCGGCGGCGCACCGGGCTCACCGCCCATGCCCGCTCGCTGCAGAGCTTTGCCTCGCGGCGCGGCCCCCGTAACCCCAATCCCATCAAGAGCTGGACGAAAACGAACAAGCTGGTCCGGGAAAACCTCCTTTCGGCGCTGGCCTGGAAGTCGACCGACGTCCAGAACCTGAAGGATATGGCGCGCAACAGCGAGGACCCGATCACCTCGCTCGGTTACGACGGCCCGTTGGCGGCTCTCAGCCTATCCCGGCAAAACCTCTCCGACTATTTCAAGGAACAGGTCGCCGTGGTGACCAATCCGGCCATCGACCGGGAACGGGAGGCGGAACACTTCTCGACCCGGGTGATGCTCGGGGCGCGCTGCGCGCTGAAAGGAGCCCCCGATGCCGCACTGGAACTTCCGAACCCCCTCCTTTTGGGAGGCGGTCGCTTCGTAAGCCCCGGCGGGGCTGAAATCCAGGCTGCCGAGCTTGACAGCTTCACCCTGGAAGACGTCTTCACCCGTTTCGGGAAAAAAAGCCTCGCCCTGTCCTGCAGCATCCGGCAGGGGGAATCGCTGCAGCAGGCCCTGGACCGGCTGGTCGAGGAAACGGTGATTGCCGTTTGCAACGGGATCCGCCTGATCCTCCTGGATGATGCCGACGTCTTTACCCGGGGAAGCGATTTTCTCGATCCCTATTTGGTCGTCGCGGTTCTCCACAAGGCTCTCAAGGAGACCACCCAGGTCGAAGGCGAAAGCCTGCGCCGCCGGGTTTCCCTGGTGCTCCGGTCCGGGGCGCTGCGCAATCTGCATGATCTCATCTTTGCCTTGGGGATGGGCGCCGACGCACTTTGTCCCTATCTCATGTGGGAACAGGCCGAGGAGGAATCCAACGGGGTGGCGAACCTTTACGGAGTCCTGGTGCGCGGGCTGGAAAAGGTGATTTCCACCATGGGGACTCATGAAATCGGCGGCTACGGCAAATATTTCGCCTCGATCGGGCTGTCGCGGCAACTGGCTGAGAGCTTCGAGACCCCGAATTTCTGCGGCTCCTACGAAAGGGGGGTGACCCTCGAAGCACTGGAAGAGGAAAGCCGCAGCCGCACGGCGGTCGCCCGTCGGCGCGATAAGGAGCCGATCCCGGTGCAGTTCCGCCTCTACCCGCGGATCTGGAAGATGGTGGGGCAGGTGGCGAAGATGGAGGAAAGCTACGCCGACCTCTCGAAGATGATCCAGCAGTTCGAGGTGGAGCATCCGCTGGCGATCCGGCACCTGATCGATCTGCGTTACCACGACGAGTTGAGTGTGGATCCGGATGACGTCGACACTTCGGTGGGGGGGCACGACCTGCCGATTCTCTTCTCCGCGATGAGTTTCGGGTCGCAGGGGGAGACCCCGTTTCGCATCTATGCGGAGGCGGCGCGGCGCCTGAACATCGTCTGCATGAACGGCGAAGGGGGAGAAATCGCCGACATGCTCGGGCGTTACCGGAAAAACCGCGGCCAGCAGATCGCCTCCGGGCGTTTCGGCGTCTCCATGGAGTTTCTCAACTCGGCGGACGTCCTGGAAATCAAGGTGGGGCAGGGGGCCAAGCCGGGCGAGGGGGGGCATCTCCCCGGCTTCAAGGTGACCGCGAAGATCGCCGCGGCGCGCCATGCCACGCCGGGCGTGTCGCTCATCTCCCCTTCCAATAACCACGACATCTACTCGATTGAAGACCTGGCGCAGATCATCGAGGAGCTACGCACCGCCAATCCGACCGCACGTATTTCGGTAAAGGTCCCCGCGGTCGCCGGGTTCGCCACCATCGCCCTCGGCATCGTCAAGGCCGGGGCCGACATCATCACCATCAGCGGCTACGACGGCGGCACCGGTGCAGCGCGCAAGCATGCGGTGAAATTCGTGGGGCTCCCCGCGGAGATCGGGGTCCGCGAGGCGCACCGGGCGCTGGTGGGAGCCGGAATGCGGCAGCGCGTGGAGATCTGGGCCGATGGTGGCGCCCGCACCGGCCGGGACGTTTTGAAGCTGATGCTGCTCGGTGCCAACCGGGTCGGTTTCGGGACGCTCCCCATGGTGATCATCGGCTGCACGGCCTGCCGCGGCTGCCACCTCGGGACCTGCCACGTCGGTATCGCGACCCAGATCGAGACTCCGGAAGAGGCGCAGGAGCGCGGCTTGCGGCGTTTCGTGCCCCGCGTGCTCGAAAACGGGGTGATCTACGAGACCACCTTCTTCCGGGCGATGGCACGCGAGATCCGCATCCTGACCGCCAAGCTCGGGTTCCGCAGGACCCAGGATCTGGTCGGGCGCGCCGATCTTCTGGTTCAGAACCGGGAACAAAGCCGTCTCGACCTGGAGCATCTCCTGGCGCCGGTGGTGAACAGCACTGCCGCTCCTGCGGAGAACGAGGTCCGCATCATCCGCAAGCCGCTCAATTACCTGACCTCGCTGATCTCCGGACTGGTCGGCAAAGCCTTTGCCGAAGGGGAAGAGCGGGTCCGCTACGACGATGACAGCGCGACCAGCTCGGACCGCGCCATCGGCACCCACCTCGCCGGCACCATGGTGCGCGGCTGGGCGGAAGGGACCTTCGCCGGCACCTGCCAGGCCCTCTTGCATTTCCATCGCGATTCGATACCGGGTAACGGCCTCGGTTCCTTCATCATGCCCCAGATCGCGATACGGGTCGAAGGGGGTGCCCAGGATGGGGTGGGCAAATCCATGGGGGGAGGGAAAATCGTCATCCTCAAAGGGGAAAACCGCAACGGTACCCGGGTCGGGGGCTCGGTGGGGAAAGGGCTTGCCTACGGTGCCACCGCGGGCACCCTGATCGTCCAGGGGGACGCAGACAGCCGGGCCTGCATTCGGCTTTCCGGAGCGGACGTGGTTCTCGGGGGGAGAATCCGGATGCCGCTTGACGATTCACTGGGCAACGTGGCGGGGCGTGCCAATCTCAAGGGGTTTGCCTTCGAATACATGACGGCGGGAAGGGCGGTGGTGCTCGGAGACCCCGGCCCCTGGCTCTGCTCGGGGATGACCGGGGGGACCGTCTACTGCCATCTGGACCCGGAAATGGGGCTGGACCGTGAGGCGCTGCGCCGCCGGCTGGCACGGGGGGCCGGGGTGGAGATCCGGGATCTCGAGGAGGAGGATGTGACCCAGGTGGAGGAGCTTTTGGGGAAATACCGCCGGGAACTGTTGCATTCCCACCAGGAGGAGGAGAGCGACTGGCTTTCCGAGGCGATGGCCCACACCAGGGGCCGATTCGTCAAGATCGTGCCGGAGCAGTCCCTGGTGATGCCGAAAAGCACGGAATAAAACGAAGAAGGGGCGCCGCAAGCTGCGCCCCTTCTTCGTTTTACGGAATCATCCTCCACTACCGGGTCGGGCCTGGATACCTCCCTTTGGCAAGGGGGGGCTGGGGGGATTTTGCCTTAGTTGTTTTCAGGCATTACTTCCCGAATGCCTGCAAAAACTGCTGCAACATGAGCGGATTGTTGGTCTTGATCTTCCCGCCGATAAAGTCGAGCAGCCCCGGGCGGTAGCCTTCGAACCAGATCTTTCGGAACATCTCCTCGCTGGTCTGACAGGTGCAGTCAGGGCTTTCCACCGTTTTGCCGCGCTCGAAGGCAGATGATTCGCCATCGACGGTAGCGGTTGCGCCGTGGGATCCCATCTGGAAGTAGAAGGTGGCTTGGGCGGAAAAAACGCCTTTTTTAAAGGATTTTCCGAGCTCGGTAATAAGGGTATCGATAACGTCCGGGGTCATGAAAAAGTCAGCTCCTATTGCAATTGGGATTTTGGTTTGCGGAGAGGGACTCGCACCTGGGGTGCATCCGAGCTTTGCGAGCATGCTGCGGCGGGGGATTGCTGCAGGGGCGTAGCATCGGGGGCTATCCTGTGGATCTAGCGTCCAAACCGGGATAGTTGTGCCTCGAAGGCGGATATTATGGTAGCATAAGCCAACGTGTCAAGCTGAAAGGTCAGCAATTTTGCGGTTTCTTCGGCCGACGCCGTCGGCCGGGTTGGTGGTTCAAAGGAGGCGCGATGAAAAGAATCGATAAAGTCGCCGTTTTGGGCTCGGGAGTCATGGGGAGCGCCATCGCGGCGCACCTTGCCAATGCCGGGATTTCCGTACTCCTTCTCGATATGGTTCCTCCGGCCACCGCTCCCGGAGCCGAGGGCCGAAGCCGCCTTGCCGAAACGGCGGTGCAGAACCTCGCCAAGCTGAAGCCCGCCCCTCTTTTCCTATCGGAATACAGCACCTGGATCGAGACCGGGAACTTCGAGGACGACGCGCCCCGGCTCAAAGAGTGCGACTGGGTGATCGAGGCGGTGCTGGAAAATCTTGCCGTAAAGCAGCATGTCTTTACCCACGTCGTCGTTCCCAACCTCAAGGAGGGGGCGATCCTCTCCACCAATACCAGCGGCCTGTCGGTTGAGGCCATGGCCCAGTTCCTCCCGGAAGAGCTTCGCACCCGCTTCCTGGTGACCCACTTCTTCAATCCCCCCCGTTACATGCGCCTCATGGAGATTGTTCCCGGCAGGAAGACGAGTCCGGAAACCGTTTCTGGATTGGCGCGGTTCATCGAGGCCCGCCTCGGCAAGGGGGTGGTGTACGCCAAGGACACCCCGAACTTCATCGCCAACCGGATCGGAACCTACGCCGGGGCCAACGCGGTCAAGCACATGCTGGAGATGGGTTTCAACGTCGAAGAGGTCGATGCGCTCACCGGCCCGGCGCTGGGGCGGCCCAAGACGGCAACCTTCGGGCTTTGGGATCTGGTCGGCATCGACACCGTGGCCCGGGTCTGCGCCAATACCTACGAGCTTCTTCCCAACGACGATGAACGGGACATCTTCCGCATTCCTGACTTCATCACCAAGATGGTCGCGGCGGGACAGATCGGGAAAAAGGCGGGGCAAGGGTTTTACCAGCGGCAAACCGTGGAAGGAAAGAGCGTGAAGTTCTTCTACGACCACCGGACCGGGGGCTATCTCCCCACTGCCAAGCCTTCCTTCCCCTCGGTTGGGGCCACCAAGCAACTCGATCTTCCCGCCGAGCGGATCCGGACCCTGATCGGCGACAACGATCGCGGTGCCGAATACGCCTGGAAGACCTTGCGCGATACCCTCATCTACGCCGCAAAACGAATCCCGGAAATCTCGGACGACATCGCCAACGTCGATAATGCCATGAAGTGGGGATACAACTGGGAACTCGGCCCGTTCGAGACCCTTGACGGGATCGGCGTGGCAGCGTTTGTGGCGCGTGCGGATCGGGAAGGGATCGCCATCCCGGAATGGCTGCGGGGGGTGGAGCGGTTTTATAAGATCGAAGGGGCGAAAAGGTATCAGTTCAACCCGGCCGCGGGTGCCTTTCAGGAAATCCCGGTCGCACCCGGCACGGTGTCGCTCACCCTGCTTAAGGAAGCCGGCAGGACCGTGGAACGCAACCCCGGCGCATCTCTCATCGACCTGGGCGATGGCGTTTTCTGCGTGGAATTCCACGGCAAGATGAACACCATCGGTCCCGATGTCATGTCCATGATCGGCAAGGGGATACGCAGGGCAGAGGAAGAGGGGATTGGCCTCGTTATCGGCAACGAGGGGAGCCTTTTTTCGGCCGGGGCGAACCTGATGCTCCTTGCCATGGCGATCGCGGAAGGGGAGTACGATGACGTTGCCATGATGGTCAAGGGTTTCCAGAAGGCGATGATGGGTATCAAGTACGCCAAGGTCCCCGTGGTGGCGGCCCCGCACCAGCTCGTCATGGGGGGCGGGTGCGAGACCTGTCTGCATGCCGACGCCATGGTCGCCCATGCCGAGACCTACATGGGGCTGGTCGAAATCGGGGTCGGACTTTTGCCGGCCGGCGGCGGCACCAAGGAAATGGCGCTTCGTGCGATTCGGATGGCCGATGAAAACGGCGCCGACGTTTCCCCCTTCATTTTCAAGAACTACCAGACCATCGCCATGGCCAAGGTCAGCACCTCTGCCGCCGAGCTCTTCCGGATGGGGATGATGCGTCCCGGTGATGCGATCTGCATGAATCTCGACCGGCGGCTGCACGACGCGAAGTTGAAGGTGATCGACCTGGCCGCGAACTATCGCCCGGGGCGTCCCGTCACCGGGATCAAGGCCCCCGGCCGCAGCTATGCGGCCAGCATGAAGACCCAGCTCTGGAACCTGGTGCAAGGGGGCTACATCTCCGAATATGACCGCTACCTTGCCTCGACCATCGCCGACGTCATCACCGGCGGGGATGTCCCCGGCGGGACGCTGATCACCGAAGAGTACCTTCTCGACCTGGAACGCGAGGCGTTTCTGAAACTGTGCGGCCAGAAGAAGACCCTGGAACGGATTCAGCACATGCTGAAGAAGGGAAGACCGCTGAGGAACTGATCGGCGAAGGGGAGGGGAATGGCTGCGCCAGGAAGAACGGCAGTCGTCTCTGACATGTATTAGGCATCGGTTGCCGTTGGAGGAAATGATCATGGCAAAAGCGTACATTCTGGAAGCGGTCCGAACCGCCGGCACCAAGGCCAACCGGGGTAAGTTGAAAGAGGTCCGCCCGGACGACCTGGCTGCGGCCGCCATCCGCGGCCTGATGCAGCGCACCGGCGTCGATCCGGCAGAAATTGACGACGTCATCATCGGCTGCGCCTTTCCCGAGGCGGAGCAGGGGATGAACCTCGCGCGGGTTGCTCTTTTCAAGGCGGGCCTTCCCTACCAGGTTCCGGGACAGACCGTCAATCGCTTCTGCTCCTCGGGGCTTCAGACCATCGCGCTGGCGGCGGAACGGATCATGGCCGGGTTCGCCGACTGCATCATCGCCGGGGGGGCCGAAAGCATGAGCCTGATCCCCATGGGGGGGAACAAGTACAGCGCCAATCCCGGCCTGGTAGCGTCCTGGCCGGAGACCTATGCGTCCATGGGGATTACCGCCGAACTGGTGGCCCAGCGCTACCAGGTCTCCCGCGGGGAGCAGGACGCCTTTGCCGCGGCCAGTCACGCCAAGGCGGCGGCCGCTATCGAACAGGGGAAATTCCTCGATGAGATCGTCCCCGTGGAGGCGGAGCGGTGCCATCTGGTCCAGGGGAAAATGCAGCGATCGACCGAAACGGTGCTTCAGGATGACGGCGTGCGCGCCGATACGACGGTGGAGACGCTGGCCAAGCTCAAACCCGCATTCAAGGCCAATGGAACGGTAACTGCCGGCAACGCCTCCCAGATGACCGACGGGGCCGCCGCGGTGATGGTGGTTTCCGAGGCCTTTTTGAAAAGGTTGGCTAAGGAGCCGCTGGCGCGCTTTCTGGGATTCGCGGTCCGCGGTGTGCCGCCTGAGATCATGGGGATCGGTCCTATCGAGGCGGTCCCTGCGGCGCTGAGACTTGCCGGCCTCAACCTTTCGGATGTGGGATTGTTCGAGCTGAACGAGGCGTTTGCCGCCCAGTCGCTTCCCTGCATACAGGAGCTTGGGCTCGACCCGGCGCGGGTGAACGTGAACGGCGGCGCCATTGCGCTGGGGCATCCGCTGGGCTGCACCGGAGCGAAGTTGACCGCTTCGATTTTGCGGGAGATGCACCGGAGCGGTACCCGGTTTGGCTGCGTTACCATGTGCATCGGCGGCGGGATGGGCGCAGCCGGCATTTTCGAGGCCGGCCGCGGAGATTGATTAAGCATCGGGTGTGATGAAATTCGCGCCAGGAATTGCGTTCCCACAGCAGGATCACCGGTTCACCTACGTCCCCTCTCCTTCAATGAGTGGGATAGGGTGAGGATGGGGGGGCTGATGATGGGGGTTCATGATAAAACCGATCAGTGAGGTGGCAAATGGCGAAGCGACTTTTTAATGGTGCGGAATTCCTGATCACCGAGACCTCCCCGGCGGACGTTTTCACCCCCGAGGAGTTTTCCGACGAACAACGCCAGATTGCCCAAACGACCGAGCAGTTCGTGATCAACGAGGTCCTGCCGCTGCGCGAGCGGATCGAACACCAGGAATTCGGCCCGGTGGTCGACCTGATGCGTCGTTGCGGCGAGCTGGGCCTGCTGATGATCGACGCGCCCGAAGAGTACGGCGGCCTGGAGCTCGACAAAACGACCAGTATGCTGGCCGCGGAAAAGATCGCCTCGTCCGGGTCGTTCTCCGTGGTTTACGCGGCGCACACCGGTATCGGGACGCTGCCGCTGGTCTACTATGGGACCGCAGCGCAGAAGGAAAAGTACCTCGGCAAAATCATCAGCGGCGAATGGATCGCTGCCTACTGTCTCACCGAACCCGAATCCGGAAGCGATGCCCTGGGCGCCAAGGCCTCGGCGGTCCTTTCCGACGACGGCAAATACTACCTCCTGAACGGCACCAAGCAGTTCACCACCAACGGCAGCATTGCCGACATCTACACCATCTTCGCGAAGGTGGACAAGGAGAAGTTCACCGCTTTCCTCGTGGAGCGGACCACGGAGGGGCTGTCGGTCGGCCCGGAGGAAAAGAAGCTCGGCATCAAGGGCTCCTCGACCACCCAGATCATCCTGGATAACGCCAAGGTGCCGGTGGAGAACGTCCTAGGTGAGATCGGCAAGGGACACAAGATTGCCTTCAACATCCTTAACGTCGGGCGGCTCAAGCTCGGCGCCGCCGTCGTGGGCGCCGCCAAGAAGGCGATAGGGGAGGGGATCCGCTACGCCAACCTGCGCAAGCAGTTCGGACGGACCATCGGTTCCTTCGGCGCCATCAAGGAAAAGATCGCCGACCGCTGCGCGGACATCTTCGCCGCTGAGTCCCTGGTTTACCGGATCACCGGGATGATCGACGACCGGCTCGCCACCCTTCCCCAGGGAGCGCCGGACTACTACGTCGCCTACCAGCAAGCGGTCGAGGAATATGCCATTGAATGCGCCATTGCCAAGGTCTACTGCAGCGAGGCGCTTGCCCAGGTTGCCGACGATGTGGTACAGATCTTCGGCGGCTACGGCTTCATCCAGGAATACCCGGCCGAGGCGTACTACCGGGACGAACGGATCAACCGGATCTTCGAGGGAACCAACGAGATCAACCGCCTGCTGATCCCGGGAATCATCCTGGAAAGGACCATGAAAGGGGCAATACCCCTCCAGAGCAAGGCGATGAAGGCCTTTGAGGCGCTGATGTCCCCTTCGTTCGAGGAGGCCGACGACACCGTTGCCTTTGCTGCCGAGAAAAGGGCCGTCGCCAATCTGAAACAGGCTTTCCTGGTGGTTGCGGGGAATGCGGCGCAGCGCTACCAGGCGAAGATCCGGGAAGAGCAGGAATTGCTGCTCGCCCTGGCCGACATGGTGCTGAACATCTTTGCCATGGAAAGCGCGCTGCTTCGTGGGGAGAAGATGCTGCAGGGGGCCAGCGAGGCCAAGCGCGACGCCGTGGCGGCTGCGGTCACCGTCTGTACCTTCGAGGGGAACGAGAAGGTAGCCAAAGCCGCGAAAAAGGCGGCTTTCTATGCCGCCGAGGGGGATACCCTCACCATGATCCTTTCGGGGATCCGGCGCTATACCAAGTACCTCCCGGCAAACCTGCTCCAGGCCAAGCGGACGCTGGCGAATGCCGCGCTGGAGGCGGAAAGATACGTCTTCTAAAATGACGGGGAACCCCATCCTCACCCTGTCCCTCCCCTTGTAGGGGAGGGGACGTGTAGCCGGCGGGCTGTAAATAGTCGCTGGTACTGTTTCTCGTTGCTCTTCAGCAAGAATAAAGAAAGGATGCGCCGGCCCTGCGGCCGGCCTTATTTTTTGCCTCATGATCCAGCACACCGTACCCACCCCGTATGTCGTCGGCGAAGCCCATTACTACAGCACCGAAATAAAAGGCGAACTGGTACTCTTCGATACCGGGCCCCCCACCGAGGACGGCTTGGCTGCGCTGAAGCGCAACGTCGACCTCAAACGTCTCAAGCACGTTTTCATCACCCACTGCCACGTCGACCATTTCGGGCACGCCGGTTACCTGGAAAAGCACACCGACGCCCAGATCTACATCCCGCGCCGTGATGCCGTCAAAGTCTGCCGTTCCCACGAGCGACGGGCGGCCCTGGTGGACATCCTCGTCGAGGCGGGGTTTGACGCCGAGTTTGCCCAAGTCCAGCGGAAAATCTCCATCGAAAGCCATCTGGCCGCGGTTCCGCTGGAGCGTTTCCACATCGTGGAGGAGTCGCAGGAAGTCCTCGACCACCTCGGCATCACCTACCTTTCCTGCCCCGGGCATTCCCAGGCCGATACCGTCTACCTTCTGGACGGCGCCGCGGTGACCGGCGACCTTCTGCTGCGGGAGATCTTCCAGAATCCGGTCCTGGAAGTAGACCTAAAAACCTTCTCCGGGCGCTACCGTAACTATGCGGCTTACTGTAGCAGCCTACCGGCGCTGGCGTCGCTGGAGGGAAGGGAGATCCATCCCGGACACCGGGACCACGTCGACGGCGTCCGCGACACGATCCTCTTTTATGTCCGAAAGCTACTGGAGCGGGCGGCCAAGGTCCGCCCCTATGCACACCTGGAAAAGCCGGCCGAAATGATAAGCCAAATTTTCGGGGACGGCCTGGACCCGTTTGTTAAGTTCATGAAGGTGTCAGAAATCTTCTTCATGCGGGACTTCCTGGCAGAGCCGGAGCTGCTGAGAGAGTCACTTAAGGAAATCAGTCTGTTAGACCTACTTGCCGAGCTTTATGGCCGGGCCGTGGATTGACAGAGAACAAAGAAAGAGAGTAGGGGCGAATCGGAAAACGCCGATTCGCCTTTTTTTTCGCTTGACTAAATCGAGCATCTCCTTTACAAGCTGATAACAGTTTTCAATTTCGATTATGCCGGGCTGCCATCCTATCTCCGGCTCTTCCACTTAGAGTTTTTACCTCCATCTGAATCGTTTCCGCCGGGGCGGTACTGTCTCGGCTAAATGAAAATGAATGTCCATATCCGCTATCCGCCGCATGCTTATCGGCGGAAATGACTGAAAGGAGATGCGCATGGCGACGACAGCCGGTAATGCTGGAGCCCACCTTTCTGCCCCGACATCGGCACGAGCCGGATGGCAGGAATTTTCTCCCCTTTTCCCCGACGAGCAGGAATGCCTCGCCTCCTTTCTCGCCCTTGAATGCGCCGAGGTTCTGGCCGGGGCCAAGCCTGCCAATATCCTGAGCCTCGCCGACAAGCCGCGGCCCTGCGGCCGCAATCTCTACCGCCTCTGGCAAAAGCATGGGGCGGAGCTCCTTTCTAAAAGCGATCTCAGCGCGCGGGTGCTGGCCGACCGCGGCTCATCGATCCTGATCATCTTTTTCCGCCCCGATACCCTGGCCGGGCTGCTGCAGCGCAGGGACGTGGCCACGGTTCTGGGGAAGGCCGGTTATCCGGCAACCCAGGACCCGGACCAGGCGCTGGGCATCTTGCAGTCGAGAATGACGGGCGGGGAATTTCCCCATGAGGTCGGCGTCTTCCTCGGCTACCCGCTCAAAGACGTGGTCGGATTCATGGGGTGGGGGAAGCCGCGTTTCACCTGCCAGGGACCCTGGAAAATCTACGGAGATCCGACCCCGAGTCTGCAACTTGCCGAAACCCACCGCGCCTGCCGATGTCTCATGTCCTCTCGGCTGGCCGCAGGATGCAGCCCGCTCGATTGCCTGCACGGCTGTCAGTTTCAAGAGCACCTCGAAAACCGCTTTTCCAGGCTCGCTGCCTGAAAATGAATATCAACACCGGTTAGCTGCTGCCGGATTTCAGAAAGAAGGCCTTAGGGCCGCGCCAACCGGTTGACGTACACGACAATCGATCGATGGAGGAGACAAGAAGATGATGCCTTTGGGACTGCTGGGTGTGGGTGAACATGGCGAGATCGCGGAAATCAGGGTGGCACCGACCCTTTGTTCCAGCGGCTGCGGCAACGAGCGTGGCAAATGTGACTGTCGAGTGGAGGATTTGGGCATCCGGGTGGGGAAGATGGTCGAGATGCTGCGCAATGCAGGAGGGCCGATCCTGCTCAAGGTGGACGAGTCCCGCCTGGCCCTGGACCGAGCCCTGGCAATGAAGATCATGATCAAGGAGGTGGCAAAATGACGAATCTTTCGATGCTCAAACCGGGAGACCGGGCGCTGATCAGCAACATCGGCACCAAGGGAGCCTTGAGGAGAAGGCTCATGGACATGGGGGTGCTGGTCGGTGAGGAGATCAGGGTCGAGAAGGTGGCGCCTTTGGGGGACCCGATCGACATCAAGATCAAGAGCTATCATCTTTCGCTGCGCAAGACCGAGGCGGAGGAAATCGGTGTGGAGGTGGTGCAGTGAAAAGTGTGGTGCAGCTTAAAGACGAGGTAGTGGCCCCGGCGGACGGTTACCGTGATGCCACGGTGGATTCCGGTGCCCGGCGCGTGATCACCGTGGCGGTTGCCGGCAACCCCAACGCGGGGAAGTCCACCCTGATCAACGCCATTGCGGGTTCCCGGCTCCACGTCGGCAACTGGCCCGGCGTCACCGTGGAGAAGAAGGAGGCCTCCTTCGAGCACCAGGGGACGCGGATCCGGTTGGTGGACCTGCCGGGGACCTATTCGCTCTCGCCCTACACCCAGGAAGAGATCATCGCCCGGGACTACCTGGTGCAGGAGCGTCCCGACCTGATCCTCAACGTCGTCGACTCCACCAACCTGGAGCGCAACCTCTACCTGACCGTCCAGATCCTGGAACTCGGAATCCCGGTGGTGATGGCGCTCAACATGAGCGACGAGGCGCAGGAAAAGGGATACCGGCTCGACGTGAAGGGGATCGAAGAAATGCTCGGTGTCGTTGCCGTCCCGACTGCAGCCACCCGGAAATCGGGCCTGGACCAGCTGCTGGAGGCGGTGGTGGCGACCGCCGCCGCGCCTAAGCTGCGGCGCCCGAAAAAACTCAACTACGGCTACGACATCGAAACGGCCGCCGAGCTGCTGGCCCGCGAACTGGCGCTGGAGTCCGCACCGCTTCTGGAGCGGTTTCCCGAACGCTGGCTGGTGCTCAAAATCATGGAGCGTGACGAGCATGTGCTGCGCCAGGTGAACTTCGGCGACGAGGCCCTTTTGGAGCGGGCCCTGCATCACCTCCGCTCCGAGCACGGTGACGACGTGGAATCCCTGATGGCCGAGGCACGCTACGGTCTCGCCTCGGGGCTGACCCGCGAGGTGCTGCGCAAGCCGGAACTGAAGAAGACCGAGCTGACCGAGAAGATCGACCGGGTGGTTTTGAACCGCTTCCTCGGGATCCCGATTTTCCTCGGGGCCATGTGGCTCATGTTCAAGCTCACCTTCGACCTCTCCAAGCCTTTCGGGGACTGGATCAACGACATGACCGGCGGCCCGTTCAAGCACTGGGCCTCCATCCTGCTGGGCGCGATCGGGGCCCCGGACTGGACCGTCTCCCTCGCGACCGAAGGGGTCATCTCCGGCGTCGGTTTCGTCCTGGTCTTCGTGCCGGTTATCTTCCTGATGATGTTCTTCATCACCTTCCTGGAGGGGAGCGGCTACATGGCCCGCGCCGCCTTCGTCATGGACCGCGCCATGCATGCGATCGGGCTGCACGGCAAATCGTTCATCCCGATGCTTTTGGGCTTTGGCTGCAACGTCCCGGGCATCTACGCGACCCGCACCCTGGAGAACCCGCGCGACAAGGCGCTCACGGCGCTGCTCATCCCGCTCATGTCCTGCGGCGCACGCCTGCCGGTCTACGTCGTCTTCACCGGCGCCTTCTTCCCGCGCAGCTCGGGAACGGTGATCTGGTCCCTTTATGTTATGGGGATCGCGCTTGCCATCGTGATGGGGCTCATCTTCAAGAAGACCCTGTTCCGCGGCGAGGCCCCGATGTTCATCATGGAGCTTCCGCCGTACCGGATGCCGTCCTTGCACAGCCTCTGCGTGCATACCTGGGAGAAAGGGAAGCACTTCCTGATCAAGGCCGGGACCTACATCTTCGCCGTCTCGGTACTGGTATGGTTCCTGCTGAACCTCCCCTGGGGGGTGGAGAACCGGAAGGATTCCTACCTGGGGCAGGCGGGACAGGTGATGGCGCCGGCTCTCGCCCCGCTCGGCTTCGGCACCTGGCAGGCCGCCTCCTCCTTGATCACCGGGGTGATCGCCAAGGAGATCGTGGTCGGCACCATGGGGGAGATCTATGCCCCCAAGAAGGAAGAGGCCAAGCAGGAGTTCAAGCCCTTTGGCGAGGAAGTAAAGGAGGTCGCCGTCTCCTTCGGCAAGGCGTGCCGGGAATCGGTCAGCAACGTGGTTTCCACCTTCGGCATCACCAGCCTGGACACCCAGGAAAAGGAGGAACGCTCCGCCCTCAAGGGGATGGTGCTGAAAACCTTCACCCCGCTCACGGCCTATGCCTTCATGGCCTTCGTCCTGCTGTACATGCCCTGCATGGTGGTCGCCTTTGCGATGCGCCAGGAATTCAACGGTTGGAAATGGTTCGGCGTCGCCTTTGCCTACCAGACGGTCCTCGCCTGGGGCATGGCGTGCCTCATCTACCAGGGGGGGACCCTCCTTGGCCTGGGAGGTTGAGATGGGTTTTAGTGATCTGGTAATCGCTGCGGTGCTGGTGGTCGGCTGCTGTTACATCCTGTACCGCTCGTTGTGGCAGAAAAAAGGGCACTGTCCCGGATGTGACGGAGGTTGTGACCGCTCTCATTGAGACAGCCCATTAAAAAGAGCTTCTCTTTCCGGGCCAGATGTGTATAACTAGTTGATGCCCGTCCCGGGAAAACTCAGGAACCGGCAAGGGGGAAGGGAGGTTCAATGAAGGGATTTTCGGAGCATCCACGAGTCCTGGTCGTCAATGATGACGCCGACACCCTCCAGCTTTTGACTCAGGCGCTGCACGATGGCTTTTCCCTGGTACTCGCCAATGACGCAAGCCGGGGGTGGGAACTCGCCCATGGCGCCCCCCCCCCGGATCTCATTCTCATCGACGCCGTCCTGCCCGGCATGGACGGCGTCGAGCTCTGCTCCCGGCTGAGCTCGGAGTTTCCTGCCACTCCCATCCTGGTCACCGCTACCAAGCCCGATTCCGGACTGGAACTGCGCGCCCTCCAAGCGGGATGCGCCGACTTTCTGGCCGGTCCGTTGCTCCCGGAACTCATCCGCCTGAAACTGCAACGCCAGTTGGCCCGGAAAAACGCCGCGGTCAAAGCGGCCGCTCCCGCCACGTCGCCAGGTTCCCCTCGAGTTGCGGCCGGTGTTTCGCGGCCGACAGACGCTGCGGCTGAAGTGAAGCGGTTGACCGCGGAGCTTGAGCGGCAAAAAGAAGCCCTTGCCGAGGTAGCCGGCGAACTGCAGACCTTCAGTTACTCGATTTCCCACGACCTGCGGGCACCGCTGCGCCACTTGGTCGGTTTCAGCAACGCCCTTTTGGAAGACCACCGCGCCGACCTCCAGGGGACGGCCCTGATGTACCTCGACTGCATCGCCAAGGCGGCGCGCAAGATGGAAGCCCTGGTCGATGCCCTGCTCACCCTGTCCCGCGTGGGAGCCCAGGATATGGCTCCGACCCAGATCGATCTCAGTTTCATGGTCCGGGAGTGCGTCATGGCGTTGCAGGCTGCTGATCCCCAGCGCCCGGTCGAACTCCGCGTTCAGGAAAACCTCCTCGCCCATGGCGACGCCCCGTTGATGCGGACCGCGCTCAAACAGCTTCTGGAAAATGCCTTCAAGTTCAGCGGGAAAAAGGACCGGACGGTCATCTCGTTCGGCAGAAGGGAAGGGGATGGGGGGGCTTACTTCATTTCCGACCACGGGGCCGGCTTCGATATGCAGTACGCGAGCCGCCTTTTCGGTCCGTTCCAGCGCCTGCACCAGGAGGGGGAATTCGAGGGTGTCGGGATCGGCCTCGCCGTGGTGCAGCGGATCATTCGGCGCCACGGCGGGCGGGTTTGGGCCGAGGGGACGCCCGGTGAGGGCGCGACCTTCTATTTCACGCTTCCTGCCTGACCTTCCGAGTGGCGGTCGGCCATCCCGGCCGACGGTCCCACCGGTGCGAGGAAGCCGCGTCCGTAGTCATGGGGGCGGCACTTATCGTAGCGGCACTTCTCCCGGCATTCCCGGAACTTCTCCGGTTCTTCCATAAGGCTCGATTCCGCACACTCCTGAAACGTACTCAGACGCTGCCGCATTGCGGTGCGCGTGATCAGTTCGGCCTTCTCGGCGTCCCCCTCCATCGCTGCCTGGAGGAGGTCCTTGTAGTAGGCCTTGGTCAGGGTCCGGATCTCCTGCTTGGCGAAGAACTGGCGCCGCATCCGGCTGTAGAGGTGCTCGGAGCTGTTCATGATCAAGGGATAAATCCGGTTGCCGGACAGGATCGCCAAGGTCAGGTGCAATTCCCAGTCGTAGCGGGCGATGGCGGTGCCGCTGTCGGTGATTTTCTTGGCGCGCATCAGGAACTCGACGACTCGGCTGCTGTTGTTCTCGATCGCTTTGCGGGCGTAGTCGGGAGCGAACTGCACGCGCAGCTCCAGGATGTGGATGGCGAGGTCCACGGGGAAGGTCTCGCTGTTTCTCTCGATGGAAGCGAGGAGGTCCAAATCCCCCTTCGACCAGAAGTCGTTCACGACGGTGGCATGACGCTGCTGTTTGGAGATCCATCCCGATTTTTCCAGCTGCTGCAGGGCTTCCCGCACCGTAGCACGGCTTACCGAGAACTTTTCTGCCAGATCCCGTTCACTTTCCAAGGCACTCCCCGGGGGAACCGCTCCGCTCAACAGGCTGTTTACCAGGCAGCGCTCAATCTTTTCATGTGACCTTTTCATCTTTACCTTCCCCGGTATCCGGTCCGGGACGCCCTGCGGCGCTCCCCGGATGGAAACCTCATTGCATATAACATAGTTGTATTTGAAGCATGATGGCCGCGCGGATGTGACCTGGGTGCAGATGGCACGATGGTTCCGTTTTCCCTACCTTGGGGGTAGGGTTGAGCCTACAAAAGGTCGTTTTGAACGACCCTGATCAGTGCATCGGAATTTAAACAATGTTCTAAGATAAATCAATAGAAATTACAAGAGCAGGCCCTTTTGTGATGGAAAATAACGACATGACGTTATGTATGTGTTTTATATCTGACGAAAAGGAAAGACTCGGGAGCCAACTCTCCCTTGCCAGAGGGCGGGGAAGGCGGTTATTATTAATGAGAAGGCGGGATTTTCCCCTTGGGGGAGAATGATTAATTAATAGGTTGATTGGGCCCGGTTCTAAGGTTAATGTGCTACATCCGCACCGATAGAGGCGGAAAGGGAGGCCGAACATGAAACTGCTGGTATGCGTGAAACAGGTTCCCGATCTGGAGTCGCGGTTCAAACCCGATCCGTCGGGGCAATGGTATTCGGAAACCGATCTCGCTTTCCGCATCAACGAGTACGACGACTATGCCGTGGAGCAGGCGGTGCGGCTTCGGGAGCAGTTGGGCGATGCGGCCGAGTTGACCGTGCTCTCGGTGGGGCCGGACCGGGTGGTGGAGGTCCTCAAAAAGGCGCTGGCCATGGGGTGCGACCGTGCGGTGCACGTGCAGGATCCGGCGCCGCATTTGAAAGACCCCTGGCAGATCGCCTCGATCATCGCGGCCTATGCCCGCTCGCAGCAGTACGACCTCATCTTCACCGGTTTCCAGTCCCAAGACCGCGGTTCGGCCCAGATAGGCCCCACCATCGCGGAACTCCTCGGTTATGCCTGCACCACGACCCTCGTGGGCTTCTCGTTTGCCGACGGAGTGGTCACCGCTACCCGCGAATTGGAAGGAGGTCTCAAGGGAGTGGTCAAGATGAAGCTCCCGGCGCTGGTCACCTGCCAATTGGGGCTCAACGTCCCCCGGTATCCGACCCTGCCCAACATCATGAAGGCCAAGAAAAAGGAGCTGGAAACGGTCCCGGTCGCGAACCTCTTGCAGGAGGAGACCAGGATTGCCACGGAGAGCTTCTACGCCCCCGAGAAAAAAGGCGGGGGAATGGTGCTGGAAGGTGACGTCACCGAACTCGTGAACCGGGTCTACGCCATTCTCAAGGAGAAGACGCCGGCACTTAGACAATGATTAATGACCAATGAACGATGAACCAGTAACGCCCTCGCCTGGAGTGGGGGGCACGCAAGGCAACGGCACCTGATAAGCCGGTCTGGCTGGGGAGGATATATGAAAGCGCTGCTGATCGGGGAATCCCGGGAAGGTAAACTGCTCGAATCCACGTACGAACTCGTCGGCTTCGCCCGTCAACTCGGCGCCGACTCCGCGATGTTCCTGGTCGGCGACCCGGGCCGGTTGCCGGGCTATGCCGGCAAGCTCTACCTCGCCGATGTCGCCCAGGCCGGCGAATACCAGCCGGATCTGCACAAAAAGCTCATCCTGGACGCGGTGGAAAAGGAAAATCCGGATCTCGTCGTTTTCCTCCATTCTTCCTACGGATGGGACCTTGCCCCGCGAGTCGCGGTACGGCTGGGGGTGGGACAGGTATCGGAGGTCATCGGGTTCAAGGAGGGCGGGTTCGAGCTGGGGGCGTGTAACGGGAAGATGCGTCGGGCCGTCAAGCTGCAGGGGAGGGTGGTCGTCACCATTCAGGCGGGCGCTTTTGCCGCGGCACCGGCGGAAGGAAGCCCCCAGGTGGAGCCGCTTAAGGAGAGCGCCGTCTCCCTGGTGGAGTTTGCCGGCTACCAGCCGCCGGAACCAAAGGATATCGACCTCGCCCGCGCCGAGATCATCGTGAGCGCCGGGCGCGGCGTCGGGAAGAAAGAAAACGTCGAGGTGATTGCCGCCCTGGCGAAGGCTCTGGGCGGAGAACTCGGCGCCAGCCGCCCGGTCGTTGACGCCGGGTGGGTCGAACACAGCCACCAGGTTGGGACTACCGGGCAGACGGTAAGCCCCAAGCTCTACATCGCCTGCGGCATCTCCGGCGCCATCCAGCATCTGGCCGGGATGAAAAAATCCGGCTTCATCCTGGCCATCAACAAGGACCGCGAGGCACCCATCGGTGAGATCGCCGATGTCCTGGTGGTGGCCGACGTGCTGCAGTTCGTTCCCGCGCTTACCGCCAAGATTGCCGGCTAGTATTCCGCTGCGGCAGCCAGACCGGGGCGACCTTCGTATTTCGTTTTCGGCTTGTCCGGAAGCGTGAAAAAGAAGGTCGCCCCTTCGTTTTCCACCCCCTCCGCCCAGACGCAACCGCCGTGCCGCTGCACGATCTTCTTCACCGTGGCGAGGCCGATCCCGGTCCCCTCGAATTCCGCCCCGTGCAGCCGCTGGAACGGCTGGAACAGCTTGTCCGAGTAGGACATGTCGAAGCCGACCCCGTTGTCGCGCACGAAGAAAGCGTTTTTCCCCTTGATCTGGGCTCTCCCGAATTCGATCCGTGCCGTTGGCACCTTGGAGCTGTATTTCATCGCGTTTTGCATCAGGTTTTCCAGGACCAGACGCACCAGTACGCTGTCCCCCTTGGCGGAAAGCCCTCCCGCGATGACGAAATCCACCGTCCGCTCCGGTTCGTTGGTCCGAAGCATTTCGGCAACCTCCTCGGCGAGGCGGCTGATGCTGAAGCTGTTGTGTTTCATTTCGGCGCGGCTCACCCGGGTCAGCATGAGCAGGTCGTCGATGAGCAGCCCCATCCGGCTGCTGGCGGCGCAGATCCGCTCCAGGTAGTGCTTGGCCTCCTTGGGGAGGTGGCTGCTGAACTCATCGATGAGCAGCGAGCTGTAACTGTTGATGTGACGCAGCGGCGCGCGCAGATCGTGGGAGACCGAGTAGCTGAACGATTCCATCTCCTGTTTGGCCGCGTCCAGCTGCGAGGTCCGCTCCGCGACCCGGCGATCCAGTTCGTCGTTCAGGGTGCGGATCGCCTCTTCCGATGCCTTGTGCTGGGTGACGTCCTGCACGGTTCCGATCAGGCGCCCCATCGGACCGGCATTATCCATCTGCACCTCGCTGAACTCGGCCACCCAACGCTCTTCACCGTCGCGGGGGCGGATGATCTTGTATTCCATCTCGAAACGCTGTCGGGCCGCCACCGCCGCGGAAAACCGCACGGCATAGGCTTCCCGGAAATCAGGGTGCACGGTGAGCAGAAAATCCTCTGTTGCGCCGGAATACCCCTGCGGCAGGCCGAAGATCTCCTGCATGGTGCTGGAATAGGTGCGGGTGTTGTCCTTGAGGTCCTGAACGTAGCTCCCCAGGTTGGCAATGCGCTGCCCCTCGGCGAGGAGCCAGGCGTTGTCCGAGAGGGCCTGCTCGTTGCTCTTGAGCTCGGTCACATCCTCGAAGGTGGCCACGATTCCGCCGATCTGGCCGTTTTCCTCCCGGAAAGGGGCGGCATTGAGGGAAAGGTGTACCGGCTCCCCCTCCGGACGCGGAATCGTCACGCAGTGGTTCAGGATCTGTTCCCCGCTCTCCAGGACCCGCCCGATGACCCGCTCTTTCACCGCGAGAAACGGGCCGGAATCCTTGCGTTCGCCGTAGGCCGTGCCCTGGCCGCTGTTGGGTTGTCCATCCCGGGAGAACCCGAGGATCTGCTCGGCACGAGGGTTCGTGAAGATGATCTCGGCCTGGCGGTTGATGAACATGATGCCCACCGGGCTGGTCAAGGTGATCAGCTCCAGGAGGTTGTGCTCCATGCGCAGCAACTCCTCTATCTGCTTGCGCTCGCTGATGTCGATGAAGGTCCCTACCATCCGGGTGGCCATCCCGTCGCGGTTCCGGCTGGTCGCCTTGCCGCGCACCAGGATCCACTTCCAGGTCCCTTTCTTGCTCTTGATCCGGAACTCCACCTCGAACGAGTCGATCTTCCCCTCGACGCAGTCCCGATAGGTTTCCCGGCCGCGGGCGAGGTCGCTGCAGTTCACGATGCTCAGCCAGTCGGTGCCGGCGTGCTGCTCGTCGCCGGCGTAGCCGAGCATCTCGAAGCAGCCTTGGCTGAAATAGCAGTTGTCCGTGCCGACCTCGAGGTCCCAAAGCCCGTCGTGGGTGGCATCCAGCGCGAGCCGGTAGCGCTCCTCGCTTTTTTGCAGTGCCGTCTCTGCGGCCGTTTTTCGGGTGATGTCGCGATTGCAGCCGAGATAACCGGTAATTTCGCCGCGTGCGTCCCGGATCGGGACCGCCGAACCATGAACCCACGCCAACGCGCCGGAATCGGTCAGGCAGCGGAACTCCCGGGACCACTCGGTTCCCGCTTCGAGCGCCTGCCGCCAGCTGCGGGCGATGCGCTGGCGCTCTTCGGGATGAAGAAACAAAGACGTGGCCGGTGCGGGGGATGAAATACCATCGGCACTGTGCAGGGTGGGCTGCAGGGGAAGGACTCTACCGCGCGCGTCGGCCTGGTATAGCCCAAGTCTCAGGGGAAAGAAAAACGCGGGCAGGGCAGGCTGTGCTTCATCCAGAGACGAGGTACTGTCCAACGACGACAGACTCAGGTTCGGAGCGTAAATGGCTTTGGTGGTGCCCGTAATCTTTTCTTGCGACATGACTTTCATACCAGCTCTCCCCTTTGAGAATAATGCGGGTTAGCCAAAACTGGACTGCGAGTCAGTGAGCAAGGAAACAGCTGTTATGTGAACTTTCTAACGCAGTCGCTACTATACAGGGAGTGGGTGCAGTTGGCAAGAGATAATTATAAATTAATAATATTATCACCCTGTGAGCAAGAACCACATGAGCCTTCTTTCATGGTGCCACTGTGCCTCAGCAATGCTCTAGCTTAGTTTTCGGCCTGAGAGAGACCGGGCGCACCGGCTGAGTACCTGAGGCGGTAACGAACGAAACGGGAGACTTGCCATGACCGCGACCGGATTGTGACTGACAGACCGGTGTTACCCCCGTGAGAGATCGGTTCAAAGAGATTGACGCGGGTAGCAGCGATACGGTAATTAAAGAGAAAAACAAGGCAAGGAGGAAAGGATGACTGAGACTGTCTGCCGTTGCGGGAAGACCCACACCGGCCATATCTGCATGCTGAAAAGCAAGGGACTTACCGAGGAGATCGCCCATATCACCGACCACCCGACGGTGGCCTGCTTTACCTGCGGTGCCGAAGCCAACGCCGCGGACAACGTCTGCGCACCGGTGCCCATCGAACCGGAGGATGGCGCGAGCTCCGCGTCCTAAGCTATGCCTGAATTACCCGAAGTGGAAGTAACCCGGCTCGGGATCACCGCCCACCTTCAAGGGGCGCGGGTCCGGGGGCTCACGCTGCGCGACCTGAAACTGGCGGGCCGGCTCCCGGCGGGGCTCTCGGCGGCACTGGTGGGCGAGCCGATCCAGTCGGTCGAGCGCCGGGGAAAGTATCTGCTGCTTCGCTTTCCGGCGGGAACGCTCCTGGTGCATCTGGGCATGACCGGCCACCTGCGTATTCTGCCGCAGGACCGGCTGCCGGGAAAGCACGACCTTTTCGATCTGGCCCTCGAATCGGGAAAGATGCTGCGTCTGAACGATTCCCGCCATTTCGGCTCCCTTCACTGGACCAGCGATGAACCGCTCCGGCACCGGCTCCTCTCCCACCTGGGTCCGGAACCGCTTACGGTGGCCTTTACCGACCGCTACCTGTACGAAAAGAGCCGAGGGCGCCGGGTCGCCATCCAGCGCTTCATCATGGACGGCACCGTGGTGGCCGGGGTGGGGAACATCTACGCCGCCGAATCGCTCTTCCGCAGCGCATTGCTCCCGACCACGCTGGCCGGATCGCTCACCGCCGAACAGTGCCGGACCCTCGCCGAGGCGATCAAAGCCGTGCTGGGTACCTCGATCGCCACCGGGAGCTCCGGCATGGATTTTTGCAGCGACGCCGGGAGACTCGTCTACTATCCGCAACAACTCATGGTTTACGGCAGGGAAAAGCAGCCGTGCCGGATCTGCGGGACACCGATCCAGCGGGGGAGGTTGGGGAACCGTTCCACCTTCTACTGCCCGGTCTGCCAGAAGTGAGCGGATGATCGTGCCTGGCAAGGCGCTCCCACAGGGTAGGCAGCCGCCTTGCTTGATCCACGAAACTGATCGCGACAGGAATGTCGCTCCTACAAGGAAGGCCATCCCCCTTGCCGTAGGGGCGCAGCATGCTGCGCCCGTCACTCCCGCATGGCTCGGAAGATAAAAACAGCGAAGCCTCCGAGGGAATTCCCTGCGGAGGCTTCGCTGCATCAGTCTTATGTTATTTCCGGCCGCTCGCGGGGAGCCGGCCCATGGTGCTGGATCAGGCCCCTTTGCAGGTCATGGCCGCGCTTTTGGCTGCCGCCTCGTGCCCGGCGCCTCCCGCGGCGTGGTCGTGTCCCGGACTTGCCGCGATCTTCGGTTTTTCTTCCCCGCCTTCCTCTTCCTCCTCTTCCCAGCCGGTCCACATCGGGACGAAGTGGGCAAAAGGCGTGTGGCCCAAGGTGGCGAGGTAGATGTGGACGAAAAGGAAGGCCGTGAAGCAGCAGGCGATCAGGAAATGCGCCCCGACCAGAAGCTTCAGTCCGCCGATCAGGATGATCACGCCACGAAGTGGTGCGACGTTGAGCAGGAAAATGCCGGTGACGATGACCAGCGGCAGCAGCACCAGCATGATCGCCAGGTAGGCCGTTTTCTGCAGCGGGTTGAACTTGTTGTCCGGGGTGCTGTGGTGCGGGTTGGGCTTACCGAAGAAATACAGGAAGAAATAGTAGAACGCCTGCCGGAACAGCCCGTGCTTGATGTCTTCCAGGGTTGGTATGTAGAGCTTGGCGAGGCTGCCGACGACGAAGACGTAGTAGAAGAGCCAGAGGAAGTAGGAGAGGGCTACGACGATGCCCGCGGTGTTGTGCAGGGAAATGGCCGACTTGTAGGTGCCGAAGACGTTCACGTACTCCGGGAAGCGGATCTGGATTCCGGTAACCGTCAGCGTCACAATGCCCAATGCATTGAGCCAGTGCCAGATCCGCACCGGCATGGGGGTGAGGTAAATCATCTTGTGGGGGTGCTCCAGGTCTGCCTTCCGCTGTTCCATGTCTTCCCTCCTGGTATTCCTACTGTTAGCGGCTGCGATAAACAGCCGAACTTCTCAGTGGTTGAGGTGCCGGCCCGGAAAAGGTCCGGCACGGAAGGGGAATGAACTGAGCTACTTCGACAGCTGATCAATGAGCGGCATGTATTGCAATCAGGGCCCCTGCTGCGACGGCCCAGTAGATCCAGCGATATCCGCCGAGGTGGATATCGACCCAGTTGCGGAAGCCGCCGCAGGACCGGTCCCGGGTTTCCTGCTCCCGTGCCGGTGCGGTGGTATCGTTTTGGGCCAGCTGGATCTTCTCTTCGGTTGCCCGCGGCAGGTTGAGCTCCGGCGGCACCGAAGGTCTCTCCGTGACGCGTCGTTCCACCGGTGCCGGCGGGTTGAGCGCCCCGGAAGCCTCCTGGGCGCCGGCTGCGGCGGGGGCGAGCGTGGTCAGACAAAGAATCAGGGCGATGGTTTTTCTGATCATGGCGTGCTCTCCTTGTATAGTAGTCGTCTCCGACACTACCAGATCTTGACACCGCGTTGCAGAGAGATTACTTTGGCTCAGAGACCGAGGTGCTGCCTGACAAGCGTGGCCTATTATACTCGCCTAATATGTAATGTCCACACTTTCAGCAAATCTTTTTTAACGAAATACTTAAAATTTGGAAAGGAGTGCTTTTAAATGGAAAGAAGTGAGCTGCGCTACCGCACGATGTCTGTTCCGCGGGAAGGGGTGATGAAAGGGGTTTACGCCTGGATGAGTGGGGGGCTGGCCCTGAGCGCTTTGGTTGCGCTGCAGGTGGTTTCTTCTCCCGCGCTGTTCCAGGCCCTGTTAGCAAACCGGATGCTCTTTTACGCGTTGGTCTTCGGGGAACTGGGGCTGGTGGTTGCGCTCAGCGGCGCGATCAACCGGATCGGGACCGGGACCGCGCGGGCGCTGTTTTTGCTCTATGCGGCCTTGAACGGCGTCACCCTTTCCACCATTTTCGTGGTCTACACCGCCGACTCCATCGCCTCCACCTTCCTGGTGACTTCCGCGATGTTCGGGGCGATGAGCCTTTACGGGTATCTGACCAAGCGGGAGCTCGACGGGCTGGGGAGCTTCTGCTTCATGGGGCTGATCGGCGTGGTGATCGCGTCGGTGGTGAACATCTTCCTGCACAGCCCGATGGTGAGCTGGGTGATGAGCCTGGCCGGCATCCTCGTCTTCACCGGGCTGACCGCCTACGACACCCAAAAGATCAAACGCATGGGATACGGCGCGGGAGAAGGGAAGGGGGCCATCCTGGGCGCGCTGACCCTGTACCTCGACTTCATCAACATGTTCCTCATGCTGCTTCGGTTCCTGGGGAACCGGAGGTGACACCGAAGGACTCCTTCGGGGGGCGCAGCTTTATCCGCTGGGGCCTCGCAGGTTAAGAAAAGATGCGTCAGTTTGCAGCCGCCTCGGCCAGTTCGGTCGGGGCGGTTTTGTTTTGGGGCACCCGCATGAACTGGGCGGCTGCCAGGGAAACCGCACCGAGGGCGGCACCGCCCAGAAACGGGATCTGGTAGCTGATCATCCAAAGATACCCACCCAGGGCCGGCAGGAAGACGGCGGCAATGTGGTTGATGGTGAAGCCGACCGCCATCGAGGCGGCGATGTCCTGCGGGTCGGCCACCTTCTGGAAATAGGTCCGGATGGCGACGGCGAAGTTGAACAGAAGCGAATCCAGCACGTACATGAAGGAAACCAGGGTTCCGGAGCCGCTGTAGGCGTAGGTCAGGAAGATGACGATGACCCCGAGGTATTCGATGGAACTGATGGCCCGCTCGCCGAAACGCACGATGGCCCGGCCGATCACCGGGTTCATCAGGTAGCCGATCAGGTTGTTGATCACGAACAAAAAGATCATCCCGCGCACGGTGAAATGGAATTTCTCCACCAAAAGGAACATGGAAAAGACCATGAAGATCTGCCGTCGGGCGCCGGAGAGGAAGGTCAGCACGTAATAGAGCCCGTAACGGCGGCGCAGGACCATGCGCGCCCGCTGCGGCGGAACGTTTTCGTGGGTCGGTTCCTGAAACATCCCCCAGATCCCGATCCCCAGCACCAGGATGCCGATCACCAGGAACATGCCCCGGAAGTCGGTCAGGTAGCCGAGCCCCCAGATCAGCAGTCCGGCACCGATGCTGGAAAGAGCGGAAAGGCTGCGCAGCCGCCCCATGACCAGCGGGGTGACCCCCGTGGAGAAGTACTGCAGGGTGAGCGACTGGTTCGTGGTTTCGTAATAGTGGAAGCCGAAACTCATGACGAGCGTGGTGCAGGCGACCCCTGCGTAGCTCGGGAAAATCCCGGTGAGCGCCGTTCCGATGCCGAGCAGGGCGATGGAGATGGCGGAGAGCCGATGCTCCTTGACCACGAGCATGACGAAGACCGCCAGCAGGGCGAGAAAGCCGGGAACTTCCCGGACCGACTGAATGATCCCGACCGCCTGCCCGTTAAGCCGCACCACCTCTACTGCATAGTTGTTGAAAAGGATGGTATAGCCCTGCAGACCGAGCATTGACGCCGCCGTCATTACCGCCAAAAAGCGCAGCATCGGTTTTTGTTCTTCGGTCAACTGCATTTCCTGCCGCTCCTCCTCATCTTTTCCCTTTTCACCACCGGGAGAATTTCCTGAAACCAAGTAAAACCAACGCTAACGGGAATATCGATTGTGCCGATAAGATACCCCAGAACACGGCGCTCCAATCTAAATAAGGTTTAAGTCTTTGGCAACTCATATTTTTTCCTTTTTTATCCAATTTGAAGTAAGCTGACGGGACTGGAACTACCAATTTTGTGAGTAGTTCTTATCAGCTTTTAACAGTGTAAAGGGTTCCCGCTCCAGCAACAGATAGCAACAAATCCATCGCAATTGGCGGTAGACCGTATTGCCAAAAGCGATTGTGTGGCAGGATGAACTGCACTCAGAGCAGTTTGGAAACGGGCGGAGGAGTCGTGCAGGGTTTGAGCATCAAAAACAGGATGACCATCGTGGTGTCCGTTCTCACCGCGGTAATGCTGTCGGTTCTCGCCTTCTCTTTTCACCTGTTCTACTCGGAACAGCTCAAGCAGCTGGTCTGCGATCAACAGTACACCCTGCTTACCGCCATCACCGACGAAGTGGACCAGAAGCTGGAAGAGGGGCGCACCGAAGTCTTGGCCGCCGCCCAAACCCTCACCCCCGAGGATGTCGCCGATCCGGCGCGGGTGCAGCGTTTCCTCTCCCGGCGCCCCCATCTCAGCGAACAGTTCGATAACGGCTTTTTCCTCTTTTCCCCTGGCGGCAAGCTCATCTACGGCACCGAGGTGGAGCCCCGGCTCCTGAGCCGGGATTTCTCCCAGCACGGATACCTCAAAGAGACCCTCGCCCGGCGGACCCCCCAGATTTCCACCCCCTTTTTCTCAATCCAATCCCATGGCCACCCGATCGTGATGTTTACCGCTCCGATCCTGGGCCGACATGGCACCGTGGTCGGCGTCCTGGCCGGCAGCATGGATCTTTTGAAACTGAACTTCCTGGGCAAGCTCGCGTCCATGAAAATCGGCACCGGCGGTTATCTCTACGTCGTCGACCGCCACGGTACGCTGCTGATCCACCCGGACCGGACCCGGATTCTCACCCAGGTCCCCACGGGGACCAACTACCTTCTGGACCGGGCCTGCGCCGGGTTCGAGGGGTCCGGCGAAACGGTGACCACCGGCAAGCTTTCCTCGATCAGCTCCTTCAAGAGGCTCAAGTCGACCGGCTGGATCCTCGCCATCAACTTCCCGCGCAGCGAGGCGTACCGGCCCCTGTACCGGACCGAGAAATTCGTTCTTTTCACCCTTGCCATCATCTTCGCGATGGCGATGACCGTCATCGCGCTGTTCATGAAATACCTGACGGCCCCGTTGCTCTCATTCACCGGTCAGATCCAGGAATTGATCGACCGCAAGAGCGCCCGCACCCGGGTCAGCGTTGAAGCGCACAACGAGATCGGCACCTTGGGGGCGAGTTTCAACCGGCTCCTGGACGAGTTGGACGAACGCAAAGCCGAACTGCAGAAACAGTTGGAATTCCTCCAGATGTTGATCGACACCATCCCGATGCCGATCTTCTACAAGGACACCGCCGGCTTGTACCTCGGCTGCAACACGGCCTTTGAAGCCTGGACCGGTTACAGCCGCCAGCAGATGATCGGCAAGACCGTCTTCGACATCGCGCCGCCTGACCTCGCCGCCGTCTACCACGAGGCGGACCTCTCCGTGATGCGGAAAAGGCAGCACCAAGTCTACGAAGCCCAGGCGGTCAACGCGGCCGGACTGACCCGGGACGTAGTCTTTTCCAAAGCATCTTTCCCAACCACCGACGGGAAGGTCGGCGGCCTCATCGGCACGCTGCTCGACATCACCGATCGCAAGCAGGCCGAAGCGGAGCTTGAGGTCCAGAAAGAGTTCGCCGAAAACCTGGTGCAAAACTCCGCCGTTCCCACCTTCGTGGTCAACAGCTCGCACCAGGTCATCCTCTGGAACCGCGGCTGCGAGGTCTTGACCGGCGTAAAAGCCACCGAGGTGGTCGGGGTCCGGGAACTCTGGTCGATCTTCTTTTCCGAAAAAAGGCCGGTCCTGGCCGACATCCTCATCGACAATGACCTGCGCGACGTGGACCGGTACTACCAGCGGGTCGCCTTTTCCTCGATGATCCCGGGCGGGATTCAGGCCGAAGGGGAGTTCCACGACCAGCAGGGACGGCTCCACTACCTTTCGATCAACGCAGCCCCGATCCGGGACCGCCAAGGCAAAATCGTTGCGGTGATCGAAACGATGGAGGACATCACCCCCCGCAAGATCGCCGAAGATGCCCTGGAAAAGAGCAGCCGCCGGCTGCAGCTCATTCTCGATGCCGCCGGGGAGGGGGTCTACGGGGTCGACCTGGAGGGGAAAGTAACCTTCCTCAACCCGGCCGGGGCCAAGATGATCGGATGGACCCAGGAAGAGCTCCTCGGGCGCGACCCGCATGACATCCTGCACCATGCCCAGGGCGACGGCACGCCGGTTCCCGCCGATAAATGCCCGCTGCAGTCAGCCTTCCGGGACGGCAAATCGATCCGCATCGAGGACGACCTTTTCTGGCGGAAAAACGGCACCAGCTTCCCGGTGGAGTACATCTGCACCCCGCTCGTCGAGGCCGGGAAAAGGGTCGGTGCGGTGGTCCTGTTCAAGGACAACAGCGAACGCAAACTTGCCGAGGAGCAACTGCTCAAGCTCTCCCAGGCGATCCGGCAAAGCCCGGTGGCCATCGTCATCACCGACCTCAAAGGAAACATCGAGTTCGTCAATCCCATGTTCACCGAAATCACCGGGTATGCCCCTTTCGAGGCGCTGGGTGCCAACCCGAGGCTGCTCAAGGCGGACAACGTGGCTCCGGAGGTGTACGAGGATCTCTGGCGGACCATCAGCACCGGTGGGGTCTGGAGCGGGGAGCTGCACAACCGGCGCAAGGACGGCACCTCTACCTGGGTTCACTCGACCATCTCCTCGATCCGCAACAGCGCGGGAGAGATCAGCCACTACATGTCCTTCATGGAAAGCATGGAAGAACGCAAAAAGCTTGAGGAACAGTTGCGCCAGGCCCAGAAAATGGAGGCGATCGGTCAGCTTGCCGGCGGCATCGCCCACGATTTCAACAACATCCTCACCGTCATCATGGGGTTCGGGCAGATGCTGCGGACCACCATTTCCGACGAGGACCGCCGGCGCAGCGACATCGACCAGATCCTGGGGGCGGCCGATCGGGCGGCCCAGCTCACCAAGAGCCTGCTCGCCTTCAGCCGAAAACAGGTCATGGCGCTGCAGCAGGTCGAGCTCAACGATCTCACCCAGATGCTGCTGAAATTCCTGCACCGGATCATCGGCGAGGACGTGGCGCTGCGCACCTCGTTGTCGGAAAAGCCCCTCATGGTCCTGGCCGACCGGGGGCAGATCGAGCAGGTATTGATGAACCTCGCGACCAACGCGCGCGACGCCATGCCCAGCGGCGGGGAGCTTTTCATCGGCACCGACCTGGTCCGTCTGGACAAGGAGTTCCACCAGCAGCACGGGTACGGGCTTCCCGGTGAGTACGCCCTGATGACCATTTCGGACACCGGCAGCGGTATGTCCCCGGAGGTCGCGGAAAAGATTTTCGAGCCGTTTTTCACCACCAAAGCACCGGGGCGCGGTACCGGACTGGGACTGGCCATCGTCTATGGAATCGTGAAGCAGCACGGCGGGTATATCACCATCGACAGCCAGTTGGGGCACGGGACCACCTTCCGGATCTATATCCCCATGGCCCAGGAACGGATGGAAAGCGAAGTCCTACCGGAGGTTGCCGTTCCTACCGGAGGCAGCGAGACCATCCTGGTGGTCGAGGATGACCCCTCGGTGCGGCTTCTTGCCGAGTCGGTCCTGACTACCTTCGGTTATAAGGTTCTGACTGCCGAAAATGGTGTGGAGGCGCTGCAGGTGTTCCGTGACAACCGGGACCGGATCGCCCTCGCGTTGCTCGACGTCATCATGCCCAAGATGAACGGCAAGCAGGTCTGCGAGGCGTTGCGCAAGGAATCCCCCAAGCTCAAGGTACTTTTCCAAAGCGGCTACACCGCCGATCTGCTCCAGGACAAGGGGGTCTTGGTCGACGGAGTCGATCTGATCATGAAACCGGTGCAGCCGATCGTGCTGGCGCGCAAAATCAGGGAGATGCTGGATGCCGGATGAATCCGTTCCCAAGTTTCAGCATCGGTAACATACAAAGCTGACGCTTTACGGATCCATGTGTTCCCGCGGTGGACCTTGGGAACGAGGATCCAGCCGATGAAGTCCCCCTTTGCGAAGGGGGACTTAGCGGGATTTGGCTCTGCGAACCGCCGGTGGCGGTGAGGTCGGTTGCCGATATTCGCGCCTGACATGGCGCTCCCACAGGGTAAGCGGCTACCTTGCTTTTTTATAACGACAGGAAGCTCGCTCCAAATATAATTCGCCTCGGAAGGCCGCCCAAGCGGTAATTCCCATTGCTTCTCGCCCCGAAAGGGGCCTTCGGATCTACAGGACCGGGGGCCCCTTTTTCATTTTCGGGCAAAGCAGAGGGGAAGACACTGACATAAAAGTCCTACAGGAAAAAGTCAGATTGCCGAAAGGTAGTATAGTAGATACCAGTGACTGGGAAATGCTGGAGGAGCACTCTTTCAGAGGATACGAATATTGACAAAAGGTTGGATCGTAACTGACGTAACAAAGTATCAGTGGTGACGCTTAAAGTTTCTCCTTAAACGCAATGTCTGGTTCTCTAGCAACTTGTAGCTCATTACCAAAAAAGGGGTGAATCATGAAACTGAGCAACCTGAAGATAGGAACGCGATTGGCATTAGCCTTTGGGATCGTTCTGTTTCTGCTAGTCGTGGTCGGTATCGTCGGATACTGGGGCGTCAATGCCGTTACCGGCACTACGGTCACCATGTTGCGGGGGGATGCGAACGTCGCCGAAAGTGCCGCTCGGGCACGGGCCGACGTTTTACTGCTGCGCCGGTACGAAAAGGACATCCTTCTCAACATGGGCGCCCCGGACAAAATGGAGAATTATTTCAAGGATTGGCAGGAGTCTGCAGTCAAAGTCGGAGAGCGCGCCGCCGAGGTGGAGAAGTCGACGTTGGTAGCAAAAGACCGCGAGGAGGTAAAGGTTCTCAAGGAGAACCTGGCTGCCTACCTCGCGGGGTTTACCAAGGTCTACAACCAGATCAAAGCCGGCCACATTACCACCGCCGCCGATGCCAACAAGGCTCTGGCCGACTACAAGGACGAGACGCACAAGATGGAAGCGGTGGCCGCCGAGCTTGCGGCTGAAGCGAACAAGCGGATGGATCAGGCAGAAACAGTCGTGCTGGGCCGGGAACATCAGACCGTGGTCACCATGGCGATTTTCTGTCTTTGCTCCATCCTCTTGGGCGTCCTGATGAGCCTTTTGATTACCCGGAGCATCACGGTACCGCTGCAAAAGGGGGTCGACTCGATCAAGCGTCTTGCGGACGGCGACCTCATGGTGCACGTACAATCGGAAGCAAAGGATGAAACCGGCCAGTTGCTGACGGCAATGGGAGCGATGGTCGAGAGATTGAAGTCGGTGGTGGGGAATGTGAAATCGGCGGTGGAAAACGTCGCTTCGGGGAGCCAGCAATTGTCTTCCAGCTCCGAAGAGATGAGCCAGGGGGCCAGCGAACAGGCGGCGGCCGCGGAAGAGGCATCGTCCAGCATGGAAGAGATGTCCTCGAACATCAAGCAGAATGCTGATAACGCCCACCAGACCGAAAAGATCGCGGTAAAAAGCGCCCAGGACGCCAAAGCGGGGGGAAAAGCGGTCGAAGAGACGGTCCATGCGATGAAAGAGATCGCCGGCAAAATCGGCATCATCGAAGAGATAGCCCGGCAGACCAACCTCCTCGCCTTGAACGCCGCCATCGAGGCGGCCCGAGCCGGGGAACACGGAAAAGGATTTGCCGTTGTCGCAAGCGAAGTCCGCAAACTCGCCGAAAGAAGCCAGAAGGCTGCCGCGGAAATATCGGAGCTTTCGATACGTAGTGTGGACGTTGCCGAGCGCGCCGGCGGGCTTCTGGAAATGATGGTTCCCGATATCGAGAAAACGGCGCAATTGGTACAAGAAATCAGCGCCGCATCGAGGGAGCAGGATACCGGAGCCGAGCAGATCAACAAGGCGATCCAACAGCTTGACCAAGTCATCCAGCAGAATTCAAGCGCTTCCGAGGAAATGGCATCGACCTCCGAGGAGCTTGCCTCCCAGGCGGAACAGTTGCGGGATGCGATTTCCTTCTTCAAAGTGGATGAGTTCGATGCCGGGAAAAAGGTCCGGACCTCTACAGCCACGGCAAAAACTCTGGGGAAGAAACATGTTGCCGCCATTTCCCACCTGAAACCCAAAAGTGCCACTGTGTCGCCTGGGGAAGCGGCCGGCAGGAGCGGCGGCGATCGGGGAGTCGGAATTGACCTTGAAGATAATCAGGACGAGCACTTCGAAAGGTACTAGTCGGTCCAGGGGAAAAGCATCTTTACCGGTCGGGGCCGGAGGTTCGGCAGAAGAAGAGGGGAGGGGAGCGGGAGCACCCTCTCCTCTTCTTCATTAGAATGTTTGATCTTTTTAGCCCTTTCGGTTAAGGTGCGGCCACGTTGCCGTTATCCTGGGAGGCTCGCTCCCTTTAAGTGTTTTAGAGAAAAACGAGGTTAAGTAGCTTTAAAGCCAAGTTTTTGGCTTGGCTTGTGCGGCTATCAAGCTTGGCTTTGCTGATGGAGGTCCCGATGATTATTGAAGAAATGACCATGCCCGAATTCGAGGCCGGCCTTAAGAGATGCCGGACCGTTTACCTTCCGTTTGGTTCCTGCGAAGAGCACGGCAGCCATCTGCCGCTTTCCACCGACACCATCGAAGCCTATGAAGTCGGCAAACGTGCCGCGGAACGGATCCCGCTTTTCGTGGCGCCGCCGATCCATTACGGTTCCTGCCGGTCGACGTCGTGCCATCCCGGAACGGTCTCGATCAGCACCGGAACCCTTAAAGCGATACTTAAAGATCTGGTGCGTTCCTTCCGGGCTCAAGGGATGAAAAATTTCGTGGTGTTGACCGGTCACGCCGGCGGCAGCCACAAGATGGCGTTGCAGGACGCCGGCGAAGAAATGATCGTCGAGTTCGACGACATCAACGTCGCCGTGGTGACCGAATTCGACCTGGCGAAGGAAGCCGGCGCTCCGCTCATCGAGACCCGCGGTGATGCGCACGCCGGGGAAATCGAAACCTCCCGCATCTTGCATTCACATCCGCAGTTGGTCAAAGGGACCGCGCCCGAGGAATACCCCAGTTTTCCCAACGGAATCCTGGTGCGCGACAAGCGGAGCTTTTGGCCCGGCGGGGTCTGGGGCAATCCGGCCAAGGCAACTGCCGAAAAAGGAAGGAAACTGGAGACGATCGTGGCGGATCGGGTGGTCGAACTGGTAAAAACGCTGGAAAGCCGCGCCTGGTAAGGGTTTACGAGGCCGACCTCCAAATTTGCCCTCTGAGCGGACTTTTTGATGTCCCGAAGGGGTAAGCCTGCATCGAATTTGGGGTGTGCGCGGCCAGAGGGCGATTTTGAGGTTTTTTACCGCAAACACCTCTTGCCCCCTTTACCTTTCAGAGATAGCCTATGGTTCTTGATGGGGACTTGGCTGAGCGAGGGGACGGAGTAGAGCGGGGATGTGCCGAATCCAATTTGATTAACCTTCGAACCTGCAGATTGCGTACTTGACATAATATATCTTATGGGACGCATTGGGTGGAGTAGGACAGGGGAGACCCGATCTTTATGAGTGTAGGTATGATGATGCCGCCGTCGTTGCGAAGGGTGTATAACCAACTACCCGCCCAACACAGCATTTCCCAAGCAATGACAGTGTTCCACTTCACCCCCCGCCTTGCTATGACATCGAGACGTCGGCCGTTTCGGAAAGGAAGCAGCAAAAGGGACTGGCTCCGCCGGTGCAGTCCCTTTCCAGGAACATGGAGCCATTAAAAAGTGTCTGCCCCCCTAGATGTCCCCCGAGAAAACCCGAGATAAATTTAATCACTCGCCCTTTACAAAGTCGGGCCTTGTTGTAGATTAGACACCGCTTATCATTCTCCGACGAGGGAGGGTTCGATCATGGCAATCAAGTACCCGATCAACGTCTTCGACACCAGTTTTTTGAACGGAACCCATCTGGAAGTAGCCACTCACATCATTGGCATCGGCCAGTCTTTCAAGGCCCACCGCCTCTACCAGCAGGTCCCTGAAGGAGTCCCGCACGGTGATGAGATAATCGATGTCGGCACCCGCTACCACGACGTGTCCTATGCCGTGATCGCCGGCGACAACGGAAAGAAGGGAGAGCGCGATTCCTGCGGCGAGAAGGCCGTCCTCACCGTCGGCCTGGCACTGAACTGGGCTGGGATGCGGTACCTGAGGGAAAACGACCCGGAGTACATTATCAACCTGGGCGTCGACCACGCCGCCAAAAAGACGACATCGAGAAGCATGACGCCTGTCGTCCCCGGCACTCCCGAAAAAGTCGACCTGGAGCACGGTCAGTTTACCGGAACGCTGCGGGTGCTGCTGCCGAAGGTCACCGGCGCGATTACCTACTTCGTGCAGGCCTGCCAGGGCGATCCGAGCGTGGAGTCAAACTGGAACCAGGAATGGCAGTTCACCAAAGTCAAGGGTGGGCTGTTGCTGACCGGGCTCGAACCGGGAAAGATCTACTACGTGCGGGTACGCTGCCTCGGTCATGGCGGTTTCGGCCACTGGTCCACCTACGTCCGCCTCATGGTCGTTTAACTCGCTAACCTACTCCAACCTATCAAAAGGCACAAAAGGCGCCGTCCCACCCGCGATCGGCGTCTTTTGTGCCTTTTGTCGTTATCCCACCGACGAATCAGCCCTCCCCCACCATCGAGTCCTTATCCGCCCGGCTAAATCCTTTTTGCTATCGGCGAAAACGTTATCTTCCTCACGAAATAGTTGTTGCGCCAAAAAAGTCGTTCATCCCCCTGCCGCCAACGCGCAGGAATGACGGCTGAATGGGTGCGAAAACGAAGTTGCCGGCGGCGAAATCGCTATCCCTGCCGAAACGCCCTCCTCATCAGCTGGACCCGGCAGGAGGTGTGCGTGGTACTGTCGACATCCCTTAGGCTGAAGATTCACCGGCGGAGGAAATCGCGGAGCTGACGACCAAATGTTGTTTGTTGTACCGGGAGCCTTTTAACACGCACCGGAACGCGGCCTTCGCGCCGACCACTGCGCAAACCGTCCGGCGAAGCCATATGTGATTACCCTCTGCGGTTTCTCGATCCGTGCCGGGACCTCCAAAGCCCCCGGTGAAATCGTTAATCTCCGGGGGAAATCGTTATCGGTTCCGCGGAAGCGTCTCTTCCGAGGTCACAATGTTCGCGGTCACCCGGGTTAAAGAGGTCATTGCGGATGCTTGACCGGTAGCATGGTAGGGCCATGCCGCCGCCGCTCCGAAGGGGTTATAACCACACGTTATACTCATAACGAAATGTTATCGTTTAACCTACCTGCCCAAAACGACACAGCATTTTCCCCAGCAAGTGACCGTTTTCCACATCAGCTCCCGCCTTGCTATAACATAAGTTATGAGTGATGCCATTTGCTCTTAGGCGGCAATGCCCGTCTTTTCAGCCGGTTACCCCGATTTCGCGGCCTGGCATTCTCTTTGCTCATTAGACTGATAAGAAGTACGTGAAGCGCGCCCCCCTTTGGTCCTTTCCTGGATTCTCCCCTCCCCTTTTCTTCCGGCGCCTGTCCACGTCCTATCCCTGATGGTCCGCTTCTGCGGCGTTTAAGCGAGGTTACGAAGATGAGTAAGAAGACCCATATTTCCTTTTCGGCCAAGATCGTAGCCCTGCTGCTGTTGTCGAGCGTAGGACTCGCGGCCGTCACCGGTGCGATCGCCCTGAAAAAATATCACGAAAGCTACCGCAACTTCCTCGCCTCCTATCGCAAATCTCTCTACAGCGACTTCGACTCGCAGGCCAAATCCGAGGTGGAAACGGCGGTCGCCATGCTCCAGCGGCTATCCGATCGGAGCCGCAATGGCGAGATGACGCTGGAAGAGGCGAAATTGCAGGGCGCCGACCTGCTAAGATCGATGCGTTACGGGAAAGAAGGCTATTTCTGGGCCGACACCACCGAAGGGATCAATGTGGTGCTCCTGGGCACCCCAGTCGAGGGGAAAAGCCGGATCGACAAACGCGACGCCAAGGGGAAATACAACATCCGGGCGATAATCAAGGCGGGAATGCAGCCCGGGGGCGGGTTCAGCGACTACTACACCACCAAGAAAGGAAGCACCATCACTCTGCCCAAGCGAAGCTACTCCTTGCTGTTCCAGCCCTTCAACTGGGTCATCGGCACCGGAAACTACGTCGACGACCTCGACGCGCTGGTGGCAAAGGCTGCCGAGGAAAACCGGCGGCACTTCATGACCGGCATTTACACCATCGTCTCAGTGGTCGTTGCGTTGGCGGTGATCATATCGTTCGCCTCCGTCCTGTTGCTCCGTAACCTCCTGCGCTCGCTGGGGGGCGAGCCGGAGCACCTGGCCCACGTCTCGGGCCGGGTGGCCTCCGGGGACCTGACCGTCCACCTGGAAAGCGGGAAAGAAGGGGTCTACGAGTCGATGCGCCAGATGGTGGAAAACCTTCGCCAGATCATCGAGCGGGTAAGCTCCAACGCCCGGGCGGTGGCCGGCTCCGCGGTGGAACTTCAGGCGACTGCGGAAAAGTCCGCCGGCAGCTTGCAACACGTGGTGGGACAGGCGACCACGGTCGCCACTGCCAGTGAGGAAATGTCCGCCACCAGTTCTGATATCGCCCACAACTGCCACATGGCGGCTGAGAGCTCCAACCGCGCCAGTTCCACCGCGCAACGCGGTGCGGCGATCGTGGAGAACACCCTCTCCGGCATGAACCGCATCGCCGAGAAGGTGCGGCAGACCGCCGTGGTCGTCGACAAGCTGGGCGACCGTTCCGAGCAGATCGGGGAAATCGTCTCCACCATCGAAGACATCGCCGACCAGACGAACCTGCTCGCGCTCAATGCCGCCATCGAGGCGGCACGGGCCGGGGAGCAGGGACGGGGTTTCGCCGTCGTCGCCGATGAGGTGCGGGCCCTCGCCGAGCGGACGACGCGGGCGACCCGAGAGATTTCCGAGATGATCAAGGCGATCCAGGCAGAAACCAGGCAGGCGGTAACCGGAATGGAGGAAGGAGTCGGAGAAGTCGAGCGGGGAACCACCGAAGCGGCAAGCTCCGGCGAGGCGCTAAGGGAAATCCTGGCCCAGATCGACCTGGTGACCCAGCAGATCAACCAGATCGCTACGGCGTCGGAGGAGCAAACCGCGACCACTCGGGAAATCAGCGGGAACATCCAAAACATCTCCGACACGATCCACGTCCTGGCGCAGAGCTCGCGCGAAGTAAGCCAGGCATCCTCTCATCTTTCCGACCTGTCGGTTGAGTTGCAGGACGTGGTAGCCGCGTTCCAGGTGTAACGACTGGAAGGCCAAATCGAAGTGGGACCCGGGATTCCGTAAAGGAAGCAGCAGGAAAAATCGGCGGAGTGGGGAAGATTCTCCGCCTCCGCCGATTTCGTTCCGGTGGCTGCTACTTCTTTTTGTGGCAGTCCGGGCACCGCGTGGGACCAGCGCCCTTTTTCTCATGGCATGCCTTGCAGGTCCGGTGTGCCCAGTCCTTGCTGAAACCGCTGATCTTTCCCGGGCCGGCTGCCCCGTGGCAAAGCTTGCAGTCCTTCAGCCGCTGCTGGTGATCCTTGTGATGGAACGTGACGTTCCCCATCTTGGTCGGGAACACCATCGTTTCCCCGGCAAGTGCGGTGCCCGCACCTAACGAGATAAGAACTGCTGCTGCGATTACCTTTCTCATTTGCGTCTCCTTTAAGTGTTTTCCGCCGGCTTTAATCCGACTGGATCTGAAACAACGGGTCAGAAATCTTTGCGGGCGAAACAGCTTCGGCCCAGGATAAAGGTCAGGACGGACCAGCCGACCAGGGAGGTTAGCGCAATCGCAATTCCCCAAGAACTTCCGAAAAACTGTTGGAATACTGCGCCGGTATAGCCCATCAGCGCCGAGACGTCGAACTTCAGCAGGATCAGGACGCGGGCCAGGTCGATCGGGTTCAGGATGCTCAAAATGAGCAGCGGCATTTCCAGCGGATAATCGGCAAAGCATACCACTGCCAATAGGACCAAACCGTCGTAAATCACCGAGAATACGAGCCAAAACAGAAGCGAGATACCGAGTCCCCGCGCCTTGTCCTTGTTGGTTACCGCGACCAGAAACGCCAGTGCCACGAAGATGAAGGTGAGCACCGCACCGACCACGAGGAGGGTCAAAAAGGCTGGCAGGTCCTGGGCTACTTCCGAGCCGCAAAACAGGAAAGCGCCCCCTACTCCGGCCAAAAAGCTCAGTACCAGGGGGATCGATACCCCCAGGCACAGCCCGGCGAAGAGGCTTCCCCTCTTGATCGGCTGCGCGAGCATCAGTTCGACGAACTCGCGGGAACCGTAGTAATAGGTGGTGCCCAGCATGGTGCTGACCAGCGGGATGATGAACAGGACCAGGTTCATCAGGCTGACCGCCACCTTCGAGCCGTCTCCGACGAACCGAAACAGGGCGAAGGTCACCAGGAAAAAGAAGCCGCTGTAGGCAAAAAGCCACTTGCTCCGCATCAGGTCCCGCAGTTGGTACCGGCCCAACTTCAAGGTTTCTCTCATGGCCGCGCTCCCCGCATCAGGGCCGCTACCGCCCTCTCCAGGTTTTGCTCCCCGCTTTGCCGCTTCAGGTCGGCGATCAGCCCCTGAAAGTAGATCCGCCCTTCCAAAAGAAACACGATCTGCTCACTCAACTCCTCGATCTCGTTCATGTTATGGGAAGTTAGGAGCACCGTTTTCCCCTTACGGTTTTCCGCAACGATCTTGTCTTTCAGGCGACTGCTGGAGACCGGGTCCAGTGCGGCGGTCGGCTCGTCAAGAATCATCAGCTTGGGATTGAAGAGAAAGGCGATGACCGCCCCCACCTTCTGACGGGTCCCCCCCGACAGGGTGCGCAGGGGCTTTTCCATCTCCCTGCCGATCTCAAGCTGCTCCACCAGTTCCTCATCGAGCCCTTCGCGTACGCCGCGCAGATCCTTGAGCATGCCGAGAAGTTCCCTTACCTTGAGGTTCTCGGGGTAGCGGGCGATCTGCGGCATGTAGCCGATTTCCTTCCGGTAGGCGCAATCGCCGTTCACCTTCCGGCCGTCGATGGTTATCTCCCCCCGGTCGATGTGCACTAGCCCGAGAAGGCTTTTGATCAGGGTGGTCTTGCCCGAGCCGTTGGGACCCACGATTGCCGTGAGGGTCCCCTTCCCTATCGTCAGGTTTACTTCTTCGAGCACGTGAAGCTTTCCGAACCGCTTTTTCAGACCTCGTATTTCAATCAATGCACACTCTCCGCATCAGGGGCCTTCGGTCCACGAGGGCCTCGGGAGTAAGCACGGGGAAGGCCCTTTCGGCGAGGTCCAGGACGTCTATGAAAAGGGATCGCAGGAGTATCAACGACTGGGGGTAGTCGGTAATCAGCATGGAAAACAGCCGTACCGGCCGGTAAGGTACGTCTCCGATCCCGTCCTTGTTGAGGTCGTACCCCTGGTAATTGTCCCAGTAGTTCCCCTCGAATCTGTTTTGGGTTTCGCTGCTGTTGGTGGCGACGTCAAAGGAGTTCCCGAGAAAATTGTTCCGGGTGAACCGGTTGTCGGTCGAGCTCCCCAGCAGTTTGATCCCCACTCCGTTGCGGGAGAAGGTGTTTTGCTCGACGGTCATCCCGAAGGAGCCTTCCGAGTAGATGCCGATCGTGTTGCCGGCCAGGGTGTTTCCTGCGATACGGCTTTGCTGCATGTCCTTCAACAGCAGTCCGTAGGAGGCGGGACCCCAGTTCTTTTCGAAACGGTTGCCCCTCATTTCGACGTTTTTCGAGTACATGACCGCCACCCCGGCGCCGTTTTGGGTAAAGCGGTTATTAAGGTAACGGCAGGAGTTGGAGAACATGAAATGAAGTCCGTAACGGAGGTTCTTTTCGCTTTGGTTCCCTTCAATCAGCACCCGGTTGGAGAATTCGATGTAGATGCCGTCCCTTTGGTCGGTGACGTAGTTGCCGGAGACCTTCACGTCGCTGCAGTGCCAAAGGTGGATTCCGTTTCCCGACGTCGCCTCCGCCTTGCCGTTTCCGGAAATCCGGTTTCCCGAGACCGTACATCCGGTCGCCTTGGCAAGATAGACGGCGAAAAAGTCGTTGCTGAACCGGTTCCCCTCGATGATGCAGTTGCGTGCCCCGTCGATCTTGACCGCCGCGTTGTCGTGCATGAAGCTGACCCCGGCGTTTTTGATCAGCAGTCCCCTGATGGTGACGTTGTCCGCTCTGACCGTGAAGATCTCGTCCTTGCCGCCGCCGTCGACCTGGGGCAAACCCTCGCCGAGGATGGTGAGGGGCTTGTCGATGACGATGTTTCCCTCCGAATAGCTCCCCTTCCGGACCAGGATCCGGTCCCCGCTGGAAGCGATCCGGACCCCGTCCTTGATGCTCTTGATCGGCCTGTCCTTGCCGACCACGATCTCCCGCACGGGTCCTGGAGGGAACAGGGCACCCTGGGCAGCTGCAGCGGGAAGGACCAGCGGAAGGACGACGAGACCAGCCAGCAGGCCGTTTCCCAGCCGATGCCGTGTTGTCATCGATGACTGCATTGTTTTTCTAGCTCCACCTCTGGCCGACGTATTTCTGGACCTCAGGCCAGCTGAGGATGGTGCCCGGGCACTCACGAGATTTGGCGGTCGCGGCCGCCCGGTCCCGGAAGGCGGAAAGGTTCAACCCCATCGGGCTGGGGAGTTTTTCGCTTTCCAGGTAGCCGGCGCGGGTAGCCTCGATCAGTTGGGAAGGATGGGCGCAGTCGACCACCCAAAGCGAGGAAACCTCCTCCCCCCTCCCCTTCTTATTGAGAAATCCGGCCATACACTCGACCGAGTCGAACTTGAAGATCCTTCCCTTCCGCGTGATGAGTTCGGCACCGAACCGGGCGTCGCTGACTTGCATCCCGCAGTTGGCGCAATTGTCCCGGCCCACAACGATCGGCTCGGGGCCTTCCTTGCCACAGCCGAGCAGCACCAACGTTGCCGTGATCGCAAAAAGAACCAGTAGATTTACATACTTTGCCATGGTGAATCCTTTACTCCTGTCGCCTTTTTCCTTTCCCTGAGGTAGGCATATGCGGCGAGGAAGGCGGAGCCGAATACCGCGAAGCCGCCGATGTACGGCATCGAGAGGACGTTTATGTTCAAGAGCTGCTTTCTGCCGATCAGCGGAGGCTGGTAGGTCATCCCCGGCACCTGGATCGGCGCGTTGTGGTTGAGGTCATGGCCGTAGTCGTATTCCCAGGAGTAGAAATCGTAGAGCCCTGCCGCGCCGGCGACCGCAAAGAGAACCAGCCAGGCCAGCAGGAGCTTGCGGCCCCCCTTGAGCCCTACGGCCAGGCCGCTCAGCGCGAACAAGACCAACACCGGCGGGATGATCTTCAGTTCCTTGATGCTCTCCGGGGTGATCCGCTTCATCCCGATGTAATGGTTGAGCTCGTTGATGATCTGCAGGTCGTGGGGCAGCTCGCCGGTGATCTTGTCGGCCCAGATGAAAAGCCCTTTCCCCTCAGGGTACTGGGGAGCGGAAAGGCTTACCTTCCAGATCGGGAAAAAAAGGGCCACTACCAGCAGCAGCGAAGCCGCCACCACCAAAGATCTGCTTTTGCTCTGCATCGATATTTTCCTGTGAAGTAGGGAACGGGATACGCGGGGGCGCCGGGCGCCCCCGCAGTCATCGGTCAAGAGCGGTTACTTGCCGGTCCCGTATTTGATGGGGACGTTGGACCCGGCGGCGGAAACCCTCAGGTACCCCTGCATTTCCTGGTGCAGCGCCGAGCAGAAGTCGGTGCAGTACATGGGGTAGACGCCGGGGGCCTTCGGTTCCCAGACGATGGTCCTGGTCTCGCCCGGCATGATCAAAAGCTCGGAGTTCCGCATCCCCTGGACGGCGAAGCCGTGCGGGAGGTCCCAGTCCTGCTCCTGGTTGGTAACGTGGAAGTACACCTTGTCTCCCACCTTGATCCCTTCGATGCAGTCCGGCGTGAAGTGGCTCCGGGTGGCGATCATCTTGATGTGCACCTCGTTCCCCTTGCGCTCGACCTTGGCGTCGTCCTCCATCATGATCCCGTTGGGGTTGCCGTTACTTTCCAGGGCGTAGATCTGCTGGTTGTGCTTGGTCAGGATCTCCGCCGGGATCATCTGTGCGTAGTGCGGCTCGCCGATGGTCGGGAAATCGAGCAGCAGCTTCATCTTGTCGCCGGTTATGTCGAAAAGTTGCGCGCTTTGGGGCTGGTTCGGCCCGGTGGGGAGGAACCGGTCCTTGGCGACTTTGTTCAAGGCCAGAGCGTACTTGCCCCACGGTTTGGCGCTATCGCCCCCCGGGATGCTGAGGTGTCCGATGGCGTAATAGGTCGGAATCCGGTCTACCACCTGCCAGGTCCCGATCTTCCACTTGACGATCTCCGATGAGATGAAGGCCGAGGTGTAGGCATAGCCCTTGCCGTCGAATTCGGTGTGCAGGGGGCCGAGCCCCGGGTTCTTCACCTCGCCCGCCAGGGTGGCGCTGTACTTGAGCACCGGAATGCCTTCGATCTTTCCTTCCACCTGGTTGGTCTCGATCGCCTTCAGCATCTTCGAGAAGGAGTGGACCGGGAGCACGGTGGCCAGCTTGCCACCCCCGACGATATACTCGCCGCTCGGATCGACGTCGACGCCGTGCGGGGATTTCGGGGTAGGCAGGTAGTAGATGAGCCCCGGGCACTCCTTGGGATCAAGCACCTTGACGCTTTGCACCTTCTCCGACTTGGCCACACGCGTCTTCTCGTCCACGTAGTTGTGGTAGTAGTTGGCGGGCATCGACTTGCCCTTCCCTTCGGCGATGTATTTCTCGGCGAGCTTCCAGTTGACCGCCGCAATGTAATCCTTGTCGTTTTTGGAGGCGTTTATCTCCAGCAGGGTGTGGGCCTGTTCGGAGTTGTAACAGGTAAAGAATGCCCAGCCGTGGGAAGGCCCTTTGCCGCAGTGCGCGAGGTCGTAGTCGAAGCCCGGCACCATGATCTGGAAGGCCACGTTCATGTGCCCGGATTTCGGGTCCACCTTCACGAAGGAGAGGGCTCCCTTGAAGTTTTCCTTGTAGGACGCAATCGGTACGTCTTTTTGGGGCACCGGGACGCTGAACCGGGTCGCCGCGACCACATATTCGCTGTTCATCGTGGTGAACGGGGAACCGTGATTTCCGGCCGAGTTCGGAATCTCCATGATCTCGGCGGTCTCCATGTCATGGAGGTCGATGCGGGCGATGCGCGGGGTGTTGTTGCCGTTGATGAACAGCCACCTCCCGTCCGGCACCCCGTTGGTCTGGGAAAACTCGGGATGGTGGGCGTCATCCCAGGGAACGAAGCCGTACGAGGTATTGAGCATGGCCTTGGTTTCCTCGGAATAGCCGTAGCCGGTTTCCGGATTTTGGGAGAATACGGGAATCACCTTGAAGAGCCTGCCCGACGGTATTCCGTAGACGGAAACCTGGCCGCTGAAGCCGCCGGACATGAAGGCGTACATCTCATCATGGCTCCCGGGGGGCACGTACACCTTCGAGGCCGCTTCCTTTGCCAAGCCCGGTTTTCCCTTTTGGGCGCAACCGAACGAGGCCAGGGCCAAGACCAGTAACACCAGACACCTGCAGCTGATCCATTTCAACGACATTTTGTGTTCCATTCTTTCTCCCTTTTTCTCCTTTCTTCTGACAAAAACCGCGGCCATCAAGCCCTGTTCCCGTTTAACGCAGGCCTTCCCGGCGAACCTTGGGGACCGTGCCGGCGTCAACTTATGAGGTCGTGCTTGATCGCATAGCGGATGATCTCGGTGGTGCTGCTCAATCCAAGCTTGGAGAGGATTCGGCTGCGGTAGGTGCTGACGGTCTTTTCGCTGATGCCGAGTTCGGCGCCGATCTGTTTGGGCACTTTCCCCGCACCGATCATGACCAGTACCTGGCGCTCCCGGGCGGAGAGGGCCTCGTGCGGCAGTCCCGTTTCCTTTCCCGAGAGCAGGTATTCCGCCAGGCGGTCGGCAAGGGCGGAACTGATGTAGCGCCCACCGGCCAAAACCTTGTTCACTGCCACGACGAGTTCCGCCGGGGCACTCTCCTTGGTGAGATAGCCGGAAGCGCCGAGGGAGAGCGCCCGGACCGCGTATTGTTCCTCGGGATGCATGCTAAGGATGAGGATCCGTAGCTCGGGCCGCTCCCGGTGGAGTTTTTCGAGCAGATCGAGTCCACTCATCCCCGGCATGGAGAGGTCGAGCAACAGGACGTCGTATTTTTCCTGGGAAAGCTTCGCTTCCGCCTCCCCGGCCGTCCCTGCTTCAGCGCAGTAAAAGGCGCGGGACAGGCTCCTTTCCAAAATGCTGATAATTCCCTGTCGGACGACGGCATGGTCATCGACTACCAGTATTTTTGACATCGTAGACCTTCTTCCCGGACCGGTTTCTTGAGCCAAAGAATCCGGTAACCGGCCTTTCCCACAATAGGTTTTTCCTCCCTATCTCACAAGACGGCTTCTGGCTGATAGCGTGTAGTTGTTTCGCCTACAAGCGCCCAAACCGGGGCCGGAGACGGTTTCATGGCAAAAAAACACCCTCCGCCGTAGAGGTGGAGGGTGTTAAGTGCTTGGCGTAGCGCCTGGATCGGGGTCATACGGGTTCTCACCGCACATTCCCCTTTACCAGGGGGATGTGCAGCCGCACCGTGGTCCCCTGCCCGGGTGGACTATCGATGACGACTTTCCCGGAACAGAGAAACGCCCGCTCGCGCATTCCCATCAGGCCGAAGGAACCCTCGGCAAAGATGTCCTCGACGGCAACTCCCTTGCCGTTGTCGGTTACCACGAGGACGATTTCCTGTTTGAGCTGATGAAGCTTTACCATCACCTTGCTGGCGTTGGCGTGACGCTGGATATTGGTGAGGGCTTCCTTGAAGATACGGAAAATGGCGGTGGAGCATTCCGGAACCAGCGGCGGCAGCGACGGCGACATCTTATGGCTGCAGGCGATCCCGGTCCTTTGGGCAAAATCCTTGATCTGCCACTCCATGGCAGGGACCAGCCCGAGGTCATCGAGGAGCTTGGGCCGCAGTTCGGCGGATATGCGCTGCACCGTGCGAATCATCTCCGTCACGTTGGCATCCATATCGTCGATTTTATGCGCCTGGGGCCCGGACAAGGGGGCCGTTTCCTTCAGAAAGGAAACATCGAATTTGAGCGCCGCCACCATCTGCCCCAGTTCGTCGTGCACCTCACGGGACATTTTCACCCGTTCCTCCTCACGGACCGATTCCAGGTGCGCGGCGAGTTGCCGCAGTCTCCCGTGGGATTCCTGCAGGGCGGTTTCCGACCTTTTCCGCTCCGTCACATCATGCAGGGAAATGATGACCCGCCCACAGCAGCCGGTGGCAGCACCCAACCGGGAAAGTTTCGGGGTCGCGAACTTCAGGTTTCCTTTCATGGTGGTGACCGAGGTGACGACGTCGGCAGGTTCCCGATCCGAACCGGCGATCAACCTGAGGAAGGTGTCGTAGTTGCCGTCGACCCTGAGAAACTCGATGAGTTGCTCGGCGGTTTCCGCCTGGTACAGCTCCAGCATGGAATGGTTGAGTTCGATGACGCTGATGCCGGCACCGCACGTTTTTGCCGCCTCAGGATGAGCGACGAAATATGAGGAATAATCGGTAACGCCCGCATCACGCAAACGCTCGAGGGATTGCATCGCGTCGGAGACGTCCGCTTCCAGGACGGCGATCGGGGATTCCTCAAACAGGTTGCGGTAGCGGAGCTCGCTTTTTTGCAGCGCCTCTTCGACGCCGATCCGGTAGATCGTTTCGCCGATGTGGGTGGCGATCGATTCCACGAAGCGGACCTTGCTCGGCGGCAACATCGCTTCGCGTTCGTCGGTGATGTGAAGCCCGCCGTAGACCGTGCCGCGGTATTGGATCGGGGTAAAGGCAATGGAGAGGTAGCCGAACCTGGGACAATTGCCCCGGAAACGGTCTTTTTCCGGGTCGGGGAGCGCCGAGAGAAAACGCTCCATGTTATCGGTGCGAAACGACCCCTCAGCAGTGGTGATGGCCGCGTCCTGCTCTTCGGTTGTTCCCGTGATGATGCGGGTGCAGATGCAGCAATCCTCCTTGGTTGAGAGCCAGTTTTCCCATTCCCAGAATTCCCGGTCAAACCCCACGTAGGACTCGAAAGGCATTTTGTCGTCTGCGTCGAGAATCCTGATCCCCACACAACTGCAGCCGCTCCAGATCTGAAGCAGTCGCACCACCGAATCCAGATAATCCTTCCGGGTGGGGCTTTTAGCCATCCGAAGGGCTTCGCTGATGAACTCGTCTCTTTCCAGCCGTTCGGAAACGTCCCGCGCGACGAGGGTGTGGAACAGCTCTTTTTCATAGGAATAGCTGCCGACGGAAACCTCGACCGGGAACTGGACGTCGCCTTTCTTCACTCCCGTCATTTGAACGGGGGCGGCAGCCTGCGAAATGCCGGGGCCAAGGGTCGGGAATTGCGGGAGAATCAGGGTCACCGGGCGGTCTTGGAGCTCAGTGAAGCGGTATCCGAAAAGCGTCGCGGCCTTCCGGTTCCAGCCCACCACGCAACCTTGGCTGTTAAGGGAAATGATGCAGTCGTTGGCGTTTTCGACGATAGGGCAGTTTGAATCCAAAGGAATCCTCACACGGCGAAGTCCGGCGCTTTCCCCCTCCCCCAGCGGCCAGGAGCGGGCTTGCCCGTCATTGGACAGGTGACGGCCGGTTGCCTTCCCTCATTATGCCTGCTGCGGCGGCATTTCTGCAAGTAAGTGAAATGCCTACATGCACACAACGGTGCAAGGGATCTGCAGTCGTGAGCAGTCCGACCGGATGCTCTGGCTCACCCACACGAAGTACCCCTCGGACAGGTTTTCTTCCAGGTGGTACTTCCGGTACAGGTAATCGGCGTAGTGATAGTTCATCCGGTCCACCAGGATGTAGTCGACCGCCCCGGCCAGTCGGGTAACGAGCGCCTCGGCGCCGGGGAGCACCGGGGCAATCATGGCATAGGTCCGGATCCCGGCCCGGTGCAGTTCGGCAAGGGCACTGATCCGCAGCGCTATCGGCGGCGCGTGCGGTTCGAATATTTGCCGGGTCGCGTCATCGGCGGTGGTCACCGAAAAACCGACCTCCACCCTCTTGAATGTTTTGAGAACGTCGAGGTCTCTCAAAACCAGGGGGGATCGCGTTTGCACCACCACCGGCCAGTCGTTATGCGCCAGTATCTCCAGGCAGTGCCGGGTCAGCTGGTATTTTGCCTCCAGGGGCTGGTACGGGTCACACACGCCGCTGATCCAGACCGAGTCTCTTTTCTTTTTGCCGACCTCCTTGGCGAGCAACTCGGCGGCGTTGACCTTCACGTCCACAAAGCTTCCCCACGGCTCCTTGTGTCCGGTGAACTTCTTCATGTATCGGGCATAACAATAGGAACAGGCGTGCTGACAGCCGACATACGGGTTGATGACATAGGGATAGATCTTTGACGCAGAGAGTATGCTCTTTGCCTTTATCTCTCGCACTATCAAGGGAACTGCACCTTCATCGGGTCGGTGCTCGACTGTCATACAACCTCCGGGTGGAAAGCTTTGACGTAGAACCACTATTTCATCTTACCATTATGGCACATCGTCTCTACTGGTGCCGGAACCGCCCTTCCCTGCCCGATCCCCTAACCTTCCGCCTCCCCAGATACCCCTACCGCTGTAACCGCGACGAAAAAGGCGCTCTTGCCGATCGAGCCTGGCAATGATGGACCGATTCCCGATCGGACCGTCGCGTTTCGATTCTCAACGCGACCTGCGGACCATCTTGCACTGGCACAGCCGGTCTCTAATAATTTGATAATTAGTAATAGTTACCATTTCCCTATTGAAACATTCTCTTAGTGCGCTCGCTCTGCCTTTAACGACCTGTCCTCGTTTGACATAGCCGAATGTAACGGTATTTTAAATTCAATGATCGGCAAACCCTATGCAGCATCGGCGGGCAACGCCTCGACTGCGATTCCTTTCCGAAGCATCTCCATAGCTGGACACATTCAGTCGCGACGCATCAAGGAGGCATATCCATGAACGTGACACGTCGGCGTTTTCTCAAAATTTGCGCCACCGGTTTGGGAAGTTCCAGTGTGGTGGCACTGGGCTTTCCGGTGACCAAGGCCCAGGCGGAGGTGCGTGCCTTCAAGCTCGCCCGCAGCAGCGAGACCCGCAATACCTGCCCTTACTGTTCGGTCAGCTGCGGTCTCATCATGCACAGCCTGGGCGACCGCGCCAAAAACGCCGAATCCTCCATCTTCCATATCGAAGGCGACCCGGACCATCCGGTGAACCGCGGCACCTTGTGCCCCAAGGGGGCCGGCCTGGTCGATTTCATCCACAGTCCCAACCGCCTCAAATATCCGGAGTACCGCGCTGCCGGCTCCGACCGCTGGCAGCGGATCTCCTGGGACGAGGCCTTCGCCAGGGTGGCCCGCTGGATGAAGGACGACCGAGACCGAAACTTCCTCGCCAAAAACGCCGCCGGGGCCACGGTGAACCGCTGGCTTACCACCGGTTTTCTCGCCGCCTCGGCTTCCAGCAACGAAGCCGGGTATCTCACCCACAAGGTGATCCGCAACCTCGGGGTCCTCGCCTTCGACAACCAGGCCCGGGTCTGACACGGCCCCACGGTGGCCAGTTTGGCCCCCACCTTCGGTCGCGGTGCGATGACCAACCATTGGGTAGATATCAAGAACGCCAACGTCATCATCGTCATGGGTGGCAACGCCGCGGAGGCGCACCCCTGCGGTTTCAAATGGGTTACCGAGGCCAAGGCGCACAACCAGGCCACCCTGGTCGTGATCGATCCCCGCTTCACCCGCTCGGCTTCGGTCGCCGACCTCTACGCGCCGGTCCGCACCGGCACCGACATCGCCTTTTTGGGCGGGGTCATCAACTACCTCCTTTCCAAGGACCGGATCCAGCACGAGTACGTCAAGTCCTACACCAACGCCTCCTTCCTGGTGGCCGAGGGGTTTACGTTCGAGGACGGCCTGTTTTCGGGCTACGACGCCGGCGGGCGCAAATACGACCGCTCCACCTGGGCCTACCAGATGGGGCCGGACGGTTATGCCCTGGTGGACGAGACCCTGCAGCACCCCCGCTGCGTGTTCCAACTGATGAAGCAGCACTTCTCCCGCTATACCCCGGAGGCGGTGAGCAACATCTGCGGCACCCCCCGGGAGACCTTCCTCAAGGTCTGCGAGATCATCGCCACCACCTCGGTCCCCGACCGAACCCTCACTTTCCTGTACGCCCTGGGGTGGACCCAGCACTCGACCGGGTCCCAGATCATCCGCACCGCAGCCATGGTGCAACTCCTTCTTGGGAACATCGGCATGGCGGGGGGCGGCGTCAACGCCCTGCGGGGACACTCCAACATCCAGGGGCTTACCGATCTGGGGCTTTTGTCCGACCTTCTCCCCGGCTACCTCACCCTCCCTCGGGAACAGGAGACCGACTTCAAGGCCTACCTCGACAAGCGCTCCATCAAGCCGCTGCGCCCCGGCCAGATGTCCTACTGGCAGAACTACCCGAAATTCCACGTCAGCCTGATGAAATCGTGGTACGGCGCCGCGGCCACCAAGGAAAACAACTTCTGCTTCGACTGGCTCCCCAAGCTCGACAAGGTCTACGACATCCTCCAGGTTTTCGAGCTGATGGCCCAGGGGCAACTGAACGGCTACTTCTGCCAGGGGTTCAACCCGCTCGCCGCGGTCCCCAACAAGGCGAAGCTGGTCAAGGCGCTGTCCAAGCTCAAATACCTCGTGGTGATCGATCCCTTGGCCACCGAGACGTCCTGTTTCTGGGAAAACCACGGCGAGTACCACGACGTCGATTCCGCCAAGATCAGCACCGAGGTGCTGCGCCTCCCTTCGACCTGCTTTGCCGAGGAGAACGGCTCGCTCACCAACAGCGGCCGGTGGCTGCAGTGGCACTACCAGGGTGCCCGTCCGCCGGGTGAGGCCAAGGCCGACACCGAGATCATGGCCGGAATCTTCCTCAAGATCCGCGAGCTGTACCGCAAGGAAGGGGGGCCCTTCCCCGACGCCATCGCGAACCTCACCTGGAACTACCAGATTCCGGCAGCACCGTCGCCGGAAGAGCTCGCCATGGAATACAACGGCAAGGCGCTCGAAGACCTGACCGATCCCAAGGACCCGACCAAGGTGATCCTGAAAAAGGGGCAGCAGCTGGACGGCTTCGGGCAGTTGAAGGACGACGGCAGCACCGCCTGCGGCTGCTGGATCTATTCGGGCGCCTGGACCGAGAAAGGAAACCTCATGGCGCGGCGGGACAACTCCGATCCCTCCGGCCTGGGCAACACGCTGAACTGGGGCTTCGCCTGGCCGGCCAACCGCCGCGTCCTTTACAACCGCGCCTCCTGCGATACGACCGGCAAACCGTGGGACCCCAAGCGCAAGCTGGTCTACTGGGACGGCGCCAAGTGGGCCGGTGCCGACGTCCCCGACCTGAAGCCGGACGCGGCCCCCGCCGACGGGATGGGGCCGTTCATCATGCAGGCCGAAGGGGTGGGCCGGCTCTTCGCCCTGGACAAGATGGCCGAGGGCCCCTTTCCCGAGCACTACGAGCCGTTCGAGACCCCGATCGACACCAACCCGCTGCATCCCAAGGTGATCAGCAATCCGGCGGCACGCGTGTTTCGGGGCGACGCCGACGAGTTCGGCAAGGGGCAGCAGTACCCCTACGCTGCCACCACCTACCGGCTCACCGAGCACTTCCACTACTGGACCAAGCACACCCGGCTCTCCTCGATCATGCAGCCGGAACAGTTCGTGGAGATCGGCGAGGAGCTGGCGCGCGAAAAAGGGATCCGGGGGGGCGACAAGGTCCGGGTCTGGTCCCATCGGGGGAGCATCAAGGCGGTCGCGGTGGTGACCAAGCGGATCCGGCCGCTCAAGGTGAACGGCAAGACGGTGCACCACGTAGGGATCCCGATCCACTGGGGCTTCAAAGGAGTCGCCCGGAAGGGGTATCTGGCCAACGTTCTCACCCCCTTCGTGGGGGACGCGAACACCCAGACCCCGGAATTCAAATCGTTTCTGGTGAACCTAGAAAAGGCATAGGAGGGGGAACATGTCACTCCAGTCCCTGGATATTACCCGCCGCTCCGCAACCACCACAGCGTCGCCCGGCCAGCGCCAGACGACCGAGGTGGCCAAGCTGATCGACGTCACCAAGTGCATCGGCTGCAAGGCCTGCCAGGTGGCATGCATGGAGTGGAACGACACCCGCGACGACATCGGGGAAAACCATGGCGTCTACGACAACCCGGCCGACCTGACCGCGAACTCCTGGACGGTGATGCGCTATGCCGAGGTGGAGACCGATCGGGGGCTCGAGTGGCTGATCCGAAAGGACGGCTGCATGCACTGCGCGGAGCCGGGCTGCCTCAAGGCCTGCCCGGCCCCCGGAGCCATCGTCCAGTACCGAAACGGCATCGTCGATTTTCAGGAAGGAAACTGCATCGGCTGCGGCTATTGCATTACCGGCTGCCCCTTCAACATCCCCCGCCTCTCCAAGAAGGACAGCAAGGTGTACAAGTGCACCCTCTGTTCGGACCGCGTGGCGGTGGGACTGGAGCCGGCCTGCGTCAAGACCTGCCCGACCGGCGCCATCGTTTTCGGCAGCAAGGAGGACATGATCCGCCATGCCGAGGAGCGGATCGTCGACCTCAAACAGCGCGGCTACGCCAAGGCGGGGCTCTACGATCCCCAGGGGGTGGGGGGAACCCACGTGATGTACGTGCTGCACCACGCCGACCGCCCTGAGATGTACTGCGGCCTTCCCAAAGATCCTGCCATCGGGCCGCTGGTCGGCGTGTGGAAGGGCGCGGCCAAGCCGGTCGCCTCGCTGGCCCTGGGGATGATCGCCGTCGGCGCCTTCGCCCATTACGTGGCCAACGGCCCCAACGAAGTCGACGAGGAAAACGAGAAGGAGCACAAGGAATGAAACCAGATCCTGACAAACTGCTTCGATTCACCACCGCGGAGCGGATCAACCACTGGCTGGTGGCGCTGTTCTTCTTCCTTCTGGCCGGTTCCGGTTTGGTCTTCTTCCACCCGTTTTACTATCCTTTCAACCAGCTTTTCGGAGGGGGGACCTGGACCCGGATCCTGCACCCCTTCTTCGGGGTGGCGATCCTGTTCTTCTTCACCGGCATGTTCTTCCGGTTCCGGAAGTCGAGCGTCCTGACCCCGACCGACTGGGAATGGCTGCGCCACGCGAAAGAGTTGGCCCGGGGGGACCACCGGAACCTCCCCGAGGCGGGGAAGCTGAACGGCGGGCAGAAGCTCATGTTCTGGTCGCTGGTGTGCTGCATGGTATTGCTGGTCCTCTCCGGCATCGTGATCTGGCGCGCCTACTTCTCGTTTCTGTTCCCGGTCACGGTGGTGCGCCTTGCCGCGGTCATCCATGCGGCAGCGGGCGTGGTGATGATCGCGCTGATCATGGGGCACATCTACCTGGCGATCTGGACCAAGGAGAGCATCGGCGCCATGCTGCACGGCTGGGTGCGGCGGGCCTGGGCCAAACAACACCACCCGGCCTGGTTCCGGGAGATGACCGGGAGGGATGAATGAACAGCGGAAACAACATCAAGACACCGGGAGAACTGACGCCCCCCTCCGCATCGATCAAACCGCTGCTTCGCCCGGGACGGGATATCTTCGCCCAGCGCGCCGCTCGCCTGCGGCGTCTCTCCCGGGAGAGCTCCCTGGGAAGCTACCTCGCCTTTTTGGCCCTTTTGTCCGACGCGCAGCAGCACGCCTTGGACCGGTTTCCCCCCCTACCCTCGCGATCCATAGACCCGGTCTTCGCCCCCGGGGGGCCGCCTCTGGCCGCGGCAAGCTGGGGCCGTGATGGGGCCTGGCGTGCCGGGCTCACCGCGATTCTCGACGAGCTTTCCCAAGGCGGCGTTCCCCGGGAGGTGCGCGATACCGTCGCGGACCTGCGGGCATCGACCGAGAACCGGTTGGAGCGTCTGGCCGACCAGGTTCTGGCCGGAAACCTGGAGGGGGTCGCTCCGGGCGAACTCCCCTTCATTGCCGCAGCACTGCAGGTTTATTGGGTGCAGATGGCGGTGGGCCTGGACGAACCCGACGGGAACCGGCTGAGCCCGAGCGGGGTCTGCCCGGTATGCGGATCTCCGCCGGTCGCGGGCGTGGTTCATGCTAGTGGCAGTGAACAAGGATTGCGATATCTTTGCTGCTCTTTGTGCGCATCGCAGTGGCACCTGGTGCGCCTTACCTGCAGTGCCTGCGATGCCACCCAGGGGGTCGACTACTATACCCTGGAAGGTTCCGACGGGGCAGTGAAGGCGGAGGGGTGCGACAGCTGCGGCAGCTACCTCAAGCTTTTTTACCTGGAAAAGGACGGCCAGATGGAACCGATGGCCGACGACCTGGCGACCCTGGCCCTGGACATGCTGCTGGAACGGGAGGGAAAGGCGAGCAGCGGCTGCAATCCTTTTTTCCATCCCGGCGAGGTCGCAACTACACCAATCTAGGAGGGTTATCGTATGAAAAATCACCATTGGGCCCTGACAGCCCTGCTCTGGGCGGTTCCCACCCTGGGCGCCGCAGCGGAATACAACACCGACCTGAATCCGTCCCCTGAGGTGGCGCCGGGCTTCTACGGCAAGATGTCCAGCCCGGTGACCAGCAAGTTCAAGCTATCCATCGGCGGGTACGTCAAGCTCGACTACGCCTACAACTCGGTCAACCTGGGCCCCAACGGGGTGATCACCCCGATCTCGGGAGCCATCCCGTCGCGGGCCATCTCCGGCACCGGGCCCAACTCGGCGACCTTTGCCGGTCAGAATCAGTCGGTCTTTTCCCTGAAACAGTCCCGCATCTGGTTCAAGGCGGACGGCCCTACCCTCGCCGGCGCGAAGACGGGCGCCCTCATCGAGGTCGATTTCTACGGCGACAATTCCGCCGCGGCGGAAAGCCCGATGCCGAGGCTGCGCCATGCCTACGGCACGGTGGATTGGCCCAACACCCAGGTATTGTTCGGGCAATACTGGGACATGTTCGCCCCGATGATCGCGTCCACCGAGGATTTCCGGACCGCGGCACCGCAGGGCGCGCCGTACGGACCGCGGGTGCCCCAGATTCGGGTGACACGGACCGTGAACCTGGACGCCAACAACCTGTTAAAATTCGTGGTTGCCCTCCAGGACCCGGCCCAAACCGGCGACAACTCACCCGCGGTGACCGGCGAGTACGGTCCCAACGTGAACTATGCCGGGCAGATCTTCTACATCAACAAGTCCCTGGGCACTGCGCCAGGATACATGAGCCTCTCCATGAATCCGTTCAGCGTGGGGCTCTTCGGGCTGGTCAGCAAGGAAAAGGCGCCAAGCAATAACAACCACACCCTGGACACCTGGGGCTATGGCCTCTACACCTTCATCCCGATCCACGGCTCGCACAACGGCGTCGACCGGACCGGGACCATCGCGTTCGAAGGGCAGTCCTATGCCGCAGCCAACCTCGCCTACAGCGGCGCAACCTCGCTTTCCGTGGTCGGCACCACCCCGCCGGGAGGCACCCCGGGGACCGTTTCCAATACCTACGACCCGGCCGGACACCAAAGCGCGGCGCGCAACTGGGCCTTCATCGCCCAGCTGAAATACTTCCCGACCCAGGACCTCGGTATCACCGGCGGTTACGGGACTCGTTACACATTCGACAACAAGGACTTCGTCGGCATTCCGAACTTCCAAAGGCAGTCCCAGCAGGCCTGGGGCAACGTGACCTACGATTTCAACGCGGCGATCCGGTTGGCCACCGAATACCAGAACATCCAGACCAAGTACGGCAACGTCAACGGGGTCGCGGGCCGAAACGCCACCGGCGTGGACAACACCATCCGGCTCTGCGCCTATTACTTCTTCTGATCCCCGCTCTGCCCCACGTCAAAGAAAAGCCCCGTCCGCCGGCATCGGCGGAGCGGGGCTTTTCTTTGGAGCTTCCGGGAATTGCCCGGAACCGGTAATGTCCCCGAGGCGCCGCTCGGGAACTCGCGTTCCCCCTATGCCCATCAACGAGCCTCCGGCCCCTTTCTCCGGTAAAGCGATCGGAGGCTGGGGATCGTTGCCCGGGGTGCCGCCTGCGTGAGTTCCCGTCCCCGCCCCGGACGTGACGACGACTCCTCCCCTTCATCCTCGTAATCGAGCGGTTTGGTCACGTCAGGAAGCCTTTTCATCCTCAAGGCATCGCAAACCGGTGTCAGCGCCACCGCGACCACGATGTTGATCACCAGGGCGAACACCCCGGCATAGGCGGGTAACGTGAAGGTCCCCAGGTGCAGGGAATAGACCGGCGACTTGAAACCGTTGGCCGCAACCATCGCCGTTCCCGAAATCATCCCGCCTAGCCACCCGGCAAGTAGGGCCCGGTGGTGGAACCACCGCGTAAAGAGCCCGAAGATGATCGCCGGAAAGGTGGTCAGAACCCAGATCCCACCCAAAAGCTGCAGCAGGATGGCATATTGGGTCGGCAGGAACACGATGAAGGCCAAGGCCCCGACCTTGACCAAAAGCGAGACGATCTTCGCCAGCTGCGCCTCCTGCTGAAGGGTGCAGGCGGGGTTGAGGTACTCACGGTAGACGTTGCGGGTAAAGGTGTTGGCCGCCGCGATCGACATGATGGCCGCCGGCACGAGTGCTCCGATGGCAATGGCGGCGAAGCAGAACCCGGCGAACCAGGATGGAAACACCTTTAGGAACAGTTGGGGGACCGCGTCGTTCGGAGTGGCCGGATGCACCCCGGCCGCCAGAGCCATCAGTCCCAGAAGGGCAATCATCCCGAGCAGAAAGGTATAGGCCGGCAGCAGGAAAGCATTGCGCCGGATCACCTTCCCGCTTGAGGAGCTGAGTATGCTGGTCACGGTATGGGGGTAGACGAAGGCAGCCAGGGCGGAACCGAAGGCAAGCGAGGCATAAGCGCCGAATCCGGCAGGAGGCAGGATAAGGTAGCCCGGCGGCTTCTTGGCGGCCAAGGCGACGCCGGCGGACCGGAACACCTCACCGTAACCCCCCAGCGCGAGGGGAATGGTCGTCACCGCAACGAGCACCATCAGGTAGATCATGATGTCTTTTACGAAGGCGATCAAAGCCGGTGCCCGCAGCCCGCTGGTGTAGGTGTAAATCGCCAGGATCGCGAAAGCAAGCACCAGCGGCAGATCCTGAAGCCACCCGGCCCCCGCGATGCCCATGGCGCGGATCACCACCTGGATGCCGACCAATTGCAAGGCGATGTACGGCATGGTGGCGAGCATGCCGGTGACGGCCACCGCCAGGGCAAGAGCGCCGGAGCCGTAACGCCCCTTCACGAAGTCGGCGGGGGTGACGAAGCGGTGCCGGTTCGCGACCGCCCAGAGCCGTGGCATGGTCAGAAACACGAAGGGGTAGACGATGACGGTATAGGGCAGGGCAAAAAAGCCGGCGGCACCGACCCCGAAGACCAGCGCGGGAACGGCGATCACGGTGTAGGCGGTGTAAAAGTCGCCGCCGACCAGAAACCAGGTGATGAAGGTTCCGAAGCGCCGCCCGGCCAGGCCCCATTCCTCGAGGAGGTTAAGGTCCCCCCGCCGCCAGTGCGCTGCGGCAAATCCCATCACGGTCACCGCCAGAAAGAAAAAGGTAAATACGGTTAGTGCGGACCAGTTGACCATGTTACGTCACCTCCCGCGTTTCATCAGGTAATAAGCCAAACCGGTAGACAAGGCACTGAGAGGGACCCACAGGAACTGGTACCAGTAGAAGAACGGGAAACTGAAGAGTGTTGGTTCGTAACGGGAATAAAGCGGGGGGTAAAGCAGGGCGAGGTACGGCAGAACCAGCAGCAGGTACCATGAAACGGGTGGGCGTGGTAATCTCGGGCCTTGGTCGACTTCGCGCCCGACAGAATTTCGATGAGGGTTCGCGTGCTTCATGTGAGCAAGCATCCCGGGGACACCCCCTTTCTTTGCGCGCCCTCCTCATTAATGGCATCACCACACCACCATCTTACTCTCTTCTCTTTTTTTCCGGAACTTACTTAGGTGGTACCTCCTGTGGGAGCGCCTTTCCAGGCGCGAAACCCCGTCTCGTTGCCGCCTTCGGCGGATCGCGCCAGGAATGGCGCTCCCACATAATTTAATTTCCGCAGGTACTAGAATTATTTTCCTGTTAAAAGGGCATCACCGGATCCCGATCAGAAGCAGCGCGGTGAGGGTGACGCAGCTGACCAGAAACCAGAGGGCCACCCCCTGGAGGAGCGGACGGAGGCCCACCTTTTTCAACAGATCCCGGGACAAGCCGGCGCCGATCAAGAAAAGGCAGACGACCAGGGCCTGCCGGGCGACACTCGCCGCGCCTTCATAAACCTGGTGGAACTGGGGAAGCACGGTGCGGATGGTCGCGGCAACGAGAAAACCGACGATAAAAAGGGGTACCCCGACCCTATGGTTGGAGCGCTTGATTGCTCCGGCCGCGATGACAACCGGGGTGATCCAGATGGCTCGGGAAAGCTTCACCGTGGTCCCTACGGCAAGGGCCTGCTTGCCGTAGGCGGCGGCTGCGCCGACGACGCTGCTCGTGTCATGGATGGCCAGACCCGCCCAGGTACCGAAGATGTTTTCGTTCAAATGCATCCAGTGCCCGAGAGCCGGGAACAAGAGGAGCGCGACCGAATTCAAGAGAAACACCGTCGCCAGGGACACGGCAATCTCGTGATCTTTGGCCTTGAGTACCGGGGCCATCGCTGCGATGGCGCTCCCCCCGCAGATCGCGGTGCCAAAGGAGATCAGGGCGGAGGTGTTGCCGTCTACCTTGAGGAGCCTCCCCAACACATAGCCGAGGGTAAGCGTGATCCCGATGCCAATGACGGTGAAGTACACCGTGGCGCCCCCCGCCTGGGCCACCTCCCCCAGGCTCAGGCCAAAGCCGAGGCCGACCACCGAAACCTGCAGCAACATCTTGCTCCAACGCCCGGAGACGTGATGCCAGGGGTTGCCGAGAATGAGGCTGAAAAGCACCCCGGTCACCAAGGCCATGGCGGTGCTTACCTCAGGGCTAGCGGCGGCGACGAGGCAGGCAACGAACAACATCTTTTTGAGGTTTTCTCCGTTCATGTTCCCTCCATAGCAATTATGGTTGCCATATATACAGCTTCCCGCGTATAAACAAAAATCCGAAATATTCATCTTTTTGATCATATTTACTGATGAGGCTGCTATGGCAATCACCCTGAGACAGTTGGCGGTGTTCCGCACCGTTGCCGAGACCGGCCACGCCACCCGGGCCAGCGAAACGATTGGCATCACCCAGTCGGCGGTAAGCATGGCCATCGCCGAACTGGAACGACTGGCAGGCGCCCCGCTTTTCGAGCGCAAAGGAAGAAAGCTCCTGCTGAACGACCGGGGCCGTCACATCCTCCCCGACGTGATCGATGTCCTGGAAAAGGTATCCCGGATCGAAAGGTACCTGGACGAATCGCTGGAAGAGCCGGTCGGGGTGCTCAAGGTCGGGGCGAGCACCACGATAGGCAATTACCTGCTGCCGCTTCTGGTCGGCGCGTTCGAGCGTCGTTTTCCCCGGGCCAGGGCCCTTTTGGAGGTCGCCAATACCAAACAAATCGAGACGGCCGTGGAATCGGGGGAATATGACGTCGGCTTGGTGGAAGGCCCGCCGCACTCCCAGTCCCTGAAAGTCTCGGTCTGGCGCGAGGACGAGTTGGTGGTGATCGTCGGGAGGGAGCATCCGCTGGCGAAGCACCCGCGTACCGCTTCTGCCGCGGAACTTGAAGATCTGAAGTGGATCATGCGAGAGAGCGGGTCCGGCACCCGGGAAGTCTTCGAAAAAGCCATGCATGAAGCCGGGTTGCGCTATGACATCGGCATGGTGCTGGGGCACACGGAGGCGATCAAGAAGGCTGTCGAGGCGGGATTGGGCGTCGGCTGCCTGTCGCGACTCGCCGTTCAGCGGGAGATCCTGCAAGGTTGGCTCATCGAGGTTGCCACCCCGCTCAACCTGCAGCGAAACCTCTACATCCTCACCCAGGAAACCGGCTACACCTCGCGGCTGCTTTCGGCATACCTTGCACTGCTGGAAGGGGCTTGATTCAAAGGCGGCTTTTCTCTCGATGGCGGCAGTGATTCGCGACTGGAAAGGCGCTCCCACCGAGTTTGGTTCGGTACTGCCAAAGGCCTGAACACCTGCATATCACCCTCATTTGATTCCCCTGCGAAAGCATCAAATACTGGTGCATCCCCCTGTAGGAGCGACATTCCTGCCGCGATCCTAACCTCCATAAAAAAGCACGGTAGCGCCAACCCTGTGGGAGCGCCTTTCCAGGCGCGATTAGCGGCATTGGAAGTTACCGCCTGCGGCGGATCGCGCCAGGAATGGCGCTCCCACAAGAAAGGCCGCTTCCGTCCGTTATGTAACAATGTCGCTCCTGCACCTGGGTGGCCGGCCCGTCCATTGACTTCAAAAATCCGTTGACATTCAAATAATCATTTGATTATATGGTAGCCGCGATGGCGATGACTTGCCTCGTCGGGCTCCGGCCCAGCTGTTTACCTAACCGGTGCAAAGAGGTATTTCGTGGACTTGGAAAACATCCCCCCCCTGCTCTATCAGCAGTTTGCCCGCGTCGGCCAGGCACTGGCCAGCCAGCAGCGGGTTCGCATTCTCAACCTGCTCTGCCAAAGGGACCGGACCGTTGATGATCTGGCCGAGGAGCTGGGCCAGAGTTCGGCCAACACCAGCGCCCACCTCAAGATCCTTCGCGAGGCGCACCTGATCGACATCCGCCGCGAGGGACGCAACGCCTTCTGCTCCCTGGGGAGTGGTCCGGCGATCCGCCTGTGGATGGCGCTGCGCGACTTCGCGCTGGAGGAGGATCCGGTAGCCCGTGAACTCATGCGCGCATACGAGCGGGACGTCGTCTCGGTGGGGCAGATCCTCGGTGAGGACGCTCTGGAAATGGTCCGCAACGGCGATGCCATCCTGGTGGATCTCCGCCCGCCCAGGGAATTTGAGGCGGGCCATCTGCCGATGGCACAGAGCATTCCGGTTGAGGAACTGGCGACGCACCTGAAGGAGCTGCCCAAAGACAAGACGGTATTTATTTACCGCCGGAGCCCCTTCTGCGTCGGTACGGTCAAAGCGGCGAAGATATTGAAGGAAGCGGGATTCGATACGCGGCGGCTGCGGGACGGCGTTGCCGAATGGCGGGCCGCGGGAAGAGCGCTGGAACAGGAATCCGAGGCGGTCGGCACCAAGAAAGGAAAAGCGGCATGAAATACTGGAAAATCACCCTCCAACTCGTGGTTCTTCTCGCCATCGGTCTCTACCTTTTCCCGTTGCTGCGGGAGCGGGTCGCCTTTGCCGGCAACCGGCCGGCCACTCACCAGGCGGCGCCCAACTTCACCCTCAGCGGCCTTACCGGGAACCGGGTCGACCTCGGCGATTACCGCGGCAAGGTCGTCCTGGTCAATTTCTTCGCCAGTTGGTGTCCCCCCTGCCGCATGGAAATACCCGGGTTCCAAAGGACGTTCGCTGCCTATCAGCGGCAGGGGTTTACCGTCATCGGTCTCGCCCTGGACGATGTTCCCCCCGGCTTCGTCCAAAAGATGGGGATGACCTATCCGCTCGCCCTCGCCACCGACCACGTGATCGACGCCTACGGCAACGTCTCCAGCATCCCTGTTTCGTTTTTGGTCGGGAAAGACGGCAGAATCATCAAGAAGGTTATGGGGTTGTACTCGGAAACGAGTCTGAGAAACGACGTCGAACGGGCGTTAAGCGGCAGGATCTGACATGAAAGACGTTACCTTGTTCATGGCGTTTGCCGGAGGGATCCTCTCATTTTTCTCCCCGTGCGTGATTCCCCTGGTTCCTTCGTATCTCTCCTTTATCACCGGCATCTCCTTTGAGGAACTTACCGGGTCTGACAATCGGCGCCAGGTACTGGCCGCCACCCTCAAAAACTCACTGCTTTTCGTGGCCGGATTCTCGGTGGTATTCATCCTGCTGGGCGCTTCATCGAGCTTTCTGGGCAGCCTCCTTTCCGATTACCAGGATGTGCTGAGAAAGATCGGCGGGGTGCTTATCGCCGTCATGGGCCTTTATATTGCCGGAGTTTTCAACTTCGGTTTCCTCTCCCTGGAGAAAAGGGTGCATCTGCGCAACAAGCCGGCCGGCCTGCTGGGATCCTTCCTGGTCGGAACCGCCTTCGCCGCCGGCTGGACCCCGTGCATCGGTCCGGTCCTTGGCTCCATCCTCGTTTATGCCAGTACCACCGACTCCGTCGGAACCGGGATCACCCTCCTTTCGGCCTATGCCTTCGGGCTGGCCCTCCCTTTCCTGATAACTTCCCTTGCCATCAACAGCGCCCTGGGATTCTTCCGTAAGATGCACCGGTTCATGAGGCTCGCCTCGGTCACCAGCGGAGTCGTACTCACCGCCGCGGGAGTGATGCTCTGTACCGGTACCCTGGGCCTGATGACCAGATACCTCCAGGCTGCCCTCTAAACGCAGAGGGGGACAAAACGCAGAGGGGGACAGGCACCATTTAATGTGCACCATAAAGGTCCTCGCACATTAATTGGTGCCTGTCCCCTTAGGACCTTTAGGAGAACTTTCGAAAAAAGCGGGCACCGGCCTGTCTTTTACACGATGCAAAAGGAGTACACATGAAGCGGCTCGTCTTGTTGGTGATCCTGGCTACCTCTTCCGCGGCCTGGGGATACGACGCGAAGTCACAGTGCGTGATCTGCCACGGTGACCAAAGCAAGATGAAGGCGCTGGGCGCCGAATCGATGTACCTGGACCCGGCCCAGGTCGACCGGGAAACGCACATGGAAGGCGCCACCTGCGTCGATTGCCACCTGGGGGACGGCTCGCAGTCTATCAAGGAGGGGTCGCACCGGGGGATGCTCCGTCCTTTCGTGGTCGCGGTCGGCCCCAAGGTAAAGGGGGAGGCACTTTCCCGGGAGTCGGCCGGTGCGCTGCAGCCGATCCTCCCGCGGGGGGCCGGGATGGATCGGATGATTCCCAAGGGTGATCCGGAAAAGCTGAAGGCGGTCGGCGCCAAGACGATCGTCGGTATCGAGTGGCACGACCGGGATCCCGAAACCCTGGCTTACTCGCCCAAGATCGCCGAGCAGACCTGCGGGCGCTGCCATGAAAAAGAGGTGAAGGATTACAACAGCTCAGACAAGGGGCTCATGAAACACCAGCGCGCCTTCCGCTCCTGGTCGGAAATGCTCCCCGGCCCCCAGAACTGCGGCATGTGGTTTGGGCAGAATTACGAAAACCTGAAGGGGCAGACCGCGGTCACCTACCGCGCCGACCAGAACGCCGCCTCGGACCGCAGTTGCAACATGTGCCACCCCGGCTGTAACGACTGCCACTATCGCCCCTTCGCCGGGAAAGGGCGCCACTCCTACGGAAAACCCGACACCGCCAGTTGTTACGGCGGAGGGAGGGCCAGCACCTGCCACGCCGGGCCGATGGACCGCCGCCGCGGCGCGGGCTTTGTCCGGGGCGACTACTCGTTCCCCAATTCGCTCCCGCAGGGCGCCCACGTCAAGGCAGGGGTGCAGTGCCTGGACTGCCACAAGCCGGTCAATCACAACTTCGGCCATCTCGCCGCCGACGACGCGCGGTCGGCCTGCGCCACCTGTCATGGCGACATCGTGCAGGCGGTCAAAAGCTCCGCCCACGCAAACGTCGACTGCGCCGCCTGCCACGTAACCGTGTCCGGCGCCTACCAGTACACCTTCTGGGGCAACGGCAACACCTTGGGGGTGGAAACCCCGTATGCCAAGCACAAGGAGTACTACGGGACCCGGAACCTGCCGACACTGATCCGTGACGCGGTCGGCCGCTGGATCGGGGTCAAGCCCTACCCGATGGCGGTTATGAACCAGACCCGGGAGCTTGGTCCCACCGGCCTGCTCTTCCGGTCCATTCCCAAAAGGTCGATTCCCGGCAACGTCAGGATCGGCGAGCCCCCGGCGATTGAGGTTTCCCGTACCGTCACTGACGTGAACGACGCCTTCATCGTGATCGGCACCCGGAGCGACCTTCCGTCGGGTAACAAGGCGATCCTGTGGGTTCAGATGGACAAGCTGAGCCATGCCCTAGGCAAAGCCCGCGGCTGTGCCACCTGCCACGAATCTCATGCCCAGGTGGGCAAATCGGAGTGGACCTACTTCGAAGGAAAGGACGTCACCAAGCCGTTCAAGGGAAGCTACACGGTGACCGCGGATCGGGACGGGATTCGGTTCAGCGAGGTCAAGTGGGAGGTTCCGGCGCTGGCTGCCAACCGGAAGATAGAGGACCTGGCACCCTTTGCGGTGCTGCCCCGGGATGCGTGGGATGTAAAGGGAATAGACTTCTCGATTCCGTTTGATGAGAAGAAGACCGGGCAGGCGCGGAGCGACCTGGACCGGTTCCTCGCCGGGCTGGAAAAGCTGCCGCCATCGGCTGAGGTCAGCAAGATCAGGGCCATTGCCTACCACAACCTGGCGGTGGCGAAAAAGATGACGGAGAACAAATAGCAGAAACGGCCATGTCACCATCAAAGGGGGGCATGGCCGTTTTCAGGAAAGCAGCAGGTCGTTAAGAGGTTGTTTTTTTTCAATCTTCAGTTAACCCCATCCTCACCTGCGGCTTCGCTGCTCGATGATCACCGCCTGGGGGTCGCGGGCGGCCTGCCTGCCGGCCTCGAGAAGCGCATAGCGCAGGCAAATCGCGCCTGCCGTGGTCAGGGTCCCCCCCAGCCGGCGCTTCCAGCGCGCCTTGAAGGGCAACAGGCTCAACACGGTCCCGGCCACGACCAGCGCCTTCGCGCTTTTCCAGAGCAGCCCCGACGTCCCCTCCTCAAAGGCCTTGGCGGCAACCGGGTTTCGCCCCGCCTCGCGCTCCATGATCTCCATGCTCGCCGTCTCGGCAATCTTCCCGATCACCCCGAAACGGTCCGCCACCTGCTCCTCGCATCGGTTCAGCGGCAGAAATTCCAGAAGTCCGGCCGTGCTGGCCATGGATGAGGCGGTAAAGAGCACCGGGAGGCTCCGCCGCGCGCCGTGCCACAAAGGGTTGGCGGTGTTGCCGAGCAGCACCCCCGTGTAGCCGGCCAGCATCAGCCCGCCTCCGGCCAGGGCCCAGCGGACCGCTGCCCCTTCTTCACGGTCTCCCTGCAAAAGCGCCAGCGTAGCGAGCCCTCCGGAGCCGGCCAGCGCCCAGGACCCAATGCTCATCGGCGAGGTCGGCCGGAATACCCGCAGCATGTTGTAGAAACGCTGCTTTTTCCCGAGGTCCCAAGTGAGCAGACCGGGGCCGATGGTGGTCCCGACGAAGGCGAGGATCCGGCAGATAAAGGCAAGGGTGCGCAGCGATCGTTTGCCGTGAAGCACTGCCGCCAGCACCGCTCCCCCTCCCGCAAGCCCTCCCACGTAGAAATACGTCGGCACCGACCAGATCCACACCGGTTGCTTCAACAAGGGGAGTCGATAATAGTCCGGGATCGGCTGTACCGACAGCGACGGAACCGTCGACCAGACCGGCACCGGCGTGGTGGTCGTACCCTTCGGTTCCGGATGTTTGACCTTCTGCTCCGCGGCTTCGCCGGTCAACACAGCGAAATCTGGATTCATCTCCCTTCCCAACGTCGGATCATGGCTCCATGGCAGGTTCATTTCTCCCCTCCCCGTCGCACCGCGACCATTCCCGCAGCCACCATCCCGGCCGCCGCCAGTGCCATGCATCCCCAGGAAACGGCGCAGCTCTTGGTGGGAACCGCCGGGTCCGGCGGCAGGTTGTACACCTCGGGCCGATCCAGAAGCAGGAAAAAGGCGTGCAGCCCCTCGGTTCCCGGCTGGTCTTCCTCTTTCATTCCATACAGATACGCCTCGGTGACTCCCTTTCGGTGCAGCTCGGCAAGGCGCAGTTCGGCATGCCGTTTCAGCTCCTCCACCGGGCCGAAGAGGATGGAATCGGTGGGGCAGGCCTTGGCGCAGGCCGGCTCCATCCCGTCGCGCTGCCGATCGTAGCAGAGGGTGCATTTCCAGGCCCGGCCGTCGTCCTGGCGGCGGTTGATCACCCCGAAGGGGCACGCTACCACGCAATAGCCGCAGCCGTTGCATACGTCGGGCTGGACGTAGACGCTTTCGAACTCGGTGCGGATGATTGCCCCGGTGGGACAGGCCTCCAGGCAGCCGGCGCGCCGGCAGTGCTTGCATACGTCGGACATGAAGAGCCAGGAGAAGGGATGCGCGGTGGTCCGGCCGGAAAGCGGCACGCTCCGTTCCACAAAGGCAACGTGGCGCCAGGTGGTGGCTTCCAGGTGAATGGTGTTGTCGTAGGAGCGTCCGCTGAAGAAATCGCCGTCGGCAGGGAGCTGGTTCCACTGCTTGCAGGCGACCTCGCACGCCTTGCACCCGATGCATACGGTGGTGTCGGTGAAAAATCCGGTTGCCGTCATCTCAACCCTCCTCGGTGAGCTCCTTCTTGCCGGTGCGCAGGCCGTGGTGGCCGATCGGTTTCCCCTGGACCGCTTCCAGGTCGCGCGGCGGATCCTCGAATCCGGACGGTTCGGTGAGCGGTGCGGCGGCGGCCGCCCTTGGCCCGGGGGGCCGACGGCCGGCGACGACATTTACCGAAAAGGCCTTGGATTCTTCGATACTGACGTTGGGATCAGCGACGAAAGCGGTGAGCTCGTTGGCCGCGTCCCCGGTGGAGCGCCCGATCCAGCTCCAGTGGTACGGAATGCCGACCTGGTGCAGTACCTCATCCTGGATGTTAAGCGGACGCAGCCGCTCGGTCACCAGCACCCGCGCCTCGATTTCGCCGCGGATGGTGCTGACCGTGGCCCAGCCGCCGTTTTCCAGCCCGCGAAGTTCCGCAAGTTCCGGAGAAACCTCTATGAACATCTCGGGCTGCAGCTCGTTAAGCCAGGGGAGCCAGCGGCTCATGCCGCCTGCGGTATGGTGCTCGGTGAGCCGGTAGGTGGTGGCGACGAACGGATAATGAGGATCGCCCCAGGCCTTGTGATAGGGATTGTCGCGCCGGATCCATTCCAGCCGGGCCGGATTGCATTGCTGTCCGTAAAGGGGGTTTTTCAATACCGATTCCTGCGGCTCGTAATGGGTCGGGAGGGGCCCGTCCAGAAGCCCGCTCGGGTCGTACAGCCATCCCTTTCCTTCGGCCTGCATGATGAAGGGGTCGATCCCGGAAAGGGTGGCGATCCCTTCGGCCCCTTCCGGCGGCCGGTAATCGGGGGGACGGGTGGCGATGAAGTCCGGGGTGTCGAAACCGGTCCATTTCTTTTGCGCCGCATCCCACCAGACATATTTCTTTCGTTCCGACCACGGATTCCCGTCGGGATCGGCCGAGGCGCGGTTATAGAGAAGGCGCCGGTTGGCCGGCCAGGCCCAGCCCCACTGAAGGGCGACCCAGTCCTGTTCGCTGCCGGGCTTGCGCCGCGCGGTCTGGTTGACCCCGTCCTTGCGACAGCCGCAGTAGATCCAGCAGCCGCAGGCGGTGCTCCCGTCGTCCTTTACCTCGGTGTAGGCCGATAGCGGGTTGCGCTCCGGAAGCGTGTAACCGTTGATCTCGGCCAGCACCTCCTCGGCATCGGGCTCCTGCATTTCCCCGATCTCCCGGTAGTTCCACGCCAGGTCGAGGATCGGGCGGTCCTTGGCGGCGTCGGAATGCCGGTAGAGTTCCTTGAGGCGCTTGCCCAGATGATAGACGAAGTGGAGCTCGCTCCGGCAGTCCCCGGGGGGCTCGATTGCCTTATGGTGCCACTGGAGCAGGCGCTGCGTATTGGTGAACGACCCGTCTTTTTCGGTGTGGGCCGAGCACGGGAAGAAAAAGACCTCGGTACCGATCTGCTCCGGAGTGACCTCCCCGCGCACCACCTCCGGCGCGCTGCGCCAGAATTCCGCGGTCTCGGTGGGGGCGAAATCCCGTACCACCAGCCAGTCCAGCCCGCGCAGCCCCTTGCGCTGCAGGGCAGCATTCATCGATCCTACCGCCGGGTTTTCCCCCATGACGAAATACCCCTTCACCATCCGGTCCGCCATCGCCGCCACGGTCACCATGTGCGAATGGTCGCCGGTAATGTGCGGCAGGTAGCCGTAGCACCAGTCGTTGTCCGGACGGGCCGCCTCTCCGTACCAGGCTTTGAGCAGCGAAACGATGTACTTCGGAAACTCGCTCCACCAGCCGGTCGCCGACTTGTTGTACTCGACGTACTTGTTGAGGTCGGTATCGTAGGTGGCCTTAGGCATGGGGAGGTAACCGGGGAGCATGTTGTAGAGGGTCGGGATGTCGGTCGAGCCCTGGATGGAAGAGTGCCCTCTAAGCGCCATGATCCCGCCGCCGGGCCGGCCGATGTTGCCGAGCAGGAGTTGGATGATCGCCGCGGTTCGGATGTACTGGACCCCCACGGTATGCTGGGTCCAGCCGACCGCGTAACAAAAGGCGCTGGTCCGGTCCCGTCCCGAGTTCTCGCACAGGGCCTCGGCGACTTTCAGGAAAAGTTCCCGTGGCACCCCGCAGGTCTCCTCGACCATTTCCGGGGTGTAACGGGAATAGTGGCGCTTCACGATCTGGAAGACGCAGCGGGGATCGCTGAGGGTCGGATCGAGCTTTTCCGCGCTGAGCATGGCGCCGCGCTCGGAGCGGGGCTCGCCGGAAAACATCTCCCGGTGCCCGGCCGCCGGCGACACTTCGACCCCTTCGTACCCCCACGAGGAGGTATCGTACTGCCCTTTTTCGGCGTCCCAGCCGCTGAAGAGGCCGTCCAGGTCCTCGGTATCCTGGAATTTCTCGTTGATGATGGCCGGGGCGTTGGTGTAGTTGACCACGTATTCCCTGAACCAGCGGTCGTTGCTGATGATGTAGTTGACGATCGCGCCGAGAAAGGCGATGTCGGTCCCGGCGCGGATCGGGACGTGGAGGTCGGCGACCGCGCTGGTGCGGGTGAAGCGCGGATCGACGTGGATGATGGTCGCCCCGCGGCGTTTGGCCTCCATCACCCACTGGAAGCCGACCGGGTGGCACTCGGCCATGTTGGAGCCTTCGATGACGATGCAATCGCTGAACTGCAGATCCTGCTGAAAGGTGGTGGCCCCTCCCCTGCCGAACGAGATCCCCAGACCGGGGACCGTGGAGGAGTGTCATATTCGGGCCTGGTTTTCGATCTGGACCATCCCTAAAGAGGTAAACAGCTTCTTGATCAAGTAGTTCTCCTCGTTATCCAGGGTGGCACCGCCCAGATGCGCGATCCCCAGGGTGCGCCGCAGTGGATGACCTTTTCCCGTCTGATCCTCCCAGGTCGCATCGCGCGCTTTTTTCACCCGGACCGCGACCATGTCCATCGCGTCCTGCAGCGGGATCTCTTCCCACTTAGTCCCGTAAGGACGCCGGTACAGCACCTTCTGATGGCGGTGGGTACCGGTAACCAGCTGCATCGTGGCGCTCCCCTTGGGACAGAGGCAGCCGCGGGAGATCGGGGAGGCGTAGTCTCCCTCGATGTCCATGATCTTTTCGTCCTTGACGTACACCTCCTGGCCGCACCCTACCCCGCAGTAGGGGCAGACCGAAGGGACCACCCGATCCGCGTCGGAAAGACGCGATTTAAGGGAGGCGGTGCGCTTGGAAAAGGAGGCTTTTCCAAGGCCGGCTACGTCACCACTGGAGACTTGGCGCAGCGCTGGCCAGACTAACTTGTTCAGGTCGAATTTCATCGCTTCCCCCTCCGGCTGCCCGGTCCAGGGCAGGTCGTGGAAAATAAGGTTCAATGCATACCACAAATTGACCTTTGTTAAAGACAGCCAACCGAATCGATTCGGTCTCCCTGGCGTTTCACCACCACCTGCTTCAGCCTCAATTCCTGAAACAGCCGCCCCCGAGGCTCTCATTTGACAGCACAAGGCCCAGTCTTAAACTATGCCAATGTCCGCGACCTGGGGCGGAGCAAGCCTGTCTTGTTTGTTTCCCCCCCTCACCTGCTCAGGAAACCGTTCTCCGCACCGAGGCCCATCATGGATGAGGTATTCAGCAACCTGGAAGACTATGGCGTGATCGGCAACCAGGAGACCTGCGCCGTCATCGGTCGCAACGGCTCGGTCGATTGGCTCCCCCTCCCCTACCTGGATTCCCCCTCGGTATTCGCCGGCATTCTCGATCCGGACCGGGGCGGCACCTTCGGTATTGCGCCGGCACTCAAATTCCAGTCGGTGCAAAGGTATCTGCAAAACAGCAACGTCCTGGTGACCGATTTCACGACCGCAATGGGAGAGGCAAGCCTCACCGACTTCATGCCGCCTTTGGAGGCCGGGCTGGAACACCGGATGCTGCTGCGCAAGATCCACGGCAAAAGGCGCGACAGCACCTTTCGGGTCACCTTCCATCCTCGCTTTGACTATGGGCGAACTGAAGGGAAGGTCCGCCGTGAGGGCGCTGCCCTGGTGGCGCACAGCGGGCGGATCACGGTGAAGATTTTTGGCGGGGAATTGGATATTAAGGACGGTGCTGCCGCAGGAAAGCTCACCCTGCATGAGCATGAAACCGCGTGGGTGGTCCTGGTGTGGGGGGAAGGGGGGAACGCGCCGGAGCCGAGGGAGTGCGAACGGCTCCTGAAACGGACCGTACGCTTCTGGCAGTCCTGGAGCGAGGGGCATCAGCGCTCGGAATCGGTGCACCATGAACTATGTGTCGATCTCGCGGTGCGTTCCGGTTTGGCGCTGCGGCTGCTGGTGAATCCGGGAACGGGCGGGATAGCTGCGGCCGGCACCTTGGGGTTGCCCGAGTCGATCGGAGGTATCAGGAACTGGGATTACCGATTCGCCTGGATCCGCGATGCATCCTTCACGGCACAGGCCCTGTTCCATCTTGGCTATGCAGCCGACGCGGCTAAATACCGGCACTGGGTACTGGAAATTCTGCGCCGGGTCGAGAACCTGGAAGGGTTGCAGCCCTTTTACCCGCTGCATGCCGAGGCCCAGACGGAGGAGGGGCTGCTGGACGGCCTTTCCGGGTACCGGTTTTCGGCTCCGGTGCGGGTGGGAAACAAGGCCTCGCGGCAGACCCAGCTCGACATCTACGGAGAGTTGGTGAATACCGTTTTTGAAACCTGGCGGTTCGGCGGCGACGTGGAGCCGCAGGTCTGGAAAATGGTGCAGCGGATCTGCGAATTCGTTTTGCAGAACTGGGACAAGAAGGACCGCGGCATCTGGGAGATGCGGACCGACCCGCGCCATTACGTGCATTCCAAGCTGATGTGCTGGGTAGCCCTGGACCGCGCCTCCAGACTTGCCACCCAGCGGGAGTTGAAGGGACCGGTTGCGGAATGGCGGGCGGGGGCCGACAAGATCAAGCAGGCCATCCTGGATAAAGGGTTCAGCAAGCGGCTTAACAGCTTCGTGCAAGCCTTCGGTGGGGAGGACCTCGATGCCACCGCGCTGCTGGTGCCGATCCACCGGCTCCTGCCCCCGGACGATCCGCGGGTGCATTCGTCGATCGATGCGGTGATGGAGGGACTTTCGGCAGGAAACGGCCTCCTTTACCGCTACCGTGCCGATGACGGGTTGGCGGGCAAGGAAGGAGCTTTCATCCTCTGCTCTTTCTGGCTGGTGAGCGCGCTGTCGGTCTGCCGCAGGACCGAGGAAGCGGAACGGGTTTTCACCGAGATGCTGCAGCATGTAAGTCCGCTCGGACTTATGTCCGAGGAGGTGGACCCGCGCAACGGGCGGCTCATCGGGAACTTTCCGCAGGCGCTCAGCCACATCGGGTTGATCAATGCGGCGTTGCATCTGGGTATCGCCAAGGGACGAGGCTTCAACGGCCCGCCCCCGCAGTCGGAAGAAGAGATGACGTAGGTCGCGTTGAGGCACGAAACGCGACGGTCCACGGTTCAGGCAAACGTCGCTCTGTGGCCATCGGACCACCGTCGGCCCCTACCCGGTGGGAGCGCCTTTCCGGGCGCGAATGACCCGTTTCCTTACCGCCTGCGGCGGATCGCGCCAGGAATGGCGCTCCCACCGGAATAAAGTCCCCCAAAACAAAAAGCACCTGCGGGAGCGTATCCGGCAGGTGCTTTTTGTTTTGTTATGTCTGAAGGGTTACTTGAAGGTCTTCAGAATGTATTCCGCGATGGCATTGGCCTCGACCGTCGGAACGGATTTCTCGTCGAACTTGGTCATCCCCGGTCCGGGATTCCGCATCTTCGCCACGATGTCCTTGGCGGTGCGGATGCCATTGGCATTGAGAGCTTTCTTGTTCAGCGGCTTCTTGGCATTGACGATGTTGCCACCCTTGGGATGACAGGAAGCGCAGTGCTCCTGGAACTCGGTCGCACCGTTGATCTTCTGCCCTTTCTTCACGTCGCAATAGCCGTTGACACTGAGAGCGGAAATGGAGAGGAGAACCGCACCGAGAGTTACTGCCTTTTTCATGTAATTCCTCCTTGGGATGATTGACTGAAAAAATTGAAGTAGAAGGTTACTACAAAGTATTCAGTTGCCAACCTGCTGAGAGATTTTTTTTAAGACAGTGCGCGACGGCGGCAATCAGATCCGCCTCTTGTCGATGACCCGGGATGCCTTTCCTTCGGCGCGCGGGATGCTGTTCGGCTCGACCAGCTTCACCACCGCGCCGACCCCCAGGACCGAGTCCAGACGCCGCTCCACGGTGTCGAGGAAGGCCTTCTGCATCCTCATCTCGTCAAAGAAGATGTTTTCGGTTACCTCGATCTGCACCTCCAGCGTATCCATGGACCCCTTCCGGTCGACCACGAGCTGATAGTGCGGCTGGCACCCCTCGATCGCGATGAGCACATCCTCGATCTGCGAGGGATAGACATTGACCCCCTTGATGATGAGCATGTCGTCGGAGCGCCCCATGGTCTTGCGCATCCGCACGGTGGTCCGGCCGCATTGGCACGGGGTGTAGTCGAGGCAGGTGATGTCGCGGGTCCGATAGCGGACCATCGGGAAGGCCTCCTTGGTGAGGGAGGTCAGCACCAGTTCCCCGACGCTTCCCGGGGGGAGCGTTTCGCCGGTTTCCGGATCGATGATTTCGGCGATGAAGGCGTCTTCGGAGATGTGCATGCCGCTCTTCACCTGGCATTCGCCGGCCACACCCGGTCCGATGACTTCGGAGAGCCCGTAGTTGTCGGTGGCCGAAATGCAGAGCTTGCTCTCGATTTCCTTGCGCATCGCCTCGGACCACGGCTCGCCCCCGAAGAGACCGACCTTGAGCGACAGGGTCTTGGGATCGACCCCCATCTTTTCCATCCGCTCGGCGATGGTGATCGCGTAGCTCGGGGTGGAAACGAGCGCGGTGCTCCGGTAATCCTGCATGATCATGATCTGCTTTTCGGTGTTGCCGGCCCCCATCGGGATGACGGAGGCGCCGATCAGTTCGGAGCCGTAGTGCAGGCCGAAAGCGCCGGTGAACATGCCGTAGCCGAAAGCGATCTGGACGACGTCGTCGTGGGAGACGCCGGCGGCGGTCATGAAACGGGCGACCAGGCTGGACCAGACTTTGAGGTCGTGGCGGGTGTAACCGACGACGGTCGGCTTGCCGGTCGTACCGCTGGAGGAATGGATCCGGACCACCTCGCGCAGCGGAACGGCGAACATGCCGTAGGGGTAGTTGAGCCGGAGATCTTCCTTGGTGGTGAACGGAAGCTTGGAGAGGTCCGCCAGGGAGCGAACGTCCTCAGGGACGATGCCAAGCTCCTTGAACTTGTTCCTGTAGCAGGTGACGTTCTTGTAGACGCGGTTCAAAGTAGCCTGGAGTCTTTCGAGCTGAAGCTGCTCGATCTCCTCCCGCGGCATGCATTCATATTCCGGTTCCCAGATAGCCATCTAAAAAACCCCTTTTGCAGTGAGCGAAGAGCAATGAGCAATGAGCAATGAGCAGGAAACTAGAGACAGCTCTTTGCTTTTTGATCATTGCTCAATGCCTATTTTTCCCAGATTTCTTTCTTCTCGTGCCCAAGGTAGGCGCGTTGGACATCCTTGTTTTCCAAAAGTTCGGCGGCTTTTCCTTCGAGGACAACTTTTCCGGTCTCGAGCACATAGCCGCGATCGGCGATTTTCAGCGCAGCGCGGGCATTCTGCTCTACCAGCAGGATGGTGGTCCCCTCCTCGGCGCGCAGTTGCTGGATGACCCGGAAAATCTCCTGTACCACCAGCGGTGCCAGCCCCATGGAGGGCTCGTCGAGAAGCAACAGCCGCGGCCGCGCCATCAGGGCCCGCCCGATGGCGAGCATCTGCTGTTCGCCGCCGGAAAGGGTCCCGGCCGCCTGACGACGCCGTTCCTTCAGTCGGGGAAACAGCAGGTTCATCCGCTCCATGTCGGCCGCGATCTCGTTGCGCTTCCCACCGGCACGGTAGCGAAGATAGGCACCCAGTTCCAGGTTTTCCTCGACGGTCAGCGGATTGAAGACCTGGCGCCCTTCCGGCACCTGAGAAAGCCCGAGGGATACCACCTTGTCCGGCGCCAGGCCGAGGATCGGCTTTCCATCCAACTGGATGTCACCATCGGCGCCGGGGATGACGGACGACAGGGTGTTCAAAAGCGTCGTTTTGCCTGCGCCGTTGGCGCCGATGAGGGTGACGATTTCGCCCCGGTTCAGGTGCAGCGACACGTTCTTGAGCGCGTGCACCTTCCCGTAGTAAGCATTTAAATTTCGGATACGAAGCATGTAAATCCGTTTCTTTGAAGGCTACCCCTCTGAGAGGGGCTCAAATCAATATCTCCCCCCTTTAACAAAGGGGGGCTGGGGGGGGATTTGCTGTAAAGGTTCTTTTCTGCCTCTGGGAAGACAAAAACCTGAAAGGCAAATCCCCCTAAATCCCCCTTCGCAACGGGAGACTTGTCGGCTGTTAGTCTTCGCTCTCTCCCAGATATGCCGCGATGACCTCAGGGTTCTCCTGGATCTCCCTTGGAGTCCCTTGGGCAAGCATGGTTCCTAGATTGAGAACGACAATCTGGTCGCAGATGTCCATCACGAGGTCCATGTCGTGCTCGACCAGGGCCACGGTGACACCAAGGTCACGGATCTTCTTGATCAGCTCCGCCAGTTCGGCGGTTTCCCGGCTGTTCAGGCCGGCGGCGGGTTCGTCCATCAGCAGGATCTTCGGCTCCAGCGCCATCGCCCGGGCGATCTCCAAGAGACGTCCTTTGCCAAAAGGAAGCGCCCCGGCCTCGACGTCGGCCAGATCAGGAATGCCGACAAAATCCAGCCATTCCAACGCCTTTTCCCGGATTCGCCGCTCTTCGCTCATCTGCCAGGGCATCCGCAACGAGCAGGCCAGAAAGCCGCACTTGCTCTGGGTATGCAGCCCCACCATCACGTTTTCCAAGACGGTCATCTTGCCGAAAAGCTCGATGTTCTGGAAGGTCCGGACCAACCCGATCCGGGCCCGGCGCTCCGGAGGGAGGGCGGAGATGTTCTTCTCCCCCAGCAGAACGGCGCCCTCGGAAGGGGGATAAATGCCGGTGGCGACGTTGAAGAGGGTCGTCTTGCCGGCACCGTTGGGGCCGATGATGCCGGTAATCGACCCCTCGATGACCGAAAAGGTGATGCCGGAGAGCGCGGTAAGCCCGCCGAATCTTTTGCCGATCCCTTCGAGCCTAAGCATTGCCCCTCCTTGCCGGCACCAGGCGCCGGAACAGTTCAGGGATGCCCCGGACCAATCCACCGGGGAGGTAGATGGTCATGGAGATCAGCAAAAGCCCGTACACGATGATGTCGAAGTCCTGGAAGGCACGCAGCAGCTCGGGAAGCAGGGTCAGCAGCAGCGCACCGAGAATCGAGCCGTAGACGCTCCCCAACCCGCCGATGACCACCATGGTAAGGAGTTCCACCGACACGGCGAAGCTGAACGAGGTCGGGGAAATGAAGGTAACCACGTGGGCGTAGAGGCTGCCGGCGAGCGCGGAAATGAGTGCGGAAAAGGTGAAGACCTGGACCTTCATGATCCGGGCGTTGACCCCCATGACGCGGGCGGCGACCTCGGAGTCGTGGATGGCGCGCAGGCCCCGCCCTACCCGGGAATTGACCAGGTTGAGGGAGAGGAGGATGGCCACCAGGGCAAATCCCCAGACCAGGTAGTAGTTTTTGAGATCGTTGTCGAAGGTGAAGCCGCCGATACTGAGGTTGGGGATCCCGGAGAGCCCGGAGGGGCCGCCGGTAAGATCGACGGTTTCGTTGAAGGCGATGTTGGCGATGATCCCGACGCCCAAGGTCGCCATGGCCAGGTAGTGCCCTTTGAGCTTGAGCACCGGAAAACCGATCAGGAAGGCGAACAGCGCGACCGAGACGGCAACCAACACCATGGCAAGCCAGGGGTTCATCGTGAACTGCGTGGTGAGGACCCCGGAGCCGTAGGCGCCCAGGCCGAAAAATGCCGCCTGGCCGAGCGAGATCTGTCCCGCGTAGCCGAGCAGGAGATTGAGCCCCAGCGCCAGCATACTGTTAACGCCGACGAAGATGAGCACGTTACTGAGATACCCCTTGGCAAAAGGAAGCGGTGCCAGGAGTACCACCAGGCAAAAAACAAGAAACTTGATCTTATCCGATTTCAAAGCGACCTTCTTTTTTTTAGCCACAGACAGAAACCCGCCCCAAAGACGGGGGGTACACAGAAACCCTGCCCCCCCCTTTGACAAAGGGGGGGCGGGGGGGATTTGCTTTTGAGGTGTCAGGTCCTGACTTTACTGAAGATCAAAACCTTAACGGCAAATCCCCCTAAGTCCCCCTTCGCAAAGGGGGACTTGAGGTACTACACCCTTTCGGTTTCGCCCTTCTTGAAAAGTCCCTGCGGACGCACGAACAGAATCAAGAGCAGGATGAAGAAGGCTATCGCATCCTTGTAACCCGACGAGAGAAGCCCTGCCCCGAGAGATTCGAGGATCCCCAGGATAAGCCCGCCCAGGACGGTCCCGAGCCCGCTCCCCATTCCCCCCATGATCGCGGCACAGAAGCCTTTCAGCCCGAGCATGACCCCGACGTCATAGGCGGTCATGGTCAACGGGGCGATGATCACCCCGGCCAGGGAGCCGAGCGCGGAGCTGATCACGAAGGAGAGCAAGACCATCCTCCAGACGCTGATCCCGACCAGGCTCGCCGCACGGCGGTTGAAGGAGCAGGCGCGCATCGCCTTGCCGGTAATGGTGTGGTGAAAGAAAAGCCGGCTTCCGATGATGACCAGGATGGTCACCCCGAAAATCCAGAGATGCTGCGGCAACAACGTGGCGCTTCCCACTTCGATCGGGGTGGTCCCCGAGAAAGCGGGAAGCGCCTGGGTGTCCTTGCCGAAAAGCAGCATCACGACGCCGCGGATCAGGATGGAGGCGCCGATGGTGATGATGATCAGGGAAAGCGGGGTCGCGTTCTTCAACGGGCGGATGGCAAAACGCTCGAAGATGATCCCGACCAGGGTGGTTCCGGCGACCGCCGCGAGGATCGCCGCCAAAAGCGGGAGTTTCAGCAGGGTGATGGCGCAGATGGTCAGCACCCCACCGAGCATGACGAACTCCCCTTGGGCGAAATTGATGATTCCCGTGGAGTTGAAGATGATGGCGAAACTAAGCCCGATCAGGGCGTAGATCGACCCGGTCGCCAGACCGGAAATGACGAACTGTAGCAACTCCATGAAGCCTCTTTACTTGACCAGGGTCCAGCCCTTCTTGCGTACCTCTACCAGGACGAAGGCGTCCTTGTTGAGACCGGCGTGGTCTTTTGCGGAATAGGTGAAGACCCCGCCGATGCCGGCAAAGCCGCGAGTTGCTTCAATCTGGCCGCGAATCGCCGCCGGGGTGGTGGCGCCGCGGGAGATGGCTTCCTTGAGCAGCATCATGGCATCCCAGGCATGGCCGCCGAAGTGGTCGCCCTCGGTCCGGTAGTGCTTCTTGTAATCCCGGATGAACGCCTGGAGAGAAGCCTTCTGCTTGTCGCTTTTGGGGAGCAGATCGGCAACCAGCACCTTGCCGGTCGGCAGGCGGATCCCCTCGGCCGCGTCACCGGCAAGCTCGATGAACTTCTTCGACGAGACGCCGTGGCTCATGTAGACCGGGATGGTCAGCCCGAGCTGCTTGGCATTGCGGGCGACCACCGCCGGACCCGGGTTGGTTCCCCAGCAGATCACCGCCTGGGCGTGCGAGCCGCGGATCTTGGTGAGCTGTGCGGTCATGTCGGTGTCTTTGGGGCCGTAGGTATCGTCGACCACGATGTCGATCCCGTAGCGGCGAGCCTGGGCCTTGAGCTGCTCGCGTCCGGAAGCGCCGAAGGAGTCGGAAACGGTCAGGATGGCGACCTTGGTCTTGCGCTCCTTTCTGAGCTCTTCGAAGATACGGGCCACCGCGAGGGAGTCGTTCTGGGCGGTCTTGAACACCCACTTTTTCACCGGATCGGTGATCTTGATGCCGGCGGCGCAGGAAATCATCGGAATCTGGGCTTTTTCAACCACCGGGATGACCGCCATGGTATCCCCGGTGGTACTGGGACCGATGATGGCGACCACGTGGTCGTTCTTGATGAGCTTGTTGGCGAGCTGCACCGCTTTGGTGGCGTCACCGCCGGTGTCGTAGGTGATCAGCTCGATTTTCTGGCCGTGGATGCCACCGGCGCGGTTGATCTCGTCGACGACCATCACGGCGGTGTTACGCTCCGGCTCACCCAGAAAAGAAGCGGGACCGGTGACGGCGAAAAGGGCGCCGATCTTGATCGGAGCTGCGGCAAAGGCCTGCGACGCGGCAAGGATCAGGGAGAACCCTACAAGGCAGGTCGAAAGCAGTTTTCTCACGTTGGTACCTCCTTAGTATTGGTGCAACCTGGCTTAGTGCATGATGACCCAGTCGCCCTTGCGGACCTGGACCATTTCGAAGGCGGAGAGATCGAGGCCGTTGTGGTCGGCCGCGCTCATGTGGAAGATGCCGGAAACGCCGACCATCTTGCCGTTTTTCTCGATACCGTCGCGGATCGCCGCCGGGGTCTGGGCGCCACCCTTCACTGCGGCCGCAATGAGCGCGAACCCGTCGTAGGCATAGCCGCCGAAGGTGGAGGGCTCGACGTTGTAGTTTCTGCGGTAGGAGTCGGCGTATTCCTTGAGGACTTTGGCCTGGGGATCGTTTTTCTTGAGGAGGTGGTACACGGCAAGCTTGCCGGCGGGGAGCATCACCCCTTCGGCAGCTTCGGGGGTGGCGAGCTCGATGTACTTCTTGGAAGCAACGCCGTGGCTTTGGTAGACCGGGGTCTTGATGCCGAGCTGCTTGATGTTGCGGGTGATGACCGCCGGACCCGGGTTGGTCCCCCAGCAGATGATGGCATCCGGCTTGGCCGCCTTGATCTTGGTGAGTTGGGCGGTCATGTCGGTGTCTTTGGGACCGTACACTTCGTCGGCGACGATCTTGAAGCCGCGCTTGGCGGCCATCTGCTTGAGCTGCTCGCGGCCGGAAGCCCCGAAGGCGTCGGAAACGGTGATGATGGCGAGGGTTTTCTGCTTGGCTTTCTGAGCCTGGATCAGGATCTTCTCGGCGGCGACGTGGTCGTTGGCCGGGGTCTTGAAGACCCATTTCTTGACCGGGTCGGTGATCTTGATGCCGGCGGCGCAGGAGATCAGCGGAATCTGCTCCTTTTCGCAGACCGGGATGACCGCCATGGTCTCGCCCGTGGTGCTCGGACCGACGATGGCGACGACCTTGTCATTCTTGATCAGCTTGGTGGCGAGCTGGACCGCCTTGGTGGCGTCTCCGCCGGTGTCATAGACGACCAGTTCGATCTTGGAGCCTTTGATGCCCCCCCTGGCGTTGACCTGTTTGACCAGCATTTCCAGGGTGTTTTTTTCCGGCTCACCGAGAAAGGAGGCGGGACCGGTGACCGCGAAGAGGCCGCCGATCCGGATCGGAGCGGCTGCGAAGGCGGCGCTGGTGCAGCAAAGAAGCACGAAACAACAGACAAGCCCTACTAGTTTCCTCATTGACAACCTCCCGAATGAATGCAAATGCAGCAAGGGTCTTCGTGGACCCCACGAAGCAATAACCCATGCTGCGGACAATAGCAGTGACGTGCGCGGTAGCTGGGCTCCTTGGATGAGGTGGACGGAGTGGACCGATTAAAGCCTTTCCCCGATCCCCGACCCCCGATCCCCGCTTTTAATACAGCCTTTCCCCCGGCAGGATCGCGAACCCCTTGCCGGTCAGGGTGGTAATGGCGCGCTCGGTCTCCTCGAAACGGAAGATCATGACGGCGTTCTCGCCGGAGCGCTCCACGAAGGCGTACATGTACTCCACGTTGATGGACTCGCCGTCCAGCACCTGGAGCAGTTCGGCCAACCCGCCGGGACGATCGGGAATCTCCACCGCGACGACTTCGTTCTTGCTTACGGTGAAGCCACGCTCCTTGAGCACCCCCTTGGCCTGCTCGGCGTCGTTGACGATGAGGCGCAGGATGCCAAAGTCGGAAGTGTCGGCCAGGGAGAGGGTGCGAATGTTGATGCCTGCCTCCCCGAGGATGCGCGTCACTTCGGCCAGCCTGCCGGACTTGTTTTCGATGAATACGGAGATCTGTTCTACGTGCATTCCCGGTTCCCCCTTATTTTTAAGCCTTGGGCCTGTTGTCGATGACTCGCTTTGCCTTGCCTTCGCTGCGGGTGATGCTCTTCGGCTCGACCAGGCGTACCTTGCAGGTGACGCCGAGCATCTCCTTGATCTTCTTCTCGATCTGGAACGAAAGCGCCTGCAGGTGCTTGATCTCGTCGGAGAAGATCTCCTCGCCGACCTCCACCTGGACCTCCAGGGTATCGAGCATGTCTTTGCGGTCGACGATGAGGACGTAGTGGGGCTCGACCCCTTCCACCCCCATGAGGATCGATTCGATCTGCGACGGGAAGACGTTGACGCCGCGGATGATGAGCATGTCGTCGCTGCGGCCGCTCATCCGGGCGATCCGGGCATGGGTCCGGCCGCAGACGCAGGGCTCGTAGGTAAGCGAGGTGATGTCGCGGGTCCGGTAGCGGATCAGCGGGATCCCTTCCTTGGTGATGGTGGTGATAACCAGCTCCCCTTTCTCACCTTCGGGGAGCACCGCGCCGGTCTCGGGGTTGATGATCTCTGGGATGAAGTGATCCTCCCAGATGTGGAGCCCCTTCTTGGCGGCGGCGCACTCGATGGCGACGCCGGGGCCCATGATTTCGGAGAGACCGTAGATGTCGACGGCGGAGAGGTTCAGCTTGCTCTCGATGTCGTTGCGCATCGCCTCGGACCACGGCTCAGCGCCGAAGATCCCGACCCGCAGCTTGAGCTGCTTGAAGTCGATCCCCTCTTCCTTGGCCGCCTCGGCCATGAACAACGAATAGGACGGGGTGCAGGTGAGGACGGTGGAGCCGAAGTCCTGCATGATCATGATCTGTTTCTGGGTATTTCCCCCGGACATGGGGATGACGGAGGCCCCGAGGCGCTCGGCGCCGTAGTGGGCACCCAGACCGCCGGTGAAAAGGCCGTAGCCGTAGGCGTTGTGGATGATGTCGCCCTTGTGGACCCCGGCGGCGACGAAGGAGCGGGCCATGAGCGCCGCCCAGTTGTCGATGTCCTTTTTGGTGTAGCCGACGACGGTCGGCTTGCCGGTGGTGCCGGAGGAGGCGTGGATGCGGACGATCTCCTCCATGGGGACGGCGAACATGCGATAGGGATAGGAGTCGCGCATGTCCTGCTTGTAGGTGAAGGGAAGGCGCTGCAGGTCGGCGAGCGACCTGAAGGAATCGGGAGCGACTCCCGCCTTGTCGAGGGAGTCGCGGTAGAAGGGAACGCAGTGGTAAACGCGACTGACCATCGCCTGCAGCCGCTTGAGTTGCAACGCCTGGATCGCCTCACGCGGCAGCGTCTCGAACTCCTCGTCGAAAAACATCTTTCCCCTCCCAGTTTGACAATAAAAAATACAAGCCGAAAAGCGTCGATCTCAGCACAGCGGCCCTCCCCCGTCAAGGGGGTGGAAGGAGGGGGAGGGGGATATTCGAAGTCTAGCTTTAACCCCATCCTCACCCCGACCCTCTCCTTGAAGGAGAGGGAGGATTACCGAACCTAGAGGTTTCTTCCGGCGGCGAACGCCTTCAGGTTCACTTCCAGCGCCTTTTTCGGGACCATGCGCTCGATCGCTTCGAGCCAGTAGCGCTCCTCGAGGTTCAGGCGCTTGGAAACCGCGCCGAGCAGAACGGTGTTGGCAGCGCGCGGGTTCCCCGCCTCGTTGGCGAGCTTCAGGCCGTCGACCAGGATGAAGTCGGGAAACTTCTGGGCGATCTTCTGGTCCAGCCCCTCGGGATACGCCTCGTTACCCATGAGTACCGACGGCGGCGGGATGCAGAGATCGTTGGCAACGACGGTGGCGCCGGGACGCAAAAGCGGCAGCGACCGGTAGCTCTCCATCAGCTCGAACCCGAATAGGAGGTCCCCCTCCCCTTCCGGCACGATCGGCGAGAAAACCTCTTCGCCGTAGCGAACATGGGAGACGACGCTCCCCCCGCGCTGGCTCATGCCGTGGATCTCGCTCTTCTTGACGTCGAAGCCGGCCAGCATGCAGGCCTCAGACAGGACCTCCGAGGCGAGCAGGATCCCCTGCCCCCCTACCCCAACCAAAAGCACGTTCGTCACTTTGCCGCTCATTTCGCCACCCCGATCGCCGAGAATTTGCACAGCTGCCTGCAGACGTCGCACCCATTGCAAAGCAGCGGGTCGATTTTCGCCTTGCCCTTCTTGCCACTGTCGGGGACCCACTCGATGGCGGGACACCCGATCTTCAGGCAGGCGCGGCAGCCGACACAGGCATCCTCTTCGACGCAGAGGGTGTCACCTTTGGTGAAGACCCCTTCGGTCTTGATGAGGACGCAGGGCTTGTCGGTGATGATCACCGACGGTTCGGGGCGCTCCATCTCTTCCTTGATCACCTTTTCGCACTCGGCAAGATCAAGCGGATTGATGGTGCGGACGTGCTTTACGCCGATCGCCTTGCAAAGCATGGTGAAGTCGATGGCGTTGGTGGCCTCGCCCATGAGGGTGTGGCCGGAACCGGGGTTTTCCTGGCGGCCGGTCATCGCGGTGATCCGGTTGTCCAAGATGATGATGGTGGCGGTGCTCTGGTTGTAGACCAGGTCGATCAGGCCGTTCACGCCGGTATGGAGGAAGGTCGAGTCGCCGATGACGCCGACCACCTTCTTGCGCTCCTCGGGGCTCACCACCTTGCTCGCGCCGGTCGCCATCCCGATGGAGGCCCCCATGCAGATGCAGGAATCCATCGCGGAAAGCGGCGGCATGAAGCCGAGGGTGTAGCAGCCGATATCGCCGCAGACGTAAGCCTTGAGCTTGTTGAGGGTGTAAAAGACGCCGCGGTGCGGGCACCCCGGGCACATGTTGGGCGGACGCCCGGGAAGTTTGTCTACGGCGGACTCGGCACTGGCCGGCAGGCCGAAGCCCTGCTTGAGGCGTCCCGGGGTGAGCTCGCCGCAGAGGGAAAGGATCTCCTTGCCGGTCACCTCGATTCCCATCGCCTGCACCTGCTCCTCGATAAACGGGTCGAGCTCCTCGACCACGAAGAGCTTTTCCACCTTGCCAGCGAACTCGCGGATCAGGTCATGGGGAAGCGGATGCACCAGGCCGAGCTTGAGGACCGACGCCTCGGGGAGGACTTCACGGACGTACTGGTAGGAAACGCCGGCGGTGATGACGCCGACCTTGGTGTCGCGCATCTCGATCCGGTTTACCGCCATCGACGCGGCATCCTGGGAAAGCTGCACCAGGCGCTCTTCGACGATCTTGTGGCGCACCCGGGCGTTGCCGGGGAGCATGACGTACTTGGCCGGATCCTTGAAAAGCCCGGTCTGGGGAGTCTGCGCCACGTTGTCGTCCAGTTCCACGATCGATTTACTGTGCGAGATGCGGGTGGTGGTCCGCAACAGCACCGGCGTGTCGTATTTCTCGGAAAGTTCGAAGCCGAGCTTGGTGAAATCCTTGCACTCCTGGGAGTTGGAGGGCTCCAGCATCGGGACCTTGGCGAACTTCGCGTAATTGCGGTTATCCTGCTCGTCCTGGGAGGAGTGCAGCTCGGGGTCGTCGGCGGTAACCAGCACCAGACCGCCACGGACGCCGGTATAGGAAAGGGTGAACAGCGGGTCGGCGGCCACGTTGACCCCGACGTGCTTCATGGTGACCAGGGTCCGGGCGCCGCCGAAGGAGGCGCCGATGCCGACTTCGAGGGCGACCTTCTCGTTGGTGGCCCAGGCTGCGTCGATCTCGGGGTAACGGGTGATGTTTTCGAGGATTTCGGTGGAGGGGGTGCCGGGATAGGCGCTGGCTACCTTGACGCCTGCTTCATGGGCGCCGCGGGCGATGGCTTCGTTGCCCGAAAGGATCTGCTTCATGTGAATGTTTCCCTCTCTGGATACATGGGTTGAAGTGCGAAATATACAGGAGTATTGAAGATTGTGTCAACATCAACTTGCGTTTTAGTAAGGGTTGTGAGTGCTGCTTTTTCTCATTGCAGCAATTAGTTCAGAGTTTTAACCTGAGGGAAACAAGCGAAGGCAAAAGCTACGACATTGGTCCGAAAACGGATACGGTATACTGTTCCGGTTCCCCGGAAAACAAAGGCGCGAAGGAGCCCCGACATGGTCCATATTCTCCTGCACTGGCTGATTTCCGCAGTCGCCATCATCATCACCGCGTACCTGCTTCCCGGCATCCGGCTCTCCGGGTTTGGAGCGGCGCTTGCCACCGCGGTCGTCCTCGGCTTCATCAACGCCTTCATCCGGCCGCTGATCCTCCTGCTCACCCTGCCGTTCAACATCCTCACCCTGGGGCTCTTCACCCTGGTGATCAACGCGCTCCTCATCCTGCTCACCAGCGCCCTGGTCCCCGGCTTCCAGGTGGCCGGGTTCGGTTGGGCGCTTTTATTCAGCGTGGTTTTATGGCTGGTAAACCTCGTCCTGAGGCTGCTGCCGTGACGGATGTCGCTCGGGCTTGGCAAGCGGCATCCGCCTCCCCCGTCGCCTCGACCAGGGAATTATTTTTTTCCCCGCCGGGGAAATCCGGAGATATTTCTGAAGTTTTTTCTCCTGTTGCCGATAAATGGCTGGTAGCGGAACAATTTTCCAACGACTGCCGGCTGGGCAGTCATTGCGTACTGTCTCACCTAACGAGTGTTCAATGAAGAAAAACGCCGCGACATATTCAAAGAGAACCAGGGCAGTGAGCGCAGCAGTGAGAAGCCGCCTCCTTCCAGGCGACCGTTTGCGCCGGAAGAGCCAGGGCGGGTTCACCATGGTGGAGCTCGTGATCGTCGTCGCGATCCTGATCGCGCTCACCCTCATGGTTTTACCGACCCTCAAGACCATGAAGGACCTGGCGCGCCAGACGCGGGCGATGGAGGAGATCCGGGACATCGAGAAGAGCGTCAATGCCTACGCCATCGACAAGGGTGTCCTCCCCAACAACCTGAGCGAAATCGGTTTGCAGGGTGGGGTGCCGCTGGATCCCTGGAAGCGTCCCTACGTCTACGTGAACCTTGCCAACGGCGGAGCCCCCCGCAAGGACATCGCCCTGGTCCCGCTCAATACCGACTTCGACCTCTACAGCATGGGACCGGACGGGGCCTCCGCCCTCTCCCTGACCGATTCCACCAGCGCAGACGACGTGGTGCGCGGCGCCAACGGCAGTTTCGTTGGGACCGCCAGCAAATATTGATAGGTGATAGACGCCGATGAAGTGTTCCTGCCCAAAATGCCATGCCGAAATTGAGCTCAACGTCGCCGACGTGACCGAGGCCGGCACCCCCGCGGACTGTCCACTTTGCCAAGCCAAGCTCGTGGTGCACCGCGAGTCGTTCGGCGCCCGGGTCTACCGTAAGGCCGGCGAGATATCGTGCGGCAACTGCGGCGAAATCCTCGGTCCCCAGACCTACTGCGCCTCCTGCGGCACCAACTTCCCCGATTACTTCGTGGTGAGCCCCGGTCGGAAACCACTGAGCAAGGTGAAGAAGGTCAAGCTCAGAAGCAGCCCCTTCAGCAAGCAGATCTCTTTCGGCTGGACCCTGCCCAAACTCCAGCCGACCGCGCCGCGGGACTCCAAACCCTCCGGAGCACGTCCGGCCGCAAAGAAAGGCCCGGCGGCAAGCAAGCCGATGGTATTGATCCTGGCCGGGATCCTCGTCCTCGTCCTGGCGGGAGGAGGCTACTTCTATTACTCCAGCCGCAAGGCGGCCGCGGAATACACCCAGAATTTCATCAACACCGCTTATTGCATGCAGACTGCGGCGGATCGCGGGCTCAAGTCATGCGCCAAGCTCGCCGCCGACGCCAAGACCAAGATGGACGCCGGGCAGACCGCCCCCACCAGGCTTGCCGTCGACGAGGAGCGCGACCTTAAGACCCTCAAGTCGCAAATCGAAGCTCTGATGCAGAAGATGAAGGAGCCGCCCGAGAAGTACGTTCCGGCCAATGACAAGTTGGGGCGGCTGTACAGCTCGTATCTCAAGGTCAACAACCTTGCGCTCAATCCCCCTGCCGTTCCCAGCATCCTCGCCGATTCGGCCACCAAGGTCGAAGGTGATTACCAGAGGGTGGTCAAGGACTTCAAGTCCGGCCTCCCCGAGGATCTGGTCAATGAGCTGCGCCAGGCCTCCAAACGGCACCAGAGCCTGAAACCACTGGTCGACTGACCAGGCAGCGACATAGATCGAAACAAAAAGACCCACCGGCAGTCGCCGTGGGTCTTTTTGTTTGCTCGCCGGGCGGGCACCCCGTGCCCACCGTCGATACCTACTCCCCGATCAGATCATTCACCACGACGCCCGCCATGGTAAGCCCGAAAATGGAGGGGATGAAGGAGATGCTCCCCAGGATGACGCGCCGGTGCTCGCAGGAGAAGCGCTGGTCGTCCTTGTTGGGACAGATGCAGTTCCCCTTGCAGCCGCCCGCCTGCTCTTGCTGGGGCCGATACTCCTCGGTGGAGTACACCACTTTTACGTCGTGGGTGATCCCCTTCTTTTTCAGAAGCTTGCGAACCGAGCGGGCCATGCGGCACTTCTGGGTCTGGGAGATATCGGCGACCTTGATCTGGGTCGGATCGAGCTTTGCCGCGGCCCCCATGCTGGAGATGATGGGAATATTGCGCTCCCGGCAGCTCTGGATCAGGTGTAGCTTGCTGGTGATGTGGTCGATGGCGTCGACCACGTAATCGTAGGGCCCCTCCAGAAGGAAGTCACTGTTCTTCGCCTCGTAGAAATCCTGGTAAGGGACGACCTCGGTCTCCGGGGAGATCAGGCGCATCCGTTCGGCCATGACCATGGCCTTGGATTTGCCGACCGTGCCGTCCATGGCATGCAGCTGGCGATTTACGTTGGTAAGGCAGATCTCGTCGAAGTCGACGATGACGATCCGGCCGATACCGGCCCGGCAGAGGGCTTCGGCGGCGTAGCTGCCGACCCCGCCCAGGCCGAAGATGGCAACGGTGGAGTTTTTCAGTTTTTCGAGTTTGTCGCGGCCGATGAGGAGTTCGGTGCGGGAAAAACGGTGCAGATGGGACATCTAGTTTCTTTCTCCTACGGATACCTTGGTACTGATTCCGATCACTATCTACAGCTCACGGTTTAATGACTACCGCGGGCAGTCGCTGCACCCCTTGCCGTTTTCCTCGAAGACCTGGTCCATGATCAGTGCCGGTTCTTCCGCGGTCGGCTTGCCCACCACCCGGGCCGGAACGCCGGCCACCGTGGCATGAGCCGGAACCTCTTTCAGGACCACGCTCCCCGAAGCGACCTTGGACCAGTCGCCGATCTTGACGTTCCCCAGGATTTTCGCGCCGGCGCCGATCAGGACGCCGTTACCCACCTTGGGATGCCGGTCTCCGCTCTCCTTGCCGGTCCCCCCGAGGGTCACCTCGTGCAGCATCGACACGTCGTCACCGACCACCGCGGTCTCGCCGATCACCACGCTGGTGCCGTGGTCGATCAGGATCCCCTTCCCGATCCGCGCCGCCGGATGAATATCCACCGCGAACATCTCGGAGATCCGGTTCTGCAGGTAGTACGCAAGCGGCTCCCGGCCCTGTTCCCAGAGCCAGTGCGCGATGCGGTAAGACTCCAGAGCGTGGAATCCCTTGTAATGCAAAAAGGGCTGGGCCAGCCCGCGGGCCGCCGGATCACGGTCCAGAACCGCCGTCAGGTCGGCGCGGATCGCCTCACGGACCTCGGGAGCGCCTCCGAGCGCCTCCTGGATCACGTCTCTAAGCGACATGGCGGCAAAGTGCGCCGAGGCGAGTTTGGACGCCAGCAGGTAGGAAAGCGCATCCTCCAGGGACGCGTGGTTGAGTACCGTAGCCTGCAGGTAACTGGCGAGCATCGGTTCCCGGTGTGCAATATCGGCAACCTCGTCGTGAAGCCGGTCCCAGACGGGATCCTCACCGTCGCGGCTTTTTGCGGTCATAATCCCTACTCCTTTTGCCTTAGAGAAAAGGGCAATGAAATAAATTTGCTGTAGTATAGCCTATTCGAAAAAAAGGTGCTCGTACTTTCTTTCTGGAATAAAAGGCACAGAAACTGGTAAAGAAAGGAAATAGCAGTCTCATCAATTAGTCCCAAAGACAGTCGGACAATAACATAAAAGACGTTTCAGCAGACGCGGCTAACCTGAAAGAAAAGAGAACTGACACTAGCCTTGTTTTAACCGAATGCAAATTCAGGGGAGAATATCCTTTTCCCGGTAGATCGGAAGCACCTGTTCCCTGAACACCGGCAGCCGCAAGGCAAAAAGGATCGCGCCGCAGACGCAGGAAATGCCGCCGATCAGGACGGTGACCGGGGCTCCGACGCGCGAGGCGATCGCCCCGGCAAAAAGGCTGCCGAAGGGAGCCATCCCCATGAACGACATGGTAAACAGGCTCATCACCCTCCCCCGCTTGTCGTCCTCGACGATGGTCTGCAGGATGGTGTTGCAGGAAGCGACCTGGGTCATGGCGCCGTAACCGGAGAACAGCAGGGCGAGCAGCGACAGCCAGAAGTTCCGCGACTGGGAGAAACAGGCGATTCCGACCCCGAAAAGTCCGCAGGAAAGCGCGATGATCCGGCCCAGCCCGATCACGCTCTTGCGCGAGGCGAGGTAGACGGTTCCCGCAAAGGAGCCGACCCCGGCCGCGGCCATGAGAAAGCCGAAGGTGTGGGCGCCGCCGTGCAGCACGTCCCGCGCGAAAACCGGCATCAGGACGGCGTAGGGCATCCCGGTCAGGCTCATCAGGGAAACCAGCAGCAAGATGGTGCGGATCGGCATGAAAGAGAGAGCGTAGCCGAAACCTTCTTTGAGCTCGTGCAGAAAGGATCGCGCGGCGGCGCGCGGCGGCGCGGCTTTTAACCGCATGAGGAAGATGGAGGTGAGTACGGCCAGGTAGCTCAGGCCGTTGATCAGAAAGCAGACCCCCTCCCCGGCAACGGAGATGACCAGGCCGGCGATGGACGGGCCGATCAGGCGGGCGCCGTTGACCATGGAGGAGTTGAGGGCGATGGCGTTGGCGAGAAGGCGTTTTTCCTCGACCATCTCCACGACGAAGGACTGGCGCACCGGGATGTCGACCCCGTTCACGGTACCGAGCCACAGGCTCAGCACCACCAGGTGCCAGACCTGGATGCTGCCGTGAAAAACGAAGAAGGCCAGGAGAAAGGCCTGGAGCATGGCGAAGCTTTGGGTGAGCATCAACAGGCGCCGCCGGTTCCAACGGTCGGCGAGGACACCGGCGATAGGAGCGACGACGAAGGTGGGGGCCTGGCTGCAAAAGCCGATGGTACCGAGCAAAAGCGCCGAGCCGGTGAGCCGGTACACGAGCCAGCTCATGGCGACCTGCTGCATCCAGGTACCGATCAGCGAGACGCTCTGCCCGAAAAAGAAAAGCCGGTAGTTGCGGGATTTCAGGGCGCGGAGGATACCGGTCGACTCCTCCGAGACCCCATCCTGCAACCCGTTCAGTCCGTTCATGGCGTCACCTTCAGCCCAGCCGGGGGCTGGCTCCGCAGCTACCGGTCCCTCTTTCGTCGCGGGGGCTGGCTCCGCAGCTGCCTGTCCCTCTTTCGCCGCGGGGACTGGCTCCGCAGCTGCCTGTCCCCCTTTCGCCGCGGGGACTGGCTCCGCAGGTGCCGGTCCCCCTTTCGACACAAGCTGTGCTTATGCGCGGGCAGGAGAATCTTACTGCCGTTATTTCTTCTTTTCGTAGAGCTGGCCCGCCTCGCGCTGGGTCACCTGGATCCCCACCCGGTCGAGTATTTCGCCGGTGGAGCGCCAGAGCTGGGTCAGCGAGTTGTTGTAATTGACCACCGCGGTGATCTCGTCACCCTGGGCCGCGACGTAGGCCCGAAGGACATCGAACACTTCCTTGGTGGTGGCCAGGCCGACGGCGTTCTTCTTCTGGTAGGCGTCGAGGTTCGCCTTCGCTGCGGCGACCTCCCGCTTGGTCACGTCGATCTGCTTGTAGTTCGAGGCCAGCGCCCGTATTGCGGTGCGGACCTCGTTGGAAACCGACGCCTCCAGGTTCTGCAGCTGGGTCTGCGACTGCTCCAGGAGCAGCTTGCTCTTGATGTAGTCGTTTTCCGCCGTGTGGTTCCCCAAGGGATAGCTGAAGGTGAGCCCCACCCCCCACGCCGGCGCGTCGACCGTGAAGACCTTGCGAACCCCGCCCCCGAAACTGTTGTCGTAGCTCCCCGCACCGACGTTGGCGTTCAGGCTCAGGTCGGGCTGGGTCCGGTTGCGCGCGACCCGCTGCTGCAAATCGTTGATGGTGACCGCGACCCGCTGGTTCACCAGCTCCGGGCGCTGGCCCAGGGCGCGTACCACGGCATCTTTTTCCGCCACCGCAAACGGCTCTTCGGTAGGCGGGTCGACGGGCACGATATCGTCGGTGCCGGGAATCTGGAGCTCCAGGCGCAGCACGTCCATCTGGTCCCGCAACGCCTTCTCCGCGTCGATGATGTTCTTCTCCTGGGTGGCGACGGCGACTTCCGCGCTCAGAATCTCGATCGCCGGGAGAACGCCCGCCTTCACCCGCCCCTGGGTATCAGTCAGGTTGCGCAGCGCGAAGTTGTAGGCGGCCCGCTGCACCTCGAGGTTCTGGCGCAGGCTGTAGAGGGTGAAGTAATCCTTGCGCACCTGGTTGACCACGTCGCTCAGCTTGGTGCGGAAGCGGTCCATCGCCCCTTCCTTGCTGTACTTGGCGACGTTGATGGCGAGCTCGGTGGTCTCCTTCCCGAAGTTCTTCAACAGCGGCTGGCTGAAGGTGAAGTTCACGTTGTTCGTGTAGTAATCCGAGCTGCTGGTGTTCCAGGCGCTGTTGGCATTAACCCCGGCGGTGCCGCCAGTAGAAAGGAGCTGGCTCACCCCCCCCTGGAATTCCAGGGTATCGGTCCGGAAAGGCCCCAGACCCGGTCCGAAAAAGGAGTTGGTGCGGCTGTAGTTGAGGGACAGGTTCAGCCCCGGGTCGTAGATCCCCAGTGCCCGCCAGATGTCGGCCTCGGCCATGGCCGGGTTGTAGAGCTCGACCTTCACGTCGAGGTTTTTCTCCACCGCCGATTTGATGGCGTCGCGGAGTTTCAGGTTGACGGTTCCCTCCTGGGCCTGGGCCGCAGCGGTTCCCAGCAGCAGGGCGGGGGCGACGGCCAGGGCGGCGAAAAAGCGGTTCATCTTCATATCAGGTTCCTCTGCAGTTGCCAAAGTGACGCTATTCGTAGCGGAGTGCGTCGATAGGGTTGAGCGCGGCAGCCTTGCGGGCCGGGTAGAAGCCGAAGAATACGCCAACGCCGGCCGAAAAGGCAAAGGCGATGGCCACGGTATTGATGGAGACGAGGGTGGGCCAACCGACCAGGTTGGCGACCAGGGCCGCGCCGGCGATGCCGACCAGGATGCCGACGATCCCCCCCAAGGTGGTCAGAAGCACCGCCTCGGTGAGAAACTGCAGCATGATGTCGCGCCGCTTGGCTCCGATGGCGACCCGGATGCCGATCTCCCGGGTCCGCTCGGTCACCGAGACCAGCATGATGTTCATGATCCCGATTCCCCCCACCACGAGCGAGATCGAGGCGACCGCGCCCAGGAGCATGGACATGACCTTGGAGGACTGCTCGGAAACGGCGAGGATCTCGGTCAGGTTGCGCACGGTGAAGTCGATCTCGCGGGTAGGCCCGACGCGGTGGCGCTGCTTCAGGAGCTCGGTCACCTCCTCCTCGGCCTTGGAGAGGACCTCCGCGCTTTTCGCCTGGATCATGATGGCACCGACGCTGTTCGGGAACTGGCTCCCCAGGAGCTTGCGCTGCGCGGTGGAGATCGGGACGTAGATCACGTCGTCCTGGTCCTGTCCCTGGGGGGTCTGTCCCTTGTGTGCCAAAAGCCCGATCACGGTGAAGGGGATCTTCCGGATCCGGATGATCTTCCCGATCGGATCCGCGCTCCCGAAGAGGTTCTCGGCCACGGTCTGCCCGATCAGGCAGTTCTTGGCGGCGCCGTCCACATCCGACTGCAGGAGATTGCGCCCCGATTCGATCGGCCATTCGCGCACCAGGAGCATCTCGGGGGTGACCCCGTTGATCACCGTGGTCCAGTTCTGGTTCCCGTAGACGACCGGGCCGCTCCCCCGGACGGTGGGGGCCGCCTGGCCGACCGAGGGGCACTCCGCCTTGATCGCCTTGGCATCGTCGTAGGTCAAGGTGATGATGGCGCCGCTGCCGCTGCGCATGCCGCCGCTGGTGATCGAGCCGGGAAGGACCAGGAGGAGGTTACTCCCGATGCTGGAGATCTGGTCCGAAATCATCTTGCTGGCGCCGGCCCCGATGGCGACCATGGCGATCACCGCGGCGATCCCGATGATGATCCCCAGCATGGTAAGCAGGGCGCGCATCTTGTTGACCCTGAGCGCCCGAAGTGCAATGAGGAGGCTTTGCAACAGCGTGGTCATGCCGCCTCCGTCTTCGGTACCGCCCGGACCGGGGCGGGATTGGCGAGATCGGAGACGATGGCGCCGTCGCGAAAGACGATGTGCCGGGTGGTGAAGGCGGCAACGTCGGGTTCGTGGGTGACCATGATGATGGTGATCCCCTGACGGTTCAGCTCCTGAAAGAGCGCCATGATTTCGACGGTGGTCCGGGTGTCCAGGTTGCCGGTCGGCTCGTCGGCCAGGATGATGGCCGGCTCGTTCACCAGGGCCCGGGCGATGGCGACCCGCTGCTGCTGGCCGCCGGAAAGCTGGTTGCTGTAGTGCCCTTCCCGTCCGGAAAGTCCCACCCGCGCCAGAGCCTGCAGGGCCCGCTCCCGCCGCTGGGCGGCCGGCACCCGGCCGTACACCAGGGGAAGCTCCACGTTTTCCCGGGCCGTGGTGCGCGGAAGCAGGTTGAACCCCTGGAAGACAAAGCCGAGCCTGCGGTTGCGGATCTCGGCAAGCTCGTTGTGGGAGAGGGTGCCGACCTCGGTCCCCTCCAGGAGATAGCGTCCCGAAGTGGGGGTGTCGAGGCAGCCGAGGGTATTCATGCAGGTCGACTTGCCGCTTCCCGAAGCCCCCATGATCGCCACGAACTCCCCTTCCCCGACCGAGAAGGAAACCCCCTTCAGCGCCTCGACGCGTTCCTCGCCCATCAGGTAGACCTTGCGGACCTCTTCCAGGCGTACCACCTCGCGCATCAGAACCTCGGTCCCATGGGCGATCCCATCGCCTTCTTGCCGGTGGTCACCTGCTCCACGACCACCTCGTCCCCTTCCTTGAGCTCCCCGTTCGCCATCTCCACGAACTTGCTGTCCGAGATCCCGGTCTCCACCGATACCGCGCGCGGCGTACCTTCCGGGGTGAGCTGGTAGACGTGCTGGATCGGTTTCATCGGCTGGGGAGCCCCGGATTTCCCGGCCGCGGCGGCCTTGGCGGCAGACGGCTTGACTGCGGCACCCTCCGTTTTCTTTCCTTTCTCGTCCTTATCGGCCTTGGGTTTGAACCGGAGCGCGGCGCTGGGGATCTTGAGCACCCCGTCCTTCTTCTGGGTCACGATGGAGACGTTGGCGGTCATCCCCGGTTTGAGCTTCAGATCGCGGTTATCCACGCTGATGACGGTCACGTAGGTCACCACGTTTTGGGTTACCACCGGGGCGTTGCGGATCTGGGAGACCGTGCCGGTAAACTGCAGCTCCGGGTAGGCATCCACGGTGAAGTTGGCGCTCTGCCCCAGACGGACCCGGCTGATGTCGGACTCGTCGACGCTGGTCTCGATCTGCATCTTGGTGAGATCCTGCGCGATGGTGAAGAGGGTCGGGGTCTGGAAGGAAGCAGCGACCGTCTGGCCGACGTCGACGGCCCGGGAGACGATGATGCCGTCCACCGGAGAACGGATGGTCGAATAGGTGAGGTTGGTTTCCGCCTGGCGCAGCGCGCCTTTGGTCTGGAGCACCTGCGCTTCCGCCGAGCTCAGGCCGGCCACGGCGGTATCGTAGGCGGTCTGGGCCACGTCGAGGTCGCTTTGCGAGACGATCCCCTGCTCGAGAAGCTTCTGGTTTCGGCCCAGGGTCCGCTTGGCGTCGGCGAGGACCACCTTGGCCTTGCCCACGTTGGCAAGGGCATTGAGATGGTTGCCGCGGGCCTGCTCCACCGCGGAGATGAACAGGGCCGGGTCGATCTGGGCGATCGCCTGCCCCTTGCGCACCGGAGAGTTGAAGTCGACGTAGAGCTTGGCGATGGTCCCGGACACCTGGGTCCCCACCTGGACGTTGACGACGGCGTTGATGGTGCCGGTAGCGGATACCGTGGAAACGATCGAGCCTCGCTCGATCTTCACCGTCTTGTATTGCGGCTTGGGAGACTTTTTGAACAGGAAGAACCCGGCGACGGCGAGCACCGCGACCACCGGAACCAGGACAAGAATCAGTTTTTTCACACGTGACCTCGGAAACGGAAATGCTGGAGCGGAAACGGCGGGCGACCAGGCGGTCACGGCCCGCATCCTGCCCGACGGTGCCCAAACCGGCGCCGCACTCCCTGCAGGGGGTGGTGACCCGCCACTATAGAACGGAGAAAAGACCGTGTCCACAACATTTTAAGGGGTCCGGCCCCGCCGGGGGCGACGGTCCGGAAGTGCCGAACGTAGCATCCCTTTGTGCAGCAAAGATGGAGTATGCCGCCCCTCCCCGATCGCCTCGGCTTTTCCTTCCCGAGTTCCCCCCTCCCCTGCTCCGGGCAGGCGGTAAAGATAAAGAATCACATAAATGATTAGCCTTAAATAACCGTATTTGTGTTGTTTTTTCTTTTTGCCGCTTTTATCATGAGCCAACCCAACCCTCCGATCTCGTTAAAGAAGAACCAACCCTAAAAGGAAAAGCACCGCATGCACAAAAAATGGGTGGCAGGACTCGTCCTCGTCGTCTCAACCATGTCGGTTACCCTGCCTGCCGGGGCCGACTCCGGAACATCCCCTTCGCTGCCGGCCGGCACCGCTGCGCCGGCCACACTCGCCCCCCCGCAGGAAAATACCGTTACGCCGCAACCGCCCGAGGGACCCGCACCCTTTTCGGGCAAGCAGAAGGGCGCATACGGTTTGGATGACGCCATTCCTCCGGACCTGAAACCGCAGCCCGATTCGGATCGGATCAACGGCAAGTACCTCATGGGCTACCTGAGCGATGCCGGGAAGATCCTCAGCGCACCGGCCCACTTCGACCGTTACGACTGGCTGAAAGTCGCGGCGGTGGGCGGGGTCGCCGGAAGCCTGTTCCTGATCGACGGCAAGGTGAAGAACTTCGCGCAGAGCCATCAAAACGCGGTCGCCAACAAATTCGCCACCGTCGGCAACGACCTGGGCAACCCGCTTTTCACCCTCCCGCCGTTGGGCGCCTTTTACCTGTACGGCATGCTGAACGACGACGTCAAGGCGCGGCGGACCTCGCTATTGGCGCTGGAGAGTTTCGTTATCAGCGGCGCCATCACCGACGGGATCAAGATCCTGGCCCAGCGGCACCGCCCGAATACCGGCGATTCCCCGTATACCTTCGACGGTCCCAAGCTCGGCCTCAACAACCTCTCGTTCGCCTCCGGGCACACCACCTCGGCGTTCTCCATCGCCACGGTGATCGCCAACCAGTACGCAGACAATCCGTACGTTCCCCCCATCGCGTACGGTCTGGCCACCCTGACCGGGCTATCCCGCATCTACAGTAATGCCCACTGGGCCTCCGACACCTTCGTCGGCGGCGCGATCGGCTACTTCGTGGGGAAGGCGGTATTGAGCTTTCACAAGGAAAAATCGACCCCGAACCGCCTGACCCTGATGCCTTCCCTGAGCAAAGAGATGACCGGCATGACCATGCAGTACTCGTTCTGATTGCCCTCGCCGATTACGTCCGGCACAGGCGGCCCTTCCGTTCATGGGGCCGCCTTTTTTTGTTCCCGCGGCCACCGGGGCGGCATCGGGTTAAATTAATTGACACTAATTCTTTACTCAGTAAACTCTCCCATTGTCGTGCCGGGTGAACGTGCTACCTCCCTGTCCCTCATTACAACGGCACAGTCATCCGGCCACCACCCGGTAGCCAGGCTACGGGATCCACCGCGAAGGAGAGCGCATTATGACCTATGAAGCGAAAAATTACGATCATCTGGTGGGGATGCAGGGGTTTAGCGAGGGGTTGCTCAAGAATCACTTCACCCTCTACCAGGGGTACGTCAACAACACCAACACCCTTTACAAGACGCTGAACCAGCTGTTCGAGGAAGGGAAGACCTCCGGCCCGGAATACGGCGAACTGAAGCGCCGCTTCGGCTGGGAATGGAACGGGATGCGGCTTCATGAGCTGTACTTCGAAAACCTCGGCGGGGGCGGACAACTCAACATGGAAGGAAAACTCGGCGCGCGGATCCGCCAGGATTACGGCAGCTATGAAGCCTGGGAGAAGGACTTCATGGCCACCGGGGCGATCCGGGGCATCGGCTGGGCCATCCTCTACCAGGACCAGGCCAGCGGAAAGCTCCTCAACATGTGGATCAACGAGCACCAGCAGGGGCATCCCGCCGGCTGCGTGCCGCTGCTGATCCTCGACGTCTTCGAGCACGCCTTCATGCTCGACTACGGTCTGAAGCGGCCGGATTACATCGCCGCTTTCTTCCAGAACATCAACTGGCAGGCGGTGGAAGGACGGCTCAAGTAAAAGAGACCCTCGGCTCTGCGACGCCATCGGTCCCCGCTTTGGGGACCGCCCGGATGACTCCCGCGGCAGCGACACCGGCAAGGGCCCTTTTTAAGGAAGGGGCCCTTGCTTTTTCAGCATCGATCGGGGAACGCCATGACGACCTATCCTTCGACAGAACCCAGATCAGGCGACGGCAAAAGCGGGGCAAAGTCCCTCCCCCACCGCATGCGCCACCCCGATCCGACGCCAGGCCGGGCTGCGCGCTGCGGTTCGGTCTGCAGGACACCGGTTTCCGGAGTCAGCCCACGGCTGGCGTCAATATTTCTCCGTCTCAAGATCATGACCGCTATGATCTTACTGGTGGCAGCGGCGGCGTACCCGGGTGGCGCCGCCGCGGACGAATTTTACGGACTCGGCGGGGCGACCACGTCGGTGGATCGCAACTTCGGTTCCTATTCGTGGCAGCTTGGCTACACGCAGGACCTCGCCCCGCACTTCGCCGCAAGCGTCAGCTATCTCAACGAGGGACACCTGGACAACCACCGCCGCGACGGGTACGCAGTGCAGTTTTGGGGGAGGACCAATCTCCTCGACGACCACCTCACTCTCGGCGCCGGGATCGGGCCCTACCTCGCCTTCGATACCCAAACGACCGACGGCGGGTACGCCAACCGCCACAGCTGGCAGGCCCTGACCAGTGTCGACGCTACCTGGCGGACCGACGGCGCCCTTATTTTCCTGATCCGGAGCAATTACGTGGCGGGCGGACCGGGACCGGACAGCCTTTCGGCGATGGTGGGGATCGGGGCCCAGTTTCGCAACGATCCGCGCAACAAGACGGTCGAGCTGCAGCGCGCCGACAATGAAATCGCCCTGATGGCCGGGCAGACCATCGTCAACAGCCTGGGGTCGTCGCAGTCGGCGGCCTTCGGGGTCGAGTACCGCAGGGTGGTGATCCCGCACCTGGAGTGGACGGTAAGCCTTCTCGACGAGGGGGAAAACCGCCAGATCGAGCGCGACGGGGTCGCCTCCCAGCTCTGGGTTACCCAGGACCTGTACCACCACCGGTTCACCATCGGTGCCGGCGCAGGGGCCTACCTCGACTTCGGCCACCACGGGGGCGGGTCCCGGTTCAACGGGCTGATCGGGCTGACCGGAGGATACCGGATGACGCCCCACTGGGGCTTCCGGGCGATCTGGGACCGGGTCGTCACCGACTACGACCGCGACGCGGACCTGCTCCTCCTCGGTTTGGCGTACCGGTTCTGAAAGGCCTAAAAATGAAAACGGCCGCCCCGGGAAGGATTCCCAAGGCGGCCGTTTTATTATGGTCGGTGCGACTGGATTCGAACCAGCGACCACTAGACCCCCAGTCTAGTGCGCTACCAGGCTGCGCTACGCACCGATTTCGGCATGGTAAAACAGTTGCGGCAAAACGAGAGGGGTTAGCGGCGGGCTAACCCCTTTATTGAAGCTGGTGCCGGAGGTCGGGCTCGAACCGACACGGGGTCGCCCCCGCTGGATTTTGAGTCCAGTGCGTCTACCAGTTTCACCACTCCGGCCGAAACAGTCTCGGGAATATAGCGGATGAGTTTCTCTTCGTCAAGAATTTAAAAAAAGTTTTCGGCTTGCAAAAAATCGTTGACTCAGCAAATCGGCTCTGCTATAAAGTGAGGACTTCAAGGGGCTGTAGCTCAGTTGGGAGAGCGCTTGAATGGCATTCAAGAGGTCGTCAGTTCGATCCTGATCAGCTCCACCAAAGAAATCAAGGAGTCCGGCACAAGCCGGACTCCTTTTTTTTGTATCCATCCCTCCTGAATTACTTCCCGTCACAGATCCTGCTTCGATTTACTTCAGTAACCTGCTCAGCCCTTCACATTTAATCCATTGTCGGTCCAGGGGGACCGGTACCGGCGGTGCCAGTCCCCCTTTTTGCCTTCCTTGACTTTGAGCCCCCCTTCTCTAACCTTTTCCCCTGGAGTCACGGCAGTTACCCGTGGAGGGTCCGGTCGGACCCGATCCCAGCTCAAAAGGAGGTTTCACCATGGATGTCACCCCGCGCATCGATCCGCAAGAGGTCCAATCCAGGATTCAGACCGGCGAAGCACTTCTGGTCTGCGCCTACGACGACGAGGAGAAATTCCGGGCGCTCCACCTGGAAAAGGCGCTTTCCCGGCACCAGTTCCAGGAAATCCAGCCTTCCCTTCCCAAGGACAAGGAGATCGTCTTCTATTGCGCCTGACCGAAGGAAGCCACGTCCGCCAGTTTGGCGGCGAAATTCATCCAGATGGGTTACCGCAACGCCAAGGCCCTGAGGGGCGGAGTCGACGGCTGGAAACAGGCCGGTTTCAAGCTCATCTGACTGACCAAGGGGCGGCCTCCAAAGCCGCCCCGCTCATTTCCCCCCTGCCGTACCCGCTCCGGCGTATCCGGTCATCTCCAGATAACCCACCCCCTTTGGAGCACCATCTCTTCCCAAAAGCGCCACCGCTCCCTCCCAATAGGGAAAGTTTCCGGTCAGCTCCTGGTCGGCGATGCGGGGCACGACCGCCAGGTCGATCCGCTGCGCCGGCAGTTGCAGCCGCCACCGCGCCGGATAACGGGCGCCGGTCTTGGGGCTGGTCCAGCTCCCTTCCGGAACCAGCACGACCTGCGCGGGGGTAAGCTGCCGGCACCTTCCGTCGGCTTCGACCAACGTCCCCGAACTGAAGGGATCGATCGAACCGTCGCGCCGACGCAGCCGGTACCACATGAGCTCCCTCCCGTCGTCCAACTGCAGGGCGAACCAATCCCACCCCACCTGGTCCGGCTCCAGGGCACTGGTGCTCCATTCCCGGTCCAGCCAGGAACTTCCGGCCACCGTGAAACGGGCCGCTCCGATCCGTACCGTCCCGGTCGTCGCCAGACGGGGCAGGCTGTAATAGTACGAGGCGTTACCCGACGTGGGGCCCTTCCGGCTCAGGCCCCGCTCCCCGTTGAGGACCTCCCGGGTGAGCCTGGCGAGGTCGAGATCGATGCCGTAATCGGCTTCCGAGGCGGCCAGACGGAACCGCTCCGGGCGCTCCGGGATCTGGCGTGCCGTCCAATCTTCCAGCCATACCCGCACCGGCGAGCTTTCGGCTCCGGCAAGCCCCAGTGCGGCACGGCTGAAACGCTCCTCAAAGCGAAACCGTTTCCCGGCGACGTCGGTCAGCGCGAAATGGGCCATGTACACCTGGTTGGCCCCCCACCGGGACCGCCGGTTCGGTGCCCCCGGGGCAAGGGCCAGGCGGAAAAAGGTGAGCTGGTAGCCGAATTTTCTCCCTTCGGCGGTGGCCAGGTTTCCGGTGAAGTACCACCACTCGGTGCGAAAGTCGGGATGGGGGCCGTGGTCCCGGGGAAAGGTAAAGGGTCGTGGGACATAGGCACGGGTGAACCTCGGGTCAGCGGCGCCGCCCAGAACCCCGGTGACCGCGCCCGCGGGGCGCTCGACATGCCCGCTCTTCCGGTCGCCCCCCTGCCGGATGAGGAGCAATCCGGCTCCCAGCACGACGACCGCAATGCCTATACCAAGGGATCGGCGCCGCATCTCATTCCTCCTTCAGGGCCAAAGCCGGCAGGGACCGCGCGATCCGCAGCGACGGGTAGATCCCTCCCAGCACCGCGGCAACCAGCGCAAGCGCTACCGACTGGAGCACCAACAGCGGGTCGATGGAAAGTTCCATGGTCCAGCCGAAGGAACGGAGATTGACCACGTAGATCAGCACCAGGGCCTGGATGATCCCCAGCGGCACCGACAAAATGCCGGAAAGGATGCCGATCAGGGCGGTCTCCCCGATCACGGTCCCCCAGACCTGGGCCGGGGTCAGCCCGAGCGCCCGCATCACCGCCAGTTCCCGGGCGCGCTCGACCTGAAGCGCCATCAGCGCGGCAAGAATGCCGATGCAGGCGACCACCAGGGTCAGCAGGCGGAGCACCCCGGTGATCGCGAAGGTACGGTCGAAAACCTGCACGGTGGCCCGCCGCAGCTCCGCGTTGGAAATGACGAAGACCTCGGCGCTCCCGGCAAGGCGCCGCAGCTGGGCGACCAGTTCCCCGGGGCTCACCCCCGGCCGGGCATAGAAGGACATGCCGTCCACGCCCGGATCGTCCCAGTTGGCAAGATAGGCGCCCCGGCTCATCATCACGATCCCGGCATCGGTGCCGTAATCATAGAAGACGCCGGCGACACCGAAGCTGCGGGGTCCGTGTGCGGTGGCGAGGGTGAGCCGTCTCCCGACCGTCAGATGATGCCGGTAGGCATAGGGCTCGGACACGACCACCGCCTCACCGCGGGAGAATGGTCCCCAGGCGGCTTCCGGGTCGCCTTCCTTGAACCGGTACCCGATGAAGGTGCTTTTGGGCATCTGCAGGGAAAAGATCTCGGTTGCCCCTTCGGCACCCTCCACGCTCACCCGGCGCGACAGGGTATATCCCGCGGCGCCGGGGGCGGCGGCCACCCGTCGCACCAATCCCGGGTCAAGGACCGGGCGCAGCCGCGCGTTCCCCCGGTCGGCCACCCTCAGGTAGACGTCGGCGCGCAGCCAGCTCCCCAGCCACTGCTGCACCGTGTCCCGAAAACTCCCGACCATGATCCCGACCCCGATGGTGGCCGAGACCGCGACGACGAGCGCTGCGGCAGCGACGCCGGTCCGGGAAAGCGATACCACCACCCCGCGCGCCGCCATCTTGCCGATCACCCCGAGCCAGAGGCCAAGGAGCGGGCGGAAGAGGCGGCTTAACACCAGGACGGCTCCGGGGACGGTGAGGGCATAGCCGATGATCACGGCAAAAAGGGCGGCGAAACCGCCGGTGATTCCGGCCGAGGAGACGAAGAAGAGGCCCCCTCCCGCCGCCATCAGCAAGGCTCCGGCGAGCGCCGCCCAAGGGACCAACCGGCGCCTGGTTTCCTCGATGTCGGAGCGGGCCATGGCCGCCCGGGGCGGGGCCCCGGTCGCTTCCAGGGCGGGGGGGAGCGCCGCCGCCAGCGTGGCCCCGACGCCCAGCAGCACCCCTTTGAGTACCGTTTCGGGATAAAGGTGCACCCCGGTCACCTGGAGGGTGAAATACAGGTCGTTGATGGTCCGGGTCACCAGGCGGGTCAGCTCCCGGGCGAGCAGGGAACCGAGGAGAAGGCCGGCAACGGTCCCGGCGGAGCCGAGCAGAAACGCCTCGCCCAGGACGCCGGCGCAGACCTCGCGCCGGGTCACGCCGAGCGCCCGCAGCATCCCGATGGTGCTCCGGCGCGTGATGACCGAGAAGGTCATGGTGTTGTAGATGAGAAACATCCCGACCACGAGCGCGAGGAGGCTGAGCGCGGTGAGGTTCAGGCGGAAGGCGCGGGTCATCCGGTCCAGGGCGCCGGCCCGGGCGCCGGCGGAAACGACGGACGTCCCCCGGGGAAGAAGCTTTTCGAGAGCGGCAAGTTCCCGGGCCCCCGCCTCCCCCTCCGGGAGGACCAGGTCGATCCGGGTAAGCCTCCCTTCCTGGGAGAGGACCTCCTGGGCGGTAGCGATGTCGACAACCAGCACCGAATCCAGCCCCAGCCGGGTCACCGCATCGGGAGGATCGAGGTAGCCGGCCAGGGTCAAAAGCACCCGCCTCCCCCCGCTCTCCACGGTGAACGGCTGGCCGGGACGAAGGCGCAGCGCGGCTGCGGTACTTTGCAGCAACAGGCAGCTCCCCTGCTGGGCCACCAGGGTCTCCAGCAGGGGGCCGGAAAAGTGCCCGGTGTAGGAACGGACCGGGGCCTCGGCAAACGGGTCGATCCCGACCAACTGCAGGGTTCGGTAGGGAGGGGCCGCGGTCTGCACCGGGGCGGTCAGCATCGGGGCGCACTCCCGGATGCCGGAGAGCCTCAAGCTCCGGTAGAGCTCCTCGGGGATCCCGGCCGGCCCGGCGACCACCTGGTGGGTTGCCTTCCCCGCCACCGCCTGGGCGGCGCTGGTAAAGGCCCTCCGGGCGGTCTCGTTGGCCAGGTCGACCGCGGTCACCACCGCCACACCGAGGGCGACCCCGAGGACGGCCAGCACGGTCTGCCACGGATGGCGCAAAAGATGCCGCGCTGCCGCACGCCAGAGGATCATGGTCCCACCCCGGCGGTCATTTCGGTAAGGCGGCCCTCGCGCACGGTCACCACCCGGTCCGCCAGGCGCACCGTCTCCATGCTGTGGGTCACCAGGATCATGGTGGCGCCGCTGGGGCGGATCAGGCGTTCGAAAAGGTCGAGCACCTGCCGGCTGGTCTCGGCGTCGAGGTTTCCGGTCGGCTCGTCGGCCAAAAGCAATTCCGGGCGGTGCACCAGGGCCCGCGCCACGGCCACCCGTTGCTGCTCGCCGCCGGAAAGGCGGTCCGGATAGCTGGAAAAGCGGTCCGACAGCCCCACCTCTTCGAGCAGGTAGCGGGCCCGTTCCCGTCCTTGCTGGTCGAGTTGCCCGCTCAGTTCCAGGGGGAGCAGGAGGTTTTCCCCGACGGTCAGGGTGGGGATCAGGTTGTAAAGCTGGAACACGAAACCGACGTGCCGGCGCCGGAACAGGGTGCGCTCCCGCTCGGAGAGCCGGTTGATCGGCATCCCCTGCACGGCAACGGTCCCCGCGTCCGGGAGGTCGAGGCCCCCCACCAGGTTGAGCAGGGTGGATTTCCCGGAACCGCTGCGCCCGACCAGGAAGAGCCATTCCCCCGGCGCCACGGCAAGCCGCGCGTCCCGGAACACTACCCGCTCCCGGTCCCCTTCCCGATAACTTTTCGCCACCCCGGTCAACTCGACCAGCGGCGCTTCGGACCCCGTCATGCCCGCCTCCGCCTCTCTTATTAAAATGAACCGGTCAATACTACCATATTTGCCGCCGCGCCCTGCATCGCCTTGACAGCATTGGCTGTCGCCGTAACAATTAGACGTCCTTAACTCAGACTTGGCGCAGCGTACATGAAAAAGGAGGGTATGGACATGATGCGAACCTTGACGGTGCTGTTCCTGTGCCTCTTCCTGGCGCCGGCATCAACCCGGGGGGCCGACCCCGAGTATGGCTACCCGCTCCGCAGCGCCTTCGGGTCGTCCATCATCGGGACGCCGGAAAAGCTCAAGCCGAAGCTCCCCGAGTACGTCCCGACCCGGACCCTGGAACTGGAGATCTTCCCGGACCGGAAAAAACCGCCGGTCTTTTTCTACGATCACGGCCTGGTCTCCACCCTTGCCTATCAGAAAAAGAAGGCACCCCTGGTCTTTCTGATCGCCTCCTACGGAGCGAGCAATCTCTCCAGTGCGCAGCAGACGCTGATGAAAACGCTCTATCAGGCCGGATTCCACGTGATCACCCTACCCTCTTCCACCCATCCAAACTTCATCATCTCCGCCTCGAGCAGCTCGGTGCCGGGGGACTTGACCGCGGACGCGGTGGACATGTACCGGGCCATGGAGGCGGCCTGGAACGCGGTCAAACACAAGATCGAGGTGTCCGATTTCTACCTGGTGGGGACGAGCCTCGGGGCCACCCAGGCGGCCTTCGTGGCCCGCTACGACGAGGAGCGGCAGTTCTTCAAATTCCGCAAGGTGATGCTGATCAACCCTTCGGTGAACCTGTACAACTCGGTGAACATGATCGAGGCCCTCCTGGCCAAGATCCCCGGGGGCTCCAACCGCGAGGGGGAATTCTTCAACCGGATGCTCACCCGGTTCATATCCTTTTACCGGGCCGGGAACTTCGTCTCCTTCAACGACCAGTTCCTCTTCGCCGTGTACCAGGAGCAGCTGTTTTCCAACGATGAAGCCGGGGCGCTGATCGGCCTCTCCTACCGGGTGAACCTGGCCGGGCAGATCTTCGCTTCCGACGTTATGACCAACAGCGGCTACATCGTCCCGAAAAACCTGGTGCTCCACTACACCGACCCGCTTTCCGACTACTTCCAGGTGGCCACCCACCTGAGTTTCTTCCAGTTTTTCAACGAGTACCTCTTCCCCTATTTCCGGTCCCAAAATCCCGGTCTCACCCAGGACGCCTTCATTCGCAGCCAGGGGCTCAAGGCGATCGACCCGTACCTGCGGGACAACCCGAAGTTCGGGGTCATCACCAACGAGAACGACTTCATCCTGGCGCCCGGGGAGCTCGACTATCTGAAGGGCCTTTTCGGTCCCAACATCAAGGTTTACCCGTGGGGGGGACACCTGGGGAACCTCGAGTACCGCGACAACCTGGCCTACCTGGTCGAGTTTTTGAAGCGGGAGGGAGGAAAGCCATGAACCACGCCATCGGAACCCTTCGGCGCGGCGCCCTGGTGGCGCTGCTATTCACCCTTTTGGCCGGCTGCGCCACGACCGCCGCCAACCGTCCCGCCCCAGACGTGCCGGCCCGCCACACGGCGGCCGAGTTCCGGGACCTGCGGATCGCCTACGAGCCGGACCCGTGGGAGGGGTTCAACCGGAGCATGTACCAGTTCAACTACTACCTGGACCACTACCTCTTCCTCCCGGTGGTGCACGGCTACGAGTTCATTACCCCGGTTTTCGTCCAGGACCGGGTGTCCGATTTCTTCAACAACCTCGGGGAGATCAAGAACCTGACCAACAGCGTGCTCCAGCTGAAAGGCGGCGAAACCGGGCACACCCTGGCGCGCTTTCTCACCAACTCGACGGTGGGGCTCGGGGGGCTCTTCGACCCGGCGACCACGTGGGGGCTGGAACGGCGTCCGGAGGATTTCGGACTGACGCTGGCCCGCTGGGGGGTCGCCTCCGGGAACTACCTGGTGCTCCCGGTCTTCGGGCCATCCTCGGCGCGGGACGCGGGGGGGCTCGCGGTGGACGGCGGGATATCATATGGTATATATACCCTCGCCGATCCGTTCCGGTCCCTGGACGAGTCCTTCACCATCGAAGCCGGGGTCGCCACCCTCGACGCGATCGACACCCGGCACCAGATTCCGTTCCGCTACTTCGAAAGCGGCTACCCCTTTGAGTACGAAATGGTCCGTTTCTTCACCCGGGAACGGCGGGAGTTGGCCACCAAGAAATAACCATACCGACGGTCTTTGCAACCGGATCCCTTTTCCAAAGGCGGGAACCGACGCCGCGGGAAAGGGATCTTTTTTTTACGAAACGGGAAACGTCATGCAGACCCTGATCGATCTTTTCGAAAGCTTCGCCTCCTACGGAGAACGTCCGGTCTTCGTGGACCGCACCGGGGTGCGCCGTTTGACCGCAAGCTACGCCGAGCTGGACCGGCGCGCCCGGAAGCTGGCGCGCCTCTTTGCCGAGCACGGCGTGGCACCGGGGGACCGGGTGCTCCTTTGGGGGGCGAATTCCTCCTGGTGGGGTGCCTCCTTTTGGGGGATCCTGGCCGCCGGCGCTGTTGCGGTGCCGGTCGACTTCATGAGCGAGCGGGAACGGGCCGAAACGATCGCCCAGCTCACCTCGGCGAAGCTCGTGCTGCAGAGTCGTTACAAACTGGAGCAGATCGGCTCCCGCGATTTCCTGTTTTTCGAAGACCTCCCCTACCTCGTCGAGGGACTGGAGCCGATCGCGGAGATTGCCCGTCCGAAGCCGGAGGACGCCGCGCAGCTCATCTACACCTCGGGCACCACCGGCAACCCCAAGGGGGTCATCCTCACCCATGCCAACCTGGTGGCGAACCTCGCCTCGGTGAACCGCCACATCCCGGTGGTCACCCCGGAATTCACCTTCCTCTCCCTGCTTCCCCTTTCCCACATGTTCGAGCAGATGGGGGGATTCTTCACCCCGCTCTCCCGGGGAGGGCGCATCGTCTACTTGAGAACCCTGAAACCGTCCGCCCTGCTGGAGGCGCTCGCCGAGGAGGACGTCTACGCGGTGATCGCGGTGCCGCGCCTGCTGCAGCTTTTGAAAACCTCAATCGAACGCCAGCTCGCGGAAAAGCACCTGACCGGCGCGTTCCGGGAATTGCAAAAGGTGGCGCCGCGGCTGTCGCCCAAGCTGCGCAAGCTCCTTTTCGCCCCGGTGCAGCGCAAATTCGGGAAACACTTCACCCTCTTCGTCTCGGGCGGCGCGCCGCTGGACCCGGACACCTTCCGATTCTGGCAACAACTCGGGTTTCGGGTGCTGGAGGGGTACGGTCTCACCGAATGCTCCCCGGTCCTCACCGCCAATACCATGGATCGCCAGGTGGCTGGCTCGGTCGGGGTGCCCCTTCCCGACGTGGAACTGCGCCTTGCCGAAAAGGAGATCCAGGCCCGCGGCCCCAACATCTTCCCCGGGTATTACCAAAACGAGGCCGCGACGCAGGGGGCCTTCACCCCGGACGGCTGGTTCCGCACCGGGGATCTCGGTGAGATCGGAGCCGACGGCTGGCTTACCATCAAAGGGAGGGAAAAGGAACTCATCGTCACCGGCGGGGGGGTGAACGTCTTTCCCGACGAACTGGAGGCGGTCCTGAACCGGACCCCGGGGGTGCGCGAAGCCTGCGTCATCGGGGTCGATCGCGGCGGGGGTGAGGAGGTCCATGCGGTGCTGCTTCTGGATGAAAGCGGGGTCGCTCCCGAGACGATCGTGGCGCAAGCCAACCGCCAGCTCGATTCCCTGCACCAGATCACCGGCTACAGCATCTGGAAGGAACCGGAGTTCCCCAAGACGACGACCCTGAAGATCCGCAAGTTCGTGGTCAAGGAGGAGATTCTCAAGGGAGGGGCGCCGGGGGGGGCGGCCAGCCGGGACCGGCTGACCAACCTGATCGCCTCGGTGACCGGCACCTCCGCCGGGGAGATCCGCGAGGAGTCGTTGCTGATGGCCGACCTGGGGCTTACTTCCATCGGGAGGCTGGAGCTGGTCAACTACCTGGAGCAGGAGTTCCGGCTCGACGTCGACGAAGCGGGGATCGGGCCGCAGACCCGCGTCTCCGACCTGCGCCGGATGGTGCAGACGCGGGAAAACGTGCGCCAAAAGGATCACCTGCGTTTTTGGACCAACGCCCCCTGGGCCCGGAGCTGCCGGGCGGCCTGGGACCGCATCTTCCACTTTCCGCTCCTTCGGATGATGGAATCGTTGGAGATCCGGGGGGCGGAGCGGCTGGATGCGCTCCAGGGGCCGGTCCTTTTCATCGCCAACCACTTAAGCTACCTGGACCAGCCGAGCATCATGTACGCCCTCCCACCGGGGCTCCGCTACCGGACCGCCACCGCAGCGTGGGAGGAGTTCTTCTTCCAAGACGACCGGGGGCTCGCCGCCCGCCTCTGGAAACGGCTCACCTACGACTACGGAACCCTCTTCTTCAACCTCTTCCCGCTCCCCCAATCGAAGGGGTTCAGCCGCTCGTTTCGTTTCATGGGAAAACTCGTCGACAACGGCATCAGCATCCTCATCTTCCCGGAAGGAGCCCACTCCCGCGACGGCCAGCTCCAGCTCTTCCAGCCCGGCCTGGGACTCATCGTCAAGGAACTTGGCGTCGCCGTGGTCCCCATAAAAGTAGAGGGCACCGGGAACGTTCTCAATCCCGATACCCTCCGCATCACCCCCGGAAAGGTCCGCGTCACCTTCGGTGCGCCGCTTCGTTTCGGCCCCGAAGAACCCGAGACCATCGTCGCAAAATCCCGCCAGGCGGTCCAGAACCTCTGATCCCCCCTCCCCTTCCCGGAACGGTTCAGCTGCCGGGAAGCTCCGAAGTATCCTCCCCGTCCTCCAGGGTCACCGCGTCGCGCCACACGGTCACCAGCGCGGCAAAGACCACCGGCCCCAGGATCAGCCCCAAAAGCCCCACCGTGAAGACGCCGCAGATCGCCCCCAGTACCACCGCCGGCACCGGGATGTCGCTGGTCGCCCCGATCGCCAGCGGCCGGATCGCGTTGTCGGCAAAACCGACGAAGATGAGACACCAAAGGGCGAGAAGCCCCGCCTTGACCAGCGCCCCCTGGGCCGCCACCAGCAGGCAGAGCGGGATCCAGACGAAGCCGGTCCCCACCACCGGCAACAGCGCGGCGATGGCAGTCAGGGCCCCGAAGAGAAACGGGGCCGGAACGCTTGCGACCCAGTAGCCGAGGGCGGCGGTGACCCCCTGGGCCAGGCAGGTGAAAAGGGTCCCCACGGTGACCGACGTCATGGTGTCGCGCAGGTCGGAAACCAGTCGGTTCGCCTTGCGGGTGTTGCGGGCGAAGCGCCCGATGGTGCGGTTCACCACCCGTTCCCCGTCGCGGTAGACGAAATAGAGGATGAAGAGGGTCAGGACCAGGATGAAAATGAGGTCCACCACGTTCTTGGCGAGCCCCTTGACCGCGTCCAGGGCGAACTGGGAGACTCCGGAGGCAACCTTGGAGCCGACCCCGGAGATGTTGATCCCGTACCGGGTGGCAACATCGTGCAGCCGTTCCAGGGCCGGGAACTGCCCGAAGACCCCGCCCCCGCTCTTGAGCGAGCTCGCCCATTTTTCCGCCTGCGCGTACCAATCGATCGCGTTTTGCGCGACCAGGTAGGCCAGAAGCCCCAGCGGCAGGATGACGCAGACGGTGACGATGAGGACCATGACCGCCGCGGAGAGGTTCGGGGAGTTGGGCAGCTTGGCCGCCAGGCGGTTGTAGTGCGGCATGGTGGAGACACCGATGATCACCGCCCAGGCCAACGGCTCGGCGACCGGGGCAAAGAGAAGCGCGAGCAGCACGAGCGCCGCCACGGTGATCAGGGCCAAAGTGATGCTTTGATAGAGCTCCTTGTTCATGTCAACCCTCCGGAGGAATAAAGGCACGCTCAATTCTAGCGCAACCGCTCCCGCAAGTCCGCACAATCAGTGCCGGACCGAAAACGAAATAGAAAATATAAAACAAAACGTCATTTTAAGCTATGAGTATATTTTTAGTTGACCGCACCGGCGCAATTACCTAGTATCTCGCCAGCCCCATGTTTTCTTTGACAGAATGGGCTTTTCACCCCCTGAAGCAGCGGTTGTTTTATTGCGGCTCGTACCCGTTTCCGGTCATTTTTCGGTTGGTCAGGGAATACCTTGTCACTGAACATCCTCGTCATCGCCGACAACAGCTCTTTTGGATCCTTCCTCTGCGAACTGCTGACGGACAAGGGGTACACCGCCACCAGTTCTCCCCACGGCGAAGCGGCCCTCCGACTGATCCGCAGCGGCAGGCCCGACCTCCTCATCGTGGAATTTCTGCCGGAATTTCTCGGTTCCGAGTACGGGCAGAAGATGAAAGCAGCCGTCACCGCGGACCAGCTTCCCGTGGTGGCGATCACCGAGTCCTCCTTTTTGGAGGAGGAACTGCTCGAAGCCTTCGACGTCATCCGGAAACCGGTCGACCACCGGCGTCTTCTGGACGACCTCTCCGCCCTGGCCGACCCCGCCCGGCGCCGCATCACCATCCCCCCCCTCGACGACGCCAGCTACCGCCTTTTGCGCAGCCACCTCCTCAGCCGGACCGGTCTGCACTTCGATCAGCGTAACCGCAGCTCCCTGGAACGGGGGGTGGGACGGCGGATGTCCGCCCTGAGGATCGCCAAGTACCGTGACTACCACGACTTTCTCAAGCGCCACGGCGAGGACCGCCGGGAGCTGCAAAAACTCCTGCGCTACCTCACCATCGGGGAAACCCATTTCTTCCGCTACCGGGCCCAGTTCGACGCGCTGCGCGCCCTTCTGGCCGAGCACCGGGGCGGAAGGCTCCGCATCTGGTCCGCCGGCTGCTCCACCGGGGAAGAGGCGTACTCCATTGCGATCACGGTGCTGGAAACCCTCCCCGACTGGCGCGAACGGGACGTGGTGATCCATGCCACCGACATCAACAACCACTCGCTGCAGCGCGCCCGGGAAGGGGTCTACTCCTCGTGGTCGCTGCGCAACCTCAATTCCGAATATCTCGGGCGCTACTTCGAAAAGGTCGGGGAGAGCTACCTGGTGGCCCCGGAGGCCAAGCGCCTGGTCCGGTTTTCCCACCTGAACCTGAGCGAGCTGGACTACGCTGCCGCCTCGGGCGGGGAACTGCGCGACCTGGACGCGGTATTTTGCCGCAACGTGATGATCTACTTCACCCGGGAACAGGGGCAGCTGATGGTGGATGCCTTCGCCCGCGCCCTGAAGGGGGGCGGCTCCCTTTTCCTCGGCCATGCCGAAACGCTGCTGCACCAATGCCCCGACTTCGTCTCCCAGGGGGGAAACGGCTGTTTCTATTACCGCAAGCGGACCGACCCCCTTGCGGTGCCGCGCGCGAAAACCGTGCCCGCCGTGCCGCGCCCCCCCCTCCCCCAGCCGGTCCCCCTCCTGGAGCGGGCCCGGGCCCGTTTCGAGGCGGAGGATTTCGATGCCGCGCTGAGCCTGCTGGACCGGCATCTCGCGGCATTTCCGGGCGAACCGGGTGCGCTGGTCCTCAAGGGATTCATCCTGGCCGGCCGCGGCAACCTCGCCGAGGCGCTTTCCCTGTGCGAGCGCGCCATCTCGGGCAACGACCTTTCAGCCGAGGGGTACTTCCTGCGCGGGGTGATCCGGGACGCCGAGGGGAAGACCGAGCAGGCCGCCGACGAGTACCGCAAGGCGCTCCTTTTGGATCACGGCTTCATCATGCCCCGCTACTACCGCGCCCGCCTGTTCCTCAGGATGGGCAAACGGGCCGATGCGGCCCGGGAGATCCGCAACGGCATCAGGATGCTCGCCCGTTACGGGGAGCTCGACACGATTCCCTACTCCGGAGGGATGACCCGTGCGGTATGCAAGGTGGAAATGCAAAGGACCCTGGCGCAGCTTGCCTAGCGCCGAAGGGAGGATGGAATTCGGATGAGCGGACCGGGAAGTTACGACATCGGCGGGATCCTCGGCGAGATGCGAGAGGCCTACTGGGCCGGCGTCGCCGAGCAGGAAGAGGCGCCGGGAGAGGTGCTGGAGGCCCTCCTGTTCACCCTGGGGGGGCTCACCTGCGCCTTTGAAACCCGCTTTGCCGCCGAAGTGCTGCGCCTGCCGAAGCTGATCCGGCTTCCCGCGGTCAGCGAGCCGGTGGTCGGCATCTTCAACCTGCGCGGCGAGATTACCGCGGCGATGGACGTGCGTTTCCTGCTCTGCTTTGACGCGCCCCCGATCGATGCCAAGGGACGCCTGGTGGTGGTGAAGGGAGAAACCTTCGTCACCGCGCTTCTGATCGAGGGGGCCCTCGGGGTGCACACCCTCCCGATGGACGCCTTCCGGCCCGCGCCCGGGGCAGCGGAGGAGCGCTTCATCCGTGGCCGCTTCGACCACGAAGGGGAAGCGGTGCTGCTCCTCGACCTGCCGGCCCTCCTGGCGGCGCCGGAGATGCTGATCGGGGCGCAGAAATGACCCCGCCGAATTTTTTTTCGCCTGGAGGCAACGGCATGACCAAGAAGCTCTCGGTTAAGATCGCCTGCGTACTGATCCTGGTCATGGTCGTCATCATGACCGGCTTCTCCATCTACTTCATCCGCTCCCGCTCCGCGAGCATGGAAGAGGAACTCCTCGGCAAGGGGGTCATCCTGGCCCGCACCGGGGCGCGCTCCATGGAGCGGATCCTGGAAGAGGCCCTGGCCAACGGCACCCTGAGCAAGGCGGACCTCTTCGACGAAAAGTACGTCCCGATCCCGGGAACCTCGCCCCAGAAGTACCACAGCCGTTTCGACGCCTTTACCGACCAGGCGGTCCAGAAGCTCGAAGACGAGTTCCTCCAGGACGACCAGGTCGTCTTCGCGGTCCTCGTGGACCGAAACGGCTATCTGCCGACCCACAACAGCAAGTATTCCGGTCCGCCGACCGGGGATCCGGAAAAAGACCGGGTCAACAACCGGACCAAGCGGCTTTTCAACGACGAGGTCGGCCTCACCGCGGCGCGCAACCTGCGGCCGCACCTCAGACAGGTTTACCACCGCGACACCCAGGAGCTGATGTGGGACCTCTCGGCCCCGGTCTACGTGGCCGGCAAGCATTGGGGCGCCTTCCGGATCGGCTTTTCCATGCAAAAGATCGAAAACAAGACCGCGCAGCTGAGAAACGAGATCCTCGGCGGGATGCTGGTCATGCTCCTGGTCTCCAGCATCACCATCCTTTTGGTGGTGACCCGGGTGATCCAGCCGCTGCACGCCTTGACCAGCGCCGCGCGCCGCATCACGGCGGGAAAGCTGGACGAGGCCATCCCGGTCGCCAGCGACGACGAGATCGGCACCCTCGCCTCGGCGTTCAACGTCATGACCACGGTGATCGTGAAGGACCTGAAGGAGGAGATCGCCCGGAGCAGTCGCCTGATCGGATCGGTCAAGGAGGCGGTGAGCCAGCTTTCCACCTCGGCCAACGAGATGATGGCGATCAGCGCGCAGCAGGCGGCCGGGGCGACCCAGCAGGCGACCGCGGTGCAGCAGGTGACCACCACCTCCGAGGAGATCGCGGTCACCGCCCGGGCCATCACCGAGAACGCCCACCTGGTCGAAGGGGTGGCCGACGACGCGGCGAGCAACTGCAGCGCGGGCAAGGTGGACGTCGCCAACGTGATCGAGGGGATGCAGGCGGTCCGCTCCCAGGTGCAGGGGATCGCCTCCAGCATGGTGGGGCTCGCCGATAACTCCCAGAAGATCGGCGGGATCGTGGAGATCATCGACGAGATCAGCGACCAGACCAACCTCCTCGCCCTGAACGCGGCCATCGAGGCGGCCGGCGCCGGGGAGGCGGGCAAGCGCTTCGCTGTGGTCGCCAAGGAGGTGAAAAGGCTGGCCGACCGGACCGTGGACGCAACCATGCAGATCCGGGGGCTGATCGGGGAGATCCAGCACGCCACCAACGCGACCATCGCGGTCACCGAGGAGGGGACCAAGGCGGTGGACCACGCCTCGGGGCTGGTGGACAAGGTGCAGCTTTTCTTCGGCAGCATCATCTCGCAGGTGGGGGAGACCTCGCAAAACGCCAAGGAAATCGCCCTCTCCACCCAGCAGCAGACCGCGGCCTGCGTCCAGATGGCCGAGACGATGACCGAGGTGCGCGACGTGGCCCAGCAGGTCGCGCTTTCCGCCCACGAAACCGAGCGGGCGGTCGCGGAGATCCTCGCCCTGGCCGAGCGGCTGGCGGACCTGACCGAGAAGGAGCGGTAGCATGATCTCCCGGAAATACCTGGACATCTTCTGCCGGGAGGCGCACGAGCAGCTCGCCCTTTTGCAGAGTGGCCTGCTGGCCCTGGAAAAGCGTCCGGGGGACCGGGGGATGCTCCACGAACTTTTGCGCCACGCGCACACCTTGAAGGGGTCGGCGCGGATGGTGGGGCTCGGGGACATCGCCGCCATCACCCACCGGATGGAGGAGCGGCTCAAGGAGATGGAAGGGGGAACCCACCCGGTCGACGCGCCCGGCATCGACCTTCTGCTCAAAGGGGCCGATGCCGTGGGGCTCCTCACCGCGGCGCTGGTCAAGGGCGAGCCCCCCCCGCTGGATGCCGACGCCTTCGTCGCCGACTTCGACAAGGGAGAACTGCCGGCCCCGGCTCCTGCCGACCCGGTCCCGACCATCCCCGACCCCGCGGATACGGTCCGGGCCCGGGTGAGTACCCTGGACATCCTGGTCAACCTGGTCGGGGAGCTGATCATCAACCGCAAGCGCTTCGAGACCAAGACCGACACCCTGCGCGACCTCCTCCCCGAGCTTCCGGCCGAGTGCCGCCCAAGGCTCAAGGAATTCCACCGGGAGCTGGAAGACGACGTCCTCTACCTCGACTACCTGATCCAGGAGCTCCACGGCAAGGCGATGGGGCTGCGCATGCTCCCCTTGAAGAGCATCACCGACGGCTTCGAGCGGCTGGTCCGGGATCTCTCCCGGGATCAGGGGAAAGAGGTACGGCTCGAACTGGTGGGTGGGACCATCGAGATGGACCGGGTCCTTTTGGAGGCGCTCAAGCCCGCGTTCATCCACCTGGTCACCAATGCGGTCTGCCACGGGATCGAGAGCCCCGAGGAGCGCTCCGCGGGCGGTAAGCCTTCCTGCGGGACGGTCCGGATCGCCGCCCAGCACGAAGGGAGCAGCGTCCTGGTCTGCATCCGCGACGACGGCCGGGGCATGGATCCGGAGCGGATCCGGGAGGCGGCGGTGGCCCGCGGCATCATTAACGGCGCCGACGCCGAGCGGCTCTCCGACGACGAGGCGCTCTACCTCACCCTGCGCCCCGGCTTCTCCACCTCGGAGACGGTGACCGCCGTCGCGGGGCGCGGGGTCGGCCTGGACGTGGTGAAGCAGAACGTGGATCGGGTCAAGGGAAACATCATCTTGAAAAGCGCGGTGGGGAGCTACAGCGAGATCCTGCTCCAGCTCCCCCTCACCCTCTCGGTGGTGGACGCGTTGCTGGTGGCGGCAGCCGGCGAGATCTACGCCATCCCCACCAGTTACGTCCAGGAGATCGTGAAGCTCCGGGTGGACGAGATCGAGTCGGCCGCCGGCAAGGACACGATCCGGCTCAACGACGCCCCCATGCCGATCTGCTCGCTCGCCGGCGCGCTCGGTCTTCCCGAGGCCGTCCCCTCCCCCCGCCACCTCTCCGCCGTGGTCCTGAAGCTTTGCGACCAGCGCCTGGCGGTGACCGTGGAGCGCCAGTTGGGGAACTCCGAGGTGGTGGTGAAAAGACTCGGGGCCCAGTTCCAGGGGGTACGGTTCGTTTTCGGGGCCACCATCATGGGAGACGGCAATCCGGCACTGATCCTGGACGTGCCCGACCTCTTCGACGGCGGGGCGGCGGCTCCCGCCCTGCGCCGTCCGGAACTCTCCCTCCCGGCGGCCAAGAAGGTGCTGGTGGTGGACGATTCCATCACCACCCGGACCATGGAACAGAGCATCCTGAGCGCCCGAGGCTACGACGTCACCGTTTCCGTCTGCGGCGAGGAGGCCCTGGAGCGTGCGCTCGCCGGCGCCTTCGACCTGATCATCTCGGACATCGAAATGCCGGGGATGAACGGCTTCCAGCTCACCCGCGCCCTCAGGGACCGGGAAAAGACCCGCGAGATCCCGGTGATCGTGGTATCGTCGCTGTCCCGGGACCAGGACAAGCGCGAGGCGCTCGAGGCGGGTGCGCAGGCCTACATCGTGAAGGGGTCCTTCGACCAGGGGGTCCTCCTGGAAACCGTGGAGATGCTGATCGGATGACCGATTACCCAATCCCATCCCGGCGCCCCGGAGCGCCTGCCGTACCGAGCATCCTCGCCATCGGCGCCTCCACCGGGGGCCCCAAGGCGGTGATGAGCATCCTGAAGGCGCTTCCCGACTCCTTCGGCGGGGCCATCATCGTCGTGCAGCACATCGCCGACGGTTGCGATCTGGGGTTTGCCCAGTGGCTGGACCGGGAGTGCCGGATCCCGGTGCGGCTGGCCGAAGACGGGGCGGCGCTGCGCCGCGGCGAGGTGCTGGTGGCTCCCAACGGCTACCACCTGCGGCTCGACTTCGGTGTCGTGCGCCTTGAGCCGGGCGCCCCGGTCAACTGCTGCCGCCCGTCGATCGACGTCTTTTTGGAATCGCTGGCCGAGGAGCCGTGCCGCCACGTGGTCGGGGTCCTTTTAACAGGGATGGGGAAGGACGGCGCCCGCGGCATGGCGGCACTGCGCGAAAAGGGAGGGGTAACCATCGTTCAGGACCAGCAAAGCTGCGCCATCTTCGGGATGCCCAAGGCGGCGATCCAGCTCGGTGCCGCCCAGCAGGTTCTCCCCCTGCCGGAAATCCCCGGCACGCTCTTGCGGCTTTTCCCCAACGCCCCGCCGGCGTGACGTCGGCCGCACCTCCGGCGGAGGAGCCACCGCACCGGTTTCACCTTGACAGCACTCCCCAACCGGGGGGATCTTGATTATCAAGCAGGCACCACCCGTCCTCATCCGAGACTCAAGGAAGGTCCCAGGTTTTCAAATATGAAATGCGGAGGCAGGAAGTGAAGAAGATTCTGATACTCGACGACAGCGAACTGGTCCTGGAGATGGCGAAGGACGCCCTCGAAGAAGCCGGATACGAGGTGGTGACCGCTACCAACGGCATCGAGGCGAACCGCTACATCTTTTCCCGGGAGCGGCCGGACCTCATCATCATGGACATCATGATGCCCATGCTGGACGGCAACAAGAAGGCGAAGATCCTCAAGGAAAACGAGATGAGCCGGGACATCCCGATCATCCTCCTTTCTTCCAAGGCGGACGACGAAATGCGGCGTCTGACTGCGGAATCGGGGGCGGACGGTTACCTGCTGAAACCGTTCTCTCCGTCCGACATCGTCGGGAAGGTAAAGATGTTCATTTAAGACCGAGGCGGGGTCTGGGGATCTGGGGATCCGGGGATCCGGGGATCCGGGGATCCGGGGATCCGGGCCGTGCCGCGTCATCGGCGCCGAAAAAGTTCGCGTCTTTAACGATCTTTTTTCAACAACCGGCGTGGCCTGAGGCTAAAGCAGAGGACAGCAGCTGTAAAAAAATGGACAGTCCAGAATGTTACAGCTCCCAGGTAACTAGCTGAAAGCACAACAAAAACCGCAACCAAAGGCGGCACATCTGTAACAAAATGGACACCTGTTCTGTCGCCTATAAACGACAAAAACGCGCAACCGCGCGTTTTTTCGTTTGGGGCACCGGCAGCAGATGCGGCACGTTTTTTGGATAAGGAGGGTCAGAGGAAAAACCTACCGGAGGGACGGCGATGGACCAGCAGTACAACATCATCAACCAGTGCCTGCATCTGCTCAAGCACAGCGACATGCCGACGATCAAGAAACTGCGGGTGGAGATCCAGCTCATCCAGATGAAGCGCCTGCTGCTCAACGAAAGCATCCCGATGGATGTGCGACGGGGCTCGTGCAGCACCGAGGTATTTGAAGGGCTCCTCACCCAGATGCGCGGGGTCTGCCACGGACCGAGCTCCAACGAAGGGCTTGCCGAGCTCATGAACCGGATCGGCGGCATGCTGAGCATGCTCGGCGGGAGACACCTCTCATCCTGATGTCAGCGGCTCAGCCGCAGGGAGCCGCACCTGCGCCGTAGTCCCCTCCCCCGGCCGCGAGGTCAGAACCAGCTTCCCTCCGTGGTCGGCGACGATGTACTGCGAAATGTATAGGCCCAGTCCGCTGCCGCCGCTCTCCAGCCGGGTCGAGTAAAACGGCTCGAAAAGCCGGTGCATCGTCTCCTCTTCGATACCCACCCCATTGTCCCGCACTACCACGACAACCTCGTTTTGCTCCCGATCCAGGGCGGTGGTCACCACGACCTCGCCGCACCCGTTGGGGAAGGCCTGCATGGCGTTGGTGATCAGGTTGATGAGGACCTGCTCGATCTGCTGCTGGCTGCCGTTCACCGGCGGCAGGGTGGGACAGAGCGAGGTCTTCAGCATCACCTGCTGTTTCATCTGACAGGCAAGCACCGACAGGGCCCCGCTGACCGCACCGTTGACGTCGAGGTTCGGGCGCCTTTTGGTGCCGCCACCTACCCCATATTCTCGCAGCCCCTGTACGACCCGGGCGATCCGCTCGGAGTTCTCCACGATCTTCGCCGCGTTCTCGGCAACCGCGTCCCGCGCGGTGGCAAAGGGGACCCCGCCCAGGTAGAAATCCCCCTCTTCGCGCCGCACGCCGTCCAGAAGCGGAACGGCGTCGCGCCACATCTTTTCGATAAGGTGCCCCGAGAAACGGATCGAGGCGTTGGGGTTGTTGATCTCGTGGGCCATGCTCGACAGGAGAAGCCCCAGCGAGGTCATCTTGTTGGTCTGGATGAGGCGCGCCATCACCTGCTTTTTCTCCTCCTGGACCTCGAGCTTCATCGCATTGATGAGCTCCTCCTGGAGTTCCCGGTTTTCCAGTTCGCGCAGCTCCAGCGAGGCGGCCATCTCGTTGATGGCGTTGGCCGCGCGCCCCAGCTCGTCGTCGCCGTCCAGCGCCACCCGTGCCGAAAGGTTGCCCGAGCCGATCTTCTCGATCCCGCCCATCATCAGGTTAAACGAGGCGGTGACCCGGTTGAGGATCTGGTAGCTCAGGAGCGAGGCGAGCGCCCAGAAGGCGATCCCGATGCCGATGGATGCGTAGATCAGCTTCCTGAGCCGCTCCCGCATGTCCGAGGTGTCCAGGCTCAACCGCACCCGTCCGATCACCCGGTCTTCGTCGCCGGCGGCGTGGCCGAGCAGGACCGCATCCGGAGAGGAAACGAGCCCCGGCGAGGTGACCGGAACCTCCATCTCGATGGTCCGCTCCTTGACGGCGGTCCGCTCCTTGACCTGGGTCAGCAGCTTACCGTCGGCGGTGACGATGGAGACCTGGAGCACGGAAGGATAACGACCGGTGCTCTTGGCCAGCGTCCAGAGCGCCTCCCGGTTTTCGGCGAAAAGCGGGAGGCGGGCGTTTTGCGCCAGCACCGTCGCCAGAAGCCTCCCCTCGCGGATCAGGGCGCTGCGGAACCCGGTGAACTCCGTATAGACGTAGAAGGATACGAAGGCGCCGGTCAAAAGCGCAATGGTCGCCGAATAGAGAAAATAGAGCCGGAAGCGGAAGCTCTTGGCCAGAAAGGGAAAGGGGAAACGTCTCATGAGCCCCCCGGCACGGTCAGCGAGAGGCGTAGTTTCTTCAGGACACCGTTGTTGGCCTTGATGGTGAACTTGCGGGGGGACTGCGCGGGCAACTCCTCGACCGGGGTCCCGTCCAGGACCTGCCGCGCCATCTCACCCAGCTGCCGACCGATGTCGTGGCGGTCGATGCTCAAGGCGATCGCCCCCCCCATGGTGAGATAGAAGTCGGAGAAGGTGACGACCGGGATCATCTCACCTTGCGAGAAGAGGAAGAAGGCCTCGGTAGTGGCGGTGGAGACCGCGGTGAGGTCCGGAATCATCCAGATGGCATCCACTCTGCCGCGCAGCGAGTCGAGCAGGGCCGGGGTCTCCCGGGGCGAACGGACCTCACGCACCACGAGATCCATCCCGCTGCGTCGGGCCGCGGACTGGGCCTTTTTCAGGTAGGCCCCGGTGCGGGAAGGATCGAAAAGGACGCCGATCCGCCGGGAACCCAGGTTGTCGAGCACGCTGACATAGCGGGAGGGATCGATGAGCATCCCGACGCCGCTGTGGTTGGCCGGGAGCCGGTGCCGGGGGGTGATCACCATCATGTAGAGCACCGGGATCTCCCGGACCTTGATCGACATCTCGTGGGCCCGCTCCCCCACGGCGATGATCAGCTTGGGACGTTCCTCCCGGACCATCCGGGTCAGGTCGGCGGCGACGAAATCGGAAAGGACCACGGTGCGGGACGATGCGGTGCATTCCCTCTTGAATCCCTGGACCGCTTCCTGGTATCCCTTGTCGCGCAAAGACTGCAGGATCAGGACGTCGTAACAGAGTCCCAGCGTCGGTGCCAGGAGGTAAACGACGGCGACAACAAGGCTTAGAAACGGCATCTAAACCCTGCCTCCGCCCACCGTCCCGGATTCACTTGACTCAGAGTGGTGAACTGCTTGCCATTGAAGATATTGTGGATGGAGAAGAAGAGCTCGATATCGACGCCCTCGCCGGCGGCGAAGCTCCTTCCGACGTGCAGGTCCCACAGCATGTCGTCAGCACTTAACTCGCCGGCGTTGGCGTTCCAGTCGACATAGTTGCCGATCAAAAGCGCCCGGAAGTAGGACGGGTTGTCGTAGGTGATGCCGACCTTGACCGAGCGGTGGGGGACCTCGGGAACCCGCTGGTGGGTCTGGTCGTCCCGGGAATCGATGAAGGTGTACCCGGCGGAGAGGGAGCTGTGGAAAACGGGGAGGGTCTTGAATTCGATCTCCACCCCCTGTTTCAGTTGCTGCGCCTTGGGGGCGGCATAGCCGATATTCCAGGTATCGTTACGGAATAAAGTGGTCTTCAGCCAGAGGTAGGGGATTTCGCCCGTCTCGAAGCCGACCTGGGAGGTCCAGACCTTCTCCGTATTGTCGTTGCTCCCCAGCGTGTTGATGCTGTAGCCGCGGCCGGTATAGCCGCGCAGCACGCTGTTGTCGCTTAGCGCATAAGTGACCCCGAAACTGGGGCTGAAGAGTTCGCCGCCGGTCCCGGTGTGGTCGTAACGGACACTGGGAATGAGGGCGAGCCGTCCCACGGTGAAGGCATCGTTGAAATACACGCCGACCCGCTCGGCTTGACGGTCAAAGGGGATCAAGTTGGCGCGGCGCTGTACCTGTACATGAACTTTCGCATCCTCAAAATCGACACCAGCAGAGATACGATTTTGGTCCCCCCGCCATCCTGCATTAAGGCAACCGAAGATTGAGGTTTCATCGGACTCGCTTCGCTGCAGAACCGTCCCACCCGAGTCGGCCCAGACCTGGCCGTTCATCATCCGCGTCTTTACGCTCCCCTCCAAGGAGAGCCGGTCGGAAGGACGCGACTCGAGGGTAGCACTGGCAAGCAGCTGACGAATCTCCTGATCGGCATTGATTCCGCTAAAGACACCCTGGCCCGAGGTGTTGTTGGTGTAGAGCGAAGAAAGGGTGAGGGAAGTGCGGCTGGAAAGCTCGTGGCGGAATTTGCCGTAGACGTGATCGAGATCGACATGGTTGTTGGGCAGCAGGCCTTCGGAATGAAGGCGACCACCGGAAACGTAATAGCCGACATTCCAGGCGGTCCCAGCGAGCTCGCCGCGGTCGTCATTGGTGCTGCTTCGCCCGACCGAGGCAGAAACCTCACCGGATACCGGCCGATCCGTGTTGGGAAGTTTGGTGATCACGTTGATCACCCCGCCCAGGGCGCTACCCCACGACGAGGAGGCCGCTCCCTTCACCACCTCGACCCGCTCGATGATCTGAGCCGGAATGGAGCTGATATCGGGTACGTCATCGGAGAGATTGTTGATCGGAACGTTATCGACCAGGACCAGCACATGGTTCCACTTCGACCCCTGGATCATGAGCGGAGCAACCGTTCCAGGAGTACGGTTTTGTATCGTCTGGACTCCCGGTATGGCGAGGAGAATATCAGTGAGCGTATGTGCGTTGAGAGCTGCGATTTCGGCGGCCGTAATTACGGAGACATTCTCGGCGGTAAGCGATGCGGGACGTGGAGAACGTCCTGAAGACACAACGTCGGGCTGATCTCCGGTGAAGAGCTCAATAGAGCGGAAATCCTCCTCATTGGCCCAGGCCGGACAGCCAAAGCCGACCATTGCACAAGCAAAGAAGAAAAGCCTGAGACAGTGGCTTATTTTTATATTTATTTTATGAATGAAAAAGAATCTCAAGTACTTACCATAAGCCAAAAATAATTAGATTTTTTTCTTGAACAAAATATCAGAGGTGTGCTAATTTAGCACCACTCGGACATTAAGTCCAGCAAACTTTAACCAGGAGGGCTCACATGGAAACGTCGGGAAAAGGGTTGAGCGTGATTGATGAAGGAATGGAGGTTGTGTCCGCCGATTTCACCTGCTGCTACGTCATCATCCTCTGTTTCGTATAGCTCTCAGGCGTGATGCCCACCATGGCACGTCCAGAGCTTAGTATCCCTTTACACATGTAGAACTTTGCCCGGGGGCAACCCCGGGCCATTTTTTTACCAGGAGCATGCAATGCGTTTCTCCCAGTACCTGAAACGTTTCCCCCTCCCCGGCAAGCCGGGGGAATCACTTCTTTTTTCCACCCTGCGCGCCTCGATGGCGGTAGTTAGCGATGCCATGCACGAAGCGGTTGAATCCGGCACGGCCGAAAAATCCGAACTGGAGACCCTGCAGCGCCTCGGGATGCTGGTTCCCGACCTCCACGCGGAACGGGAAGCGATGCGCGGCGTCCTGGAACGGTCCAGCGCGGCCCTTGGCATCTATCGTGCGGTCGTCATCCTGAATCTGGACTGCAACCTGGCCTGCGATTATTGCTATGAAGAGGGATTCCGGCACCGCCAATACATTAACGACGAGTCGGTGTCACTGCTGATCGAATTCCTCGGCGAGCGCCTCGACCGCGGGCTGAAGGTATCCGTAAGCTACTACGGCGGCGAAGCGCTCCTCTCCCTGGATCGGATCAAGGAGATCTCCCTGGCCCTGCAGGAACGGGCCGCCAAGGGAACCGGCAGTTACGAGTTCAGCATGGTGACCAACGGCACCCTTCTCAATCGACAAACCGTCGAGGAACTTTTGCCTCTTGGTTTTGTCGGCGCCAAAGTCAGCCTGGACGGCCCGCCCCAGATCCATGACCGACAACGCCCCTTCACTTCCGGAGCCGGAAGTTTCGACGCCATCATGCAAAACCTGAAAGAGGTGGCCCCCCTCGTCGCTATCAACCTGGGCGGGAACTACCGCCGGGACAATTACCGCGAATTCCCGAGGCTGCTCGACATGCTCCTGGAAAATGGTATCGGCCCCGATCACCTGGCCCATGTACAATTCGGCCCAGTTACCCAGAAAGCGGGCATGGCCGAGTACGGCAGCGACTGTTCCACCTCCGACGAGCCCTGGGTTAACGAGGCCGGTCTGTACCTGCGCGAAGAGATTATGCGCCGGGGTTTTCGAACCGGCCGGGTCAAGGTCAGCGCCTGCATGGTCGAGATGGAGCACAACATCGTGGTGAACTGGGACGGCGCCCTCTATAAATGTCCCGCCTTCATGGGGTGGAACGGCTACAGCGTGGGGAGCCTGCGGGAAGGCATCGGCGACTTTGCCGCCTCGCACGGGCTGAGGGGATGGCAGAACGAAAAATGCCTTTCCTGCGCCTACCTCCCCATCTGTTTCGGCGGCTGCCGCTTTTTGAACCTGCTCAACGGTAAAGAGATGAACGAGTTGGAATGCCGGGAAAGCAACCTCGATCAGACCCTGGAAGAACTCGTGTTGCAGGAATACCGGCATAAGACAATGAGACAATGAGACAGTAAATCCCTCGTTCCCAAGGTCCACCTTGGGAACGCAGCCGATCTACGAAGCTCCAGCTTTCTAATCGGGGCAAGAAACTGGATCTGCAAGGCTCGCTGTAACGAGCTCAAAAATAGAAGGCCCCCGGACTCCATTACCAGGAGATCGGGGGCCTTTTTCGTCAGGTCACTTTTCCTTGAGCTTCCGGTTCAGGGTCGGACGGGCCACCCCGAGCATTTCGGCAGCCATGGTCTGGTTGCCGTGCGCCAGGCGCATCGCCTCCTCGATCAGATAATCCTCTACCTGAACGATGGTGGGGAACTTCCCGAACACATCAAACAGCGGATTTCCGTCCCGCACCACCACGGGGGTGCGCGCCTGGACCGGTTTGAGCCCGGGAAAGTCTGACGAGCCCAGGATCCCGGTTTCGCAGCAGGTGACCGCGTGGTGCACCATGTTGTAGAGCTCGCGCACGTTTCCGCTAAAGGGGTAGTGCTCCAGGGAGGAGACAACGTCGGGGGAGACGCTCGGCACCGGCTTGCCGAGTTGCCGGGAGATCCGGTCCGCGAAGTATTCGATGAGCAGCGGCAGGTCTTCGAGCCGCTCCCTAAGCGGCGGGACATGGAACTCGTGGGCACAGAGCCGGAAGTAGAGGTCGTGGCGGAACTTACCTTCCTTGCGCAAGGCGCTGAAGTCCATGTTGGATGCCGCGATGATCCGGGCCTCGCTCTTGAGGAGCAGGTCCGAACCCATCCGGTAGTATTCCTTCTCCTGGAGCACTCGCAAAAGCTTGATCTGCGAGGCGAGGCTCAGGTCCCCGATCTCGTCCAGAAAGAGCGTTCCGCCGGCGGCGGCGGTGATCAGGCCGTCGCGCTTGCTGTCGGCCCCGGTAAAAGCCCCCTTCTTGTGTCCGAACAAGGTGTCGGAAAACATGAAGTCGTCCAGGCCGGCCGCGTTTAAGGAGATGAAAGGACCGCTGACGCCCGAGACACGATGGACCGCGTTGGCCAAAAGTTCCTTGCCGACCCCGGTCTCGCCGGTGATCAGGACCGGCTGCCGCGAGGACGCGATCGCCTCGATGTACTGGAAGATGCCGCGCATCTTCTTGTTGCGGGTGACGATCCCCTCGAAGGCTTCCGGGCTTCTCAGCCGGTCGTCGAGCAGGTAATCCTTCAGGATCCGGTTCTGGTTCCCCAGTTCGCTCACCTGGAGCGCCTTGCGCACCGAAGAAACCAACCGGTTCGGGTCGACCGGCTTGGTCAAAAAGTCGAAGGCCCCCATTTTCATGCAGCCGACCGCGGTCTCGACGTCCCCCATCGCGGTCATCACCACGACCGGGATATGGGGATAGTCGGAGGTGATCCGCTCCAGGAGATCCCGGCCGGTAACGTGCGGCATGACCCAGTCCAGCATCACGATACTCACCGATTTTTCCGCCAGAAACGGCAGCACTTCCCGGCTGTCAGAAAGAGTAACCACCCTCGGCACGTCGCTTGCCGAAAGCAGCAGGGATACCTCTTGAAGGATCCCCGGCTCGTCATCCACCACCAACACGTGCTGCATGTCCAGTTCGCTCATCGTACCGCCCGGTTAGAAAATTTTGCACATCATATACGTTGCCGCCGGACAATTCAACCCTGTTGTGGGGAAAGCCTGATTATTTCCAGTACCTTCCGCCGCCCTACGGTAGAAAAGGGTTTTTGGGAACTTCCTGCTGCGTAAACTATATTTCCACGAAGCGCAGCACGAACACTCGCGTTCCCCCCTTTGCGAAGGGGGGAACGTAGTAGCACCGACGACGGCGTCCCACTTCAAGTTCTTCTTCAGAGGCGAAAGCAAAAAACGGAAGGGAAAAGAGCAGGAACTAAGACCTGAACCTTAGAGGCAAATCTCCCTAAATCCCCCTTCGCAAAGGGGGACTTTATCGTGTTTTTGCCCTGAACCAGCCACTGCCATCTGTTTGGGGGAGAATTCCGAAAATTTAAGGAGGGGTCCTACCTGCGGGAGTCCGACTTGATGCCCAGCTTTTGCTGAATGGTGGCGTTTTTCTTCACCGTGATCACTACCGGATCCTGGAAAGGAATGTCAGACGGCGAGCTGCCGTTCAGGATGCGAGAGGCAATCTCGCCACCTTGGCGGCCCATCTCGAAGCGTTCGACGTCGACCGAAGCGGCGGCCCCCATGCGGAGGTAGTTGCCGGAGAAGGCGACCACCGGCTTCCACTGCTCCATGGAGAAGAGGAAAAACGCCTCGGTGGTTGCCGGGGAGACGGCCGTGGTGTCAGGGAGAAGCCAGAGGGCGTCAACCCGGCCTTTCAAGACCTCCAGGCGCCGTACCACGTCGCGTGGTTCCCGCACCTCGATGGCAAGGATATCCAGACCGGCCCGTTCGGCGGCCCGGCGAGCCTGGTTCAGATAGTTGCCGCTGCGAGCGGGGTTGTAGAGAACACCAACCCGGCGGGCTCCCATGGAGGCAAAAACCTTCATGTACTGGTCGGGAGGAGCGACGATCCCGACGCCCGTGACGTTATTCGGGACGCTGCGACCTAGGGAGAGACCAAGCGACATGAGGGAGACGATCGGCGTGCGGCGCACCTTCTTGACTGCGTTGTAAGCCGACTCGCCCAGCGACAAGATGAGCGAGGGCTGCTCCTCGCGCACGACCCGGGGTACATCCACCTCGGTGTAGTCGGAAAGGATCAGCGTCCTAACCGATGCGCTGCAGCTACTCCTGAAGCCCTTCATGACCTCGGTGAAACTCGCGTCGCGGACGCTTTGCACCACGAGGATGTCGGCGGCGTTGGCAGGCGACACCGTCAAGAGAACGGCGGCGATGATGAGGGAGATCAGTGCGCTCAAAATTTGCACCTCACTCCGCCTTCAAACCATCTGCCGGCGTTTTTGTAGTCTGCATCCAGGTACTGCGGGGTATCAAAGAGGTTATGTCCAGAGAAGAAAATCTCTGCAGCATTTTCCGACGACCAAAGCTTCTTGGTCAGCGTCAGGTCCCAGACCGGGTTCTGATCCTTAGTGGTCTTCCCTTCAACACGATACCAGGTAACAAGGTTCCCGGTCAGGACCCCGCTTAATCCCAAGCTGCTGTTATTGTAGTGGGCCTGGAGCTTTACTACCTGGTTGGGAAGCCCTGGGACATCGTGGCCGGTGTCCTCAAAGCGGATATCGGAGAAGGTATAAGCTGCACTGAAGGAAGTATTCCAGACCGGAACCGTTCGAAGCTCCAGTTCGAAGCCTTGCCGGATCTGGTTGGTGACCGTGTTGGCTCCGGTAATGACGTCCTCGATATTGGAGGTGTTGTTGTAGAAAAATGTCCCTTTGACCCAGAGATTTTCCAGTTCGCTGGATTCGACCCCAGCCTGGATGGTCCAGACCTTCTGCGGCCCGTGCGGGAAAATGATCTTCGGAAGGCTGTAACCTCTGGCCCAGTACCCGCGCACGATTGTTTCGTCGGTAACCCGATAGGTAGCACCGGCGGTGTAACTGGTGAAGTCGCCGTTGGTACCGGTTCTATCGAATCGAATACCAGGAAGGAAGGTAAATTTGTTTATCGACAGGGCACCATTGGCATAATAGCCGTAGCGCTCAAAAGTCTTATGTTCGTTGATCGTAGGATCGGAGAAGTCAAAGCGGAAATCATCATGTTCATAATCGATTCCCGAGGTTAGATTGTGATCTTTTTCCCCCCAGATGAGCTTCACGCCAGCGCCACGAGAAGTATTTCTCTGCTGCACATCCCAAGGCGGTAACAGACTTATGGACCCGTATCGGGTTTCCGTATCCTGCCGAGAAATCTTTGCGTACAGTTCAAATGCGAGCTGCTCAGTCAGCCGGCGATTGGCATTAAGAAAATAGTTGCCATACCTTCCATTCGCATCGTCTCTCCAATCCTTTTGGGGAACCTCTTCTATTCCGGAACGAATGTTTCGGAAACCAGCACCTAACGTGATGGCACCGTTCCCCGGGAGTTCATAGACGAATTTTGAATAGGCGTCGCCAAAATGGACCTGATTATGCGGGAGCAATCCATCCGAGTTAAGGTAGCCCCCGGAGAGGTAGTACCCAAACCTGTCCAGTGTACCGGTGACTTCAGCATGAGTATCCGATGTCCGATTGCCGCCGATGCTGCCGAATACGCTTCCTCCGATTGGTTTTGCATCAAAAGGATTCTTGGTGATGATGTTAATTACGCCGCCAAGGGCGCTCCCCCAGGCCGCTGAGGCAGCCCCCTTGATAATCTCAACACGTTCGATGTTCTGAACGGGAATGTGACCAAGGTTGGTCAGATTTTCCGCAAGGTCATTCTGAGGAATTCCATCAATAAAAACCTGAACCTGCGCATTAGCTGCACCATCAATGGAAAAAAAGTTCTGCGTGCCAGGAGTACGGGTTTTTTCTAACTGAACACCTGCAACCGTGTTAAGAACTTCGGCTAGAGTATGAGCATTCAGAGCCTCAATTTGTTCGGAGGTAATAACGGTGATATTTTCAGCTATTTTGGAAGACGGGCGAGGAGAACGAGCAGAGGAGACGATGGACTCAGGAGTCGCAAGAAAACCGAGGTCCTGCAAATCCTCATCAGAGCCTGCCCACGCGGTGGCCGCTCCAAACAGAACGAATAGGACTGCATAAAAGGTTTTGTGCGAGCCAGTTAGCTTCAAGGAATATCCGCGCTGGAGATTGGTTGGAATTTATTGCTAAAGTAAAACATGCTGTTGCCGAATAATCCTTAGCATACCGAGCAGAGTCGGTCCAGATCCTTAATCAAAAATTAATATGTGAGTTTTCTAACATTACACAAAAAGGAGGTGATAGTAATGAATTTTGAAATTGAGATTCTCGAGGAAGGACTGTCCAACTGTGATGAAGTCAATACTTGCTGCAGTGCATCCCAGGCCCGCGCCTAATGCCTAACCCAGGGGAGGAACCCAGTTCCTCCTTTTTTTTTGAGACTTCAACAATGCCTCTCTCACGATACCTGAAGATTTTTCCCTCTAAGGACCAAAACGGGTGGTCCCTTTTTTACTCCACCATCAAGGGCTCCATCATTAGAGTTCCGTCCACCTTTGTCGAGGCGGCTCAAAACGATTCACTTGGCGAGGCAGAAATAACTCTGTTACGTCGTCTGGAGATGTACGTTGACGATCTGCAGGCCGAGCAGGAGCGGCTAAAAAATATCGTAATGCGGACCAATCAGCGCAGCGGCAAGTTCCGCGGCACGGTGGTAATGAATCTCGACTGCAATCTGGACTGTGTCTACTGTTTTGAAAAAAAGTTCCGGGAAGGTTATTACCTTTCGGAGGAGACCGCCAGCATGCTGGTCGAGTTGGTTACTCGGGACCATCTCGATCATGGTCGAAACGTGGAACTAAACTTTTACGGAGGTGAGCCTCTTCTCTCGCTTCCCAGACTAATGCGGATCGCGGCCGAAATCGGTTCGAACGCTCAAAAGCGGAACCTGAAATTCACCTTCAGCATGGTCACGAACGGGACCCTTTTGAACCGCGAGACGGTGGAGGAATTACTTCCGCTGGGCTTTACCAGCGCGCAGCTGACCCTTGACGGGCCGCAAGAAATCCACGATCAGATGCGGCCGTTCACCTCCGGAAGCGGCAGTTTTGACGCGATTATCGCTAACATCGCTGATATCTATCAATTGGTGAACTTGAAACTGGGTGGGAACTTCTCTGAAGATAATTACCGCGCTTACCCTTTGATGCTCGATGCGCTTCTAGGAGCAGGTGTCGACCCTCGGCAACTTGATGCGATCATGTTTGCACCCATTCGTCCCGAATCGGGGAGAAACACCAGCATCGAGTTGGCCGGTCACTGTCTCTCATCCGACGAGCCGTGGCTTAACGAGGCTGTTGTTTATTTACGTGAAGAGACTTTGAAACGCGGGTTTTCTGTGATGAAAACGGTAATGGGGTCTTGCATGATCGAGTTCGAGCATGACATCGTCGTGAACTACGACGGCACCCTTTATAAGTGCGCTTCATTCATGGGATGGCCCGAACTTTCGGTCGGCACCCTCAAGGACGGGATCAAGGACTTCTCCGAATCCCATAAACTCGGGATCTGGAAGAACGACACCTGTCTGGAGTGCGAATACCTGCCGATATGCTTCGGCGGTTGCCGCCTCCTTCCCCTCTTGCGAAATGGCGTCATCGACGAGGTCGACTGCCGCAAACCTTTCTACGACGCCACCCTCGAACGGATGATCCTTCAGGACCTCAATTACAAAAAGGGATAACCGGCACCGGCTCTCCCTCCTCCCCACGCCCCTGCACCACCGTGTTTCTGGATGATTCAGCTTGGCGGTGACGAGTCATCTACGAAGATAAAACGCCCGTTATGTGACCCACAGACATTTACACAAAAAATTTACCGGCCCGGCCCAGGCCATCAATCGCGGGTGACGAGTCATCAGTCGCAGGTGATGAGTCATCAGTCGCAGGTGATGAGTCATCAGTCGCAGGTGACGAGTCATCGGTCGCGGGTGACGAGTCATCGGTCGCGGGTGACGAGTCATCGGTCGCGGGTGATGAGTCATCAGTCGCAGGTGATGAGTCATCAGTCGCGGGTGACGAGTCATCAGTCGCGGGTGATGAGTCATCAGTCGCAGGTGATGAGTCATCAGTCGCAGGTGATGAGTCATCAGTCGCGGGTGACGAGTCATCGGTCGCAGGTGATGAGTCATCAGTCGCAGGTGACGAGTCATCAGTCGCAGGTGACGAGTCATCGGTCGCAGGTGACGAGTCATCGGTCGCAGGTGACGAGTCATCGGTCGCAGGTGACGAGTCATCGGTCGCGGGTGACGAGTCGTCTATTGCGGTTGACGGGACAACGGGTGCCAGAGCTTGACGGGGAGGCAGGAATCTCGTGCCGCCGCAGGTCTCCCCTTAGAAGGTGATGCCAATCTCCAACCGGAAGATCCTCATCTTCGTGTAAACAATGGGGGATCTTCCGCCCGAATCCACCGCATCCGCGACTGAGTGACGAACATGATCGGATGGAGGGTTCGCTTCCAGGCTGAAAAACTAGCCTTCGTCCATTCGGACATGCGCGCCATCAGGCGAAACCTCCTTTACGCCACCGGTACCCGCGCATTGTTCGCACCAGGAAAGGCGCTCTCACAGGAAAAAGGTAGGGTCCTCGGTCACCCCTCATGCATAGGGCGTCCTTTACACTGCCTTGCACTCGGAACTCCCGACATGGTATAAAAGAAGAAGTGTGTGTCGTCCCCTCCCGCGAACCCCACGGCGGGAGATAAAACGGAGGTTAGGTGAACCCCGTATCCCTTTTGGAAAAATATTTCGCCGGCAACCCGGAAGCCTTCGAGACCGTCTACCGGCACAGCCGCGCGGTCGCCGACAAGGCGCTCGACATCGCCGCCCGCTACCAAAAGCCCGGCCTGGACGTCGGCTTCATCGAAGAGGCGGCGCTTTTGCACGACATCGGCATCAGCGGTATCCACGCCCCTTCCATGTACTGCTTCGGCAAGGAACCGTACATCCGCCACGGCATCATCGGCAAAGACATCCTCGAAGCGGAAGGACTGCCGCGCCACGCCCTGGTCTGCGAGCGCCACATCGGCGTCGGCCTGACCGTCGAGGATATCGCCCAGCAGAAACTCCCCCTTCCCTCCCGCCCCATGTCCCCCACCACCCCCGAAGAGCAGATCGTCGCCCTGGCCGACCTCTTCTTCTCCAAACGCAAAGGCGAATTGACCCGCGAGAAGAGCGTTGACGAAGTGCGGGAGAACCTCGGCAAGTTCGGCGCCGAGAAGGTCGTGACCTTCAACGACTGGCTGAACCGCTTCGGTCTGGTCCCTTCCATCTAATTAGCCTGTCAACCATTCTTTGCTAAATTGCCGGAACCAGCGCAATTCTTCTGTGCTATACTTCATCCCTGTTTAAACTCCAGTGACATTGCTCATAGTATCCTGTTAGATCAAAGGAATACTCAAGACCGATCACCTCCGCCTTTGAAAAAGGGTGCCGGAGGGGATTTGCCCTCACGTAGTTGTTCCGGAACTTTGGAACACAGAGGCTAAAAGGCAAATCCCCCTAAATCCCCCTTCGCAAAGGGGGACTTAATCGGGCTTCACCTCTAAAGAGAACAGGAAATCCAAAGAGAATAGGTAAACAGGACCCGCGATGGCCAAACCGCTACGCATGCTCATCGTTGAAGATTCCGAGGACGACGCCCTCCTTCTCGTTCTGGAGTTGCGCCGGGGCGGTTTTGCGCCGGAGGCACGCCGGGTCGAGACTGCGGACGATATGGCCGACGCCCTGGTCACCGGGACCTGGGACGTCGTCATCTCCGACTACGTCCTCCCCGGTTTCAGCGGGCTGGACGCTTTGAAGCTGGTGCAAAAGAGCGGGCAGGACATCCCCTTCATTATCGTCTCGGGGAAGATCGGCGAAGATACTGCGGTCGACGCCATGAAAGCCGGCGCCAACGACTACTTCATCAAGGGAAAGATTTCCCGCCTGGTCCCCGCCATCGAGAGGGAAATGCAGGAAGCGGAGGTCCGCCGCAAGCGGCGCGAGGCCGAGGCGGCCCTGGTGCGCAGCGAACGCCGCTACCGGCGCCTGGTCGACGCGGTCACCGACTATATCTACACCGTCCGTCTGCAAAACGGGACCGTGGTCAGCACCTCGCACGGCCCCGGCTGTCTGAAAGTGACCGGCTATTCCAACGAGGAGTACGAAAGCAACCCCTTCCTTTGGTACCAGATGGTGGTCGAGGAAGACCAACCTGCGGTGATGCAGCTCACCGAGCGGATCCTGCAGGGGAACGACGTCGACGTCCCCTCCCTGGAGCACCGGATCCGCAACAAGGACGGCTCGATCCGCTGGGTGGTGAATACCATCGTCCCCCGTTACAGCGACAGCGGGGAACTCATCGCCTACGACGGCCTGATCTCGGACATCACCGCTCGAAAGCGCGCCGAAGAAAACCTGCGTCTGCAAAGCGCCGCCCTGGAAGCAGCGGCGAACGCCATCGTCATCACCAATCCCGAGGGGATGGTGATCTGGGTGAACCAGGCCTTCACCCGGATGACCGGTTACACTCCGGAGGAAGCGATCACCCGCGACATGAGCTTTCTCAAGTCGGACCTCCACGACATGAGGTTCTACCAGGATCTGCGCGGCACCATCAACTCCGGCGAAGTCTGGCAGGGCGAGATGATCAACCGCCGCAAGGACGGCACGCTCTATACCGAGGAGCAGACCATCACCCCGGTAACCGATGACATCGGCCGGATCATGTACTTCATCTGCATCAAGCAGGACATCACCGAGAGGAAGCTGGCCGAAAAGGCGATGATGGAAAACACGAGCATGCTCAAGGAGATGGAGATCGCCAAACAGATCCAGCTCTCCCTTCTCCCGCCGGCGCCGCCCCAACGCCGCGGGATCGAGTGCGCCGGTCGCTGCGTCCCGGCAACCCATATCGGCGGCGACTATTACGACCTCTTTTACAACGAGAAGCATCTGGACATGGTGATCGCGGACGTGTCGGGACACAGCGTGGGGGCGGCGCTCATGATGGTCGAGACCCGCAGCGTGCTGCACGCCCGGCAAAGGGGGCTGCACCGTCCCGCGGAAACCCTGGCCGCGCTGACCAACCTCCTTTACGAGGATCTGAACCGGGCCGAGCTTTTCATCACCATGGCCTATTTGAGTTTCAACTTCGCCACCCGTCAGATCACCTATACCAATGCCGGCCATCCGCCTCCGGTCCTCTATCGCCCCGCTTCGGGGATGTTCCAGGAATTGGACACCGACGGTCTGATCCTGGGGGTGCGCAAGGACGTGGCTTTCGAGGAAAAAAGCATCGCGGTGGAACCGGGCGACATCCTGCTCCTCTACACCGACGGCATCACCGAATCGGAAAATCCGAAGGAGGAGATGTTCGGCCAGGAACGTCTGTGCGAAGTCCTTGCGGCGCACAGTCACAAGAATGCCGCCGGCATCATTGCGGCGATCCTCAATGCTCTCTCCGCCTTTTCCCGCAATACCATTTCCAAAGACGACATTTCACTGCTGGTTTTCAAGTTCCTACCGGAGTGACCATAGGCCTACCCATTCCTTCCCTTTCAAGGGAGAGGGATGGAGGGAGATGGGGGTCTGCCAATAACATGCGCCCCCATCACAGCCGTAACCCATCCTCACCCTGTCCGTTGCAAGCCGTGCTCTCGCACGCAACCCTTGAAGGAGAGGGAACGTTTTAAAAAGCCAACCAATCAGTTTGATCCCGCCAGATCTGGTTTTAGTGACGTTCAACTTCCCTCATTGCCAGAGCCTCACTGTCATTTGCTTGACCGCACCTTGCTATTTATGTAAACATACGCCATTCCAACCTTTGGGGTCCCAAAATGGCAAAGAAAATATTCATTGCAGCAACCGGTCAGAACTGCGGCAAAACCACCATGAGCATTTCGTTGATGCATCTCGCCCGCAAGAAGTACCAGCGGGTCGGCTTCATCAAACCGTTTGGACCAAAGACGGTAATGCACGATGATTTCCTGGTGGATATGGACGCGCTCCTCATGGCAAAGGCATTCGGCCTCGAAGAGGACATCGCCCTGATGTCGCCGGTATCGCTGCACCGGGACTTCACCAAGGATTACCTGATGGGGCGGCTGGACGATCTCTCGCTGGCCAACTGCATCAAGGACGCGGTTCGGGAGTTGGAAGAGAAGTACGATTTTTTGGTGATCGAGGGGGCGGGGCACGGCGGAGTGGGCGCCGTCATCGGGCTCAGCAACGCCAAGGTTGCCAAGCTGATCGACGCGCCGGTACTGATCGTAACGGAAAGCGGCATCGGGAAGGTAATCGACTCGGTCCACCTGAACCTGGCGCTTTACGAGCGGGAAGGGGCGGACGTACGTGGCATCATCGCCAACAAGCTCATCCCATCCAAGAAGGAGATCACGAAGAGCTTTCTGCAGCGCTCCCTGGAACCCATCGGGCTCAAGGTCATCGACGGCTTCAACTACTCTCCCACTCTCGCGAACCCGACGCTGGCGCACATATCCAAGTTGTTCAATCTTCCGCTACAGGGGGATTTGAACGAGAAAAGCCGCATCATCCACAACATCCAGTTGGGCGCCGCATCGTCGCAGAAAGTCATCGACGGGCTGATGGACTCGACCCTGCTGATCCTGACCAGTTCCCGCGACGAGCTCATCGTCACCCTTTCCTCGCTCTACCATATCCCGGCGTACCGGGACAAGATTGCCGGGCTCGTCGTCGCCGGTCACGTCGCCGTCTCCGAAATCAGCCAGCAGATCCTGCACGACAGCAACATCCCCTACATCCGGGTCGAGGAGACCACCGCAAAGGTCTTCACCACCCTCATGGAAGACGTCGCCAAGATCACCTACGAAGATCAGGAAAAGCTGAACTGGATTACCGCCAACGCCGAGGTCATGGATTTCGAGGCGATCGACGCGTTGCTTTGACCATTGGTTTGAAATCCCCCTTTTCGAAGGGGGATTTAGGGGGATTTGCCTCTAAGGTTTTGACTTTACGAGAGTCCGACTTAAGAACCTCAAAAGCACCCCCCCCCATCCCCCCTTTGTCAAAGGGGGGTGCTAGAGGATATGAAACAGAATTAAAAAAGGCAGGGCCGGTATTCCGGCCCTGCCTTTTTGCGTTTGCTCTTTGCGTTTGCTCTTTGCGTGGCTTACAGCTTGGTTCCCGGGCCTTTGGCCGGGCCTTCCACGTCGGTCTGGCAACTTACGCAGTAACGGGTGAAGGGTACCAGGTTCAGGCGCTGGGCGCCGATCGGACGGCCGCACCGTTCGCATTTGCCGTAGGTTCCTTCTTCGAGACGTCGTTGCGCCTCTTCCAGTTGCGTCAGTTCCTCTCTCCGGATATCGGCCACGGCAAGACCGGCATCGGACAACATGTCCAGGATACTGCTGTCGCCCACGTCTTGCGGGATGTCATACTGGTTGGCCAGGCTCTCACCGGTGGAACGGAATATCTCATCCCTAAGTTCCGCCCAGAGCCGGCGCTTTCTCTCTGCAAGGAGGTCCTTGAATTCCGAATGGGTTCCCGGTGATAGCTCTGCCATGTCACACCCCCGGATTCAATGAGACAATGAACAATAAAACAATGAACAGAATCGTTTTCGTCTCATTGGCTCATTGTCTCATTGTTTCATTGTTCTTCGTCGCACTCCGTGCAGCGGAATTCGCCGCTTTCTTTGTCTTGTTCCAGGATCGAGCCACAGACCCCGCAGACAGCTACTGCTTCTTTTCCGTTCTTTTGCAGGTGAATGTTTTCCTCATCGCCGCGATCTATTCTCATGTGAAGACCTCCGCTGGGAAACTCAACGACCACCTCAGTATACACGAAAACGGATGTCTAGGGGATGTGGGGAAAATATGAGCCGTACCTTGCAGAAGTGCCATTCCCGGCGCGATCCGATAGAGTCATGCGCGCCTGGAACGGTGCTCCCACAAATAACCGGGATCGGGATTTTCCTTCAGCATGGTCGGGGTCTCCTCGGGAAAGGTAAATCCCCCCTTCCCCCCTTTGTCAAAGGGAGATAAAGGGTGGAGTTTGATTTCCATCCTTTAAAACAGGGAAGGTTGTTCCGATTGGGAATAGGCTCCAGGAGTTGCCGGTTCCAGGCAGGCGGGATCGTCATGGCCGGCGCTGTTGACCAGCGGGTTGACTTGGTAGGAGGTAAGGAGCTCTTCGGGAGCGGGAACGAGTAGTTGGGAAAGGGATTCCATCGAGGCAGGATCGGGGGAGAGCCAAAGCTCGGCCTGCTCCGGACCCAAGATCACCGGCATCCGGTCGTGGAGAGGACGCACCGTCTGGTTGGCTTCGGTAGTAACGATGGTGCAGCTTTCGACCACCATCTGTTCCGGCCCCACCCAGCGGTCCCAAAGCCCGGCGAAGAGGACCGGCTGCCGGTCCTTGCGGCAGATGAACCAGGGGACCTTTTTCTTCCCTTCCGTCATCCATTCATAGAAGCCGTCGGCAGGGATGACGCAACGCCGGGAACGAAAGGCTTCACGAAACGAGGCCTTGGTAGCAAGGGTTTCCGACCGCGCGTTGATCAGCTTGGCCCCGATGGAAAGATCCTTGGCCCAGTGCGGCACCAGCCCCCACCGAACCAGTTCCAGTTTTCTACCGCCGTCGATCTTCCGAATGATCGCCACCGCCTGGGTGGGCGCAATGTTATAGCGCGGGGCGACCGAGGGAAGGGAGGCGAGACCGAAGAGTTCCATCAGGAGTTCCGGGGGAAGGGTCAAGGCAAAGCGGCCGCACATGGGTCCCCTACCCTTTCTGCCGCGCCGAAAGGCGCTCCCGGTAATCGGCGATGATGGGAAAATCCGCTTCGCACCAGTCGAGGTGGGGCAGCTCGTCGGGTGGGAGCCACAAAAGCTCGGCGTGCTCGTGCAAGACCGGCTCCCCCTCCTCGATGCTGCAGACGAAGGGATAGAGGGTGACGGTGAACGTCGCATAGTCATGGGTGACGGGGGTAAGCGGTTCGATGATGCTGACCCGCACCGCCATCTCTTCGAGGACCTCGCGGACCAGGCACTCTGCAGCGCTCTCGCCGGCCTCGATCTTCCCACCGGGAAACTCCCACTTAAGCGGCATCTTCATGGTGGCGCTGCGCCGGCAGGCGAGCACCGCGCCGTCGCGCTCGATCAGCGCACAGGAGACCTGCAGGTGGCGGCGCTCGCTCATCCCAGGTCCTCGTAGGCGATTTCCTCGCCGAGGTAATTGGTGAGGTAGAGGGTGGCACCATCGCGGCGCACCTTGCCGGACGGGATCTCCACCTTCCCCTTCCCGCCGGGAAGATCGATGACGTAGTGGGGCTGGGCCAGGCCGGAACAGTGGCCGCGCAGGGCGTTGAGGATCCGGATGCCGCTGGTGACCGGGGTGCGGAAATGCGCGGTCCCCTTCACGAGGTCCATCTGGTGGATGTAATAAGGGCGCACCCGGATGGAAAGGAGCTTGAGCATCAGGCGGCGCATCACCTGCGGGTCGTCGTTCACCCCTTTCAGCAGCACGCACTGGTTCCCCAGCGGAATCCCGGCGTCACTCAGCGTGGCGCACGCCTTGGCGGACTGCGGCGTGATCTCGTCCGGGTGGTTGAAGTGGGTGTTGATGAAGAGAGGATGGTGCTTCTTGAGCATGCGGGCGAGCCTTGCGGTCACCCGCTCCGGGAAGGTCACCGGAACGCGGGTCCCGATCCGCACGATTTCCACGTGGGGAATCTGCCGGATCGAGCTCAAGAGCGCATCGAGCTGGTCGTCATGGAGCATGAGCGGGTCGCCGCCGGAGAGAATGACGTCCCGGATCTCCGGATGGGCTTCGATATAGGCGAGAGCTGCTTCCGGCGCGGCGGGGGCCATGGCGGCGCACCCCACCCCCCTTTTGCGCATGCAAAAGCGGCAGTAAACCGGGCAGGAGGCCGAGGCTATCCAGACCACCCGGTCCGGATAGCGGTGGATCAGCCCGGGGACCGGCGAAAGCCGCTCCTCGTCCAAAGGATCGGGGGACTGGGAAAAATCGGCGAGTTCTTCCGTCTGCGGGACGCACTGGCGCCAGATGGCGTCACCCGGCTTTTGCACGAGGCCGAGATAGTACCGGGTGATCCGCATCGGGTAGCGCCGGCTCACCGTAGCGCAATCCCCGGTATCGACGCGAAAAAGCCCGGCTAGTTCCTCCGGGCTGGTCACGCAATCTTTCAGGCTCTGTTCCCACTTCTCCATCAGGCGTTGAGCGCTCCTATCAGGGAAGATACCGACTCGATGCCGTTTTCGGTGAGGTACTGCTCCATCTCGCGGGCGATCCGCTGGGCCGCGCCCGGATCGAGGAAACTTGCGGTCCCGACCTGGATGGCGGTGGCGCCGGCAAGCATGAATTCGAGGGCGTCGCGGCCGTTCATGATACCACCGATCCCGATGATCGGCAGCTTCACGTTTTTGGCGACCTGCCAGACCATGCGCAGCGCGACCGGCTTGATCGCCGGGCCGGAAAGCCCCCCGGTGACGTTGGCCAGAATCGGGCGGCGCCGGTCGAGGTCGATCGCCATCCCGGTCAGGGTGTTGATGAGCGACAGCGCGTCGGCGCCGGCCTCGGCGCAGGCGATGGCCATGGAAACAACGTCGGTGACGTTGGGGGAAAGCTTGACGATCATCGGCTTGGTGGTGCTCTTGCGGACCAGCCGCACCACTTCCTGCGCCGCCTTGGGATCGGTGCCGAACACGATGCCCCCCTGCTTCACGTTGGGGCAGGAGATGTTGACCTCGATGCCGGCGACGCCGGGGAGCCCGTCCAGGCGACTGGCAACCTCGCCGTATTCCTCCAGGGTGTTGCCGTAGAGGTTCACCACCACCGGGGTCTGCACATTCTTAAGATACGGGAGCTTCTCCGCGATGAAGGCGTCGATGCCGACGTTTTGCAGGCCGATGGCGTTCAGCATCCCGCCCGGGGTCTCCACGATGCGCGGCGTCGGGTTCCCCGCTTTGGGCTTGAGCGAGAGCCCCTTGGTGATCATCGCGCCGATGCTCTCCAGGTCGAGGTAATCGGCAAATTCGGCGCCGTAGCCGAAGGTCCCGGACGCGGTCATGACCGGGTTGCGCATCTTGATCCCGGCGACCTCCACCGACATATCAGGTTTATGCATGACTAACTCCATTTGAGCTCAAAGCTGTCGAACACCGGGCCGTCCTTGCAGACGCAGCGGTAGTCGGGGGTCTGATCGCTGTGGTTGGCACCCGGCATGACGCAGCCGAGGCAAGCGCCGACGCCGCAGGCCATGTACGCCTCCAGGGAAACTTGACAGGGAACGCCGTGCGCTTCGGCCATACGGGAGACTGCGCCCAGCATCGGCATCGGGCCGCAGGCGAAGATGCGCTGGCCGGCGCCCAGATGCTTTTCGAGCACTTCGGTCACGAAGCCCTGCTCGCCAAGGGTCCCGTCGTCGGTGGCGACGTAGGTCTCGACGCCGAGGCGTTCGAACTCGGTAATGCACAGGATGTCGTCCCGGTTGCGGCCGCCGGCGAAGAGGCGGACCTTCTCACCCTGGGCGACCAGTGCCTTGGCCAGGTAGTAGAGCGGGGCAAGACCGACGCCGCCGCCGACCAGGATCTTTTCCTCCCCTTTTTCGCCGAGGCGGAACCCTTTGCCCAGCGGGGCCAAAAGGTCGATCCCGTCGCCGTGGTGCAGGGCGGAGAGCATCCTGGTACCCTTCCCCACCACCTTGTAGAGGATCTCCACGTAGGTGTGCGGGGTCTCGTCGTACTCGGCCTGGAAGGTGCCGACGTCGAAGAGGCCGAACGGGCGCCGAAGCAGCGGATCGATCGACTCAGTGACCTTGAGCATGAGGAACTGCCCGGGAAGCGACGTTCCGAGGTCCTGGGGAGCGGTCATTCTCATCCTGAAATAACAGGGAGAAAGCTCGACATTGGATATGACCATGGATTTGAACTGCATCGTGACTCCTAAAGAAACGTTCGGCGTTCGACGTTCGGCGTTCGACGTTCGGCGTTAAAGAGTAAAAGCCCGATTCTTTGTTGGTGCGGCACCCTCGTACGCCCATTCCCGGCGACACAGCCGTGATGAAGCCGTTCAGCGCAACTTATCAGCGTTACCCGCAAGTCTTATAATCCTTGGCAACGCCGAGCGTCGAACGCCGAACGGATTTACAACGGCCGTTGCATCAGCAGTGCGTCGGAGCCGTCTTCGTAGTAGCGCTTGCGGATGCCGGACTCGGTGAAGCCCATCCGGCGGTAAAGCTCGATCGCGGAATCGTTCCCCACCCGCACCTCGAGCAGTACCACCGCGGCACCCCGCTCCCGGCACCAGGAAAGGGCATGCTCCACCAGCAGACGCCCGATTCCTTTCCCGCGCGCACTCTCGGCAACGGCGACATCGAGTATCTCGCCTTCGTCCAACACTACCTTGGGACAGAGGTAGCCGAGCACCTCACCGTCCGGTGACTCGGCAACGATGGGGAGTGCGTGGGGGGATTCAATTTCGTCTTGGAAGTGACGGATCGTCCAGGGACGTGAGAAGGAGGCGTTCTCAATGGTGAGCACCTTTTGTAGGTGCTTTTCTGACATGGGACAAATGATTAATTGCATAGACAGATCGCGCACTGAAGCGCATGATATGCAAACGCCGGAGCGAAGTAAACCTTTTTTTCGCTTTGACATTTAAGGGGAGATGGGTTAGATTTTCCCTTTAATTTCTTGGAGGTACCAACGTGGACGAGACCAAAATTACTTATAAAGATGCCGGTGTTGACATAGATGCCGGCAATACTTTTGTCAAAATGATCAAGCCGTTGGTCAAGGCAACTTCCCGTCCGGAGGTCCTCGCTGACATCGGCGGTTTTGGTGGTCTCTTCTCCCTCAATACCGGGAAGTACAAACACCCGGTCCTGGTCTCCGGCACCGACGGCGTCGGGACCAAACTGAAGCTCGCCTTCCTTGCCGACAAACACGACACCATCGGTATCGACTTGGTGGCGATGTGCGTCAACGACATCATCGTCCAGGGAGCAGAACCGCTCTTTTTCCTCGACTACCTCGCCACCGCGAAGCTGGATCCCGAGAAGGCCGCGTCCATCATCAAGGGCGTTTCCGAAGGGTGCGTCCAGGCCGGCTGCGCCCTCATCGGCGGGGAAACCGCGGAGATGCCCGGTTTCTATGCCGGTGAAGAGTACGACATGGCCGGCTTCGCCGTCGGCGTCGTGGAACGCGAGAAGATCATCGACGGCTCCTCCATCACCGTCGGCAACCACCTGATCGGCCTTGCCTCGAGCGGCCTGCACAGCAACGGCTATTCGCTGGCCCGCAAGGTGATCCTGGAGCGGATGGGCCTCGGCATCAACGACGAGCTCCCGGGCCTTGGGAAAACGGTCGCCGAGGAGCTCCTCACCCCGACCCGCATTTACGTCCGTACCGTCATGAACCTCATGCGCGACTTCAACGTGAGCGGGATCGCCCATATCACCGGCGGCGGCCTGCCGGAGAACGTGCCCAGGGTGCTTCCCAACGGTTGCAAGGCGGTCATCCGCAAGGACAGCTGGGAGATCCCGGAGATCTTCAAGATCATGCAGAAGGCCGGCAACATCGAAGAGTCCGAGCTTTACCGCACCTTCAACTGCGGCATCGGCATGGTCCTCATCGTCCCCGAGCGCGAGGCCGAGGATATCCTGATTCGTCTCAACGGCCTCAACGAGACCGCATTCTACATCGGCGAAGTCGCCAAGTGCGAGCCCGGCAAGGAATGCGTGGAACTCGTATAAACAGTTCAACGTTCAACGTTCCAGGTTCAAGGTCGGAAGTTGGGACCAAAGGCGCCAACACCTTTTAAACGTTGAACGCCGAACGTTGAACAGGTGTTGAGGGGAGCCGCAGTTACATGGATAAGTTACTGAACATCGGCGTTCTTGTTTCCGGAAGCGGCACCAACCTCCAGTCGATCATCGACGCCTGCGCCAACGGTACCGTCAAGGGACGCGTCGCCTGCGTGATCAGCAACAAGGCCGACGCCTACGCCCTCAAACGGGCCGAAGCGGCCGGGATTCCGGCGATCCACATCGACCACACCCAGTTCGAGGGGCGGCGGAGCTACGATGCCGCGGTCGTGGAGGTGCTGCGCCGGCACGGCGTGGAACTGGTCGCCCTGGCGGGTTTCATGCGGATCATCACCCAGGTGCTTTTGGATGCATTCCCGATGGCGGTGATGAACATCCACCCCGCCCTGCTCCCGGCGTTCCCCGGGCTGCATGCCCAGCGGCAAACCCTGGAATACGGTGCGAAGCTCGGCGGCTGCACGGTCCATTTTGTGGATGCCGGCACCGACACCGGCCCCATCATCTTGCAGGCGGCCGTTCCGGTCCAGGATGACGACACCGAGGACACCCTGGCGGCGCGGATTCTGAAGGAAGAACACCGCCTCTACCCCGAAGCGATCCGGCTCTTCTCCGAAGGGAAACTCAAGGTTGAAGGAAGAAGGGTCTACGTGCGGTAGTCACCGGACCTGCTTTTACAAAAAAACCCGAGGCGCAAGCTTCGGGTTTTTTTGTGGACAAGGGCTGAAGGTACCTAAGGGACACCGGGGACGTTAGGGACTCCCCGCAACGATGGCCGCCCTTTGCAAAGTTACTTTTTCTGATTTGCGCCCCTCTTCATACCAGCCGAGAGTAACCTCCCTCTCCCTCCGGGAGAGGGTCGGGGTGAGGGAAATACCCACGAAGAGCCTTCCCTCACCCGCCCTCCGGGCCCCCTCTGACCATAGAGATGGACGCTAATCCGATTGCTCATTGTTCATTGCCTATGGTACGGTGTCGCATGCCCAAGTCACCATTATTCTTACTGCTGTTTCTCCTCTGCTTTCTCCCCGGTTGCTCAGTCACCCATGCCCTCCGGGTCCAGGACCGCCAACGCATCGACGTGGAGACCATGCTCCACGAGGTGGTCTCCTCGCGCATCATCCTGGTCGGGGAGCGCCACGACGATCCGGCGCACCACCAACTGCAGCTCGAGGTGGTCAAGGCGGCCCGTAACGCCGGCAAACCGGTTGCCATCGGTATGGAGATGTTCGAGGGGGTGAGCCAGAATGCCCTCGACGCCTGGAGCGCCGGGAAGGTATCGGAGGCGACGTTCGTCGGGACCTACCTCTGGAACTGGCGCAATCTCCCTTGGGGCCTGTACCGCGACATTCTCATCTACGCCCGGGACCAGCACATTCCGGTCATCGCGCTGAACGCCCCCCGGGATCTGGTGCTCAAGGTTTCCCAGCAGGGGTTTGCCTCCCTCACCGATGTCGACCTGCGCCGCCTGCCGGAAGGGGCCGCCGAGCCGCTGCCGGAGGAATACCTCGCCGAGCTCAAGGCGGCTTACCCGGTGCATGGCGGCAATTTCGTCTACATTTCCGAGGCGCAGATGCTCCGCAACCGGGTGATGGCCCGCAAGATCGAGGAGTACCTGGGCGCACACCCGGAGCGAGTGATGGTGGTGATTGCCGGAGGTGGGCACGTAAGGGAAAAGGCGGGAGTTCCCGAGGAATTGAAGATAAAGGACTACCGGATCATCATTCCCACGGTCCCGGGGCTGAACCGAAGGACCGTGACGCCGCAGGACGGACACTACCTGATCGAGGACCCGTTCTTCGACATGTTCTGATCCATGCGGTAAAGCCAGGCCAAAAGCTCGGCGACCGCCTGATACAGTTCGGGCGGGATCTCCCGGTCCAGGTCGACCTGCATCAGGAGGTTCACCAGTTCGGGCGAGCGGTGCACGTAAATCCCGTTTTCCCGCGCCAGGGAGATGATCGCCTCCGCGGTGATCCCCTTCCCCTTGGCGACGACCCGGGGCGCGCCGTCGGTTGGGCTGTAGGCCATGGCCACCGCCTGCTTGGTCACCGTTTCACGATTCGACATCTTTCACCGCCATCCGTCCGAGATACAAGCCGACCGAGGAGAGAGCCGCCTTGAAATCGGGCGCGCCATCCTTGAGTTGGCGGGTCCCTTCCGGGGTCCCGCAGGCCAGCTCCACCGACAACCCTTCCGCGGAAATCTTCAAAAATGCCTGAACCGCCCCGAGTTGCGGCAGTTCCACCGCCAGGTTCGCCTGAATCGCCGGCTCCCCATCCTCCCCCTGATCGCGGGAGACCACCAGTTCCATATCCTGCCCGGGCCACGCCTCCCCCTGCCAGGTCAAAAGCCCGCTGCGCAGCATGGAGAGCTGTTCCTTCACCAGGGATAGGGTGCTCGGATCCGCGAAGGTGGCGCCGTCGGCCCGCTCCTGTTTCACCTTGGCGGGATCGGCATCTTCTTTTGCCTCGGTCTTGGAAAGACGCCCCTGCGGCTCCTTGAGCAATTCCTGGGTGGCGTAATTGCCCGCCGCCCACTGGGCGAGATGGGACTCGTAGAAAAGCCCCCCCTGCACCAAAGCCTCCCGCAGACGGGCCGCAATCAGATCGGCCCCCTGCATCGGGTCCTCCACCAGCGGGCCGGAAGGGAGCAACGGAGCGGCATTTTCGACCACCGTGGAAAGCCATTTACCGACCTGGGTAAACCGGATCGATTCTGCACCGTTAGATGGGACGTACTGGAAGGTAACCCGGGGGTCGGCCGAGACGAAGATGAGGTTCATCGCCTGCCCCGGCTCCATGATGATCGGAAGCTCGATATTGAAGAGTTCCCCGGCGATCCGGGCGAGGTACATGTGGTTGGGGAGCGTGGCGATGATCTCCGCCTTGACCTGCTGGCCGGGGTTCATGGCCAACTGCGAGGCGGAGCGCTGCTCGGTATCTCCCCCAGGGGTCGCTGCCGTCGCCTTTACTATGGTCGGCAGCACCTGCCTCTGTATCTCGTCGTTGATCAGCATGAATTCTCCTGCCTCCGGATCGGAGCGTCGGGATAGGGGGCCAGAGCAGCCGCCCCGGCAGGGATGCCGCTCCAACCGATCGGGCGCCGTTTCGATCCCGTTTCCGGGGCGCGCCACCTCAATAGGACCCATCGGCGCCCGGACGGCGAAGCTTTAGAAAAAACCGTCCTCATGGCGCTTTGAGGGAAACGGCCACCAGGCAACGTCATGTCGGGACCTTCCCTACGAACACCTAAGGTAACGATTTGATTAACCGGAAGCCGTCTGGAGACCAGATTTCCGCCAAGTTATCGGGAAAAATCGTTTTTTCGCCCGTAAGATACATTTTTTACCTAAACTAATGGATCGTTGCGGCCGATAAGAGCGAAATGATATGTGCGGCACATCGATGCCCGCCGCTACTTCCGGCCCGAAAACGAGAAGGACCGACGTGCAATGAAACAGGCCATTCGAATCCTCATCATTGACGATTCACCCGAGGACGCAACGCTCATCGCGCTGCAGTTGCAAAAGGAGTTTGAACCGAGCTACGAAAGGGTTCAGACCGCCGAGGAACTGGAGCAGGCGTTGGACCGTGGGGGATGGCAGCTGGTCATCTCCGACTTCGTCATGCCCGGGTTCAGCGGCCTTGCCGCGCTCAAGCTGCTCCAGGACCGCGACCTCGACCTTCCCCTCATCATGGTGTCCGGCCAGATGGGCGAAGACCTCGCCGTCGAGGCGATGCGCGCCGGGGCCCAGGACTACCTGGTAAAGAACAATCTCACCCGCCTGATCCCGGCGGTAAAACGGGAACTGAACGAAGCCGTGGTGCGCCGGGAACGGCGCCTGGCCCAGGAAGCCCTGGTGGCGACCGAGGCGCGCCTGCAGTGCCTGGTCGAGCAGTCCCTGGTCGGGATCTTCATGCTCCAGGGGGGGCGCTTCAGCTACGTAAATCCCAAGTTCGCCCAGATCTTCGCCTATCCCCAGGATAGCCTCACCGGGCAGAAATCCCTCCTGGACCTCGTTGCCCGGGAAGATCAGTTCCGGGTCATGGCCCAGTTCCTCCGCCCCCTCGAGGAGGCCGGCGGCAATATCCACGTCTTCTGCCAGGGGGTGCGCAGCGACGGCGCCATGGTGGACCTGGAGATGAACGGGTCCCGCACCGAACTCAACGGCCACCCCGCCATCATCGGCACGCTGCTCGACATCACCGAAAGAAAACACGCCGAGGCGGAACTGAGCAAACTCTGGCAGGCGGTCGAGCAGAGCCCGGTTTCGGTGGTGATCACCGACATCATGGGGAACATCGAGTACGTAAACCCGAAGTTCTGCGAGGTGACCGGCTACGATGAAACCGAGGTGGCCGGCAAGAACCCGCGCATCCTCAAGTCCGGGACCATGGACAAGCCCTTCTACCAGGACCTGTGGGCCACGATCACCGACGGGCGGGAGTGGCACGGCGAGCTCCACAACAAGAAAAAGAGCGGCGAACTGTTCTGGGAAAGCGCCTCGATCTCCGCGGTCAAAAACGGCGACGGACGGATCACCCATTTCGTCGCCGTAAAGGAAAACATCACCGAGCGCAAGCGGGGCATCGAACAGATGCGCCAGGCCCAGAAGATGGAGGCGATCGGCCAGCTGGCCGGCGGTATCGCGCACGACTTCAACAACCTCCTCACCATCATCAACGGCTACTCGACGCTCTTGATCCGCTCCCTGGAATACGGGACCCCGATGCGCAAAGAGGCGGAGCAGATCCTGCGGGCCGGAGAGCGCGCCGCCGACCTGACCCGCCAGCTGTTGAGCTTCAGCCGGCGCCAGATCATGGAGCCCAAGGTCCTCAATATCAACGAGCAGGTCCGCTCCATCGAGACCATGCTGCGCCGCCTGATCGGGGAAAACATCGAGCTCGTTGCCGGGCTTCTCGACGACGTTGGCTATATCAAGTGCGACCCGGGGCAGATCGAGCAGATCATCATGAACCTCGTGCTCAATGCGCGCGACGCCTCGGACACCGGCGGCAAGATCACCATCGAGACCGGCAACGACGAGATCGACGAGAACTTCGCGATGCTGCATCCGGGTGCGGTTCCGGGAAGTTACGTGCGGCTTTCGGTGAGCGACGACGGCGTGGGGATGAGCGACGAGGTGAAACGGCGCATCTTCGAGCCCTTTTTCACCACCAAGGAGATGGGACGCGGCACCGGCCTGGGGCTTGCCACCGTCTACGGCATCGTCAAGCAAAGCGGCGGCTACATCGAGGTGATCAGCCAGCCCAACCAGGGGACCCAATTCAACATTTTCCTGCCGCGGGTTTTCAAGAAGCAGGCTTCGGCGAAGAAGCCGATGGCAGAGGAAATTGCCGGCATGCACACCCAGACGATCCTGGTGGTGGAGGACGAACCGGGGGTCCTGAACTTGGTGGTCCACACCCTCAAGAAGCAGGGATTCCGGATCATCGAGACCACCGACCCGCTCCAGGGGGTCACCCTTTTCGATGAGCATCAAAGCGAGATCGACCTGCTCCTTACCGACGTGGTCATGCCGTTTATGAGCGGGCCCAAACTTGCCGAGCAATTGACGCAGAAAAATCCGAAACTCAAGGTACTCTTTATGTCCGGTCATACCGACAACAACCTGAGCTTCGAAAAGATTCTCGAGAACGGGGTCCCCTTCCTCCCCAAACCTTTTGCCGGGGACGCGCTGATCAAGAAGGTGACCGAGACCCTCGGGAACGGAAGCGAAGCGGGGAAGCCGGATCTGCCCCCAGGAGGTAGCTTTTGAACGGAAACATCCTCATCGCCGACGACGAGGAGATGATCAGGGAACTGATCGCCCTCACCCTCTCCAGGGAGGGGTTCACTTGCTTCCAGGCGGCCAGCGCGGAAGAAGGGCTCGAGGTGATTCAATCGACCGAATTGGACATGGCGCTTCTGGACATCATGATGCCCGGGCGTTCGGGAATCGACCTGCTCAAAGACGTCAAGCGGATCGCCCCGGACACGTCGGTCCTGATGATCACGGCGATGAACGACATGGATACCGCCCTCTCCTGCATCCATTTCGGCGCCGAGGATTACATCACCAAGCCCTTCAACCTGGACCGCGTTCTCTTGACGGTGAAAAACGTCATGGCCAAGCGCCAGTTGATCCTGGAGAAGCGGGAGTACCAGGCGAACCTGGAGCAGAAGGTGCGCGAGCAGACCGAGGTGATCCGGACCGTCATGGGGGAGATCAACCTTGCCTACGAACACACCCTCGCCGCCCTGATCCGGGCCCTGGACGCGCGGGAAAAGGAGGTCGGCTCGCACTCCGAGCGGGTGATGGACTACTCGCGGCTTCTGGCTGAGGCGGCCGGCATCGATGAGCGGGGACGCCAGGTACTGGCCAAGGGGGCACTGCTCCACGACATCGGGAAGATCGGGGTCTCGGACAACATCCTGCTCAAGCCGGCGAAGCTGGATGAGGAGGAGTGGGCGATCATGAAGACCCATCCGGTGGTCGGCTTCGAGATCCTGAACGGGATCCGTTACTTTGCCGGTGCGGCCGAACTGGTGCTTTGCCACCACGAACGCTGGGACGGCAAGGGATATCCCAACGGCCTCGCCCGAGAGGAGATCCCGATCAGCGCCCGGATCTTCGCCCTGGCCGACACGCTCGATGCCATGACCTCCGACCGCCCCTACCGCAAGGCCCTCACCTACCAGGAAGTACGCGAGGAAGTGGTGCGCTGCTGCGGGCAGCAGTTCGACCCGAGGCTCGTGGAGGTGTTCCTGGCGATTCCCAAGGAGGCCTGGGAGAAGGCCGCGGGGAGCAAATTGCGCTAAAGCCGGGAGCCGGCCGGTCGACCGATCGGCCGGACCAAAGGCAACGAAAAAGGCAGCCAGATTCTGGCTGCCTTTTTTATTTAGCTGAGCTGGTTAAGGGTCCGTCAGGCGTCGCTGGCGCCGATCCGGTAGCGCTCGAGGCGGTCGCGCAGGGTGTTGCGGCTGATCCCCAGGAGCTTGGCGGCGAATACCTGGTTGTTGTTGCTCTTTTCCATCGCCATGTGGATCAGGGCCTTTTCCAGCCCCATGTTGACGCTCTCGTAGATGGCGCCCTTGTTCTTCTGGCAGATGCCGTCGAAAACCGGCTCCAGCATCCTCCAGAACACCTCGTAGTAATCGTCGCCGGCCGCATCGAGGTCGACTTCCTTGAACCCGGCCTTCGCCTTCAAAAACGATTCGAAATCGCCCGGCACCAGGATGTCGCCCCGGCAGAAGACCGTGGCGGAGTTGATGACGTTCTTCAGCTCGCGGATGTTCCCTTCGTAGGGATGGGCGCAGAGCATCGCCAGCGCCTCGTGGGCGACCCCCTTGATGTTCTTGCCGTACTTCTTGGCGAACTTCTTGACGAAGAGATCCACCAGCAGCGGGATGTCCTCCTGCCGGTCCCGAAGCGGCGGGAGGAAAAAGGAGACAACGCGCAGGCGGTAGAAAAGGTCCATCCGGAAGGCCTTTTCCTTGACGTTGGCAAGGAGGCTCCGGTTGGTAGCGGCAATGACGCGGACGTCGACCTTGATGGTCTCGTTGCCCCCCACCCGCTCGAATTCCTGGTTTTCCAGGACGCGGAGGAATTTCCCCTGGTTGGCGAGGCTCATCTCCCCGATCTCGTCGAGGAAGATGGTGCCGCCGTTGCACTGCTCGAACTTGCCGATGCGGCGGGAATGGGCGTCGGTGAAGGCCCCCTTCTCATGGCCGAAGAGTTCGCTTTCCAACAGCGCCTCGGGAAGCGCGGCGCAGTTGACGGCTAAAAAGGGGCGGTTTTTGCGGCGGGAGTTGTCGTAGATGGCGCGGGCGAGAAGCTCCTTGCCGGTGCCGGACTCGCCCTGGATCAGGACGGTGGCGTCGGAATCGGCGACCGAGCCGACCATCTTCCAGATCTCGATCATCTCCGGGGAGGAGCCGATCATGACGTCCTCGGCCACATCCTCCTCGATGATCTGGCTGCGGTCCTTGGCGTAGCGGACCTTGCGGCTCATCAGGTTGCAGTCGAGCGCCTTCTTCACGGCAGCCTTGAGCTTGCCCATGTCGAACGGCTTGGTGAGATAGTCGAAGGCGCCGTGCTTCATCGCCTCGATCGCGTTCTGGGTGGTCTTGTACCCGGTCGCCATGATGACGGCGAGCCCCGGATCGATCTTCTTCGCTTCCTTCAGCACCTCGATGCCGGATTTCTTGGGCAGCGAAATGTCCATGATCGCCACGTTGGGACGGTCGGCAGCAATCCTGCGCAGCGCCGATTCACCATCGCTTTCCAAAAGAAGTTCGTACTCCTCAGTGGAGAAGATGGTTTTCAGCATCTGCAGAATGTCGTGATCGTCATCCAGAATCAGTAGTTTTGCGGACATTTGCTCCCCTCGGTATTGCAAGAATCAAAATTCAAATAACATGGGCTGTTGATACAGTAACCGGGAAAAAGCACCCGTCAAAGCGCCTTTTCCCGGCCACTGCCTGTATTGCTCAAGGATCAGTCGTCCTCGTATTCGTCGACGCCGTAGGCTTCGTCGTAGCCGAGGTCTTCACCACCTTCTACTTCATCGAGTTCTTCGGCAAGATACTGCTCCGGCGAACGCTCATCTTCTTCCTTGATTGCCTCAAAGCGCTGCAGGATGTCACCTTTGGTGCAGTATCTCCCGTCTTTGTGTCCACATACGTCCAGATCGCACAGATCAAAAAGCTGAATCTCACTGCACAGTCGCTGCGGACGTTCCTCGTTTGCCATGACTCGTTACCTCTGTGTTGCTAAAAAAGGAAAGTTCTTGCAAATTCTATTCGTCACCGGGGTCGGCAACTTTAGGAAAATTTTCTCTGCGCTTAGGCCCCGCCGTTTACGAACTCCATTGCCTTCTTTACGTCGGAACTGCAGCCGATGTAAACCGGGGCACGCTGGTCCAAAGATTCGGGGACGATATCGAGGATGTTCTGCTTCCCGTCGGTGGCGGAACCGCCGGCGTGCTCGATGATGAAGGCCATCGGGTTGAGCTCGAAGAGGACCCGGAGCTTGCCGTTGGGGGAACCGTTCAGGGCGGGATACATGAAGAGCCCCTTCCCTTTCATCAGCACCTGGTTGATGTCGGGAACGAAGCCGCCGGAGTAACGGAGCTTGCACCCTTTCCCTTCCAGGTACTGGATGAACTTCTCGTCACCGGGGTGGTATTTCTTGCGCAGGCCGCCCGGAGCGTAGATCTCCCCGTCCGGCTGCATCCTGACGTTCTCGCGGGTCAGGGTGAACTCCATCAGGTTGTTCATGGTGAACTCGTGCACGCCGTCGCCGACGGTGTAGACCAGGGAGACCCGCGGCCCGTACAGGATGTACATCGCGGCGACCTGGTTACGGCCGGGCTGGAGCAGGTCGCAGCCGGAGTAGATGGAGACGATGGTGCCGACCGCGAGGTTGACGTCGACCAGCGACGAGCCGTCGAGGGGATCGTAGGCGACCGAGTAGAGCCCGTCGGCGTCAGCCTGGCACTCGTAGATGGTGTCCATCTCTTCGGAGGCGATGTTGCAGACCACGCCGGAATGGATCAGGCGCTTGCGCAGGATGCGGTCGGAAAGAACGTCGAGGGCGAGCTGCTCCTCGCCGTAAAGATTCGAGGTACCCGCCACGCCAAGGTCACCGGTCCGCACCGCGTTGATCACGTACTTACTCGCCTCGGCGATCTCGCACATCAGGTGTACGAGGTTGTCGCTGATATTCTGGGCGCGCAGGTGACGGCGCAGCTCGATCTGGAATTTTGAGGTACCGGCTTCCTTAATCATGTTCCCTCCGTAATTAAATGAAATTATTTTTAACCTCGGCGTAATGTATGCCAAATACCCTTTAAAATCAAGGGAAAAACGGTTAACGAAGCCTCAACTGTCGTGGGTTAAATCAAGTTGAACAGAGACGGGGGGTAAGGGGTGGTGCGGATCAGGTGAAATGGGTGCCACCCCTGTGGGAGCGCCATTCCTGGCGCGAGTCCGAGCGGTTCGCGCCAGGAATGGCGCTCCCACAGATAATGGCTGTTTTACCGTCAAGAAGGGATCAAGATCACGCCTCATCTTCCGGCGGCGCAAACCCGCGGCGCAGGGTGTTTTCGGTCACCACCCGCGGGTCCATGAAATGCAGCAGGTAATCCGGCCCGCCGGCCTTGGTGCCGACGCCGGACATCCGCGCCCCGCCGAACGGCTGCCGCTCGACCAGGGCCCCGGTGTTGTTCCGGTTCAGGTAGAGGTTCCCCACCCGGAATTCGCGCCGGGCCCGTTCCAGGTGCGATGGGCTGCGGCTGAAGACCCCACCGGTCAGGGCAAAGCGCGTGGCATTGGCCCACTCCAGCGCCTGGTCGAAATCCTGCACCCGCATCACCGCCAGCACCGGTCCGAACACCTCATGCTGCGCCAGTTGGTGCTCGGGGCGGATCCCGCCGATGATGGTCATGGGGATGAAGTACCCTCCGGTCGGCGCCTCGCCCTGGTAGAGAAGCTCCCCTTCCCGCTTGCCGATCTCGATGTACTCCCGGATATGGTTCACCGCGTTCTCGTCGGCGACCGCCCCCATGTAGTTGCCCGGGTCCTCCGCGGGCCCGACCTTGGTGGTTTTGGCCATGGCGACCAGCCGCTCCACGAACCGGTCGTACACCGCGTCAAGGACGATGACCCGCGAGCAGGCCGAGCATTTCTGCCCCTGGAAACCAAAGGCCGAGTAGAGCACGTGCGGCACCGCCTCGTCCAGGTCGGCGTCGTCGTCGATGATGATCGCGTTTTTGCCCCCCATCTCGCAGACCACCCGCTTTACCTGTTCCTGCCCCGGGTAGACCTTTGCGGCGCGCTCGATGATCCGCAGCCCGGTCTCCAAACTCCCGGTGAAGGCGATCATGCTCACCTCGGGGCTGTCCACCAGGAGGTCCCCCATGACGCTGCCGCGCCCCGGGGTGAAGTTGAGGACGCCGTCGGGAAGCCCGGCCTCGCGGAACAGCTCCACCAGGTTCCAGCCGATGACCGGGGTAAGCCCGGAAGGCTTGAAGAGCACGGTGTTGCCGGCGACCAGCGCCGCGGAAACCATCCCGGTACTGATGGCGAGCGGGAAGTTCCACGGCGCGATGACGGCGGCCACCCCGCGCGGCTCGTAGAAGTAGTGGTTCAGCTCCCCCGGGGCGTGGCCGACCTTGCGCGGGGTCCCCAGGCGGATCATCTCGCGGGCGTAGTATTCCAGAAAGTCGATCGCCTCGGTTACGTCCGCATAGGCCTGGTCCCACTGCTTGCCGATCTCGATTACCTGCCAGGCGGAAAGCTCGTAGATGCGCCGCCGTGCCGCGGCGGCCGCCTTGACCAGGTATCCGGCGCGCGTGGCCGGCGCGGTGTCGCGCCAGGCCGGGAAAGCGGCCTTCGCCGCGGCAAGGGCATCGGCTATTTCCGCCGGTCCCGCCTGGCAGACCACCCCCACGACCTCCTCCGGGTTGGCCGGGTTCACCGACTTCAACGTATCGGCGGTCACCCGCTCGTTGCCGTTGATAAACAGAGGGTAGCTACGGCCCAGCCGGGAACGCACCAGCTCGATCTGGCGGGGGAATTCCTCGCGCGGCTCGTCTTTGGTGAAATCGACCATCGGTTCGTTTTCGAAGGGAGGCAGTTCGGCGCCGGCCGTTGCCACCGCCGGCGCAGGCCGGGCGCCGACCTTCTCGCGCTCCACGGTGATCACCGGGTCTTCCAGGAGCCGCTCGAGCTGCATCTCCTCGGCAAAGCTCTGGCGCAGGAAGGACTCGTTGGCGGTGTTTTCCAGAAGCCGCCGCACCAGGTACCCCATTCCGGGGACCATGTCGCCGTAGGGGCAGTAGAGCCGGATCCGGCCTGCCACCTTGAGAAGCGCCTTGCGCACCGGTTCCGCCATCCCATAAAGGACCTGGAATTCGTAGCGGTCCTCGGGCACCCCAAGTTCCCGGGCCATTTCCAGAACCGCCGAGATGCTGCGTATGTTATGGGAGGCACAGGCAAAGTGGCAGATGTCCTGGTTTACCAGGATTTTTCGGGCCTGGCGCTCGAAGGCGGCATCGGACTCGGCCTTGATGGTCCATACCGGCACTTCCCAGCCGTTTTGCTTCGCACGCACCGTTTCGAAATCCCAGTAGGCACCTTTGACCAGCCGGATCGAGATCTTCATCCCCTCTTTGCGGGCAAAGGAGAGGAGCTCCTCCAGGTCGCGGTCGGTGTCTTTGAGGTAGGCCTGGAGCACGACGCCAAGCTGCGGGTAATCGGGGTAGGCCCGTTTCAGCCGGCGATACACCTCAAGGATGATCTCCTTGTGCCGGTAGGTTTCCATGTCGATGCAGAGAAAACCGTTAACCTCGATCACCTTTTCCGCGATCCGGAGCACCCGTTTCAAAATGGCGGCGACGGAACCCTCGAAATCTTGCGGGTTGGCCAACCCATACAGGGCGGTCGGCTTGATGGCGACGTTGATCTTGGGGGCATGGCCCCAGTCGAGAGAGGGATCGCCGTCCTTTCGGGGGAGCGGTTTCCAGTCACCTTGGACCTTTTGCAGGTGGTCCAGAAGTTCCAGGTAGGTGTTCTGATAGGCGTCGGCCTCGTCCTCGGAAAGGGTCGCCTCCCCGAGGACGTCGACGACGAAGGCGAAGCCGTCTTTTCTCAGATGCGCCAGGTTCTTCACCGCATCGCCGGTCTTCTCGCCGACGATGAACTGCTGGGCCATCTCGTGGATGTTGGAGGAAAGGACCTTGTTGAGGACGGTTGAGCCCAGGGAGCCGAGCATCCCGGCGACCTTGGCTCCGGTGGAGAGAAACTGCGGCATCTCCTTTTCGTCGCCGAAATACTCATTGATATGCTCGGTGAGGAGTTTTCCGGAAGTCAAAGCGGGGAAGACGTCGACAAAGCGGAACATGCTGACCTTGAAGGTCTCGTTCTTCATGCTCCAGTCCATGACTTTGCCCACCCAGGCGTTCTTGTTAAAAAGAGAGGGTTTCTCTCCCGCGATGGCGGCAAACAGTTCCTTCCCGCGCGAGACGATCCTTTCGTTCAGTTCGACGCTGTTCATGACTGGCTCCTTTTCCCAAAGATGAGGACGGCCAGCTATGATGATAGCCCTGTTTGAAAGGCTCTACAACTGGGGTTGAACGTGTGATGAAAGGAAGGGCGTGGACTGAGTGGACGAGATGGACCTGGTGGCCAAATCAAATAAAAAAGGGCGCAGCATGCTGCGCCCCTACATAGGCAACGGGGATGGCGGATTTACTCGCCGAGGTAGGCCTTGCGGACCTCGGGGTTCGCGGCCAACTCAGCGGCCGGCCCCTGGACGACGACCTCGCCGGTCTCCAGCACGTAGCCGCGATCGGCTATGCCGAGCGCCATGTTGGCGTTTTGCTCCACCAGCAGGATGGTGGTCCCTTCCTTGCTGATCTCCTGGATGATCCCGAAGATGGTCTCGACCAGCATCGGCGCGAGCCCCATCGACGGCTCATCGAGCAGGAGGAGCTTCGGGCGCGCCATCAGCGCCCGGCCCATGGCCAGCATCTGCTGCTCGCCTCCGGAAAGGGTGCGCGCCGGTTGTTTGCGCCGCTCCCCCAGGCGCGGGAAGCGCTGGTAGATGGCATCGAGATCGCGGGAGACCTCGCGGGAATCGGTCCGGGTGTAGGCGCCCATCTCCAGGTTCTCCTGGACGCTCATCCGGGCAAAGACGCGACGCCCCTCGGGGACCTGGCAGATGCCGAGTTCCACGATCCGGTGCGGCGGCGTCTTGGTCAGATCCTTCCCGAGGAAGTTGATCTTTCCGGCGGCGGCCGGAACGATGCCGGAAATGGTATTGAGAATGGTGCTCTTGCCGGCGCCGTTGGCGCCGATGAGGGCCACGATCTCCCCCTTGGCAATGGAGAAGGTCACCTGGCGCAAGGCCCGGATGGCACCGTAATTTACCGAAAGCCCTTCCACCTCAAGCATCGGCTCCCCCTTTACCGAGGTACGCCTCGATGACCGCCGGGTTTTCCCGGATCTCCGCCGGGCTCCCTTCGGCGATCTTCACCCCGTAGTCCAAGACGGCGACCCGCTCGGAGATCCCCATGACGAACTTCATGTCGTGCTCCACCAGAAAGATCGTGATGCCGCTTTTCCCGATCGCCTGCACCATCTCGGAGAGGACCCGCTTTTCCTGCGGGTTCATCCCGGCGGCCGGCTCGTCCAGAAGGAGGATCTTGGGACGGATCGCCAGGGCGCGGGCGATTTCCAGGCGGCGCTGTTCGCCGTAGGCAAGGCTGCACGCAGGGTCGTAGGCGCGGTATTCCAGATCGACCCGTTTCAGGCACTCAAGAGCCCAATCGAGCAGCTCCCCCTCTTCCCGGCGCACCGCGGGGAGAAACTTGAGCGCCGCGCCGGTGAGCCCCCATTTACCCCGGGTATGGGCGCCGATCAGCACGTTTTCCAAAACGCTCAACGGTCCGAAAAGCCGGATGTTCTGAAAAGTCCGCCCGACGCCGGCGGCGGCGATCCGCTCCGGTTTTTTGCCGCTGATGTCGGTGCCGTCGAAGATGACCCGTCCCAGGGTGGGGGCATAGATCCCGGTCACCACGTTGAAAAGGGTGCTCTTGCCGGCGCCGTTGGGACCGATCAGGGCGACGATGCTCCCGGGGGTCACGGAAAGATCCACCTTGTCGACGGCTACCAGCCCGCCGAAGCGGACCGTCACCTGTTCCAGTTGCAGAATCGGGTTGGTCGCGGTCATCCCCTACCCTCCCGGTTCTTTTTCAGGGCCGCCCCGGAGGGCTTCTTGCCCAATACCTTAAGGAGCACGGCAACCATGTTGACCCCGCCCAAAAGCCCGTTGGGACGAAATACCATGAGGAACACCAGGAGCGCTCCGTAGACGAGCATCCGGTACTGGGCCATGAAGCGCAAAAATTCCGGCGCCGAGGCGAGAACCGCGGCACCGATGACGGTCCCGGGAACGCTCCCCAGCCCCCCCAGCACCACCATGCAGAGGATGTCGACCGATTTCATGAAGCCGAAGTCGGAGGGATTGATGTAACCGAGGAAGTGGGCGTAGAGCGCGCCGCCGACGCCGGCCAGGAAACTTCCCAGTGCGAACGCCTGGACCTTGTACCCGGTGGCGTAGATCCCCATCGATTCGGCGGCAATCTCGTCTTCGCGGATCGCCTTGAGGGCGCGGCCGAAACGGGAGGAATTGACCGAGCTTACCAGCAGGATGGAAAGGATCGCCAGTCCCAGCACGTAGATCGGCATCGGGATGTCGGTATGGGCACCGGGTATGGTGAGCCCGAGCGCCTTGTTGGTCGGCTCGAAATTGAGCAGGAAGACCTTGACGATTTCGGCGAAACCGAGGGTGCAGATGGCCAGGTAGTCGCCGGTGAGACGCAGGATCGGAAAGCCGATGAGGACGGCAACCAGGGCGGCAAAGGCGCCCGAAGCAACCACGTTCAGCGAGAAAGGAAGCCCGGTCCGGATGGTGAGGAGCGCGCTGGTAAAGGCGCCGATACTGACGAAGGCCGCGTGCCCCAGGGAGAGCTGACCGGCGAAGCCGACGATCACGTTGAGCCCCTGGGCCAGGATGATGCCGATCCCGATGTTCACCAGGATCTGCATCAGGTAAGGATCGATCCCGCCGACCAGGCTTTGGAGGAAATTACCCATTGAATCAGACCTTTTTGACGATTTTCTTCCCGAGCAGCCCGGTAGGACGGATCAGGAGCACCAGGACCAGGATCGCGAAAGCGATGGCATCCCGGTAGGATGAGTAGCCGATGGCGACCCCGAAGACCTCGGAGATGCCGAGCAAAAGCCCACCCAGCATGGCCCCGGGGATGGAGCCGATCCCGCCTAACACGGCAGCGGCAAAGGCCTTGAGTCCGGCCATGAGTCCCATGTTGAAGGAGACCGCGTTGAACAGCACCCCGACCAGCACCCCGCCCGCCGCGGCCAGCGCCGAACCGATAGCGAAGGTGAACGAGATGATCCGGTTCACGTTGATCCCCATGAGGGCCGCGGTGTTGTAATCCTCGGAGGTAGCGCGCATCGCCTTGCCGATCTTGGTTTTCTGCACGATGAACTGGAGGGCGAGCATAAGGAGGGCGGAGATGCCGATGATCAACAGCTGCAGCGTGGAGATCTCGGCGCTCCCGACCCGGATCAGGCGGACCGGGAACGAGGTGTCCGGAAAGCCTTTGGCGTCGGCGCCGAAGATCATGAGGGCGAGCGAGGAGAGGAAGATGGAAACCCCGATGGCGGAAATCAGGGCGGAAAGCCGCGAGGAGCGGCGCAGCGGCCGGTAGGCGATGAATTCCATCACGACGCCCAGGATCATGCAGACGACCATGGCGGCCAGGATGGCGACGAAGATGTTGGTCTTGAAATAGGAGACCAGGCAAAGGCCGGTGAAGGCGCCGGCCATGAAGATCTCGCCGTGGGCAAAATTGATCAGCGTGATGATGCCGTACACCATGGTGTAGCCGAGGGCGATGAGGGCGTAGGTGCTGCCCAGGGCGACCCCGTTCAGGAGCTGTTGCCAGAACATGCGGATTTCCTTCTCGTTCTATTTTCCTCGCCGCCGCTCCCGGGAGCCTTCCGCGGATCAGTCGATTCTACACGAGGTGCTGTTCTAATAAAAGACAAAGTTTCTCATGAATAATGTGCTGCCCACCGGTGCACCAGCCATTAAAAAGGCCCCGCCAAGCGGGGCCGTAAAGGAAAGGCAACCTCCCTCTCCCACCGGGAGAGAGTCGGGGTGAGGGGGCTTGCTGCCGAGCGCCTTCCCGCACCCGCCCTACGGGCACCCTCTCCCGAAGGGAGAGGGAATTACCGATACGAGTTTGACACAAGGCCACAGCCCCACGTGCCTTCAAGGTCCTACTCCATCTTCACCGCAACCGTCGACTTGAGGACGAACTTGCCGTCCTTGACCATCAGGAGGCTGAGCGGCGATTTGATCGGTTCGCGGTTGGCGCGGATGGTGATGGTGCCGGAGGCGCCTTTGAAATTCTTGGTCTTGGCCAACTCGTTTTTGAAGACCTTGGGATCGGTGCTGTTGGCGCGCTTCATCGCGTCGGCCAGCAGAAGCATCGAATCATAGGCCTGGGCGGCAAAGACGCCCGGGACCTCGTTGTACTTCTTCTTGAAATCAGCGACAAACTTGGTGGTTTCGGGGGAACCCTGCTCCGGAGAGAAGCCGAGCGCGACCATGGAACCCTCGACTGCCGGACCGCCCAGTTCGATGAACTTCGGCGAGAAGAGGCCGTCGCCGCCGAACATGACCGCCTTCATCCCCTGCTTGCGGGCCTCTTTCATGATCAGGGCCCCTTCGGTGTAGTAACCGGAGAAGAAGATCACGTCCGGGTTTTTCCCCTTGATGTTGGTGATCTGGGCGGAGAAATCCTTGTCGCCGTCTTTCACCTTCTCGTCGGCGACGATCTTGATTTCCGGCACGCTCTTGGCGGCATCCCGGAAGGTCTGGGAGAGGCCGACGCTGTAGTCGTTGTTGTCGGAGGTGATGACGGCAACGTTACGGAACTTGAGGGTGTTGGCGAAGTAACCGATGCAGGCCGGAATGGCGACGCTGTCGAGCAGGGTGTCGCGATAGATGAAATCGCCGTTTTCCACCACGCCGGGGCCGGTGGAACCGCCGGAAAGAAGCACCACCCCCGCCTTCTGGGCGATGGGAGCGGCGACCTTGGTGATCCCGGTGGTCGGGTCGCCAATGATGGCGACGACCTTGTCGCGGGAGATGAACTTCTGAGTGATAGAGGCGCCTTCCTGCTTGTCGCCGCGGTTATCGGCCTCGGCGATTTCGATCTTCTTGCCCAAGACCCCGCCGGCGGCGTTGATTTCCTCGGCCGCCATCTTCATCCCCTGCAGGCTCGGCCCGCCGAACATGGCGACGTCGCCGGTGAGCGCCCCGAGGAATCCGATCTTGATCGTGTTGCCGCTAGCGGCCGGAGCCCCTTCCTTGGCTTCATCCTTCTTCTTGCATCCAAAGACGCCCGCGGCCAGAACCGCCGCAAGGACCACCATCCCGATCTTCTTGAAAGTCATCCGCACCCCCTGTTTGGTAAGGAATTAAAAGGCATGTTTCAGGCGAGCCTACCTTTAATGATTTTTTGATCATCTGTCAACTTTTTTAAAACGGCGGATTATCCCGGGCCCCGCCCCGCTGCCTGCTCTCTAAGCAGCGCTGCCCGGTCGGTAACCTCCCAGGGGAGACCGACATCCATCCGTCCCACCTGACCATACGCCGCAAGCTTGCGAAAAAAGCCACCTTTCACCGGGGCCGGGAGCCGGCGCAGGTTGGACTGCTGCACGATTCCTGCCAGCCGGAATTCGAAACGCCGGCGCACCAGCGCCGCGATTTCGGCATCGGGAATCCGCCCGGTACCAAAGGTTTCCACTTGAACCGACACCGGCCGCGCCATCCCGATGCAATAGGTGAGCAAGATTTCGCACTCCCGCGCCAGCTCTGCAGCGACGACGTTTTTCGCGGCATAGCGCGCCGCGTAGGTGCCGACCCGGTCGATCCGGTACGGGTCCTTCCCGCTCAGCGAGGCGGCGCTCGCATTGATCCCGACGACCGCGGCGATCACCACGGCCTCGGCGAGGCCGCCGGTCGCCAAAGAAACCGCTGCGGTGCCGCCCAGAAGCGCTACCGGCAGGGATTGAAACTGTTTGAGCAGGATGGCCAAAGCAGAGCGGGGCACCGCCTGGGGGGGGCAGATTCGGCCCGTAGGTAGTAAACCTCGGGCCGATGTCACCGCGGTCAAGACCTTTGCTAGGAGAGGTGGCAAGCTGCTGCGCTATCTCGCCCGAGTCCATCACCTGCCAGATCTGTTCTTCCGGCTGATTCGCCCGCAGGGCAAGCTGCCGCAACCGTTTGCGGGAATAGGGCTTTCCCGGGGTGCCGTCCGAGACAGCACCCGGCTCGGCGCCACGGTGCAGGAATTCCCGGACCAGGGCTTCGATCTTTTGGGCCAGTTCGCCCGCAGCCAACTTCGGGCGGGTAGCCGGTGCAGGCATGGTGCAAGCCTAGGGTCAGGAGGTAGGGGGTTCGTGGTGCGCGGTAGAAACTCCTGTGTGGACGAGGCCCCCTCGTGATGGGAGGCCTCGTCACCCTCGTGTCTTTGTTTCACCATGGCGTAGCTCCTTTCTTGGGTGAAGTTGTCAATCCAACAGCTGCGGACGATATTTGGGGAGCCAGGGGGCGCGCCGCCGAAGCCAGGATGGGGAGCAGTACCGGCGCCAGGAGAACCGCACCGATGCCAATGAAGATCCCCACCCCGGGGCTGTCCTTTACGTCGTCAATGAGAGCCATCGCTGCCTCCCCTTTAACAATTAATGACGGTTAACAGTATCGGGAGAACCTCGGCTGTCAACGCGGCTGGCTGAAAACAGGAAAGGCCCCGGCAGGTAGTTGACGGGGCCTTTGGTGGGCTAGGAGGCGGGTTGGATGGCACGGCAGTCGGGGAAGCCGGAGCAGCCCCAAAACTGCCCGCCGGCGTAGGGGCCCTGACGGGCCGTGCGGAGGATCATCGGCCGTCCGCAGGCCGGGCAGAGGCGATCCGTCCGATCAGTCTGGTTGCGCTGGCGCTGGCGCTCGCGCTCCTGGAGACGGGCAACGTGCAAGCGCTCGCTGGAACCACCCTCCTCGATGAACTGCCGCTCCAGCGCAGCGACCTGCCGGTCCAGCAGATAGTTCGCCTGGTGGATCAGGCAGATCAGCGCGTTGGCCCCCACCGCCGGTTCAGGGTGGGCCAGCCATGGCGCGTACGCATCAGCGGCAGGGTGGTTGGTACTCCCGACTGCGCGTACCTGCCGGGCCGCCGGATCGTCTTTTCCCCACTGCGGCAAATCCCGCTGCCGAAGGTAGTCCTCGAAATCAAGCAGCAGTTCGTCGAGGCTGGCCCGTGCCACGTTCACCAACCGCAGTTCGGTCTGGCTCGAAGTCGCCGACGCCCGGCTCCCCTCCGCGATGTTCTGCCGGCCGCTGCGCGCAGCCTGTACCATCTGGTCGTGGGTCCGCGAGCGCTTGTCGACAAGCCGCTCGCAGAAAGTGACCGTGCCGTCGTAAATGATCTCGGCAACCTGAAAGGAACGAAGGTGGCGGAAACCGCCGTGGGAACGAAGGCCGTTACTCATGGTGACCCCCTATGCGGGGGAGAATTGAACGGATCGGTCGGATTGGTATTAGCCGAAGCCGGGGAGAATTTCGTTGGCGATGCCGATGAGGAACCCGAGGAAGGCTCCAAAGAGGTTCAAAAACATGAAGGACTCCTTCATGATGTCCAGGAGAAGTCCTTCCATGGCGACGATATCGAGGGCGTTCACCTTGTCCTCGACGATCTTCCGGATGTTGAGCGTGTCCACCAGCGGGGGAAGCTCCTTGACCAACAATTCGGAGAGTTGCTGTAAAACGGCCTCGGTCAACTCGTCACGGGCCTGGACCGGAAGGAAGGCAGACAGATGCCCGATCGGGCGCTGAAACACCATCTCCTCCACTTTCTCGCTCACCGACTTTTCCAGCGTCTGGCGGGAGACCGGCGAGCGCAGCGCGGCCAGCACTTCGGCGGCGATCTCCTCCCGAACCCGCTCCACGCCGGGGTCGGAAAGCATGTCCTTCAGCAGCTCGCCCAGGGTGCGCTCCCGGAGCCGATCCAGGTTACTCTCGACCGCCGCGGTGACCGATGCCGCCAACTGGCGGCCGCGCAGCATCCGGAGCACCTTCATCCGCGCCAGCCGCCGCAGCGCCGCCAGGCGCCGGTACGGGAGTCCGGAAAGGAGCTCGGACCACGGGCGGGATAGAAAAAGGTCGACGCGATCGCGCAGTGCCTCCGAAATCTGCTCCTGAGTCCGCTCGTCCCGCAGCCACGCCGCCATTTCCTGCTCGATCTTCTGGGTGAAGTCGGGAAACTGGGAAATCAGCCAGTCCGGGTCCACGAACTTCGCGAAGAAGCCGGGGACTCCGCGCAGCGATCCGACCGCCGAGCGGAGCGACTCCCGGATCTTCGCGGAAAGGAGCGCCCGGAATTCGGGCCCGCTGGTGAGTGCCTCGGCAGCGGACTGAAGCTCCTGCTCCAGCATAGAGGCAACCGCGTCGGCGGTCCCCTCCGGAAGGATGGCGCCAAGCGGAGTCTCGGACGCGTAGATCTCCTCCACCTTGCGGTCCACCAGGGCCGCGAGCGCCACGGTCACCTGCCGGGAATGCAAAAACTCACCGACGGTTTCGGACAGGCGCCGCCGCAGCATTTCGTCCTGCTCGGGGGTGACCAGCGAATGCAGATCGCGGGCAAGGAGGGCATCCTCCATCTCATGCAACAGCCGCCGCACCTCCGCAGCACAGGGATCGCTCTCCAGGTACCGGTAGACCTCCTCCATGCCGCGGTGGCGCATCTGGTCCACCAGGTCCCGCAGCCAGCGCTGGAAGTCGACCGGGAAAAGCGATTCCAGCGTTCCCATCTCCCGGGCGAAGAGCCGGTCGATCTTGCCGTCGACCGCCCCCTTGAGCTCGCGGCGGAACTCCTCCTTCTGGAGCGCCTGGCGGACGTCATCGGAGGTGAACAGGTGACTCCCCACCATGACACCGACCTTCTCGGCGAATTCGTAGCGCTTGGCGGGGAAGACGCCGGGGGTCAACGGGATCCGGACCCCGAAGAGATGCCACGGTTTCAAGGGGTGAAAGAGGAGCCGGATCGCGACGTCGGTGGTGACGTAGCCGGTGAAGGCGCCGACCAGGGGTTGTCTAAGATAGGAAAGCAGATGAAGGAAGTCGGTCATCGGAGTACCTTCAGGTCACGGTGGTGGGCTCGGTTGCCGTGGTGTCGGCCGGGAGGCGGACCGCCCGCGATACCATCATCGCCGCAACGTTGTCGCCGGTCGAGTTGAGCAGGGTCGCCAGCGGGTCGATGATCACGCTGATCACGACGAGCAGGGGGAGCGCCTCCAGACTCATCCCGAAGATGGTAAGGACCGCGATTTCGGCGATCATGCCGCCGCTCGGGATGGCCCCGATGACGACCCCTACCAGGATGGACACGCCGATGGCAAGCGCGAGCCGCCCCGAAGTCAAATCGAGGTGGAAAAGGCTCAGGGCGAATAGGACCTTCACCACGCCGCCGATCACGGAGCCATCTTTGTGCAGCACCGCCCCGACCGGGATCACGAGGTCGCTCACTTCACGAGGAACCCCCATGCGCGGGGCCGCCTCCAGGTTAACCGGAACGGTGGCCATGCTGGAACAGGTCCCCAGCGCGGTGAGCGACGGCGCCAGCATGTTGGACCAAAACCGCTTCACCCCGTTACGCCCGCCGGCAAGCCAGGCGTACCCGGAAAATCCGAGGAAGAAGTAGGCGGTGCCAAAGAGATAGTAGGCAATGAAGAGCTTGGTATAGGCGCCGGCGAGTTGGGCGCCGGTTTCGGCGACGGTGGCGGCGAAGTAGGCGAAAAGGCCGATGGGCGCCACGAGCATGACATAGTCGATCAGGCGCATTGCCACCTGGGACCCGCTGCGCAGCACCCGCGCCAGCGGCTCGCCTTCCGCCCCCAGCTGCCGGGTGGCGATTCCCACCGCGGCCGAAAAGATCATCAGCGGAAGCATTGCCCGGTGCGAAAGCATTTCCGGAAAACTCGGCACGGTGAAGGTCTTGACCAGTTGGACCAGAAGCGAAGGGGTTTCCACCGGGAGCGCGCCCTTGAGGGCGATTCCGGCCCCGGGGGCCGGCTGCACGAACAGGAGAAAGACCAACGAGGTGACCGCGGCCACCAGGCTGGTCATCAGAAAGACCAGGAGCATCATCCAGGAGACGCGGGAAACCGTGGAGCCACGGGAAGAAGCAATGCTCGAGGCGACCGAGAAGAAGACCAGGGGGACGATGATCATGAAGATAAGGTTCAGGAACAGGTCGCCCAGCGGCTTGATCACGGCGGCGACACCGGGGGCGAAATGCCCGACGGCCGAACCGGCCACGATGGATATGACCAGCAGGATCGAGAGCCGGTAACTGCTCAGGACGTTCATGATGATGCTCCTTCAGGATTCGCGGGGGACACATTATTCAAGGGGGCCGGCGACCGAGGGGGGCCGGCACCTGCGGAGCCGGTCCCCTTTCTCGTTCCCTTTTTGCTGCTACTGCGGTTTCCTCAGGGCCACTACGGTCGCGACCAGGTCGCCCGCGTTCCCCATCAGGATCTGGGGCCGTTTTTCGGGGCGCAGCCACTCGGTGATCCAGACCAGTCCCCCCTCCTCCAGCGCCACGCAACCCGCCGTCGGCGTTCCCGGCTGGAGCCAGGAATGGATAAAGATGGCGCTTCCCTTGCCTTTGACCACCGGATTGCGGTTGTACCCGATGACGACGCCGTGCCGGTAACGTTTGTCGGGAAGAAGCATGTTCTCGAAAGAGGTCGCGCTCGTCTCGCCGCGGCGGACCCACGTGTTGTAATCGGGGGAGTTCACATCGTCAACCCAGATATCGGCCGCGGTAGCTTGACGGTACGGCATGCTTCCGGTGTACCCGGGGGCGTAACCGAAGACGAACTCCAGCGGGAAAAGCCCGCTCGGGGTCCGGCCGTCCCCTTCCCTCTTTTCGCCCGGGGGAGCGAACCCCTTCCGGCCGACGCTTGCCGGAAAAGGCCCGAGGGTCTTGATCCAGTGGTCGCCGTGGCGTTCGAAACCAAAGAGTCGGCCGCCGGTCCGTTCCGGCCCGTCGCCGATCACCACGAGCAACTGCTCGGCGTCAATGGGTGTTTCGGAAAGAAACCCGGCCAGGGCATCGTCATTGATGGGAGCATCGCTTTTCAATTGTGGGGAAGTTTTGCAACCGCCCAGCAGAGCCAGCGCTGCAACGACGAGCAGGGTGACCAAACAGAAACGTGCATTTGCTTTAAGCGGCATCGAAGCACCTCCGGACAGTTGATTGTACCCCAAACACCAAAGTTTCACTCCAGGAAAAGCCCAGCAGTGTTGACTTGACCGGTCATTCTGGCATAATACCGGCCCTTATCGCGGGACGATCCGGCGGGGAAGATCAGTAGCGACAGTCAATACGAGTCAGAGACCAGATTGCAGCAGGATCCGACCGCCTTACTGATCACGGTTCACTGGCTCGTATGACTGAGTAGTTCACCGTAGTACTGATACAACGCCGGAACCAGGAGGAAATGCATGGCAGAAAACGACGCAGGGACCGATTTCGAACAGCTTTCGATGTTCGGGATGGACATCCTGCCTCAACCGGAGCCGAAGGTCCAGCCAAAACCGGCAAAGCCGCCCAAAGAAGCCAAGTCGGCCCGCAGTTCCAAGGTCACCGAGCTCTACGACGTCGATACCCTCCGCATATCGCAATCCCAGCCACGGGTCTATATCGCTGAAGCGGAACTCGAAGAACTCACCGCATCCATCCAAAAACATGGGGTTTTGCAGCCGGTCCTGGTCCAGGCCGAGGATACGGGAGATCATGTCCTGATCGCCGGGCAGCGCCGTCTCCTTGCGGCCCGAAAGGCCGGCCTGAAGAAGATTCCCGGGGTGCTGACCGGCGGGGACCCGTTCGAGATCGCCCTGATCGAGAACCTGCAGCGCAGCGATCTCACCTGCATGGAAGAGGCCGAAGCGATGCACCGCCTCAAGGAGCGCAACGGCTATTCTCTGGACGAGTTGCGCGCGATCGTGGGAAAATCGAAGACCACGGTGAGCGAGACCCTGTCCCTGGTGCGCCTCCCCGCTCAGATCCGCGAGGAGTGCCTGCACAACCCGGAGATCGCCAAGAGCATCCTGGTGGAGATCGCCCGCAAGCCTTCGGAAGCGGAGATGATCCAGGCTTACGAGCGCTACCAGCGGGAAAAGCTCCCCCGCCACCTTTTGAGAAACGGCGCTGAAGCGGAAAAGGCGCGGAAAAAGGTGGGCGTCGGGTTCGTGAAATCGGTGGCACAGAAGATCGAGCACATCGACGTGGAGTCGCTCAAGAAAAAGCAGCGCGAGCAGATGAAGAGCCGTCTCGAAGAGCTCCACGGCAAGATCGGCGCGCTGATCGTAAGACTCGGCTGATCGCAGGTTCGGCATGCCGAACGGCCGGCCGAAACCATCCCGCATCACTATCAGCCGAACGTCCCTCCGTCTTCAAAGGGGGAGGACCGGAGGGGGATAGGGACCTGTGCCGTTGCAGAGTTACCCCATCCTCACCCCGCCCGCCGCAAGCTCGCGCGCACCCGCGCGACCCTTGGAGGAGAGGGAGGCAATAGGGGATTCCATGGCGATGCACCTTTTCAGCCCGGCGACCGGCCGCTGGTTCGAGGACGCCTTCGGCACCCCAACGGAGATCCAGCGCCGCGGCTGGGATGCGATCGCCGCCGGACACCACGCCCTCCTCATCGCGCCCACCGGCAGCGGCAAAACCCTCGCCGCCTTCCTCTGGGGCATCGACCACCTCTCCCAACTCCCTCCCGGGACCGTCCCCGGGGTCCGGCTCCTTTACGTATCTCCCCTCAAATCGCTCATCTACGACGTCGAACGAAACCTCCGCGCGCCCTTGGCCGGCGTCACCGCTACCGCCGCGGCCATGGAAGCCCCCTGGCGCGATCTCAGGGTGGACGTCCGGACCGGCGACACCCCGGCCCGGGACCGGCGCCTCCAGGCCCGCCGCCCCGCCGACCTCCTGGTCACCACCCCGGAATCCCTCTTTCTCCTGCTGGGCTCCGCCGCACGGGAAACCCTCGCCTCCGTCGAGACCGTCATCATCGACGAGATCCACGCCCTTGCCCCGACCAAGCGCGGCACCCATCTCGCCCTCAGTCTGGAGCGTCTTGCCGAGCTGACCGGACGCGATCCGCAACGGGTCGGCCTCTCCGCCACGGTCCGTCCCGCCGCCGAGGTGGCGCGTTTTCTGGGAGGGGAGCGGGAAGTGGACATCGTCGACGCCTCGGTGCCGCCGCTGCTCGATCTCGAAGTTACCGTCCCGATCCCGGACATGGAGTTCCCGCCGGTAGTCCTTCCTTCCCGGCATCCGGAGGACGCGGAAGAGGGGCCGCTGCGCCCGACCGAGCGCGGCATCTGGCCCACCCTCTATCCCGTTCTTTTGGATGAGATCCGCAACCACCGCTCCACCATCCTCTTCGTGAACAGCCGGGGGCTGTGCGAACGGCTGGCCCGGCGGATGAACGAGCTTGCCGGGGAGGAACTGGTCCTGGCCCACCACGGCTCGGTCGCCCGCGAAAAAAGGCTCGCCATCGAGCAGAGCCTCAAGGAAGGAACCCTGAAGGGGATCGTCGCCACGAGTTCCCTGGAACTCGGGATCGACATGGGGGCGGTGGACCTGGTGCTGCTCGTTGAATCGCCGGGGTCGGTCGCCCGCGGGCTGCAGCGGGTCGGCCGATCCGGGCATCAGGTCGGGGCGGTGAGCGTAGGGAGGATCTATCCGAAATTCCGGGGCGATCTCGTGGAATGTGCGGTCGTTGCCGCCAGCATGCTGAAGGGGGAGATCGAGCCGCTCAAGGTGCCCCATCTGCCGCTCGACGTGCTGGCGCAGCAGATTGCCGCCATCTGCGCCGACCGTCCGCGCACGGTCGAAGAGGTCGCCGCCCTGGTGCGCCGCGCCTACCCGTACCGGGATCTCTCCCGCGAAGCCCTCACCGCGGTCCTGGACATGCTGTCCGGGCGCTATCCCTCCACCGATTTTGCCGATCTCCATCCCCTCATCTCCTGGGACCGCGCCGAGGACCTCCTCACCGCGCGCCGCGGTACCGGGATGCTGGTCCTCATGAACGGCGGCACCATTCCGGACCGCGGCAGCTACGGCGTCTTTCTGGGGCCCGAGGGGCCGCGGATCGGGGAGCTGGACGAGGAGATGGTATACGAGAGCCGGGCCGGGGAGAACATCCTGCTCGGGGCGAGCACCTGGCATATCGAGGAGATCACGCGGGATCGGGTCATCGTTTCGCCGGCCGCCCCCGGCGAACCCGGAAAACTCCCGTTCTGGCACGGTGACGGACCGGGGCGCCCGATCGAATTGGGGCGCGCGCTGGGCGCCTTCCTTCGGGATTTGGGGAGCCAGCCCGAGGACGAGGCGGTGGCCTGGCTGCGCGAGCATTATCCCCTCTCCCACCTGGCCGCCCAGAACATTGCCGCCTACGTCTTCGACCAAAGACGTGCCACCGGCACCCTTCCCACCGACCGTTCCATCACCATAGAACGCTTCCGGGATGAGCTGGGGGATTGGCGGGTGGCGGTCCTCTCCCCGTTCGGAGCCCGCATCCACGCACCGTGGGCGATGGCGATCCAGCACCAGTTGGCGGTTCGAAGCGGCTTTGAAATGGAGGTCATGTACACCGACGACGGCATGGTGCTCCGCTTCGCCGACGTGGAAGAAATCCCTCCGGCGGCGGCCCTGCTCCCCGATCCGGACGAGGTGGAACAGCTGGTGACCGAACAGCTTTTGGAGACGCCGCTTTTCGCGGGACTGTTCCGGGAAAATGCCGGGCGGGCCCTGCTCATCCCGCGCCGTCGGCCGGACCGGCGCACCCCGCTCTGGGCACAAAGGCTCAAGGCCCAGCACCTTTTGGCCGCCGTGAAGCGCTACCCCTCCTTCCCGGTGGTATTGGAAACCTTCCGCCAGGCGATGGCCGACGTCTTCGACCTCCCGGGGCTCAAGGTGCTTTTGCGCGGGATCCGGAGCCGGGAAATCACGGTGGTTGAATCCGAGGGTCCCATCCCCTCCCCCTTTGCCCGCTCCCTGGTCTTCGCCTACGTCGCCCGCTATCTCTACGAACAGGATGCCCCGCCGGCCGAGCGCAAGGCTCAGGCGCTCACCCTGGACCGGACCCTGTTGAAGGAGCTTCTGGGACAAGGCGAGCTGCGCGAACTGATCGACCCGCGGGCGCTGGCCGAGCTGGAAGAGGAACTGCAGCATCGGGCAGCCGGGCGGCAGGCGCGCGACGCGGACACCCTGCACGACCTGCTGCGTCGCCTCGGGGACCTGAGCCGGGTCGAACTGGCGCCGCGATGCGAAGCAGCTCCCGGGCCGTGGCTGGAGCGACTTCAGGCCGAACGCCGTGCCCTGTGGGTTTGCGTCGCCGGAGAAGAGCGCTGTATCGCCGCCGAGGACGCCGCGCTGTACCGGGACGGGCTGGGCATTGCGCTTCCCGCCGGCTTGCCGCCGGCCCTCCTTTCCCCCGTGGAACGACCGCTGGAAAACCTGCTGCAGCGCTACGCCCGAAGCCATGGACCGTTCCCGGTCCGGGACCCGGCGGCACGCTTCGGGATATCCCTTGAGGCGGCAACGGCGGTCCTGATTGAACTGGAGGCCGAAGGGAAGCTGACCCGGGGCGAGATCCGCCCCGACGGGTTCGGGACCGAGTGGTGCGACGTCGAGGTGCTGCGGAGCCTGAAACGGCGCACCCTGGAAAAACTTCGTCACGAGGCGGCGCCGGTGGCAGCTCCTGCCTTTGCCCGCTTTTTAGCGTCGTGGCAAGGGTTGACCGCGAAATCGGGAGTCGGGCTGGAGGACGCGATCGCCCACCTGGAAGGGGTGCCGCTGCCGTGGTCGATGCTGGAGTCGGTCCTGATCCCGGCACGGGTGCGCGGGGTACGCCGCGACGAGCTCGACCTTCTCGCGGCGACCGGAAGCATCGTCTGGGTCGGACGCGGCCCCTTGGGACACAACGACGGGCGGGTCGCCCTGTACCGCCGGGAAAACGCCGCCCTGATCCCGGCACCGGCCGTTATTTCTTCCGCCCCCTTGTCCCGGGCTATTGTTGACCATCTGGAGCAGCGAGGCGCTTCATTTTTGACCGAGCTGGAAAAGGGGGCGCGAACGGCGGTACCCAAGGCGACCCTGCCGGAGTTCACCGCGGCCCTTTGGGATCTGGTGTGGGCGGGAGCCATCACCAACGACACCTTTGCGCCGTTACGCTCGCTGGCCGGCGGGGACCGCCAGCCGCGGGGCCGGCACCTCCTCGCCGGCGGGCGCTGGTCGCTGGTGCGCCACCTGGCCCTCGAAACCAACCCGACCGAGCTGGCGCTGAAGACGGCGACCATGCTCCTGGAGCGGTACGGGATCGTCAGCCGGGAGGTTGCCCAGGCCGAGGAAATTCCCGGTGGCTTCGGACCGGTCTACCAGGCGCTGAAGGCTCTGGAGGATGCGGGGCGGGTACGGCGCGGCTATTTTGTGGAGGGGTTTTCCGGAGCCCAGTTCGCCCTCCCCGGAGCGGTGGATCGGCTCAGGGCGTCGCGCAACGCGGGACCCGAGGCGCCGTACCATGATGACGACTGCACCGTCCTGGCCACGGTGGACCCGGCCAATCCCTATGGGGCCATGCTCCCCTGGCCGCCGGTCGCCTCCGGCGAGGGGGGCCAACCGCGCCGGGTGCCGGACGCCTGGGTGGTCATCGTGGCGGGAGTGCCGGGGGTAGTGGTCGGCTCGGGGGGACGCAGCCTGATCTGCTTTGCCGACGCCGAAGGCGAGGAGGACTTCCTGCTGGCGGCTTTGGGAGGGCTCCATCGCATTCCCCGATCGGGACGACGGCACTTCCAGGTGATCGAGAAGGTGAATGGGGTGCCGGTGCACGACTCCCCTTACCTGCGGCTTCTTTTGCGCGCGGGGTTCGAGCGGGACTATCGCGGGGTCACCCCGGTGCAGGAAGCCGAGTACCGGTAGGAGAGTCGAGACCACCCCACAACAAGGAAGGGCTTCAGCATCTGCTGAAGCCCTTCCCCATGATGGCAATGAGACGGTGTGCGGCTCAGGCGTTTTGCAACTGGTAGAGCACCGCGACGGCGTGACGGCAGTAATAGTGACTGAAACGCCTGAAGCCATATGCGGCAACCAGGTCGTCCAGTTCCTGATGGGAATAGGTTTTGACGCAGCTGGAGCACTTGTGGGCGAAGGTGCAACGGGTGCCGCAGTCCGGTGACTGGATCCGGCAGCGGACCTCGATAAGGAGGTAGCCGCCGGGGCGAAGATTCAGCCTGACATTTCTCAGGTAACGGCTTTTTTCGCTCGGATCGGGGATGATATTGAAGACGTAGGTCGAGACCACGAGATCGACTGCGAGCCGGGTCCGTTCCAGTTGCTCGACGTCAAGGATGGCCGCCATCCGCTCGTGGCCGGCCATGCTCAAAATCCTTTCTACCTGCCCCGGGATGTCTGCGGCATAGACGGTGAATCCCTCCTTCGCCAGAAACCGGGCGTTTCTGAGGGTTCCGGCACCGTAATCGAGAACAGAGGCGATGTGTTTGACGTGGAAGAACCGGCAATATCTGGTGACACTGGACGCTGCAACCGCCATGACCGCACCCCCTGTACGCTTGCGCCGCCCCAAGGAAACGTTGATTACGGGGCCGTGTCGCTGCCACTCATTATATCATTCCCATCCAACACCCTACTTCGTTGCCATCGGCCACTACAACGAAAGCGTCAGGACAGGACTTCGGTCCGGCAAAGCGAAAAGACGCATTCCCCTTTTATGAGCAACTTTTTAAGAAGTCGGCAGTACCCCTGATATTTCCCTTCTTGTGCTTTGAATCTTTGCACCCTGCTGTGCTACCCTGTTCCTGACGTCGTTTCGTGGCCCGGCCTACTCCGGCTCACTTAAACCGAAAATATAGGGAATCACAGGATCTGTGAAGTCATAACCGGAAGAGCCCGTGAGGCATACATGGATACTATCAAGCTGCAAAACGTCATGGAAAAGGAGATGAGTGAGCGGGAAATCTCACGGAGAAACCAGCTGCTGAGGTTGGATCGGCAGGAACTGAATCTGTTGAAAAGCTGCAGAGGGTTTATTGAGGCGGACGTCGATGCCATCGTCGACGAATTCTATGACATCCAGATCAGCTTTCCCGAAATCGCCGATAAAATAGGCGAGCCGGAAACCTTCCGGCGGCTCCATCTGGCACAGCGTCAATACATCCTGGATCTTTTTGCGGGAGAAACCACGGTCGATTACGTGAACAACCGGCTCCAGATCGGCCTGGTCCATCACAGGATCGGGGTTGAGCCTAAGCTCTACCTTGCCGCGATGAAGCTCCTCAAGGACCTCATCGTGAAGTCCTTGCAACGCCACCTGGGGCACCCCGCCCCGTTCGAGGCCGTTTGCACGGCCCTGGACAAGCTGCTGCATTTCGACCTGGCGCTGGTGTTCGACACCTACATCGGGGGGCTGGTTGCCGAGGTGGAAAGTGCCAAGGACCGGGTGGAGGCTTACGCCAGGACCCTTGAACAGCAGGTGGAGGCACGCACCCGCGAGCTGCACGAAAAGGTAGCCCAGTTGGAAGCCGCGATGGCGACGGTGAAGAAACTGGAGGGGGTGATCCCGATCTGCGCCAGCTGCAAAAAGATCCGCAACGACGAGCAGAGTTGGCAACAGATGGAGCAGTACATATCGGAGCACTCCGAAGCCATGTTCAGCCACGGCCTCTGCCCGGACTGTTACGAAAAAGAGATGAGTGCCATCCGGAACATGAAGAGCCCCGGGCCCGGGGCCGCGTCGGGAAAGTAGGCAACTACTCCCGACTTACTGTTTCCGGCACTCCAGACCGGTCTCGAGATTCTGCAGGTTCTTTTCCATCAGGGAGAGAAACGTGACGCCGCGGGCGAAATCGTCCTTGCCGATATTGTGGGCGCCGTGCAGCAGCAGCACCTTGGCCCCGGTCTCCCGGGCGATCAGCTCGGAAACCCGCGGCGAGAGGAGCTCTTCGGTAAAGACATAATGCAGCCCCTGCGCTCTCATCTTCTGCACCAGCCCCGCTATCTTCGCCGGGGTAGGCTCGGCATCGGCGTTTACCGCGGAAGCGGCTTCGTACTTCAGGTGATACCTTCTGGCGAGGTAACCGAAGGCGTAATGCCCTCCGTGCAGCAGGGTCCGCTTGGCGCATCCGGTGAGACCTTGCCGGTACCGGGCATCGAGATCCTGGAGCTTCTCCTTGTAGCTTTTGGCGTTAGCCAGGTAGTATTCCTTCCCCGCCGGATCCTGGCGCGCCATGCCGGCGGCAATGTTGTCCACCATGATCTGGGCATTGGCAAAATCAAGCCAGACATGCGGGTCCATCCCGCCGTGGTGATGATGCCCCTCCCCCTCCGGCTCCGCCCCTTCCTCTTCGGAAGACTTGATCATCGGCACCCCCTGGCTCGCGTCGACCACGGTGACCGCTCCCGAGCCGATACCCTTGACGAATCCCGGGGCCCAGGGCTCCATCTGGTCGCTGGTGTAAACGAAAAGGTCGGCCCCGGCAACCTTCACCGCATCGCCCGGCTTGGGCTCGAAGCTGTGCGGCTCCACCCCCGGCGGAACGAGCAGGTTCACCTGGGCGCGCTCCCCCCCCACGTTCCTGGCGAAGTCGTAGAGAGGGAAGAGGGTCGTCACCACGGCCAGCTTCCCCGGCTTTTTGGGTGCGACCTCCCGGCTGCAGGAGACACAGGCAATAACGGCGGCCAAGAGCAAACACAGGAAAAAGGAACGTTTCACGACACTCTCCTTTGGACAGATGAAAAAGCGGAAGGCGGAAGGTACACCGACGCCGCGGAAGTAGCTCCAAATAGAAACGAATTCTATTTATTTGTCAAGAGGCAGGGGATCTTTTTTACCGAGGGGAGACAACCGGGGGACGCGGCGGCAGGAAACCGGACCAGGCAGGAAACAGCTGCCAAGCGGGCATCGGCCGGAGGGTTCTTGGTGCAGGAGGTCAACAGGGGCATGCCTTCGCTGGCAGGCGAAGGCATGTTGCTTGAGGGCGGGAGGATGCCGAAGGCACGGGAGGTCAGGCCGGTTTCTTCGCCCGGTGCCGGCTGGAACTGCGCTCCCTGGAGAAGGGGCGCCCCTGCTTCTGGGGCGCTTTGGCCGGCTGCACCTTCTGCTGGTCGGGGCGGTTCGGCGACTTCAACCGGGCGATCAGGTCCTTCGCCCAGTCGAGGTCACCAAAGCAGCACTGGTCGGCGACGTACTTGAGGTCCTCGGGCATGACCTTGGTGTTCTTGAACCGGAACAGGTTTTCGATCAGGTCCACGTACCAGTAGTATTCCCGGATGATCTTGCGGCCGTCGATCTCGTCGTAGCTGTAAGTCGAGCAGGGGATGACGCTTTTCAGCCATTCCGGAGTCACCCTCAGCCGCGACGCCGCGCCGGCAATATCATAGGCATCCGGCTCCCCTTCCCTTTTGATAATGTTCCGCGGTGCTCCCCCCTTCCCGGGGCGGCTGGCATCGAACAGGCGGGCGAGCCTCTGGGCGAGCGTTTCGAGAGTGGATTCGTCGAGGGTGCTCAGCGGGCAGTCGGCGCTGCGGGGCTGTCCCTGCTGGGAGAGGCAAAAGGAAAGGCCGTTCCCGTCCTGGTCCAGACGCAACTGGACCTCCAACTCGGCCGGGTTCCCGTCGTTTTCCAAACCATCCTCGGGCCGACCCGGCACGCAGCCGATCAGGTTCTCCCGAAGCTCTCCCTCCCCAATGCGGAGACTGACCGGCCCGTTGGCTTTCTTTACTAACTCTTCAATTGCTTGAAGGTGGTTTTGCGTCATGACTTCTTCCTATTGCTCCGAAAGGTTTCGGATTACATGATTTTGGCCCGCAGGCATCTGTATCTGTTGCAGATGGCGGAATAATTATGAAGCAGAGTTCCCCTGGGAAAGGCACAACCCGCGCCGCAGGGATGGATAATGGCCATTGCCCACGGTACCGTTAAAGCCATCAAATCTACGAGAGATGCACTTCAAAGCGGTCCGCCGGCGCTGTGCCAGCGCAAAACTAAAGCAGTATAGCAAATAAATATCGCCAAGGAAACAGAGATACTCGTGCTCCAAGTACATTTCCTTGTTGGATTGAAATACCCAATAGTGCTATAAGGAGAGAAGTCCGATGGCGGCATCGCTGTCAAGTAAATTCGCAATGTCGCAGTTTTGTACTGCCGGGTCTCTTGAAGATCGAACAACGGTGACTGCCCCGACTATTATCGGTGGAGGGAATTATGAGATGCCTCGTCGTTGACGACAACGATTTTGTTAGAGCTCAGACCGAGTTCTTCCTGATGGGCGTTGCTGAAATACAATCCGCTGCAAACGGAAAAGAAGCAGTGGAGATGTTCCAGCGCGCGCTGGCGCAAGGGACCCCTTTCGATTTGGTGCTCCTCGACGTCATGATGCCGGAACTCGACGGGCAGCAGGCGTTGAAACTGATGCGCGAAGCGGAAAAAACGCTCGATGCGGCAACCGGGAAAAAAGCTGTCATTATTATGACCACGGCGCTCAGCTCGGTCGATGAGATGCAGGAGGCGATCATCGAAGGAGATTGCTCCGATTACCTGGTAAAGCCGATTGGGAAGGACGATCTTTTGGCGGTTTTACGGCGGCACGAGGTCATTCCCGCAGCATAAAGTCTCCGGAAGGACCGGGCAGCGCGGCCCGGGAGGGCATGGACATGGATTTTTCTCATTTCTACCGTAACACCCCCCAAAAAAGCCTCCATGAGGACCTCACCAGCATCGTCTCCGGCTTCAGCGACCTGCTGAAAAACGGAAGTTCCGCGCGCTGCAAACTGGTGAACTACTACAAGGGGCTCCCGGTTGCCTATCCGGCAACGCCGGTGGAGATTCATCAGGGAACCCTGGAACTGGACGTCAACCAGCAACAGGCGGCTGCCCTGGAAGGGAGCCGCTATGTGTTCATCAAGTGCGACTATTTCGAGAGCGCGATCCTCGGGGAGGTCCGCGACGTCAACGTCCCCAAGGCAACCGTTTCCCTGCACAATTTCAGCTTCGTGGAGATACTTGCGGAGCGCCGCACCTCGATTCGTCTTGAGGTGGTGCCGCAGACCGACGCCGAGATGCGCAGCGGGTCGCTCATCATCCCTGCCAAACTGCGCGACGTTTCCCTGGGGGGCTTCTCCCTGATTCCCGCCGAGCCGTGCGACCTGGAACCAGGCAGCGAGGTCGAATTGACCGTTCTCATCCCCAACCTCCTCCAGGGGCGCGAGGACCGGCTCAATACCACGGCTACCCTGGTGGAAACCATTACCCGGGACTCCTATTCCGTTTGCCGCTTTTCGTTCGATCCTGACCAGCAGAGCGAGAACCTGATCTCCCGGTTCATCTTCCAGCGGCAGGTTGAGATCATCAAGGAACTCAAGGAACGCAGCTGACCCGGTCCATCCATCTCCCCGCCGAACCGCCCCCTAACCCCATCCAGAAATCGAGCCCACCGTTTTGAACCATCCGTAACACCAGTTTCGCCCCTCCGCCGCGTCATCAGCTACCTGCCGCCTTCTAATACCATTTCTTGCTTTTGCCAAAGACACTATTAAAATGCTCTAAGTTTTTTTCGGCCCGGTATCTGCGCCCTGCGGCCATGCGCCAAACCAAGGGATTGAGCGGAAGTGAGGGCAGGTCATGACGACTTGGAAAGCGGCGTTGATATCAGCGGCGCTTATTTCAGTTTTTGCCCCCCTTGAGGCGGCCGGGCACGATCCGCAAGACACGGTCCTTGAGCAGGTCGGAGTGGACGAACGCGCGGGGCAGGCGCTCCCCCTGGATCTGGTTTTCCTCGACGCCCAGGGAAAGCGGTTCGAACTGCGGCAGCTCTTTTCCGGAAAACCGGTGTTATTGACGCTCAACTACTATTCCTGCCCCACTCTCTGTCCGCAGGTCCTGGCGAACCTGGTCCGGTCCCTCAAAAAGATGGAGGGGCTTTCGGCGGGAAGGGATTTCCGGGTCGTGACCGTCAGCATCGATCCGGCGGAAAGGCAGGCGCTGGCCGCGGAGAAGGCCGCCGCTACCTACTCGATGTACGAAACGATGCCGGCGCCGTACCGGAACTGGCCCTTTCTCTACGGCACCGCTGCCGCGGTCGAGGCCATTACAAGCGCTACGGGGGTCCGGAGCGTGCGACTTGCCGACGGGGAGTTCGCCCACCCCAACGTGATGGTGGTGGTCACCCCCGAGGGACGGATCTCCCGCTACCTCTACGGAATCGACCCGGCACCGAGGGATTTGAAGCTGGCCCTGATCGAGGCGGCGGAAGGGAAGATCGGCACCTCCCCCTTGATCAACCGGGCTCTTCTCTACTGTTTCTACTACGATCCGGTGGGGAAGAAGTATGTCCTGATCGCCTCGCGAATCATGACCGCCGCCATGATCCTGGTGCTCCTCCTGACGACGGCGCTGCTGTCGTTTCTTTGGCGCCGGGAGCCGTCCGGGGGCGGGAAAGGGAAGCGGAAAGCCCCCCCCGGGAATTGAGGAACCTTCCATGCCCGACGTTTACCCGCTCACATCCGGCGACGCTACCCTCATCGCCCACAGCGTGGATGGAGTCTTCATCTTCATCCTCGCCATAGCGTCCTTCTTCTTTCTCCTGACCCAGGGGTTCCTGATCTACTTCGCCCTGAAGTACCGCAGGAGAAAAGGGATCGAGCAACCGACCCCCTACATCACCGGGAACACCGTCCTGGAGATCGTCTGGGTCATCATCCCGTCCCTGCTCCTCGTCGCCATCTTCGGGTACGGTATGGTGGTGTTTCTCCGGATGCGGACCCCGATCCCCGGGGCGATGGAAGTGCAGGTAACCGCCTCGCAGTTTCAATGGAGCTTCAAATATCCGGACGGCAGGACCGCTCTGAACGAGTTGAGACTTCCGGTCGGCAAACCGGTGAAGCTGATCATGACCTCCAAGGACGTGATTCACGGTTTCTTCGTGCCGGCTTACCGCCAGAAGCAGGACGTCCTCCCGGGACGCTACACCTACCTTTGGTTCCTCCCCCGGCAAGCCGGCAGTTTCGACCTTTACTGCTCGCAGTACTGCGGCACGGGGCACTCCATCATGCGGGGAAAGATCCTGGTGATGCCGGTGGCGGACTACCAGGCCTGGGAGGAGCGGGAGGAGCAAAAACAGAAAGGCGCAGCCGCATCGCCGGTGGAAAAGGGGGAAAAGCTCTTCCAGGATTCCGGCTGCCTCGGCTGCCACAGCATCGACGGCACTCCCAAGGTGGGACCGACGCTGAAGGGGATCTTCGGAAGCACGGTCGTGCTCGACAACGGCAAGACGCTGACCGCCGATGAAGAGTACCTGAGGGAGTCGATCGTCGACCCAAATGCCAAGATCGTGAAGGGGTACCAGCCGGTGATGCCGACTTTCAAGGCGACGCTTAAAGATGACGATGTCGCCGCCATCATCGCCTACCTCAAGACGCTCAAGTGATGGCGCGGCAAAAGAAGGGGAGCTTGCGACGACCGGACCGGAAACGGTAGTTCGGGGGTGATCATGGACCACGCACCAGAGGCGACCGCAGGACACCACGGAAGCTACCTCGCGGAGAAGACCCTCCGTTCCTGGGCGCTCACCCTGGACCACAAGCGGATCGGCGTCCTCTACATCTGCACCACGCTCTTCTTCTTCCTGGTCGGAGGGGTGGTCGCGCTCCTGTTGCGGCTCAAGCTGCTCACCCCGGGCCCGGCGCTGTTCAGCGATCATACCTACAACGTTCTTTTCACCATCCACGGCGCCATCATGATCTTCCTCTTCGTCATCCCGGCCATCCCGTCTTCGCTGGGGAATTTCTTCATCCCGCTCATGATCGGCGCCCGGGACGTCGTTTTCCCCAGGCTCAACCTCTTCAGCTACTGGTGCTTCGTCGCCGGCATCGTCGTTATCCTGGGATCGCTGGTAAGCCCGATGGATACCGGCTGGACCTTCTACACCCCCTACTCCGAGCAGACCAGCGCCGCGGTCACCGTGCTGAGCGGCGGGCTCTTCCTGGTCGGACTCTCCTCGATCCTTACCGGTCTCAACTTCATCGTCACGATCCATACCATGCGCGCCCCCGGCATGACCTGGTACCGGATGCCGCTCTTCATCTGGGCGATGTACGCGACCAGCGTGATCCAGGTGCTCGCCACCCCGGTCATCGGCATCACCTTTATCCTTTTGGCGGCGGAGCGGGTCCTGGGCATCGGCTTCTTCGATCCGGCCAAAGGGGGTGATCCGCTGCTGTTCCAGCACTTCTTCTGGTTCTACTCCCATCCGGTCGTCTACGTGATGATTCTGCCGGCGATGGGAATCATTTCCGAGGTGGTTCCGGTATTTTCCCGAAAACCGATCTTCGGCTACCGGGCCATCGCCTATTCCGCGCTGGCCATTGCCTTCATCGGTTTCCTGGTCTGGGGACACCACATGTTCGTCAGCGGCATGGGTACCCTCGCGGGGATCGTGTTTTCGTTTCTGACCTTTTTCGTCGCGGTGCCGACCGGGGTCAAGATCTTCAACTGGATCGCCACCCTTTACCGCGGATCGATCTCGCTCGATTCACCGATGCTCTACGCGCTCACCTTCATCTTTCTCTTCATCATCGGCGGGCTCACCGGGCTCTTTCTCGGCTCACTGGCGACCGATGTCCACGTCCACGACACCTACTTCCTGGTCGCCCATTTTCACTACACGATGATGGGGGGGACGGTGATGGGGCTCTTCGCCGGGCTTCACTACTGGTTTCCGAAGGTTACCGGCCGGATGCTGAACGAGAAGCTCGCGAAATACGCGTGGGGGCTCATCCTGGTCGGGTTCAACCTCACCTTCTTCCCCATGTTCATCCTCGGGATGCAGGGAATGCCGCGGCGCTACGCGGAGTACCCCGCCAAGTACCAGGGGCTCAACATCGTCGCCACCGTCGGCTCCTGGGTGCTGGCCCTCGGCGTGTTCCTCATGTTCCTGAATTTCATCCGCTCGCTGCGCAGGGGGGGCCTGGCGCCGGATAACCCGTGGCGCGGGCTCACCCTGGAATGGAGCACCAGCTCGCCCCCGCCGGAAGAAAACTTCGCCGAGATCCCGACCGTTTCCGAGTGGCCCTACAACTACGGCGAAAAGCCGGAGCGCAGAACGGAGGGTAAACGTGAGCGCTGATGCGGGAAATAAACATGCCGGCGCGCCGGTCAGCGCCCGGCTGGGGATCTGGGCCTTCCTGGCGACCGAGCTGCTTCTTTTCGGCGGGCTCTTCACTGCCTACACCGTCTTCCGGATCAGCTATCCGGACCTGTTCCACCTCCAACACCTGAAGCTGAACCGGATCCTCGGCGCATCCAACACCGTCATCCTGCTCACCAGCAGTCTCAGCATGGCGCTCGCCATCGCCGCGATCCGCCAGGGGCAGCGGAAACTGATGGAGATCGGGGTCGCGACCACCCTTTTCTGCGGGGCCTGCTTTCTCGGAATCAAGTACCTCGAGTGGAGCGAGGATTTTGCCCGGGGGCTCTTTCCCCGGAGCAACCTGTTTTTCGGGCTGTACTTCGTCATGACCGGACTGCACGGGCTGCACGTCATTCTCGGCATGGCCGTGATGGTCTGGCTCCTCATCAAGGGGCGCCAGGGAGTCTTTTCCGGCGACTACAACACGCCGGTAGAGATCACCGGCCTGTATTGGCATTTCGTGGACATCATCTGGATCTACCTGTTCCCCCTCTTTTACCTGGTCGGCTGAGGTGGCTATGGCGGCATATCGAAACTACCTGCTGGTATGGCTGGCGCTGCTGGTGCTCACCGGGGCGACCGTTGCCATTTCCTATTTCGAACTGGGGCTGTGGAATGCCGGGGCGGCCCTGTTCATCGCCTCGGTAAAGGGCACCCTCGTCGCACTCTATTTCATGCACCTGCGCTACGAGGTGAAACTCGTGCTCGGGTTCGCCGTTTTCCCGTTGTTCATCCTCGCACTCCTCATCGTGGGAACGCTGATGGATAACCTGTTCCGCTGAGGCACCAATGCCGCAGTTACGCCCCATTGACGAAGGACACTTGCCACGCGCGGGTTAGAAACCTGCCGCGAGCCACAAGGGGGAATTATGAAAAGATTCTTCATGACCGACGACCGGGGATCACTGCTGCTCCTGAGGGTCATCCTGGGGGTGGTCTTTTTTCCCCATGGGGCCCAGAAGGTTCTCGGGTGGTACGGCGGCCCGGGGTTCACGGCGGCCCTGAACATGTTCACCAACAACATGCACATCCCGACCCTCCTGGCGATCCTGGTCATCCTGGCCGAGTCGCTCGGCGCCTTGGGGCTCATCTTGGGCTTTTGCTGCCGCTTGTGTGCCTTCGGCATCCTCTGCGACATGGTCGGCGCCATCATCCTGGTGCACTGGCGCAACGGTTTCTTCATGAACTGGATGGGAACCCAGGCCGGGGAAGGGTTTGAATACCACCTGCTCGCGATCGCCATCAGCCTGGTGCTGGTGACGGGGGCGCGGGGCCGTGGTCTGCGGATCGGGCGATCGCCCGCCGGTTGAAATGACTACGGTCCGGGGAATCCGGAGCGCTGACGGAGGTATATCATGGTCGGTCGAATCACCGCGTTTCTGTTTTTCGTGCTTCTTGTCTGGGGGAACCTCGTGGCGGGTATGAAAGCGGGGCTCGCCTGTCCGGACTGGCCCCTGTGCCGGGGCGAGCTCCTGCCCCCCCTGCATCTGGACGTCTGGATGGAATTTCTGCACCGCGTCATTGCGGCGCTGGCATCGGTTTCCCTGTTCGTTTTGGCGGGGCAGAGATGGAAGGCCTACCGGGGGTGGTCCAAGGCGATTCCCCTGGCGGCGATACTGCTTCTGGTGGGTCAGATCGTGATCGGCGGGGTCGTGGTCCTGCTGGGGCTCCCGGTCCAGTTGACCACGGTGCACTTCATGGTGGCGCTGGGGATCTTCGTCCTGGTCCTCTACATGGTTCAGTGCGACGGCGTCCTCCAACCGCCGGTCTTTGGCTTTTCCGGCTATTCGGGGCTTCTGTTCAGCATGGTTTTGCTCATGTTCTCCCAGGCGTCTTTGGGGGCCTATCTGCGCCATTCCGGCTCGGCGATGGCCTGTACCGGATTCCTGGCCTGCCAGGGGAGCTGGATCCCCGATGTCTGGGACCTCGCCATCGCCATCAATTACGGACACCGGTTGATCGCGCTGGCCCTGCTCTCCACCGCCGCCATCCTCTTCGCCTTTTCGCTTTTGGATCGGGACCTCAGCTTCGGGATCGTCCGCGGCTTCGCCCTCCTTTTTTTGGTCGCACTGCAACTGATGGTCGGTGCCGCGGTGGTGAAATCGGGCTTCCAGTTTTCCCTCACCGCGGTCCACCTGGCCATTGCGCTCCTCAGCATCTGGCTCGGGCTGCGCCTGTGGCTGAGACAGGTAAACAATCCGGAAGGGATCCAGAAATGATCGGGCGTGGCGCGGGAGTTGCAGCGGCAAAGCCACCTGCGGCAACCGAAATCTGCCGTGCGCTCTACCGACTCGCCAAGCCCCGCATCGTGGCAGCCATCGCCCTTTCGGGTGCAACTGCCCTGACGGTTGCCGCCCAGCGTCCCCCCCATTTTTCCAAACTCCTCCCCTGCCTGCTCGCCCTTCTGTGCACCGGAGCCGCCTCCGCCATGATCAACTGCGTCGTCGAAGCCGATCGGGACCTCAAGATGGGGCGGCTGGCGCAAAGAAACGAGGCCCTAGCCGTTGCCGGGCCCCGCCTGATCCTGGGGGTAGCGGCTGCGCTGTTGACCGCCGGGGTGGCGATCGCGGCCGGCTTTCTCGGTCCTGCCCCGACCCTCCTTCTTTGTGGCGGTGTTTTCGGGTACACGGTGTGCTACACCCTGTTTTTGAAGCCGCAGACCCCGTGGGCCGCGGTGCTGGGAGGTTTGCCCGGAGCCTTCCCGGTGCTCGTGGGAGGAAGCGCGTCCGGCAATCCTCCGGGCCTCGGCGTTCTCATCCTCTTTCTCATCCTCATGCTGTGGCAGCCCCCCCATTTCTGGCTGCTCGCCCTCAGCCATCGAAACGATTACCACGCCGCCCTGCTTCCAGTCCTCCCGATCGCACGCAGCATCGATGCCACCCGCCGCGCCATCCTCACCTGGGTGGCGCTCCTGACCGGGGCAACGCTTCTTCTGCCGGCCACCGGGTACGCCTCGGCCTGCTACGGCACCATGGCGCTCGTCGCCGGCGCTTCCTTCTGGGGCTGCTGCTACTGGTCCTTGCTCGGGAAAGGTCCGCTCCGTTTTGCCTTCCGCTGTTCCGTCATGTACCTGCTTATCCTCTTTGCGGCCATCATCGTCGACATCTGTTTCATCCCCCGGTAACTCCAGAACCAGAGATACAAAGGTTATAGACACACCAAGGCAGCCGGCATCTGAACCCGGCCAAGAAGGTGCTCCCCCTTTGCCAGTACCGATCCGAGGAAACAGAGACTGGAGCAACGCGCCCCATGTTATTATGGGAAGAGAAAGTCAGGAAGGATGGTGTAGGAGGAATCGGAGCCGCGGTGCGCACCGTCCAATGAGGAAAGGAGGTAACCGATGAAGTTCTACGATGCAAAGGAAGAAAGCGATCTGAATCGCGTGGAGGCGATCCTCCAAAAAGGGGGCATCGAATATACCGTAGCGCCAGCGACTGAGGCGAAAAACTCGCAAGAAATCTGTGTAGCTGAGGAGGATGTGCCGTTTGCCGAAGAGCTTTTGCTCAAGGCAACGATCACCGGGTAACGGCACCGTCGGGGCGCGGGACCTAGCCGAGCGGCTGGTCCGTGTGTGCCCCGGCGGTAAATTCCATGACACATTCCACGAGGACGGTCATTCTGGTCTCGACCTGCGGCATTCCCGGCGGTTCGTCGGGAAGAAAGCCGTCCATCATCGCGGTCTCCTCGACCGTCTCCACCCGCCCCACGAATTGAAATCCCTGTCCGGAAGCCGGATCGGCAACCGCCACCGCAACGATCGGGTTGACGCTCACGTTGCGCAGCGTGGTGGGACAGAACCAAGCCTCGAAGCGCAGGCGCTGCAGGTCCGGGACCGATACCGCTTCGGCCGCGGCAAGGTGGGGCATGCCATCGGCACCCGAGGAAGCCACAAAGGCATGATGCACGGTCTCCACCATCTTTTTCATGCTTTCGGTCAGCACGTCCCCTCCCGCACGCTCTGCGTGGCGCGTTCCGATCGGCCCGGCTCCCTCCTACTGCCAGTGGATGCAGTTCACCGGGCAGCTGTCCATCGCTTCCTGGATTTTTTCCTCCGGCGCCCCCTGCGGATCGAAGCACTCGGCGAAGCCGTCGTCTCCCATCCGGAAAACCTCGGGAACCATGTTGGCGCAGAGCTCGCAGCTGATACAGACACTCTTGTCGACGTAAGGTGTTGCCATGTCATCCCCCTTTTCGGTCCGGAGACCGTTGGTAAGTTGTCCCTTGGACTATCATTAGATAACCCCAAGGCAAAAAACATCTCCCCTTTTTATCACCCAAGCCCCATTAGTCAAGGCGCGCCAGGGTCACCGGGGTTACCACCGGAGTCCGAGGCGCGGTCGCACTCCAGTTGGAAAAGTCGGCGCAGGTACCGGAAGGCAGCGTCGTAGATACCGCCGGGACACTTCGACTCCCGCGGCCCGGCGACGTTAAGGACGGAGATGCGGTTGCCCCTAAGCCATTCGGCGACCCGGGCCGGGTCGAGGACCGGATCCTGGTCCAGTTGCACGATCAGGCAGGGTCTGCCGTGCTGCCTGGCGTAGTCGTGGGTGAGCTTGGTACCCTCGGTAAGCTCACCCTGGTTCAGGATCAGCGTCCCATCCGATTCGACGACGTTCTTTTCCGTCCTGGTGCAGTAGTAATCGGAGCTCAGCTCGATGAGAGGGTAGCGAGCCGGTACCGTCCCGTCTTCCGCCTTCCTTCCGCAGGGGCAGTACCCGCCGATAGGCATCCCCAGTTCCAGTGCTGCGTCCAGCCCCGCCCGGTCCACTCCGGTCTGTCCCCCGGACACCACCCTTGCCAGCCCCATGCAATCCCTCCCTTATCAGTAGCGTCGGTTGAATGTACCCCGGCGCGGGCCGATTTCAACGCTCGGTCCTGGTCCCTACCCTCTTAGGTATTGGCTACCGGCAGTGAAAAAGGGCGGAGCCCCCTGAGAAATTCCAAAAGAGATTTTCGGAGGGACCATGGGTATGCATCGGGAATCCCGGATATGCCGCCGCACCGCCGGAAAAGCCTTCAGGCGGTTGCATCGCAAGGGGAAGGATCTAGACTCGGAAGGTTCCTGCGGGTAGAACCGGAGCGCCCGCGGAAAGGAGGCTCCATGGAAGGGATGGTGCTCGGCTCTGCGGCGGAGCAAGGGGTGATCAGGGGCACAGACGGGAATCGCTACCGCTTCGACCGGCCGGAGTGGAAATCCTCGATCGCTCCTGCAGCAGGGCAAAAGGTCGACTTTGTGGCCGACGAGGGACACGCACGGGAGATTTACCTGATCGCCGATGCCGGACCAGACGGACCGGGAAAAAACGCCGCGGGGACGGTCTTCCGAACTCCGGGAAAGACCGTCCCCGCGGTCATCTACACCTGCTATCTCGCGTCGCTTTTGTACGGGATCACGCTGTTCGTTGGCGTCATCATCGCCTACGTGTACCGGCGCGATGCCGAGGGAACCTGGTACGGAAGCCACTACGGCTACCAGATCGCGATCTTTTGGAAGGCACTGATCGGCTTCGTCCTCGGCTTCGCCACCATCTTCTTCGGCGTCGGCGCGGTGATCCTGCTACTGACGTACCTCTGGGTGATCTTCAAGACCGTCCAGGGCTGGCGCCAGCTCACCGAGGGGAGTGCGATCTCCTGACTCAGTTGGAGTCGGGCCAGGGCATCTTGTCGTTAACGATATTGCGGGCCCACTCGTTGTCCGGGTTCCACCCCCGGATCCCTTTGCGCTTCACAAACCGGGCGTGCAGATCGGAGGCCGGCAGGTCGTATCCCTGCGGGACCGGGGCCCGGATGACAAAGTAAACCTCCAAAACGGCATCCCCCTCCTTGAGGTTATTTCCCGGGTCGGCAGCCCGAGCCACCTGCAGTTTCCCCGTCTTCACCCCGAGGTTGTTCCTGCTCATCACCACCAGAACGTTCTGATGCCTGCCGGCGCGTATGTTTTCAAGGATGGCGTGCAGCCTTGCCTCATCCACGGTAACCGCCGCAAAAGCCACTCCGGTGCAATACGAAGCCAGGACGATGACCGCAACCACTACGATGCTTCTCACTAATTCCCTCCCCTTTCAATTCCCGGCCGGCAAACCGGCCTTACGGGCAGAGCGCATGGCCCCGCTCCAAAACGGTGACATAACATTGCGCAGCGGCGGGATCTGGTAGTCGCTGTCACTGTTGAGGTATTTCCGCAGCTCCTCGACCACGTTCGCGCTGAGCAGGGTCAGCTTTTCCACCTCCGCCAGGTCGTGACTCGTGTTGCAAACCTCCTCCACCTGCCGGTAGAGGGCCTCAAATTCCGCCTCGCTCGCGGCGTTCCCCTTAACCTGTTGGAGAACCTCGTCGAGAAGCAGAAGCCTTTTGGCACGGATCAACTGCACCTCGACCGTCAACTCCTGGATCGGTTGCATGTCGGAATTCTTCAACAGTTTTAGAGACTTCGTAAGAAGATCGTATTGCTTTAGCATGTAAATCCTCCGCACAAGTCCAGCCTTGAGACCCATTTACATAACAAGAAACGTGCCAGGGTTCCCGCCCCGAAGAAGGCCCGGTATTACTGGAACAACCCCGGGGAACCACGTCAGATACCGAGCGCAGCCTGTCCATTTTGTTACAGCGGCTGCCCCGAAGACACCCGTAACAGACACGGTTACGGGTGGTTATGCGCCAAATCGTAACAATTTGGACATGTCCATTTTGTTACAGTCTATTTATCCTTGCTAATACTTCCGATGTGACACTAAGAGAAGTGGTGTTCCATAACAGCAACGAAAATGGTCGCGGCAAAGACTGCGGTGTCGCGGACCCATCCGAAACTGTCGGCGATCTGGAAGGTATAGAAGAAGGAACAGGCATAGAACAGCTGAGGCCGGGACTTCATCCAGCCGAGCAAGCGCCCGCACAGGAGCACCCGCACCCGGGGAATCAGGACCAGGCTGCCGATCCCGAACCCGAGCAACCCGCCGGCCAGTATGTCGGTTGGGTAGTGAATGCCGAGGTAGACCCGGGGGAGGCAGATGACGATGAATACATAGACCAGGGCAAGGATGCCGGTTCTACGGGAGACCGCGAAAATTCCCGCTGCCAGGGTGAAAAAGAGGGCCGCGTGATCGCTCGGGAAAGAGTTCCAATCGATGAGGTTATCGGGGTCCATGGTGAAGGCAGGAATGGTATGCAGCTCCTCGGTATGCAGCGGCCGGAGGCGGAACGGGATCAGGTAACTGATCAACCGGGACACCAGCAGGGAAAACGGCGCCAGAAGCGAAGCGGCGGCGAGCTTCTCGCGGTTGGCATCCTGGTTTTCCCCCGGGGTAAACCATGCCCACCACATCAGCAGGGCGACCATGCCGCTTTTCTGGAATTGATCAGCGGTGAGCCAGGTCGTGACGGCATCGAAACTCCAGGAGTGGCGCGCAAAACCGTTAATAAAATGGATGATGGAGCTGTCGAAGTAGTTCATCTGCTACCTCGCTGAGGATCCCCTAGAGGGAAGATTGGACCCCTCCTACCCAAACTCGCCAATGGTAACCCATCCCCGGTTCTTGTACAGGGACACTTCGCGGTCACAGTCATCCTTGGTAGGGAGCGGAATTCCGTTGAATTCGAGGAAATAGCACTCCTGCTTGAAATCACAGGTTATCGAGTGGGGCGTCTGAGCTTCCTTCCAGACGGGGTCCTCGACCAGCATTCCGGGCGTGGGAATGACGTTGGTATGGATCTCCTTGCGCATCATCTCGTGATATCCCGCGGTTTGGGTAAAAATATTAACCCCCAGTACAACCCTCATCAGCCACCTCTCCTTCCTATGTGTTCCCGAATACCGGCAGAAATTGCCGGATTGCCCCTCCTTATCATTTTGCATGCCAAGATCACAAAAAAAGGTCAAGACACGTAGTTTCAGCCAGTTACCCGACCTTGCGGACGGAACCTTCCCCCCTAACGCGACATGGGCAACTGTTCATTTTGTTACAGCAGCCACCATAGACAGTTGATTTCACAGGACAAATTCGCACCTGTAACAAAATGGACAGTCCATTCTTTTACAGCAGATCCGCAGGGAGCCGGCAAGATCCGGAGGGACGCACGACATGGTAAAATCAGCTCTTATTTTTCTGAGCTTCCGAACCAGGGGAACTGGACAGATACGCGCCACGGCGGACTTGGCTGCCGGCGCCACAGGAGGAGTACGTGAACGCATCGACAACCACCGTTCAACGGCTGATGCTTGAGTTCGCCGCACTCACCGGTCTCGAACCAGCCGGCGAGGTCAGGCGCTACCTCTGGACCGATGCCTTTGCCGTCTGCAATTTTCTGGAACTGTTCCGGGTTACCGCGAACCCGTTCTTCCTGGAGGAAGCGCTCCGTCTGGTCGACCAGGTCCATCAGACCCTGGGACGCCACCGCGACGATGACACGCGCACCGGCTGGATCAGCGGCCTAAAGGACGAGGAAGCGGAGCGGCACCCGACCCGGGGCGGCCTGAGGATCGGGAAGGAACTGAGCGAGCGGCGGGGGGACGAGCGACCGGACGAACGAAAGGAATGGGACCGGGACGGTCAATACTACCATTACCTGACCAAGTGGATGCACGCCCTGCGTCGGGTCGCCGCAGCGACCGGGGACGAAAGATACACCCGCTGGGGAGTGGAACTGGCCGAGACGGTGCATGCGCGATTCTGCTACGACCCGGAGTGGGGCGGGGCCAGACGGATTTACTGGAAGATGAGCATCGATCTTAGCCGTCCCCTGGTGCCGTCCATGGGGATGCATGACCCCTTGGATGGACTGGTCAGCTATTGCGAGCTCCAGGAGGCGGCCCGCAGCTACGGGCTCGACCTCCTCAAGCCGGAGGCCGCCGAACTGGTGGCGATCTGCCGGGGACAGCGCTGGGAGACCGACGACCCGTTGGGCATCGGCGGGCTGCTCTGGGACGCGGGGCGGATCATTCAGCTGATGATCAAGGGAGCATTTCCGGAACCGGGCTTCCTGGATCGGGTCCTGCAGGCGGCAATTGCCGGGCTGGAGATGTTCGAGGAAGCCGGGATGCTGCGCCACCCCGCAGTCTTTCGCCTACCCTTCCGGGAGCTGGGGCTGGGGATCGGGCTGAAGGGGCTCCCGGCGCTGCTCGATAGGACCGCGGAGCATCCGGACCTCTTCGACCGCAACGGTTTGGTGGCGGCGCGTCTGAACGCGCTTTTGGGTTTCCTGCCGATGGCGGAGAGGATCGATGACTTCTGGATGGACGGCACCAATTCCCGGGCCAGGACCTGGAGCGACCATCGTGAGATCAACATGGTGATGCTCGCCACCAGCCTCGCTCCGGAAACCTTCCTGCTGGTCTAGGTCGCGGTCCGCTCTTCGCTTTGCAAGGTATTGCGGCTGGCCAGCTGCGGAAACCAGATCCTCCAGAGAAAGACGACCACCAGCGTGCCGATGCCGCCCAGGACCGCAGCGGGAACCGTCCCGAACCAGGAAGCGGTGAGACCGGACTCGAATTCGCCAAGCTGGTTGGAAGCGCCGATGAATACCGAGTTCACCGCACTGACCCGCCCGCGCATCTCATCAGGAGTTTCCAGCTGAACCAGGGAAGATCGGATCACCACGCTCAGCATGTCGGCCATCCCCAGCAGGGCCAGCGCGAAAAAGGAAAGGGTCATGGACCTGGAGAGGGCAAAGACGATAGTGGCCAGGCCGAAGACGCCGACGGCGCCAAACATGATTGACCCGACCCGGCGGCGCAGCGGCCGGCGGGCAAGGTACAGGGACGCGATGAAGGCCCCCAGGGCCGGTGCCGCCCGGAGCAGACCGAGGCCCCGCGGGGTGGCATGGAGGATGTCGCGGGCGTAGATCGGCAGCAGCGCGGTCACCCCACCAAGCAGGACCGCGAACAGATCAAACGAGATCGCCCCGAGCAGGACCGGCCGGCTCCGGATGAAGTGGATCCCGGCGAAGATGGTGTCGAGGCTGGGACGTTCCCGCCGGGCCGTCACCGTCTTCAGCCGCATCCGTCGCACGGCGACGGAGGAAAAGAAAAAAAGCACCGCCGCGGTCAGATAGACGGCGACCGGTCCCAGAAGGTAGAGAAAGCCCCCGAGCATCGGCCCGGCAATCACCGCTCCCTGCATGACCGAACCGCTCAGCGCCAGCGCCGAGGGAAGATCGTCGGGATCGACGATCGATGGGACCAGCGTCTGCAGCGTCGCGTACTCAAAGGAACGGGCGGTTCCCAAGAGGAAAATGAAGAGAAAAATAAGCTCCGGGCTCACCCAGCCGGCAAGGCAGCTGCCGGCAAGCCCCACCATCGCCACCCCCTCCACCCCTTGGGCCAGGGACACCAGCCGACGCCGGTCATACCGGTCCGCAGCATGCCCTACCACCAGTACCAGGAGCAGCGCGGGGAGAAACTGCACCAGCCCGACCAGCCCGAGACTTAGCGCGCTCCGGGTGACCTCATAAACGTGCCACCCCACCGCAACCCCAACCATCTGGTACGAGACGACCGAACAACCGCGGGAGGCAAGAAACCAGCGCAGCGAACGGTTGTGCCGGTGGGTTCCCCCTTTTTGGTGATCCGCCGCTCCGCTCACCGGCACGCTCCGCGGTCGCCGCCCGCTTCGCACCGCAGCGACTCGACCAATCCGGGCAGGATATCGAGCACCGTGTCGACGTCGGCCCCGGTGCTGAAGCGTCCCAGCGAAAAACGGAGATGGGCTTCCTGGGTGCAGCCATCCGCCGCTGCGCTTTTCAGCGCGCCCGAACTGCACGCCGAGCCGGAAGAAACGGCAATGCCGAGCCGATCCAGCGCGCCGACTAGCGAGTCACTCGGCAGGCCGGAGAAGGTAAGGCTCAAGGTATTGCCAAGGCGCCGGGTCGGGTGCCCGTTGCGGCGCACCCCGGAAATCGCTTCCAGGATCCCCCGCTCCAACCGGTCCCGCAACTCCCGGACCCGGGCCGCCTCCGCGGCACCGGAGCCCAGGGCAATGGCACTGGCCTGCCCCAGCGCGACGATCCCGGCGACGTTTTCGGTCCCGGACCGGCGGTTTTTCTCCTGCCCGCCCCCATGGAGCAAGGGTTGCAGCCGAATCCCCTGGCGCACCACCAGGGCTCCCACCCCTTTGGGGGCGTAGAGCTTGTGCCCGGAGAGGGAAACCAGTCCCGCCTGCAGCTCCCGGCAGTCCACCGCTATCTTCCCCACCGCCTGAACCGCATCGCAATGCAGATACACGCCGTGCCGCGCCGCAATCTCCCCCACCGCACCAACCGGGAAAATGGTGCCGGTCTCGTTATTGGCCAGCATCACCGAAATCAGGATGGTTTCCGGCGTGATCGTCTTTTCCAGATCGGCGGGGTCGAACATCCCCTCGTCATCGACCTCCAGGCAGGTCACCCGGTACCCGGCCTTTTCCAGGTGCAGGGCCGGATAGAGCACCGAAGGATGCTCCGCCTTGGTCGTGATGATATGGTTTCCCTTCCGAGCCAGGGCTGCGGCCACCCCCTTGATGGCGGCGTTATTCGATTCGGTCGCGCAGGAGGTGAAAACCACCTCCGACGGCGCACAGTGCAACAGTGCTGCCACCTGCTCCCGCGCCAGGTCCACCGCCTGTTGGGCCCGTCTTCCTGTGGCATGGCTGCTGGACGGGTTGCCGAACCCTTCCCGGTAGAAGGGAAGCATTGCTTCGAGCACCTCGGGGAGAACCGGGGTGGTGGCGTTGTAATCGAGGTAGATCTCGCTCATCTTGCTTAGCTCCAGCTGAATCGGGACAACGTAACCGGGGAAGACATTTTTACGTGGAAGCGCCTTTCCAGGCGATTAACCGCAACCGTTGCCACCGCCTTCGGCGGATCGCGCCCGAAAAGGCGCTTCCACAGGGCAGGCAGCTACCTTGCCTGATCGAAAGACCTTTTCATCCAAAGAGAGGAAACCGCGACCAGAATGTCGCTGCTACAGGAAGATCGTACGCCCCGGCGTAAAGAGGTCCCAACCTCCCCCCCCTCGAAGGCGACCCAGCCTCCCGCCCCGCAGTCGAAGCCCAAAAGAGAAAGTCCCCGGCGTGCGGCACGCCGAGGACCTTCCGGTAATACAGCATCGTCGGTCGATGCCTTTTTTTAGTACGCGGAAGCCTGGTCCCTGAGGCTGCGCTCGCCGAACGGTTTCTCCTGGTAGGCCTTGGTCGAATCGAGCAGGATTTCGTTTTGGACGATCTGCTCCAGGGTCTGCGGCTTGCGGATCAGATGCAGATTGCCGTCCTCGCCCATGAGCACCTCGGCCACCTGGATGTGGGAGTTGTAGTTGTGCGGGCTCATGCTGGCGCAGTAGGCGCCGGCGCCGCCGATCACGACGAAGTCGCCGAAGGCCGGCTCGGCGAGCAGGCGCGGGATGATGTTGCCGTCCGAGTCGAGGCTCTGGGAATCGCCGCTTTCGCAGCAGCGCCCCACCACCACCCTCAGATCGTCTTCCGGGTGCAGGTGTCCGAGTTCCCCCTCGGCGGAAAGGAGCTCGCCGTTTTGGGCGACGACGTACAAGGGATGCCGGGAGCCGTAGAGCAGCGGCCGGGTGTTGAGTTCCATCCCGCCGTTGAGCACGAGGAACTCGAACCCTTCCGGACCGGTCCGCTTCAGGTCGATGATTTCGGTGATGATGTAGCCGGAGTTGGCGACGATATAGGTCCCCGGCTCAACCTCCATGATCAGCTTGCGCCCGGTTTCCTCGTAGAACTCCTGGATGCGCTGCTTCGCGTAATTGCCGAGTTCCTTTAGGTCGGCAGCCACTTCGTCCGGCATCCGAGCCTCTTTGAGGCCGCCGCCGAAGCTGACCCGCTCGGCATCCGGGAAATACTCGCGCACGAAGCCGAGCTCGCGGTCGATGTTCTCCCGCCACTTGGCCGGATCGCCCCCCGAGCCGATGTGGACGTGCACCGCGTCGAAGATGATCCCTTTCGTTTTGGCGAATTCGAGTGCCTGCGGCAGGTCGGAGAGATGCACGCCGAAACAGGAGTAGTGGTCCCCGGTGTTGCGCGAGGCGGACTCGCCGGAACCGACGCCGGGATGAACCCTGATGCAAAGGCGGGTGCCGTTGGCAACCGCAAAGTCAGCGACGAGCTCCAGCTGACGGACCGAGCAGACGTTGTATTTCATACCGAGCCGCATCAGCTCTTCGAGGGCAACGCGGTCGGAGCCGACGGGGACCTCCTGGGTGGTCAGCATGATCTTGGGCGGGTCGATTCCGGCCAGCCGGGCGCGGCGTGCTTCGTTGAGCGAGCTGGCGTCGATTCCAAAGCCGTGTTTGACGATCTCCCTCAGGATGGTGGCGTTGGAGTTGGCCTTCATGGCATACCTGGGCTCGATGCCGAAGGCGTTCGGCATCGCCAGGACCTCCTGGCACTTGCGGTGGATGATCGAACCGTCGTACAGGTAGCACGGAGTTCTGCCCATTTTGGCTGCCGCAACGATTACCTCCGGGGTTACCGTCCCCGTTCCAAATACGGTGAGAGATTTGTCCTTACCAAGCATTCAAAAAGCCTCCATATACGAATAAATAAACGCGGGGCGCACCGGGGAATGCCGCTCCCCTCTCCTTTCAGCGAGTGTCCAAGCTGCCGCACCGGGAAAGGTTCCCTCCGTGCCGGCGTTCCCGGTTCCCGCCGCGCCGGCGCTTCACCGAGTAAAGTGGCTTAGCATAAAACAGAGCGCGAAAATGATCAAGACCGGAAAGCGGAATCGCAGAAATTTTCTGTGGTTGGGGAAGCTCACCGCGAAAGGGCGCCGAGGTAGCCGAGGGGAAAAAACGGGCCACATCCCTCTGGGGCGAGGTCGGGGGAGCGAACGGGAGGAACTGAAGGTAAAGCAGGCAGTCCGCAACCGGTTGGTCCCGGCAATGAATCAGCTAGGAGAGCCCGCCGATGAATTGATCGATGACCCGAAACGTCTCTTCGGGCCTTTCTTCCATGGGGTTATGCCCGCAGGCCTCCAGAACCACCAGCCGGGAGTCGGGCAGGACGGCGTCGAGGCGCTCTCCCTGGGACAGGGGGACGATCCGGTCGTGCCTTCCCCAGAGCAGGAGCACCGGGAGCCGCAAGGATGGATAGGCCGAGGCGATCTGATCCGGAGCGGGAGGAACGAGTTGGCGGCAGGTTTCCACCAGGGCGCGTTTCGCGTCGCGGTCGCGGTAACACGGGGCATACCGGGCGATGTGTTCCCGGTCCACCAGACGCTGGTCATAGTAGGCCGCCCTGAGCCCGATCTTGATCCAGGCGTCGGGTGCATAAAGCGCCACGAAAAGCTTCGCCGCCAGGGAGGACTGAAAGATCTCCGCCATCAGGGGGAGCCGTTGGATGAACCCCGGTCCGGCCATTACCACGATAGCGCCAAGCAAACCAGGTTGCCCGGCGCGCTGCGCTTCAATCGCCGCCATGAGCACGATTGCCCCCCCCATGGAATGGCCGACCAAAGCGGCGCCGCGCAGCGACGCGTGCTCCAGAAACTCCAGGACCCGAACCGCATGGGCCGGTATCGAGTAGTCGGCGTTGGCCGGCTTGGAGGACTCGCCGGAGCCGAGCAGATCGAGCAGGTAGACCGTATAACGATCCTCGGGAAACAGCGGCAGGAGATCGGTCCAGCACTCGGAGCGGGAGGCGAGCCCGTGAATCAGGACGAGTTTGAGGGGGCCGGTGCCGTGAACCTGGTACCGGAGAATTTCGCTCTTGGAGATGGCGTAACTGCGAGGCGCGGAAAACATGGACTGGATTGTAACAAAGGCGCGGCAGAAACTCCCATTTTTTATGTCAGCGAAAGCTGGGGCATGAACGTTGGTAAAAAGATGGGGCCGGAACCGGGGGACAGTCTGGCGCCGAGAGCGCACCGGGAGCCTTGTTGTACAAAACCTGCGACCGGATAAGATTGTGGGGTTTTTTATGTCAGAACCTCAGGAGGGAACATCATGACGCGGCTGCTCATCTCCTTCTTGGTATGTGCTTTCCTCACCGGGTGCGGCGACATCGTCTGGTTCCCAGACAACGCGGGCACGACCACCACCCTGACCATCAGCACGACATCGCTCCCCAATGCCACCAACAACACGGCCTACAACCAATCGCTTGCCGCCACCGGCGGCACCACGCCGTACACCTGGACGGTCACCAGCGGATCTCCTCCCTCCGGGATCACCCTGAGTACCGCCGGGGTTCTCTCCGGCACCCCCACCACAACCGGCACCAGCACTTTCACCGTCCAGGTCACCGACTCCTCGAATCCTGCCCTGACGGCAACGCAGAGTCTTTCCATCCAGGTGGTGTGACGACACAGGACCGGCGCTCGGCCCTCCGGTAAAACAAAAAGGGAGTGACAGCCGACGCTGCCACTCCCTTTTTCATGGGGCGGGAACGACCTAGAGTTCCCGGCGCGGGGTGTCCAGGATCTCCTGGATGTAGGATAGATGCCGCTGCTCGTCGGACAGGTTGACGGTGATGATCGACTTGATCTCCTGGGGAAAGTCGAGTTCATGGGCCTCGGCATATTTCTTATTGGTCTGTTTCTCATTGGTTTGCATGGCAAGGAGCGCCCCTTCGGTGCCGGTTATGCTTCTCAGGGCGGTCAAGCCTTCCTGCAGGTACCCCTTCAGGTCGGGGGTCGTCTTCACCGGACGTCCGTCGAGCCGCTGCACCTGCACGGTGAGGGTCTGGATGTGTTGCCGGTGGTCCTCCTGGAACTCGGTGAGTTTGGTGCGGATGTCGTCGTACTTCACGTTCCTGATGGCGTGATCGTATGCCACCACCGCGTCCGCATCCAACTGAATCAAGTCGTTGAGCCTGTCGATGATTTCTTGCCGGTCCATACCCCCCCCTTTTTGCGGTCGCGCGGCCACTCCGGTATTGGTTTTTTTTAACCAGAGCATAGTGTAGACGGACCGGAAGGTCGCGCAACAGGTGGCGGTCAAAGTTCCTGCTTGGGAGGGGAAAGAAGCCAGTAGTAGATCCGGGGATCGCGGTAGGCCGAGGTTGCGGTACCGGCGTGGTCCAGCCCCTCATCGGTGTAGACCTGATTGCAGTTGCGCCGGGGCGGACGCAAAAAAAGCTCACAAGTTGCCTCGTGAGCTTTTTCAATACGTAAGTGGTGCGTGGGAAATTACCCCCGCGCGCTCGTCGCCTCTTCGGCCCGGATCAACTCGACGTTCCAGAACCTGAGGGTGGTGTGCCACTCGGACCGGTTCAGCGCCTGCAGGCTTTCCAGCATGGCGCGTGCCTCACCCAGACGCCCCTGTTCGAGGTTCGCCTTGATGATGTTGTTCCCTACTTCCAGGCCGTGGACCGCAGGATCGACATTGGGGGTAACCAGGCGAGCCATCTGGTCGACCAGACCGGCCGCACCAAGGTCGGCGCTTACCTGGAGCAGCAGCTGCACCGGCGCCGGTTTCGTCACGGCATCGATCGCCTCCTGGTACAGGGCCTCGGCGCCGGCAACATCGTTCGCCTCCAAGGCGGCCCGGGCCAGCGCCAGTTGCGCCTTCCAGCTCCCCGGGAGCCCGGCGATGCGACGGAAGGCGTCGACAGCCCCCTCATCCCCGGCGCGATGGCGCTGGATGGCAACATACCAGTTGATCGAGTTGTCGTTATTGGGATCTGCTTCGAGGGCGTTCCAAAGCGTGGATTCAGCCCGCTCATCATCGCCCTGGCGGCTGTACAGCTTGGCGAGGTTGGCCAGAATGATCGGATGGGGCCCGTGTTGTGCCGTGAACTCGTTGAAGAGTATTTCAGCCTCGTCCAGACGTTCCGTCTCCATGTAAAAGATGCCGAGGGTGACCGCGCTGCGGGTGGGAATCGGGTCGATCTTGCGGAGATGTTCGGCAAAGGGGAGCACGTCGGCGGCAAATCCCTCCTGCAGGGCCGTGATCAGCGTGTTATAGAGCTGCTCCGGGTCGTCCACCTGGTTTTCGAGGTTGCGCATCAGGACTTCGCGCCACTGGGCCCTGGGGACGAGCCCTTCATTTCCCTCCGCGTCGAAGACCTTCATCATCGGCCCGTCATCGGTTGCCTCCGCAGCAGGAGCTGCCGCAACCGGCTGCTCAGCGACCGTTTCCGTTTCTTCCGATTTCCTGCCGAACAACTTGTCGAAAATCCCCATAACATCGCATCCTTTTTTCCATTGGAATCAACCGGCCGCTACGGCAGGCAAGCGGCGCCATCATGCCACAATATCGGCCGAAATGTAAGCCACAAAAGCGCTTCACCCCGCCGCCCGCTCCCTTCGAGCCGCGGCGTTGGAACCGAACCCCGGCCGCAAGCCCTACCACGGGAACGGATTCTATTGGGGGTCGTTTCCGCCGGGGGGGATGGCAACCACCGTCACGGCGATCCCCGCCTTTTGCAGTTCAGCGGCCTGGGCTTCGGCCGCCTCACGGGTCGGGAAACGACCGGTGGTAAGGATATGGGTGGGAACCGGAATCGTCTTTTTCTCCAAGCTCACCCTCAACCCGTGGCCGGAGAGTCTTTCCTGCTCCAGGAGCGCAAACTTTTCGTTGATGAAGGAGCCGCCGTAGAGATGAAAGGTCCCGCCGCGGTTGACAATGAAACCCTCCCCCTTGGCTTTCTGCAGCTTTTCCAACTCCTTGCGGGCCAAAGCGCGTTTAGGGAATTCACCCAGGTACAGCCGGATCATCGGCTCCATCTTCTTGGGCCCCGGCTTCACGACCGGCGTCATCCCGGCAGCCTTGACCCGATGCTCAGCTTTGGCCAGAGCCGACAACACCAGGTACTGGCCGACCTTCAGCGTGTAGGAAATGCCACCTGGGGCCGCCGTCACCGGCATGGGGGGAGCATCCAACGTTTTCCGGTGCGGTGCAGCCGTTTCCTGGGGAAGGGACGCGAGCTCCGCTTCCGGGCCTTTTTTTGCCGCCTGCTCGTCATGGTCGCCTGACGGAGGCGTCACCGGGGGCGGCGGAACGGGCGGGACGATTTCCGGCATATCATGCGGACCGACCGGTGGCGTCGCCGGCGGTTCAGCGCCGGGGATCGCCGGGGGCTCGGCCGAGGGTGTCGCGGGGGGAACGGCTGAAGGGACGGCCGGAGGAACCGACGGCACGGCAGGCGCTGCAGGTGGAGGAAGTGCCGGCGGGACGACCCGAGGAGTAGCGGGCACAGCGACTGCAACAGGAGGGGAAACCGGAGCCTTGGCGACGACAACCGGAGCCGATGATTCAGCAGGAACCGGCGTAGCAGCAGCCGGCACCGGAGTTGGAGGCGTCGCGACCGGCACGGCAGGGACCGGAGCAGGGACCGGAGCAGGGACCGGAGCAGGGACCGGAGCAGGGACCGGAGCAGGGACCGGAGCAGGGATCGGAGTTGGAACCGGAGCAGGGACCGGAGCAGGGATCGGAGTTGGAGCGGTAGCCGGGGCCGGGACCGGCGCAGCCACCACCGCGGGCGCGGCGGCGGCCGGTTTTCCTCCTGCGGGCTCCACAAGCGGCGCGGCGGGCGAGTTCCCCAGGGGGGCCGGGGCAGCGGGAGGCTCGATACCTGCCAGCGTCAGGAGCTTCGCATCGAGGTCAGCTACCGCCTCCGGATATTCCTTTACCAGAAGGGTCACCGCTGCCGCGGCTTTCTCCTCGCGCCAGGTAGCGGCATACACCTTCGACAACATCAGCAGGGCATCTTTACGATGCTTTGTTTTCGGAAACCTCTCCAGGACCCGTTCCAGCCAGGGAGCGGCAAAGTAATAGTCACCGTTGCTGTAGTGCATCCGGGCCTGCGCCCAAAGGGAATCTTCCTCTTGCTGTGCCGACGCGACCGCTGGCAGAAGGAAGAGCACCATGAGTGAAGCAAAGATTATCTGCCGGAATTTATTCAATGCTGATCCTAAGCATCCTGAATAAGATGAAGTATTAAGCGCGGAGAATGTACTTCCTCAATCGTCGCATTGTCAAGGGCTAATGTGGTAAACACTAATATTACCTGGGCAATTAACCAAAACGTCTCGGCAGGTTCTTCAGCTGCGCGTTTGCTTATGAGAGCACCGATGGTCCCAATGACAGAATTGAATGAAGTCTTGAACTGGAATCCATCGCAGTACTTGTACCGAAAGCCCCTCTGGCGTAGAATGCCGGGCCCGAGAGGCGACGCCACCTTCCTGAAAGAGGACCTGCCGCGCCCCTTCCCCAGAAACGATGTTCGACGACACCTTACCCGGAGCTTCCCATGGACCTGCGGCAGTTACGTTTTTTTCTGGAAATCGCCCGCTACAACAACTTCACCAAGGCCGCCGAACAGCTCCACGTAGCCCAGCCCGCGGTAAGCATGGCGATCAAGAAGTTGGAAGAGGAACTCGACCTGGTCCTCTTCAGCCGCCAGGAGAAGAAGATCGCCCTGACCGCTGAAGGGGAAATATTCCTGGCGCGGGCTCGGAAGATCCTGGACGAGGTGGCGGCAACCGAGGCCGAGATGGAGGAGTTGCGGGGGCTTGCCAAGGGGGAGGTCCGGGTCGGGATTCCGCCGATGATGGGGGCCTTCTTCTTTCCGCGCATCATCAGCGAGTTTTCGGAAAAATACCCGAACCTCCAACTTGCGGTCTACGGTGAGGGTGCGGCGAAGATCCAGAAGATGATCATCCAGGGGGAACTCGACATGGGAGTCATCGCCGGCGCCGGCTACCACGAGGCACTGGAAATGAAACGGTTTCTTCGGGAAGAGGTGGTGGTCTGCGTCCCCAAAGATCATCCGCTCAAGGACCGGAGCAGCATCACCTTTCGGGAGTTCGCCGGGGAAAAGCTTCTCTTCTACAAGGAGGGGTACTACCTGAGGGAAATGGTGCTGGATGTGTTGAAGGATTACGGGGTAAAGCCCAAGGTCGCCTTCGAATCGAATCTCTTTTCGTTGAACCGGTCGTTGGTTCAAAAGGGGATGGGGGTTTCGATCTTCCTGAAGATGGTCGTTGCGGACGATCCGGAGCTGAGGATCATTTCCTTCGACCCGCCGCTCTACCTGGACCTCATGATCGCCTGGAAACGACGCGGCTACCTGTCCCGGGCCAACCGCGCCTTTGCGGACTTTCTCCTGGCCCAGGCCCCATCGAATCAACCGGAGGATTGACCCTCCCCCGGCCTTGGAGCCGGTGCAACCGGCCGGCGTCCGGAGCAGGGTCGGCCGCGGGGAAAGACCCAGGTCGGCCAACGCCTCCTGGCCTACCGATACTTCTCCACGATCCGCAGGAGCTCCCGCAGGTCCTCGATCGGAACCTGCCCCGGTGCCGAACTCGCCTTCCCGACCGCGAAGGTCAGGGCGGAGCCGAAAAGCCCCCCCACCATTCGGGTCAGCGCGCCAAGTCCCCCCATCGACATGGTGACAACCGGAATCCGGCAGCGCTGACGCGCTTCGAGGGTGACCTTGAGAAGCGTAAGGACGTCATCGAGTCCTCGGGGCATCACCGCGACCTTGGCGACATCGAGCCCCTTCACTTCGGCTTCGTGCAGCTTTTCGAGCAGAAAGCCGGCCTCCGGGGTACGGTCGAAATTGTGGTAGGAACCGATGATCTTAGTGCCGGAGGCTCGGGCCGCCTCGCGCAGGTAGGCGACATCGGCGGCAGCGTTACTCAGTTCGCAGTCGACGTATTCAAAGGCGGTCCCGCAGCAGACGGCTGCGGTAAGTTCGATGGCCTGCCGCGCATCCAGGGGGATGGGTTCCCCTCCCTCGTGCGCGGATCGGATGGTGAAGATCATCGTGGTTTCGGGAGCCCTTCTTTTAAACGAAGCGGCCAGCGCCAGCACATCGTCGGTGACACCGATATTGGCATAGAAATCCGCGCGCCACTCCACCACATCAGGCCCCTTGGCGAGCACCACATCGAGCTCTTCCAGCACCTCGTCTCCGATGCGCCCCATGACCGGCGTGCAGATCAGCGCCTCGTTCCCTTCGCCTATACCCTTTCCCATCGACCGACTCCCTCTTCTGAATTTCGCGCGGCCATCTTGCCATTTTTCGCCGCCGCTTACAACCCACCTGTTCCGGGTAACTCAGAACCGACTCGTTTTGAATGGAAAGAAACGAACCATCTTGTGGTCCAACCAGCCCCTCCAGGCAAAAGTAACGCTTGGATTAAATAAAAATAGTCTTAACGACAACATATTAAACAAACCACATTTACTAACGACGTAAGAAAGTGTAACAAAATGGACATGTCCATATTGTTACAATTGACGCGGTAACTGTGTGTTTTTACATTGCTTCACTCACAGGTAAAAATTAAGGCCGTAACAAAATGGACAGTGCCGAAAATACCAGGCCGCAGCCAATTTGAGGCCAAGCTGCTGTTTTAGCGTCTTTTTTTAGCTTGGTAAATTTGGCATGAGTCTTGATTAACGAAGCATGTTGTCTCATCGACCGTCCCGAGGTGCGATCATGCTCAAGCAATATAATGTATTGACTAAATGTTTGACGGTTATTAACATCCCAATCCTGCCACACATTGAGAAACTCAGGCTGGAAATACAACTCATTCTTCTGAAACAACTGCTTCTTATGCAGCCGATTGAGTCGAAGATTCGGGGAGCAACGCATAGTGAGCTGGAGTTCGAAGACCTTCAGGCACGGATCGAAGATATCTGTACCTCTTTGTCCGAAGACATAGCCGATCGGCTTTCAGAGACGACGGTCCTGGTCAAGCGGATGACGGATGAATTGAAACTTCTTCTCGTGGCGGATGAAGAACCGATGGCGATCGAGAAAGCACCATCAGATCGACCAAGATTGTGGAAGTAACCGGAGCAGCTCATGGGTAATAAAACGCCGAGGGATCGATCCGGCACCTCGGCCCGGCAAAAAAACCCTCGCACAGACCACCCCACCCGCGATGCGGAAAAGCCCCGTCCCCAAACCGGCAGCATCGCTCAATTATGGACCGAACTGCAAGACCGTCTGAATTCCCGTCACGCCTCGGAGAAGAACAAGAAATAGCATCGCCCCTTCCAAGGCGATGACCTCGGTTCCCATTACCCCGCCTACAAACAGTCATTGCCCCCTTCCCCTATCGAGTACAGCCCATCCAGCCGCACCGTTTAACCGTAGTCCCCTCAATCCGCCCCGCCAGAACTCGTCCCGACCACCACAAGACACGGCCGGTTTACCGATTGGTCCGGCAGGTAAAAAACCGATCGTCCCAGAGCGGCAAACAACCTGATTCTTCTCCCGGGGAAAGCTTTCCACCGAGGGTGTGGATAACCGGGGATGGAGTGTGGAAACGACACCAAATTGTTATGTATCCTCCAGTACTTTCGCGTCTTGCACAACGATTAGGCACGAAACATAACTACCCGTTATTACGTGTCAATACTTAATTTCAGGTGTATACAAAGTACCGCGAGCACGAGCCGTGAAACATCTGTGTTACCGCGGCAACGAAGGTGGAAAACCGGGGCGGGAACCCCGGTAGATAATGACCGATGTCGCTGCCACACCACGGGGGTCGGTGAAATGACCGGAGCGTCTCACTATTGAAAAAGTATCCCCCTCCAATCAAGTAACCCAGGCGGGTAGCCGGCGCAAAATGTTTCAGGATATGACTCTTTCATTCTGCTTCACTTTACGGCCATGATGTTGCGGATCAAATTCACTCTGGTACTGTATTAGCTTGGTTTTCCCAGAAGCTTTGCTCCGGTTTCGCCAACCAAAGGAGACAGCAATGACTGAACACCAGGATTCCTTCAAGCTCTCATGTGATGAGGAGTCGGTACTGGAACTTTGCATAGAGGTAGAGGAGGCGTGCGCCGAACTCTACCGGTACTTTGAAAGAGTTTTTGATGACGATCGGGAACTGTCTGAACTGTGGGGAAGGACCGCCCGAGAGGAAGACGAACATGCCGAACAGTTCCGGGTGGCGGCGCGACTCAAAGGTGTGGGGGTGGAAGGGATCCGCAACGAGATCTATGCGGTGCAGGCGCTGCTGCAAACGGTCCAGGATTACCTGGAGCGCGACGATGCAGTCCCCTCGCCGGCCGATGCGCTTGCCTTTGCCCTCGAGGTAGAGGTGAGCTTGGCCGAGTTTCACATGGACTCGGTGCTCAATTTCAGCGACCATCACCTGGAACAGGTTTTTCTGACCCACCTCAAATGCGACAACACGCACGTCGCGCAGTTGCAGGAAGCCCTCCAGCGCTGGAAACAAAACTAGCCGGGACATTTCTGCAAAAACAGTTGCCCCGTCTCAAGCACTGCGGCGACCAGCCTGCCGCGTCGCACATTCCCACCGTTAAAGACACATCCGTTGTCCAGTTCGATATGCCAGGTACCGAGGCTGCTTCGGATTCTTTCCAGGTCCATCGGCGTGTGCCCCGTCACCAGGGTTCTCCCCCCCAGTTTCGTCAAGCTCCCGAAGGTTTCCCGCGCCCAGAGCATCGCCTCCGTGCCCTCTGCCCCAAAAGGGTCGTCCAGGGTGAGATCCAGACCGGCATGAACGAAAACATGGGTGCTGGTCATGGCAAATAATGGTAGCGACTCGATGAAACCGAGATGTTCCTCGGGAATTTGACCCGGGTCGGTGACGCCATAGCTCAACAAGGTAGCAATCCCGCCGTTGCTCAACCATAGGGACCGGTCCTCCCAGACAAGCGCATCCAGGAACATCTGCTCGTGATTTCCCCGCAACGGACGGATATCGTAGCCATCCCTGGAAAGCTGCAAAACGGTTTCGATAACCCCTTTGGGGTCGGGGCCCCGATCGAGGTAGTCCCCCAGAAGAAAGAGCGTGTCGGACCGGTTCAAGCCGAATTTCGAGAGCAGGCTGAGAAAGGCCTTGGAACAACCGTGGATGTCGGCTATGGCAATGGTTCTTTTTTGCATCGATGCACCCAGTAACCCTGTGATCTACCGCGTTGCTTCATTATAAACCGTTGGCAATCTCCACTAAAAGCACATTGACATGATGCGGGCCGCTAAAGTTACCCCGCAACCCGCCGATAACATAGGCAACAACGCTTGATTGAAGGAGTTTTGCCATGACAGATCTGGTCCGCGTCGCTGAGGGAGTCGCCATTCCGGTGGAAATGATGCACATTTGGGAGCGCCTCTCCGAGTTCGCCGTCGAGCAGGGCCCGGTATTTGAAACCGATTTCATACACCTCGGTTTGAACCTCCGCCCGATATTCAACCTCAACCACTCCATCGGAGGGGAACAGGCGATCTCGTTTGGGCAGGGGATCACGGCCCAGGTCCAGTTCATCCTGAGAAAAGACATCTACCGCGCCATGGTCGGTACCGTCGTCCACTGAGCCGGCGCCGGCCCGGCTTGTTCTTCCGGCGCCCTAAGGCTCTTTGCGCCCTGCCCGACCCCGAAGACTGCCCGCACCGCGGAAAAGCGGCCCCACCCTTGTGGGAGCGCCTTTCCAGGCGCGAATTACTCCTTTCTTTACCGCCTGCGGCGAATCGCGCCAGAAATGGCGCTCCCACCGTACGGCGACCCTCCCCATCCAAGTCTTCTCCCTCTCTGAAAGCCATCTCTCCTCCCGGAAATTCTCTTCTGACCAATAAGACCTTTGTGCATTTTTATGACCTAGGTCAAAGCCCGTGGTGCTGAATGCCGGTAAGGTAGCCCCATCGAACGAAGGCGGCCGCACCAGCCGCTTGTTGACCGATCAAACAAGAACAATCGAAAAGGTTCGGCATAACAACCAACAACGTCAGTCAAGGAGGAAGGAATGGAAAACATGTTTTGCTATCAGTGTGAGCAGGCGGCCAACGGAGGGTGCTCCAGAGTTGGCGTGTGTGGCAAACAGCCGGATGTGGCTGCGCTGCAGGACCAGCTGGTCTACGCGATGAAAGGGATCGCCTTCTGGGCCGACAAAGCCCGTGAGAAAGGCGCCAAAGATACCGCCATCGACCGCTTCATGCTTGACGGCCTCTTCACCACCGTGACCAACGTCGACTTCGACGCCGAAGCAATCGCAAAAATCGTCCGCGAGGCCGCCGCGATCCGCGACCAGGCTCAGGCCCTCTACGAAAAAGCCGCCGGCACCGCCTACACCGGCACCGTCCCGGAAGCGGCCAAGCCCTATGCCGCAGCCACCACTGCCGAACTGGTAGCCCTCGGCGCCCAGCACGGCGTGAAGGATCCTTCCATCGACCCGGACGTCAAATCGGTTCAGGAAATCCTGATCTACGGCATGAAAGGCTATGCCGCCTACGCCCACCACGCCCTGGTGATCGGCCTGGAAAACGACGAAATCTACGCCTTCACCCACAAGGCGCTCGCCGCCACCCTGAACAAGGAACTGGGCCTGATGGACTTCGTCGGCCTCTCCATGGAATGCGGCCGCATCAACCTGGTCACCATGGAACTTCTTAACAAGGCGAACACCGACAGCTTCGGCCACCCGGTTCCGACCCCGGTTCAGCTCGGCACCAAGGCGGGCAAGGCGATCCTGGTTTCCGGCCACGACCTGCGCATGCTGGAAGAACTCCTCAAGCAGACCGAAGGCACCGGCGTCAACATCTACACCCACGGCGAAATGCTGCCGGCCCACGGCTACCCGGGGCTCAAGAAATACGCCCACCTCGCCGGCAACTTCGGCGGCGCATGGCAGGACCAGGCGAAAGAATTCGCCAACTTCCCCGGCGCGATCATCTTCAACACCAACTGCATCCAGCGCCCGGCGGAAAGCTACAAAGACCGCCTCTTCACCTGGGGCCTCGTGCAGTGGCCGGATGTCGCCCACATCGACGGCTGGGATTTCTCAGCAGTGGTCGAGAAGGCCAAAGCCCTTCCCGGCTTCGAAGAGAACCCGGGCCAGGAAATCCTCACCGGCTTCGGGCACAACGCGGTCCTCGGCGTGGCCGACAAGGTCATCGACGCGGTCAAGGCCGGCCAGATCCGTCACTTCTTCCTGATCGGCGGCTGCGACGGCGCCAAAAGCGGTCGTAACTACTACACCGAGTTCGCCGAGCAGGTTCCGTCCGACTGCGTGATCCTTACCCTGGCCTGCGGCAAGTTCCGCTTCAACAAGCTCGACTTCGGCGACATCGGCGGGATCCCGCGCCTGCTCGACATCGGGCAGTGCAACGACGCCTACTCCGCAATCCAGATCGCGGTGGCCTTGGCCGGTGCCTTCAACTGCGGCGTGAACGATCTGCCGCTCTCCATGATCCTCTCCTGGTACGAGCAGAAAGCGGTCGCGATCCTGCTGACCCTGCTCCACCTCGGGATCAAGAACATCAAGCTCGGACCTTCTCTGCCGGCATTCATCACCCCGAACGTTCTCAACTTCCTGGTCGAGAACTTCAACATCGCCCCGATCGGCACCGCCGAAGGCGACCTCAAGCAGATCCTGGGGTAACCGAGCCCGGAACAATCCGGTAGCAACAACAAAAAGACGCGGTCCCCAAACAGGGGCCGCGTCTTTTTGTAATGAACTCCCCTCCCCTGGCAGGAGGGGGGAACGCTTTGAGCTTTAAAGGGCAGCAAACTTACCGTTTCCCTCCGCACCGGTCGGTAATCGTCCCCATCTCGGAGATCCGGTCGACCAAAGACCGCCCCGAGAGCAGCCCCAGTTCCTTTCCCGGCTCCAGGGTCGTAATCACCACCTTCCCGATCATCTTCTCCCGCTGTCCCTCCCCCCGCTTGACCGGAACCGACCAGGCGTCGTGGAGCACCAGGTCGCGCCCTTTGCTGTCCGTCCCCACATACAACATGATATGGCCGGTCTTGTGCAGAATGCTCAGGAAAGGTTTTCCGTCCCGCCTGATGATCTGCCGTTTTTCCTCTGGGGTACGTCCGGCCAGCGGAACCGTCTTGGGAAACGATGCGATCTGATCGGACGAGGTCCTGGGAAGCCAGATACCGAAGGGAAGAAAGAAGTCCCGAAGCAGGGCGGAGCAGTCCCGCAAGCCGTACATCTCACCCCAGCCATACGGTTCCCCCATCATCTGGTTGCCAACCGCCGCGACTGTCTCCGCAGTGAACTCCACGGGAAAGGATCGCGCGTCCTTGCGGGCCAGGGTGACGACGGCGCTGCGCGCCTTGGCTTCGTCCCCCGCTCCGGCAACAGTGACCTGGATAGAATCCGGGCTTTCCTGCACCACCGGAAACAGGGTGCCGAGTTTGGCGTGAAACCGTAGCTGATAGCCGTCCGTGATCGGCACCTGGTCATGGACCAGAACCGCAAGGGGCTGCTTCATCCAGGTATCGGCAAAGCCATGATCAACCAAAGCCACGTCGCGGGCCTGGATCCACCCATTGCTATAGGGGGTCTCGACGAAAAGCCAGACTCCGTCCCGGGTGGCATGCACGACCCGGAGCGGTTCGTTCAGCTTGAGCTGCGGATACTCCAGCATGTCGAAGGGGAACCCGTCGCGGCTGTCGAATAGCGGGAGCGAGGTCGGCAGCCCCCGCAGGTGCCCAGGTGCCACGGCAATGGCAAGATCGGAACGGGAAGGGAAGCTCCCCAGGTTGCAGGAGTCAATAAGTTCGTGCAGCCATTTCGGGTCAACGCGACGCAGGTTCACCCCGAACCAGGTATGGTGCTCGAGTTGGCGCATGGATTCTATGGTGTCGGCGCGGTCATAGAGGGAATGGGTGGCTGTCCAGGGCGCAAAGTAGCGCGAACGGAACTCGCGCAGGAGGTTGTCGCGGCAAGCAGGCTCGATTTTGAGCTGGTTCCCGGCCGCAGCGGCGAGCTCATCGAGTTTTTGCGGAATTTCCGTGACGTCGGCTACCTCGTGGTCGGGATAGAAAAGCGGCATTTGCGGCTCCGGCGCGGTTTCCACGGGAACGGCCTCGATGACGGTCGTCCCTTCTTTGGCGGTTCGAGTGGTGGTGCAGGCGGAGAGAACCAGTAACGGAAGAACGAGAATCATACGGGAGGAAGGAATGAGGTAGCGGTTCATCTTCTGCTCCATTGGATGTGGTTGTTAGAGGCGAGGCACAAAACAAAAGGCCGGCAACGTGAAGCGCCGGCCTTAGGGAGTATAGCGTGTTTTGTATGCCAGACCACAAGGGAGTGGGCGGCACGGATGGAGAGGATACCTGGTTCCGGGAGAAGAAAAACGTAGAGCGACATTCTTGCCGCGATTTCGTTCAGGTGATCGAGCCAGGGATGTCGCTCCTACCGCGATGGTCTTTATTAGGAGAACGGTACCTCGGCCTAGAGGATAAGCCTTTGGTGGTTCGCATAGACCTTGAACTTGGCGGCCCGCACGTACCCGATCAGGGTAATGCCCGCCTCCCGGCAGAGCTTGACCGCAAGATCGGTCGGAGAAGTCCGGGACGCGATAACCAGCACCCCCAAGGCTGCCGCCTTGGCGGCCATCTCGGCGGACACGCGCCCGGAGGTAACCAGCAGGGTCTCCTTCAGGTCGGTCCTTCTCAGCAGCGCCTCGCCGGCAATCCGGTCCAAGGTGTTGTGCCGTCCGATGTCTTCGGCATGCAAGAGGAGATCGCCGTCGGCATCGCCGATGGCCGCGGAATGCACCCCGCCGTGGGTCCGGTACAGATGGGATTTCTCAGCGAGTTGCTCCATCAGGGAAAAGATCGCCGCCGGCGCGAACTGCCGGTCGCTTTGTTGCCGGTCGAGATGCATGGGTAGAGAGTAGGTAATCCCGGTGCCGCACCCCGAGGTAAGGATAGGCTTGAGTTTTTCCGGCAGTTCTCCACGTATCCTGACGTTGGCAATACCATAGTCATTGCATACGCTCAGCATCAGAAAATCCTCGACGGAAGAGACGAATCCCTGCACCCGGAGAAATCCGGCTACCAGGAAGCGCAGATCGTGCGGCGAGGCGATCAGCGTCACCATTTCGCGGTCGTTCACCCTCAAAACCAGCGGAAATTCGCTCACCACATCCGATTCGGCCGGTGTCAGCGCGCCGTCGGCATAGACATGCACTTCATTTTTCAAAGACATGCTCGGAACAGCTCCTTCATGGTTGTTACGTCTTTGTCGGTAAAAAAAATCGTAGGGGCGCAGCATGCTACGCCCCTACGAACACCTATCTGGCTAAGAACTCCAGTTACTTTTCTGCCTTCGACTTGGCCGGCGCCTTCTCTTTCGCCTTCTCGCGCTCGACGAGGTAGTTGGCGGTGAAGATGTAATCGTCGAGGTAGTCGCGCTTGCCATCCTGGTTGAGATCGTATTTCGGTGCGGCGGAGGTTCCGCGCTCCTTCAGGAACTGCACGAAGTCCGCCTCGGTGACGTTGCCCGGCTTCGTCAGGTCGACCCGAGCTTTGGGAGCTACCGCCAAGGGGAGTTCCTGGGGCACACCGTTAACCAGCATGCTGACGCTCGCCTGGGTCGCACCTTTATCGGGACGCACCTCGATCTGCCATTCGCCGTCCCCCACCTTGGTAAGGGACACGTAGTGGACGGCGCGGAACGCGAAGTTCGGCGCTCTTTCACCGCGCACCTTGGAGACGGTCAGCTTGACCGTCCCCTTGCCATCGGCGATAGCAACAGGCGGGTCCTGGACGAAGTTGGCGACGCCTTTTCGGTCAAAGAGAGCAATCAGGTTCTTCGGCGTACGCTCGCCGTCGAAGGTCCGGAACCGTTCCAGGACGCTCGGCACGACAACCGGAGCGGCATCGCCGGCCTGCTCCACCGCCATCGAGCGGGATTCCGGGGCAGAGGAAGCCGCTTCCCGGGAAGCCGAAGACGGAGCTGCCGCGACCTGCGGCTCAGGCTGAGCCGGCTGAGGAGCGACCTGCTCCTTGGCCCTCGAAGACGAATCGTCGGTAGTGCTACCCGGCATGGTCACCGTACCGCCGATTACCGCGGTTCCGGTAGTGGTGGTTGCGGTGCCGCCGCTGACGGTGCTCGTGGTGCCGGTGCCGGTGGGACTCTGGTCGCCACTGCCCCCGGTATCGCCGGTCGTGGTGGTACTAGGGGTCGTGGTTCCGCCACCTGTGGTTGTGGCGATGTCCTGCCCGTTGGGGTCGATCATCTTTTTAAAAGTGATGTTCAAAGAACTGGTCGGCTCTGAGCCGGCGAACTTGATGGTAACCAGGGCTCCGCTACCGGGCAGGGTACCCGAAGTCACCAGGCCGATCAGGGAAATCTGACCGATGACATTCGTGTTGGCTTGGGTCATTCCCCCACTGAGCACCCCCCCGGTAAAGTTGACGGTCGCAGCGCCAAGGCTTTTGGAGTAGCTAACGGTAAGTTGCACCCCCGCGGCACCATCCATGCCACTGCCTTGCAGGACATAGGTATTGCCGGACACCTTATTGAACCACAAGTTGGCGGCAAAGGAGGTGCCGGCGCTTAGAGTGAGCAAAGTGACTACCAGCAGCGGTAATAGAATTTTCGGCTTGATCACAGCGACCTCACAAGAGAAGTTGGAGTAAGACAACTATGGACGCAGATGGTACAACAAAATATGAGAAATTCTACTTCACTGAGAAGAATAAAGTCAAGGTTGGCAGCTGTGAGCAAACTAGCACAGAGACCGCTTATTAATTCTCACCAACTACACATTGTAGACGCGGTGGACTGAGTGGACGAGGTGGACTTGTCGGAGTTACTTGTCTCTTCGCTCGCGCAGCATCCGGTAAAGCCGCACCGTAAAGCCACCCTCTGCCTGAAAGGCTGCGGCCTGTGCGGCAAGTTGCCGGTCCAGCAGGTTGCAAGCCACCGCAATCAGCACCAGCGCCGCATTGGCGGCCAACTCCGGATAGGAGCTCGGTCAGACCATGACGGAGCCTCTCTAGAGAAGTAGCCAAGTCCAGGTACCTTTCCTTCACCCGCAACCATCAGACTGCAGGCACAAAAAAACGGGGATCTGTCTTAGACAGTTCCCCGTTGATTTTGGTCGGTGCGACTGGATTCGAACCAGCGACCACTAGACCCCCAGTCTAGTGCGCTACCAGGCTGCGCTACGCACCGATTATTCGCTAATAGCGTCCCGCAGGCTGCGAAGTTCATCGCGGATCTCACGTATCATCTCGGTGAGCATGTCCTGCGGCACCTGAACTGCCACGGCCTTTCGCTTTCCCTCGATCCGCCGCTTGGCGCCCTCGATGGTGAGCTTTTCACCGTAGAGCAGGGTCTTGATTTCGACGACCTGGTCGACGTCTTTCCTGGTGTAGAGCCGTTGCCCGGAGGCGCTCTTCTTCGGCCGCAGGGAAGGAAATTCGGATTCCCAGTAGCGCAGCACCGAAGCGGGAAGTCCAGTGAAGGCTGAGACCTCACCGATCTTCAAATACAATTTGTCCGGCAGCCCGGCGTCCATGATTAGGACTGGACGTTGATGGCGGCTTTCAGCACCTGGCTCGGCTTGAAGGTGAGGATCTTTCTCGCGACAATGGTGATCTCTTCACCAGTCTGAGGGTTCCTCCCGCGGCGGTCGGCTTTCTCTTTGACAACGAAATTTCCGAACCCGGCAATCTTGATCTTGTCCCCTTCTTCGAGGGTGGACTTAATCAGATCGAATACCGTTTCAACCAGCTCGGCAGATTCCTTTTTGGAAAATCCTACCTTCTCATAAATTCTTTCAACGATGTCCGCTTTGGTCATAACCCCCTCAACAGCATTTCAAAAATTACCTACGGTCAACAGCGGCTTAATCTAATACCATAGCGTTTTTCATTTCGCAACTATTTTATCTTATTGTGACATTCAATTTTTTCTGCAGTGCAGCGAGCACTCTGGCATGCAATTCGCTCACCTCTTCGTCGGTCAAAGTACGCTCTTTGGAACCGTACCGAACTCGGATCGCGATGCTCTTCTGGTCGGCGGCGATGTTCGCCCCCTTGTACACATCGAAGATCTCCACACCCTCCAGCTCGGGTGCCTTGACGCCTTTCACGCAGGCGACAATCTCTGCGGCGGCGGTTACGTCCGGAACGAGCATGGCGATGTCGCGGAAGGTCGACGGGAAGCGGGACGGAACCTGGGCGGTACCCATCTCGCCACGAGCCTTGACCAGTTTTTCGAAGTTGATCTCCAGGTAGTAGACCGGAGCCTCGATGCCGTAGTTTTCCTGCACCGACGGATGCAGCTCGCCGAAAGAGCCGAGTTGGGTGCGGCCGGCAACGATACGGCAGGCTTTGCCGGGATGGAAGTACGGGTCGAGCTCGTCGGAGGCGTAGCTCACCCCGCCTACGTGCAGCTCGTCCAGGATGTTCTCCACCACCCCCTTCACGTCGTAGAAATCGATCCCGCCTTTGGCCTGATTCCAACCTTCGAGATCCCGGCTGCCGGTGAAGAGCGCCGCAAGGTAGATCGGCTCCTGCGGCAGTTCCTCCCCTTCGGTCGGGATGTAGATGCGGCGCATCTCGAAAATCCGCTGGTTTAGGGTGCGAAAGCTGATGTTCTTCACTACCGTTTCCAAAAGGCCCGGCAAGAGCGTAGTACGCATGACCGAGAGCTCGTCGGAGAGCGGATTCAAAAGCTTCACCCCGCACCGGCGGAAATCGTCTTGAGGGAGGAGAATCCGGTCGCAACTGGAAGGTGCGACGAAGCTGTAGTTGATTACCTCGGAAAGCCCCTGGCCGACCAGGAGATTCTTCACCAGGGAGAGGAGCTGCTGCCCCTCGGAAGGAAGGTGGGAATAAATGGCGGCATTCGGCATGGTGGTCGGGACGTTCTCAAAGCCGTGCAGGCGCACCACTTCCTCGACCAGGTCGATCTCGCGCTCGAGGTCCACCCGGAACAGCGGCACGGTGACCTGGAAGACACCGGGGCTCGTCTGGCTCACGGTGAACTCGAGGCGCTGGAAGATGTCCTCGACTTCGGCGGCGCTCAGGGAAAGGCCGGTGATGGCATTGATCTTCTCCAGGCGCGCGCTGATGGTGCGCGGCTCAACCGGCTGCGGATAGACGTCGATGGTCCCTTTGGCAACGGAACCGCCGGAAAGCTCGGCGACGAGCTGGGCGGCGCGGTCCAGTGCCCGGGTGAGCCCGGCGACGTCGGTACCGCGCTCGAAGCGGTGCGAGGATTCGGTGTGAATGCCGAGGCGTTTTGAGGTCTTGCGGATCGCGGACGGGTTGAAGTAGGCGCTCTCCAGAAGCACGTCGGTGGTGTTGTCCCCTATCTCGGAGTTGCCGCCCCCCATGATACCCGCCAGGGCGACACCCTTCTCGGCATCGCGAATGGTGAGATCGGCGGAGGTCAGCACGCGCTCCTGCCCGTCCAGGGTGTGGAAACGCTCCCCCTCCCCTGCCGCAGCGACGATGATCTTGCCGCCGGAAAGGAGGCGGTAGTCGAAGGCGTGCAGCGGGTGCCCGTACTCGAGCAGGACGTAGTTGGTCACGTCGACGATGTTGTTGATGGAACGGATGCCGGCGGCACGCAGGCGGTCGGAAAGCCAGGCCGGAGAAGGTGCCAGCTGGCAGCCACCGATGTAACGGGCCGTGTAGCGCGGACAGAGCTCCGGGGCGTCGATGGTGACCGAGGCCACGGTCTCGATCGGAGCACCGCTCTCGTGGACTTCCAGGCCCGGGTAATGCACCTTCTTGCCCAGCTTGGCGGCGACCTCGCGGGCGACACCGATGACGCTCAGGCAGTCGGCGCGGTTCGGGGTGAGGCCGATTTCGAAAATGGTGTCCTTGAGGCCCAGGGCATCGAAGACCGGCGTCCCGAGGGTCAGGTTCTCGGGAAGGATCATGATGCCGGCCGATTCGGCCGCCAGACCGAGTTCCTTCTCGGAGCAGAGCATCCCGAAGGACTCCTCGCCGCGGATCTTGGAGCGCTTGATCTTGAAGTCGCCGGGAAGCGTCGCGCCGATCTGGGCCAGGGCGACCTTGTCGCCGGTCTTGAAGTTCTGGGCGCCGCAGACGATGGAGAGCACCTCTTTGCCGTTATTCACCTTGCACAGGGAAAGCTTGTCGGCGTTCGGGTGCTGGGCCCGCTCCTCGACCAGAGCCACGACGACGTCGTCCATCCCGGCACCCAGGACTTCCATCCGGTCCACTTCCAGCCCGAGCATGGTCAGGAGATGGGAGAGTTCCTGCGGCGGCAGGTCGCAATCGACGAATTCTTTAAGCCAGTTGTAGGTAACTATCATAGGAATCCCTTTTCAAAATCATCGAGGGGAACTGGCAACGCCAGGTGCCCGTCACCCTTTCGGCAAATCGAGGGGGACCGGCACCTGCGGAGCCAGTCCCCTATTTCTGCGCATGCTAGAACTGCTTCAAAAAGCGCAGGTCGTTCTCGAAGAGAAGCCGCATGTCGGCGATGCCGTACTTGAGCATCGCGATCCTCTCGATCCCCATCCCGAAGGCAAACCCGGAATAGAGTTCGGAGTCGTAACCGACGTGACGGTACACCTCAGGGTCGACCATTCCGGCACCGAGGATCTCCAGCCAGCCGGACTCTTTGCAAACCCGGCACCCCTTGCCGCGGCAGATCACGCACGCGATGTCGACCTCGGCCGACGGCTCGGTGAACGGGAAGAAGCTGGGACGCAGGCGCACCCCGATGTCTTTCCCGAAGAGCTGGTTGGTGAAGAGGGTGAGGATCCCCTTCAGGTCGCCGAAGCTGATCCCCTTGTCGACCAAAAGCCCCTCGACCTGGTGAAACATCGGGGAGTGGGTGGCGTCGGAGTCGCAGCGGTAGACGGTGCCCGGGGCGATGATGCGGACCGGCGGCGGCTGCTTCAGCATGGTGCGGACCTGCACCGGGGAGGTGTGGGTCCGCAGCAGCACGTTTTCACCGACGAAGAAGGTGTCCTGCATGTCGCGGGCCGGGTGGTCCTTGGGGAAGTTGAGCGCCTCGAAATTGTAGAAGTCGTGCTCGATCTCCGGACCCTCGGCGACGGCGAAGCCCAGGGCGCCGAAGATGGAAACGATCTCTTCGGTCACCAGGGTGATCGGATGCTTGGAGCCGAGCGGCTTGCGACGCCCGGGGAGGGTGACGTCGAGCTTTTCGCCGGCGAGCTTGGCAGCCTTCGCCTTTTCGCGCACGGTCTTGAGGGTCGCCTCGATCCCATCTTCGAGCTGGGCCTTGACGGTGTTGACCAGCGCACCGATGGCCGGACGCTCCTCGGCGGACAAGGCACCAAGGCCCTTCATGACCGAGGTGATCTCACCTTTCTTGCCGAGATACTTGACCCGGAGTTCCTGCACCCCGTCTTCGCTGGCAGCCTGGGCGAGTTCGGCCTTTGCGGTATTCAAAAGTGCTTCAAGTTTTTCCTTCATGATTAGTAACCCTATGAACCAAAAGATTTTCTTAGGAACGAGAGGCGATAAGGCGGCAACACGGATGAAGGGGATAGAGGGGATTTTCGAACCGTTGGGGCATCCCCTGCATCCCCTTCATCCCTGTCAAAAAAGGAACTCAGAAAGAAAAAAAGAAATGAGACATTGCTATCCCATTTCTTTTTTTCGTTCCTGAAGTTTGTTTCTTAGAGGCCGGCTTTCGCAGCGTCGGCAAGCGCCGTGAATCCTTTCGGATCGGAGACGGCGAGGTCTGCCATCACTTTGCGGTCGATCTCGACCTGGGCCAGCTTGAGGCCGTGGATCAGCTTGCTGTAGGAAATGCCGTTGATCCGGGCAGCGGCGTTGATCCGGGTGATCCAGAGAGCCCGGAAATCCCGTTTCTTGACCTTGCGATCGCGGAACGCGTAGTTGAGCGCCCGATCGACCGCCTCGGTCGCGCTGCGGAAGAGTTTGCTCCGTGCACCCCGGTAGCCTTTGGCCAGCTTGAGAACCTTGTTTCTTCTGTGTCTCGCTTTAAAACCGCGCTTTACTCTTGGCATACATACTCCTAATGGTTTTATTTTGCCGGATCCGCAAGGGGAGACGATTCCTCACGGTTCTCGGACTTCGTTTAAACGGGGGGCGGGGGATAGGGATCGGGAGGCAGGGCATGACAAGGCCCAGAAGCGGACACAAAGATGAGAGGCAGCGCCTCTCGCTTTTGCGTCTGATTCCAGGCCGTCTAAGCCTTAACCGATCCCTGGCCCAGGGCCCCAGATCCCGTTTCTATTTGTACGGAATGAGCGCTGCGATGTTTTTGTGGTCGGAGGCAGCGACGATAGCGCCCTTACGGAGGTTGCGCTTGGTCTTCCGGGTCTTGGAGGTGAGAATGTGGCTGGTGAACGCGTGGCTCATCTTGATCTTGCCTGTGCCGGTCTTGCTGAAACGCTTGGCGGCGCCCCTATGGGTCTTGAGTTTAGGCATTGTTTTACTGCTCCTTTGTGGTGGTGTTTATTTCACTTTGGCGCGCGGGGCAACGATCATGAACATGCTCCGCCCTTCCATCTTTTGCTTTACTTCGACCACGGCAATATCCGCCAGTTCGGTCGTGAACTTCTCGAGGGCGGCCATCCCCAGTTCCTGGTGCGTGATCTCACGACCGCGGAAAACGACGGTGATCTTGGCCTTGTTCCCCTCTTCCAGAAAGCGACGCACGTGCTTGACCTTGAAGTCGAGGTCGTGATCGTCGGTCTTGGGGCGCAGCTTTACTTCCTTGAGCTGCACCTGGACCTGCTTCTTCTTGGCTTCCTGCTGTTTCTTGCTCTGCTGATATTTGAACTTGCCGTAATCCATGATACGGCAGACGGGCGGCACTGCTGTCGGAGAAACCTCGACCAAGTCCAGCTGCTGGCTTTCGGCCAATGCCAGGGCCTCACGCAGCGGTAAAATCCCGAGCTGCTCGCTATCCGCGCCTACCAGACGCACTTCTTTGGCCCTGATGGACTGATTGATGTTAACAGTCGGTTTAGCTATGACGCCACCTCCTACCGGTAGGATTTAACTTCGTTTTGGATGAATGAAATGAACTGGTCGGGAGTCATCCCGTCCAGGTTTTTGCCGTCTCTGAAGCGCGGGGTAACCATCCCGCTCTCCACTTCCTTATCGCCAATAACCAGCATATAAGGGACCTTCTGCAGCTGGGCCTCCCGGATCTTGAAGCCGAGCTTCTCGTTCCGGATGTCCTTCTGCACCCTCACACCGGCAGCACGTAATTGGTTGAACACCGCTTCCGCAAAGGGGATCTGGTTATCGGTGACCGTAACGATCACGGCCTGGACCGGAGCGAGCCAGGTGGGGAAGCTCCCTGCAAAGTGTTCGATGAGAACGCCGATGAAGCGTTCGATGGCACCCAGGATGACCCGGTGCACCATGACGGGCCGCTTTTTCTCGCCGTCGGCATCGACGTAGGTGAGCTCAAAGCGCTCCGGGAGCGTAAAATCGCACTGGATAGTAGCACATTGCCACCGTCTGTCAAGGGCATCGCGCAGTTTGATGTCGATTTTCGGCCCGTAGAACGCACCGTCGCCCTCGTTGATCTCGAACGGGCGTCCCGAGTCCTTCAACGCGGAGAGGAGCGCGTTGGTGGCAAGCTCCCACGCCTCGTCGCTCCCGATGGATTTTTCCGGCCGGGTGGAAAGTTCCATCTCGTAGTCGAAACCGAAGATCCCCATCACGTCGGAGACGAAGCTCAAAACGCCTTTGATCTCGGCATCAAGCTGCTCCGGGGTGCAGAGGATATGGGCGTCGTCCTGGGTAAAGCCGCGAACCCTGAGGAGGCCGTGGAGCACGCCGGCGCGCTCGTGGCGGTGCACGGTGCCCAGTTCGAAGTAACGCAGCGGCAGGTCGCGATAGCTTCTCAGGCTCGACTTGTAGATCATCATGTGGGCCAGGCAGTTCATCGGCTTGACGCCGTACCCCTGCTCGTCCACCGTGGTGAAATACATGTTCTCGCGGTAGTTCTCGTAGTGGCCGGAACGCTGCCAGAGCTCGGTCTTGAGGATCTGGGGCCCCAGGACGATGTCGTAGCCGCGCTTGAGGTGCTCCTTGCGCTCGAAATCCTCGAGGATGGTGCGGAGCATGGCCCCTTTCGGGTGCCAGATGACCAGGCCCGCGCCGACCTCGTCCGAGAAGGAGAAGAGATCGAGCTCACGGCCGAGCTTCCGGTGGTCGCGCTTCTTCGCCTCTTCGATCCGGGCGAGATAGGCTTCGAGTTCTTTCTTGTCGGCAAAGGCGGTGCCGTAGACGCGCTGCAGCATGGCGCGCTTTTCGTCGCCACGCCAGTAGGCGCCGGCGATGGAAGTGAGTTTGAACGCCTTGCACCAGGAAGTGCTCGGCAGGTGCGGTCCGCGACAGAGGTCGACGAAATCGCCCTGGCTGTAGAGCGACACGGTCTCGGCGCCAAGATCGGTGATCAGCTCGACCTTGTAGTCCTCGCCCATCCCCTTGAAAAGTTCGATTGCCTCAGCGCTGGAGAGCTCCTTGCGCTCGATCTTCAGGTTCGCCTTGGCAAGGTCGTGCATTTTCGCCTCGATCTTTTCCAGATCTTCCGGCGTAAAGGGATTCTCGTTGTCGAAATCGTAGTAGAAGCCGGTCTCGATGGCGGGGCCGATGGTGACCTTCGCCTTCGGGAAGAGTTGCTTGACCGCCTGCGCCATAAGGTGCGAGGTGGAATGCCGAATGATCTCCAGCGCTTCCGGGCTCTTCTCGGTGATGATCTCGGCTTTGACGCCATCGGAGAGTTTGGCGAAGGTATCGACCGGCTGGCCGTTGATCTTGCCGGCGATCGCGGCCTTGGCGAGGCCGGTCCCGATGGAGGCAGCCAAATCGTAAATGGTGGCACCTTCGGGAAGGGTCCGCTGCGAGCCGTCCGGCAGAGTTACTTTTATCTCGTTCATCGCAAGCCCCTTTTTTTCAGCATCTCCCGCGCTTTGGGCGGGAGGTCGGAGTGACAGGGTCAGCAGATACACCAAATCCCTCACCTCGCCTCCGGACCCCGGAAGAAAGATGAAGGCCAAAACTGAAAGAGGCATCGAAACTCGATGCCTCCGTCGAACCTCGAAAGGTATGTTTTTCTGATGGTAGGCGCGGGCGGTCTCGAACCGCCGACCTCTACCGTGTCAAGGTAGCGCTCTCCCCCTGAGCTACGCGCCTGTTTCCAACAGCTGTGTGCAACTCGGACTTTGTACCAAATATTAGAGGTTGAAGTCAACAAAAAAAAGCCAAAGAAGCGCCCTAGTCCGGTCTTCAGAGTGCAACAGGGGGCGATTGCAAACATAACTAGCGATTGTAGCGACAAAATTCACTTTGAGCTGGTCCATTTAAAACAGGGGAACGTTGAATATTCGCCCGCGAGGGTGGGATTGCCAGTTTTGAAGGTCGATAACGAAGGTTGCGCGGTCAAAAATCCAAACCGGGCATGACACACCCTCCTGGTCCGTTAGGATAAGGGCGTGTAAAGGATTTTGTGTAAATGCCCCATCGGCTACATAACGGGCATTCTTCCCTCGTAAATGATTGAGAACTGGTTTAGGGCTAGTCTCCATCCCGGAACTGCCTTGTACCAGGTCTTAGACACATTCCTAAACGCCAAGTACAGCAGCTTGAACATGGCTTCGTCGTTCGGGAAAGATCCTCGGTTCTTCGTTACCTTCCGTACCGACATGTTTAGGGATTCTATGGCGTTGGTGGTGTAGATGGCCCTCCTGATCTCGGGAGCATACGAAAAGAAGGGGATGATGTTATCCCAATTTCTTCGCCACGCTTT
>NZ_JAEMHM010000040.1 GCF_016458275.1 Geomesophilobacter sediminis
AGTGGTGAGCAGGGATACCGGAGTGGTGAGCAGGGATACCGGAGTGGTGAGCAGGGATACCGGAGTGGTGAGCAGGGATACCGGAGTGGTGAGCAGGGGTACCGGAGTGGTGAGCAGGGGTACCGGAGTGGTGAGCAGGGGTACCGGAGTGGTGAGCAGGGGTACCGGAGTGGTGAGCAGGGATACCAGTCTGGCGACCAGGGAACGAACCTCCCGGCGCAGTGGATCTGCCGTCAGTCGTTTGTGCCCGTTCCAATCTCCTCGCTATTGATCAGGCAAGAGTGTACAGCGCGGCGGGTGGCACCTTACCCGGGAAGGAGAAACGGACTGCCCGGAGGTCGGGCTTCCTAGATTAAGCGCGGGGTGACGTAATAGAAAATGGCAAAGAAGTGGCAGGCGCTACCGGTGAGGACGAAGAAATGCCAGATGGCGTGATTGAAGGGGAGACGATCCCAGAGGTAAAAGATGACCCCGAGGGTATAGGCCACTCCCCCGGCAAATAAGAGCGACAGGCCATTGGTCGCCAGGGCGGCGGAAAGCGGCTTCCAGGCGATTACCACCATCCACCCCAGGGCAATGTAGAGCAGCGGTCCAACAACGCGCAGGCGATGGGTGCTGTAGATCTTCAGGATCGCGCCCACCGTTCCCAGCCCCCAAACCGTGCCGAACAGCCATGAGGGGAGGCTCCCCTCGCCCGGTGGAAGCGAGGCAATGGGCCCGACGGAGCACGCCGGTCGGACTCGGTCCGGTGCCGGTTAGACGGAAGCGCCTTCGGGGACGAGGACCGGTAGGGCAAACTCTTGGGGAAAGGGGGCATCTTTGGGGGCAGGTTTCCGGTTCCTTCTTCGGAGAGGCTGAAGGATATGCCAGGGCCACTATGGATTCCAGGCATGTTCTCAAGCGCTTCCACTAAAGCCCAGAGAAAAGGCCGATCCAGTAAAACCGGATCGGCCTTTTGCTCTGTCCTGATCCATTTGCCCAGCTCACCAAAATACCAGAGGAAACAGGATTGTCGGTTTCCTGTCAAATGTGTGTAGACCCGGTGCAGATGTACTCCCAAACAGAAATAGATCCATCTACTACGCCACACAACGGTCAAGAGTAAAAACTATACCCCGTGCTTACCGGGGCAAGTTTGAACTTGGGATCTCATAACAAACTCCGCAAGCTTGCCAAGAAGGTGGCTAAATTGCTCCATGGGGATAACCTCGTGCCGTGAGGGTGGTTTTCCTTTGGAGGCGGACTCCCCCACGAAAATCACAGGTACTGCGCCGGGAGGGATTTTCAATGTGTTCCTGAGTACGTTGAAATAATGGTCGCATATCGCTAGACGTTCCATTTGTGGCCTCGAGGCTTCCAAGCAAAGCTGTCTCAAGCACTGCAAGTATTCAGATGCAAGAGGTAATAAGTCAAAAACGTTTGGCTGTTGTTCAATCTGTGCTGTCAGTTTCTTCCAGTTATGACCAGAACTGATTAGCTGCTCGGTAACAATTAAGGTTTTTATTTGAAAAACTAAAGAAGCATCTTCAGAATTTCTTTCGCCTGTACAATTTAAAGTAGAAAAAGGGATATCCCTGTGTTGGGCAAAGTTCCGCAGCTCATAGAGGAACCGATAGGCGAAAGACCCAGCGTGCAAATCCTTTCTCTTTGCGTCCCAGGTGAGCCATTCGGTGGAGTCTCGGCCATGAATCTTTTCAAGTTGCCTGTCAACATGCGCCAGAAAAGCACTTGTAGACGATAGGAAGTTTGTAGTTTTCTGCGACAGCGATGTCATTACATCCATTACAACAGAAACTGGGGCAAGAATTGAGGATGTTAAACTATTTAAATGTGATGTAGATTCGTCAATCAAGTTTACTAGCTCTTTGTAGTTCTTTTCAACGACGTCAAACGCCATGACAATGGGCTGTAAATTGAATATGACGCCGACGATCTCATTCATTTCAGCTAGGACGTCAGAGTCAACCACTGTACAATGCACGGAGATGTCCATTGTTCCATCCGGCTTCGGTATATAGTAACCAAATCTGCGTATTTCTGTTTTCTCTGCCATATCCACCGTGGCGTGTAGTGGGCATCTGAAACTTTTCTGAGGTCCAGACGCCAAAGTGTTGTTGCCCAAGTCAGGCTTCTCTGTCAGAGAAGACCTGGGTGGCATTCCGATGTTACAAGCTCATTATGTATTTAATGATTTCGCCTTCTTGTTCCAGGCGGGCGAAATAACCATTAAGTGTGCGGAATTCCTGCCAAACATGCTTCAACAGTTGCACAAAATCCATTCTCGCCAGGATTTCAACGAACCAACTAGCATCCCCCTCCGTCGCCCGGCCGGTATCTGGGCCGGCCATGGCGCTGGTTGAAATCGATTTCCAAACGACGATACGCGCCCCATTTGGGGGCCACTTAATCCTCAAGCTTAGCTTCATCTGGCAATGTAGCTCGTATTGTGATTTTTAATAACTCTGCGGCCTCTTCAAGCTTGTCAATCTCCCATATTACTGTATGCAAGTGGTTCGTATCGAAATGTGTACCCTTGCTCTTGAAAAATGATCTTTCACATGTGTAGATAACCGGTTTCCCTAGTCCTTCGGCAAAGCCAGCTTCCCAATAAGCACCATGATTTCCATCTGTCAGCTCTGCGATTAAGAACATTGAAGTTCTTATTTCGACACGTAATCGATCATCAATCGAACCAGCTCTAGGTTTTTCATCGAGTTTTACTAAATCAAAACCTGTCTGCTTAACAACTTTCTTAAACACTTTAAATACATTATCGATTATTTCTTTGCCGAATGGCATGGCCATAAAAGCTTTTCTGCCATTAGAAGATCTTCGTTGAAGCAAATCAAAACTATTCCAACCATCAAATGTTAAAGTAACTCTGTTTATTGCGTTATTGCTTTTGAGTATACCTTTGTCTTTAAGGTGATTCACAATGAACATGTAATTATCATTATTCAACGATCCAATTACAGACCTATGGAATTCCGGATTTAAATCGATATATTCACCAGGAGCTTGAATCGTATCACCAATCCACAAAATAAGATTATTTGCCTGTTCAATTGGGCTTGGTAACCGGTTGTTTTCTAAAATAGCTTCTACTGTTTTTGAATCTAATTCAGGGAAATAATTTTCTTTTTGCATCTTTCGAACAGCATGGCTAAATATTGCAGAAGTTTTATCATTAATACGTGACTTTAGGTTTTTTGTTGCAGTTCGTGTAATGGAAAATTGACCACAACGAGGACAATCATAATCATATATATCGGCACGTCCACGGCTACCACTATCAATCGCCACAGAACCGCAAATTGGACAATTTTCTTTTATCATTGCAATCTCCGAACTGTAAGTTTGTTCAACTCATTATGGAGGGGATCCCAAATGGCACGTGTTTCGCCCATAACATTGTTACATATCGCGGAGTTAGGTCGATGCCCAGAACCATGGGGTTCGTCATTCTGACGGCAGCGAGGGCGGATAAGGACAACTTGGGTGGTCGGTTTTCTCTTGATCCTCCCGCCCCATTTCCATCGTCAATTAGGGCCCCGCTTCTCATTCCTCATTTGAGCCTGGCATCATCAGTAGGGCTTCCCTCTTACCGCAGTCTACATTTGCACGTTGTCAACTTGTGGGCCCGGGAGGCTTCCCGTAAAGCCACTGATATGATGCAACCCGGAAATCCTCCGTACCGGGTCTACACGGCCTGTTGCCCAAAACGATTCAAAGGTTTGGGGGTAAACGTCCGGTTCCGTGGGGCGGAAGCAGTAGTTGTCCG
>NZ_JAEMHM010000041.1 GCF_016458275.1 Geomesophilobacter sediminis
CACCCCCCTTCAGTAATTTTTTATGGTCAAGCCTCACGGCCGATTAGTACCGGTAAGCTGAACGCATTGCTGCGCTTACACACCCGGCCTATCAACGTTGTAGTCTCCAACGGGCCTTTAGGGGATTGCTCCCGGGGATACCTTATCTTGAAGGAGGCTTCCCGCTTAGATGCTTTCAGCGGTTATCCTTTCCGTACATAGCTACCCAGCGACTGCTCCTGGCGGAACAACTGGCACACCAGAGGTACGTTCAACCCGGTCCTCTCGTACTAAGGTCAACTCTTCTCAAGTATCCTGCGCCCACGGTAGATAGGGACCAAACTGTCTCACGACGTTTTAAACCCAGCTCGCGTACCGCTTTAATTGGCGAACAGCCAAACCCTTGGGACCTACTTCAGCCCCAGGATGCGATGAGCCGACATCGAGGTGCCAAACCTCCCCGTCGATGTGAACTCTTGGGGGAGATCAGCCTGTTATCCCCGGCGTACCTTTTATCCGTTGAGCGACGGCCCTTCCATACAGAACCGCCGGATCACTAAGACCTACTTTCGTACCTGCTCGACTTGTGAGTCTCGCAGTCAAGCTCCCTTATGCCTTTACACTCTACGGCTGGTTTCCAATCAGCCTGAGGGAACCTTCGCGCGCCTCCGTTACTCTTTGGGAGGCGACCGCCCCAGTCAAACTACCCACCAGACAGTGTCCCCGATCCGGATCACGGACCTGGGTTAGACATCCAAAACAACCAGGGTGGTATTTCAACGTCGACTCCACCGAGACTGGCGTCCCAGCTTCATAGTCTCCCACCTATCCTACACAAGCTGATTCGAATGTCACTGTCAAGCTGTAGTAAAGGTGCACGGGGTCTTTCCGTCTTACCGCGGGTACTCGGCATCTTCACCGAGAATTCAATTTCGCTGAGCCACTGGTTGAGACAGCGCGGAAATCGTTACGCCATTCGTGCAGGTCGGAACTTACCCGACAAGGAATTTCGCTACCTTAGGACCGTTATAGTTACGGCCGCCGTTTACCGGGGCTTCGGTTCAAAGCTTCACCTTGCGGCTAACAAATCCCCTTAACCTTCCGGCACCGGGCAGGCGTCAGACCCTATACGTCGTCTTGCGACTTTGCAGAGTCCTATGTTTTTAGTAAACAGTCGCTACCGCCATTTCTCTGCGACCCTCTTCGGCTTCACGTGCGAATCGCTACACCTAATGAGGGCATACCTTCTCCCGAAGTTACGGTATCATTTTGCCGAGTTCCTTAACCAGTGTTCTCTCAAGCACCTTAGGACATTTATCCTCACCCACCTGAGTCGGTTTACGGTACGGTCACCTGATGTCTGAAGCTTAGAGGCTTTTCTTGGAAGCATGGGATCAACGACTTTGTGGGGATACCCCCTCGTCATCAGCTCTCAGCGTTGAATGGAGAAAGGGATTTGCCTCCTTCTCCCGCCTACCGCCTTAAACCGGGACAACCAGCGCCCGGATCGCCTACCCTTCTCCGTCCCCCCATCGCAACATCAGGTGGTACAGGAATATTAACCTGTTTCCCATCAACTACGCCTTTCGGCCTCGCCTTAGGGACCGACTAACCCTACGCAGATTACCTTTACGTAGGAAACCTTGGGTTTTCGGTGACAAGGTTTCTCACCTTGTTTTTCGCTACTCATGTCAGCATAATCTCTTGTGATACCTCCAGCCGTCCTCACGGTCGACCTTCGCAGGCTTACACAATGCTCCCCTACCACTCGTGTCTTAAGACACGAATCCGCAGCTTCGGTACTACGCTTAGCCCCGTTACATTTTCCGCGCAGACCCACTCGACCAGTGAGCTATTACGCTTTCTTTAAAGGGTGGCTGCTTCTAAGCCAACCTCCTGGTTGTCTGGGCATTTCCACATCGTTTTCCACTTAGCGTAGATTTGGGGACCTTAGCCGGCGGTCTGGGCTCTTTCCCTTTTGACCGCGGATCTTATCACCCGCAGTCTGACTCCCGCAATTACAGTTAACGGTATTCGGAGTTTGGTTAGGTTTGGTAATCCGGTAAGACCCCTAGCCCATCCAGTGCTCTACCCCCGTTACTTACTTTGCGAGGCTATACCTAAATATATTTCGGGGAGAACCAGCTATCTCCGAGTTTGATTAGCCTTTCACTCCTATCCACACCTCATCCCCTGGCTTTTCAACGCCAGTGGGTTCGGGCCTCCACGAAGTGTTACCTTCCTTTCACCCTGGACATGGATAGATCACCCGGTTTCGGGTCTACTCCCAGCAACTATGGCGCCCTATTCAGACTCGCTTTCGCTGCGGCTCCACTCTATGAGCTTAACCTCGCTGCTGAGAGTAACTCGCTGACTCATTATGCAAAAGGCACGCGGTCACACTGGATTGCTCCATAGTGCTCCCACTGCTTGTAGGCATACGGTTTCAGGTTCTATTTCACCCTCCTCATTGGAGTACTTTTCACCTTTCCCTCACGGTACTGGTTCACTATCGGTCAGAGGATAGTATTTAGCCTTGGGAGATGGTCCTCCCGGATTCCCACCAGGTTTCACGTGCCTGGCGGTACTCGGGGACACCCTAGGGTGAATCAAGGTTTCGGATACGGGGCTATCACCCACTATGGCCGGACTTTCCAGACCGTTTTCCTACCCATCATCAATCCCACGTTGGGGCCCCACAACCCCCCGATCATCGAAATAATCGAGGTTTGGGCTGGTCCGCGTTCGCTCGCCGCTACTTACGGAATCACTTTTGTTTTCTTTTCCTGGGGGTACTTAGATGTTTCAGTTCCCCCCGTTCGCCACGCACCGCTATGTATTTACGATGCGTTACTGGAGCATTACCTCCAGTGGGTTTCCCCATTCGGAAATCTCCGGGTCAAAGCCTGTTTAGCGGCTCACCGAAGCTTATCGCAGCTTACCACGTCCTTCATCGCCTTCCTCTGCCTAGGCATCCACCGTACGCCCTTAGTAGCTTGACCATAAAAAAATCAATCACTACTTTCAGTACGCTTCACCTCGCGGCTACACGCACCTGCATACTCCCGATTCGATCCCGCCCGTGCGACAGAATCTCTTCGGTCTTGCCTACTACAAATCACTTTATGCAATTGTCAAAGA
>NZ_JAEMHM010000042.1 GCF_016458275.1 Geomesophilobacter sediminis
ACGGCCTGTTGCCCAAAACGATTCAAAGGTTTGGGGGTAAACGTCCGGTTCCGTGGGGCGGAAGCAGTAGTTGTCCGTAAATAACCAAGCACAAACGACAAGAACAATCAGAACGTGCGGTTTTCGATAGTAAAGTTGAGAGGACGGTTTTCTGCTTTGATCTGGTTCAGTTTGCCACACTCTGATCTAACGGTTCCATGGTCTTCATCAGTTTCTTGATATTTTGAATTGCACACGTCAGATATTCCTGAATGTGCATCTTGATCAGCCCACGCCACCGTGCCCTATCGAAGTTAAACCTTGTGGCGTAAGCAAATGATCGTTCCATCAAATGTTGCCTAGTCTTAATATCCTTTTTCGACTCGTCAGAGCGGCTTTTTTCCCTCATGACGTCAAGCTCCGCTTGTCGGAGGTGCCGTTTGATGCTTCTTCCAGACTTGCCCTCTGTGCATTGTGGTTTCAATTTACATGCTGCACATACCTTACTCGGGGCTTTATAGTCAATGCTTGACCGTTTCAAGTGCAACTTCATCCGTTTTAGCTGGTGGCCAGCGGGGCATGTATAAGAGTCAGTGTCACCGTTGTACTGAAATCCCTCTTCGGTGAAGAGGCCACGTTGGGCAACGCGCTTGTATGAAACCCTCTGTAGATCTGGGACATGGGCTTCAATGCCGCTATCGTGGCAGGCTAAGAAATTCTCGATGGTGCCGTACTTGGTATCAGCGACCACAGTTGAGACAGCAGTTCCGGTGTTCTTCTGGTGCTGTTCCACCAGTGGCATCATGCGATGCCCCTCATTGACATCACCAGGAGTAGCTTCCGTTGCAGTAATGACCTCGGCTTTTTCGTCAACTACTCGATGGACCTGAAACAAGAGCTTTGACGTGCCTCGGTTAACAATGGCCGCATCCGGATCAGTGGTTGATACATAGCGGCTGTTCTTTTTCACGTACTGGCGGGAGGAATCGTTTCGCTCTTCCAACCGCGCCTCCAGCTTCTTATAGTCTTCACGCAGTTGGTTGGTTAGATCTTCCATATCAATGACTGAATTATTAGAAGCATTAGCCTTGACCAGACTGGAATCCATGAATATTTTACTGCCGTCTACCAGGCCAGATGTCACACATTGGGCGACGGTGCGCTGAAACAGCTTGGAAAATACCTCCATCCCCCATCTCTTTCGGGCCTTAGACAAAACACTGTGGTTTGGAATCGATGAATCGAGGTCATACCCCAAGAACCATAACCAATCGAGGCGTTCCGGCAAGGTATCCATAAGTTCGCGCTCAGAGCGAACATTGTAAAATACCAGCAACAACATTAGTTTAATCACAACTGGAGGAGGAACGGATTCATTACCATTGCGGCCATAGAACCTTTTGACTTCGTCATACACAAAGTCGAAATCTATTAACTGAGAAATCTTTCGAAGAGGATGGTCTGCTCTTATACGTGTATCAAGGTTCAGATTATAAAATAGGCTGCTTTGTTGTTGCTGCACTCCCATCATAGCAATAGCTCCTAACTAACAATGAATGAGTGGCAGCATATTAACATTATTTACGAGGCGAATCCATATTTTTCGGTACGTTACAGCAATTCCGAGAAAAGCGAGTGGGTAAAGATGCCTTTTGGGCAACAGGCCGT
>NZ_JAEMHM010000044.1 GCF_016458275.1 Geomesophilobacter sediminis
CAGCGTTGTCCGGTTAGGTTTTTGCTTTACGTCGCTTGTTTCTTAAGCGGGTGTTTCTTTTCGATCTCGCTTTGACGGCCTTTGGGCTTTGTGATGCCATTGCGGCGGCTGCGTCACGTGTCATTTGATGGCGTAGTTCCCGAACCCGATGAATACTGACTGGCTCGTTGTGTTCCTTCTGGCAATAAATAGCCAGAAGCAGGTAGGTAATGAGTCCCCCAAGGATCTGGACTGTCAGGCCATACTGGGTCCTAGCGATGAGGTGGTAGACGCTGAGGTGTCGCTTCCACCACGCGAAAAAAGTTTCGATGTGCCAACGCAGCTTGTAGGCTTCGGCGACTTGCTCTGCGGTCAAATCATGACGGTTAGTGGCGATCCAGAAGTCTTTGCCGTCCACTCGGTAAGCAACGACGCGAACCTCTTTTTCAGCTCTTGTAGCTCTTGCTCCGAGAATGACGATCGCATCGTAAAAGACGATACTGTCAGGCGAAACAGGATTCTCGCGTATAACTTTTTTGTTCGCTCGTGCCTGGATACGGCAAATAAACTTTTTTTCGTTTCTCTGCCACTGATCAAAGCTGGCATTGCACTGATACCCTCGGTCCAATACGGCAGTTTCATCCGGGCCGATCATGCGTTCTACGAAGTGGCGTTCGATCTCGTTACCATCGGTTAGGATCATGTTTGTCGGAATACCTCGGTTGAGGTCGAAACCAACATGGGCTTTTGCTTTCTTATTGGTGCTTGAATAATCCGCCCAATCCATCGACATGACCGCGTCGATGTATGAACCATCTATGGCAACCAACGTTCCAAGATCGGCATACTGGGCTGGAATGACACTCGTGGCGTCTTTCAGTAAATGCTTGAACAGTTCAGCCAGTTGCTCCAATCCACGATTGTTGACAGCTTCAAAGAAGGCAGTTTTCTTTATGCCTTTCGGTGGAGCTACACACTCTTTAGCGAAATCGTCTTGCTCCAAGGCTTGTATTAGTTCCCTGCCGGAAGAGAACTCCTGGAGGTGGAAGTAAATAAGAGCCTTGAGCTGATGTTCGAATGACAGTTGCAATGGTCGATCCCCTCTAGAGGTAAGCGGAGTAATAGCGCTAAGGTACTTTTGTACCGGATCGTACAACCGGTTGAAAGACTTTTTGTATGCCCAACTGGCGCGGGGCTGGCCCAATCTGCTGTAGAGTTGCATGTCTTAACTCCTGGGAAAACAAGTAGTTAAGACAGGCGCGCCGCGCCACTTCTACGCAGACGTCAAGAAAAAAATGACTGTACTGAACAACTTTTTTAAAGCAAAAAGCTAACCGGACAACACTG
>NZ_JAEMHM010000045.1 GCF_016458275.1 Geomesophilobacter sediminis
CACTGCTGTCCCATAGACTCTAAAGTAGCGCCAGCTGTGGATTTGGCGTATTTTTGGGTGGTCGAAATAGGTGCTCGAGATTTCGCCGCTCGAACAAATTCAGCTGTAATAATCGCAACATCTGCTGCGCTGACAACTCCAACTTCGATTTGAACCTCAGCCACGCGAGCAGTAGATAGACGCACATCGCGATCCAGAGCTGAGTCTGCACAGCGTTCTCCGATGTTCCCAGGAAGGTCTTCACCTTCAGGTTCTGCTTGATCCACTTGAAGAACAGCTCGATCTGCCACCGCTCTTTGTAGAGCTCTGCAATATCGGCAGCTTTCATATGGTCGGCATTGGTAATGAAACGATACTCGTTGCCGTCCTCGGCGTTGAACTGGACCAGTCGCAGCCGGTCTTTCATTCCGTGAAGAGCGATCTCCTGGTCTACCACGACCCCCTTGGCCTTTCTTCCTCGGCGTTTCTGAAAGTATTCGACCAATGCGTTGTCTTTCAGCCGGGCGACGAAGAAGACCTTGCTATCAATGAGGGCTTGATACCAGTTGTAGTCGGTATAGCCGCGGTCAAAGACTACGAAGGAGCCTTCGGGAAGCCTCAATGCTTTCGCCCAGTTGATTTCATGGGTTTTGCCGGTCGTCATGTCGAAAAATTCAGGTAGATAGCCATCGGCCGAGATGCCGACATGGAGCTTGATGGCGCCCTTTTTTTGCTGGTACGTCGCCCAGGGAAAGACTTTCAGGCTTAGCCTGATGACCGTAGCGTCCAGCAGGAACAGTTTCGCGTCCAGTTTGAAGCGGTTTTTCGGGGCAATCGCCTCACACCGCCCCAGCATTTTGTGAAAGAGCTCTTTGTACAGTTGGTGCGGCTGCTCCTCATTCACCCGGGCAAGCGTTGTGCGAGGGACCTTCTTCATCCCGAGGTGGTAGAGCTTGTGGCCTTGAGCGGCCAAGTTCTCCACCAGATCACGCAGAGTCTTGCGCCCCGAAAGCTGGCCGACAAGTAGGGCCATAAACTGAGTCCAGCGGTTGAACGATCTGAAGCTACCCCCGACATGATGTTTGCGGGCGAGGGATTCAAATTCATGTCTCTTGAAAAAATTCACTACCTGATTCAGGACTGTGTTACAATGGGCCACGGCTCGGATCTCCTTGTGTTTATTCGTGTTTTGGCGAACTGAATATACCACAAGTAGCTCTCCGAGCCTTCTTTTTTATCGATCAACTATGGGACAGCAGTG
>NZ_JAEMHM010000046.1 GCF_016458275.1 Geomesophilobacter sediminis
GTGTGGGAGAGTAGGTCGCCGCAGGGAATTTATTTGAAAGGCCCACCTGACATAGCGTCGGGTGGGCCTTTTGCTTTGCCTTTTCCCTTAGCTTCGGTCGTAGACTTTGGTTATTTCTGCCAGCCGCGCCGATAGCTGTCTGGTCAGGTTTTCCGGCCGGTACCTCCAGAGCCAGTTGCCGCCGGTTCCTCCCGGGGTGTTCATCCGTGCCTCCTTGCCCAAACCGAGTACGTCCTGCAGTTGAAGGATTGCGGTGTCTGCCACCGATATCTCTGCCATCCTGATGAACTCCCACGCCACGTCCCGGTCGGCTCGCCGGCCGAGGTACCGGAAGTAATCCTCCTTTTCCTCCTGGCTTGCGGTATCAAACCACCCCTGGCAGGTGTCCGTGTCGTGGGGCCCGGTGTAGACGACAGAAGCGCGAGGGGAGCGAAGGGATATGGCAGAGTATTCCACTACCGCCCTTTTTCATCGGTTCCCCCGGGCGACTTCGCTTCTTCTGGGAGGCTCGGGCGGATTGTAGCGATTGTCGCCTCCCAAGGGAATGCGGGCTTTTGCCTCGGCCGCCTCTCGAATCGTGTCGAGTTCCCTTTCGATGTCTATACTGCTTTCCGCTTCGCCTCTCAGGACGCCGCTGATGACCAGGTCTATCGGGACGAGCTCGGCATGGCATTCGAGGTAGACCGGAGCCACCGGACTCTGGCGTGCCGTCGGGACGACCTTCCATCTCAGTGCCCCGGTGAAGCTCGGATGGCTGAGGATCAGTTCGCTCACTTCGCCGTTATGGGCATCGGTGGTAATCCTCTCCTTGACGGATTGGCCGTGGACGATGCTCTCGCGGATAAAGCTGTGCTGCCCTGGGGAGGAGATGCGGGTCTCTGTTATTCCGACTTGGTATCGGCCCGGGTTCTTGGTGCGATCGATCAATACCGACCAGAGTGTCTCCGGGTCGGCGTGGATAAGCACTCGAAACGTCTTACTCAACATGGTAGCGCGCCTCCTTTTGCTTAATGGTAGCTAATCTGATGAGGCGCTGTCTAGGCCGATTAATGGGGAGCATCATCCCGCCAGCTGCGGTCGGGGCAAGTCGTGGTGAAAAAAATACAGCTCGCGGAAAAAACCTGTTGACACTCGGAGGCGGTTCGGGTAAGTTGCTGAGTCTGTCGCGAACGGCGGCTTGGTCTTTGA
>NZ_JAEMHM010000047.1 GCF_016458275.1 Geomesophilobacter sediminis
GCTCAGGCCCTTGGCGCAGCAGGCGTTGGCGCACTTACCTCCGATCAGCTCCGTGCGCTGAACACTGCGGACATCGCAGCACTGACCACCGCAGAGATCGCGGCAATCAGCACCGATAACATCTCCACGCTCACCACGAGCGAGATCAAGGCACTCACCACGGCTCAGGTCGCCGGCCTCGATACCGCTCACGTCCAGGCGTTGGGCACCGCACAAGTTGCGGTCCTCTCCACCGCGCAGGCCCAGGCACTCGGTGCCGCAGGGGTAGGCGCACTTACTTCCGATCAGCTCCGCGCGTTGACCACCGCGGACGTGGCGGCCCTGACCACTGCTGAGATCCAGGCGATCAGCACCGCCAACCTGGCGACCCTGACCACCGCGGAAATTGGGGCACTGACCACGGCTCAGGCCCAGGCCCTTGGCGCCACCGGCATCGCAGCACTCGACTCCGGCCAGCTGCGTTCCCTGAGCACTCAGGATGTTGCGGCCCTGACCACCGCCGAGGTGGCAGCCATCAGCACCGATAACATCTCCCTGCTGACCACTGCACAGGTCAAGGCAATGACCACGGCCCAGATCGCCGGCCTTGATACCGCTCACGTCCAGGCCCTGAGCACAGCAGAAATCGCGGTCCTCTCCACCGGCCAGGCTCAGGCGCTTGGTGCTGCCGGGGTCGGCGCACTTACCTCCGATCAGCTCCGTGCGCTGAATACTGCGGACATCGCAGCCCTGACCACCGCAGAGATCGCGGC
>NZ_JAEMHM010000048.1 GCF_016458275.1 Geomesophilobacter sediminis
AGGTCATCCAGGTCAATCGTGAGAGCTCATCTCTCATGACGCATGAAGAAACTTCTACTATTTAGTTTTGAGAGACCGAGTCAATTGACTGCGGTCGAAAAACCTCGGAAGTCGCAGAGGTTTTTTTGTTCTTTAAAAACAAGATGAACGGTTAGCGATGACGGGCCTCGGCATTTGGGATGGCAATCGATTGCAGTCAGCATTGTCAATTGTCAATTGTCCACTGTCCATTGCTTTAGGGGCCTGTAGCTCAGTTGGCTAGAGCACACGACTGATAATCGTGAGGTCGGTGGTTCGAGCCCACCCAGGCCCACCATACCAATATTGGGGGTGTAGCTCAGCTGGGAGAGCACCTGCCTTGCACGCAGGGGGTCATCGGTTCGATCCCGTTCACCTCCACCAATATGGACCGAGTTCAAGGTTCAAAGTTCAACGTTCAAGGTTAAGCCTTTAACGTTGAACCTAGAACGTTGAACTTTGAACTTGGTTTTTCGTTCTTTGACAATTGCATAAAGTGATTTGTAGTAGGCAAGACCGAAGAGATTCTGTCGCACGGGCGGAATCGAATCGGG
>NZ_JAEMHM010000049.1 GCF_016458275.1 Geomesophilobacter sediminis
TCCTGCGTTCAATTCGCCCGCTTCAAGATTACAAATCTGTTCAACAGTCTCGATTATGGTTTGGAGATCAGGCGTCGTCCTGGGCAGTTCGTCGGTCTTGGCCTGAACGTCGACATAAAAATCATCCCCGCCTAACAGGCGGCTATCGTATTTGCAGCCCGTGTAGAATTCCTCGTGGTGCCCCTCCTCTGCTTTCTCTCTTACCATTCTGTCAAATGCGATCCGTGCCGCTTTGAGGCGAGTACCGAAATAGGAAAGGATTGGCTTGGTCGACAGCCACGGAATTTCTTCTTGGCCCAAGTATGTCTTGTGGCTACTCCACTGATACAGCGCTACATCTTTGGTTATTTTTGCGCGAACGGGATTCAGGTGTATGTAGCTGACCAACTGCAGCAAGTATCGGTCCGCGTCAATGACCGTGGCTTTGTACCGGCCTTGGAATAAATGACCAACTCTGCTGCGGCGCCAGTTGACCCACCGGGCATAGCGGAAGGAGAGGTTTTGGATAATTCGTGAAA
>NZ_JAEMHM010000004.1 GCF_016458275.1 Geomesophilobacter sediminis
ACACTGGCCATCGGCTCCCTCCTGTCGAGTGGGTTCTAACCGAAATTGGCCATTTACACAAAGGATTTTACAGGCCCTAGGATAAATGGTGTGTCCTCAAAAGTGAAGATAGCTCACCCCGGGTGACGGAATGCATTCCCCGAGTGACGGAATGCATTCCCCGAGTGACGGAATGCATTCCCCGAGTGACGGAATGCATTCCCCGGGTGACGGAATGCATTCCCCGAGTGACGGAATGCATTCCCCGAGTGACAGAATGCATTTCCCGAGTGACGGAATGCATTTTCCGGGTGACGCAAGGCATTTCCCCAGTCGACGGATGGCAGTTCCGAAATGACGGGTGGAATTCTCGAAGCGGAAAGATGGTAATCGCGAGGGCTAGGATGGATGTCGTGTTGCATCCGTTGGGAATAGAAGCTGCCAAACGGAAACCGCCACCTCATCGACGGAAATCTCAGAAAGGCACCTTGAGTGGATCCTACACGGGGGGGTCGTACCGAACCGGGTGCAGGGCGAACAAGGGAGCTGCCGGTTGAGGACGATGTGGCGCGGCCCTTTGGGCCCCCACTTCGCCTGAATGCCGGGACCGAAGAGCGAAACCGTCGGGACCCCGAGCCCTACCCCCAGGTGCAGAATGCCCGAATCGCCGGAAAGAAGCACCGCTGAACGGGCGATGACCGCTGCACTTTCCACCAGCGAGCACTTTCCCGCCAAGTTGAAACCGGAGCCCGCCGCGGCGATCCGCTCCCCGTCGGCGACGTCCTCCCCTCCCCCGACCGCAACAACAGAGATCCCACGACCAGCCAGACGATGCGCGACCTCAGAGAACCGACTCGCTCCCCAGCGCCGCTCCGGGATGCTCGCGCCGGGAAAGATGGCGACAAACCGTTTCCCATCCAACGGAGCCAGGAATTCGTCGGCCCGCAACCGCGCCGCCTCGGGAACCGTCAGAAACGGTATGGGCAAGTTTTCCGGAGCCCGAAGCCCCAGCGGTTCCAGCAGATGAAAGAAACTGTCCATTTCGTAGTCATCGTGGGAGTAGGCGATCGCCGTGGAAAAAAGGCGGGCACGCTCGTTGGTGCCGAAACCGATGGACCGTGGCGCGCTGCAAAGCCGCGCGACGACGGCAGAGAGTCGATGCCACTGCTCGGTGTCGATCACGAGGTCGTAGTCTTGCCGCATCGCAGTACGTAGTTCGCGCGGACGATCGTAACAGAGAACCCGCTCGGCAGCGTTGCAAAGAATAAAGACAGCAGCATTTCTTTTTTCGGCGAGGATGGTGATGCGGCAATCGGGAAACCGCACATTGAGCATAGCCAGGGCCGGAATGAGCAACGCCGCGTCACCGATCCCACCCGGTCGAATCACCAAGATTCGACCGGGTGATGAAAAGGCCCCCGCGGTGGCTTTGGGGAGCAGGAAAGCAAGAAACTTCCCCAGGAAGGCATCTCCTTTCTTGACAACCGTTATCTTGCCCGCTTTGAGGTTCAATCCCAATCCCCTCCAGACCGCTCCTTCAAATGAAGGACTGTTTCATAGAGTTGGAGATAGCGCCCTGCCACGACTGAGAGCGCAAATTCGTCCTCGACCTTCTTCCGAGCTCTCTGGCTAAGGCCACGGTGTCGTTCATTATCTTCCAGGACCCAGGCAATACCTTTGGCCAGATCTTCCGGTTCGTAACACCGCGCCAGGTAGCCGTTGATTTCAGGTTCGATAAGGTCCGGCACCCCGCCCTGGTCGAAGGCTACGCATGGCGTACCGCAGGCCATTGCTTCCATGACCGCATATGGAAGGTTCTCCATCAACGAGGGAAGAACGAAAACGTCGGCGGCCGCGTAAAGCAGGGCCAACTCGCTGTCATCGTCAATGCGCCCACGATACGTGGTCCTAATGCCCAAATCAACCGCATCAACCCGATCCAACGATCCAAAAACTACCAGTTGAGCGTCTCCGCCCCATCGTGCAGCCAATTCGCGCAATGCCGAGGCCAGGAGGTGAAAGCCCTTGTTACGGTCTCGAGCTGACATCGCCCCGAAACAAATCAGCTTCTGCCCCTGGGGCAAGGAAAGCATCTCACGTGCGGCATCCTTGGCGATCGGTCGAAAAAGCTGTTCGTCAACTCCATTCGGCAGGGTCACTATCCTCTTCTCCCGGAACAGCGAGCTGGCCTCAGCGCAAGATGCCATCCAACGGCTTGGAGCCACGACATTTATGGGAAGATCATGCAAGGCTCTCTCCTTGCGAGCCCAAACACGACGGGAGAGATCCACTTCCCGGGAAGACCCGAGAATGGGACATTTCCCGCACTTTTCGCGGTAACTCGTACATTCAAATGGGACGTGGCACCCGCCGGTGAAAGCCCAGGAATCATGAAGGGTCCAAACCAATGGTTTGCGCAAACGACGCAGCGTCTCCAGTTGTAGAAAGCCGCCAGCGATCCAGTGCAGGTGGATGATATCGGGGTTGATTTCCTCAACCTTACGGACCAGGAGGTCCGGGACCATTGCAGGCGCGAAGTTGAGGTACGGACTGTTCGGATATAAACGGACCGGGAGAGCATCCAGGTGAGGTCGTAACGCCTGAACGAAGCGAGTAAAAGCGGTGGCGGGACCAATGACGCCCGGAAGATCTCCCCTCTTCCGGCGCACCAGCATCTGCGCATCAACACCGACTTCGCGTACCGCCGTAAGTAGGCGCGAGGCTGCCCTGGCTGCGCCCCCGGCATCGTCCAAAGTGTTCAGAAGCAGAACCTTAATAACTTCCACTTACCTCTCTCTCCTCGGCAAGGATTTATTCCCTTCCACCGACCGGCATACCCCGGCGTCTCTGAGAAGGACGCCGGGGTATGCCGGTGAAGCATCAGTTCCTTGATGCGAAGATGTTAAGTTGCAGGTCAAAACCTGAATTTGATTTGATCTCAAAAAGCGGTGAAGGACTGCTCAACAGGGTGTGGACATGAATCCGGAAACCAGCGTCGGAAAGGATTGTTAGGATCTGATCCAGACATTGCTTATAACCAGGCCGGGAGTGGTACTCGACAAAGACATGCCTGAACTGGCCCAGATGGCGCCGACACGCCGGAACTACATATTCTTCCGATCCTTCAATGTCCATCTTGAGAAAATCAAAGCTGTGCCGATCGAGAAACTCGCCAATGTCAACAGCATCCACCTCGATGGCGCCGTTATCATCCGCCCATGCCGCCCTCCCGCCGTCAGCGCCTTCGGAACGAAACCTCAGCGCCGTATCCTTGTTCCATGCCGCCTTATTGACCAGGCGCACCTCCGATAAACCGTTACCATGGACGTTCTTTTCCAGGTAATGAAATATCTTCGGATCCGCCTCAAACGCAGTAATCTCCGCATTGGGGTACATCTTTTTGAAAAAAAGTACGCTCAAACCGATATTGGCTCCCAAGTCAAGGATCCGGGGGCTCTCATCAGAAAATTTGAACGCGTATATCCGGTCTGCAAATATCTCTTTGCAGGAAGCCAAAAATGAGGGGGCATCTGGGGCTAACACCTCATACCCGAAGGCATTCGCGGTGAATTCGGTATACCGTGGCATGAACCCATATCTGCACTCGAGAGCGGCAAGGTGGCGGTAGTCGCTGTTGGTGACCAGCCGTCGAAGGGTCCGCAGAGGCGCGAAGATGAGATTGTCGAATAGGTCACCTGTAATCATTAAAGAGCCCCTTTAATGATGTTGTCCAACAGGGGGGCACGATGTGAAAAACCATGATTTTCGAGAGTGCGCTTTTGGCCGGCTTTCGCTATAGATTCCATCTCCGCGGGGTGTTCGAGCAGCCATGTAACCTTTTCCCGGCATTCCTCCGTGCTTTTGTAGACGACAACCTCCCGGTCCGGCTCGAAAAGCTCGGGAAGGTTTGGTTTCCAATCCGTCACCAGACAGGAGCCGGTCCCGGTCGTTTCGAAAAGGCGCATGTTAGAGGCAAACAGTGGAGATGAATCGGCGTGAATGTTAAGTACCATCCGAGAATCGCGGATCACCTGAAACATCGAAAGTCCAAAGACGGCAGGTCGCAGAAAAGGTTTTAGTGCACGGTTTACCGGTCGGGCCGGGCGATAGGGCCACCGAGCCACCCGCCCGGCCAAGGGGACCCGCATCAGCGCCGCTTCCGGGATCCCAGAGCGTTGAAGCAGGCGCACCACGTCGTAGACTCCCGCCATCAAAAGCGCCTTAACGTCATCAAGAAGGCCGAGTGAAGCGCTGGGCGAAAAAATGGAGATCGGGACGGTGTGGGCCAGGTCCTCAAGCATCCGGTCGCGGTGCAGATGGAATGTGCTGGAACGAACCAGTTGGCCTATGAAGGAGAAGTCAAAGCGTTTCGTGCGGCCAGCCAGCCGGGAGTTTATGCGGGGATCGAAGCCATGGTCGAGATGGGCAGCATTGAGCCCAAGCCCCCGGAAGTAGTTCACAGCCTCTGGAGCACAGGAGAGGATGAGATGGGTACGACGCCAGACGTCGGTATGGGCAATAGGGCTTCCAGACCATCCCAGAACCAGGCGGATCGACGGGCACTCCTCCCGTATCCTCAACAGCAGATCAACATCGGGGTCATCGAACCAGAGGATGTCAGGTTGGAAATCTTTTGCCTGGGCCACCGCGATCTGCTTCAGGTCCATTCGACCGCCAGCAGGGCCGCCGTTCTCCCGTCCCCAGGCACGCTGCAGTGGGGCCGCATTGATGGTGACTTCCATTACCTGATAACCGAGGGGCTCCAGCGCATTGGACCAGTAATCGCTCCAACCAAAGGCGTCGAAATCAAGGGCCTCTTTCTGCTCAACGAATGATTTTTCCGCGAGGCCCGGCCGTTGCGCATAGAATTCGCTCAAGTAGCTCGGGTAAAAACTGGTTATTTTCAGCAGCTTCATGTACGCCTCACCCTAAATCTTCAAGCAGATGCAGTACCGATAGGATACGGCGTCGGTACCGGTGATTCCGTAGCCCGCGAATGTTCCTGCGGTACCCACCCCGCTCGTCTTCAGATCCCCAAGCAATTACCATCCCGATAGAAGATAGAGGTTTCGCTCTTCACGCTAACTAGTTGCGTCATTCCCTCGAAGGGAAGCCGCCGGAACCCGGACTGTGTCAGAAGATCGAACCCGGGACCGTACTCCTCACGCTCGCTGTCGTCCCAGATGATCACGCCATCGGGGGTTAAGGCCTCCAAGGCATAAGGAGCGCAATTTACCCGGTCGCTACCGTCGATGACGACGATGTGGTATCGCTCTTCGTCGGCAAGGATGGATCGGGCGTAAGCACCATCGGCTGGTGGAAAGGGCTGCAGGCACACCTCTGCGTTAAGTGGCAGAAGGGCTCTTACTCTCTGGTACCAGACGGGGTCATTTTCGACCGCCGAGACGGAACGGGCATGGCGCGCCCACCAAAGCGTGCCGTTGCCACAGCCGTACTCGAAGACCTGCATCCCCTCATTCACCCTCGAGGTAAGGAAGGCCAGGGCAGGATAGGTAAGCCAAGGGACCGGTTCTCCCTGGCGGTCGACGCATTTCCCTTCGTAGAAACTGCGAAACCACCCATCCTCCAAAAGCGGTCCTTCACGACGCACCGAAGCAAGGTAGTACCAGTCCAAAAGACCGACGCGCAGCGCAAAAGCTTTCAGTAGGGGACGCAATAGCATAGAGGTCACCAAGGTCGAGGGAATAAAAGGGCTCGTGTCATCATCCATCCCGTCTCCCGCAACGGAGCGAAAAGAAAACAGGCACCGTGAGCGGCAAACCAGTAGGCGACGCACGATGCGATCACGGCCCCCATTCCCCCGAGCGCTGGGATCAGCAGGAGATTGAGCACGACGTTGATCACCGCCCCGAGGAACACCGTCACAAGATGAAGCCGGGTCCAGTTCCTTGCAGTAAGAAATGCGCTCCGAGCGACTCCCAGGTTCACAAAGAGACCGGCCCAGACAAGCACTGTCAGCATGGGGCCGGCCGCGGCATAGGCGGGCCCGTAAAAGATCCTGATAGCCCAGCCCCCCAACAGGGTAACCGGGACCGCCACCGCGTATCCGGCCAGTGCCATCAGATTGTACAGCCGCTGCAGTTCCCGATGGAACAAGTCATCAGAGGTCCCGTGGGCCTCGACGATCCCTGGGAAAAGGGTATTGACCATGACGATGGGAACAAAATAGGCGGCTTCGGCAACGGCCACCGACACGGCGTAAATTCCTACCTCACGTGCCCCCGAAAGATGGCCGAGCATGACCTGGTCGATCCGCATGTACACCATGATCACAACCCCAGATATGACTAGGGGCCAGCTGTCGTTCAACAACCTGCGGGCACAGGTTCTCGAAGGCCTCCACCGCCTGAGGGCGCCGTTTCGCCACCGGTAAAAGCCTGCCATCGCAAGGGCGGCACAGAGTGCCTCGCCGGCGGTGGCCCACCCGAAAGCCAGCAGCGGTGCTCCCACAAGGATGAGGTAGAGCTTGACGCAGAAGGCAACGCAAAAGGCAAGACAACGGGCCCAGACCGTATAGCGGGAACTGACCTCTGCCTGGAACCGAAAATCAATGACATCGAAAGAAACAAAGGTTAGCGAAAGGGCGCCAATGGCAATCAAAGCACGCGTCACTCCCTCACCGGGGTGCATAAGCTGTGCAGTCGCCACCGACAGCAAGAAGGCAGCCACAGCCCCGCAGAGTTTCAGGGCGAACGCGGTACCCAAAATCTCGTCGGTTTCATCAGGCCGGCGCACGATTTCCCGGACAACAATGCTGTCGAGCCCCATCGCAGCAAGGGCGGCAAAAAGGGAAACGAACGCTCCGGTGTAGGCAAGAAGACCAAAATCCGTCGGTCCAAGAAAACGGGCAAGGAGCATTCCCAGCGCCAACCCTCCTCCCATGCGGACAACCTTGTCGAAGAAGAGCCACGCAATATTGCCGAAGACCGCCCGAAAGGAGGGACTTTCGCTCCAGCGGGTACGAACATTTCCCGGCAGAAAACGGGAGATGCCAAGGTCACCGTTCATGCAGGCCTCCGCGTGGGCAAGCCTTTGATACCTCGCGCAACTGACGGCCTTTACTAAGGTTGAGAAGGATCTGGATGGAACACTTCCCGGCATATTGAAGCTGGGCAAGAATTGGGGAGTAGCCATGCCGGATGAAAAGGTCCCGTGCCTGCCGGAAGCCTTCAGTCGCACAGCGACCGCTCACCCCTCCGGCATGCATCGCCACCAGCGGCTCAGCAAGATACGCGATCGCCACCCCCGCACGGCTCCAGCGCAAAAAGATATCGACATCCATGGCAATGGATAGAGTCGGATCAAAGAGGCCATGCGCCTCGTAGACGGAACGGCGCACGAAGGTAGCCGGATGGTTAAAGAGGACCAGCCGCCACGGATACCACCAGCATCCGGACGGCTTCAACCGTTTGACGCAGCCAGCCTCGTGCAGAAGCACATCGCCGTGGACCACATCGACCTTAGGATGTGCCTCATAGAATTCTGCCACCCGCCTGAAGGCGCCGGGGAGGAGCCGGTCATCAGAATTGACCAGGGCGATGATCTCGCCTTTTGCCAACCGTATGCCCTTGTTAAAAGCATCGGCAATGCCGCCGTCCGGCTCGCTGATCAGTTGATCAATGCCGGAGCCGAAAGAGCGAAGGATGTCGAGCGTTCCATCGGTAGAGCCGCCGTCAATGACCAGGTACTCATCTTGCGCACGTATTTCGGCAAGGACACTCTCGACCGTCTGCCGGACCGTTTCCGCGCTGTTTCGGCAGACAGTGACCACGCTGAACCTTTTTGCGACGGTGTTCGGTTCTTTCGGGCTAGTTTGCATACCATGCCCCGAGTTGATCCGCGAAGGTGACTGAGGCTTGGTGCAGGGTCTGCCGGGAAGCAAGCGCTTTGCCGTTCTCAGCCAGTCGCCTGCGGATGGTCACGTCAGCGAGCAGGATTTCCACCATTTCGGCGGCCCCATGGGCATCCTCGATACGGCAGACCAGCGAATTTTCGTCGTGCTCGGCGTAGGGAACGGCATCGGTGGTAACCACCGGGCAGCCGCAGGCAAACGCTTCCAGGACCATAAGAGGAAACCCCTCGTGACGCGAGGGATAAAGAAAAAGGTCCGCGCTGCTAAACACCCGACGCAGCGCAGATTCATCGAGATAGCCGAAATCGCGGTGGAGAAACCCCGGAAAACCTCCCGTAGCGTTCTCGCCCACGGTCCAGATCTCCAGAGGCAGCCCCGTCTTCAAGGCGGCGACCGTACGCTGGGCGATGTCGAAACCTTTCCGGGCATCGCTTCGACTGAGAAGGAGAAGCGCCTGGCGCCCCTGTTTGGAAGCAATCAGGTCCGGGTCAGGCTCGGGGTAAAAGATAGTCGTATCGACCCCGTTTTCGGAAAGGCCAACCTTGGCGCCGAAACGCTGACTCAAAAGTTGGGCAAGGCGTTTGGAAACGGCTATGGAGCGGACCCGCAGAAAAGAAAGGGCCGCACCGTACAGGAGGCGAATGAAGAGCCGTTGCAAGGTAAAGCGGTAGTACGACTCGTCGTAGTCTTGGGCGAAGTAAAGGACCCTCTTCCTGTTGCGGATGGAGAGGAGCAGCGCGAGCACCACGATATCGGCAACCACAACGTCCGCGCACTGCCGGGACAACGCAGCAGTAACCAAGGTGCCGAGCTTACCGGGGAACGGAAGAGGCTCGACCCGGACCCGCGGGTCTAGGGAGAACACCGTCTTGAGGAGGTTGGTACGGATTACGACATCATGCCCCTGTGCAGCCAGAAAAGAGGCGTGGGTGGCAATCATCTTATCCCCGCCACGGTTCAGCAGGGAATGCCTCAGGAAGACGATCCGCATTCAGCGTCCTCCGTAGAGACTGTACCCGATCATGACCGCCCATAGCAGGCCAACCACGAACAGGGGCCGGTCCTTGAGCAGCGACTCGGTCGGGTCGCCCCCCCCGCCATGCTTCACCCGTAATATGTAACGGAGCAGACCAAAGCAGCAGAGCGGCACGGTATAGACAAACATGTGCCGGGAGATGACGTACATGGTGTAGGTAACCAGGACCGAGCCGCCGCAAAGGTACATCACACCTTCCAGATATCCTTCTGGGTAGTCTAGAAGCGCCTTTCGGTGTTCCCCCGCGGTCCCGCCGAGGAGGATTTTTTCGCTGAGCCGCTTGCCGGTGGCCAGGAACATGGCGAGCAGGAAAACCGAGAGAAAGAGCCATTCCGAGACCACGATGCCGAACGCCTCACCTCCCGCCTGCAGCCGGAGCAGGAATCCGGCGGCGATGCAGAAGAGGTCGATCAGGGCCAATTCCTTCAGACGCAGCGAATATGCCGACGATACGGCTAAGTACGAAAGGGTCAGCAGGAGGAAAACCGGAGAAACGAAGGCGGCAAGGAACAATGAAGCGGCGAGACTGACAGCGGCGATCCACCAGGCCTGGGGAACGCTGACAGCACCGGAAGGGATCGGGCGATGACGCTTCTTGTCATGCCGAGCATCATTGTGGCGATCCAAAAGGTCATTGACGACATAGGTGGAGCTGCTGGCCAGACAGAAGGAAAGAAAGGGAAGAGCCCCCTTCTGAGCTATCCCCGGATTAAGGATCGCCCCCCCAAGAAACGGCGGGAAGAAGAGCATGAGGTTCTTCAGCCATTGGGTGGGGCGTAACAATTTAACAGAGGCGGCAAGGTTCATCGTTTCAACTTTTCTGCCAGCTTTTTCGCCGCCGGCTTGAAATAGGCATCGTCCGGGGCCTCTGCCGCGGCCCTTTGAAACAGAGTCCCGGCTCTCTCCTTTTCACCAAGGAACAGGGCCATCTGCCCGCTGCGGTAGAGGTCAGCCGGGTTCTTGGTTTTGAGATAAAGCCGGTCATGGGTCTGGCCGATCTCACGGTAGATATCCTTGGTGACTGCAGGAGTGTTTTTCCGGAAAAGGCGCTGCTCATCGATCTTCGCCAGGGTCCGCAGCGCTGCGGGATCCGCGGTGGCATCGTCTTGAACCACTGACAGTATGAGCTTACGAGCCCCGTCGAGATCGCCGGCGCCAATCTTCAGGTTAGCCTGGTTTACGAACGGAAGGGCAAACGTCTTACCAGGATCCTGTTTCTTCGCCGATTCCAATTGGCGCTCAGCCTCGGCGGTACGCCCCTCGTTGGCCAGGGCTATGGCTAATTCATTCTTGATAAGGCGGGAATTGGGCGACTTTTCCAGGGTGTCGCTGTAAAGCGTGACATTGCTTTGCCAGATGATGTTGCGCTGAGCGCTAAAAAACGTAGCGGGCACCAAGAGCAACATTACGAGGACCCGAGACGCCGACTCATGACCGAACCGGTTTCCCAAAGCCTGCAGCGAGCCTACCACCGCAATGGCGAAGAAAGCCGAGGGCAAGTAGAGATAGCGCTCGGCAAGCGGAGTCCAGGCAACACGACTCAAGGTGACGAGAATCGCAGGAGTTATCAGAACCGCGACGGTAACCGCAAGAGACAGAAGGGTCCCCCGTTTTCGAACCAGCACCAGTATCAGGAGCAGCGCCACCACGGCCAGACCGAGCCAGAAGTAGTTGTTATTGATCTGAAAAATTGCGAAATTCAGTGGGAGGGGCAGGAATAGCTTCTTCACATAGAAGCCGAACACCTTGAAGGAAATGCGCAGGGTGTTGAGAACGGTTCCGTTGCGGCCGACAAACATCTTGAAAATGGAAGTTGCGGCACTTGGCGCGGAAGAAAACCTGAGAAAGAGGTAAGCAAAGCCGCACAAGATGAACGGCCCCATAAGGATCCCCAGACGCCGCATCTTGTCTGCGGAAAAAACGCGATGTGTCGCGTTGTCGACCCCATTGTGATGGAACAGGACGATGAAACAGGCAGCAGGTAGAAAGAAGACCGCCACCTCTTTGCAAAGGCACCCCATGAGCAGAAAGAAGGTAGCCAGAATGTAATCGCGATACCGGTTTTCCCGGAGTCCTTTAAAAAGGAAAATGGCCGACGTGAGGATGAACACGGTGGCTAAGGGATCGGTGCGTCCCGAGATCCAAGAGACCGACTCAGTGTTGATCGGGTGCAGGGCAAACAGCAGAGCGCTTAACAGCGGAAGTTCCAGGCGCCGCTCGTCTTCATGCGAAAAAATTTGCAGAGCCAGCAGAAAAACGAGGACCGCGTTTACCGCATGCAGCAGGATGTTCTCCAGATGCATGAAGCTTTCGGTGAGATCCCAGAAATGCTTATCGGCGATGTAGGTCGACCAAAGCAGGGGACGGTAGTAATACCCCCCCGAGGGAAGAAAGACGGCACGCCAGTTGGTGCGCGCCTCCTCGGCAAGTGTCTGGATCATGTTGTAGTCGTCGACCGAATTCACGCCGCCAAAAAGGGCCGGGTAGTAAACGCCGAGCACCACGAACAAGAGGAACAGGATCTTGGCCCTACTGCCGAGCCGCATCGTCTCCCCCCCTGACCAGCCCCAGGAAAAATTCCTCCAGATCCTTGCGCATCGGCTCGATTCGTTCGATGGAGGCATCAGAGGCAACCATCTCTGCCATGAATGCCTTCAAACGATCTTTGGGAATGAAGACCTCTTCCGTCGTCGTACCGTGGTGGGAGATCTGGATCAGGTATCCCTCCGCGCCCCGCTCCAAAACGTTGGCAACGCTGTCGACCGCAAGGAGACGTCCCTTGTTGATGACACCCAGCCGGTCGCAAATCACCTCGACGTCGTTGATGATGTGGGTGCTGAAAAAGACGGTCTTCCCTTTCTCCTTGAGTTCCTTGATGACACGCTTCACCAAGGCACGGCCGAGAGGGTCCAGGCCGCTCATCGGCTCATCGAGGATGTAGAGGTCGGGATCGTGCAAAAGGGCCTGAGCAAGTCCAAGTCGCTGCACCATCCCCTTGCTGTACCCACGCATGGGGCGGTCGGCGGCCTCCTCGAGCTCGAGGAGGTTAAGGACCCGCACCGTTTCGGCAGCAATCCTGTCCTCCGGCATCCGGAAGGTCCTTCCCACCAGGAGCAGATATTCCCGGGCAGTCATGAAATCGTAAAAGGAGGGATTTTCGGGTAGGTAGCCGATCCGCATCCGGCCGGAGGCCTCGGCTACCGGCGTCCCGAATACGTAGGCCATTCCCTCGGTGGGGCGGATCTGTCCCGTAACGGTCTTGATGGTCGTACTTTTCCCGGCGCCGTTGGGACCGAGGAAACCGAACACCTCCCCCTGTCCGATGGTGAGGTTCAGGCCCGAGAGGGCCTGAACCTCGCGCCCCTTCTTCCCTTTGTAAACGCGGGAGAGGTTTTGAATGTCGAGAGCGTTCACCTGGTGGTTCCCCCGAAAGCAAATTTGCTGGTGCTCCTGACTTTGCCGTCGCCTTCGAGGTAGAACCTCCCGCCGTACGGATCTTCAGGTATTCGCGGTATCTCACCGGAGCTGACCAGTTCGGAAACAGTGGCCGGCATCCGGTGGTGCGCCGTCTTAAACCGAGCCACAGCTTCGTCGAGCACCTTCACCGCAAGCAGCGCCTTGCGCCTGATCTCGAATACGTTCTTTACCTTCTGATCGCGAGATCCCTGCTCCATGTTGGCCAGGAACAGGATGCCAAGGTCGGTCCGTCCGGACTCGTAAAAGTAGCGCGCCGCCAAAGTCGTGAACAGCGGCTCGTGCGAAAGATCGGCGGCCTTCTGCATGTAATGAGCGGCATCGGCATAATCCCTGAGAAAGTAGGCGTCGTTGAAGGCAATGTAAAATGGCAAGGTCCAGTCCTTGGTCCGGTACTTCATTCCGTAGGCAAGCAAACGGTTCACGTCCTTGGCGCGCCCGACCTCCCAGGTAAACGAAGCCTGGGCGAAGTAGTACGCGTCCAGGTTGTACGGATCAAGCCGGATGGCCGTCTCGACCGTCTTGAACATGTTGTAGTATTCGGGCTTCCCGGCGGCAGCGGTCCGGTCGGTCACCGTCCCGTAATAAAAGAGAACCTTCAGCACGCACATTTCGGCAATCAGGGTCGAGAGATCGCCCGAAGTCACCTTCAGGATCTCCGGATCGGGAGTGTATCCAAGCTTGACCACCACAGGGCGGTGCTTGAGATAGGCGGTAAACGGAACGATCACCGCAAGGTAACACGCAACCAGCCCTGCAGCGAGGTAGCGCACCATCAAGGAAGCTCCCGGCGGGAGAAAATCCAGACACAGATAACGAGGACCAGCGCAGTATAAACCAGAAAGTAGCAAAAGGTATAGAGCAGACCGTTCCATGGCAGAAGCAGCCCGTATACCGCCAGCACCTTCAGATTGAATGCAGAGAAGTTGGGGATGATGTAATAAACGACGTGGGCAAGCCAACGGAACACCGGAGAAAGTGTCTTCCCGTAGGGGCCAGTGATGTACTCGTACACGTCCTGACTCGCGCTTCCGGCAAGGTAAATGGAAATGGTGCCGAAGAACGGGAGGAAAAAGGAGGTGCTCAGAGAAGAGAACAGCATCGCCAAAGCGGCCAGAAGGAGGTACTTCAAAGTGTCGAACACAACGGCGGTCCAGACGTTGGGCCACCGAACAGGCATATCAGAAGGATGGGCTCCGGCGGACAGGGCAATCACCAACGTTGAAGCAACTCCCAGGAGGAACGCGGAAGCGACCAGCACGGACGCAATCCCCGCATACTTTCCCAGCACATAAGTACCGCGGGATATGGGGAGCCCGAGGATGGAACTGGTGTAGCGACGTTCAACGTCCCGCCAGATGGAAGAAGCCCCCAGCAGCGTCGCGAGGAGAAGCAACGCCACGGATACCGCAGAAAGGGACAACGTAATCGACAATTCCTGCACCTGCCGCATGGAAAACACACTCAAGGATGGAACTAGAAGCAGCAGCACCAGCGAGACGCCGAACATGGCGTGGAGGATGCGGTCGCGGAGGGCCGACTTCAACGTAACATACAAAAGGTTGGCAATTGCGGTCATGAGAATTTATGGTTCCCCTAAAAACGAGGCGGGATACCAATCGGCATCCCGCCCCATATTACCTGATGAGCGTCAGCGACTATTGGGAAACCCAATCGCCCCCGGAGAAGTCAGCAGACGCGGTCCCAACCGGAGCAGCAGGGATGTCTTTCGCCGTGGTGCTGGAAGTCCAGATGGTAGCGTCACCAGAGGAGCTGGCGTAGGTTTTGGTCCCTTGAGTGTGATAGGTGCCAACGGTGTAGCCGGAGTTGTCGGCAGAGGACTTGTAGGCCAGCTGGACGTTGGTGGAAAGCTTGCCGTTGAGTCCGGTCGGGAGTGCAGTGCCATATGCCATCGTCTGAGCAGCGCCATAAGCAGTGGCTGCAGCCGCCAGAGTAAGCAGAGCGAACAAAATAGCTTTTTTCATATCTGGAATCTCCTTATTACGATCCTTTTGTTAGGTCTGAGAACTCACTAAGTTCCGCAGATTACCAGGGATACTTCTGGTTGTCAGCGAAGTAAGACTCCAGGTTGGTCTTGATGTTTTTCAGGTCGCTCTGAGCGGCGGAGTTGTAGGCTTTCTGCCGGTAGGACGCGAACTGCGGGATGGCGATAGCGGCCAGAATGCCGATGATCGCCACGACGATCAAGAGCTCGATAAGTGTGAAGCCCTTTTTGTTGCCCAGTTTCTTTAACATAGTGTCGTTCTCCTTTGTGTGTTGACCTTCGCTCCGGCGCCTGAAAAAATCTACGCCGCCATCGTCGGCACTATAAACTGAAAGACGGTCAACAATGAGCAAGAGGCGGGCCAACATCAAGAACTCAAGTTGGCAGGAGAGTTTCACAAGGGATTGCGGCAGGTTGATGGAATGAGGTGGAAATCGCGGGCTGTCAAAAAAACATCATGGTTGACAAATTTGGTACCGGGAAAGTGACATTTTTTGTCACTTTCGTGCAATTGCAGAAAGCATAGCAGCGGCAGGGAAGGCAATAAAAATGGGCAAGAGGCTTACGTAACCGTCAGTTTATACATACCTTCTACGCCGTCCGCCCCCCCTACCCGCCCTGAGTTTCAAATATCTGCACTCACCTCTGCAAGGGGGGAAACCTGAAGAGACGGGTGGTAAAGAAAGGGCTTCAGCTGTTGTCATCCATGCCGAACTTCGCCAGGCGGTAGCGGAAGGAACGGAAGGTCATCCCGAGCAGAGCGGCGGCCTTTTTCTTGACGCCGCAGCTTGATTCCAGCGCCTGGATCAGGAGCTTGCGCTCGATGGCGTCGAGGTAGGCCTGGAGGTCCATCCCTTCCGGAGGGAGGGTGGATTCGACCTTTTCCGGATTCACGCACTTGAAGTTGCGGACCTGGGGCGGCAGGCACTCCTCGGTAAGCACCCGGTTGCCTAAAACGACGCAGCGCTCCACCAGGTTCTCCAATTCGCGGACGTTGCCCGGAAAGGGGTAGAACAAAAGGGCCTGGGCCGCTTCTGGCGTGACGATTTCCCCTTCGGGGGTAAACGGTGCGTACTTCTGGTAGAAGTGCTCCACCAGGGGGATCAGGTCCTCGGGTCGCTCACGCAGGGCGGGCATCCGGACCGGGACGACGTTGAGCCGGTAGAACAGGTCCTCGCGGAAGGTTCCTTCTTCGACCTGTTCTTCGAGGTTTCGATTGGATGCAGCGACGATCCTGACGTCTGCCTTGATGGAGGACTGCCCCCCTACCCTGCGGAATTCCCGTTCCTGGAGCACCCGCAAAAGCTTGGCCTGAAGTTGCAGGGGAAGCTCACCTATCTCGTCGAGAAACAGGGTCCCGCCTTCGGCCTGTTCAAAAAGGCCGACGCGGTCCGAGATGGCGCCGGTAAAGGCCCCTTTGGTGTGGCCGAAGAGCTCGCTTTCCATAAGAGCTTCGGGAATGGCGCCGCAGTTGACGGCGACAAAGGGGGCGCTGCGCCGCGGAGAGTTGTAATGGAGCGCCTTGGCGGCCAGTTCCTTGCCGGTGCCGCTTTCCCCCATGATGAGGACGTTGGCGGTGCTTTCCGCCACCTTGGCAATGAGGTCGTAGACCTCCCGCATCTGTTTGCTCTTGCCGATGAGCCCACTGAAGCTGAACCGCTCCGATACCACCGCCTTGAGCCGCCGATTCTCGACCACCAGACTCCGCTTTTCCAGTGCCTTGCGGACGAGAACCTTTACTTCCTCCACCTTGAACGGTTTCCCGATGTAGTCGTAGGCACCGAGTTTCATCGCCTCGACCGCCTGCTCGGCGGTGGTGTAGGCGGTAATGAGAAGAACCGCGGTCTCCGGGGCAATCTCCTTGATCCGCCCCAGCAGCTGAATCCCGCTCAGCCCCGGCATCTGCACGTCAGAGACCACCAGATCGTACGGCTCTCTTTCGAGATGGAGCAGGGCCTCTCCAGCGTTTTCCGCCTGTTCCACCAGGTACCCCTCCCCCTCCAAAAGGATGGCAAGGAACTCCCGCATGCTCAGTTCGTCATCGACTACCAGAATCCGCGTCTGCATCTAATAACTCCAGTTCAAATGTGGCACTCACACCATCATTCACCCTCCCCTGGAAGGGGAGGGGAATCAAGTAAACAAAATACCGAAAGTTTCTATGCCTTCCCTTCGGGGATGGTGATGGTAAAGGTGGTCCCTTTCCCCAGCTCGCTGGCAACTTCAACGCGCCCGCCGTGGGCCTCCACGATCCGGTACACGGTGGCGAGCCCGAGCCCGGAGCCCCCCTTCTTGGTGGTGAAAAACGGTTCAAAGACGCGCTGCACTTGGCCGGCATCCATCCCCCGGCCGTCGTCGGTGACGGTAATGCAGACCTGGTCCTGGACCCAGCCGCTGGACTGGCGCTGGGCTCGGATCACGATGCGCCCCGGTTCGTCCATGGCTTCGGCCCCGTTGACCACCAGGTTCCAGAAGATCTGTTCGCACTGATTTTTGTCGAAATAGATCTCCAGCCCTTCGGGCACCTCGTTCTCCAGTGTCACGCCCCTAAGTCGGGGATCGCTCGAAACCAAAGCACCGACGTCGGCGATCGCCTGGCGCAGCTGCAGGGGCACCTTCTCCGGAGCCGTGGGGCGGGCGTAATACAAAAAGTCGTTGAGCAGCCCGTCCAGCCGGTCGGTCTCGCGCAGGATGATGGATAGCAGCCGCCGATCCTTATCGTCGGCCCAGTTGCTGATCGCCACCAGTTGCACCGATCCGCTGATCGCCGCCAGCGGATTGCGGATTTCGTGCGCCATCCGCGCCGCCAACTCCCCGACTGCCGCCAGGCGGTCCGCCCGCTTCAGTTCGTCGGAAAGCCGTTTTACCTCGGTCAAGTCGCGCAAATCAACCACCGCACCGACCGGCTCCTCATCCTTTCCGGATAGCGGGACGCTCTTGAAGGAAAGAATCAACTCATCGCCGCTGCGGTTATGGTGGGAGATCTCGCCGTGGCTTACCCCCAGAAGTGCCGCCGCATGAGGCTTGAGCTCCGGTATCACCTCGACCAGGGGCCGGTCATACGCCTCACGCTGGGAAATCCCGGTCAGAAGCTCGGCAGAGCGGTTGAAAACCCGGATGCGGCCGGAGGGGTTGATGGTCAAAAGCCCCGAATCGATGTTCGAGACGATGGAGGAATTGAGCCGCTCCAGCTCCTCGAAGTCGATCGCCTTCTCCATGAGGGCGCTTTCGGAGAGCCGGGCTCGCTCGGCGAGTTGCCCCGACAGGTAGGCGGTGAGGTAGAAGGCGGCACTGTAGAGGAAGATGAGGTAGAAGACGTACCCCGCGCCGAACTGCCGCGCCGGCAACTGGCTCAAACCGAGCGCGTCCAGCTTCCCGTAGTATTGGAAATCGAGGATGGCGCCGTAAAGGATGACGCAAAGCGAGGCGGTGTAGTAGGTTTCCGAGCGCTCGTGGAGGACGCTTGCCGAGATGATCGAGAGGAAATAGAGAAAGGCGTAGGGGGAGTTCACCCCGCCGGTGATCAGGACCAGGGTGGTAACGAGGATCAGGTCCCAGACGATCTGGGCATAGGTGAGGGTGACGATCTCACGCCTGGTGTACTTGAGAAAAAGGAGCGAGGCGAGGGAGAAGACGTAGGTGGCGATGACCAGGCGCGAAAGCGCGGTGAGGGTTTCCGCCCCCACCGCGTCCTGGGCCTGCAGATCGAGGATGATGGTCGACACGAGAAAAACGGTGACGACCGCCAGCCTCAGCAGTATGAATCGTCCGACCTTCTTCTTTTCCAGCATCCATCAACCGCCGACGGTCCCTGCCAGTTTGAAGATCGGCAGGTACATGGCGATGACGAGACCGCCGACGGTGGTCCCGAGAAAGACCATCAGCATCGGCTCCATCATCGAGGTCATCGCCCCGACCGCCTCGTCCACCTCGTCGTCGTAGAAGTCGGCGATCTTGTTGAGCATGGCATCCATGGCGCCGGTCGCCTCGCCGACCGAGATCATCTGGACCACCATCGGCGGAAACACCCCGCTCTCGGCGAGCGGCTCGGCGATGGTCTTGCCTTCCGAGATGGACTGGCGCACCTTGTAGATCGCCTCCTCGACGATCTTGTTTCCGGCGGTCTTGGCGACGATCTCCAGACCGTCCATGATCGGGACCCCGGAGCTGATCATGGTCCCCAGGGTACGGGTGAACTTGGCAACCGAGACCTTGCGCACCAGGGGACCCACGATCGGCGCGTTGAGAGCCATCCGGTCGATGTTCTTCCTCCCCTTCGGGGTCGCGTAGTATTTGCCGAGGGCAATCTTGAGCAGCACCGCCCCGACGATGAACACCAGGATGTACTTGGTCAGGAAGTTGGAAAGGGCAATGACGAACTTGGTGGGAGCCGGCAGCTCCCCGCCGAAGTCCGCGAACATCTTGGCGAAGGTCGGGATGACGAACACCAGGATGACGCCGACGACGACCACGGCGATGGAGAGGATGGTTACCGGGTAGACCATCGCCCCCTTCACCTGCTTCTTGAGCTTCATCGCCTTTTCGATGTAGGCGGCAAGCCTGGTGAGAATGGTGTCGAGGATACCGCCGACCTCGCCGGCCGCGACCAGGTTGACGTAGAGCTGGTCGAAGCACTTCGGGTGCTTGGAGAGCGCATCGGCAAAGGTGGAGCCGCTCTCGACGCTCTCCTTCACCCGGACCAGGATCTCCTTGAAGTGCTTGTTCTCCTGCTGGCTGGAGAGGATGTCCAGGCACTGGACCAGCGGCAGGCCCGAGTCGATCATGGTCGCGAACTGCCGGGTGAAGACCACCAGTTCCTTGGTCTCCACCTTGCCGGAGCCCTTCCCGAACTTGAAGGAGATCTGTTTGGCCTCTTCCTTGACCGTGACCCCGGTGAAACCGTAGCGCTTGAGCTGCGCCTCCACCATGTCCTTGGTCTGGGCCTCCATGACCCCTTTCTGTGCGGTGCCCGCCTTGCTACGAGCCTCCCACGCAAATTTAGGCATTGTATCCTCCTTCCCCTGGCGGCGGCTACCTTAACGGGCGCCGTGGTTGCCCCAGGGGCGCTCCGCCGGGAGCGAGCATCTGCTTGAACTCGTCCGGCTCGGGTGAGCGTGCCAGAGCTTCGTCGGCGGTGATGATCCGCCGGGTGACCAGCGCCATGAGCGACTGGTTCATGGTCTGCATCCCGAACTTCTCCTGCCCCACCTGCATCTGCGAATAGATCTGGTGCACCTTGTCCTCGCGGATCAGGTTTCGGATCGCGGGGTTCGGGACCATCACCTCCAGGGCCAGCGCCCGCCCCCGGTCGTTTGCCTTCGGGATCAGGGTCTGGGACATGACCCCTTCCAGGACGAAGGAGAGCTGGGTCCGCACCTGGGTCTGCTGGTAGGGAGGGAAGACGTCGATGATACGGTTGATCGTCTGGGCGCAGGAATTGGTGTGCAGCGTGGCGAAACAGAGGTGGCCGGTCTCGGCCAGCACCAGCGCGGCCTCGATGGTCTCCAGGTCGCGCAGCTCGCCGATCAGGACCACGTCCGGGTCCTGGCGCAGCACGTACTTCAGGGCGTGCTTGAAGCTCTTGGTGTCGGCGCCGACCTCGCGCTGATTGACCAGGCACCCCTTGTGGGGATGCAGGTACTCGATCGGGTCCTCGACGGTGACGATGTGGTCGTGCCGCTCGGTGTTGATCTTGTCGATCATCGAGGCGAGCGTGGTCGACTTGCCGCTGCCGGTAGGCCCGGTGACCAGGATCAGGCCGCGCGGCTTGTTGCACAGCTCCTGCACCACCGGGGGAAGTCCCAGTTCCTCGAAGGTGAGGATCTTGTAGGGGATGACCCGGAAGACCCCGGCCACGGCACCGCGCTGCACGAAGATGTTGCCGCGGAAACGGGAAAGCCCCTTCACCCCGAAGGAGAGGTCGAGCTCGTTCTCCTCTTCGAAGCGGTGTTTCTGGGCTTCGGTGAGGATCGAGTAGCAGAGCTGTTTGGTGTCAACCGGGGAGAGCGCCGGGAGTTCCAGCGGGGTGAGTTTTCCGTCCACGCGGATCTGGGGTGCGGTGTTGGTGGTGATATGAAGGTCGCTCCCTCCACGCTCCACGAGTTCTTTGAGCAGAATATGCAGGTTTACCATGGCTTTTTCCCTAATCGTCGGCGACCGTCACCCTCAGCACCTCCTCGAAAGAGGTGACTCCTTCCATCAGCTTGGTGAGTCCGGACTGCCGCATGGTTTTGATGCCCAACCGCATCGATTCCCTTTTGATCTCGGCGGTGTTGGCACCGTTCAGGATCAGCTCCCGGATCGGTTCGAGCATCGGCATGACCTGGTAGAAGCCGACCCTCCCCTTGTAACCGGTGTTGTTGCATTTGGGGCAGCCGACCCCCTTGTAACAGACCACCCCGGGGGCCTCCTCGGGGGGGACTCCCGCGTCGACGAGCGCCTGGACCGGAATCTCCTCGACGGCCTTGCATTCGGAGCAGACCCGGCGCGCCAGGCGCTGGGCGGTGATCAGGTTGACCGCAGAGGCGACCAGGAACGGCTCGATCCCCATGTTGAGGAGGCGGTTGATGGTCGACGGGGCGTCGTTGGTATGCAGCGTGGAGAGTACCAGATGGCCGGTGAGTGCCGCCTTCACCCCGATCTCGGCGGTCTCGAAGTCACGGATCTCGCCGATCATGATGATGTCCGGGTCCTGACGCAAAAAGGCGCGCAGCGCCGCGGCGAAGTTGAGCCCGATGTCTTCGTGCACCTGCACCTGGTTGATCCCGGCAAAGTTGAATTCGACCGGGTCTTCCGCGGTGGAGATGTTCTCGGTGCTCTTGTTGAGCTCGGAAAGGGCCGAGTAGAGGGAAACCGTCTTGCCGGAGCCGGTCGGGCCGGTGACCAGCACCATGCCGAACGGCTTGTGGATCTCGCGCTGGAAATTCTCCAGGGCGTCGGCCTCGTAACCGAGCTTGGTCATGTCGAGCTGCAGGTTGCTCTTGTCGAGCAGACGCAGGACGATCTTCTCGCCGAACAGGGTCGGCAGCACCGAGACGCGGAAGTCCATGTCCTTGCCGCCGCCCAGCTTGATCTTGATCCTGCCGTCCTGCGGCAGGCGCCGCTCGGCGATATCGAGCTCCGCCATGATCTTGATACGCGAGGTGATCGCGTTTTTCAGCTTCATGGGGGGCTTCATCACCTCGTAGAGGATGCCGTCGATGCGGTAGCGGACCCGGAAGGCTTTCTCGTAGGGCTCGATGTGGATATCGGAAGCCTTCTTCTTGATGGCGTCGGTAAGGATCAGGTTGACCAGCTTGACGACCGGCGCGTCCTCGGTGGCGCGCTCCAGCGAGCCGATGTCGACGTCTTCCTCTTCCCCCACCACCTCGAGGTCCTCGAGCTCCAGATCGCTCATCACGTCGGCCAAGGACGCGCTCTGGTCGTAGAGCCGGTCGATGGCAGTCTTGATGGCCGACTCGGAGACGACGACCACCTCGACGTTGTAGCCGGTCATGAACTTGATGTCATCGATGGCGAAGATATTGGAAGGATCGCTCATCGCGATGATGAGGGTCGAACCGGCGCGGTTCACCGGGACGATCTGGTACTTGTGAGCGATTTCGGCGGGGATGATCTTGATGACGGCGGGTTCGACCTCGTAATCGGAGAGGTTGATGGTGGGAACGCCGTACTGTTTGGAGAGGAAAGAGGTGAGATCCGTCTCGGTGATCAGGCCGTTTTTGATCAGGATCGCGCCAAGACGCAGCTGTCCCCCGGACTCCTTCTGTTCGGCGAGGGCGTCCTTGAGCTGTTCCTTGGTGATCATGTTGTTGCCGACCAGGAGTTCACCCAGCCTGCTTATCTGCATACGAACCTCGGCGCGGGAATGCACATCGTGGCGATATTATTTTGATTTTTCGTAACTGTCAAGACTTCCCCTCAAGGACGGCCGTCAGGGAGGCGCGCATGAGCCCCGCCGGCGGGGTGGCCCCGGTAAAGAAGGCGAAGGCCGACTCCCCCTGGGCGACGAGCATTCCGAGCCCGTTGGCCCCCTGCATTCCCAGTTCCCCGGCCTTGCGCAACAGGGGCGTGACCGGTGGAGCATACACCATGTCGTAGACGACTGCATCTTTTCTCATCAAATCAAGGTGCAATCCCGGGAAAAAGTCGTCCCGCATCCCCACCGAACTCGTATTCACCAGAAGATCGAACGCTCCCATAAAGGCGGGATCGGCCAATTGCTCCGGTGGTGCGGCCTCGATCTGCACCTCGGGGAAATGCGAAGCGAAGGCACCGGACAGTTCAACGCCCCGCTGCGGCGAACGGTTGACAACGGTGACCCGGGCACACCCCGCATCGGCCAGGGCAAAGACCGCGCTGCGCGCCGCCCCGCCGGCACCCAGCACCAGCACCGATTTCCCCGGCGGCTGGAAGCCGAGATCCAGGGAGAGCGCGGTCAAAAGCCCGATGCCGTCGGTGTTGTACCCAAAGGCCCGCCCCTCCCGAATCACCACCGTGTTCACCGCCCCGACCAGTCGTGCTTCCGGGGAGATCTCGTCCAGAAGCGGGATCAGGGCGACCTTGTGGGGGATGGTGGCGTTGAAACCGGCAACACCGGAGGCTTTGAACCCGGCCAGCACGGCAGGGAGATCCTCGACCGCGGTGGGGAAAGGAACGTAGACGTAGTCGAGCCCCAGCGCGGCGCAGGCCGCGTTGTGCATGACCGGGGAGAGGGAGTGGGAGACCGGAAACCCGATGATCCCGAGCACCTTCGTTTTTCCGGTGACGGCGGGACTCATCGGTACCCGTACTTCCCGAGAATCTGGGCCGCCTGGGGGCCAAGTTCAGGGGTGATCGTCTGGGCCAGTTTCACCTCGTTGAGGCCGGCGGCCAGGGCGCCGACGCTCAAAAGGGACTCCCCGGCCTCCAGATGGCTGCTGGCATAGATCTGGATCGCCTTGCCGGTGTCGAGGTCGCGGAAGAACATGTCCCCCCCGGTGATGCCGCGCAGCGTGTAAAGGCTCCACACCTCCTGTTCGGGGGGAACCACCGGCACACCCTGGGGCACGATCCGGTACGAGATGCCGCGCTGGCGGGGCTGGAAGCCGCCCCCGAAGGGGACCGAATACCGGGTCGAAAAGTCGACGAAGACCGGCCGGCTGCCCACCTGCTCCGAAATGGCAAGGAAAAGGGCCGCCTCGGGAGAGAGTGAATCGAGCTGCTGGCTCGCCAGCCGGCTGTTCTTCAGGATCGGGAAGGCATCGAGGTACCAGCGGAAGACCAGGTGCGGGGTATGCAGGATGTCGAGGTCGTCGCGCATCCGCTCCACCCCCTGGAGGTACCAAAGCGGAAAGGCGCCCGAATCGCCCCAGGTGAAGTAGACGGTGTTCTGAGGGAGCGAGCGGAGCGAGTTCGAGGCGTAATCATAAGCGATGTAGTTTTCGTGCTGGTCGTTTTCCTGGAAGTTGAGGGCGCAGACCGCGGCCGGGAACAGGAAAAGGGAGACCGGGACCAGGAAGTTGGCCGCCCGCCGTGCGGTCAGCGCCGGGAAGCGCTGGGCGATCGTGGCCAGGATGCCGAAGAGGGCAACCCCGATGAAGACGGCACTTAAGAGATAGAGCGGCGTGAAGAATTCCTCGGAAAGAAAGACCAGATCGGCCGGTGCGTCGAAGTAGCCGGCGATGACCAGCAGGAACGAGAAGATGCCCACCAGGTAGGCGATGGCGGCATCCCGGTTTTTCTTAAGGCAGAAGAAGAGCCCCAGCACCAGCAGCGTTATACCGACCGCGGTGTACTCGTGGGGAACGTTGAAGGCGTTCATCTGGATCCAGAGGAGTTTCAAGTCGCGGACCGGCTTCTCCACCGGGTAGCCCTTGCGGAGCATGGTCCAGAGGAACTGCCCCAGGTCCTTGGAATCCCCCCAGTTCAAAAGGGGTTTTTGCAGCGCCCGGACGATGAGGTGCAGCTGGATGGCGAAGCCGAGGATGCCGAAACTCAGGGCGAGGATGATCTCCCGCACCCGCAGGATGACGCGCCAGTTCTTGGAGATGAGGAGATAGGCGTACACCGGGATCATGAGGACCATGATCTGGTGCGCCGCGGTCCCCAGGCCGCAAAGAAAGGCCCCGAGGTAGACGTAACCCGGATGTTCCGCATCGGCGTCGACGCTGTCGCGCCAGCGAAGCATCAGGTAAAAAACGATGCCGCAGATGAAGGCCAAAAGCGGATACGGCTTGTCGTGGTTGGACTGCAGCCAGAGCCTGGGGGTACCGGCAAAGGCAAGTGCTGCAGCGAGCGAAGCCCCGCGGCGGAAAAGCGCTCCCGTCCCCGGCGCTCCCGGGAAATCCTCCTTCCCCAGCAGGGTGAAGGTGAGCAGGTAGGCGCCGTAGCAGGCAAGCCCGGCGGAGACCGCGGTGGCGAAATTGACCCGGAAGGCGATGGAGCCAAAGGGAAGCCAGGTAAATGCCTTGGCGTAGTTGATAAAAAGCGGATAGCCGGGGGAATGGGCGGCACCCAGACAGGAGGTGGCGGTAATGAACTCGCCGCTGTCGAAGAAGGTGACCGAAGGGGCCAGGGTGATCAGGTAGAGCAGCAGGGGGAGAAGGAACGACAGCAGGGCAAAGATGTCGAGACGTTTCCTGATCTCAGTCATTTTCGGTCCTCAAGCGACGGGGCTTTCCTGGCTGCGACGAAGAACCCGTTGCCGAGTTCGGTCCCGTAGAACGGGCGCTGCAGCATATAGAAGGGAGCCATGGTCAGATCATTGAACAACAGGTAGAAAAGCCGCTTCACCGCGGGGAAAAGCCACATCCCGGAGCTGTTTTGGGTCCGTTCCTCGGCCGATTTTTCCTGGTCGAGTTCCTTGGAGATGGCCCGGTCGTAAAGCGGCTTCATGATATTGCAGATGGGAAAGCCGTAGCAGTAGATCGCCAGCGGTTCGAATCCGGCCCGGACGAGCTTTTCGTTGAGCTCCGCCCGTTCGTAGCGCCGGACATGGCCGCAGAAGTCGTCGTTGGCCCCCCACTTGTCCATGTGGGAGGGAACCGTCAGCAGAAGATGCCCACCATCGTGGAGCTTTCCGCCCAGAAGTTCCAGAAACGCGATGTCGTCCTCGCAGTGCTCCATGACCTCGGAAGCGATGACAAGGTCGAAGCCCCCGTCCAAGCCGGCAAGTTCCGCATCGCTCACGGCGACCGCGCCTCCCGAGACCCGGGTCCGCGCCGCGGCCCGCGCCGAAGCGGAAAGGTCGATCCCCACGCCGCTGAGCCCCTTCTTTTCCAGGACCGAGAGCAGATCACCCGCGCCGCAGCCGACCTCCAGGAAGCGGGAGACGTCGAGCCCGGCGACAAACTCCAGGATCACGCGGCGCTTGGCCAGGTAACTCGGCGTCGGGTACCACTCCATCGGTTGCGGTTGCGTTTCACCCTTCATGGACTTCCGTTTCGTGGGAAAGCGCGCTCAGGGAGACCTTGTCCCGCCAGAGTACGAACAGGCCGGCCACGATCACCGGGAAAAACCCCATGGCATGTATTACCAGCGCCACGCTGAGCGCCTTTTCGGTGGGGATGCGGAAAGCGGAAAGTGCGGTGACGCAGGCGAAATGGTAGGTGCCGACGTACCCCGGAGACGCGGGGACCATGACGGCGAAGACCAAAAACACCATGATGAACATGGAAGCCGTGATCGGGAGGGCAATGCCGAAGGAGCGGAGCACCAGGTCGACCGGCCAGACGGCGGTCGCCCAGATCAGCACCGAGGTGACGATGATCCCGGAGATTTCGCCCGGGAGCTTGGGGAAACGGATCCCGCCCAGAAACGAGGAGAGAAGTTCCAGGACCTTGGTCCGGAAGCGTTCCGGAAACGGGCCCAGGATCTTCGCGACCACCCCCAGGGTCCAGTCGGTCAGCCGGGTGAGGAGCACCAGGAAACCGAGCACCGCGATGTAAAGGGCGAGGGTGACGTAGCCGCCGGTGACCAGGCCGTGCTGGATCTTTTCCATCCCGGGGGGAAGCTGCACCGAAAAGAACGCGACCACCAGGATCAGAAGTACCGAGAAACCGTCGCAGAGCCGGTCCAGGACCAGGGTGGCGAAGACCGTGGGGGTCGGGATGTTTTCCTTCTTGGCCAGGGAGTAGGCGCGCACCAGTTCCCCCAGCCGGGCCGGGAGGAGGTTGTTCGCCATGTAGCCGATGAGGGTGGAGCTGAAGAGCGTCCCGAGCCGGGTTTCCTTGACCGGGAGGAGCAGGTATTTCCAGCGGACGGCGCGCATGAAATAGCTGACGAAGGTGAGGACCAGGGCCGGGAGCAGGTAGCGGTAGTCCATCTCCTTGAGGGCGCTCAGGAGCTTGTCGGGATCGATGCTGCGAAACAGCAGGAACAGGAAGAAGGCGCTGACCCCGATGCCGGCCCAGAGCTTAAAATCGGCTTTACCTTTGATCAAAGTGATCCTTTGTTTTCTTGATAGTTGGGTGGCTGGCGCAGGCACCTAAGGGGCACCAAGGACACCAGGTCAAACCTTACTGCTCATTGCTCAGCGCCGTCGTGGTACTCGATGATGCGGGTCCGACCCAAGATCTCCTTGGCGCGGCGGACGTCGGCGGCGATCGCATCTTTCAGCGCCTCCAGGTCGGAGAAACGCTTTTCGCCCCGCAGCCTTTCCACGAAATAGACGGACATCTCACGGCCATACAGGTCTCCTTCGAAATCGAAGAGAAAGACTTCCATGGTCACGTTGTCGTTGCCGAAGGTCGGATTGGTACCGATGTTACAGGCGCCGTCGTAGACCGAACCGTCGACTTTCGCCTTCACGGCATAGACGCCGGCCGCAGGATAAAGCTCCATCTCGGTTTCCAGGTTCGCGGTCGGAAAGCCGAGCCCACGCCCCCGATGATGGCCCGGCACGACCGACCCGGTAATGCAGTAGTGCCTGCCAAGCACGGAAACGACCCCGCCGACATCCCCTTCCGCGACCATGTTGCGTACCGCGGTGGAACTGTAGATGGTCGAGCCGTCGGATACCGGCTGCATCACCTCGACCGAGTACTCGTACTTCTCCCCGAGCTTCTGCAGGAGCTTCACGTCCCCTTCCCTACCCCGGCCAAAGGCATAGTCGTAGCCGATCACCAGGTGCTCCATTCCGATCCGGTCGACCAGGACCTGTTTCACGAACTCCGGTGCCGAAAGGGCCGCGAATTCCTGGTCAAAGGGAATCTCGACCAGGCAGTCGATCCCGGAGGCTTCGAGCAGGCGTTCTTTCTGCTTCGGACAGGTGATCAGCCGCACCCCAACCTGGGGACGCAGCACCTGGAGCGGATGCGGAACGAAGGTGACGACGACGGATACCCCGTCGAAGGCGCGGGCCACTTCCTTCACCCGCCGAAAAATGGCGCGGTGCCCGAGGTGGACTCCGTCGAAGTTCCCGATGGTCACGACCGGACGCCGCAGCTTTTCCGCGATGTCCTCGATCTTCCGATAAATAATCATTGGTCCTGCTCGCGCACCTTAGGCGGCTTTCGGTTTTTTCGCGAAGACGAGCGCCACCCAGATGCTGATTTCGTACATGAGGTAAAGCGGGATCATGATGACGAACATGGTCACCAGGTCCGCATGGAATGCTGCGATGATCGAGCTGGCCAAGAGCGCGTATTTGCGGCGCGTCGCCAGCATCTGGTAGTTCACGATCCCAAAACGCGCCAATAGCAGGGACAAGATCGGCAACTCGAAGATCAACCCGAAGATGAGGATGAGCCGCAAGCAGAAGTTGATATAGGCGGAGATGTTGAACCAGCTTTGCAACCCGGCGGCCTCATAGGAGAGGGAGAAGTTGATGATCACCGGCCAGATCACGATCAGGAAAAAAAGCGCGCCGACGCAGAAGCTGAGCGAGGCCACCGACACGAAGGGAACCACCATGCGTCGCTCGTTCCTGGTCAGCCCCGGGGCGACGAAGAGCCAGAACTGGTGGAACAGCACCGGCAGCACCAGCACCATCCCGGCCAGCATGGAGATCTTGCACTGGATGAAGAACGGCTCCAGCGGCGCGCTGTAGTTCAGCATGCGCTGCTTTTCCGGGACCGCGACCTCCTGGTCCAGCTTGTACCGGGCGTACGCCTCGGGATAGCGGCGCTTCATCTCGCCATAGAGCGTCTTCTTGATCTCGGTGAGGTAGGTCCTCCCGGTCAGCGGCTTCTCCACGAAGTTCAACAGGTCAGAGGAGAAGTTCCAGGCGATACCCATACCGATAACTATGGCGATCACGCAGACGATGAGCCTTTTCCTCAGCTCTACGAGGTGCTCCATAAAAGGCAAAACTTTTTCTTCAGCCATCATCTGCTCTCTTTTTGTGCTCTCATTTCGGGCAACTGCGACATCCGGTCCAGTCGATCTTTATAACATAGGGGGAAATTGAAGGGCAACAGCTTTCAGCGCCTTTTCGGCTTGGGGCGCTTGCCCCGGATCGGAACCTTGGCGTAGCTCTCCGCCTCGGTGAGCGGCACCCGCGGCGCGGCGGAAAGTCCCTGGACCAGGGCGAACTCGACCTGCTTGCGCGCCTCGTTCACCGCCGCCACCTTCACCCGGATCTTGTCGGCGATCCGGTAGCGGATGCGGCTTTGCTCCCCGATCAGGGCGTGCTGCTTCTCCTGCAAAACGTAAAAGTCCTGGGGCAGCGTCGCCACCGGGATCATCCCCTCGACGAAGAGCTCGACCAGTTCGACGAACAGGCCGAACGAGGTGACCCCGGTGATGAAGCCGTCGTACTCCTCGCCGATCTTGTCGCGCATGAACTGCATTTTCTTCAGGTCGACCATCTCCCGCTCGGCTTCCATGGCGACCCGCTCCCGCTTGCTGGTATGGACGGAGGCTTCGGGGAGGTACCCTTCCAGCCGGTCCCGGTCCGTCTGGGTCATCCGCCCCGCGGTCACCCGCCTCAGGATCCGGTGCACCACGAGGTCCGGATAGCGGCGGATCGGGGAGGTGAAGTGGGTATAGCAGGGGGAGGCAAGGCCGTAATGACCCAGGTTCTCCTCGCTGTAGCGCGCCTGTTTCATGCAACGCAAGAGCACCTCGTTGATCAGCCGCTCTTCCGGCTTTCCTTCCACCTGCGCCAAAAGCGCCTGCAGCGCCTTGGGGGGCACCCCCTTCTCCTCGGAAAACCTGAGCTCGTAGCCGAAACTGAAGACGAACTCGGAAAGGTCCTTGAGCTTCAAAGGATCGGGCTCTTCGTGCACCCGGTAGAGAGAGGGAACCGGCACCCCTTCCAGGAAGGTCGCCACCGCCTCGTTGGCGGCCAGCATGAATTCCTCGATGATCCGGTGGGCCAGGTTGCGCTCGGCCCGGACGATGGCAGTGGTCTCCCCCTGCAGGTCGAGGATGATCTGCGGCTCGGGAAGATCGAGATCGATGCTCCCCCTCCCCTTGCGCCGCGTGTTGAGCCTTTGGGCGAGTTCCTCCATGACGGTGAGGTGCGGGACCAGTTCCTGGTGCCCGGCGATCACGGCGGGGTCCTTATCCACCAGGATCTGGCGCACGATGGTGTAGGTAAGCCGCGCCGAGCTCTTGATGACGCTCGGGTAGAACCGGGAGACCACGCACTCCCCCTCCGCATCGAAGAGCATCTCCGCGGTCATGGCGAGCCGCTCGACGTTGGGGTTCAAGGAACAGATCCCGTTACTCAGCGCTTCCGGAAGCATCGGGATGGCGCGGTCGGGAAAATAGACCGAGGTGCCACGCCGGTACGCCTCGACGTCGATCCGGGAACCTTCGCGCACGTAGTGGGAAACGTCGGCGATGGAGACGAAGAGCCGGATCCGGTCCCCTTCCCGGGAGACGGAGACGGCATCGTCGAAGTCGCGGGCCGTTTCCCCGTCGATGGTGACCGTCACCCGCTCGCGCAGGTCGGTCCGGCCGGCACGCGCCGCGTCGTCCACCGGCTGGGCCAGCGCCTCGGCATCGGCCAACTGCTCCGGGGTGAACTGGTAGGGAAGGTCGAACTTCTTGATCACGGAGAGGACCTCGACCTCGGGGTCGTGGGGGTTGCCGAGCACCTCGGTCACCTTCCCCTCCAGGCCGCGCACCTCGTCGGGATAGGAAGTGATCACCGCGACGACGACCTCACCGGGCTTCGCCCCGCCGGTTGCGCCGGGGGAAACGATGAGGTCCCGGCCGATCCGCTGGTCGTCCGGGATGATCCTCCCCCCCTTGCCGACCGGCTCGAAGCGCCCGATCACGCTGGTCACCCCGCGCTGAATGAGCCCGACCACGCGCCCTTCCCTTTTCCCGCCCCGCCCGGTGGAAACCACCTGGGCCTCCACCACGTCGCCGTTCATATATTCGCGCAGGTACCGGGCCGGAACGAAAAGATCGTCGCCGCCGTCCTCGGGGACCACGAAGCCGTAGCCGTCCCGGTGCAGCGAGAGCTTGCCGCGGATGCCGCGCCCCCCGCCGGGAGCGGTGTAGTAGCGCCCGGTCATCCGGATGATTTCGCCCTTCTCGACCATATGGTCCAGCAGGTTCTCCAGGTAATCCCGCTCGCCGCGGTTTATTCCGAGCAGCTGGAGCATCTGGCGGAACTGAACCGGCCGTCCCCCCTGAAGAAGCTTCAGTACCGCCTGTTTGCCGGCGTCCTTACCTTTGCGCATAATTTCCCCTTCCCAACCTTTTCAACCGTCCTCCATCCCTGAAACCTCCCCCGCCGGGGGAAGGGACCCGTATTTTGCTCGATGGGCCGCTTCGACTCCCTAACGCCCCCGAAATACAGTGATCGTTTCTAATGCAGGAACTCCGATAATGCAGAACCCCCCTCGGGATGTCAATCTGTTTACGGGTTTCATCTCCATTCCCTTGGCCAAAAATCCTTTGCCATTTGGGAAAGGGTCCGGTAGTTTAGTGAGTTGCTTTGCCGATCACCGACCAAGGGAGTCGTTATCATGTTGAACCGCTTCGTCGCGGCTACCGTCCTTTCTTTTGCCCTCAGCACCTCCGCCATCACCACCGTTTACGCCTCCAAGCCCGGAGACGAGGCGCTGGCCACCGCCGCAGCCCATTTAAAAGCGAAGGACTACCAGGGTGCGCACGCAGCGGCGGGGAAAAGCAGCGCCGACAACGGGCCGAAGGCCCTGCTCCTCGGCTACAGCGCCGCCAAGCTGGAACTTTGGGACGAAGCGGCCCAGCAGATGGCGAATGCCGCCCAAAGCTACCCCCTTCTGGCCGATTACGCCCTCTATTACCAGGGACTTGCCCTCTCCAAGCTCAAGAAAAACGATGAAGCCCTGGTCCCGCTCTACAAACTCCTGAAGGATTACCGCGACAGCCGCCTGGTCCGTTCCGCCTGGATCCTCTACGCCGACACCCTGTACGCCGGCGGCTACAACAAGGAAGCGCTGGCAAGCTACGCCAGCTTCATCGAGCGCTACCCCGCCGGCAACGATTCCCTGCAGGCCGTCCTGGGCAGCGCGCGCTGCCGGGCCAACCTGGGCGAGCTCCCGGAGGCGGTCAAGATCCTGCGCGAGACCTGGATCAACTACCCGGCAGCGCCGATCGCCGACACTGCCGCCCAGGAACTGCAAGGGCTTGCCGGGCGCGGAGCCGCGGTATCCCCCTACAGCACGGCAGAGCTCATGAAACGGGCCGCAACGCTTTTCGACGTCGGCCGTTTTGCCCGTGCCGCCGAGACCCTTTCCCAGACCCCGCTGGAAGGTGAAAACGCCGAAACCATATGCAAGGTGCGCCTGAAGCGGGGCCAGGCCCTTTCCCGCGCCAAGCGCTATGCCGACGCGGAGGAGCTCCTGAAGGTGGCGGTACAAAGCGGGATCACCGGCTGCAGCACCGAGGCCAACCTCTGGCTCGGGCGGACCCTTGACAGCGCCGGAAGAGGCGATGAAGCGTACGCCCTTTTCCTGAAGCTGGCCAACGCCCCGGAATTGGGCCCCCTCTCCGACGAGGCGCTCTTGAAAGCCGCCTACCTGAAGCGTTTCCAGCGCAAGCCGAAGGAGGCGCTCCCACTTTTCCAGAAGTACCTGGCGCGCCATCCCGAGCAAAAGCCGAACGGCACGGTCCTTTGGGAAACGGCCTGGGCCGCGTACCAGTCGGCAAGCTACCCGGAGGCCGGGCGACTCTTAAAGCGCCTCGCCGAGCGCGACGACTTCCGGGAACGGGCCCTTTACTGGCTCGGAAAATCGCTGATCGCCTCGGGCGACCCGAAAGGGGGCGCAACCCAGCTGGCCCAGCTTTGCGCCGAGTATCCCTTCGGCTACTACGCCTGGCTTTGCAACAACGGGACTCTGGTGGCCGAACCGGCGCACCCGCCGGTGAACCTCCGCGAGAACCTACCGTATCCGGCCGGGTTCGAGCGGGAAAAGGCGCTGATTGCCCTGGGGCTTTACGACGAGGCGGCGCGGGAACTCCAGGCGCGCAAAACCAAGAACACCCTGGCCGTGGTCCGGCTCTACCTGGAAATGGAGAACTACAACGGCGCCTACCATGCCGCCACCAAGGGAAAGAAGATCGATCGGGACAGCGCCACCGCCTTGGGGATCCGCTACCCCCTCGCCTTTCGGGAACCGGTGGTAAAAAACGCCGCCGCCAACGGCCTGCCGGAAAGCCTGGTCTACGCCATCATGTACGCGGAGAGCACCTTCGCCCCCGGCGCGGTCTCCCCGGTGGGGGCGGTAGGACTGATGCAGATCATGCCCGCTACCGCGGACCGGATCTCCCACGGCGACTCGGCGCGGCTGACCCGGCCGGAGCTGAACATCCGCCTCGGCACGAAGCACCTGAAGGACCTTTTGAAGAGCAACGACGGCAACCTCCCCCTGGCGGTCGCCTCGTACAACGCGGGATCGGGTAACGTGAAAAGGTGGCAGCGCAACTTCGGCGACCTGCCGCAGGACGAGTTCGTGGAGAACATCCCGTTCGGGGAAACCCGGGACTACGTCAAGAAGGTGATCGGAACCATGGCGTTTTACCAAAAGCTCTATAACCTCCCCAACCCGTACGCCCGCAAAGGCGCCGCCAAGTAGCACCGTCACCGCATCCCCACGTCTCGGCGTGCCGCGACCGATGACCATCTCCCCATAGGGTGGGCAGCCTTCTGCCCACCCTCCATTTCCCTTGCCCCAGGCACGGAGTGCCCGCTCTGCGGCCCCCACAGCGCCACGCACCGGCAAGGTTTTTTCCGCTCGATCCCCACCCCGGCAAGCCGCTACGCATTTTCTTCATTAAAGATGAAACGAAGTTCTAAAGTATCCCCACGCGGTGCCGATATTACTCTGAGGTAACAATGGCGTTGCCAACGAAACAAACTCACAGCGAGGGGAATTCATGGGTGGGATAAAGAGCCTCTACTCGTTCCTGGAACGAAATTTTTTCAACTCATTGACCAAGAAGATGGCGGGCAACATCGTCTTTTTACTGGCGATCCAGGTATTGACGGTTACGGTGTTCTATATCCAGAACCACCGTCAGTACCAAACCTTGCGGGATCTGCACCTGAAAGAAAGCCAGCTGGAAAAGGTGATGTCGGCGGCCCAAACCGGCGAGTATCTGTGCATCGCCTTGTGCCTGGTTTCCTTCGCCGCATCGGTCGGCTGCATCGTCTTTCTCCGTTACATGCTGGTTCGCCCCCTGAAGCGGATCTCGGCCACCTTCGAGGCCAAGGACCTTTCGGTGGATGTCCCGTTGGTAACCTACGACGAGATCAGGGAGCTGTCCGAGAACTACAACAAATTTCTCGGCGTAGTGAAGGAGATCCTCGCCGACACCAAGGTGATGGCCCTGGGGATCGCCGTGGAAAGCACCAAGGTGGTCAAGCAGGTGGATGGCTCCCTCGACAACTCCAAGCGCCAGGGCGAGCTCTCGGACATCATCCTCACCTCGAGCCAGGAGGCGGGACAGGCGATCGTCGAAATCACCCAGAGCACCCATGACATATCCACCTCCATCAGCGACAACCACCAGAACGCGGAAAAATCGCGCTCCGACCTCCTCGACGTCACCGGCAAGATCGGCCTGATCAGCACCCGGCTGGGCGATTTCAACCAGACCGTGCACACCCTCAACACCAACTCCGAGAAGATCAAGGACATGGTCTCCCTGATCGAGGACATCTCCGACCAGACCAACCTCCTCGCCCTGAACGCCGCCATCGAAGCGGCCCGTGCCGGGGAGCACGGACGCGGCTTCGCGGTTGTCGCCGACGAGGTGCGCGCCCTGGCCGAGCGGGTGAACAAGGCGACCAAGGAGATCTCCTGGAACATCGACGAGATGCTCAAAAACGTCAGGAACACCGAAAAAGAAACCATGCAGATCAGCACCTACACCACCGAGACCCGTTCCGTCATCGAGGACGCCTCGCGGCATTTCGAGGCGCTGGTCAACGACTCGGAGAGCAACAGCTCGCAGCTGGCCCGGATCGCCACGGCCTCGCGGGAAATCACCGTCACCAACGAGGAGATCAACCGGCAGATCGCCGACATTCACAGCCTCAGCAAGGGAACCCTTAACTACCTGGAGGACTCCAACCGCTACTCCAAGGACCTGCGCAGCATCACCGAGAAGATGCTGGAGATGGTCTCCCGGATCAAGACCGGCCGGGGGAGAGTGGAGGAGATCGTCGAGTTGGCGCGGAACCAGCGGGACAAGATCCAGGAGCGGATGGCGGCGATCGCCCAGAGGGGGGTGAACGTCTTCGACCGCAACTACGTCTCGATTCCCAACACCAACCCGCCGAAGTTCCGCGTCGCCTACAACTCCGCCTTCGACGCCGAGCTGCAGCCGATTTTCGACGAATCACTGGAGAAGATCCCGGGGGCCATCTACGTCGTCGGCGTCGACGTCAACGGTTACATCGGCACCCACCACGCCAAAAACCAGAAACCGCTTACCGGCAACTACGAGATCGACACGGTCCAGAGCCGGGAAAAAAGGATGTACACCGCCAACGACACCGAGATCAAGCGGGCCAGGAATACCGCGCCGATGCTGCTGCAGACCCACATGCGCGATACCGGTGAGATCCTCAACGACCTCGCCCTCCCCATCTTCGTCAACGGCACCCACTGGGGGAACCTTATCGTGGGGTTGAAACCCGAGCAGCTGCAGCAGTAGTAATTAGATACGAGACCGGCCGGAGCGCGACAAGCTGGGCTCCGGCCGGTCTCGTATCGTTTTGCCACCCCGCAGGTCGCGTCGAGGCACCAAACGCGACGTCCCGCCCCACCATCCCATAAAACCCAAAACCCGCCGGCCGCTGCGTCGCGTTTCGTCCCTCAACGCGACCTACCCAACTACCACATGGTAGAAGCGGCATTTCTTGGCGCGATCCACCTTCGCAAATCGCGACATGAATGTCGCCCCTGCCGGGTCATTCACCCGCAGCTCATGCGGAAAACCCTTGGGAAATTTTGCCTTGCCGCAATTGACAGCATACTGATAATATGCATAATGAGCTGTTCTCATGAGATAACCGGGTACGTAAAGAAAGATTTGCAAGGGAGGCGAGCGTCATGGCCGATCCGGACAAATTCGATATCGAGAAGAGCGTGGGATTCCTGTTGGCCAAGGCCTACCAGCGCGCCTGTGCCATCTTCAAGGAAGAGTTCGAGGGTTACGACGTAACCCCGCAACAGTACGGGCTGCTCAGGTTCCTGTGGCAGGAGGACGGTCTCACCCAGGCGGAACTTTCCGCGCGGAGCCAGATCGACCGCACCACGATGGGGGGGCTGATCGACCGGTTGCAGAAGGAGGGGCTCGTGATCCGCGGCACCCATCCCGAGGATCGCAGGGCCTACCGGATCTGCCTGACCGACAGGGGGAAATCCTTCCAAAAGGAGCTGACCCCGATGGCACACACGGTCCAGGCGCGCCTGACCTCGAAGCTGGAGCCGGGCGAAATCGAATCGCTGATGCAACTACTCGATAAGATCCGAAGATAACAGGAGGAACTGTCATGCAAAAAACGGCAGGTATACTCGCGGCACTCCTCCTGATGGCGGGAGTTGCCCAGGCAGAAACACTCACCCTATCGGACAGCCTGAACCGGGCGCGGGCCACCAACCTCGGGCTCAAGGCCACCTCCTACGAGGAGACCATGGCCCAGGACCAGATCGACGTGGCGCGCAGCGCACGGCTGCCGAGGGTCGACCTCCAGGCCGGCTACACCGCCCAGCAGGCCGCCCAGGGGTTCAGTCTCGGACCGGTCAGCGCGGAGACCCAGGATCCCGACTACGCCTTCCTCAATTTCTCCATCTACCAGACCCTCTACGATTTCGGCCGCACCAAGACCCGGATCGAGGAGGCGCAGCTGCAACGCCAGGCGGCGCACTACGGCTATTCGGGAGCGGAACAGGATCTCTTCCTGCAGGTGGTCCGCGCCTACTTCGGTGTTCTGGAGGCGAAAAAGCTGGTGGAAGCGGCCAACGACGAACTGGCCCAGATGACCGCGCATCGAAAGACGGCGCAGGCACTTTTCGACGAGGGGGTGGTCACCCGAAACGACCTCCTCCAGGCCGAGGTACGTGTGGCAGCGGCACGTCAGAAGCTCCTGGCGGCCCAGAACCAAGTGGAAAACGGCTGGCTCAATCTCGACTATCTGATCGGGGCGACGCCTGGCTTTCGTGCCGAACTCACCGAGGATTTCCGGATCGGCGGGATGCCGGCGGCCGGGGAACGGGTCGATTTTTCGAACCGGGCCGAGATCCAGGCCCAGCGCCAGGTGGTAAGCATCGGGGACCTGGCGGTCAAGGAAGCGAAAACCAACTACTACCCGGAGTTCTTCCTGAGACTCGCTCTGGACTACCAGCAAAACAGCAAGGTCACCGAGCCGGCGATCATGTCCGCCACGGTCGGCTTCAAGGTGAACCTCTTCGACGGCCTGGCGACGACGGCGCGGGTCCGCGAAGCGGTGAAGGCACGCAGCCGGGACGAAGCGCGCCTGCGCGACCTGGAAACCCGGGTCGCCCTGGAGCTTGCCTCGGCGCAAAACGACCTCAGGGTAGCCAAGGAAAGGATCACGGTGGCGGAAAAGGCGATCGAGCAGGGGGTGGAAAACCTCCGCATCACCCGGGACCGCTACCAGGAAAAGGTGGGTACCGCGACCGACGTCGTGGACGCCCAGACCCTGCTCACCCAGACGCGGGTCGATTATTTCCAGAGCATGTTCGATTACCAGGTGGCAGCGGCCCGGGTCAAACGGGCGATCGGCGAGCTTTAGGAAGCAGGGCACGACAGATTTGGGAGGACCGATGGCAGAGGTAAAGGAGAATCAGACGGTGGTCGAGGACCCGGAAGAACCGAAGAAAAAGGGGCTCAGCAAAAAGCAGCGCGGGGGGCTCGCCCTCATCGTGCTGATCGTCTTGGGGAGCATTTTCGGTCTGCGCCAGTGGGCACGAAGCCAGACCCATATCGAAACCGACGACGCCTTCATCGAGGCCCACATCCATTCCGTTTCCAGCCGGATCGCCGCACCGGTGAAGCGGGTCCTGGTGGTGGATAACCAGTTCGTGCGCCAAGGGGATCTCCTCGTGGAACTGGACGGGGCGGACTTCCAGGCGCGCCAGAAGACGGCGGCCGCCTCCCTGGACATGGCGCGCAACGAAACCTCGGGCGACTACGCCCAGGTGGAGAGTGCCCGTGCCATGATCGGGGTGGCCAACGCCCAGCTCGAACAGGCCAGGATCGACCTGAGGCGGGCCGAGGCGCTGTTTGCCAAGGAAGTCATCCCGCGCGAGCAGCTGGACCGGGCCCGGACCGCGCACCGGGTTGCCGAAAGCCAGCTCAAGGAAGCACGGGAGTCGGAACGCCGGGCCCTGGCCATGGTAGGCGCCGCGCCGAACGGGTCCCGCGATGCCCGCATCGCCCAGAAGCAGGGTGAGCTCGAAAACGCCAGCCTGAACCTTTCCTACACCAGGATCTATGCCCCAAGCGACGGCTACATCACCCGCAAGACGGTCGAACCGGGCAATTACGTCCAGCCGGGGCAGGGGCTGATGGCGGTGGTGACCCTGAAGGACGCCTGGGTGACCGCCAATTACAAGGAAAGCCAGCTCACCCACGTGCGGCCGGGGCAGGCGGTCGAATTCACCGTGGACACCTATCCGGGCCACGTCTTCCGCGGCAAGGTGGAAAGCATCATGGCGGGGACCGGGGCGGCCTTTTCGCTCTTGCCGCCGGAAAACGCGACCGGCAACTACGTGAAGGTGATCCAGAGGATTCCGGTGCGTATCGCCATCGACCAGGGAAGCGACCCGCAACATCTGCTGAGGGTGGGGATGAGCGTCGTTCCCACCATCCTCACCGGGAAGAGCTACCACGACGTGATCTTCGGCCACTAAAGCAGACAGGTGGGGCAAGCCTTTACGCAGGGGGAGCGCCATTCCCGGCGCGAGGCCTTTCGTTGACCGAGCCGGAGATGGCGCTCCCCCAAAGAGGGCACCATCGCCTTCGCTTTAACAAGAGACGTACATGGAATCGGAAGAAAGAAACGTCAACAAGTGGCTGATCACGGTCACGGTCATGCTGCCGGCGATCATGGAGATCATCGACACCTCCGTGGCCAACGTCGCCCTCCCCCATATGCAGGGAAGCCTCAACGCGGGCACCGACGAGATCACCTGGGTCCTGACCTCCTACCTGGTCTCAAACGCCGTCGTCCTGCCGATGACGGGGTGGCTCGCCCGCATGTTCGGCCGCAAACGGTTCCTGATCACCTGCATCGTCCTTTTCACCCTGTCGTCCTTTCTCTGCGGCGCCGCCCCTTCCCTGGGGCTGCTGATCTTCTTCCGCATCCTCCAGGGAGCAGCCGGAGGCGCGCTGATCCCGATGAGCCAGGCGATCATGATGGAGACCTTCCCCCCTTACCAGCAAGGGATGGCCATGGCGATCTTCGGCATCGGCGCCATGTTCGGCCCGATCGTCGGCCCCGCACTGGGGGGATGGATCACCGACAACATGACCTGGCGCTGGATTTTTTACATCAACATACCGATCGGGATCATCGCGGTCACCATGGCGAGCTTCTTCCTCTTCGATCCAAGCTACCTGAAGCGGACCGGGGAAAAGATGGCGATCGACTACTGGGGATTGGTGCTCCTGGTGGTGGGACTCGGTTCGCTGCAGATCGTCCTGGACAAGGGACAGCAGGAGGATTGGTTCAACTCCCCCTTGATCATCGGCTTCTCGGTCATGGCGGCGATCACGCTGACCTCGCTGGTCTGGGTGGAACTGACCCACGAGCACCCGATCGTGAACCTGCGCCTGTTCAAGAACGTTTCCTTCACCGCGGGGAACCTGATCATGTTTGCGGTCGGTTTCTGCCTTTACAGCTCGATCATGTTGATCCCGCTCTTTTTGCAGACCCTGATGGGGTATAACGCGACCATGGCCGGCATGGTGCTCGCGCCCGGGGGCGTCGCCACCCTCATCTGCATGCCCTTTGTCGGCGCCATCATCCAGCGCTACGACGGCAGGAAGGTAGTGCTGGGGGGGCTGATCATCGGTGCGGTGTCGATGTTCGTCATGCGCCAGTTCACCCTGGAGTCGGCCTATTTCGACTTCGTCTGGCCCCGCATCGTGCTCGGCGTCGGCCTGGCCATGACCTTCGTCCCGCTCACCACGGTCACCCTTTCGACCATCCCTAAGGTGGAAATGGGGAACGCGACCGGCATCTACAGCCTGCTGCGCAACATCGGGGGGAGCGTCGGGATAGCGATCTCCGCGACCCTGCTCGCGCGATTCATGCAGTTCTACCAAACCAACCTGGTCGGGCACGTGAATCCCTACAACCCTGCGTTCCAGAACCGGCTCTCGATAATCAAGGGAGCCATCATGTCCCGCGGGTTCGATGCGACGGCCGCCGAGCAGAAGGCCTACGGCATGGTCACCGGGATGGTGCAGCGCCAGGCCGCGATCCTCTCCTACAACCGGATCTTCTTCATCGTCGGGGTGGCGTTTTTGGTCATCATCCCGCTGCTGCTCCTCTTGAAAAAACCGCAGCGCCACGCCCCTCCCCCGCCGGCACATTAGCTACCGATGCTCCCTCTCCCTCCGGGAGAGGGTCGGGGTGAGGGAACAGTGCCACGAGAATCCCCCTCACCCGGCCTCCGGCCACCCACTCCCTGAGGGAGAGGGGTAGACAAATAAAAAGGCCGTACCCGAAGGTACGGCCTTTTTATCGATCTGGAAGAAGAAATTACTTCGCAGCCGGAGCAGCCGGTGCTTCTTCTTTCTTCTCGTCTTTTTTCTCAGCTTTCTTAGCAGCTTTCTTGGCTTTCTTTGCTTTCTTAGCTTTTTTCACTTTCTTAGCCGGAGCTTTTTCTTCGGCTTTCGGAGCATCAGCCGGAGCGGCCGGAGCAGCGTCAGCGGCGAAGACAACGCCAGCGAAGGAAACAGCGACGAGAGCAGCAACGATGGAAGACAGAACTTTTTTCATTTTGACATCTCCTAAAAGGAATATGGTAATACACTGTCCACTCTATTAGCAGGGTCCGTGCCAAAGTTCCTGTCACGGCAAAAGCGCCTGAATCTGCGGCGCGCGGGCCAACATGGCAGTGACGACTCCTGCATTCTCACCCTATTTCCGCTATGCCTTACCTCATTTGAGGTATAAAGAAAAGTCTGTAGATTTATGAGCGTCCCGCCGAGAGATATACCAACGTCACACGACGTTCCTTCAGCCCTCCATTCCTTAATGCCTTCACATTTTGTCCGCAATTGATTGCTACCTTGACATCATTGCAAGCGTATCGAAGCAGATACAAAAAAAGGAGAAACACCATGACAAGAAGTATCAGAACCATGGTAGCAACCGCCGGCATCGTTTCGGCGTCACTTGTGGGAGGAAGCCTCGCTTTGGCCGATGGCGGGCATGGCACCGAGCAACACCCGGGGGTAACCCACAAATGCGGGCAGGACGGAAAACGCTTTGAGAGAGGACGGCAGTTCTTCCGGAAGCTGGCCAAGCAGCTCGGCCTGACCGAACAGCAGAAGACCCAGATCAAGGGGATCTTCAAAAGCTACCGTGAGAAAAACAAGCCGCTTTTGCAGGCCATGCATAACGAGAAGCGCCAGATGAAAGAGTTGATCATGAGCGGCAGCGCCGACGAAGCCGCCATCCGCGCCCAGTCCGCCAAAGTGGCAGCAGTCCAGGCCGACCTGGCCGTGTCGCGTGCGGCGATGGCCAAGGAGATCAAGGCAGTCCTGACTCCGGACCAGGCCGCCAAGCTGAAAGTCCTGATGAAGGAACGGGAGAAAAAAATGGAGCAGTTCCGCGAGCGGCACGGTCACCTCGGTGACGGCATCCCGATGGAATAACCCTCACCGGCCGACGGACGCCGGACACCTGAAATCATGGTGCCGGGCACCTCTCGGCAGCACATTTTTCTATATCTGGGCCCAACGCTCCATGTGTTGGGCCTTTTTTCATGCTGGAGGTGCTTGCCTCACCCCCGTGGGAGCCCCCTTCCGGGCGCGATTAATCGCAACCGGGTCACCGCCTGCCGCGGATCGCGCCTGGAAAGGCGCTCCCACAGTAAAAATTCTCCGGCATCAGTGACACAAGGAGCCATTCCTGACGCGATCGAGTTTCTTTGAATTAAGCAAGGTAGCTGCCTCGGCCATCAGCAGTACAAGGAGTCATTCCTGACATCATCGAGTTTCTCTAAATAAGCAAGGTAGCTGCCTACGCTGTGGGAGCGCCCTTCCGGGCGCGAACCGCCGAAGGCGGTGACACCCCCTGAAATTCGCGCCGGGAAGGGCGCCCCCCAGGGGAGCTCGGTTATGACGCTCCGTGCTATAATGAGCTGTCCCTGCCCGTCTAGAACGAGCCCGTCGGCAGGGGAAAGAGAGGATGAGCATCATGGAAAAGGCAAGCGCTCCGGTGGTGGTGCAGAAACTGGAACCGAAACACCGCAAGGGGCTGGTGGTGGTAATCACCGGCAATGGCAAAGGAAAAACGACCTCGGCCCTCGGGATGGTGGTGCGCGCCGTCGGGCACCGCATGTCGGTCTGCATGATCCAGTTCATGAAGGGTGATCTGTACGCGGGGGAATGGGACGGGGTGAAGAGTCTTCCCGGGGTGGAATTTCACACCACCGGCAAAGGTTTTTGCGGCATCGGCGGCAATCCCTACCCCTGGAAGGAGCACCGCGAGAACGCCCAATACGCCGTGGGACTGGCTCGGGAAAAGATCGCCTCGCACCAGTTCGACCTGGTGATCCTGGACGAAATAAACAACGCGGTGAAACTGAAACTGGTGGACCTGGAGCAGGTACTGGGACTGATCGAGACGAAACCGCCTCTCATGCATCTGGTCCTCACCGGCCGCGACGCAGCGGATGCGGTCATCGAGCTGGCCGACACCGTCAGCGAAGTCCACGAAGTCAAGCACCCCTACCGCAAGGACATCGAACCTCAACCCGGTATCGATTACTGAACCATTTCCCGCCCTTAAAGGTCAAAAAGGCAGCCTCTTTGTTCTCACCAGCAAAGAGGCTGTTTTTTCGTCACTATCTGAGATTCATGGCAGTCATAACGACCCTCGATAGCACCTCGCCATCTCAGTTACAGAATTTTTCTTTGACGTAAACAATGAAATTTCCCACAAGGTGTTTATAATGGACCAGTTGCCTACTTTGAATACCCCAATGCCGCACCCCTTTGTACATAATCACCACAGGAGGACACCATGGATCAACAGCAGGGCTATGCCGACGACGTGGTCAAGGGATTCATTCTCTGGAGCATGGTCTGGGGGCTGGTGACAGTGCTGATTGGAGTGCTGATCTCACTCCAGCTCGTCTACCCTCAGCTCAATCTGCCGCCGTTTCTTACCTACGGCAGGCTTCGTCCGGTTCATACCAATGCCGGCATTTTTGGCTGGGGCATTGGCAGTTTCATGGCCTTTTTCTTCTATATCACCCAGCGCCTCACCAAGACGAGGCTCTGGAGCCCCGGCCTGGCCCGTGTCCAGCTCTGGCTCTTCAACGTGATCATCGCCCTGGCTGCCGTCACCCTTCTCGCCGGGATGAACCGCTCCAAGGAATACGCCGAGCTGGAATGGCCGGTGGCGCTGCTGGTTGTCGTCTTGTGGGTCATCTTCTCCGTGAACATCATCATGACCATCGCCAAGCGCAAGGAAGAGCAGATGTACATCTCCTTGTGGTACATCCTGGCGACCCTGGTCGGCGTGGCCGTTCTCTACCTCGTGAACAACGTCTCCATTCCGGTGTCGCTCTTCAAGTCCTACTCGGCCTACGCCGGGGCCAACGACGCCAACGTGCAGTGGTGGTACGGGCACAACGCGGTGGCGATGGTGTTGACCACTCCCCCGCTGGCACTCTTCTACTACTACCTCCCTAAATCGACCGGCGTCCCCATCTACAGCCACCGCATGGGAGTCATCGCCTTTTGGAGCCTCATCTTCATGTACCTCTGGACCGGCGCTCACCACCTGCTCTGGACGCCGGTTCCCGACTGGGTCCAAACCCTCGCCATGGGGTTCTCGGTCATGCTGATCGCCCCCTCCTGGGCCTCGGTTTTCAACGGGTACTTCTCCATGGAGGGGCAGTGGAACCAGATGCGGGACAACTACCTGGTCAAGTTCCTCATCTTCGCCATCACCTTCTACGGTTTGCAGACCTTACAAGGGCCCTCGCAGGCGGTGCGGACCTTCTCCGCCTTCATCCACTACACGGACTGGGTCCCCGGCCACGTGCACATGGGTACCCTGGGGTGGGTCTCCCTGGTCATCTTCGCCGGGATCTACTACACGATCCCGAAGCTCTACGGCAGGGAGATCTATAGCGTCGGCCTGGCGAACCTGCACTTCTGGCTTGCCGTCACCGGCCAGATCATCTTCTCCATCACGATGTGGGTCGCTGGGGTCCAGCAGGCGTCCATGCTGCACGCCTCCAACCCCGACGGGAGCCTCCACTACAGCTTCATGGAGACCCTGATCGAGCTCTATCCGTACTGGACCTGGAGATCAATCGCCGGGATCATCTACCTGGCCAGCCTCCTCGTGTTCCTCTACAACATCGTGAAAACCATCTCCGCCGGCAAAGCCCAGCCCGCCGAGCAGAAAGCCTAGGAGGGAGCGACCGATGACCGAGAGAAAGATGGTGGTATTCCTGATTGCGGCGACCTGCGTCTTCCTGGTGGGGACGATCGTTACCATGGTCGTGCCGTTCAAATCGATCAACGACCCGAAGCTGAAGATAGCCACGGTCAAGCCGTACACCCCCTTGCAGCTGGAAGGGCGTGACATCTACATCCGGGAAGGGTGCAACAACTGCCATACCCAGACGGTGCGCCCGCTGCTCGCCGACACCGAGCGCTACGGCGAGTACTCCAAAACCGGCGAGTTCGTCTACGACCAGCCCTTCCTTTGGGGCTCGCGCCGCACCGGTCCGGACCTCGCCCGTATCGGCGGCAAATATCCGGACGCCTGGCATGAAAAGCACATGAAGGATCCCCAGTCCATGGTGCCGCGCTCCAACATGCCCAAGTACGCCTTCCTCACCCATCCGCTCGACACGAGCCTCACCGAGAAGAAGATGAAAACGTTGGGCTTCCCCTACACCCAGGCCGACCTCGCCGCCTGCCAGGGGAAAACCGAACTGGACGCGATGGTAGCCTACCTCCAAAAGCTCGGCACCGACATCCCGTGGCGCGAAGCGGCCAAGACCCAGCTGGTCGGCGAGCTGAAGAACCCGTTCCTCGATAACGTGACCGTCCTACCCGAAGGGAAGAAGATCTACGACGCCAACTGCGCCCAGTGCCACGGGGCCGACCTCAAAGGTGGCGTCGGACCGAGCCTGGTCGACATCGACAAGCCGGATGCCGATATCTTCACGACGGTCTACGCCGGCCGCCAGGCCACCGGCATGCCGGCCTTCGGCGACACCCTCGGCAAAGAGCGCACCTGGAAGGTGGTTACCTTCCTGAAGCTGCGCCAGAGGCACTGATCATGGATCTGGCCAGCGTTTACTATCTCGGCGTCACCTTTCTCCTTTTCGGGATCTTCGTTGCCATCGTGGTCCGGACCTACAGCCGGAAAAACCGCGAGCGCGGCGAGGACCCGAAGTACCGGATGATGCATGAGGATTGAACGGCTCGGGATCGACCGGTCGTCCTTCGAGGAAAACTACAGGAGGTTCCACCTATGTCTGAGGAACATAACGACTTCGACGGCATCAAATACCGCGCCGAAAAGCACACCCCGGCCATCTTCCGGCTCCTTTTGGGAGGCCTGGTGGTATGGGGGGTGATCTTCATGGGGTACTACCTCTTCAGCGGCTGGAGCTCGGAGACCGAGTACGCCCAGAAAAAGCTCGCCCAGCAGGGTCGGGTCGCGGCGGCCAACAAGGCGGGGGTGCCGGCCCCGACCGCAAAACCCGCCAACCAGGCGGGGCTGATCGAGATCGGCAAGGCACAGTTTGCCGCGCGCTGCGCCTCCTGCCACGGCGAGACCGCCAAGGGGGGGATCGGCCCGGATCTCACCAAGGCCCAATACAAGTTCGGCAAGAGCGCCGACGCGATCGCGCAGAGCATCGTGGAGGGGCGTCCAGGCGGGATGCCGTCGTTCAAGAACGACCTCTCCCAGGAGCGGGTCGAGGGGCTGGTGCAGTACCTGATGTCTCTCAAGTAGGCGAGATTTTTCTTGTCGCGGCGGCACCCCCGCGGCGATAATGCAGCGAAACGCAGACGGGCGCCGCAGGTGCCCGGGAACCATCAAAGGGGACTGGCTCCGCAGGTGCCGGTCCCCTCTCATGCTGCAGCGCGACCAAGGGACTGGTACCTGCTGGTGCCAGTCCCCCTCCTTCTCAACAGGACCTAAGTTGATGCCCGCTACCCATTCCCGCATCGCCCCGCAACGAAAACTGGTCCAGTGGCTGGCAACCCTGTTTTTATTGGCCATCCCTTTCGTGCAGATCGGAGGGAATTCCCTGCTGCGCCTCGACGCGCCGTCCCGGACCCTCCTTTTCCTGGGGGCTCAAATCAGGATCGAGGAGTTCTACCTCTTCCTCCTGGTAGCGCTGGTCGGCAGCTTCGGCTTTCTCTTCGTCACCATGCTGTTCGGCCGGGTCTGGTGCGGCTGGTTCTGCCCCCAGACGACGATCACCGATCTCGCGGAGTGGCTGGACCGGAAGGTCCGCAGCGCGGTGGGAAGGGGGCTTTCCGGCAAGCTGCTTCGTCACCTCGGGTACCTCGTCCTCTCCTTTACCGTTGCCGCGAACCTGGTCTGGTACTTCATCCCCCCGGCCGCGTTCTGGCACCGGCTTACCGCCGGAAGCATCGGACCGGTGGCGGGGATCTTCCTCACGGCGACGCTCATCCTCGTCTACCTCGACCTCACCTGGGTCAGGGGTGCCTTTTGCAAGTCGATCTGCCCCTACGGGCGGATCCAGCACATGACGATGGACCGCAACACCCTCACCCTCGAATTCGACCGGGAGCGGACCGCCGACTGCATTGCCTGCGGCGCCTGTGCCCGGATCTGCCCGATGGGCATCGACATCAAGGACGGCCTCCAGATCGAGTGCATCAACTGCGGCCGCTGCGTGGACGCCTGCCGCGACGTAATGGGGAAGATGGGCAAGGAGGGGCTGATCCGGTACAGCTTCGGGGCCGGCGGCCAGGGTACGCCGTTCAACGCCCGGGTGATCGCCAGCGGCGCGCTCGTCGTCCTCCTCTCCGGAATCCTGGTTGCCGGAGTCGCCACGCGCAAAGAAGCGACGGTAAAGGTGCAGCGTTCGGCCGGTGGCGAGGTAAAAACGCTGCCGGACGGCTCGGTGGTTAATTTCTACACGGCGTACCTGGAAAACCGCGGTACCAAGGGTGCCAGCTTCACGCTGGCCGTGGCGCCTCAAAACGGGGTGACCCCGCTTCTGGTCGGACCGGTGCGCGACGTTTCGGTGGAGGCCAACGGCAACCGCCGGGTGGATTTCGCGATCAAACTCGCTCCTGCCCCTTCAGGACCTTTGGAACTGAAGCTCCAGCTGTTGCGAGACGGCAAACCGGTCGGCAGCGCGGCCCTGCCGGTGCTGGCCCGCTAGACGGTAATCCATCACCGCTTAAGGCCGTGGGTTGAGATCCTCCATTAACACAGGAGGATTTGCCTCTAAAGGTTTGACCTCACGAGAGTCTGACTCGGAGAACACCTGGACCAAATCCCCCCCGCCCCCCTTTCAAAGGGAGATCAATGGACGGGCCTTGGTTTGGGAGATGATTCGTAGGAATCGAGGGCACGATGAATAAGGAAAAACACAATTCCTCCCGGCGCTGGCAGCTGGGCTTGGCGGCACTGATCGGCATATTCCTCCTGGGCACGGCGGCCAGCATCTTCCTCGCCGGCCGCAAGGTCAGCCGGGTCGTCGACACCGACTACTACGACCATGGCTTGCATTACTCAGAGTCGCTGCGCCACCGCGACCAGACCGCCCGCCAGTGGTCGCTCACCCCCACCCTCGCCCAAGGGGTATTGCGGGTCGAGGTACGCGCCAGGGACGGCAAACCGGTCACCGGCGGCGGCATGGTCTTTCAGCCGCGCTCGGCTGCCGGCACATCATCGGTGCAACTCCCCGAAACGGCACCGGGCATCTATTCGGTTGCCGCCGCCTGGCCGGCCGCTGGAGAGCACGGAAACCTCCATTTCACCAAGGGTGGTGCCACCCTGGACGCGCAGGTGGTGCTTTTCGAATGACGATCGAAGCCGGCACCTGCTTTCATTGTGCTGCCGAGATCCCGGCCGGGATCGACGTGGTGGAGCAGCGTGCCGACGCGACGCTTCGCTTCTGCTGTCACGGCTGCCGAGGCGCCTACCTCCTCATCACCGGAGCCGGCCTCGATTCCTTCTACCGCAGCAGGAAGTGGGAGGACCCGGCGCCCCCCGTTTCATTCTCCGACCGTTTCGAAGACCCCTTTCTTGCCCGCTTCGTCCATGCCACCCCGGAGGGTAATGCCATGGACATCATCATCGACGGCATACGCTGCGCCTCCTGCGTCTGGCTGAACGAGAAAATCATCGAGCGGCTCCCCGGGGTGCTCCAGGCACGGGTGAACTACGCCACCGGAAGAGCCCGCGTCCTTTTCGACCCGGCCCGCATCACCCCCGCCGCTATCTTCTCCCGCATCGCGGAAATCGGCTACCGGCCGCGCCCCTACACGGCAACCGAAGCCAAGCGGGGCGCCGACGCCGAGAAACGCGACCTTTTGATTCGCTTCGGCACCGCTTTTTTCCTGACCATGCAGCTCATGGCCTATTCCTTTGCCCTCTATGCCGGCTACTTCCAGGGGATCGGGTCCAACATGAAGCTGTACCTGCAGCTTTTCTCATTTGCGGTCACCACCCCGGTGATCTTCTATTCCGGGTGGCCCTTTTTGCGCGGAGCCTGGCGCGGCGTGGTCAACGGCGCCCCGAACATGGAACTTCTCATCGCCGTGGGAGCCATCTCTTCCTATGCCTACAGCATCTACGCCACCTTTGCCGGTGGCGAGGTCTATTTCGAGACGGCAGCCATGATCGTGACCCTCATTCTCGCCGGACGGCTTCTGGAGAATGCCGCCAAGCGCGAGGCAGCCAGTGGGGTGGAAGCACTTTTGGGGCTCGCCACCGGGGAGGCCCGACGGTTGGCAGGCGAACAGCTGGAAACCGTGGACCTGGCCCTGCTGGTCCCGGGAGATCTGGTCCTGGTCGCCCCGGGAGAGCGCTTTCCCACCGACGGGACGGTCGTTGCCGGAAGCAGCGATGCGGACGAATCCCTGGCCACCGGAGAACCGGCACCGGTGGAAAAACATCCCGGCGCCACGATCATCGCCGGATCCACCAACCTCACCGGCACGCTCCGGGTCCGCTGCGAAAAGGGCGCCGCGGACAGCTTCGTGGCGCGGGTGGCTCGCCTGGTGGAGGATGCCCAGAGCCGCCGGGCTCCGGTACAGGGACTTGCCGACCGCGTGGCGGCGCGGTTCGTCCCGGCGGTGCTCTTGATCGCCCTGCTGACCTTCGCAGGCTACCTCGTCACCGGAGCACGCTTCGAATCAGCCCTCATGACCGCCTTGGCCGTGGTGGTGATCGCCTGTCCCTGCGCGCTGGGGCTCGCCACCCCGACCGCGGTTCTGGCCGGAACCGGCGCCGCGGCCCGTTTCGGGGTCATCTTCCGGGGGGCCGACGTCCTGGAGCGGCTGAGCCGCGTCACGGTTGCCATTTTCGACAAGACCGGCACCCTCACCCGCGGAACTCCCGAGGTGGCCCAAGTCCTGCCGGTGCAAATCTTAACCGAGGACGAGCTTCTCGCCCTGGCCGCCGCAGTGGAGGGGGGATCGCTCCATCCGGTCGGGAAAGCCATTTGCGCCCATGCGCTCCGCAGCGGACTTCCCTTTGCCGTCGCCGAACCGACTACCGCCCTACCCGGCTCCGGGGTGACCGGGGTCGTCGGGGGACAGGCGGTGGCGGCCGGAAGCTACCGGTATCTGTCCCAGCTTTCCGTCGCAGGGCTCCCCGATGAGGAGGAGCTCCCTATTCAGGGAACCGCCGTCCTCGTGGCCGTGGCGAACGTGTATGCCGGCACCATCATCCTGAAGGACCAGGTACGACAGGATGCCCCCGCCCTGGTTTCCTATCTTGCCGGACAAGGTATCGCCACCGCCCTCCTCAGCGGCGACCGCACGGTAACGGTGCGCGAGACCGCAGCGCACCTCGGCATCGAGACTGCCCGTGGCGCGCTGTCGCCGGCCGACAAACGGGCGGAAGTGGAACGGTTGCGCCAAGAAGGCGCCGTGGTCCTTGCGGTGGGGGACGGGATCAACGACGCCCCTGCCCTTTCCGCCGCCGACGTCGGCTGTGCCGTGGCCGGGGGGACCGACATCGCGGTGGAGAGCTCCGAGTTGATCCTGGTTAAGCCGGACCTGGAACGCCTGGCCCGGGCCCACCGATTGGCGCGGCGCACCATGACCGTGGTGCGCCAGAACCTGGCCTGGGCCCTTGTTTACAACCTGGTCGGCATTCCGCTGGCGATGACCGGCCGGCTGACCCCGATCTACGCCGCCGCGGCCATGACCTTGAGTTCGCTCTGCGTGGTGGGTAATTCCCTGAGGCTGGGAAGGAGATAGGATGGACGGCTCTTTGATCTTCCTGATGGTCCTGTCCCTTGTTTTGGGAGCCGCCTGCTGGATCTGGTTTCTCTGGGGGGTGAAACGGGGGGAATTCGACGACATCGAACGCCCCAAACACCGGATGCTGGACGACGACGATGAAAACGATGAAAACGGGGGCCGGGGGTCGGGGACGTAAGTATCAGCATTGATGTGCCCTTGTTCCTAAGGTCCACCTTGGGAACGCACTACGCTTCAAAGTTCCGGCTTTGCACCGGAGGCCTTTGCGAAGCTGGTGCTTCCTAAAATATCGACATTCCCAAGCTGGAGCTTGGGAACGAGTTGGGCCAAGGGTTGCGGGCGAAAGCGCAAGCTTGCCAGGCAGGGTGAGGCTGGGGTCTCTGAGGTTTATGAAATGGTCGAAATAATGCTCGCTTTCAGCGCCGGGCTTGCCGGCGGGTTCCATTGCATCGGGATGTGCGGCGGCATCGTTGCCGCCTTGTCGCTGTCCGACCCGTCGCGGTCCTTCAAGGCCCGCGCCTTTGCCCAGTTGAGCTACAACCTCGGCAGAATCACCACCTACACCGGCCTCGGCATCCTCTGCGCTTACGTCGGATCGGCACTGGACCTGGCGCGGATCAGGTCTGCCTCGACCTGGATTTTCGGAGGCGCCAACGTCCTGGTGATGACGGTCGGGCTCTCTTCCCTGTTTGGCTGGAGCGTCCTCAACCTCTCCTCTTTGGAAGGACACGGGGTCCGCGTCCTCGCCAAGCCGCTCGGGCGGCTGCTGAAATCAGCCTCCCCGGCCACCGCGTTTCCCCTGGGGCTCGTTATGGGCTTTCTCCCCTGCGGTCTGGTCTATGCCCCGCTCATCGTCGCCACCGTCAGCGGCTCTCCGCTTTACGGCGGGGCCGTCATGGCAGCGCTGGGCGCCGGCACCCTCCCGATACTATTCCTTTTCGGCACCGCCTCCGGCGCACTCTCCTCGCGGCTGCGCCAGGGAATGTTCCGCCTCGCCGGACTCGCCGTCTTTCTCATGGGTGCCTCCGGCCTTTGGCGCCTCATCGCCCGCAGTTGCCCCAACTGCAATCTCTGATCCGCTTCGGTTTTTCCCCTTCCTTCCGCGCCCCCTTCCGCTCTCACCTTCCAAGCCACTCTACCGGTATCGTTTTTTCACTCATTGCCTGCCGCTGGTATTGGATCAGGCATGACCTCATGGGTGACCGGAAACCCTGCTGATTGTCACCAGGGGATTTTGATGTGGAGTTTTTTATAAATCTTTGCTAAAAGCAACACTGAAAAAATCTCCCCGTGTCACCCGGCTTAACCTCATTGTGATCGCCGTAACCACTATTAGTAACGGGTGCCGCAGAAAAGGTTGCAAGCATCGATGGGAATCCTTCCTTCCATCAATCGTATCCCGCTCGACGAAAGTTCGATGCCGATGGAGTTGCGTCTCTACCGGCTGGTCTGCCTCATCGCATGGGTCGCCTCGTTCTTCCTCGTTCTCCCGATCAACTATCTGCAACAGATATCGCCGTACGTGAATTACGTTGTCGCAATCTACGGCGCATTCAACGTCTTCCTCTATTTGGCCTCCTTGCGGGGCCGCTACTATACCAAGATCTTCTTCATCGCCCTCTTGCTCGCCTTGAACGCGACCTGGTTCTTCAACGGGGGGAGTAAGGGAGGCGTCAGTTACTATTTCTTCGCAGCGTTTTTCTATTCCGTAATCTTCTACCGTGGGATGGAACGGTGGGCCATGGTCGGGGCCAGTATCCTCAACTGTCTCTGCCTGGTGGCCTCGGAGGCGTACTTTCCGAACCTGTTGGTCCCGTTCGTAAACGATCTGGCCCAGCGCACCGACATCGCCTCGGGCATCGTCATCAGCGGCCTGGTCTGCACCACGATGCTAATGGTAGTGCTCACCGAGTACGACCGGGAACACCAACGCCTACGTACCCTCTACGACCAACTACAGCTCACCGTGGCGGAGCGGAAATTGGCGGAAAACCAGGCATCGAAGGCCCAGCAGCGTCTCGATGCGGTGGTGGCGGGGACTCCGGATCCGATCTATGTCAAGGACCTGGAGGGGAGCTATCTGCTCGTCAATGAAGCGGCGGCGAACCTGATGGGCGTGGAGGAGGCAGGGATACTCGGCAAAGGGGATAGGGAACTCTCCCCCGAGGCGGCTGAGTTTTTCAGCCAGGGGGACCAGATAGCGGTCCGGCGCGGAAGCACCGTGACCTTCCAGAACCATTTAACCCTTCCGGGCGGGGAAAGGCGCAGTTACCTCACCACCAAGGGGGTGCTGCGGGACGACGGGGAAGTGACCGGGCTCTTCGGCATCTCCCGCGACGTGAGCGAACTCGATGAGGTGACCGACCAGGTGCGCCGGCTCAACGAGGAACTGGACCACCGGGTGCGGGAGCGGACCGAGCAATTGGAACGGGCGATCCGGGAGCAGGAAGCCTTCAGCTATTCGGTCTCCCACGATTTACGCTCGCCGCTGCGCCACATCAACAGCTACACCACCATTCTCAAGGAAGAAGCGGCCGGGAGACTGGTACCGGACGAGAAAAAGTACCTGGACCAGATCTGCCGGGCCACGCGCCACATGGGGAGGCTCATCGACGACCTCTTGGAACTCTCCAGGGTGAGCCGCTCCCAGGTCGCGCTGGAGCCGGTGAACCTGAGCAACCTGGCCATCCTCTCCAGCCTGATGCTGCGCCAGTCCGACAACGAGAGAATCGCGGAGTTCGAGATCGACCCCGGCATGATCGCCTTGGGAGACAAGACGCTCCTCACCCTGGTCATCGACAATCTATTCGGCAATGCCTGGAAATATACGTCCCGGAAGGAAAAGGCGCGGATCAGGTTTGGGCGGGAGATGGTAGAGGGGAAAGAGGTTTTCTTCGTGAAGGACAACGGGACCGGCTTCGACATGGCCTACCGGCACAAGCTGTTCGGACCTTTCGAGCGGCTGCATGGTGGCGATTACGAAGGTACCGGAATCGGCCTCGCCACGGTGAAACGGATCATCGAGCGTCACCAGGGGGACATCTGGGCCGAGGGGATACCCGGCGTAGGTGCGAGTTTCTACTTCACCCTAGCCGACCGGGATCAGGCCACCACCCGGTCCCTGTCCTGATCCTTGGCCACCTTCAGCACGGCGTTCAGGCCCTCCTCGAAATCGGCCCCCGGTTCGAGGAACTGGCAGCCGATTCCCGGTGCCCGCCGCTCTCCCCACCCGCGCACCCAGCGCACCGACACCCGGACTCCCTGGTTTAGGTCGGGGAAAAAAACCTCAACCTCCTCACCCACCGCAAACCGTTCCGCTTCGACCACCACGAAAAAAGCGCCTCCCCAGGAGAGGTCCACCGTGAAACTGCGGATCTCTTCCCCGTCCCGACGCAGGAACGCGGGAACGCACATTTCGTGGCGACGGAAGGCCCGGAGGGCCCGGGGCCGGAACTCGCCGCACGCCTTGGTCAGAAAGTCCACCAGGCTCCGCTCCTGGCGGGCTCCCCCCGGCATGATCATCGGCACCAGCACCGACCCCATGGTCCGTACCCGCAGGGTGGGATAAAAACCGGTCAGCGAGCAGGCGACCACCTTCTCCTCACCCTTTGCCTTGACCATGGCGGTCAGATCGACCAGTACGCCGCAGAAGGGTTGGCACATGGCTTGGGTCTCGGCCTCGTAGAAGCTGGAGCAGACGACCGCCTCGACGTCCTGCTGGCGCAAGCTGGCTTCAAGGGATGCGCGGACGTCATCCTGGTAGGCGATCACGAGTATTGGATGGCTAAGGGTCACGGTGACTCCTTTGTCATAAAATCAGGCGGAAGCCGGGTGCATCGTTGGCTGCCAAAGGGGTAAACACCAGGACGATGGGAGGTGCATCAGACGAGCGTAAGCAGGAATTCGGGCCGGAAAGATCCCGGCCGGCTGATCCGAAGACTAGATTTTTCGCGTTGTCGGGTAAAAAGTCAAGCCCGGGCCGGACGACCGCTCGGCCCTGCGCTCCGAACCGGCTTTAGTCGTAGGTAACCACGGTGACCTGGTTGCGCCCTTTTTCCTTGGAGGTGTACAAGGCGCGGTCGGCTTCGCTGATGAACCACTCCGCGGTCCGCTCCCGCGTCACCGGGGCGCCGACCACACCGGCGCTCAACGTGACACATCCGGAAACACCGGAATAGGCGTGCGGGATGGCGTGGTCGATCAGGGTCTGGCGCAACCGCTCGGCGAGCTGCCCCGCCTGATCCGGGGTGGTGTCCGGGAGAATGACCGCGAACTCCTCCCCCCCGTACCGGGCCGGAAGGTCCCCGGCCCGCTTGAACGTGGCAAGCATGATGCCGCCGATGACCTGGAGGCATTTGTCCCCAACGATGTGCCCGTAGTGGTCGTTGTAGCTCTTGAAGAAGTCGACGTCGCAAAGGATGAGCGACAGGTACTGCGAGGTGCGGGCCCGGTTGATCTCGGCGTAAATGGTTTCGTTGAAATGACGCCGGTTCGGAAGACCGGTAAGGGCGTCTTCGCGGGCCATCCTGGTGAGCGCCTTGTTCTTGCTGGAAAGCTCGAGAGTCAGCGCCTCCAGGATGTCCCGGTTCTTCTTCATCTCCAGGTGGTTCTTGACCCGGGCCTTTACGATCGGTGGGCTGATCGGTTTGGTGATGTAGTCGATGGCGCCGCAGCCAAGCCCCTTCGCCTCGTCCTCCTCGCTCCCCAGTGCGGTGATGAAGATGACCGGGATATCCGCCGTCTTCGGATCCGATTTCAGCAGGGAGCAGACCTGGTAACCGTCCATATCCGGCATCATGACGTCCAAAAGGATCAGGTCGGGATGCTCCCTCATGACCACGCGCAGCCCGTCCGGACCGTTTTTGGCGAAGTAGAGGTCGTAGTCCCCCTGCAGGATCTTGTGCAGGATCTCGATGTTCGCCAGCGTATCGTCGACAATGAGGATCTTGTGGCGGTCTCGGTTCAGGACAGAGATGTCAGTCATGGGCAAGGCTCCGTTCATGGTATTTCCAGTCCTTTACAGGGAAATTTCTATGTTCTCGGCTAGTTCCACCAAAAGTGCGGCGGCGCTGCGGAAATCGAGCCCGGATAAGGCGACTCCCAGTCGATCGGCGATCGGGCCGGCCAACTGCGGTCGGATCTCCTCCCACACCTCGAGCGCCTTGAGGTTGTCCGCTTCGAGAAAGCTGTGCAGCCGGTGAAAGAGCGGGGCGATCTTTTCCCGGTCGCCGACCAGCCCTTCCGATGCGCTTTCCCCCAACGGGGCCTCCTCGTCCACCTGGCGCTTGAGCTGCGCCACCGATTCCAGCACCTGGCGCATCTTCTTCTCGAAATCGGTCAGCAGCTCGATCGGCACCTCCGGTTCGGGAAGAGCCTTCTCCACGGCCAGCGCCGCGGCGCTCAGCTCCATCGCCCCCAGGTTCGCGGAGACCCCCTTCACGGTATGCACGATACGCCGCGCCAGCTGCCGCTCTCCGGCGGCCAGGGCCTCGCGCAGGTGGTCCAGGGTGTCGGCGTTCTCCTCGCCGAAGCTCAACAGGAGCTTGAGGAGCAAAGGCTCGCACTCCAGGGTCTTCAAGGCGCGCTTGATATCGATGCCGGGGAGCTGGTCGGGGAGACCGAAAAACGGCGGCTCGGCAGCCTCCACCTCGGGAGCCGCCTCACGTTCCCCAAGCCAGTGCTCGATGGTCCCGTAGAGGTCGTTCAGGTCGATCGGCTTGTTCACCTGGTCGTTCATCCCCGACTGGATCGCCATCTCCCGTTCCCGGTTCAGGGCGCTCGCGGTCATCGCGATGATCGGCAGGGTGCGGCAGGTCGGGTCGCGCCGGATGCGCCGGGTAGCCTCCAGCCCGTCCATGACCGGCATCTGGACGTCCATCAGGACCGCGTCGTAGTGGATTCCGGAGGCGGTTACCTTGGCGACCGCCTCCGCGCCGTCGCGGGCGACGTCGACTAAGACACCGCGCTGTTCCAGGACGTCCCGGGCGAATTCCTGGTCGAAAAAATGGTCGTCCACCACGAGGATCCGGGAGCCGCGCAGCTTTCCGGAGCCGAACTCTCCGGAGGACGCCGCGTCGAGAGCGAACTGTCCATGCTGGCCTACCCTGAGGGGGAGCTCGAAGCTGAAGCAACTCCCCTTCCCCGGTTCGCTGTCGACCCGGATGCTCCCCCCCATCAGCTCGACGAGCTGCTTGCTCAGGGCAAGGCCCAGCCCGGTGCCGCCGTAGCGGCGCGTGGTGTGGCTTTCGCCCTGGGAAAAGGCGGTGAACAGGGTGGCTTGCTGCTCCGGTGCGATCCCGATTCCGGTGTCGGAGACGGCAAAGCTGAGCACGATCTCGCTCGGGGTCGTGGCTACCGGGGTGACCTCGACGGTCACCTCCCCGCTTTCGGTGAACTTGACCGCGTTCTTGACCAGGTTGTTCAGGACCTGGCCCAGGCGGGTGCCATCCCCCACCAGGTGGTCCGGAATGCCGGGGGCGACCGACATCTCGAAGCGGACCGGTTTTTCCTTGATCTCGGAGGTCGCCGTCGAGGAGACCTCGTGGAGCAGGGCGCTCAAAAGGAACGGGACCGAACGCACTTCCAGCCGCCCGGTCTCCATCTTGGAGAAGTCGAGGATGTCGGTGATCATCTTGAGGAGTTGGTTGGACGCGTTTTGCGCCTTGTTCAGGTATTCCCGCTGCGTGTCGGTGAGAGTGGTTTGCTGGAGCAGGTAGAGCATTCCTATGGAGTAGTTCATCGGGGTTCGGATCTCATGGCTCATGTTCGCGAGAAAATCAGTCTTGGCGTGATTGGCGGCCTCGGCGGCCACCGTGGCGCGCCGCAGTTCTTCCTCGCCCAGCTTCCGTTCGGTCAGGTCACGCAGCGTTTCCACCACCGCTACCAGTTCCCCCTGGGCGTTTTGGATCGGGGCGGCGTCGAAACAGAGAAAGATATCCCGGCCGGTCTTGCTCCGATACCAACCTTCGGCATGGACCCCGGTCGAGGTCCCGTCGACCTCCCCTTCGTAAAGAGGGGCAATCTCCTCAGCACTGCGCCCGTCGATGACGTGATCGGCCAGGGTGGGGCGTCTTTCCTGGTAAAAGACGCTCCACTGGTTGTCGGTTCCCAAAAGCAGCGACGCCGAAACACCGGTCAGCTCCTCGCAGGCACGGTTCCAGATGACGACCCGGTGCTGCGGGTCCAGGACGAAGGTCGGTACCGACGAGTTCTCCATCAGGCTTTCGATGAATTCCTTCTGGGACTGCGCTGCTTCCCGCTGCAGATGCACCTCTTCGACCATCCGGTTGAAGGAGTTGGCCAGGGTACCGATCTCGTCGCCGGTCTCAACGACGATCGGCTCCGGCTCCTTGCCGATCATCCGCTCCAGGTGGCCGATGAAGCGCGCCAAGGGCTCGGTGAGGTGCCGCATGAACAGCCAGGTAACCGAAAGAGAGAGGCAAAGCGCGGCAAGAAAGGCCTCCACGAGGTACCACTTGGCGCGGTCCAACTGGGCGTAGGCCTGGGCCCGGGGATAGTTAACCGCCAGGGTCCAGCCGCATTTGAGCTTCTTGAAGGAGCTCAAAAGCTTTACCCCCCGCGAGTTCACCGTCTCCCCGGTCCCTTCGAAACCGGCCAGGGCGCGGTCCCGGAGCGCGTTGCGCCCCGCTTTCCCCCGGCGCATGATCTTCGCGGCATCGGAGTGGGCCACAACCACCCCGCTCCGGTCCAGCAGGTAGATGTATCCGGCCTCGCCGAACGGCACCCGGGTGATTTTGCCGAAAAAATTATCCTTGAGCAGGTCGATCGAGCCGACCAGGACGGCAATCACCCGCCCCTGCTTGATGACCGGCACCGCCACCGCCACGATCGGACGCCGATGGCTTTGCGACGAAAGGATCGGGTCGGAAAGACACGGCCGGCCGGTGGCCATGACCTGCCGGAAATAGCTACGGTGCGAAAAGTCCGATCCGATCAGGCGGGGCTCGTCCGGGGTGATCGCAATCAGCTTTCCCTGAGCAGACAGCAGGAGCATGCCGTTGTCGAAGGTGATCAGTTCGTCGGGCTGGCTGGCCAGAAACTGTTGCGCCTTGCCGACATCGCTCACCACCTCCGGGGTCAGCACCCCGCCAAGCGCGAAGAGTTGGGCCTGCATCGATTCGATCTTGCTGTCGATGGTGGACGCCATCAGCGAGGCGACGCTGAACTGCTGTTTCGAGATGGTGATCCGATACTGCCGGTCCAGATAGCTGGAGACCCCGAACGTCATCACGCAAAGCACCCCCGCCAGCAGCAGGGAGACGACGAGGCTCATCTTCGTGGTTAGGTTCAGGCGTAGCATAGGCACCCTGCGAGGACGGTTTTCCCAGCGCCGACGGCACGTGGAGTCATTTGTGGCTTATCGGCACCAGACCGTGAATCTTTAATGGTTAAGACAACCTTTGGCATTTTAATGTGGAACGGGAAGACGAGGTCGGGGGGCGGGGGTCGGGGGTCGGGCGACCGTATCTTGCCGTCCCTTGGGTCATTGGCGTCCCTTAGGTCCTGCTTCTTTTAATTCACCGGCGATCACAGTTTGAGATTGTCTTTAGGAAGCCGATTCGATTAGAATTGCCCGCACGGCGTCAGGCCCCGGTCCCACGGTTTGGGGCCTAACGCCACCCGCACCGGATATAAAGCAGTCACTATTAGATAAAAGGAGATGTTTGATGCTGAAACTCAACGACCCGGCTCTGCTGAAACAACTCTGTTATCTCGACGGCAAATGGATGGCCGCGGACGGCGGCGCAACGATCGACGTCACGAACCCCGCCACCGGCGAGGTGCTGGGAACGATCCCGAAGATGGGGACGGCGGAGACCCGCCGCGCCATCGAAGCGGCCCGCGACGCCTTACCGGCCTGGCGGGCCAAGACTGCCAAGGAGCGCGCCCAGGTGCTGCGCCGCTGGTTCGACCTGATGATCGCCAACCGCGAGGACCTCGGCAAAATCATGACCGCCGAGCAGGGCAAACCGCTCGCCGAGGCGATGGGCGAGATCACCTACGCCGCCTCGTTCATCGAGTGGTTCGCCGAGGAAGGTAAACGCACCTACGGTGACACCATCCCGGGGCACGCCGCGGACAAGCGCATCGTGGTCATCAAGGAACCGATCGGGGTCTGCGCGGCGGTCACCCCCTGGAACTTCCCCGCCGCCATGATCACCCGCAAGGCCGGTCCGGCGCTCGCCGCCGGCTGCACCATGGTGGTAAAGCCCGCCACCGCCACCCCCTTCTCCGCCCTGGCCCTCGCCGAACTCGGCGAGCGCGCCGGCATCCCCGCCGGGGTCTTCAGCGTCATCACCGGGTCGTCGAGCGCGATCGGCAAGGAGATGACCGACAACCCGATCGTCCGCAAGCTCACCTTCACCGGTTCCACCGAGATCGGCAAACAGCTCATGGAGCAGTGCGCCGGGACGGTCAAGAAGGTCTCCCTGGAGTTGGGGGGAAACGCGCCGTTCATCGTCTTCGACGACGCCGACCTTGACGCCGCCGTGGAGGGGGCGCTGATTTCGAAGTACCGCAACAACGGCCAGACCTGCGTCTGCGCCAACCGGATCCTGGTCCAGGAGGGGGTCTACGACGCCTTCGTGGAGAAGCTCATCGCCGCGGTAGCCAAGATGAAAATCGGCGACGGCCTCAAGGAAGAGGTTCAGTTGGGACCGATGATCGACGAGGCTGCGGTGGAGAAGGTGGAAGAGCACATCGCGGATGCCGTTGCCAAGGGGGGCAAGATCGTCCTGGGCGGGAAACGGCATGCCCGGGGGGGAACCTTCTTTGAGCCGACCATCGTCACCGGGGTGACCCCGGAAATGGTGGTCGCGCGGGAAGAGACCTTCGGCCCGCTCGCCCCGATCTTCAGCTTCAAGACCGACGAAGAAGCGGTGAAAATGGCCAATGACACCGAGTTCGGGCTGGCTTCCTACTTCTACAGCCGCAACCTCACCCGCGTCTGGCGGGTGGCCGAGGCGCTGGAATACGGGATGGTCGGCATAAATACCGGCCTCATCTCCACCGAGGTCGCTCCCTTCGGAGGGATGAAGGAATCCGGCATCGGTCGCGAGGGATCGAAGTACGGCATCGAGGAGTTCCTCGAGGTCAAGTACCTTTGCATGGGAATCTGAATGAACAACTCGATTGGCGCCAATTCTCAGTAAGCCCCATAACCTCCCTCTCCTTCAAGGAGAGGGTCGGGGTGAAGATGGGGTTAAATTGCTGATTTCGGGGAGCCCCATCCCTCACCTCGTTGCAAGCCGCGCTCACGCGAGCCCCCACTTGAAGGGGAGAGGGACGTGATGCTGAAGATTGACGCTAATCGGCATGAACAAAAGTCAGTAGAGACACAATCCATCGGCCATCTCCTGCTGCCGGAAGGCCTGGCAGGGATGGGGTGCGAAGGTGAGCGCAGGTAACTGCAAAGAGAGCTTTATGGCTGACGAATCAATAAACCAGGCGCAGGAGACGGTAAACCAGGACGAGATACGGTACCGGTTCAGCTTCCCGGATGGAACCTGCTTCGAGCATGCAGTGGTCCTGGATCCGGGAAGCTCCCTGCTGCTGCGCCCTGCGGACCGCGGGGAGCTTCCCGAGTGGACCCGGCTGGAGAAATACCGCTGCCCGAACTGCAGTTTGGATGCCTCGGCCCATCGGCACTGCCCGGTCGCGGCCAATCTGGCCGACATCGTGGCCACCTTTCGCGGTCACCTCTCCTTCCAGGAGGTTCAGGTTACGGTGCTCACCCGGCAACGCTCCTTTGCCGCCGCCACCTCTCTCCAACTGGGGCTCAGTTCCTTGATCGGACTGGTCATGGCGACCAGCGGGTGTCCCGTTTTGGACCCGTTCCGGCCGATGGCCCGATTCCATCTCCCCTTTGCCACCGTGGAGGAGACCGGTTATCGGATGGTTTCGATGTACCTGACCGCGCAGTATTTCCGCCATGCCGAGGGACTTCCGACGGACCTGGATTTGGAAGGGCTGAAAGAGATCTGCGAAGCGGTGGAGGATCTCAACGCTGCCTTTGCCCTGAGGCTGTGGGAGGCGGTGGATAACGACGCCAACGTGAACTCACTGATCAACCTGGACTGCTTTGCCAAGGCAACCCAGCAGGCCGTTCGTCTCGGCTTGGAGGAATATCGCGCCTGCTTTGAAAGCTATCTTGAATGATCCCCTTCAGGGGCTTCCCTTCACGACAAAAAACGAAAACAAAAACGGAGGCCCCAACCTGAGGCCTCCGTTTTTGCATGACACGCCGCCCTCCCCTCTCAGCTCAGCCAGAGCCTGAAGAGGTCTTTCCCTACCGGGTCACCGGTTCCCCACCTCAAGCAATTGCAGCGCCCGGTCGCGGACCTGGCGCGCCAGCTTTACTCCCCTGATGAAACTCTCCTCGGCCTGCCGCTGGGTCCCTTCCGACTGAGTCGACGCCATCGATTCAAAGAAGATGGCGTAGACTTGTCCGACCGACGCCTCGTATCCCGCCTGGATGATCTCCTGATCGCTTTTGCCGGGCATATCCCCCTCCCCCTGTAACGGTCGCCATTATTTCCGCCCTGGATCCGAAGATCCGGGCCGGCTCCGGGCCGAGGACAATCATACATGAGTTTTTTCCAATCCCAAGCAACTTGGGAACGTCTGCCGCTCGCGCGCCGGCCGGCCTACCGCGGCGCCAGGTAAAGAAGGGCGGCCCCGAAAAGATCCGCCGCCAGAACATCCGCGTATTCTAGTGGGTGCCGCGGATTTTCTACCGGTAACCTCTTCCTCCGGCAAAGAAGTATTGGTGTTTTTTTAAAAAGATGCGATATCATTATCCACATCTAATCTTCACCCTAATTAGGTTGCCGAGCTGGCAGAAGCAGATTTTGGAGGAAGGTATGGCACAGCGAAAGATGTTGACCAACGGCTCGCGGGGGCCGATCCCCGCAACGGTAATGCTGCAGATTCTGGAGGAGGGCCGGGGCAACCGGAGCGCGGAAATCCTGACCAAGGTGGCCCGGGGGGAAATGACCCCCTTCGTCGGGTTCTGCCTGCTCCACCCTACCCTGGTAATTTCGGTCTGCATGATCGTCTCTTTCGTCGTCTACGCGCTATCGACGCTCGTTCTCTAACCAAGGAGGGCAGCTATGGAACGCAAACGTATGCTGATTGCCGACGACCAGATCGCGACCCGGGAAGCGCTGGCGAAATTCGCCAAGCTCGAGGGGTACGACGTGGTCGCGGTGACCAATGGTGTTGAACTTCTGGAGACGGTGAGCCGGGAACGGTTCGACGTCGTCATCACCGATCTCGTCATGCCCGGGATGAACGGCGTATCCGCCGCCGAGCTGATCCGAGCCCGGGGGGTCGAAACGCCGATTGTGGCGCTGACCGGCCTCCCCCTGCACGACGTGCAGGAGGCCTACGACGGATTTGCCAAGATCTACCACAAACCGGTCAACGCGAGCTCCCTGATGGACGACCTTGAGGCACTGCTGCAGCCACCATCCAATTGAACCGGCTCCCAACCGGCCATCCAGGGCCGGCCCCTCTTCCTCGTAGCGCGGGAAGGGGAGCCGGCCCTTCTTTTTTTCCGCGCGGGAGCAATCGGATCGCTACCCGACGCAACCCCAGTATTTATCGGCAATTGCATGCAACCCAGGTGGGCAGTTCCGGCTGGACAATGTATGTAAGTACCGGTGATCTCTATCACAAATTCCTTGCATACTTTGAGCATTAAGGTAATATTCGTTAGCCCTGGCTTAAGCTTGGGGTCTTCTCAGTACTTTTCCGACATAGCCCCGCCCGCCCGAGTATTTGTGGCCGTTCTTTTGTGGAGCAGCAATGTTTATGGATTTGGCCAGGCAGAAGAGAAAAATTCTGGTAATTGAAGATGATGAAAGCCATGCCGAGTTGATCCGTCGAGGCTTTTCCGACTGTGACAGTTCTTACGAGCTCACCGTTGCCGATTCCCTCCGCACCGCCCAATCAGAGATCCTTTCCCGCAGCTATGACATTGTCTTGACCGACTATCGGCTCCCCGACGGGGACGGCCGCGACATCATCGCCCACGCCGTCGACCGTTTTCCGGTGGTCCTGATGACCTCCCACGGCAACGAGCAGGTGGCCGTCGAGGCGATGAAGTCCGGCGCCCTCGATTACGTCGTCAAGAAGCCCGAGACCTTCGACGAACTCCCCCGGATCGTGGAGCGCGCTCTCAGGGAGTGGGACCTCATGGTCGAGCACCGCCGGGCCGAAAAGGCGCTCGAGGAACAGGCCCGCGTCCTCGCCCGCGAGGTGGCCGAGCGCCAGAAAGCCCAGGAGGCCCTGGAACAGCAGACCGTCCTTTTGAAAAAAGAGATCGCGGAGCGCCGTCAGGCGGAGGCCACCTTGCGCCTGAGCGAGGAAAAGTTCGCCAAGGCTTTCGACAATGCCCCCATGATCATGGCCATCTCGTCGCTGGACGACGGCAAGATCATCGACGTGAACCAGGTCTTTCTTCGCCTTACCAACTACCGCAAGGAAGAGGTGATCGGCAGGACCACCGTCGAGATCGGGCTGGTAACCGAGGAGATGCGCCAGCGCCTCATGGAGCTGATCCGGCAGGGGGACCACGTCCAGGGGACCGAGACCGCGGTCTGCCTCAAAAACGGGACCACGCTGAAGTGCGAGTACTTCATCGACCAGATCAACGTCGAGGGGCGGCCGCACCTTTTGACCATCGCCCTGGACTTGAGCGAGCGGCTCAAGCTGGAAGAACAGCTGCGCCACTCCCAAAAACTCGAGGCGCTGGGGCTCCTCGCCGGGGGGGTCGCCCACGACTTCAACAACATCCTCACCGTGATCGGGGGCTTCTGCGAAATGCTCAAGTACTCGATGGGGGGCGACGACCCGAACCGCTACAAGGTGGAGCAGGTCGCCGCGGCCGCCGACCGGGCCGCCAACCTCACCCGCAGCCTCCTCGCCTTCGGCCGCAAAGGTGAGATGCAGGCGCGCCCAGCCGATCTCAACGACATCGTGCGCGGGGTGGAAAAGTTCCTGATCCGGATCATCGGGGAAGACATCACCCTGCGCACCGACCTTTACCACGAGCGCCTGGACGTCGTGGTCGATTCCGGGCAGATCGAGCAGGTGCTCATGAACCTTGCCACCAACGCCCGGGACGCCATGCCCCGCGGCGGCACGCTCACCCTGACCACCACGCTGTCGCTCTCCCCCCCGCTGACGGTCTCCCCGCCTCACCAAAAGCCGCCGGAATGCTTTGCCCTTTTGACCGTCTCCGATACCGGCCACGGCATGACCGAGGAGACCCGCACCAAGATCTTCGATCCCTTCTTTACCACCAAGGACCGGGGCAAAGGGACCGGGCTCGGCCTCTCCATCGTGTACGGGATCATCAGCCAGCACAACGGGCTGATCGATGTCGAGAGCGCACCGGGACGGGGGACCTCCTTCCAGATCTACCTCCCGATCTCGGCGCGGGCGAGCGCCCGGCCGCCGGTACTCGCCGAGGTCGCACCGACTCCCTGCACCGAAACCATCCTCCTTGCCGAGGACGACCCGCACGTGCAGGACATGATGGCGTCCATCCTGACCCAGCGGGGCTACGACGTCATCCGCGCCTCCAACGGGCAGGAGGCGGTGCTCAAGTTCGCCGCGCACCAGGACCGCATCCGGCTCATCCTGATGGACATCATCATGCCGGTGATGAACGGCAAGGAGGCCTCGGAGCGGATCCTGCAGATCAACCCGGAGGTCAAGGTCCTCTTCACCAGCGGCTACACGGCCGACGTCATCAAGAACCGGGGTGATCTCCAGGAGGGGGACAACCTTTTGCGCAAGCCGGTGAAGGCGTCCGACCTGCTGACCAGGATTCGTGAAACCCTCGACCGGCAGGAGCCGGTCTGACGAAGGAGGTGGCAGATGATCCATCGATTCCTGTTGTTGGTCGCAGCGTGGCTACTCACCCTCCCGATGATCGCCGCGGCGGAGCCGGTCATGGTGAGCGGCTGCTCGGTAAGCAACCTCGGTTACCTCAACGACCTCGCCCGGTTCTACGAGAAAAAGACCGGGCAGAAGATCCTGGTGCGCGGCGGCGGCAGCATTGTCGGTTTGAGCGAACTGGGAGCGGACCGGGTCGACATCGCGGCCTCCTGCCAGCGCAAGATCCCCCCCAACAAGGATTTCCGGGTGATCCCGGTCGCCTGGGACGCCCTGGTCTTCATCGTCAACAAGCGCAACCCGGTGAACGAGATCACTCCCCAGCAGGTCCGGGATATCTACGACGGTCGGGTCACCAGCTGGAAGCAGATAGGGGGCGACAACCTGAGGCTCATCTCCTACGTCACCACCCCGGAAGGTCTCGGAGGGATCGGCGAAGCGCTGGAGAAGTACCTTTTGAACGGCAAGCGCCCCCAGATCGTGGCCAACTCGTCGCTGCAGGCCTCCTCGGTCGCGGTCTGGGAGCAGCTCGTCGAGCGCCATCCGGAAGGATTTGCCTCCACCGGCTACGGCAGCGCGCGCAAGCGCAACGTCAAGCTCCTCGCCTTTAACGGGGTCGCCCCGACCAAAGCGACCATCATCTCCGGGAAGTACCCGCTCAAACGGTACCTCTACCTGGTGCTCCCCAAAGACGCCAAGCCCGAGGCGCGCCGGTTCGTCGACTGGGTCCTGAGCAAGGAAGGGCAGACCCATATCTCCGCTCTCGGACTGCCGGCGTTGGCGGAGATTCGATGAGGAGGTCGCTGAACCACAAGGTCACCGGTTTTACCGCGCTGTTGCTTTTAGCCTTCGGTGCCCTCTCCTCCTGCTTCTACCTCTATTCCTACCGGGAAGGGGTGCGCAAGGAGCTGACCGCCCGGGGGGTGACCATGGCCGAATCGCTGGCCATGTCGGTCGACGAAGGGCTCGCCTCGGAAAACGTGGACCTGATCAGCCACATCAACAAGATCAGCTACGCCCAGGACGTGGTGCTGGCCCAGGTCTTCTCCACCGTCTGGATCGCCTACGATGCCTACCCCAAAAACGAGATGGGGGTCCCCCCTTCCGAACGGGCGGTCCAGTACTTCAAGGGACATCAAAAGACGCTTTTCTTTGACGACGGGACCCACGTCGAGTTCTACAGCCCGGTTTTCTACCACGACTACAACAAAAGCCAGGATTCCCGTTTCATCATCGGCTACGTCCGCCTCCAGCTCAGCCCGGCCCAGGCCAACGCCGCGCTGGGCCGGGCGATCATCGTCAACGTGCTCCTGTTCCTGGTGCTCACTGCCGTCATGATCGCCATCCTCACCACCTGCATCAGGCGGACCGTGCTCACGCCGCTGGTCTCCCTGCAGCGCTCGGTCGGCAGGTCGCTGAACGACGAGCTCCCCCAGAAGGTGCCGGTCGGGGAGGACGACGAGCTCGGGGTTCTTTCCCGCTCCTTCAACAAGATGTGCGATGCCCTCGAGCAGCGGGAGGCAAGCCTTAACGAACAGAAGGCGCTTTTGGAAGAGGAGGTTCTCGAGCGGATGTCGGCCCAGGATGCCCTCCTGGAGCAGGCGGGGCATTTAGAGGAGGAGGTCAGGGAACGCCAGGCGCGGGAGGCGGAACTCGAGGCGAAAAACGCCGAGCTGGAGCGCTTCACCTACACCGTATCCCACGACCTGAAGAGCCCGCTCATCACCATCAAGGGATTTGCCGGAGCGGTCCTCAAGGACCTGGCGGTGCGACGGTACAACCGGATGGACGGCGACCTGCGCCGGGTGATGGATGCCGCGGACAAGATGGGGCTCCTCCTCAACGACCTATTGGAGCTCTCCCGGATCGGGAGGATCACCAATCCCCCCGTCCCCGTGGACATGAACGCGCTCGCCGCCGAAGTACTGGCCCAGCTGTCCGGGCCGATCAGCCAATCGGGAGCGCAGATCACGGTGCAACCGGAGCTCCCCGAGGTTTACGCGGACCGCCCCCGGATCGCCGAAGTGCTGCAGAACCTGGTGGAGAACGCGATCAAGTACCGGGGCGACCGCTCCCCGGTCGCGATCGAGATCGGGAGCCGGGAGCCCGACGGCAAGCCGGTCTTTTTCGTGCGGGACAACGGCCTCGGTATCGCCCCGGAGTACCAGGAGACCGTTTTCGGGCTTTTCAACAAGCTCGACGCCCGTACCGAGGGGACCGGGATCGGGCTGGCGCTGGTCCGCCGCATCATCGACTTCCACGGCGGCCGGATCTGGGTCGAGTCCGAAGGAGTGGGAATGGGGAGCACCTTTGTATTTACCCTGCCGGGAGCTCCTGCTCCGGCAGCCACCACAGCTGGAGGAGAAACCTGATGACCGGTGAACCGCTTTGCATCCTTCTGGTCGAGGACAACCCCGATCATGCCGAGCTCGCGCTGCGTAACCTGGAAGAGTCCAAGCTCGCCAACAAGGTCTTCCACGTCGAGGACGGCGAGGCCGCGCTCGATTTTCTGCACCGCCGCAACCAGTATGCCGACGAGCAGAAGTTTCCCCGGCCCCACCTGGTCCTGCTCGACCTGAGGCTCCCCAAGATCGATGGCCTGGAAGTCCTGAAGCAGATCAAGACCTCGGAGGAACTCCAGAGCATCCCCGTCGTGGTCCTGACCACCTCCACTGCCGAACGCGACATCGCGATGGCATACCAGTACCACGCGAACAGCTACGTCTCCAAGCCGGTCGATTTCGATACCTTCAGCCAGCTTCTGCGCGACCTGGACTACTACTGGCTCGCCTGGAACAAGCGCCCCTGGTGAAAAGCAACCGCAGAGGCCGCCGAGGACGCCGAGATAACCGCCTCGCCCCCACCGCCGCGCAGCAATTCCGATAAGTCCACTCCGGCCCTGACGTCCACCTGGTCCATCAAGGCAAGGTCAAAAATAAAAAAAGGGGAGGATAGCCAAGGCTACCCTCCCCTTTTTGCCGGTTAAAGCGGATCCTACAGTTCCCAGTTCTCGATCTTCATGGTCCCCTTCTGGGCCAGGTTCACCTGCATCTTGAAGACCCGGTCCAGAAGCTGCGGCTCGTGGCCGGCCTTGCGGGCCAGGCAATCCTTGCAGGAGCGGTCGAAGTAATCCTGCAGCAGCGGCCGGTAGTCCGGATGGGCGCACTTGTCGATGATGACCTGGGCGCGGTGCTTCGGGCTCAGGCCGCGCAGGTCCGCGAGCCCCTGCTCGGTGACCAGCACGTCGAGGTCATGCTCGGTGTGGTCGACGTGGGGCACGTGCGGCACCACGCAGGTGATCCCGGTCGGGTCGGTCTTGGTGGGACGCGCCGACGGGGTGTGCATGATGGAGAGGTAGGCGTTGCGCAGGAAGTCGCCGGAACCGCCGATGCCGTTGATCATCCGGGTCCCCCCCACCAGGGTGGAGTTGGCGTGGGCGTAGATGTCGAACTCGATCGGGGTGTTCATCGCGATGCACCCCAGACGCCGGATCGGCTCCGGATGGTTGGCGATCGAGAGCGGACGCATCAGCACCTTGTTGCTGTACTTGTCCCAGTTCTCGTAGAAGCGCTTGAAGCCGTCCACCGAGAAGGAGAGCGAGACGGTCGAGGCGAAGTCGAGTTTGCCCGAGTCGAAGAGATCGAGCATGGTGTCCTGGAGCACCTCGGTCCAGACGTTGAGCCCGGAGAACGGCCCCTTGGCGAGCCCGCCGATGACGGCGTTGGCGATGGAGCCGACCCCGGACTGGAGCGGGAGCAGGTTCTTGGGCAGCCGCCCCTGCTTCACCTCGTTGGAGAAGAAGTCGATGATGTTGTTCGCGATCGCCTCGGAGGTATCGTCCTGCTCGCTGAAGGAACGCCCGTTGTCCGGACGGTCCGATTCGATGATGGCGATGATCCGGTCCGAATCGACCCGAACGTAGGGAGAACCGGCGCGGTCGTCGACCCGGCTTACCAGGTAGGGAAGCCGGCGCGGCGGGTTGATCGGCTCGATGATGTCGTGCAGACCTTCGAAGCTGGGGATGGAGGTATTGATCTCGATGATGATCTTGTCGGCGATCTGGACGATCTCGGGGACCGCGCCGCAGGAGGCGGTGAGCACCAGGTCGCCGTTCTCGGTGATCGCGGAACATTCGATGATGGCGATATCGAGCCGCCCGCCGTTGTCCTTGGTATAGAAGCCGTAGCCTAAATCCTGGGCGAACATGGAGAGGTGCTTGTCACCCATCTGGATCCGCCCTTCGTTGATGCCGGCCTGGATGTTCTTCCCGGTCTGGTAGGGCCAGCGCCGGTCGATCATGTCGAGGGACGCCCAGCGGTCCTCGGTTTCCGCGCCGACCGAAGCGCCGATGAAGAGGTTGAACTTCAGTTTTCCCTGCAGCCCGTTCTTCTCGACGTGCTCGGCAAGGGCAATAGGCACCATCTTGGGATAGCCGGCGGGGGTAAACCCGGACCAGCCGACGTTCATCCCGTTTTTGAACAGCGGGATGACCTGGTCCACGGTGGTAATCCTGGAATGAAGGCTGGTTTTCCTGATCCTCTTATGCAGTTCCGACATCTACCTCGATCCTCCTGACATGGTTTTTCACGTTCCAAATCGAACGTTCGTTCGGCGGGTATACACCATAGCAGCACGAGGTTTTATTTGCAAGACGATTAACGCGCTACGACTCGACTCGACAAGATTCACAAGTTTCGTCACGATGTCGCGGCTTACCGGGGGGAGCGCCATTCCTGGCGCGATCCGCCGGAGGCGGCGAAGCAGGGCCGTGGAGGTGCCCGAGGCGGAGCTTAAGAAGCGGAAAAAACAATTCGGGTTTGCCAATTCGTCTCAGATTTTGCTAAGGTAGGCGCCACGTCAGAGACCAAGTGGGGTAATCATGGAAAAAACCGACTGCCGCAGCAAGCTGCTGGAGGTGGGAACGAAGCTTTTCGCCGAGCGGGGATTGAACGGGGTGAGCATCCGGGAGCTTTCCCAGGCGGCCGGGACCAGCATTTCCATGATTTCCTACCATTTCGGCAGCAAGGAAGGGCTGTACTCGGCCGTTTTGGAGCAGCAGTTCGCCTGTTTCGCCGAGATCCACGAGATCAGGCAGAGGGTGGCGAACCCGCAGCAGATGATCGAGGAGTATCTGCGTTGGACCTTCCAGCGTCACCGCAACAACGCCTACCTGCTCCGCTTCTACACCAGCGAGCTCACCAATCCGACCATGTTTTTCGCCAAGATCGTGATGCCGGTGATCGACGAAGTGATCCGGACCCTGGCGACCGTCATCGAGGAAGGGATTCAGCTCAAGCAGTTCCGCGCCGACATCCATCCGACCAATGCCGCCCTCGCCCTGGCCGGGATGGTGAACTACTTCTTTTTAAGCGTGCATGCCACCGAGGGGCTGATCAGCCACTCCCCCGACCAGGACGAAATCCTGATCCAGCAGTACCTGGCCATCTTCACCAACGGCGTCGCCACGCCGTAGCCCTGCCCTCCCCCTCCCCCTATCCATCCACCAGTCCACCAGTCCACTCCGTCCCCCCCTGCGCTGTTGCACTGCCGCTGCAAGAAGGTCTAGACTGAAGATTGTGAACCAATCCTCACGAAGCGGGGCCCCAGCAGGACAGCTGCCCCGAGGAGGAATCAAAATGAAAAGGCTGATTGCCGTTTTGATAGCTGCCGCGATGCTACTTCCCTTAACGCCAGTTCCCGCGGCCCAGGCAACCTGTGACGCACCAAAACATGCCCCGAAGAAGGTAAAACACCACCATCGGCACCATAAACATCATCACCAGAAAGGGCAGGATCACCACCACCTGTACCTCTACGATCACAAGCCGCTGTACTGAGCGCGAGCACCAACCGTGGACCCGGGTCCACCGGGTCCACACAAAAAAAAGAACGGATAACGCCGCCGGCTTCAGCCTCGGGAGGGGGTCCACAAAGCTTGCTGCAGGAACGTCATCCGTTCTTGTCGTTTCTCGTTGCGACGGGGTCCGGGGCGACCGATCAGGTAGTGGGCTGGCTCCGGGCGACCAGGTAGTAAACGATACCCAGGATCAAGAGCGTCCCCGCCAGAAAGACCTGCGTCTCCAGCGCGTCGTGGCGCAGGGTGGAGATCAGGATCTCCCGGATCAGCGCCACGATGATCACCCCGATGAAGATGAGGATGTTGAACTTCCCCCCCTTGAGCGTCTTGATCTCGTTATCCATCAACTCGATCATCATCCAAAGGATCAGCAGCGACCCCAGCGCCGACAGGATCCCCTTCTCGAAGCTCCCCTGGAAAATGTGCACCAGGTCCCACCCGAACAGCGCCACCACCGACAGGGAAACCCCGGTCAGCGCCAACACGAGGATGAGGTTCAGCCCGTAGGTGAACCGTTCCGCCGCCTTGATCAGCGCCGACTCGAGCTTGCGGGACAGGAACACCTTGCGCAGTTCCTCCTCCTGGTAGGAGGAACTCATGATGTCCAGGTTGATATCGAGGATCTTCTCCACGGCGATCCGGTATTTGCGCCGCTGCTCGATGACCGGGAAAGTGGCCTGGAGCAGTTCGATGAGACAGCGCCGGATCACGTTCATCGCCGCGTTCACGTAGTGCGCGTTCAAGCCGCACCGGACGTGGGCCTGGCCGATGTGCTGCAGCCCGTGCAGGTATCCCTGGTCGTAGCGCCCGGAAAACAGGTTGATGAACCACTCCGCGTGGCTCCGCTTGAGCCGGAGCATCGACTTTTCTTCCCGCAAAAACGCCGCCGTCTCGGGAATGCGCATCAGGTACTCGTAGAACTCGTCCATGATGCGATCGCAGTTGTCACGGGCGATGGGAAGCAACTCTTTGAGCAGAGCCGCGTCGGTTTCCGAAAAGAAATAATGGTGCTTCACGTCTTCCATCGACAGCATAAGATCCTCCAAGGTAGCATCAACCTACCTTGTACTATACCCGCCTTCCGATCACAATCCCCGTTGCCGTATACACGATATTGCGTAACCGATCCCCGACGGTCGTGTCATTCAGTTTCAAGACGAACAAAGAGAGTGCCCACCAATGCTACTTCAGAAACTCGGCGCTCAAAGGAATCTGGAAATAGTCGCCGCGGCGGGATCTGACTGCCGCGATCATGGCCATGACGAGGGTGAAGAGCCCAAGGATGCCCAGAAGCGGTCCCATGAAGATCGCGGCAAACCCGGTCACGACGCCCACGACGCTCAAGCCCGAACCGAACGGGGTGAGCTGCCAGGAAATTTTAACTGTGGGAGCGCCTTTCCAGGCGCGATCCGCCGAAGGCGGCAACGCCCGCCGTTTACCACCACCGCTTTTCCTCGAAGCGATCAGCACCGCCCAATCGCGAAGCAGATGCATTCCCCACATAACTGCTGCCAGTACATCTTTAGCTGTGGGAGCGCCTTTCCAGGCGCGATCCGCCGAAGGCGGCAACTCCCCGCTATTTACCACCACCGCTTTTCCTCGAAGCGATCAGCACCGCCCAATCGCGAAGCAGATGCATTCCCCACATAACTGCGGCCAGTACATCTTTAGCTGTGGGAGCGCCTTTCCAGGCGCGATCCGCCGAAGGCGGCAACGCCCGGCGATTCACCACCACCGCTTTCTCTTGAAGTACACCACCATCCCGGTCGCAATCGCCGCCATGACCACCAGCACGACGGGATAGGCATACGGGAGGTCATACTCCGGCATGTTCTTGAAGTTCATCCCGTACCACCCGACGATGAAGGAGAGCGGCATGAAGATGGTGGCGATGATGGTGAGCACCTTCATCACTTCGTTGAGGCGGTTGCTGGTACTGGAAAGGTAGATGTCGATCATGCCGGAAACCGTGTCCCGCAGCGTCTCCAGGGTGTCGAGCACCTGGACCGTGTGGTCGTAGAGGTCACGCAGGTAGATCACGGTGCCGTCCTGGATCAGCTCCGAATCCCTGCGTTGCAGGCTTCCCACCAGTTCCCGCAACGGCCAGACCACCTTGTGCAGGAAGAGCATCTGGCGGCGGAGCCGGTAGATGCCATGCACCGTGGCTGGGGCCGGATTCGCGATCAAATCGTCCTCGACATCCTCGATCCGCTCGGAAAGCTGCTCCAGGACCACGAAATAGTTGTCGACCACGACGTCGAGCAGGCCATGCAGCAGAAAATCGGGTCCGGTGCTGCGCAACCGTGACTTTTCGTTCTTCAGGCGGGTCCGGATCGGGGCAAAGACGTCCCCGTCCAGTCCCTCCTGAAAGGAGATGAGATAGTCGGCGCCGACGATAAAGCTCACCTGTTCCGAGTGGATCTCCTCCCCGGGCTTTCCCGGCGAGATCATCTTCAGGACCACGTAGAGGTAATCGCCGTAGTCCTCCACCTTGGGGCGCTGGTCGGTGGCCAGGATATCCTCGAGAACGAGGGGGTGAATCCCGTAACAGGCGCCGAACTCCCGCAGCACATCCACCTCGGAGACGCCGTCGACGTTGATCCAGGAAACCGTAGGCGACGGTTTTCGGACCAGGCACTTCGCGAGGCTATCCACCTGGCGGTGATCCAGATGCGAGGCATCGTACTCCGTCACCTCGATCTGTGTGGCTACGGAACGCTCCCGGCCGATATGCATCAACGTTCCCGGGGCCATCCCCGCCTTCTTGGTACGGCTTCGTTTCGCTGTGGACATGAAGGCTCCGTTTGGTTCGACAGAAATAGATGCCGGGGATGAGGACTACATCACCCCGAGAATCCATCCTTCCACCTGGGCGACCCGGTATTCCGCAGGGGAAAGCATCGGCAGCAGGAAACGCTGCAGCGTGCCGGTCCGGTCCGACTCCTGGAGCCAGGCGGCTGCCGAATAGGCATCGTGCTGGTCCTGGTCGCGCTCCTCGCGGGCAAAGCTGCGGCTCCAGAGGGAGGGATAGACTTCGGCGATGACCGTTCGGTTTTCCGGAATCAGCCATCCGTCGAAGGGCCAGAAATGAATCCGCCCGGGAAGCTCCCGCCGCAGATACCGCAGCCAGGGAAGCCCGGAATGGGTCGACTTGGCCACCGAGCCGTGCACGTCGAAATGGAAAACCGACTTCGGCGTCCGGGCCCTTTCCTCGGTCAGCCTGCGCCAGCGGCTGCTTCCCATCCGTGCGGCGCCGTTCCCCACCTCCCCTTCCCGGATGAAATCGACGTAGGTATTATCTCCGTCGGTCGGCCAGTGTTCCTGAAAGTCGTCGAGAAACGCGGGCCAGTCCGGAGGCAGTTGGTGGGTCTCAAAGTAGCGCAGCGGAAACGAAAAGCCGTGATCGATACCGACGATGGTCGGAACATCCTCCCGGAGGCGCTCGGCCAGCCACTGCGCAATCCCCTTGCGGCTCCAATACTTCTTGGGACCGGGCGCTCGGACCTCCACCGGGAGCACGTCCCGCTCCCCCAGGTAGATCCGCAACCCTTTCAGGCTCGAAGTCGGCGTTTCGGCACCGGAATAATCGATGCCTATGTAGCGGCGAAAAACAGAAAGATCGACATGGGTCATGAGCTGGTCCGAAAGGCACCGCACCTGCACCTCAACAAGGATGGACCGGAAGGACAGGTGGCGTACCCAAAACGATGATGAATGATCGGCGTCAGGGTACTTAATATCCGATGGCACGACAAGAAAAAAGCCCGCCTGGAAATCCTGGCCATCGGCTATATCCCCGTTAAGACTTCTCCCGCTTGCATTTCGGCAATTGTGCCGTATCATTTCCCGAAAATTTTAGGTAGGAGGAACAATGCCGAAGATCACTTTCAAAGGAAACCCGATCACGCTGGTAGGCCCCGAACTTAAGGTAGGCGACGCAGCGCCTGATTTCAACGTCGTGGACAACGGACTCGCCCCGGTCAACCTCGCCACGTACCAGGGGAAGATCAAGATCATCAGCGCGGTCCCCTCGCTGGACACCCCGGTCTGCGACACGGAGACCCGCCGCTTCAACCAGGAAGCCGCCCAATTGCCGGGTGAGGTCGTGGTTTTGACCATCAGCCAGGATCTCCCCTTTGCCCAGAAGAGATGGTGCGGCGCGGCCGGCATCGAAAAGGTCATCACCCTCTCCGACTACCGGGACCGTTCCTTCGGCAAAGCCTACGGTGTGCTGATCGACGAGCTCAAGCTCCTTTCCCGCTCCATCTTCGTCATCGACCGAAACAACACCATCCGCTACATCCAGCACGTGCCGGAGGTGACCCAGGAGCCGGACTATGCCGCGGTCATTGCCGCGGCGCGCCAGCTTCTCTAAGGCGTTCCGGTAAGGCGGAATACCGCACTCCATACATCAAGCCGCGCTGCCAAGAGAAACTGGCAGCGCGGCTTTTTCATTCCCGTTGGCCCAGTCGCGCCTGATAAAGGTGCGCAGGCCCCGGCCGGCGCCGCAAGGGCAACAGATCCGCACCACCAGGACAAGGAGGCGATCATGAAGGTAGCGTTTCTCGGATTGGGCAACATGGGCTCGGCCATTGCCCCGCATCTCATCGAGGCGGGACACCAACTTGCCGTCTACAACCGCACCCGCAGCAAGGCCGAACAACTGGAAGCAGCAGGAGCCCGCATCGCCTCGACTCCGGGCGATGCGGCCGGCGACGTCGACGTGGTCATCACCATGCTTGCCGATGATCATGCCCTGGAGGAGGTAGTCTATGCCGAGGGGGGCGTTCTCGACGCCCTCCCCCGTGATGCCGTCCACGTCTCCATGAGCACGATCAGCGTGTCGCTGTCGCGACGGCTCGCGGATTCGCATCGGGAACGGGGCCAACGGTATGTGGCCGCACCGGTTTTCGGGCGCCCCGAGGCTGCGGCGGCCGCAAAACTTTTCGTCGTAGCGGGCGGGCCCGCAGCTGATATCGAACGGTGCCGCCCGCTCTTTGACGCGATCGGTCAAAAAACGTTCGTCATCGGAGACGATGCCCCGTCGGCAAACGTGGTCAAGCTCACCGGTAACTTCCTGATCACCACGGTGATCGAAGCACTCGCGGAAGCGACGGCGCTGGTGAGGAAATCGGGAGTGAATCCGGACGCCTTTCTGGAGATTCTCACCGGATCGCTTTTTACCGCTCCCGTCTACCGGACCTACGGCCAGATGGTTGCCGCGGATCGCTTCGAGCCGGTCGGCTTCCGGATGCCTTTGGGGCTCAAAGACAACCGATTGCTGCTGGCGGCGGCGGAGGAAGCCTCGGTCCCCATGCCGATGGCAAACCTGGTGCACGACCGTTTCGTCACCGCCCTCGCCCAAGGGATGACCGATGCGGACTGGGCCGCGATCGCCCGAATCTCCTTTAAAAATGCGGGGCTATGACGCTCCGGCGAGCGGCCCGCCCTCAATGTGAACGGGCACTGCTTAACTATGACAAATTAATTTTTGTTGCATTATCAACAAAACCTGTTATCTTCATCCCTGCCGGAGTCAAACAGTAGATATCATCACAACACGCACGGGGAGGAAGCAGGAAATGACGACAGGAACAGTGAAATGGTTCAACGATGCCAAGGGTTTTGGTTTTCTTCAACAGGAGGGTGGTGAGGACGTCTTCTGTCACTTCTCGGCCATCAACGGTTCAGGGTTTAAGAGCTTGAGCGAAGGCGACACCGTTTCGTTCGAGATCATCAACGGACCCAAAGGGCTGCAGGCGGCTAACGTCACCAAGTTATAGCAGAAGGGACATACCCCATAGCCGAAAACCCCGGAGCTGGAACAGCGACCGGGGTTTTTCTTTTGGTGCCGGCGAGGATTTACTCAAGCCCGGACCGTGTGCGACCGATAATGAAATACAGAGCATGAATCAACGCACACAAGGGAGGGCAACATGAACTGTTGGGAGTTCACCAGGTGCGGTCGTGAGGAAGGCGGAGCTAAGGTAGAGGAGTTGGGAACCTGCCCGGCCTTTCCCGACCATGGCACCGATTGTTATCGGGTCTCCGGGGCGCTCTGTGGTGAGGCCGGACGCGGATCATTCGCCGACAAACTCGCCCGCTGTGCCGCCTGTGATTTCTATGCCCTCGCCGAAAAGGAAGGTCCTTTCCTGCTGGTGGTCGGACAGCAGTGATACCGATCACCCTTTCGCATCGAAAAGCCCCGGGATGCCCCGGGGCTTTTTTTTTATCTTTGTTGCATGAGGCCCCTGTATCCCTCGCCCACCGGGAGAGGGTCGGGGTGAGGGCAGAAGCCAGAAAACTAAAAGCGAACGTCGCAAGCCTATGCCGCACAGGGGACTGGCTCCGCCAGGTGCCTGTCCCCCTCCCCTCCGGGGTGAGGGCAGAAGCCAGAAAACTAAAAGCAAACGTCGCAAGCCTATGCCCCACAGGGGACTGGCTCCGCCAGGTGCCTGTCCCCCTCCCCTCCAGGGAGAGTACCTGCGAGTTATTCCACCTCGTCGCCGAGATGCCGTCCCGGCACCAGGTAATTTCGCACGTAGTCCGCCACCGAATCCTCGAGCGGCGTGGTTGTCCCCGAGTACCCGGCGGCGGAGATTTTACCGGCGTCGGCACAGGTGTAGTACTGGTATTTCGGCCGGATCTGTTCCGGCATGTCGATATAGCTGATGCTCGCCTTTCGCCCCAGGGCGGCGAAGATCGCCTTGCCCAGATCGTTCCAGGAACGGGCTTTGCCGGTGCCGACGTTGAAGATGCCATGGGCGGCGCGGTTCTCCAGGAAGAACAGGGTCATGTTGACCGCATCCTTCACGTAGACGAAATCACGCAACTGCTCGCCGTCGGCGTAGTCGGGATGGTGCGAGCGAAAAAGGGTCATCGCCCCCGACGCCGCGATCTGCTCGTACGCCTTGAGCACGACCGAACGCATCTCCCCTTTGTGGTGCTCGTTGGGACCGAACACGTTGAAGTATTTGAGCCCCACCGCCCGGTCCAAAAGGGCGTTTCGCTGCAGCCAGAGATCGAAGAGCTGCTTGGAGTACCCGTAGGCGTTGAGGGGACGCAACTGCGGCAGCGTCGTCTCGTCGTCGCAAAACCCCAGGGCGCCGTCGCCGTAGGTGGCGGCGCTGGAGGCATAGATGAACCGCGCCCCTTTTTGCAGCGCAAAGTTCGCCAGATGCTTCGAGTACTCGAAGTTGTTGCGGATCAGGTAGCTCGCGTCGCACTCCGTTGTGGAAGAACAGGCCCCGAGATGAATGACCGCCTCGACCGGCTCGGAGCCGAGGGGACCGCGCAGCGCCGCCAGGAAGTCGTCCTTTTCCAGGTAATCCCTAAAGCGCAACGGGGCGAGGTTGCGCCACTTCTCCGTCTCGCCCAGGTGATCGACGATGACGACGTCCTCCCTCCCTTGCCGGTTCAGTTGCCAGACCACGGCGCTGCCGATCAGACCGGCACCGCCGGTAACGATAATCATGGGCATCCTCCCTTAGAAAATAACCGGGGCAAGGTACCACGAAATCACGACCGGCGCCACCGGCAAAGCCCGGCGCCCCGCTAGGCCGTCTCGAAATAGATGATCCGAACCACCTTTTCGAAGTACGGCACCAGCTCGGGATCGTACAGGGTGCCCGCGTGGGCGCGGATCACGTTCAAGGCGTATTCCGACTTGGTGGAATCGATGGAGCTCACCGCCTGTTCGATGCCGTCGGCAATGGCGATCAGCCGGGCGCCGACCGGGATACCCTCCCCTTTCAGCCCGTCCGGAAAGCCGGAACCGTCGAATGCCTCGTGGTGCCACCGGATCATCTCCCCGATGTCGCTAAGTTCCGGCAGCGACTGGAGGAGTTGTTGTCCTTTCACCGGGTGCTTTCTCTGCTCCGCGCCGTCCGAGTGGTCCATCTGCTCGCGGAATGCCGATTCCAGGTCCATCTTGCCGACGTCGTGCAGCAGCCCGGCGAGACGAACCTTCGCGACCATGTCGGCCCCGAGGTTCATCTTTCGCGCCGCGTCGCCGGCGATCTCGCTCACCATCCGGGCATGCACCCCGAACCCTCCCCCCATGAACTCCAAAATCCCCGAAACCACCTCGATCAGCTGGTGATATCCGCTCAACCGCGGTACCCGCTCGTCCGAGGCCATGAGGGCCTGACTGGTCTCCCGGATCATCGCGACGCTGTGCAGCAGGCGCTCCTTGAGATTGTGATTCCATTCCACCAGTTGTTTCTGGGCCTGCTTGAGTTCGAGGTGTCTTTTCACCCGCGCGAGCACCACGGGCACCGATACCGGCTTGGTGATGTAGTCCACCGCGCCGGCTTCGAACCCCTTGGCCTCGCAGGCCGCCTCGTCTACTCCGGTGAGAAACAGGACCGGGATATCCCGGGTCCGTTCGTCCTCCTTGAGCAGGCGGCAGACTTCGTACCCGTTCATATCCGGCATCATGACGTCGAGCAGGATCAGGTCGACCGGCGCGTTGCGCGCGGTTTCCAGGGCGTCCTTCCCCTTGTTGACGCTGGTTACCGAATACTCCCCTTTCAATATTTCCTTGAACAGATCGATGCTCGATTGAGCATCGTCCACGACCAGAATCGTGCCGCGTTTTTCACCGGTCTCGACCATGCCCGTCTCCTTTTGATTGCACTGCGCCAGGGGCGCCTCATTAAGCAAAACGCTCGATCCCGAAGCCGGGGGCGAGCTGCACCGGTGATAAGCCACCTGACGAAACCTTAAAACAGGATACGTGCCAAAACGGGGGCGCGCGAAAAAGGGTAACGGCGAGGCCAGGTTATCTCGGGAGGATCGCGGGGGGATCGGGTGGAAAGGGTGCGAAAAAAGGTAATCTGCGGTGGTTGTTAGACAACAGAGGTGTGCGTCGGCGTTACGCGGCTAGGTGGTGAGGTGGCAGTCGGGGTTACGCGGCGGGCGCGCTGGCTTGTCGGCGACGACGCGGTTGCGTCCGAGTCTCTTGGCGCGGTACAGGGCCCGGTCGGCGCCGGCGACGAGATCGCTGCCGTTCATGGTTCCGTCCGGCACCAGGGAGGCCACCCCCAGGCTCAGCGTCAGGTAGGGAGCGACCGCCGAAGAGGAGTGTTCGATCCGCGCTCGCTCCATCGCGGTGCGGATCTTTTCCGCCAGCACGACCGCCCCTTGGGCCTTGGTGTTGGGGAGGATCAGGGCGAATTCCTCGCCGCCGTAGCGGGCCACAAGGTCGGCGGCGCGGGAGATGCACCCGGTGATGATATCGGCGACCGTGCGCAGGCAGGCGTCCCCTTCCTGGTGCCCGTAGGTGTCGTTGAAGTCCTTGAAGTGGTCGACGTCGATCATGATCAGCGATACGGCCCACTTCTCCCGAAAAGCCCGGCGCCATTCCTTTTTCAGATACTCGTTGAAACGGCGCCGGTTGGCGATCATGGTCAGGGTGTCGGTGGCCGCCAGCCGCTTCAGCTCACGGTTCACCCGGTTCAAGGCCCGCTCGGTCGCCCTCACCCGCTGATAATTGCGGGCGCTGGCGATGGAAAGCTCGCAGATCGGGACCAGGACCGAAAGCGCCAGGTCGCAGTACAGCTCTCCGTATTCGGGAAAACGGATCCGCCCCACCACGATGACGCCGAAGGTCTCCTCGTCATGGGAGACGCGAAAAAGGCCGCTGCCGTTCTCGTCCCAGAAAAAGGTCCCGTCGAAATCGACGACCTGCCGGATGAGCCCCTTGTCCGGGCGGCGCGGCCCCCCCTGCAGCGAGTACACGCGAACCGGAACCCCTTCCTCGTAGCAGAGGTAGAAAAGTATTTGGGGGGCGAAAAGGAGGTCGAAGTTCTGGAGGATGAGGCGGATCGTCTTCGGCTCTTCGTGGACGGTGGAAAACTTTCCCAAAAGGTCCAGGGCCATGGCGTAATCGGACGATTTCTGGCGCAGCCGTGCCGTCGCCTGCTCGGCACGGTATTTTTCCAGCTCCAGGCGTCGGCTGAGGACGATGATGCGCAGGCTGCGGGAGAAGAAGTTGAGCCCGACCGGGATGGTCGTCGCGGGGAGGTCGACGTGCGCCGCGAACTCCTGCAGCGTGGCCGCGCTGTCGCTTTCCACGCCGGTGTCCAGCAACACCAGCATCCGGATCGCCTCCTTGAAAAAGGCGCGCAGCGCCTCCCGGTCGAACCCCCAGACCGCGGTCCGCTCCCGCCACTTCGCGAGCCACCCCGGCGTGATCAGGTAGGCTCCCCGGGCCATGCAGCGCTCGAGGAACTCCCGTTCGAAAAAAAGCGCGAGGCAGGGAGTGACGCAGTAAATACGGCAGGAGGAGCCCGGGGAACCGTCGGCGACCTCCCTGAGGCAGCTGTCTCCGACGATCTCCACGGCGACGGCGTCGTCGGGAAGCGAGCGGGCGATGTCTTCCCGGGTCAGGGGAGGGATGCCGCAACGCCCCGGGAAGAAAGAGGCGGTGACCCCTTCGAAGCCGCTCCTCCCCCCGAGGACCGAGAGGACTTCCCGGCGATAGTTCTCGCAAAACAGCAGATGCATCCGGTCACTCATCGGTTTGCGTCCAGGTAAGGGGATAGTTTCCCCAGGTATGCACCGCGTGAGAAATGGAGAGCAGCACCGACTCCGGCACCTGCCACGGTATCTCTCCGTGGTTGTCGGAGAGGATGAAGCCCCCGCCGGGACCGGCGCTGGCGATGGCCCGCTTCACCGCCCGGCCGGCATCGGCTTCGGACCAGGACCGCATCGCGATCCCGTTCAGATTCCCGACCACCGCCAGGCGTCCCCGACACGCCCTTTTCACCGCGCCCAGCTCCTCGTCCGTGCTGACGCTTACCGCCGCGGCCCCCGTGGTGGCAACATCGTCGATGATCCCCAGGCAGCGCCCCGAGGCAAAGGAGATGGCGGTCGTCCCCCGGATCCGTGCCAGGGTCCGCTGCGCGATCGGCAACCCGGTCCTGAGGTAGAGCTCCCGGGGCACGATGGTGGGCGAACCGACCGGATCGACGTAGGTGATGGAGCTCGCCCCTGCGGCGAGCTGGGCATTGGCCCAGGCAACGCAGAATTCCTCGTTGAGCGCCATGAGCCGTGCGAATGCGTCGGGACGGTCGTAGATGAGATCGAGGTACGCTTCGAACCCCAGCTGCATGACCGGCAGGGAGAAGGGAGCGATGACCGAGCCGATGACCGGGACCTCGTCCCCGGCCGCCTCCTTCAGCATGCGCAGCGTCTCCAGTCCCTGCAGCAGGCAGTCGGTTCGGCCCACCTCGGGGGGAACCAGTTGCCCGATCGCGTCAGCGCTCCGGATGATCGGGGCGCCGGCGTTGGGGGGGCCGTCATCCCGGAAGATCACCTCGCCCCCCCAGGCCTCGACCTCGAGCGCCGCGTAGGTGAAGGCGGTGAGGCAGTCGTGACCGTACTTTCGGCGCAGGCGAAGCTGTCCTTCGACGACATGACGCGGCCGGGAAAAGTATTCCCGGATGGTGAGTCCGAGTTCCCGCGCCCCGTGCAGGATGGGGAGCAGAAAGAACGGCACCCGGTCCGGCTCGCGGCAGGCGAGTGCGGCGGCGATCCGCTGCAGGGAAGTCATCATGCAATGCCTCCCGAGAACCGACGCACGAGCGTTATGGCGTCGGAGGCGGTGCGTCCCATGGCATCGGCTCCGACCTCGCGCCAGAGCGTGGCGTCGAACCGGAAGGGCGCGCCCCCCACGATCACCTTGAGCTTCAGTCCCGCCTGGTCGATCCGGCGCCTAAGATCCGCGATGTGGAGAGCGGCGGGAAGCATGAGTACCGAGAGGAGCAAGATGTCGACGCGGTCCTCTCGGACCCTGAAGAGCAGGCTCTCCAGCTCGGCCCTCCCGTAGTCGAAAACCTGGTAGCCGGCCGCCCGGAGCATGGAGTAGACCAGCCGCTTGCCGAGCATGTGGTAGTCGTCGAAGGTGGCGATGGCCAGCCGCGGCGCCCCGTGCCGCCCGCCCTCCCGGGGGGGGAGCAGCTCATCGATCGCTTCCTCGCAGATCCTGCCGGCCATGTAGATCTGGGACAGGGCCACCCGTCCTTTTTCCCACTCGGCGCCGATCTCTTCCAGGGCGGTCGTCATCAGCTCCTCGAAAGCAGCCTCGAGGCCGTCCGGAGATCCGGCTTCCAAAAGGATCCGGCGCACCCGGGACCGGTCGAGCGCGAGCAGGGCGTCTATGAGTAGTCCCACGGTGTGTGGCATGTAGATCCCATGTCCTTACTGACAAGATGTGCGGATACCTATGCGTCAAACAGTGTGCGCCACAGTCATGCGTGCTTGGGGATGTCACAGAAATGGCCTACCTAGCGAGTTTATCACCTTTTCCTTTCTGTGCCGTAAGCCGGACGTTACAAAACTGATTCGAGGGGATACGCTATGACAGTCGCATGGTATCGGGCACTGCACCGAGCGGTGTAATGGCTGCTATGACAGAGCTTTCGTTGGGACGCAAAGAGTGAGGCGAGGTCGGTGCCGAACCTTGGGACGATTTTCAAGCCGATACTCGTTGCGAAAGTTGTCGAGAACGTCTATATTCGCCCGAGTCCTCTGACAGACAACGGCATCCCCTACCGTCTTCGTTTCCTTCGGTACCGGCACTGGTTCAATGAACGCTTATTCCTCCCGCATGGTTCGTTCCTTCAGGAACAGCTCGATCAAGGTCCGGCTTTCGGTCCTGATCCTCCTTGCCTCCACCCTTTTTTCCTTCGGACTTTTCCAGGCGGTGCACAGCACCCTCCACGCCAGTCTCTCCCGGCAACAAAACGAGTTCGCCCACGACCGGCTCCGCATGTTGCGCGCCATCGTGGAGCGAAAGCAGGACTTTCTCCGGATCATCGGAGAGGACATCAAATGGGAGGGGGAAAACATCAGCCTCCCCAGCTATTACCTGCGCCTTATCGATGGCCGGGGCAGCGTCCTCATCGAGACGCCGGGGATGAAGGAACTGGTGCCGATTGCGCGGTTCGAGGCGGCCCGAAACCGCACCGGCAGCTCCGAAGAGATCTACCAATCGCCCAACGGCAGGTATTTTCTCCTCAAATCGGATGCCAGCAGTTCCGCCAAGCGGGCGGTGACCATGCAGATCGCGCTGGACGTGACCCCGGAGGTGACGGCGGACGCGGTCAACTCCCGCAAGATCGCGCTGCTGATCATCGTCTCGGTCTGGCTCCTGACCGCGGTCCTCCTGGTGGCGCTCGACCGGACCCTGCGGCCGCTGGACCGGCTGGTCGATTTCTCGGGACGGATTTCGGGGGTCCGGATCTCGGAACGGGTGGATTGCGAAGTCTGGCCGCTGGAAGTGCGGCGTTTGGGAGAGGCACTGAATGCGATGCTGGATCGACTGGAAGATTCGCTGATCCGGCTGACCCACGTCGCCGCCAACATGGCCCACGAGATCCGGACGCCGCTCAACAATCTGATGGGTGAAGCGGAAGTCGCCCTGATGCAGGCGCGGACCCCGGAGGAATACCAGAGGGTGCTGGAATCGGGGATGGAGGAATGCGCCCGGCTGACCCGGCTGGTAGACAACCTCCTCTTCCTGGGGCACGCGGAAAACCCGGCGATGAGCATCAGCCGGGTCCGTTTTGATCCCTTGAGCGAGGTAAAGAGCCTTTTCGGACAGTTCGCCGTGCAGGCGCAGGGCAAGGAGGCGCAGCTTGGCTGCCGTGGGGATCTTTTCCTGTATGGCGACCCGATGCTTTTTCGCCGGGCGATCAGCAACCTCTTGGCCAATGCCCTCTACTACTCGCCGCCAGGGGTGCGCATCGAGGTTGCGATCGAGGCGGGGGATGGGGAGATGAACCGGGTGACGGTCCGCGATACGGGGTTCGGCATCAGCGAGACCGATCTCACCCGCATCTTCGACCGCTTCTACCGGGGGGACCACTCCCGGGCCAACTATCGTGAGGGATCGGGGCTGGGTCTGTCGATCGTCAAGGCGATCATGGAACTGCACGGCGGCTCGGTGGAGGTCGCGAGCCGCGTCGGGGCCGGAACGACGTTCACCCTCTTGTTTCCCCGACCGCCGGAGCTGGATTAAGCGACGGCCTCCCCTCGTCTCACCTGCCTCTTGCCGCCCCCCTCACGCCCCTACTTCCCCCCGTTCTTACTCAGCTCGTCCCGTAACCGCTCCAGCCCCTTCACGTAGCTTTCGGCATCGCCGAACTCGAAGAAGCGGGGGTAGCGGCCATGGGCGGCGCGAATGCGCCGGGCATGCTTGATCGGGCACCAGTACTGTTCGGTGCGGGCGGCGATCTCGCGAAAGTACCCGGCAAGGCCGTTGCCGTAGGAGCAGTAGAAGCAGTTGAACTTCTCGATCACGTTGAGGTAGGGAAGGTCGGCCCGGTCAAAGATCAGGTAGTCGGAGCGCTTGACCTTGGAGATTTGGTAGATGGGAAAGCAGATCCACTGGTAGGTGGTGAAAAAAAAGTCCAGCAGGACGAACGGAAGAAACCCGAGGTAGATAATGGGAGCGGTGAGTATGTTCAGCAGGCGGGCATCGAGGAGGTACCGGAGCAGCCCGGTCTTCAAGCGGCGCTGCTGGCGCGCCACCTCCTCGGCGAAGCGAATCCGCTTCTCCTTGATGATGAAATCGAATTGTTCCCGCTTTTGCCGGTATTCGACCTCCAGTTCCTCTTCGAGCTCGTGAATCCTGCGGATCAGTTCATCGATACTGGGGGTCAAGGGGACTCCTGGTCAGATTTTCAATTAGCCGGGCGGACTACCCGTGCGTTGCCACGTTTTGCGGACTTTGGATACCAGGAGACTGGCAACGACAAAGAGAACGGAAGTCGAAACCGTATTCCAAATCGAGGCGAAGGACTCGTCACACAGGTTCGACTGGTTGATCCCAAAGTAGATGCTGGATAGGACGGCGATTACCAGCCCGTGCTTCTTGCCGGCGTACCAGGAGGTAAGCCCGATCGGAAAGAGATACAGCAAGTGAAACTGGTATTGAGGAGGCGTGGTGATATCAGCCATGCAGACAATGAGGGAGCAGATCAGGCCGAAAATGAAGTTGTCGTAATCATCCCTGCGACAAAGGAACTCGTTGCTCTGCTTCAAAAGCGCTTTGGACGTCATGTACATCTCCAGCCACCCCGTCTCACTCAGCGCCAATGCGCCGGGAAGATGCGGCATCTGCATCTTTTCTTGCCAACGGATCTATCGATTGCCAGGACCTCAACTTCCGGCTCGAGAAATTGTCGTACCGGACAGGCTCTTCCGCTCGCCGGTTTGACCGGCAGAGTGGCACCAGACCGTGCAATCGACACTCATTGAAGTCAACATGCCGGGCCACTATACATGAAGTATTCCTTTTCAACAAGATATACCCCTTGAGCCCCCGGTGCCCCTTCCCTTCTTGACTACAGGGCCCGCGCTCGGATTACTCACCCGACGAAAAAGGGGGCCGGCTTCTTCAGCGGCCCCCTCTTCGTTTAATGCAGCCCTGCCACTACACGTCCTGACGTCCCTCCCCCCGGCATTGAACCTGGATGCCGGCGCCGGTCTAGAACCACTCGGCCGGCAAAGCCCCGATCGCGATTCCGGCACCGGTCACCAAGGCGGCAAATCCCGGTGACGCCGTGTAGAGCACCCCGAAACCAAGGACAATTCCGGCGCAGACCCCGGCCGGCGCCAGGTACGGGACGGGCGACGTACCTCTCCGGACCAGGTCCCCTTCCCTCTTCTCGGTAGCTGCCAGAAACGGCAGGGCTGCTACGAGCAAAGGGAGTGCGAACACGGCAATCGCGCATACCCCAAGGATCCAGATCAGGGAAACAATGACCTCGACGAGCTTTGACATGACGACTCTCCTTATTGGTCAACGTGGCGGTATCCCACTGCCTAGAGGCAACTCATCAAACAAGGCCACAAACAGCAAGGCCGGATCGCAGGGCAACCCCAAGGGGGCATGCCTGGCAATCCGGCCGACAAACCTTTTCATCGAATCAATGGCAAGCGGAAGAGGAGGTGGATTTATCCATAGCAACAGCACCTGATGAAAAGCTTCATCGACGGGTGTCCTTGCCGGAACTTCCTCGCAGGTCGAAGCACGAGCAGCTCGTAGTTGCTGCGTGCGAGACATACACCTTTTAAACCACTGTTACAAAAAATGTCAACCGATAAAACTACACCGGAGAGTGCATCCAGCCCGGCAAACGTCGATCCCGCCGGCCCGCGTCCACCGCATTTAACAAAAGGAGTTCTACCTAATTTCTAGAACCAGGCCGCAGGCAGCGCTCCGATGGCGACGCCAAGACCGTTCACGACGTTGGCAAAGACCGGAGAGGCCGTGTAGAGCGCCCCGAAGATCATGGCAAAAAAGGCGCAGAAACCGACCGGGACCAGGTAGGCGTGGTGCGGCATCGAAGCCGAGAACGCGTGAGCCCCCCTCTTCTCTCCGGCGAGCAGGAAAGGGAAGGCCGTCACCAGCAAAGGCAAGGCCAGCACCGCGGTCACACATACCCCCAGAAGCCACATCAGTTTAAGAACGATCTCCGTAAACTTTGTCATGACGACTCTCCCTTCTCTGCATGAGATGACGACTCCCGGCACCGGGTATCGTTACCAAACCGCCGCTTCCTGAGGCTCTGACTTAGTGAAGTCAAGCTAACGATTAGCGCTCATCCCGCTCAGTGTCAAATAGGTATACACAATAATATCGTATACATACATCATCCAGCCGTATACTCTACAACCAAACCGCGTACCGCAGTTTCCACCATCCCGAACCGCGGTATTTCACGAATTTGCCGATCGGACTGTCATAGCCGTGGGCTTACTGGCTGGAGGATGATGCCGGGATCTGCCTGGGGACCATGAGGGGGAGGAAAATAATCCCGTCGCAGCGACGAGACACAGAAGAGGTTGGCAAATTATAATGTTGTCTTTTGTTGACACAGTTTCCCGGAGCGGTAATCTGGAGTCAGCCTGTTTCCGAAACGGTAAACTTGGAAGAAATTCCAAGGGCACAAAGCTGACGGACCCGATATCCTGAAAAAATATCAGGTAGCCGAGCTACCGAAGAAACAGGTGCAAATTGGAAAACCGCCCTTCGACACCGATCGAAGGGCGGTTTTTTTTTGCATGAAGCCCCAGTCCCCCTTTGGCAAAGGGAGGGCTGGAGGGATTTGCCTTTCTGATGCCGCCCCCAGAACCAGCACAGTCCTATTCCGATCGAAACCAGCACTGCATCTGTTTCGGGAATGATTCCGAAGGGATTCGACCTTGCCCCCCCCTTTGGCAAAGGGGGGCCGGGGGGGATTTGCCTTTCTGATGCCAGGATGGCCACACCCAGAACCAGCACTGCAGCTGTTTCGGGAATGATTCCGAAGGGATTCAGACCTTGCCCCCCCTTTGGCAAAGGGGGGCCGGGGGGGGATTTGCCTTTCTGATGCTGCACCAACAGAAGATCACCTGCGAGTTCTACCGCCTTTTTGGGGGATGCCATTGCCTCCTCGAGCCGCAAACCGCCCGGGGTGCCGCTACCGCGGGCCGTTATCGGACCACCGGCGTCCGATCCCCTTGAAGGGAACCTGCTGTTTGCGAATGGGATCCTTGCCAACGACGACCCATCCGTCCTCCCGGCAAAACGCGAAGATCTCCCCACCCTGTATCATCGGGTCTATCTTGGACGTGACGGTCAGCTCGATTTCCCCATTGGTTCGGATCACCCTGAGACGCATGACGGCCTCCGTCCTAGATGCGACTTTCCGACCCGCCCCCGGCCCCGCACCCCCATTGGCCGGTTCATCGGGCACCCCTCGCTTTTTGCCGTAATATCGGCCAGTTGAACCATAGCACCGGCTGAAGTTGCGTCAAGACAGACCAAAGGACATATTTTCCTAACCACATCGGCTAAATACCGTTACACCATTAAATAGGTGGCACCGGCCGTTGGATAAGGGTTATCATTCCCGATGACCAAAACACGAAGCTAAGCGGCCCTTGCCTGCCCCAGAAACAAAGGAGACCTGAATGGCTGATAAATCGCCGGACTTTTTTACCAAAGAGGCCGCCCAAGGCTACGATGAGAAAAACCGCAAGCTTTCCCGGATCGCGGACTGCCTGCATTTCCTGATCGGCCTGGTGTTGAAGGATCTCCCGCCCCGGTCCAGAATCCTATGCGTGGGTGCGGGGACCGGTGCCGAAGTCCTCGCCCTGGCGCAAGCTTTTCCCGAATCGACCTTTGTCGCCTTGGACCCTTCCCTGGGGATGCTCGATATCTGTCGCGAGCGCATCGAACGCGCCGGCGTGGCGGACCGGTGCGAATTGATCCACGGCTATATCCAGGACCTTCCGGGCGAGCCCATGTTCGATGCCGTCTTGAGCGTCCTGGTCGCTCACTTCGTGCCACGCGAGGAAAGATCCAACTTCTTTAAAGAGATGACCAGCCGCCTGAGAAAAGACGGCACGCTGGTAAATATCGAAATCAGTTACGATCTCGACTCCAACGAATTTCCCTCAATGCTTCGAAGCTGGGAGGAAGTGCAGACCCTGATGGGGGCGACGCGGGAAGCGCTGGATAGCCTTCCGAAGCAGCTGCGAGAAATACTGACGGTGCTTTCTCCCACAGAAACCGAAGCCCTGATCCGGGAAAACGGCATCGATTGTCCGGTGCGCTTTTTTCAAGCGCTGATGATCCACGGCTGGTACGGGAAAAAAGGGATCTAGCCGCGCAGTGCGGGAACCTTCGGTGGGGACCGGGTCAAGCGCCAACGACGGAAACGCAAAAGGCCCGATTTGGGCAGATATTACCTGCCCCATCGGGCCTTGCGAGGGGGGGACGGGGAATCACCCCGCGACCTGAAGACCTACCCTGAAGGTGCCCAACTTGTCCGTGTCCGATATTGGCTGGACCCTTCAGCGATTGGCAATGCACAATTTCATGGGCGTTCCCGTTTCCTCTGCCGCAGAAGCTTGAGCCGAGGTGGCCGCTCTTTTCAAATAGCCATTCTGCGGCATCCTCCCGATCACCGAGGAGAGCGCCATGAAGGTGGTAGAAGCGCAAACGGGGCAGAAGCTGCCATTGTGAATGGTGTCACAGTTCAGACAGACGTTGGCATCGTCCAGAGCCAGGCCGATGATATCGGGATACAGCCTGGCTCTTTTTAACTGGGTATCCCTACTGGCAGGAACGCTCTCACCTATCCTCATACCCTACCCCCTTTCACCGTGATGGTGGCTACTAAATTGACTTGCAAAACGATAACCTGGACTCCTACTCCAGAAGCGCAGGAGCAGTGACCGTCAATCAGTATGAGATAGCTCTTAATGAAGTTTAGGAATCAGCTGCCGAGAGAGATAAGAAAGTACGTCAAATTGGTTAGTGCATTTTAATTCATAGCAACGTATTTGCAAACCCTCCTAAGGAATATCCCCTTCCGGGCAAGTGCATGAAAGTAAGTCCAGCACCTCCCTACCCCCGGATCGGGCTTTACCGGATGCCCGGTTGCTGGCGAAACGATAGGAGCCGGTTGCTACGGCCACCGTAGCGAAAGGTTTGCGTTGGTCCCGCCCGTTATCAATATCTCAGTACCCAGCCCCATCTGGTTTCTCTAAGCCTCTTTCTTATAGGACTTGCTGTAAAACCTTACATTTCAAGACCAAGCACTTGTCCCCAAGCACCTGTCCCCAGTACCAAGTTCAAGTCACCACTTTAAACTAGACAAGATTTCATCTCCGTTACCGCCTTCTGTCGGAGATTTTTACATCATGTGTCGAGGTACTTAACAGATTTGGCCCGCAAACGGGAGCAATCAAAACCGCTTCCGTAAGATATTAATAGGTTATGGATTGTCACGTTAATTGCATTTAATTGGTTTACTTCAATTAAAAGGAGGGAGCGTTATGAAAAAGCTTGTTGCACTATTGGCCGCCATTGGCCTGCTCTCCGCCTCTGCGGCGGCGTTTGCGACACCTATCACCGGAACATCAACGGGAACGCTCACCGCAGGAAACGGCACCACCCAAATAAACCCGTACCAGACCAGTTGGACGGGGCCGGGAAACAACACGTCAACCCTCACTGCCGGCACGTCCGCTGGGACTGACTCGATCAATCAAAACTATGCAGTCGTCGGGGGGTTAAACGTTAAACTCGCATCCCTAACGTGGGTCGATCAGGACAATCTCAAAGACGTAACCAACGGTGCAACCTGGAACGTGGCGGTGACCCTTACCGATCCGAGCCTTTCTACCTCTCTTCCTGCTGATTTCCTGACCATTAAACTGAAAAACGGCAGTAAGCCCGATACCATCTCCCTGGGCTCCCTTGCCGGCCTTTCCGGAACCTTCGGCACCTGGCAGATCGGCAACTTTCACTATGAAGCGACAGGTGGCACTTCTCTCAATGGGTTGGATTGGATCTCAAGCCAATATTCCACCGGAAGTCTGTGGCTCGAAGCTGACTTTACCAACACGGCTCCTGAGGTTATCAATACGGCTTCTGTCCCAGTACCTGAACCGGGAATGATGGTTCTCCTGAGCGCCGGTTTTGCCGGCCTCGCCATCTACGGCAAGGGCCGCAAAACCGTTTAACAGGTGAACGAGCCAGTTCAAGGATGGTGCGCTTTCCCACCACTTACCCATGCTGGTCAGGGGGATCAACTGCTCGGTCTGCTTATTTTCAGACCCTGGCCATGCCGGATTAGCAATTTATAACATGGAATATTGTTGACACCGTTTACCACGGCGATAAGATGAAATCAGCCTGTTTCCGAAACGGTAAACTTGGAAGAAATTCCAAGGGCACAAAGCTGACGGACCCGATGTCCTAAAAAAATATCAGGTAGCCGAGCTCCCGAAGAAACAGGTGAAAATTTGAAAGCCGCTCATCGACACCGATCGATGAGCGGCTTTTTTGCGCCGGACATGCCCCAACAGAAGATTTCGCCAGACCTCTCCCCCCCCCACCTTCAAAGGAAAGATGGGGGGGAGAGGGATGAGCAACTGGTCGGCAACTTGCGGGCAAATTGTGGTTGGTGCTATCGGGGGTGTCCTGGATGGCGCGATGGATGGCTATCCTCGGGCGGCCGGTCCTATGCCTTGCGCCTCGAATGCCTTCCCCGTCACCGAGAATAGCATTCGCCGCTCACGGAATACCTTTCTCGTCACGGCGAATAGCATTCGCCGCTCACGGAATACCTTTCCTGTCACGGCGAATGGCATTCGCCGCTCGCCGAATACCTTTCCCGTCACCGCGAATAGCATTCTCCGCTCGCCGAATACCTTTCCCGTCACCGCGAATAGCATTCTCCGCTCGCCGGATACCTTTCACGTCACCGCGAAGGGCATTCGCCGCTCGCCGAATACCTTTCCCGTCACCGAGAATAGCATTCTCCGCTCGCCGGATACCTTTCACGTCACCGAGAATAGCATTCTCCGCTCGCCGGATACCTTTCCCGTCACCGCGAAGGGCATTCGCCGCTCGCCGAATACCTTTCCCGTCACCGAGAATAGCATTCCGCGCTCGCCGAATACCTTTCCCGTCACGGAGAAGGGCATTCTCCGCTCGCCGAATACCTTTCTCGTCACGGAGAATGGCATTCGCCACTCGCGGAATACCTTTCCCGTCACCGAGAATGGCATTCGCCGCTCGTCGGACACCTTTCGCGTCACCGAGAATGGCATTCTCTGCGCGGCCGATACCTTTCGCGTCACGCCCTGGCATGGGCGTGTAAAGGATTTTGTGTAAATGCCCCATCGGCTACATAACGGGCATTCTTCCCAATGGCATTCTCTGCGCGGTGTGTCCATTTCGAGCTTTGGCGATTAGCTTCCGCTGCCTGAAGGAGGGTATTGCGCGCCAGAAAAATGCGTTCTTGGCTCGACGGATATGATCCGGACCGCAAAGAAGGCAATTCGCTCCACAGCCGATATGATCGGTTCCGGGGAGGATGCGTTGCCCGTACCTGCACAGCTAGTTTTTCGAGTCTAAGAATCGGTGGCAACCGATGGGTGGGAGACTTAGGCGGGAACGGCTCCCCCGGAAGACCGGGGGAGCCGTTGGGCGGCTTTTCTTTTAAGAACCTACGTCACTATGATACCAACGGCCTCACTCCAGGGACTCGTCATGTTGTTGCCGATGCTCCTGACCCTGAAGTAGTACCAGCATGCCCGTTCGAGATTGCCTACAACGGCTCGGATCCTCTTGTAAAACCCCTGGTCCACAAAGGACTCTTCGCCCTGCGGTATTCCTTTGCAGAACTGCAACTGGTAGGAGCCGGCCCCGGAATCCTTACCCCAGGCCGCCGTCACCTCCCCGATCTCCGGTCCATTCTTCAACCTGAGCGATAGCGCGACCATGGAAACCGTCCGGTCATACGACTTCTTCGACTTTTCCCTCCAGTTATACCCGTTGTTGTGGAGCCAGGACTCGTCTTTCGCATGCTTCGCCCTGAGTACGAGGTAATTGGCGTTGATGTTGACGTCTTCCAGCGCGGCGGCGGTCGCCGCCTCGAGTTCCTTGGTCCAGGTCACATTCAGGCTACCGGCTTTCTCCCACTCCCGAGAGATCGTCTCTTTATGTTCGCGGAATTGTTGTGCGCCGGGAACCCAATGGTCCTTTTCAGCGCTGATTCGAGGGTGCGCCTCCTGCAAAGTAGCAGCGTCATTAAGCCAAATTATGAGCTCCGGAGGATTCATGTCCACGTGGTTCATAAGGAATCGGTCTGTCGCATTCATGGTTTGCCCTCCCCTCTGGGATTAATTTTCCCTTAGAATAACTACAACTCGACGACCGTCAAGAGAAAATCTTTTGCCCCATACTTCTTCCGTTCTTTTCGGAGGGCACCCTTCGCAAAAAGGCCAAGGCTCCGGCCGGCACTTGGCGTGCCAGCCGAAGCCCTGGCAATATCCCAAATATCAGAGGGCTTGAAGGTCCGCCTTCGCTAAGCGCCCGCCTCCGTTCCACTTCGGCGGTCAGCTACGGCGGACAGCCTTCGCCTAAAAAACAAAAGGCTCCGGCCGGCACGTTTGGCGTGCCAGCCGAAGCCTTGGCGGTACCCAAATCTAGAGGGCATGAAAATCCGCCTTCGCTAAACGGCCACCTCCGTTTCACTTCGGCGGCAGCTTCGGCAGACAGCCTTCGCCTAAAAAGCAAAAGGCTCCGGCCGGCACGTTTGGCGTGCCAGCCGAAGCCTTGGCGAAGGCTGGTGGAGGTGGCGGGAATCACACATCAACAATAACATACCAATATAAAAGCATTTTACAAAAACAAAACCACCACCAATACCCCAATTATACCCCCAATTTACCCCCCCCACACCCCTGTCTTTCCTTTGACCGCACTTGCCCCAGGATCAACGGGGTCAGCCATGACTGGCCCGCCCGGCTTATCGGGCGGTAGGCGTCTATGGGCGTTGTTGGCCACAGTTCGTGAATCTTTTCGTGATCTTTTGCGCTAGCGAAGTTTTCTTCACGTTCGGGTCTGACCACTTCTTAGGATTGTAGTTGTCACAGAAGGCATTTTTACATCTGGAGGGGTGCGAGGTGACGAACCACGGCAAACCCATAGCTACAAGTTGCTGGATCACTTCAATATTTTCTGATTCAAAGGCTGATCCGCACGCTAACAGCACCGGGGTTTCCCCAAATCTCTCCCTTATAAGCGTAAGCTCTTCAAACAAGAATCCTTTATTTATATTCCATGCTTGCTTAACCCTTGCATTTTTCTCGGCACCATTACTCTTGACCGCAAAGTCCGCCTGAAACCGTACTAAATTGGTTATGTAAATTCCATTACTTGCAAAAAGCTTGTAGTGGGTCAAGAAGCAATAATTATTTGGCAAGCTAAGAGGTTTCGGATCGATAATATTGGCATTGATCAGATTGTTAAATATTCTTGATCCTGTTGAACAGACAGTGGGAAATCCACTTTCTACCTCCGCATAAGATGGCGATTCACAGATTATAACCATTTGGATATTCGGAACGTCAGCAAAAATATTTGTATTAACTGGACCAATATCGACGGCGTCTGCAATGCTCCAACACCTCTTATGAATCCGTGCCAGCCGTTCGGAATCTGGCAGCTCGTAGAATCTTTTCATCAATTCATCCTCTATGGTCAACGGGCTGCGGGTGAGCGGCGGAGCGACGTTGCCCTCACAGACTCCTCCCCGCTCCTATTGACTCGCGCAGGCCGTTTCCACCAGCTGTGGCTGGGATCATTCTTTATGCTCACATATGTTAGTGCCTTAGAGGAATTATGACGGAACTGTTGAATATGTTATCTGTGTCCCCTCATACTCATATCTCGGCCCTATCGGCCTCTATTAATTTGGTTCACACTTTGGTGATATCCAATGTCTTTTCTAATAGATTGTTGTGTGCAAGCCAGTACCTTAGTCTATGCATCTTTGGAGTGTAAAGCAAAATCGTTCTACCATTATCCCGCAGCAGCCACTGGCTCCTGGCGCTTGAATTATTAGCCTGAGTAGGCGCAGGTGGTATGAAATGGGATTCAACAAGTCCAAACATTAGCAGCGAGTCCTTAAAGTCGTCCATGTAGGGCTCTACAAAGAAGTCCTTACTTTCAAAACCAAAGTCAACAATGTACTTAGCTCTAGCAAGATTAGTAAGATAGTCAACCAGCCAAGAAAAATTATATTCTGAAACATTAACATCAGTTAGCTGAGAAATAACTTGATGACAAGAAATTTTGAAAGAAACTAGTGATTCTGATTCCCCTGAATTGCTTTTTGTCCGGACATCTAGCACGGTATCTTTGTCAAAGCTGTTCCAAATGTAAGCGAAATCTGCACATTCTCCATCTGAAAACACTTTTGTTTGCACCTGTTGTATCTTTTGGAGCTCTAATTCTGCTTGCAGTCTTTTTATCTGCTCGTTTTGCACTGCGGATTTCACAGTCCGTTCCATAAAACTCCGCCAAATCTCTGCAACAACACGCGGCAATAGGTCCCTATAATTTTCGGCACCCCAAACTGGTGCTTGCAAACTTTGTATATCTATCCTCAACTGGGAACGAACCTTTTCGCTGCTAACATAGGGCAAAAATGCTACTCCACCGTCGTTCAACTTGTGAATAAGGGCGGCGTCCATTTCTTTTCTAACCATAGATGAGCTTAGCGAGTTGTCAGTAAAATACAGCATTACGCAATCACATGTTGGAATACCATTTTCAAATATTGATTCAAGCCACGGTTTTCCGTGCCTGATTTCATCGGAATCAAGCCATGGTTCAATTTGGCATCTTCGTAGATCGTCGGCCAGTTTTTCGATAAAATTAACATCTAGTTTCGAGTGTGACAAAAATACTCTTGGCCTATTCAAAATTTTTGACATTTCCATGTATTATTCCTGAGAGTCTTTTCGGATTTCTTTGGGTCTCTGCCCATTCGCAATGAAAGGTTTTGGGGGTCGGTTTTCTCGCCAACACAAGGCCGACCGCCCCGGCCCCTGAGGGGCCGGTTCAGCCGCGAGTTGGGACCTCACTCTATCCCATGTATGTTGAGGGCTGCTCCCTCCTCTTTCTTGCACCTTGAAAGCTGATCTGCAACCCACTGGCTTGCTTTTAGCTGACAAACTGCAATCTGTTCATTTCGCGGCATTTTGTCGTGGTACTGAATATAATAAGATTTTTTATTAATAAACAGTTCTTCCTGAACCCGTCTCGCATCAAGTCCCGGATCAGCCACTACCAACCTACGTCTTCGGTCGTAAATCAACCAGTTAAGAATGATATGATTAACATGTTCATCGCGGAAACTATATCCGCAGACCTGCAACTCATCGGTTTTTTCAAGACGTGATCTAAAGGCGAACAATAAGTCAAGATATGGACCTTTGACTGTGAGCTTGTTACCTAAACCAAATATCATACACGGCTCTTCATTCCATGAAATTATTGAGTTTGGTATAACTCCATCTGGAGATAGTTTCCAATCTCTTGACCCATGCAGTTTTGCTAAGCAAATACGGGAATGTTGTGAAAAAGATACGGTCGGAGAGTCTTTATTTAGCCCTCGGTCTACTGGAATGCCAACACGTTTTGCAGCTGTTTCTATAACATCATCATAGTTAAGAGATGCGATCCATAATGGCTTGCGTTGTGCTTGCAGAATAAACGGCAATAGGTATGATACCTGATCATCCTCTTTGACTTGTGTAAGCTGCAGCACTTGTCGCAAAACAAATGCTGCAGCTTCCATGAATACACTGCCAGATGCTCCAGATGCTGCTACCAGTGCCTCCTCCAGCCCTTCACGGACTTTACGTATGTCGTGGAAAACTTCAGACCGATCTCCGGCATGGGATATTGCATCTTCTAAAGCTCTGCAAATTGAATCAGATGCGTCACCCAATTTGGGCCGATCCGCAGCAGTTACTGTATGACTCCACGAACCTACGAAGGGTCCTAGTATGTTGTTGTGTCTTTCGCCTAAAATTTTTAGAATTGCATATAAACTTTCAACGTCGACACCTCCAAATGGCTTCCCTGCGACACTACGATGGAAATGCAGCCCGCCAACTGCTGTCTCAATAGCTGTACATATTCTCTTATCATTTCTAGCACTTTCGTGTATCAGTTTTGCCATCTGCAAGGTTGCCGGGATGCCTGCTTCAATAGAAGCGCCGGCACCAAGCAGGTACGTAGTTTCCATAAAATGCCTACTCCTTTCCGAGGGACTGTGTCTGCCTCTTCCATCCTTCAGCGACGAACTCAAGGCTGACCGGGTCTGTCCGTGTGCCGGTGAGTTGGGGAAACCTGTTGTCCCCCAGAAACTACCTAGTTTTATGACTGTACATAGGGCTCAGACATTATTTGCAATCATTCAAATGGAAACTGAGCAGCTATGGCCAAGAAGAATAGAATATTCTCTGTATAACGGGAGTCAAAGTGAATCATGTTGAAGCGCCTCATGTGCTCGCCAGTGCCGTTAAAGTGAGCCCGCCAAAGGCTAAGAAGCAGCGTTTCTGAGTTGGAAAGGACCGCCTCGTACTCCCCCTGTTTTAATGCATAAATATGATCGGCCTCTTCGTCATAATGCCAATAGTCATCAAACGGCATTACTGGCGACTTGAAAAGAAACGTCCACAAGGTCTTATTAGCTTTAATTTTGGTATAGTCTTTATATTTATCTTTGAGTTTTTCGTTGAATTGACGTTCAAATCTAATCAGCACATCTAGCGACTCTACAAGATACGGTTTATCAATCTGCAATTTTCCGCCACGCTTTAGAGCTCTTTTTAATGAACCTGCAGAATCAATGTATATGTCATTGACTATAAGATTATTGTGCAATAACAAGTTTCGAGTTGCTTTTATTTCCTTTATATTATTACCAAAACCTTCAGCAAACTCAGGCCAGTCAATGCAAAGGTATTCCATTGCCTTTTTGAAAAAATCTTCAAAAGATTTATATGCTAGCCCATTTATATGAGAATTGACTACAGTATTCAATAGCATAAAATAGTTTTCAAAGAAGGTACCCTTATCAAACTTAAATTCATTGCTCGGCAATTTCTGTGGGAAGCTTCTTAAAAAATAATTAAGTACGTCTGAGATCATAACTTCCACGGATGAAACAGCTAGAACAAACAAACCGTGATCTACTACTTCACTCTTTGAATCGACAATGTGCGCTGAAATCTCCTGCAGCCGAGCCTCAGAAACTGCAATAGGGGCGATCAACTCTTTCAGGATCATCAAATTTGGATAATCTCCGACTTTCATATTTTCCTCTGCACCAACGATGTTATTGAGCGGTTAGGGTATACATCTACTGGTAGATACAAGCATCTACACGTAGATGCAAGCATATACCGGTAGACGCAGAAGTTGCATATCTGTAGACTTCCGCCGTCGTCCGCAGATTTATACGATACTGATATATGCTTTTACAACGGCGTCCGTCCCAAGGATGTTGCAGTACCTGACGAACCAAAGGCGCTTCTATGAGTCCCACTTTTCCCCTGCCGCCTTCACCATCGTACGTTTTTTCAGGTCAACAACATCAATCTGAAGATGGACAAGGACGTCCAGCGTAAATCGTGGCTCTTGCGGGTTCCATTCTTTTTCCTCGACGATCAATTCCACCGTTTTCAAGCGCTGCCACAACATAGCGTCGTACCGAAAACGGACGCACACCAAGGCTTCGCCGTATTTTTAACCAGGCTCGTTTTTCACTGGAGGCGCAGCATATCACGCAGAGATTGTGGGCATCAATGCAAATATGGGGAACTTTAAGGGGGGACGGGGGCCAGGGGGACGGGGGCCAGGTCTTGAAATGTAAGGTTTTGGGTATATTGGAAAGTGATTTTTCAAGACTTGGCTCTGCGCGCAGGAGGCGTGCCAGCCGAAGCCTTTCGGGAAAAAACAGAAAGCTGGAGGAGTTTGAACGTCCTCCTTAGCTAAGGAGGACGAATAAGAGACCGGCACCGTTACGGAAGCCAATCCCCTCGGCTTACAATTCGCGTCGCTTGAATGGCCAACCTTAAAATGCAAAAGGCCCGGTAGGCAGGGTTACCTGCCCAACCGGGCCTTAGCGAAGGCTGGTGGACGCGGCGGGAAAGAATTCGAACCGCGTGTGAGGTTCCTTTCCATGTGCCGCTCCTAACTGTCAAAGAACCGCCCTTGCATCAGGCCATCGCCGAAAAATCGAAGCATCTTCAGCAGTTGGGCATGAACACAAACAAAATAGCCAAGTCATTAGGAGTCGATTGGTACACCGTTCGGAAGGCCCTCAACGAGGGCAAGCGTTAAGGGTAACGCAAGAAGCAAGGTACACCAAAGCTTCAGGGTTGTCAGCTGCTATCCCACGCCCGCCAAGAGGAGCCCACATCTCAATACGACCGTGGGCTTCCCTTTATGTCTTTTAGGACAGACGTTGGATTCCTGATTTCGGAATCAAATTGCGCCCGGCTCTGTCGTTCCTCCGCCCAGCACCGATTGCCCAGAAATTTTTACTTAGCCCACTTGACCATCTTCAACGAAACCCCACCGAAGAGCCTTTCCATCCTGTTCATTTTTTTGCTTTGTTCATAAATTGTGAACAATAACGATTAGGATAGGGAACGGGTGATACAACAAATAACTGCTGAGGGTAAGGTAAAAGGTTGCTCCCATCCCAGGCTCACTATCGGCCCAGATCTTGCCACCATGACGTGGGGTGAGGTAGGATCGTGAGTGAGATCGGCGAGGGGGATAGGGTAAAGCTTGCCTTTCAGAAGTAATTGCAATCTTATTTGGGGCCACTATAGCTATAAAGTCATAAAACGTGATGGCAAAATTAATTAGGCTGGAGGGGTCAACTAACTAATATTATGACTTTTGATATGACTAAAAATCTTATGGTAGTCTTTATTTTTAATATTCCATAATACGTTTCATTAGGAGTCAAATGTGTCAGCCATTGTTGATATTGTATCTTTGGAGGCAGAGGAAGCATGTCTTATAAAGTTCAGGTATCCACCTGCATCCTCGTGCTGATGGGTGGTAATCAACGTTCAGGGCAAACATATATATTGATAATTACTAGTCTCTACGAAGACGATTATTTCGAGTTCTTGGTTGATAGATGCCTTGTCCTTCCCTCTTCAAAAATCCTTGATCGTATGGAAAGCGATAAATCGTTTGAACATCGGGTGGGTAGTAAATCTAAATTGGTAGAGGAAATATATCTTATGACAGACAATGTTAGTGTTCAATGGAGGGTATAACATGCATGAAAGACTCAATCTGTTGCTCGTAGAGGAAAATCAGACATGCAGAGAAACGATGCATAAAAAGCTTTGTTCAGAATTCCCAGAAGTAAATATACAAGCTACTTGCAGTTATGACGAAGCAATAGATTTGCTTAAATCTAAGCATTATGACCTTATATTATGTGATTCGTTTTTGCCTAAAACCAAAAGAATTCACTTTGTGAACGAAGTATGTGAGATGACTTCTTTTTCTTTTAAAAACCCTCTTATAATTGTCGTCACCGGCGACATAGGAGTGAAAAAAGATTCATTTGGCAATATTGCAAAACATATATGCGTGGCTGATGTATTATATAAGCCAATTGACCAAAATGATTTGATACAAAAGGTAAGTGAAGTGGTACGTACAATAATGAGAAGCAGGTTGTAGTTAGGCCGCCATAAAACACCCCGCTTATTTGGAAAAGGTCATACACCCCACCAGCAATCCCTTCTGAAAACAACACATTAATGCACTGCAATAAAACTGTAACAAAATGGACAGTAACAAAAAGTTACAGTTAGCGCGTAAGTGTTGGCAATGACAGTGACTCTCGCTCCGAGGAGCGTTGTGGGTGTAACAAAATGGACACCTCCAGTAAACCCATGGCAAATGAAGCTGCCAGCCTAAGTATCTGGTTAAACATGTATTGTAGGTGTGGCATGGATATTGTTTACGCTTCTTTCTTTTGAGGCAAATCTCGCTGGGGCCTTGCACTCAATTCCTCTACTTTCCCTCCAGGAGGTTCCTTATGTCGCGCAAAACTTGTGTAATTGCAGGCTCTTTGATTGTCGTCGCACTTGCATGGTTCGTTGCCTCTCCCTATATCGCCGTTCATCAGATGAAGAAGGCAGTCGAGGCTAAGGATGCTGTGGCCATATCTGATCGTGTTAATTTCCCCGCGCTCAGAGAAAGCTTAAAGGGTAGCTTCTCTGCAAAGTTTGGGAAGGAGATGGCAAAAGAGAAGGATAACCCGTTTGCAGCGTTAGGTGTTGCTCTGGCCGGATCGATGGTGAACTCTCTCGTTGATGCGATGGTAACCCCTGAATCAATTTCAGCCATCATGCAAGGACAAAAGCCTGCTCAAATCAAAATATCATCCCAAGGCCAAAGGGTAAAAGATGAAGAAAAACCTGATATTTCGATGGGATGGGAAAAGCTGGACAGGTTCGTGGTTAAGGTAAAGAGTAAGGACCCTCTACAAGAGGAAATCTCGATGGTGTTTGAACGAGGAGGTCTTAGTTGGAAATTGACGGCGATAAGGTTACCGATATAACAGGTAAAAATCCCATACGTGGCGAAGATGCAAAAGTAAAGAGTAAAGATCATAAGGCAGAGGTCAAACTTTCCTGCCCAAAATGTAGGACCGTTTCTAGCCCGATCAAGGTATATGCGAGATGCGGCAGAATATTGGGTTGTACATTATATGTTATTTAGGAAGTAAGTGCTCATGTGGTCATTACGGCATTCGTCTTAAATAGTTAGTTCTTAAATAGGGTTTTAGAATATATTTAAAGGGCGGTAGGAGCAAATGGAGTATAGGGTGATCAGGGGGCTACTTTGTAGCTGCCTTGTATTTAGTTATGCCAGCAGTATTCATGCTGAATCAATATCGGTTGGAGCTGCGCCAAAAGGGGATTCGAGGAAAGTTGCAAAGAGGATAATTAAACGAAATTATCCTCTTTGCAAGGCTGTAAATAAGGCAAAACGTTTGCCTGATGGTTCTATTCTGGCAATTTGTAATGGTATAGATTACCGAGTGGTCACAATTTACGACTCTCGTAGAGGCAAAGTGTCGGAACTTGCTCTGAATTGTCCAGAGGCGTCAATAATCGGCCTTAGCTGTTACTGATATCGTGGATAAGGAAGAACGATGAGAGTGATAGCAATAATCGCAGTGATAGTGACGGTATTAATGACTGTTGCTCAGACTACGTTCGCTCATGGTGGTAGAGGGCACTACAGAGGAGGTGGCGGCCATCGCGGTGGTCGGTCTGGTAGTGGCAATGTAAGCGTTAAAGGCTATACCACCAAAAGCGGTAAACATGTTTCCACGCACCAGAGGGCACGTGGAGACAAAACCAAAACCAATAACTGGTCCACGAAAGGGAATGTCAACCCGTATACCGGGAAAAAGGGGACGAAGAATCGGTAGCTCTGGGGTGAGGAGGGTAGGATATGGTGGTCTCAAGGTTAATGGTGCTGATTGGTCTGTTGGTTTCAGTGGTTCAAATTGCAGAAGGTTCTGAGAAGCGGCTCTCGGATGCCCAGGTAAAAAAGGAGATCATCAGGGCGTCGATAGCGGAGTATCCAGGCAACTGTCCCTGCCCATATAACTTAACCAGAAATGGTAGCCGCTGTGGGAGAAGGAGTGCCTACAGTAGGCCAGGAGGGTATAGTCCGATCTGCTATGACCGGGATGTAAGCAAGGACATGATAAGAGAGTGGCGGAAAAACCATTAAGGATCTCCTATTTTTTTCTGATGTATTTGGCTGAGGAGGGTTCATGGCAAGTTTCACAATAAGGGTAGTTCTTCATGATGCGGACTGGGAGGAATATGCCGAACTTCATCAATATATGGAAGAAAAGGGATTCAGCCGAACCATAACTAGTAAGAGTGGAGTCACCTATGCCCTTCCAGATGCTGAGTACAATTTCGCCGGAGATGAGAAATTGGAAGATGTGTTAATCCTGGCAAAGGCTGCTGCAGCGAAGACAAAGAGGAGGCATTCGATTTTGGTAACAGAATCAAAAGGCCGCACATGGTCAAACCTTAGCCCGCAAGTTTGAACCCGTTGTTTTGAAGCGTTTCGTACTGCAGAGGCTGGAGGTGTAAGGTCTGATCGTTACGTATTGTTCCCGAATCTTTTGCAGCACATTTGGTAGGTAAACCACTCATGAGCATCAATGCGACTATGTTTGCCGCAGCCACTGAACGATCCTCCGGTTCTGTCGTGGAAGTCGTTTCTCGTATAAATGGTACACGATTTGTGGTACTTCGTGTGTATCTTCCCGAAAAGGAGGAATCGGCTATGGTCATCGGTCAACTGGAATCGGTGGCTCTGGGCGACACAATAACGGCAAAGGGATACTGGCATGTCATGGATAATCAGTTGATCTTTAACTCGGATACCATTGTCCGGCACCTTCCTTGATTCTTGCGAATCACAACCTCTACCTTAGATGATAGTCATTCCAAGGCATGTTGTTCCCTTCCCTGCCTCCTAGGTTGTCGACAACGCCCCTCGGCAGGCCCGGTCAGAGGGTTGGAGAGACTGTCGAAACTATTGCCGGATATCAAGACGAGCAAGCCCATCTCACAGCCCCCTTGCGTTGTCATCCTTGTGATCTTTTGGAGCAGGCGTGGCCGGTTGCTCGGGATCGCCGGCGATCGGAAGATGCCAGCCCCAGCGCATAGCCATGAACCTCAGCCCGAAGCACAGGACCGCTCCGGAGAGCGTTATCGCTGTCGCCGGCAGGTGCAATGCTGAGCCGATCACGACAACGGCGGCACCGGCCAGGGCCGCGATCGCGTAAACCTCAGCGCGCAAAACGGTAGGCACCTCGGTCAAGAGCAGGTCGCGGGCTATGCCGCCGCCGATCCCGGTCAGCATACCGAGGGGAGCTGCCATTACTGGGTTCAGCCCGAAGACCAGTGCCTTTTGCGTGCCGGCAACCGCGAAGAGCCCAAGCCCCGCTGCGTCGAACAGCAGCACCGGGTTGCGCAGCCGCTCGATGATAATGGGCCGCCAGAAGGCGACGGTTCCTGCAAGCAGCGAAACGGCCAGATAATGCCAGTTGCTGATCGCTGCCGGCGGTGTTGCTCCGATCAGTAAGTCGCGGGCAATGCCTCCGGCATTGCCTGCGGCAAACGACAAGACCAGAACGCCGAACAGATCAAGGCGATTCTGGACCCCCGCCGTTGCGCCGCTCAGCGCAAAAACAAAGGTGCCGGCGAGGTCAAGTGCCAGCAGAAGCATCTCCATCCCGTGCTCTCTCATATCGAACTCCGCGATCAGCAACGTCCGATTACCGGCCTTTGAGTCCTATGCCAGCCAAGCAAGCGCTGCGACCACCAAGGCCTCGACACCGGTTTCCAACGTCGGATGGATTACCGGGGCAAACTGTGGGCTATGGTTAACCGGCAGCTCATTGAGCGTTCCGGTCGCTTTGGCCTTCGCATAGGTCTCGGTATCTGTGCCGCCGACGAACCAGAAGACAGACGGAACCTCCCATGCCGTGCCGAAACAGCCAAAGTCCTCGCTCGCCGGTGCTGGGCCGCTGTGGTGTACGCGCGCCGGGGAGAAATGGGCGCGGAATGCATCGGCGATCCGTTGGCTCGCCCACTCGTCATTCACATTGAGCGGGTACCGGTCTAATGGTATGATCTCCGGTCTGCGAGGAGCACCTGATGCATCGGCTTCGGCGTTGACGATGCGCTCGATCGCCGCCAGCACGCGCTTGCGGACCGCGGCATCGAACGTCCGCACGTTCAGCTTTATGATCGCCTCGTCAGGGATGACGTTCTCTTTCGTGCCGGCTTGCAAAGCTCCGATCGTGACGACCGCTGCCTCGGTCGCGGCTACCTCCCGGGAAACCACCGTCTGAAGTCTAAGGACCGTTGCCGCGGCCATGACGACGGGATCTACGCTGGCCTGAGGCATCGAGCCGTGCGCCCCCCGACCAAACAGCCTGATTTGGAGGCTGTCCGCCGCCGAGGTGATGGGGCCTGCACTTCCGGCGATTTCGCCAGCCGCTCCGAGCATGACGTGCTGCCCAAGGACGACAGCCGGTCGGGGGAAACGCGCGAGGAGGTGGTCGTCTATCATAGCCTTGGCCCCCTGCGCAGTCTCCTCGCCGGGCTGGAAGACCACCATCAAGGTACCTCGCCAGGCTTCCCGCGCCTGAGCGAACAAGGTGGCGGCGCCAGCGAGCCAGGCCACATGCATGTCATGGCCGCACATATGTCCGACCGGCACAAGCTTTCCTTCAGCATCCGGCACGGTCTGTTGGCTTGCGTAGGAAAGACCGGTCGCCTCTTCAATGGGTAGCGCATCCATGTCGGCGCGCAGCATGACCGTCGGCCCTTCCCCATTATGGAGCAGGCCTACCACCCCCGTCTTCCCAACGCCGGTCGTCACTTCGTAACCGGCCCTACGAAGCCAGTCCGCGGCCAGCGTGGCGGTTCGTGTCTCCTGCATCGACAATTCAGGGTGGGCATGTATGTCCTTGTACAGGGCTTCGAGGTCTGGGATCAGCCGATAGATATCCCTCAGAAGGGGCTCTGAGGCTGTTGCTGTCGTCATGTTCATACCTGTGTCCTCCCCAAACTGACTCTTTGGCGTTCCATGGAAGTGTGCGGTCATAAAGTAAAGCACAAAAAAAGTCCCGCACAATCATTGTCAGATGGCTAACTCCTATTTTTTTAACAACTGTTATTTGCACGTTTCAGCCAAACATCTAATGCTCTGAAGAAATTATGAGAGTTACTCGTGCGCTACCATTCCATTTAGGGGCACCTTCACCTGATGGCAGAAATGGATGCCGAAGGAGGCAGAGATTTGTCCAGGGAGAGGTGGCTATTCTTTGCCGTGGTTGAGCTTAAAGAATTATTTTTACAATGGAAAATTCCGAGGATTTTGGGTATTGTTGGAAAGCTCGTAGCCTGTCTGTCAGTGACAGATGGATAGTATAAAACAAACTGGAGGGGCAATGACGAAAGCTGACCTTGTGGAACGAATCGTCGAGAAAACGGGAATGACCAAAGCTGAATCATTTGAGGTTTTCGAGCACCTGATGGAGACGTTAAAAGAGACTCTAGCGTCCGGGGAGAGTGTCAAGATACAGGGGTTTGGCAGGTTTGAAGTGCGCGAAAAAGCGCCGAGAAATGGGAGAAATCCTCAGACGGGGGAGCCGATAACGCTTGATGCGCGTAAGGTTCTAAGTTTTAAGCCATCGCAAGTATTGAAGCTTTCCCTCAATAAGGTGACGTAGTGAGGGAACAGCGGAGTGGGCTGGGTCCCGTCTCTCAGCCCAAGGGGGAAATCTGTTCTCGCAAGTGCCTGTAATGACGATCTTGTCGAAGATCGTGATGCTTAGCACCTGTATAATTTTGTAGAGACTGGCCTCGATTTTCAGCCTCTTCTTCATGATGGCAAGAAGCAGGTAGACCGACACAGCGATTCAGATCTGAGCCTTCACCGCAATTCCCGAGGTACCGTAGAAGGTCTTTATCGGTAGGTTCTGTTTGATCCATCTGAAGAACAACTCGACCTGCCACCTACAACGGTAGAGTTGGGTAATAGTGAAGGACGGCAGAGTAACGCTATTCGCATGGAAGACCAGGATCTTGTCGGTTTCGTGAAGTGTTTTTACAATGGTGCATCCAGCGCTTTTCTTACCACCTTTAATAATTCAGTTGGCAAAAAAGGCTTACTGAGTAAGTAGAATCTTCCAGAAAGATCGAGCTTACCACCTGCATAGCCTGTAATAAAAATTATCTTAGCCTTCGGATTCATTTTCATCATCGCTCTATACGTCTGCACTCCATCTAAAACTGGCATTATTATGTCAAGAATAACAAGGTCGATTTGATTATGTTGTTGGTAAAGCTCGACCGCTTCCCTCCCATCCTTTGCCGTTATCACACGATACCCAAACATATCGAGTGTGTCCTCCATAAGTGACCGAATCTGCTCTTCGTCGTCAACTATCAAAATGGTTTCAGAACTTTGGCGTGAAAGCTGAATCTGGCGTGGAGAGTCTTCCATGGCGGCGTCATCCGACTTAAGATAAGAAGTAGTAACAGAGTTCTTTACATATCATGACTTATGAAGTTTAGCTGCAGTCTATAATCGACAATAATTTTGTAATGCACTGATTTGTAACGAATTTAGAATTATATTGTTGGTGGAGACTCATTTCCTCTGTTGTATTGTTTTTGACGGAGAAATTACAATTTAGTCCGTTTTATTGTATCGGTGAAATAGCTGCAGGCATTGATAAAGATGATAACAGGACGTGGAAAACTTTATAAATCAGGTTCTTCAGCAGAATCTGTGGGTGCCTTCAGGCTCCGGTAGATTCCCAAGTGTGATACAAGGCGATTTTCATAACATCTACGTTTCTGAAGCCGTACGCTTTTCTGCACGTCACTTTCGCCTTGTTGTTAAAACCCTCGACGGCGCCCAAAGCTACCATCTTCCTGGCACGGAACCAGTTGAGAAGCAGCTCCCGGTGAGTACGTAACATCTGGGCTATCTTCTTCATCGGCTTCAGACGTGAACGCATGGTTCGTCGGCACCAGTCGTCAACAAACCTGGCCGCCCATCCTGGGCTTTTGTAGTGCAAGAACTGGTCGAAGTCCTCTTTGAGCAGATATGCCCGGATGCTTTTGAGGTGGCTCTTCCGGGTTTCCCTGGGTGATTTGATCTGACCTACTATACTCCCGCCCGAAAGGGGGAGCCATGAAAGACACCGATCTGTACCGTCAACTGTTGGGTCTTGAGTCACCGTGGATTGTTGCTAAGGTCGATTTGTCAGCCTCGACACAGCGAGAGGATGTTTTCGTTCACATCCCAAAGACGAGAAGTGGCCTTGCCCTGTCTGTGACGACTTATTGCCGGTGTACGATCACTCGGAAGAGAGAATCTGGCGTCACCTTGACAGCTGCCAGTTTCAAACCTCCTTCATGCCAGACCGCCGCGGGTCCAATGTCCTAAGGATGGCGTCCACCAGGTGCAGCCCCTGAGAAATTCGGGGCTTTTCTGCATCAAAGGGTATTGCGATTGCGGCTCTTTGAGCCTCCGTTGCCACCGGTGGACCCTTCGACATCCTAATCTGTATCCATTGTGTATTCCTGCGGCATCGCTTCCACTTCCCCAATCCCGGCACTGCATTTTTCTCATCTTAAATTGCTCATATTTCTCAATGCAGCAAGCTCAGGTTTTGCTAAGTTTTCTTCCTTGCAAGAAGGCGGCGAAACCGTACCACCCAACGGCATCACGATAAACAGGAGAAACTATAATGATGGTAAAAACTCGATCAGTCATAGCCACACTTGCGACAGCCTTTACCTTTCTTTGCAGCTCCGTGGTACCAGTCTTCGGATTCAACCAAAGTCCCGCGATCCCCCTTTTCCGGACTACGCTTAGAGGCGTCGGTCCCGGAGGCATACCGGTAGCTCTCCCTGATCCGAAGAAGGCGCCTGTCACCGGTGTCACCCACTACACCATCGACATCAGGCAGTTTAAAGACCAGATTCTCCCTGAAGGTTGGCCACGAACGACATTCTGGGGGTACAACCCCACCATTGGTCTTGGCGGAAATACCACGCCCACCCTTTTGGGGGGCATCATTATCGGCCAGAAAGGTACCCCCATCCAAATTACCTTTAGAAACAAGTTGGCGGTGGAAAACCATATTCTCCCGGTTGACACCACCATCCCCGGCTCGGAACCGGGGGTGCCGGTTAACCGCACCTCCGTTCACCTGCATGGTGGTCTGGTACCGTGGATCAGCGACGGCGGACCGAACTCCTGGTTTGGCACTTCGGGCGATGTCGGCCCGAGTTTTCTGAACAACCAGGTGCTAAACCCAGGGGCTAACCCTGGCGAAGCCGAATACTACTACCCGATGAACCAGAGTGCCCGCTTTATGTGGTACCACGATCACGCAATGGGCATTACCAGGCTTAACGCCTACGCCGGGGTAGCTTCCGGGCTCATCATCCGGGACAATTTCGAGAAGGCTTTGATCCAGGAGGGGCTGCCTGAATTCATCGAAGACGGCGGCAACGAGATTCCACTTGTGATCCAGGACAAGATTTTCGTCGGCAAGCACATTGCCACCTCGGATCCGACATGGACCGGCCTGAAGGATTACGGCAGCCTTTGGTATGCCCACACCTATGACCCGTCGCGTTGGGATCTCCTTTCGGGAGGGAAGCCTCTGCCGGACCCGTCTGCGGTACCTGAGTTCTTCGCGGACACGATGTTGGTCAACGGCACCGCCTACCCAAAAGTAACGGTGCAGGCCCGGCGTTACCGCTTGCGGTTGCTCAACGCCTGCAACGCACGGTTTCTTAATCTTCAACTCTACCTGGCGGACAGCAGCAAGGAAGGCATCACCCTGGACGCCAGCGGCAACCCGACCAATGCCCCTTTCCTAAACCACGCAGCTGGAGATACACCGAACTTCCTGCAGATCGGCACCGAGGGGGGGTTCCTTTCCAAACCGGCGATGGTTGCCTCAAACGTACCTCTCGTGGTTCCGGCACCGGTAAGCGGCGCCGTTGATCCTTCCCTGGTCCAAAAATCCCTCCTCGTAGGTCCGGCAGAACGCCCCGACTTGCTGGTGGATTTCAGTGATGTTCAACCTGGGACCGACGTGGTCCTCTACAATGACGCGCCCGCTCCGTTCCCCATGGGCGATCCGGTGAATGATTATTTTCCAGGTTTGAATAACGGCAACTCTGTGAACCTGACCACCCAACCCGGCTTTGGGCCAAACACCAGAGTATTGATGCGGTTCCATGTTGAAGCGGCACTCCCCCCGAAGGACCCGACTCTTAAGATCGGGACCGCCACCAACCTGGCCCGCGGAATCGATCCGAATCTCGTCCCCTGGGAATCGGACCGGGTTCCCCCAGCCGTGGCCAAGCGATTCCTCACCCTGAACGAGTATCATGACGATTACGGAAGGCTGATTCAGATCCTCGGCAATGAGGCAAACCCCTTCGGCTCTCCCTACGATATGATGGCAACCTACCTGGATTACGGACGTGCTCCGGGCCAAAGTGCCATGGTAATGGCTAGTAGGGAGAACGTCAAAGACGGGGATACTGAGGTATGGGAAATCTATAACACCACGGGTGATGTACACCCCATGCATTTTCATTTGGTTAACGTCCAGGTTATCAACCGTCAGGGATTCGACAGCCTGAGTTACCCCTATGTCGCCAAAGGCCCGGTGATCCCTCCCGACCCGAATGAAAGGGGATGGAAGGAAACGGTGCTGAACTACCCTGGGACAGTTACCCGCGTCATCATGAAATTTGATCTGTCCAAAGCAGGGATCATTTCCCAAGAAGGCAAACCAATTGAGGTCCCGCCCAGTCCGCGAACTGGTGGTGCGGAGTATGTCTGTATAGTGGACCCCATTTTCAGGACAATAGTTTAAGATGGTGCCTGCGGTAAAAAGGGGCAGGCAATGAGCGAACGAAAGCGCAAAAGCTTCACCAGCCAGCACAAGACGAAAGTTGCTCTCGAAGCGATCCGCGGCGTCAAGACGCTGAACGAAATCGCCCAGGAATTTGGTGTCCATCCGACTCAGGTGGGCGAATGGAAACGAGAGCTCCTCGCACAGGCACCCGGCATTTTCGAGAATAAGCGTGGACCGAAGCCCGAGGACCCGTCGGCCAGTCCAGAGCGGCTTTACTCCGAGATCGGTCGGTTGAAGATGGAGCTGGACTGGCTCAAAAAAAAGTCCGGGATCGACCATTAGGTGATCGTAAGCACTGGGTTAGTTTGCTGGACCCGATGGCCATCACTCGGCAATGCGCGCTGGCAGGCGTCGCCCGCTCCACAATTTATGCTCCACGTATGGCCGCTGTTCCGGATGACCTGGAGTTACTTCTATTAACGTTGATCGATGCCGAGTATACGCGTCATCCTTTCTATGGCAGCCGCAGGATGGTAGTGCACCTGGGCAAAGCTGGGCATCAGGTCAACCGCAAGCGGGTTCAACGGCTGATGGGGTTCCTGGGATTGGCTGGCATGGCGCCAGGCCCCAACACCAGTCGTCCTCACCCTCAGCACAAGATTTATCCGTACCTGCTCAGAGGTGTGAACGTTGTAAGACCGAACCAAGTCTGGAGTACCGATATCACCTATATCCGCTTGGCCCGGGGATTTGCCTACTTGGCGGCAGTAATCGACTGGTATTCGCGGAAAGTCCTGGCATGGCGATTGTCAAACACTCTGGACAGCGATTTCTGTGTTGATTGCCTGGAGCAGTCACTACGGGCTTTCGGCACGCCAGACATTTTCAATACTGACCAGGGCTGCCAGTTCACAAGCGACGCGTTCACCGGCGTCCTGAACTCCCACGACATTGCAATCAGCATGGACGGACGCGGCCGGGCCTCGGACAATATCTTCGTAGAACGGCTCTGGCGTAGCGTCAAGCACGAGGACGTGTACCTGAAAGGCTACGTCGACATGCTCGGATTACGGTTGGGTCTGACCGAGTATTTCGAGTTTTACAACACGGAGCGGCCCCATCAATCGCTGGGCAACCGTACTCCAGTCGAGGTCTACCACACGGCCAGCGGCGGCGGCGCAAGAATCGTAGACAAATTTGTTGAGCGTAAAACCACGCTCAAAATCGGGGCAGCGCCGGTCAGCTGCGCGACCGGACACCACCTTAAACTCGACGCTTTATTGTCTTGACTATGGGGTCCACTAAACTGGCACTGCCACATTCTGGAACACGAAGAGCACGATATGATGCATGCATTGATAGTGGAATCGAAACCAGGAAAAGATAAACCCGGCCAGGTCACTAAGTAATTATGAATAAAGTCTTATCCTCAACGCCATCAAAGATGGAGTAAAATATGAGAAAGGTATTTTCCATTTTGTCGGCCATCATTTTGTTGCAGATAAGTCAAATCGCTCAAGCTCAATATACGAACTGGGGCATCAACGTTGGTGGACCGCCGGTCGTCGTTTCACAGCCACCTGATTTTCTTTCCCCCCCGGAGTTAGGTTTTGGGGTAGCCGTGGGCGTACCCTATGACTTGTTTTACGCCTCTGGAGTGTACTACCTCTACAGGGGTGGTGGCTGGTATCGTTCCTCCTATTATGGTGGTGAGTGGATAAAGGCGCGAAAACGCGATCTCCCTCCGGAACTCCGTAGGTATTCCATCACCAGGATTCATGCATATCGTGACCGCGACTTTAGGGAGTATAGCCGCGACAGGGAGCATTACCGCGGACAGCGCTTCCGGCCGGAAATTCACAGAGATGAAGAGCATCGTGAAATGAGAGGGCCGGTGCGTGAGGAGCGCGGAGGTATACGGGAAGAGCGCCCTCAACGTAGCGAAGAAAGAAGAGAAGAACGCGGGCGTTAAGATCCGGAAAATCCACCTGCGCCTCGGTGGTGTTTTTTACTCCGGAAGGAGTGTAGATCAGTGGATGGAGAAAGAAAGGGGCCTGCAATTAAACGCTGCAGGCCCTTTTCTTTAGATTTCAAAGTCCATCTAAACGTGAGTCTAAAATCAAGTGTGGGGGGCTTTTCTTGTCCAAAGCTTGTCTTATTACTTTTAACATCTCGGTGGGCAAGAATGGGCTATAAAGAAACGTAAGGTTTTGAAGATTGTCCACTTGCGGTAGTTTTTTGTGTCCACGATGTCGTGGCACTCAGCACCTAAGAATTAACCCGGCACCTTTCTGAAATCAATCGGCCTTGGTCTCTTTCAGGATCTTATCCGCGCAGTCTTGGCAGAACCCATGGGTAAATTTAGTGTCCAGATGCTCGGAAAAATAGTCTTCGATCTTTTGCCAATAACCGGTGTCGTCGCGGATTTTCTTGCAATACGCGCAGATGGGGAGAAGTCCTTTCAGCACCTTTATCTCGGAAAGACTTTTTTTAAGGTCTTCCGTCAGCTTGTGTTCGGTTTCGATTAGGTGCTGGATCCGAATTCCCGCAGTGAGACGTACCCGGAGTTCCTCGGCTTTGAAAGGCTTGGTAATATAGTCGTCTGCACCGGCCTCCATGCCGACGACCAAGTCCTCGTCCCGGTGCTGTGAGGTCAACAGGATGATGTAGACAAACGGGTCCGGCATTTCATTTCTCAGCTTTTGGCAAATCTCCACTCCTTCCATTCCAGGCATTTTCCAGTCCAGAATCGCAATTCGTGGAGCTTCATCACCCATGAGACGATCCCAAGCTTCAACCCCGTTCTGAGCCAAGATCACATCGTATCCCCATTTCGTTAACGTGACTTCCAAGAGGTGACGGAATACAGGGTCATCTTCGGCAATGAGGATTCTCATGATCTCTCTCCGGAAACGGCCTATGCCGCTACGCAGTCGGAGGATACCTCAACTCGATTGCGGCCGTTTTCCTTCGCCCGGTAAAGTGCGACATCGGCGGCCCGGATCAGAGTGGTGCAATCCCATCTAAGATTCCTGCCGGTTGTGGCAACGCCAAGACTCATGGTCACGGGTATGATTCCCTCCGAAGTATCTATCGGATGACTGCCGATCTGCAAGCAGAACCGTTGCGCGTAGGCGCCTACGCACCCCTTGCCGCAATTCGGCAAGACAGCGAGAAACTCCTCTCCACCGTATCTTCCTAAGGCATCGTAAGGTCGCATCATCGCGCGCAACTTATTGGATGTGATCCGCAGGACGGCGTCTCCGGCAAGATGACCGTAGGTATCGTTGACTTTCTTGAAGAAATCCAGATCGGCCATGATCACGCTGACGCAGTAGCCTTCGCGCTCCGCCCTGGTGAGCTCTCGGGCAAGAATTTCCGTGATCTCCTCGTGGTTCCATAGACCCGTAAGGGAATCGTGCGTCGCTTTGGCATACAGAATATCACGAGCCGCAGCCAAATCCTCATGCAGTTCGACAATGCGTCGGCCCGCTCTCAAGCGGACTCTCAACTCGTTCTGCTTGTATGGTTTTGTAAGGTAATCGTCGGCTCCTGCTTCCATTCCGGCGACCAAGTCCTCCTCGCGACGATGGGACGTCAGAAGAATCAGGTAGATGTAGGGATCGTGAATTTCCCTTCTGACGTTGCGACACACCTCAATTCCTTCCAATTCGGGCATCTCCCAATCGAGTATGGCTAGGCTTGGCCTGTCCTTAGAAAGCAGGATTTGATAAGCCTCAGCCCCATTTCGCGCCGCAACCACGTCGTATCCCCAGTGCGCCAGCATCTTCTCAAGTAGTTTCCGGAAAGCGGGATCATCCTCGGCGATCAGGATCTTCATGTACTCCTCCGCCTCGGCCGGCGGTCCTTTCGATCACCGCAGGCCGAGATATAGTGAAATAGAACGTGGCACCGCTGCCCGGAACCGCTTCTCCCCACACCTTGCCTCCGTGACGTTCGACGATTCGTTTTACCGTAGCCAAGCCGATTCCGAAGCCTTTTTGCGCTTCGGCACCCGGCACCCGGAAGAAGGGGACGAAAAGCTCGTTAGCATGTTTCATGTCGAATCCCAACCCGTTGTCCCGAACCAAGAACGTTGGCGTGCCCCCAGTCTCCCTCTGGGCGAAGCTGATTACGGCAGGCTCCCGGGTACGGGTCCATTTCCAAGCGTTCCCCAGTAGATTTTCCAAGACGATTCGCAACAGGCCCGTGTCCCCATAGCATTGAAGTCCTTCCGCGCTGCGAAAATTAACTGGCCTCTCCGGCTCTGCGAACTTCAACTCGGCATACACCTGTTCGGCCAGCGCCGAGAGGTCCACCTCTTCGCGTTGAAGCTTTACATTTCCCACCCGGGAAAAGGTAAGCAGCGCTTCGATGAGCTGATCCATCCGCAGGGTACCTTCATACGCTTCCTGGAGGTATTCCCGGCACTCCGTCTCCAGTTTGTCGCCGCACTGCATCTTTATCGCCTGGCAGTAGCTGTTGACGACGCTCAACGGAGAGCGCAGGTCATGTGCTACCATAGAGTTGAAAGACTCGATGTCCCTGTTAGCCGACTTCAGTGCTCTGGCTCGGGCGGTCAACCTCCGGTTAAGATTTCTGATCTCCGTTTCTGCCTCTTTCTGTTCGGTGATGTCGCGGGTGATGGTCACCACGCACTTTTCGTCTGCAATCACGATCTCCTCCATCGATAGAAGACCGACAATTTTTCGCCCGCTCTTGCTTTTCAGCCGGGCCTCTACGTTGCGGACGGCTCCTTGCTGTTGAAGTGCCCGAACCAGCTTCTCGCGCGCTTCAGGGTACCAGATCCCAAGCTCCAGAGGTGAGAAGCCAATCGCTTCACCCCTTTCGAATTCAAAGATCCGAGCGAACTCGTCGTTGATTTGGATGTACTTCCCTTCGGACAGCGTTGCAATGGAGACGGCTACAGGCATAGCCTGAAATATGGTGGACAGTTTTGCCTCCGAGGCACGCAACGCTGCTTCGTTCCGTTTTCTCTCTATCGCATAGCAGATTGAGCGTGACAGGAGATTACTGTTCAATTCCGCCTTGATCAAGTAGTCCTGTATGTCCAAATGCAGGAGATCCAGCCCCACCTCAGCATTATTCGACGCAGACAAGAAAATGATAGGCGTAGATCCGCACTGTTGCCGCAAGGTTCGAGCCGTAACCGTCCCTGTGCTGTCTGCCAGCACGGCATCGACCAGGATAGCATCGAAACTCGCCGTTTGCAGCAAAGGCAGCGCGTCGGTCAGTTTCTGAACGTATTGCACCACGTATTCGCCTCTCCGAGATTCAACCAGCATCTTCTTGATCAGCCTGGCCTCGAAGAGGTTGTGCTCAATAAGCAAGATTTCCACAGTTGGAGCGGGCATCTCCTTACCTTCTTGATATCGTTACCCGGTTCTCTCCCTACCTAATCGATTTTAAGAGGGAAGTCTCGATGGCCTTGAACAAGTAGTTAAAGTCCATCGGCTTGGTGATGCAGCAATCCAGCTTGAGCGTTTTGCATTTGTTCTTCCAATGTGGATCACTGAATGCTGTAATCGCTATGATCACCGCGCAAGGATCAATAGCCCTGATTCGTTCAATCATTTCACCGCCGTCCAGAACCGGCATGTTTATATCGGTGACGACTATAGTTGGGCGGTATTGCTCGAACAGGGCGATGCCTTGCTCACCATCAGCCGCGACGTGGATCGGCAACCCCGGAAACCTGCGCCGGAGCATTTGCTCTAGCAACTTCCGCGCCTGTGGTTCGTCTTCCGCATAGAGTAGGGAGATGACGTCGGCTTTGTAATCCATGGGTAAAGAACTCCACTGAAGGTGAAAATCATTATTTCTCATCATCGCCATATATTATTTTCCGTCAATTACAGGACAAATGCAAAGGTTTAAGTAAATTATGCGTCATGCCGCTTGTCCAAAATCTATCCCGAGGAGTATGATAAACGGGAGTTCACGGAAGCTCACACAAGGGTGACCCTGATGACGACAGGCAAACAAGACAACCATGAGCGTCACCAACACTCCCTACCGTCGGCCGATTCGACGTTCGAAGTGTCCTTGAAGCGATTCCGGAATGACTCCTTGGTACGCACTCTTCTGGAGTCGCTGGCCGAAGGGGTTGTCATCATCGACCGCTCCCGGACGATCGTGCTTGCAAACGCCCAGGCGGAAAAGATGTTCGGCTATGAATCGAACGAGCTGATTGGCAAGCCGCATGTGGTGCTGGTCCCGGAGCACTTCCGCACGCGCCACCAGGAGCACGAGGCCGGTTATTTCAATGAACCGAAAATCAGGCCAATGGGGCTCAATCTCGAACTGTCCGGAGCGCGTAAAGACGGAACCGAGTTCCCGGTGGAAATCAGCCTCAGCTTTATTCACTCAGTCGACGGTCTTCTCGTGATGGCGTTCATCAGCGACATTTCGGTTCGCAAGCGGGCGGAAGAAGGGATGAAAGCGGCTAATGCGGAGCTGGCACGCTCCAACAAGGAACTCGACTTGTTCGCCTCCGTGGTGTCCCATGACCTCCAGGAGCCCCTGAAAACCATAACCAGCTATACGGAGCTCTTGGCCCTGAAATATCGCGAAAGGTTAGATCAACAAGCCGACATCTACATGAAATTCATGCTGGAAAGTACGGAGCACATGAAGGTTATGATCACCGACCTCCTCACCTATTCGCGCCTGGGAACTCGGGCAAAGCCGTTCGGTCCCGTGCTGATGGGGGGCGTGGTCGATCTGGCGCTGGAGAGCCTCACGCAATCGCTTCAGGAAGCCGGGGCCGAGATCGAGCGCGAGGAGCTTCCGGAAGTGGCGGGGGACCAGATGCAACTGCTGCAGCTTATTCAGAACCTGATCGGCAACGCCATCAAATTCAGGAAAAAGGAAACGCCAGTCCGGATCCGCATCTCGGCGCAACGCCAAGGAAACGATTGGCTTTTCGGGGTGCATGACAACGGCATCGGCATCGCGCCCCGCTTTTCCATCGAGATCTTCGACGTGTTCCGGCGGCTCCACACCCGTCAGGAGTACCAGGGAAGCGGCATCGGGCTGGCCATCTGTCGAAAGGTCGTCGAACGTCACGGGGGGCGCATCTGGGTAGAGTCGGCCCCCGGAGAGGGTTCTTCATTCTTCTTCTCGTTGCCGGCAATAGGAGCATACGATGGCACGCGATGAGGTGCGGGTAGAGATACTGCTGGTGGAGGATAATGAGGCCGACGTGAACATTATTCGGAAGACCTTCGAGGAAAGCAAGATCGCTAACAATGTGAACGTGGTCAACCACGGGGAGGATGCCCTGGACTTTATGCGCCGCCGCGGCAGATACGCGGGGGCCCCTCGCCCGGACCTCGTGCTCCTGGACATTGGCCTGCCGGGAATAAGTGGCCTGGACGTTCTGGGGGAGGTCAAGGGCGATCCGGATTTGAGGCGTATCCCGATCATAATGTTGACGACATCGAAGACTGAGGAAGACCTCTTCGACAGCTACGATTTGCATGCCAACAGTTACATCACCAAGCCCTTTCACCTGAACGCCCTCTTCGAGGTCGTTAGGGAGATCGAACAATTCTGGTTCGGCACCGTCAAATTGCCGCCGAGGTGAGTGATCAAATGCAGGACGAAACGTTACTAATACTCCTGATAGAGGACGAACCAGCGGAAGCGATACTGATCAAGGAGATGCTGGAACAGCAGGCAGGGCAGAAATACTCGGTCGAGCATGTCCAGTACCTGGAGGAGGCCCTCGCGCGGCTCGAAGACCGCATTTTCGACTGCATCCTGGTCGATCTCGGACTTCCCGATAGCCAGGGGATTGAGACGGCACTTGCGGTGCGAAACCAGGCTAAATGGACCCCGGTAGCGATCATCACGATCCTTGATGACGAGGAGATCGCACGCCAAGCCTTGGATATGGACATTCAGGATTATCTGATCAAGGGAGAAATAACCAAGACGATCCTCGCGCGGTCGATACGCTATGCGATCCAACGCAAACATAATTCGGAGAAACTGCGGGAAAGCGAGGCGCGGTTCGCCTCCTTCATGCTGCACATGCCGGTCGCTGCCTGGATGAAGGATATGGGAGGTCGGTATGCCTACGCCAATGCGGAAGCGGAACGGATTTTCGCAAGGCCGCTTGAGGCGGTGCTGGGGAAGACCGACCGGGACCTCTTTCCGGAAGAGATCGCCCGGCAGTTCGCCGAAAACGACTCCCGTACCCTCGGTGAGGGGGGAACCGTGCAGACAACGGAAAGGTATCCCCATGCCGACGGCACCGAGCATCGTTCCCTAGTCGACAAGTTTGTGATGCGCTCCCCCGACGGTCAGCCCGCGTTTATCGCCGGCATTGCTCTCGACATCACCGAGCGGTTGCGGGCCGAGGACGCCCTGCGGGAATCGGAGGAAAAGTTTTCCAAAATCTTCAACTCTGTGCCGGTAGGGATCACCATCAGTGACCTGGCCGACGGCCGTTTCGTGGAGATCAACCAGGAGGGGGAACGGCTCAGCGGCTACCAACGGGATGAAGTGATCGGCCACTTGGCAGAGGAATTTCTTGTCTGGAAAAGCGCTGACGAGCGGGCGGCGATGGTTGAACAGGCACTGAAGGAGGGTTCGGTCCGGGACCGTGAGACTACCTTTTACACAAAGGAAGGCAAGCTCTTGCATGCCTTTTACTCCGCAACCATCGTCAACCTCGGGGGGAAGCGACACCTCTTGAGCATGGTGAGCGACATTACCGAGCGCAGACGCGTAGAGAAGGCCATCAAAGAAAGCGAGGAGCGCTTTCGCGCCTTAGTGATGGCCAGCTCCCAGGCTCTCTACCGCATGAGTCCAGACTGGAGCACGATGCTCCAGCTCTACAGTCAGGCATTTTTGGAAAGCAATGAGGGTCCAAACAGCAACTGGCTTCAGCAGTACATTCATCCCGATGACCAGCCACAGATGACCGCCGCCATTCAAGAAGCCATCAAGGAAAAGAGGATTTTCGAATTGCAGCACCGGATAAGGCGTGCCGATGGGAGCTTGGGATGGACTTCATCACGCGCCGTACCGCTGATCAATGGCAGCGGCGAAATTGTGGAATGGTTCGGGGCCGCCAGTGACATTACTGAAAGCAAAATGGCTGAGGAAGCTGTAAGACGTGCGAAGGAGGAATGGGAGCGGACCTTCGACGCGGTGCCGGACCTCATCGCCATCCTGGACGGCCAGAACCGGTTCGTGCGCCTGAACCGGGCCATGGCCGAGCGACTGGGAAGACCTCCCGCCGAGTGTCTGGGCCTTTTGTGCCACGTGGCAATCCACGGTACCGACTACCCTCCGGGATTTTGTCCCCATATCTTAACGATGGCGGATCGGAACGAACATGCCACAGAGGTTTTCGAGGCCAACCTGGGGGGACATTTCCTGGTCAGCACGACCCCACTCGTCTCTCCGGACGGGAAGCTGGATGGGGTGGTGCACGTGGCCCGCGACATCACCGAACTGAAGCTGGCGCAGGAGAAGATCGAAACGCTGAACCAGGACCTAGAGGCGCGGGCTGCGGAGTTGGAGGAAGCCAACTCGGAACTGCAGGCCTTCAGTTATTCAGCTGCCCACGACTTGAAACAGCCTTTGAACATCATCAATGGGTACTGCCAGGCGATCATGATGATGTGGGGGGATCGCCTCGACGAGGTGACCCGCGGCTACCTGAGCGAGGCCATCCGCGGCACCGTTCGGATGAGCCGGCTGATCAGCTCCCTGCTCACCTTTTCGCAGATGGGGCACATCGACCTGCACCGCGAGACTGTCGACCTCAGCAGACTTGCGCTGGCGGTGATGGAGGACCTGCGAGCGGCCGATCCGGGGCGCCACGTTACGACCCGAATCGCCGATGGGGTAGTGGGCACCGGCGACCCGAGCCTGATGCGGGTTGCCCTGGAGAATCTACTCGGCAATGCGTGGAAGTATAGTTGCGTTCGTGAGGAGGCGATCATTGAGTTCGGATTAGCCGAGATTGATGGTGAGACTACCTATTTCGTTCGCGATAACGGTCCCGGCTTCAACAAGGCGGAGGCGGAGGTCCTCTTTCTTCCGTTTAAACGACTTAAGGGCTACGAGGAGATCAAGGGGTTCGGGATCGGTCTCGCCACGGTGGAGAGGATTATCAGACGCCACGGCGGAAAGGTGTGGGCGGAAGGAATTCCGGACCAGGGCGCTACCTTCTGGTTCACACTGCCGGTATCGGTGTAGAACAAGCCTTGCGAAGGGTGCTTACATGACATATCACCTTCACGGTAGAGATCGTTTGGTGGCTTTGCGTATCGTCAGTATCTACGCTTTATTCAGCGGCGCATGGATCTTTCTATCGGACCGCTTATTGGGCATACTCTTCCGGGAACCGGGCATCATCGTGCGGTATTCGACATTGAAGGGGTTTCTCTTTATTGCTGTTACGGGAGGGCTCCTCTACCATCTCATTGCTCAACATATTCTGCAATCACGGGCCGCAGAGGAATCCTTGAAAAGTCTTAACGATGAACTAGAGACGCGGGTAGCCCGACGTACCGCGGAACTGGAAGCAAGCGGAAAGGAGCTCCAGAGGCAAAACGAGGAACTTCAACAAGCTTATCGGGGGATCGAGAAGGAAACAGCCAAGCGGCTCCAGACCATGGAGGAGCTAAGGATAAAGGACCGGCTGATGATACATCAAGGCCAGATGGCGGCTATGGGGGAAATGCTCCGGAACGTTGCCCACCAGTGGCGCCAGCCTCTGAACCTTTTGGGCTTAAAGGTCCAGGAAATGGGGCTTTTGTACAAAGATGGCGTGCTAAGCGAAGAGACTGTGAAATCTGCCATAGGTGAGATGATGACAATCATTGCGAGCCTTTCATGTACCATCGACGACGTACGAAGCCTCGCTGATCCAGACGCGGAGAAAAGCTGGTTCAGCGTGATGAGGTCGTGAGGAAGACGATTTCCATCATTGAGGTGAGTCTTATGGAGCTGCACGTTGCTGTTGAGGTTGAGACGCCCGAGGAGATGATGGTCAACGGCTATCGCAACGGGTACGCGCAAGCCTTGTTCAATATCCTCGTGAATGCTAGGGATGCTTTTGGAGAGAGCAGGACATCTGATGCGAAGCTTAAGGTGCGTGCCTGCAAGCGGGACGGTAAAGCCGTCGTCACCGTAACCGACAATGCAGGGGGAATCCAGGAGGATAATCTAGAAAAAATCTTTGACCCTTTCTTTACCACCAAAAAGTCCGGTGAAGGAACCGGGATCGGCCTGTTTATGTCCAAGACTATGATCGAGAAAAACATGGGAGGATCACTGACGGCACGAAACGTAGCCGGTTGCGCCGAGTTTTGCATCGAGGTGAGAGAGGGCTTCTCCAAAGACTCGGGCTGGGGGGAAAAGTGAACAGGCCAGGAAGAATGAGGGGGTGTTATGGCGTTTTTGCCAGCAGCACCACATTCTCAGTATTTTAATTCCGAACATATCCCTTTCTTCGTAATATATGCTATGGTAAGTACTTTGGTTTGTATATCAGGTAGTGCCGAAAATTATTCAGGAAACCTTATGATTAGTTTTAGCGACGAGATGCACGCGAAAATTACCGAAGCGCTGCGTCTAGCGGCGATCTATATCCATGAGCACCCGTGCCCCGACTCCCCGGTACGCCAAGTTGGCGAGGCGTTGGAGCTTGTCACCAGTTGTGATCCCCAAGGGCAGATGGAGAATAGGACCGCGGAACTGGAAGAACTCCTCGCGGAGGTACTTGAAGCCATTTACAACGAAGGAACCAAATTTGTTCCATCCCTCTCGCTGGTGGATAAAATGCAAAGAAGCCTGTTGCTCGGAAAGAAAATTACTTAGTATTGAAGATCGTATAGTGGAGGGGCACGTTTGGGTGAAATTCCCTTGAATAAAACAGATAGATAGTGGTAGGTGTTAAGCAGGCCACAGCCAAGGGGAGGCTCTCAGTTGCTTCACTTCCGAGGCCCATACAACGTTTTGTATGGGCTTTCGCGTTTGAGTGTGAATCAGATTTGTAGTTTAAACCTCTATCGGCGTCGAATCCTGACCCACCTTGATTTGTAACCGTCTAGGATTCCATGCCTCTTCTTCTAGGCCGGGTCAGCGTTGGACGCCGATGGAGGGCCAATTTCAATGCCGATCCACAATGAAGGCTACGGCGGGTCCGTACTGAGTGTGGAGGTTATGGCGGAGGTGAGATAGACGGAATTGCAGATGCATCCGATCTCTACTTCTCAAGCTGAAGGCCGAGGAACGGACCAGACAGCTCTCGGAATCCAACACCCTGGTTGCCGCGGAGATGGAGGAGCGCGTCCGTGCCGAGGAGCTCCTGCGCGCCAGCGAGAGTCGCCAGCGCACGATAAGCAGGAACAGGGCGTGCAAGTTCCTCAAAAAGAGGAATTCCGCCTTCTAAGAGAAGTAAAACTTTCGATCGGGCGAGGTCGGTCTGTTTTTAGTGAGAGGATAGCCCATCATTTCTCTGGAGGCTCCAGCGTTTCGCGCAGGACGGCGCCTAACTCCGCCAGTCGGTAAGGTTTCTGGATAAATCCGGCCAACCCTTTGCCGAGAAACCGTTGGCAGACCTCCTGTTCGTTATAGCCGCTGGACATCACCACCCGTACGTCGGACCTGGTCCGTCGGAGTTCCCGGAAGGTCTCCTCCCCGTCCATGTGGGGCATGGTCAGATCTAGGATCACAGCTTTGATGTCCTGATGTTCCCGGAATATCCCCAGCGCTTCCCGTCCGTCCTTGGCAGTCAGTACGTCGAAACCCAGAGCCTGGAGCATCTCCGTCCCCAAGGCGCGCACAGTCTCCTCGTCGTCGACCAGGAGGACCGTCCCACTACCATGCCAGAGTTCCTGCGAGGTCACCCTTTCGCGTAACGCCTCGGCGTGCCCTTGAGCGACGGGGAAAAGTACCTTGAATGTGGTCCCCTTTCTCGGTTCACTGTAGACCTTGACGGCTCCTTTGTGCCCGCGAACAATGCCAAGGACCGCAGCCATCCCTAACCCCCTTCCTGCGAATTTTGTGGTGAAGAAGGGATCGAATACTCGGGATATGGTCTCCCGGTCCATGCCGCAACCGGTGTCGGCTACTTCCACGAAGACGTAGGTCCCTTCCGGCAACTGCTCGTCCAGCCAGGTTTCACCAAAGTATTCTCGATCGCAGTGCATAGCGCCTGTGGTAATGGCGATCACTCCGCTCGCATCGCCGATTGCCTCAGAGGCGTTGATGACCAGGTTCATCAACACTTGGCGCACCTGGGTGACATCCACCTGAATGGGGGGTAGGTCTTTCGCGAGATTTAGACGTAAGACCGCCTTTTTCGAGATGGAGACTTCGAGCATGTGGGTCATCTCCATGATAATTTCCCCTAGATCGAGAGTCTCGATGACGAAGCGCCCTTTGCCCGAATAGGCGAGCATTTGTCGGGCCAGTTCCGCGGCGCGTTGGGCAGCAAGTTCGATCTGGTGCAGGTTTTCACGGCCCGGCGAGGCGGCGGAAAGACGCATCAGGGCGAGATCGGCGTGCCCCAAGATGGCCAATAAGATGTTGTTGAAATCATGGGCGATGCCGCCGGCGAGCACCCCGAGACTCTCGAGTTTCTGAGCGTGCTGCATCTGGGCTTCCAGCTTTTGTCGCTCCTCATCCGCCCGTTTGCGGGCGGTGATGTCCTGGATGGTACCGAACATCCGGACGGGGTGACCGTCAGGACCGAGCTCTAACTGTCCCAGCCCGTGGACCCAGCGCTCGGCGCGGTCGCTAACTCTAACGATGCGGTATTCGCGGTCGAATCCCTGCCGTTTTCCCAACACTTCCCTTTGCAAATACGTGGACATTTCCTCACGCTGATCGGGGGCGATGATGGTGAGCCATCCGTTGAGGTCCCTGGAATAGGCGTCGTCGATGCCGAAGATCTCTTCCAACTCCTCGGAACAGGTCCAGAGACGGGCCTCAATGTCAAACTCGTAATGACCGATATGAGCAACCCGCTGGGACTCCTTCAGCTTGGCCTCGCTCAGGCGGAGTGCATCTTCGGCTCGCTTGAGCCCGGTGATGTCCTCAACAACCTCAATGAACCCAGTGATTCCCCCCGACTGGTCGAGCAAAGGAAAGGTGCGCAGGTGCACCGCGAAAGTCCCCCCGTCAGCGCGGACCCCTTCAGTATCGATGTTGGAAACCAGACCGGAACGAACCGAGACGATGCCGGGGCAATAGTCGCAGATTCGCTCGCGATTTTTGAACTGCTCGTAACAGTGTTTACCCACGAATGATTCAGCTGCGCGTCCAAACCATTCGGAGGTAGTCCGGTTGACCATGACGATACGGTGTTCTCTGTCGACGAGGGTGATGCCCAGAGGAATATTGTCGAGCAGGGTGCGCTGGCGACTCTCGCTGGCGCGCAGGATCTCCTCGGCACGGACGCGCTCCTCCATCTCCGCGGCAAGCAGGGTGTTGGATTCCGAGAGCTGTCTGGTCCGTTCCTCGACCTTCAGCTTGAGGAGTAGGGGCTGCCGGGCCATGGTACGCAGTAAGGCCGCCAAAAGGGTGCTGATAAGGAGAACCAAAACGCCTTCCGCGGCCAGCTCGGAGAGAGCATGCCAGCCGTCACGCGGCTCCATGCTCAGAGTCCATACGCCATTGGGGACTTCGATGTTGGCTCGAACCGGAGCGTGGAGTGGTTCTGATGACGAACGGGTGATAACTTCACGTTTTCCTGTAGTTGGATTGACTCTTGAGAGTTCGTAGTGATAGCCGGAATGGACTGCTTGCTGCAGTGGTACGGTAGCGAGGAAATCGGGGATGCGAATGACCACGGAGACCAGCCCCCAGAACCGCTCCTTGCCATTGGCCGCATCGAGAAACACCGGGATTCTCCCTACGACCCCCTTTCCTCCCTGGATCAGTTCAAAAGGGCCGGCGAGGCTGAGCCTTCGAGATGAGATGGCCAGCATGGCTTCCTGGCTGCGCTGCCGATCGCTCAAAAGGTTGAGGCCGATGGCCTTTTCATTGCCTGTTCGCGGGTAGACCTGCCGGATTACGCCATCGGGGGCAAGCTGAAGACTGCTGATGCCGCCGTACAATGGCAACATTTCGCTCCCCAATAGGTCGAAGTGCTCAATCCGGCCATTACCCTGGCGAATGAGGGCGGCCAGTGCATAGGTGGCAGAAAGGGATCGGTTCAGGTGGTCCTGAATGGTGTAGGCAAACCGAGCATTGATTTCCCGGACCTGCTTCTCCCGTTCCTCGTAGAGAAGATTCTGGTGGAAGGCAACCAGGACGCCGCCTAGAACCAGACTGATGCAAAATGCGAGAATGGTGACGAGGGTAACCCAGGATGATTTGATCATGTGACCTCAGCAGCCGGCCCGATAAGGATAAAAGCTTAAACTGTTATAACATGTTTGTTCCAAGCCTGGCAGTGGTAATCATTTGCTCACGCGTGAACACATCACCCATATATTTTCCGAGAAGGGTGGTGGACACTCCGGGTTACCTTCCGCCACCCGAACTTGGACATACAGCAGCGGAGAGGGATGAGCCTGCCGGCAACGGAATTTCTGGGCTCTTCCGGGGTTTCCGTGGGGAATTTGATCCTGACCCGCTATACTCCCGCCCGAAAGGGGGGAGCCATGAAAGACCCCGATCTGTACCGTCACCTGTTAGGTTTTAAGTCACCGTGGATTGTTGCTAAGGTCGATTTGTCAGCCTCGACACAGCAAGAAGATGTTTTCGTTGACATCCCAAAGACGAGAAGTGGTCTTGCCCTGTCTGTGACGACTTATTGCCGGTGTACGATCACTCGGAAGAGAGAATCTGGCGTCACCTTGACAGCTGCCAGTTTCAAACCTTCCTTCATGCCAGACCGCAGCGGGTCCAATGTCCTAAGGATGGCGTCCACCAAGTGCGTCTGCCGTGGGCTGAGCCGAAGGCCCGTTTCACGCTACTGTTCGAGCGACTGGCAATCGAAGTAATGCAGGTGACTCACATTCAGGTAGCCCGGCAGATACTTCGGATCAGTTGGGATGAAGCGTGGCACCTTCTCTCTCGGGTAGTCCAGCGGGGCTGCAGCGCAAGGAACCTCGGCTTTTCGAACATCTTGGTGTCGATGAGAAGTCGATTGCCCACGGACAGCGATACTTCACCCTGGTCTGCGATCTCGACCGGGGCACCGTCGAACACATCGGTGACGGCCGGGACAAGCGCAGCTTCGAGTCCTATCTTGAGTGCCTAACCGACAACAACTTGAGGCGATCACGCCATCGCGATGGATATGCACGAAGCTTACGTCTAGGCCGCCCTAGCCAAGGTTCCCGATGCAGAGCGAAAGATCGTCTTCGACCTGTTCCACATCATGGAACACATGGGTGGTGCGGTTGAAGAAATCAGACGTTTGGACCACAGGGCGCTTGTTGACGAGGGAGATAACCGCCTTGCCCGGACCAAGTACATGAGGCTCTACGGCCAAGAGGAAGTCCCCCGAAAAGTACTGGGCTAATTTCTATCTGTTACGCCAAAGCGACCTCAAGGCGGCAAGAGCTTGCGCGCTGAAGGAGAACTTGCGGCCCTTGTGGCGTTACAAACGCCTCTCAGCGGCCAATTCCCACTGGAAGAGTTTGTATTTCTGGGCCACACACTGTCGGCTCAATCCGGTTGTGAAGGCGGCAAAGATGCTGAAGTCTTGCCTGACCCAGGTCTTCAAATACTTTGTGCACCGCGTAACCGACGCCCTATCGGAAGGAATAAACTCCAAGGTAGAAGCAATCAAGAACGCCGCACGAGGCTATCGAAATGCCGAACACTTTAAAATCATGATTTGGTTTCGCCTTGGGGCCTGTCACCCACGGGAAACCCTGAAGAGCCCAAATCTGGATGCTGCAAAGTCGTTGAAGCAATGCTGGACGCGACTGGCATCCGGGCTAAGCCTGTCTCTGATGCGGATGTGGATTGGCGATAGACCTGAGCCTTTTAGTCTTTGCCCCCTATCAGGGCAGATTTTTGGAAATAATGGCCAAAGGGGAGGTGTGTATTCTTTTCCACCATAGAATTGCACTTTGTTGTTTTTTAGTGGAAAGGCTGTGAATACAGCCAGATGCATATTGCCAGTCGCCAGAAGGACGTGCCAGCCCTGATTCGGGCACTTTATTCACGTGATGTGCAGAGAGGCGCGACTCGAATTTCGCTCTCGGATGACCCCGAGCCCTGCTGCGCCTCATGATAAACTCGCTAGGCAACATGTGGGAGTTGGAAACCATCGTCGAGCATGAACTGAACAAGCACCGCGGCGGGATGCCTCACCGGTCGAAGAATCCGAGATGCTAAACGAAGAGAGGCTGGCTGAAAAGGTGGTTATGATCGTCAAGCAGTTACCATCGTCATGCGCCACTTGTTTGTAGCTAAGACTTGCACTACCTTCTGGGGTCAGTCATCGTAGGCACAAAGCCATTAATTTCAATAGTCACCATAATCGGCAAAGCAAGTTAGCTCACCTCCGTGCCATATTAAGTTGAAAGCCGGGATACCCAATCTGAGGTCCTTTATTTTCTGCAGGGTGGCTTCATCGATTCCGGACGGAGTACCGCCGAACAAATGGCTGTGCCAGGTGCCCAGATACGTCAGCCCGGACGATTTCACAATCTCAGCAATCTTATTTTCCAGGCCCTCAACTCCCAGCTCGAATCTGGCGCGGGAGCGGGTTGAATCGGGTGGGGCTTCCAGTATCCTGGTGACGATGGCACATTTCCGGGTGAGGCAAAGCCTGCCGATAAGGACGCCGCCGGTCTCAACGGTCGGCCATCTGGCGACCTCATTCTCCATCATGCCGAAGGCAGGCGCCAGCACCCTTAGCTCCCAGTCCTTTCTTTCGAGGCGGACCCTTCGGGTTTTGGCAAGAGCGGAGGTTTGCCACCTGAGCGACATCCCGGCGGCGTCCAGGAACCCCAGCGACACCTCCCCTTCCTCCGGGATATCCCCTTCAAACACCTGCCGGGCACGTTCCGCCATTGCCGCAGCATGAAGAGATATCCTGGTATCGGGGATAATGGTGGTGTACGACCCGCACCCCTGTCCGGTCGCCTGGCGGTTGAAGGCGTCATCAGCCACGGCCAAGACCTCAGAGAGCGGCTTGTCGTCAATGGCCGAGTCAAAGAGTGCCGCCGATAGGTCATCGACTCGGGGATTCCTGCCGCGCCCTTCGATGGTTATGAACCCAAGCCTTGCCTTTGAGTAAAGCCCGGTCTGGAATATCCGCGAGTTGTTGGTCGCGTTTGGCAGGGAGGCCAGGGTTTCCCGCACGTTCAAAGATGCTGTCGAGTCGATTATCAGGGATTCCTTCTCGAAGAGCCGGGAGCTGCTTTTCGCCAGATAGTCCTGAAGGGACTTGTTATGGGCGGTCGCGCTTACGCTGAAATTCTCCATCACCTTCTTCAGGAGTTCTGCCTTATCACCAGCGGCTGTGGTCAAGGCGTGCCGTGCGAGGTTGTGCTCCGACATCCATCGGTGGTCTATCAGGGTGAAAGGGCCGTGCCCCGCCCGGCAAAGATGCAGAGCGATTTTTGACCCCAAACTGCCACAGCCGATATGAATGATGGACTCCATTTTCCCTGGCGACGCCCCGGAAATCTCTCTCAGCAGCTCCGGCCCGACGGCATGCAGATGGCCAAGAATACCGACGGGAGAATTCATGTCCGGGATTCCTAAAGGCGTGTACTGAACACGAACTCTATAGGAAAGGAATTCCAGATTCGTGTTCTGGTTTATCAGATTGAGCGGCCTCCGGACGCAGTGGATGGTCACAACTTCCACCGCATATGAGACCTTTGCCGACTGATTCCAAAGAAGCTGTATCTGCGGCCAGAACGATTGGTAGGTACCGTACAGCTTGCTTTTTTCCAGCAACTCGCCGAGGTTGGTGACCGTTTCCGGGAAGTAGGTATCGACAACAACACTCTCATTTGGCCAGCAGCACAAGACTGGACAGGTGCCGACGCTGCCTTTCCTGCCGACGAAATCTTTCTGAGTTATTTCCTTTATGAAACCGGCATCCATGGCCCTGCAAGTGTAGTCCGAGATTTTAAAAATATCCCCTGCACTCAGCTTGAACACGTCACAGGTCAGCAGCCTGAAGCCTGCCGTTTTTGAAACAAAGCCCTGGACCTTCGCCTTTTGATAAATGATTGGCTCATCGGCGGTATCCAGCCGCATGGGCTCCCACCCCTGGTTCTTGTTGATGAGGCTGTCGCTTGCCGCTTTTCTCAGCCAGTCTTGCATCTGGTCGATGATGGTTGTCAGCCCATGGCCTTGATGCAACAGGTCATCCAGCGAACCATCGTATATGCAAGGGGACACTATGGAATTGCCAGAGCCTGGGTTGATGTGGGGAAGAGTCCTCGGAAAGTCCACTCGCAGAAAGAACTTGGGCGCTTTGAGAGGGAAGTTCTCCGGGAAATACATGTAGACTGGCTCGACCGTCTTGACGCCGGTGGAACTTATTCCCGTCTCCTCAGCCTTGCTAGGCATGGGGACACGAAATAAAGTCGCAATCTTCCACCAGCCGCTCGGTCTTAGATCCGGTTCTCCCACACTGACGATGTCGGGGAAGGTTTCCAGTTCCTTTACCGCCTGCGCAATGGCGGGGGGCACGGGCATGCCCCCCTCAAGCGTTGCATTTTTCTTGTCCCTACCCATGGGACAACGGCTCCCTGGCCATTGAAACCGCTGCGGCAGCCACCGATGCCTTTTTGTTGCCCGGCGGCTGCGGACCGTCAGCCGCGATTATGAACTCGAACGGTTCATGCGTGGTGGTGGTGTTGGGGTACTCGCCGGTGCACTTGAAGTTCTTGCTGATGGTCAGGTATTCCTTCTTCGCGGCATGGCAAGGGGGGTCGGTGTCGTCGTCCTTAATAGCCTTACTGCTGGACATGATGTAGGCACCGAAATTGGCCTGGGACAGGGCGGACTTGGCATCCGCGTCCACCTTCGGGTCGGCGACCTTGCTTCTGCTGTCGAACGACAGAGCGTGCCACGAGCAGTGGTGCGGAGCAAGCAGCAAGTCGTACTTGAGGTCATCAGTATTGTTCTTGTACTTCGACCATAGCTTCTTCCAGATGGCGACCTCGGCGTCGCCGCCGGTCAGGAAGATACAGGCATCTGGGTGCGCGGCATCCGAAGCGATGTGATACTGGATGATGACGCTGGAGTGGTTCTTTTGGAGGGATTTTTCCTCTTCCTCGTCGGCATCCTTCGGGAACGGGCCGAGGACCCTCATCGAGGCCATGCTATTGTAAGTACCGTTAATCCTGGTGATGGTATCCCCCTGCTTGTAGAGGATGCCCTCCAGCCCCTTCGTCTTGTCCGGGCTCTCGTCTTCGCCGATGATAAGGATTCTATCGCCGTCGGTGATGCCAACCCCGACCTTTTCCTTGTAGAGGTTGGCACGCCTCTTGGCTTCGGTGTTGAACGCCTTGGCGTCATCGGTGAGGGTGTGGTTCGTGCTCGCCCGCCTGTATACCATCGGGGAGGACCAGATTTCCCTGATGACGATTTTCAGCTCTTCCCCCTCCGGCGGCTCGTATTTGTAATCATCGAGCTTGCCGAGGTGGAAATGCTTTTGGAGTCCGCTGCAGTGGTCTTGGTCCGGGTGGCTCAGGACGAAGACATCGACATAGGGGCGACCCTTGTCGTCGGTTTTCAGCCGCGTTCTGAGCTGATTGGCGACATCGCAGGTGTCGTCCTCAGGGTCGTCTGCTGCACACCGGATATTCACGTCGATGAGGATGCTGGTTTCGTTGGTGTCGTTGAGGATAATGAGGGTCATGTCCCCGTTCGCAACGGGGAAGAAGGTTACCTTTGCACTCATGTGGCTGTTTCTCCAAATACCGTGGCTGAGGTTGACGTTGGACTACTTCTCCTTGCGGACGCCTTTGAACGGGGTTCCGTCGGACTTGACGTCCATGAACCGACCGGTGTTGGTGTCCCTCTTCACGTAACGGTCAATCGTGGGGTTGTACACCTGCGACCGTTCGCGGACGGCACCGTTACGGTGACCGTCGCCCTTGGGAGGGTTAGTTGCCATCGACCATTCACCTCGCTTTTGGAAACAGACCGCTTGAAACGATGAAGCTTTTGTGGTAAGACCACAAATGAGACAACTTCAGTACAAGCGCCCAACCTTACCATGTTGGGAATGTCGGGATGCTGCTGCAACAGCATCCCGATTTTTCTTTTTTGAGTTATTTGAAATTCCTCGCCGAGCTGTAGTACCGGTTTATGGCGATGGACATCGCCTGCTTACTCACCTGGAAGAGTTCCGCCATCTTGTCCAGATTCTTCAGCTCGCCCTGGTACTTTTTCAGCTGGTCCGTCGGCATCAGGAGTTCCGAAGCGAAAGCGTCCGCCTCCTGTTCCTTCGCCGGTTTCTTGTTCTCCGGCACGTCCTCGCCCAGTTCCCTGGCCATTTCCGGGTCGTAGAAGTCGCGCTTACCATGCTCCAGGCAGATATGGCCCAGTTCGTGGGCCAGGGTGAAGCGCCCCCTCACGAACGACTTGGCCCGGTTCAGCATGGCGACGTGCATCCCGTTCATTTCCAGCAGAGCACCGTCCAGCGCTTCGGGGTCGTTCAGTTCGACGTACTCCACCCCGAGTCCCTTGCAGATAGCCTGTAGGTCGGTGGGCACTTCCGTTATCTTATACTTCTTCAGCACCTGCCGCGCCTTCTCATACGCGAACTTGTAATTCGCACCCATCATGGCCCCACCCCGCTATCAATTTGTGAAAGTGCTGCATTCACCTTGGCCAGGTACTCTTCGCTCACGCATCTCTTGACCTTCAACCCGCCCTTTTGCTGGGCCAGCTTTTCCAAGATTTTGTTCACGCTACTGTCCTGGATACTCGCAGCCTTCCCGTCGTAGGTGGTGGACCTGGCATGAACGGCCGTGACGCCGGACTTCATATCCAAGATGCCGAGAGAATTATTCATGAGGTTGCGTAAGGTATCGAGGTTGAGCCGGAAGAACCATAGGATTTTCGCAGAAGTGACCACGGGGATTTTCTCGGGCTCCACCTCGTTGTTCTGCAGTTTGGTCAGTTCCTGGAGAGTTATGCCCACCGCTGCGCAAACCGTCGCAGGAACCAACTTTGTGGCCTCCAACGCCGCCCTGATGTATTCGCCGAATGAGCTTTCCGTCCTGAGCAACCGTGGGTTGATGGTATCCAGCTTCCGTTCACGTTCCACCGGAAACAGGTTGACGGCGGCTCCGGGTACTTTCTCGATTAGGTTGTGCACCAGGAGGTTCATGGAAGGGGTGATGTCCGAGTCCCCACGCTCCCACCGTCCGTAAGTGTTCTTGCCGATATGCAACACCTCGCATATCTCGTCCAGATTCATGTTCAGGATGCGGCAGCGCAGGTCCTTGAGCTGAGCCGGGGTAAGCGACGGCTTGAGGCCGAACTCAAGGGCTACCCGTTTCTTGTCGATTTCAAGGGACTGGTCGTGGGTGAACATAGTATCGCCGCAGGAGGGGCAGACCTCACACTCCACGTCTCGCAGAACCCGACCTTCCCCGTCTATTGCTATCGTCACCTCGGTTTTTTCGGTCCGGTAATCGGCTTCGAAACAGTTAGTGCAAATCATATCGCTACTCCTACCTGCTCGAATGATGTCATCACCCAGTGGATGAAGTCGTTGGTCTTCGGATGGTGCTTGCTGGCGAATCGGCAGCAGACCCGGGCACCGGTGGTGCTCTTTCCGTAAATCACGTATCCGGTGCAGCCCGGACTCTCCGGCGTGGCCTCTCCGGTCTTATCACTCCCGGTTACCTGGGCCTCCATCAAGACCTTCTCCACGTCGCATTCAAACAGCTTTTCACGCGCCATGCCTTCCATGCATTCCCGCGTTCTGCGTACCGCCCTTGCCAAGTAGGCGTCACGTAAGCCCTTCAGGACGTCTTCTTCCGGCTCCCTCTCAACCTGCGTCATAGCATCACCCCATGGCAGCCGCACACCAATTGGTACTTTTTATATATACCAATTGGTGTGACGGGTCAACATATTTCACAACCACCCCTCACCGGCCAAAGGAGTGCCCGATTCAACTTCCGTTCCTATTACTAACGTAGTGATCCGCCGGCGGAACCTGCGGCTGCAGCACAAGCACTCTAGCCTATCCACTAGCGTTATCGCACCGACGCATATTGAATTTAAAGAAGCAGAACAACTCGATGTAAGGGCCGAAAAACCTGCAGAGGCTTCATTTAATCGATCGGTGTGCCATCATATACTCGTTGAACAGCACCTCAGCATATTGGTGGGCCACTTTCACGAGGAAGGTTTCTCTGAACAGGACTAAAGTCGTGAAAAATATTGCAAAAAACGTGAACATTAAAAAAGCAGGCAGATTATTGTTGGCCCCGTACCAGATTACACACCCCACGCTACCGAAGAACCCCAAAGGGGCTCCTCCCACGAGATTCCTCACAAATCCGTAACGAATGTTATACTGATGGGTCATCGCTCCTTTCCCGACGGACCTTCTGATAAATCCTACCGCTTCGCGGGCTACCTTCCTTGCTTCTTGAGGAGAAGCCTTCTCCTCAGCCACATCCATCAAGGCGAAATTGAAATCCTTCAACACTTTTTCTCTGATCGCAAGCTTAACTTTCCCGGACAAGAAAGAGTCTTGAAATAGTAGATAGGCGGTGGTCGGGAAATTAATTCCCCCTTTCCCAAAGACGCCCTCCTCAACCCAGTGTTTGGCGATTGCACATTGCACTTGGATAAGCGCTAAAGTCACCACAGCGGGGAGAGTTAAATTTGCGACTACGAGCCATGCGACGTCCTTTGCCAGACTCTGCCAGAAAGCATGACCGAGAAATTGAATTGCAAAATGCACAGGGAACACCGTAGCTACGAAACAAGGGATGTAACGCGCCTTGATTTCATATTCATCCCACCACTTCGCTTGGTTCATCCTTCTGAATCCTCCCTTTTCACTGCCTTTTCATGCTTTAGTAAGTAATCTTGGGGTTACTCCTCAACCTGGGGGTAAAAAGGTAGGGGCGTGGAAGCGCTATAGGTTCCCCGTGCGGGAGCATCAGATGTATGGTGCCACTTGGAGGTGCCTTGCGTTGCATGGACGTGTGCTCCACGGCGGCGAAAAGCATTGCATACCTTCTTATTTGGGTGCTTAGGCTCCCCGTCGGGGGCGCAAGAGACGAAGGCAGTTCGGAGGGCATCGTCTTTGACATTTTTGGGTCCGAGTAGGCGGTTGAGTACCGAAGGACCGACATTACGGTGACTACCATGATGAGGTACCTGAACAAATTTCAGCTTTTGGTGTGAGTACCCGGAAGCCTCCATGTAGTCCAGTGCTTTCGAAATTGCTTGAACCCCTGCATCACAGGTGAAGACGAGGTGCACCCCATCTACGTCAAGTTGTAGAACGGCACAACTATTGTTTTCCGCCGTTGTCTCTCCATCATCCGAAAGCGTCTCGAAGTCCCAGCCCTCGGCAATCTTAGTGACGGTCTCTGACAAGGCAGCGAGTGCCTTTGAAAAAAGCGTCTCCTGTTTCGGTTCCGGTGTCGACGCAAAGTCGGTTAGAAGGGATTCATAGTACTCCAGAGTAGGTCCCATGACCTTGAGCGCACCGGTTTCATTTGTAAGACCATAAAAAGGTTCGATGATCGGTATGCCTTTCTCTTCTGCTATCTGTTCCAAGGTCAGTGCAGCGTTGAGGGATTTCTGCAGGCGGTCGCTGATGCTATTGTCTGTGACTCTGCCGTCTTTAAAAAGCTTTGCCATCCCCTGGGTATGATTCCATGGCTGGTGCATCCACAGCTCTCCAACCCGCAACTCGTTAAGAACAACCTCGAGGCCTGAAGAATGATCACAGTCAGGATGGGAGTTAATGACGATGTCCACGAGGTCAGTACCATAGTAAGATTTGATGTGCTCAACAAGCTTCACGCCACTTTCCTTAAAGCCTCCATCCAGAACGACGACCGTTTGCTCATTCCTGGGCCCCGCGAGGTTACCAAAACGGAAACAAATGGCATCGCCGCTTCTCTCAACACTCCCTACAGGGAGAAAATCTATTTCATATCCCACCTTCCCCTCCTCAACGTCCAGTAGATGACACACCTCGATTCAACATAGGCATTAGGTGCAATCAAATCAATGAGCAAACGTTGAAATAAAGATTATATTTCGCCAATTTAGCAAATAGGGTCGGTGCTCCATTTGGCACCGAAGGGACAGTAGAGGTTTAGGGTCACGGCCGTCAGACCGATCATCAAGCAAGGGCAGGTGGAATGCATGCACCACGGCAAACCTGGTAGCATACAGTGGTCGCCGGTCTGTGGGTACCAAGACAACGTCCCTGCACCCATGGCTGGTACTACCTGAGCACTACGGCTAGTTTTTCGTGTCGACACTCCTTAACCTCCAGACGCTCGGGGCGACCCGATCGACACAAGAGCAGGGGAAGTGCGTGAACCGATTCACTGCTATAATGAAGACGCATTTGCGGTACCTGTAAATCTAATGAAACATATCCTCAACCGCTAATCTTTGCCCAAAGAGCGGCAGGAGCCCTAGCATCTGCCGTTTCCCAGTTGGATCCTCTTGTATCCTCTGGGATCCACTTATTCCTCTTACCCATTCCTCTTGTCGGCCGCTGCAGTAAACTTATTGACCTACGCGAAACCTACGACTTTATAGTTGCATTAATGGAATTTAAAGCTATATATGTGCCGTCAAAGCCACAAAAACCGTTTGGAGTTGAAAAAAGGAGGGTACATGTTTGCCAAGGTGTACCTTAGCAGGCGCAACCTAATTACTTTGCTGTCGAAAATTTGCCGCAAGGGTAACGGTGAAGAGACGGCGTGCACAATCATTAAAAAAGACAATTTACACCCAAAGTACCCTCAAACCATGAAAAAGCTGTCGGTCATTGCCGTGGGATATGGAGTTAACTTCACAGGGTCCACCCTGTACATCTCTCGGCAGGTCCTGAAGAACTTACTCACTGATCTTGATAAAAGAAAGGCTGGCGAGGAAGCGGCCTGCGTCGTTACAATCAACGAAGCGCACACCAGTGAGCTGCCAAGAACAATTAAGATTTATGCTCTCGAAGACGAGGAATACTACGGTGTTAATCGTTTTCCAGGGGCGGTGCACCCTGCTGATGCAGGCAGACTTCTCACTAGGTGAGCGGTTCTATTATTGAAAGCAATCCATTCCCTAACGGTATCGGCCCTCGGTTGAGATGTCGATTAGTAGCCCTGCCGATTAACTAAGCATCCAATTTCCTGCCCAACTCCACCTCCCGACCAAGTTTCACGCTATGGAGTCCATCGTAGACTCTATCTTCTCTCCCGTTTCCCCGCCGATGACATCGTTAGCCTTCCCGTTCAAGAAATTCAAAAGCTGAGTTTCCAAATGGCCAAGTAATGGATTCAAATAGAGCGCCCCCTCCGGGGGAGGATCGTAATAACGAAACTCGTGGTTATCTCCACAAACATATAAAGATTGAGGGGATAGGCTCCCTTGAAAATGGAGAACATCTGCGTACCCAACGAATTCCGAATTCCTCGTGCCAATTACACTGGTTGCCCAAGGGGCCTACGACAGCTCGGCGTGGCCACGTCAGGTCATGTAGAAACGACTGAAGCCTTTCCTGGCCCTGCACCAGACTGGCCCAAACCTCAATCAAGGCGTTAAAGCACCAGAGCTTTAATGACAGTCACTCCACATCTAATTAATAATAAAAATAGGCTGAACATAATGTATGTATTTTTCGACGTTATCACTCCTTTTATTACTTAATGTTTGCATTTACAAACATTAAGTAATAGTGATTGGTTCGCTTTGCCAGAGGAATGCCGCATTTCAATCTTGACTGGTCGTAAAAAAGGTATACAAATTTGGGTATTTAATTTTTGGATATAGGCATAAAATATGTGCAATAACAGGTCTGATAATATTGCAAAGAACACAGGTATAAATGGGTCATCCCTAGCATTTTCTGCATTACTGGATTTAATATCGGAAATACTGGCTGATGAATACTTTAAACACCTAAAAATGATACATATCAGTAACAATTCCAAACACATTCAGTAGGAGATACAACCATGAAAGCAGCTATATACGCTCGTTACAGCAGCGACAACCAACGTGAGGAAAGTCTAGATGATCAAATTACAGTATGCATGCAATATGCAGATAAAAAAGGTTTTACCGTTGATCCCGATGACATCTTTGTTGATGCAGCAACTTCAGGAACCTTGCGTCAACGAGCCGGCCTAAACAATCTTTTAGAGGTCGTAAGGGAAAAGAGAGTCGATGCGGTTTTGGTCGACGACCTGTCAAGGCTATCTCGTAGTAATCTTGACATGTTGACTGCCATTGAGGAGTTAAAATTTTTAGACGTGGCATTGCACTCGGTCGCAGACAATCTTAATACAGCAGATGAAGAATCAAAAATTTCTTATCAGCTACGGGGTATTGTTAATGAAATATATGTTGATGATTTGAGAAAAAAAACACTACGAGGGCAATTGGGTCAAAAAACACGTGGTTATAGCCTTGGTGAAAAAACTTATGGCTATAAAACGAAACCTTCTAGCGAGCTAAGGATGGATAAAAAAGGAAAACCTCGTCCCGATGGGATGTTAATTTATATATTTGAAGAACAGGCACTGATAGTAAATAAAATTTTTATACTTTTCAAAGAAGGAAAATCAATTCTTCAAATAGTAAAGCTTTTAAATTCGGAGGGTATCCCCAGCCAAAAAAGAGAAAAGCAAGGGTGGAACACATCAACCGTAAGGCGAATTCTCAAAAATACCAAATACATTGGCAGGTGGACTTGGGGAAAAAATCAAAACAAACGGATGCCTGGTACAGGAAAAGTTAGGCAGGTCCCTCGTCCTGAGCCTCTTTTTGAAGGTACGGATGAAACCCTGAGAATAATCCAACAGGATCTTTGGGATGCAGTCCAGGTTCGAATGAAAGAGGTGCAAGAGGCCTGGTCTCAAAGCGATAATCCCCGAAGGGGATTTTCTAAAAATCAGCGAAGCTATGTTGATGTTTTCCCGAGAGAGATTTTGGCTGGAGCTATGATTTGTAGTGTATGTGATGGCGCGATAGGAAAGGTCAGTGGAAAGGGTGGAGGCTACTACGGATGCCTTAAGGGAGCGAAAGGGGCTTGTTCAAACAAGATTCTAGTCAGAGCAAAACTCGCGGAAAGGGTCATACTTGACGAACTGGGACGCATCATCAATGACACTCAAAATCTGCAATATATCTTGAGAAAAGTGGAGCACATTGTCAGAAAAATGTTGTCCAATATTCCAAAGGAACTGGAAACAAAAAAAACTCAACTATCACATGACCAACTGAAGATAGACAACTTCGTAAGATTTATAGCAGAGGCGGGCCCGAGCGTGGCGATTGAAGATGCTTTACGGATCACAGAAAGAAAAGCAGCAGAGCTAAAATCGGAAATAGCGGCTATGGAGATAAAAAACAAACCAGCCTTCCGTGCTCCCTCGATTGAGTGGATTACTCTTCGGGTAGCTAAGGTCCAAAACATCTTAGAGCAAAAGACTGAACAATCTGCACTACTACTACGGAAAGTTCTAGGCAAGATAACCCTAGAGCCAGTATACCCAGATGGAGGCAAGTGCTATCTAATCGCTAAATCTAAGTTGCAGCCACTGGTCTTATTGGATGAGGAAAGGCCCCGGAAGGGGCCTTTGACTACGGAATCCGATCTGGCGTTTTCTTCGGATACCAGTTCGAATTCTTTACATTGGTGGAGGTGGCGGGAATCGAACCCGCGTCCGAAAGTCGTACACAAAAGGCGTCTACATGCTTATACCTGTTTTTAATTTAACCGCTCATGACTCCACAGGCCGGGATTCATGAGAAGCGGTCCCGCTAAATTTCGCCCCAGTGCCGCAGGCACTCACTGGAACTATCCCACTAAAATGACGATCTGTCCTCACCCGTGGGAGAGGCTCGGCAGATCGTTAGCAGGTTATTAAGCTGCTAAAGCGTATTCGTAGTTGTCGGCGCTTAATGCGTCCCGGATTGTTTAACGAGCCACCCGGACCTCGGCATGCAACCTTTGCTTATTACCCCCGTCGAAACCTTTACACCCCCAGTAATTTCCGGCTGTCGTTTTTCACGACCTCACTAAGATAGCACTTTCGCCCCAAAGCAGCAAGCACCATCCATAGAGAGTAGCTTGATCGCTACGTAGCGGAAATCTTCTCAGCACCGTTGCGCGACGCTCGGATCGGTTTCGGCGCTCTCGGCGCAAGCGGCTTTCGGCCTGGCGTCGAAGGCGGCACCCTCGAAGCGATCCGGCTCGGTGTTTTCTACCGGCAACAGAGGCGGATCGGTTTCCTTTTTCCCCCGCCAGGTGGTCGGCCCCAGCCAAAGGCTCAACGCGACCAGTATCACGGAGAAAAAGACGAAGAAGATGTTGCGGCTGGCAAAGCCGGCGATGGATACGGCAAAGAGGATGATGCCGAAGGGCATGCAGAACGACTTCCGCTCCTCGGCGGTGGCCCGATTGGTGGCGTACAGGAAAAACTGCAACAAGACAAAGAACAACGTGGCTGCGGCAAGAAACTTGATGACCGATAGCATTTCTCTCCTCCTTATCTGCATGCAATCCCGAACGGAACACCCGTCCAGCTATATCACGTAAAGATCAGTCCGACTCGCTCTCCCCAGCCCTGAGTTTGAGTGAACTCCTTATAACATAACCGGGCGCAAAATAAAAATATTTTTTCATTTACATTTACATTAAAAAAATTGCTCACCAAAGACACAGAGTCGTGACATAGCGGAGTTTTTCTGCTGGGCTGATGGCAAGAGTGTGGTTTCATTCCTGGTTTAGGGCATCCGGTGGCGGGAATCGGCCCCTCACCCCAACCCTCTCTGGAAAGGAAAAGGAGTAAGGAACTGATTTCCGAAGGAAGAGAAAGCAAGGAATTTGGTTTCAAACGACGAAGGCCACCTCCGGTTTCGGAGGTGGCCTTCGTCGATCTGTAGGTAGGCAGCAGCAGCGTTTGCGGCGGATCAGCCGGATTTGTGTCGTTCCTTCAGGGCTACCGCTACGTCGCGCTTCATGTCATTTTGCTTCATGGTCTCGCGCTTGTCGTAGTTCTTCTTACCCTTGGCCAGCCCGAGCTCGGTCTTCACCTTGCCGTCCTTGAAGTAGACGCGCAGCGGGATCAGGGTGTACCCCTGCTCGCGGATCTTGGAGAAGAGCTTGGTGATCTCTTTTTTGTGCAGCAAGAGCTTCCGCATCCGGTCCGGGTCGTGGTTCTCGCGGTTGCCGAAGTCGTACGGGTTGATGTGGAAATTGTGCAGGAAAGCCTCGCCGTTCTTGACCATGGCAAAGGAGTCGTTGAGGTTGGCCTTGCCGTTACGCAACGACTTCACCTCGGTCCCCTGGAGCACCATCCCCGCTTCGAAACGCTCCTCGATGAAGTAGTCGTGGAACGCCTTCTTATTATTGCAAATCAGTTTCTCACCCATCGCGTCATAGTACCAAAAGGTCATGAAAAAGGACAGGGAAAAGGGACGGCTACCGGAGCGCCTCGCCCCCGAGGAAGACTTCCGCCACCCGCCCGTTTTCCAGCAGGGTGCCGCAAAGGGAAGCCCCGGAATGGGGTGCGTGGGTAGTTACGACCTGGAAGTCGGCGCGTTTGCCGGCCTCCAGCGTCCCGACCTCGGCGTCGATGCCAAGCGCCCGGGCACCGCCGATGGTGGCCATACGGATCAGCTCGCACGCCGAGAACTGCTCCGGGTCCAGATCGCGCAGGAAGCGGATTTCGTCCCACAACGAAAGCGAATCGTTGCTGGCCAGCGAGTCGGTGCCGACGGCCAGAGGAATGTCGAGGCTCCGGAACAGATGGTGCGGTGCCGCACCCACGGCAAGGCGTTCGTTGCTGCGCGGACAGAGCACCACGGTCACGCCGGCGCGCTTCAGAAGCACCGCGTCGGCCGGAATCACGTGCACGGCGTGCACCGCCAAGGTGGCGTCATCGAGGAAGCCGAGATCCTGCAGATAGGCGGTCGAGGTGGTCTTGCGCGGCGCGGGGAGGTAGCTTTCCCAATGGGCCATGGTGTAGAGCTTGTCGGCGATGGCACCGCTCGAGTCGTACATGAAGGAGGCTTCTTCGGCGGATTCGGAGAGATGAACCGCCTTTTTCACCCCCAGCTCGCGGCTCAACTGCTGCGCCTTCTGGAAGATGACGGCGGAAGCGGTGTGCGGCGTGTGCGGCGAAATGCCGGGGCGGAACGCACCGGAGGGGCGTCGGAGGTCCTCGGATACCCGCTGCATCAGTTGCTCGCACTGGGCCGGATCATGCCCCAGCGCCTCGAGAAAGAGCGTGCCGCGCAACGGGCTCTCTGCGTAGAGCGGAGCGAGAGCGCCGTCGGTGAGGATCTCGCCGATCGCGGTGGTGCCGGCTTCCAGGCAGAGACGGATACCCGCCTTCACGGAAAGTTGCAGCTCTTCCGGGGTCAGGGCGCGGCGGATCTTCACCACCTGGGTCACCCAGTCCACGTAGGTGCGGGGATGGTAGTCGAGCGCCTTGCGGACCTTCCACGAAGGAAAGTTGGTCAGTTCCAGGTGGGTGTGCGCGTTGACCATACCCGGGAGGATGGCGGCCCCGGGGAAGTCGGTGACCGGCCCCGGATGGGAGGCACGGATTTCGGCCAGGGGACCGACCGCGACCACGCGGCCGTTTTCCACGGCGAGGGCTCCCCCCTCGATGGGAGGAGAAGCGATCGGCAGCAGGTAGGATGCGGCGAAGATCGGCATGAAGAGTCCCGGTCCCTAATTAGAATGAACAACAAGGGCACATTGTAGCATACCAAGGGGCCAGGGGCTAGGGGCTGGGGGCTGAAGGCTGGAGCTGGGGTTCGGACCTCGGTGTTACCGTCACATCAAATGGCAAAACAGGTGGGCGAACGACTGCTTGATCTTTTGCCACAGGGGCCTTTTCTTCCACTTCTCCCATTGGATCTGGTCGGACGCGGCGAGATCCGCGGCAAACACCCGCTCCATTTCCCCGGCAAACTCGCGACTCAGGATAACCGCATTCACCTCGTCGTCGCTCAAAAGACTCCAGAAGTCCAGGTTGGTGGAGCCGACCGTCGACCAGACGCCGTCTATTACCGCGGTCTTTGCATGCAAAATGGCGTTGCGGCGTTCATAGATCTTCACCCCCGCTTTCAACAACTCGGAATAGTTATACCGGGCCGCGTCCACGGCTATGGTGGAATCGCTGTTGGCCGGAACGATGATCTTCACATCGACACCGCGCTTGGCGGCAGCGGTGAAAGCATCCAGGATCTGGTCGTCGGGAATGAGGTAGGCGTTGGTGAGATGAATCGAGCGCTCGGCAAAAGTTATCGCGGCAACGTAGACGGTGAAGGTGATCCGGTTGTTTTGTCCCGGCGTGCTGCCGACCACCCGCACCAGCGCATTGCCCACTTCTTTCAGACCGGGGAAATAGCTCGGGTCGTCGAGTTTCGCCCCTTGCTGCTTCTGCCAGGTGGCCAGGAAGAGTTTTTGGAATTCGGCCACCGCAGGCCCCTCGACCTGGACATCGGTGTCGCGCCAAGGCAGGGACGCTCCCGTGGTACTTCTCCCGCCGGAAACCCGGATCGAATAATTCGAGGTGATGTTGATGCCGCCCGTAATGGCGAGCCTGCCGTCGACGATCAGGAGCTTCCGATGGTCCGGATGTTCCGGAGACCAATGCCCGCGGGCTTTCAGCGGATTTACCGGATTGAATTCGACCAGCCGGACACCGCCGTCGCGCAGCCGCTGGAAAAAAGCCGCCGGGGTCGCGTGGCTTCCCACGCTGTCGTATATGAGGTTTACCTCGACACCTTCGGCACGTTTTTCCAGCAGCAGGTTGCTGAACTTGCGGCCGGCCTCATCGTCCGCGATGGTGAAGGTTTCCAGGTTGATGTTCGCTTTGGCATGGCGAATGGCATCGAACATGGCGGCATAGGTTGCCCTGCCGTCGATCAGCAGCTTTACCTTGTTTCCCTTGGTCAGCGGGCTTTCCGTGACCGATTCCAGCACGGCGTTGTGGCGTTCCAGGATGTCCGTCGGGGGGACGGATCGCCGCAACCGTTCCATGATCGCCTGGCTTTTTTGGGGTGACAACAGCCCCTTGGCCGAAGCGATGCGGACCGATTCCCGTTCCGACGGGGTATCGTCGATTACCCGGGAGACGTCCGGCAAGGTCGAACAGCCGCTGAAGACGGTAAGGACGACCAGGGACAGAGCGACGAAATGGAAATGGTTTACGTATTTCATCGCTTGATAATATCATGAAAGGCCATGCCACAGGCCACCTGGTGGAAACGAAAAGGAGGACTCCACCGCAGATAAAGGGTGCAGTCCTCCGGTGTCTGCCCCAAGCCCCGGTTTTCTAGAAAACCCGCTTCAGGTTCCCCTGGCCGGCGGCTTCCTTGCGGGTCGGGAGCATCCGGTTCTCTTCGTCGACGAAGACGAGCTTCGGCTCGTGGGCCAGCGCCTCGGCGTTGGACATGTTCACGAAACTCGCGATGATCACCAGGTCCTTGGGGGCGACCATGCGCGCCGCGGCGCCGTTGATGCAGATGACGCCGGAACCGGGCTCGCCTTCGATCGCATAGGTCTCGAAACGGCTCCCGTTGTTGACGTCCCAGATGCAAACCGCCTCGTACGGGACGATGTCGGCGGCTTCCATCAGCTCGCGGTCGATGGTGATGCTCCCCTCGTAGTGCAGGTCGGCGCCGGTTACCGTGGCCCGGTGAATCTTGCTCTTCAGCATCTTGCGATCCATCTTCACTCCTCCCCAAGAATGCAGTTGTCGATCAGTCTCACGCCCCCCAAACGGACGGCCAGTGCGTACAGGGTCCGTGCCTCGGCGGTTTCCAAAGGCTCCAGGGAATCGGGGTCGCGAAACTCCAGGTAGTCGATTTCGGCGGCGGGCTCCGCGGCGATCACCGAAACGGCCGTCTCCCTAAGCTTGGCCACCGAACGCTCGCCGGCGGCAAATGCCGTGCGGGCGGCGCCGATGGAGCGGTACAGGCAGAGCGCCTTTCGGCGGTCCTCCGCGGAGAGCTTGGTGTTGCGCGAGCTCATCGCCAGCCCGTCTGCCTCGCGCACGATCGGCATCCCGACGATCTCCAGGTCCATGTTGAGGTCTCTCACCATGCGCCGGATCACGGCGAGCTGCTGGAAGTCCTTCTTGCCGAAAAGCGCCACCTTGGGGGCGACGATATTGAAGAGCTTGGCGACCACGGTGGTCACCCCCCGGAAGTGCCCGGGACGGCTCGCGCCGCACAGGTGTCCGGTGATCCCCTCCACGTTCACGTAGGTGAGGTAACCCTTCGGATACATGTCCGGTGCGGTCGGAGCGAAGATGACGTCAACCCCGGCCTCGGTGGCGATCTGCTTGTCCCGCTCCAGGTCCCGCGGGTAACTGTCGAGGTCCTCGTTGACCCCGAACTGGGTGGGGTTCACGAAGACGGACGCGACGACGATGGGGGCGCGCTTCTTGGCCTCGATCATGAGCGAGGCGTGTCCGGCGTGAAGATAGCCCATGGTCGGGACCAGCGCGATCTGGCCGCGGTGCTCCCGGGCGAACTGCTGCATTTCGGCGACTGTCTGAATTACCCGTATCATTTGAATCCGTGCCTTTCTTCGGGGAATGCCCCCTCTTTGACATCGCCGATGTAGCTGCTCACCGCCTCGGCGATGATCGGCGTCAGTTCGGCGTACCGTTTGACGAATTTAGGGGAGTACTTCTCGCACAGCCCGAGGATGTCGTGGATCACCAGCACCTGCCCGTCGCAGTGCGGTCCGGCCCCGATCCCGATGGTCGGGATGGAAAGCTCGGCGGTAATGCGCTGGGCAAGGGCCATCGGGATCCCCTCCAGTACCACGGAGAAGGCGCCGGCCGCCTCGACGGCACGCGCGTCCTTAAGAAGCTTCTCGGCCTGCTCCTCGCTTTTTCCCTGCACCTTGAAACCGCCCATACGATGCAGCGACTGCGGAGTGAGCCCGATGTGGGCCATGACCGGGATGTCCATGTCGACCAGGGCGGAAATCACCGGGGCGACGTTCTCCCCTCCTTCGAGTTTTACCGCGGCCGCCCCCCCCTCTTTCACCAAGAGGCCCGCATTGCGCCGGGCGGTGGGAAGGTCGGTCTGGTAGGAAAGAAAGGGCATGTCCGCCACCACCAGTGCCTGGGGACGCGCCCGCATCACCGCTTTGGTATGGTAGAGCATCTCCTCCATGGTCACCGGCAGGGTGTTGTCGTAACCGGCGACGACGACGCCGACCGAATCGCCCACCAGGATGACGTCGATGCCGCAGCGGTCCATGATGACCGTGGTGGGATAGTCGTAGCAGGTAAGGACGGCGATCCGCTCGCCATCGGCCTTCATTTTCTGGATCTCGAGAATCGTTTTCTTTTTTTGCATCGGATTTGAACCCCATCCTCACCCTGTCCCTCTCCTTGAAGGAGAGGGGACGTTGGGCGACTTGTATCAGTGATTTCCTTTAAGGTTCACTGATCGCTGTTCATTGTTCACGGATCACTGTTGGAACCCCATCCTCACCCCCGCCTTCGCTGAAGCTTCGGCGGGCGTTGCTGTCCGTCGCCCCCCCGCTCTCGCGCGCAACCCTTGAGGGAGAGGGGACGTTGGGCGACTTGTCTCACCGCTCCCCTCTCCCAAGGGGAGAGGGAGTGAACGGGTAGACGGTAAATAGTTACGGTGTTTTGCTTGTCGCGGCCTGGCAAAAAAAAACGTCTTCGGGTGAGGAAGACGCGTACCAGGCCGCTACGGTAAAAGGACCAAGCCCCCCGCGCTGCCACCTTAGCTATCGCTTCCCGTACCGGTTCGTTTCAGAATCCAGGCGGTATTGTCAGTTGTTTGCGTCCTGCAGCGGCTCCACTTAGGTAGCGGGCCAGACGCAAGGCGGGAGATTAACACACTGTTATGGGCGAGTCCACCCTTTTTTGAATGGGGGTGGTTTCGGTGTCATCGTGCCCACTTACGCGGAGACCAGCAGTGCCCTGCCGTTCCCCCCTATCGAGGGGGCCTGAAGTACTTCAGGAACACCAGGGAACCGGTGTCGACCCAAAAGCAAAGGTCCCTGGGAATCTAAAGCTCCGAGGGACCTGCCAAGGCTTTCATTTTTAAGGGGGCCGAATCCTACTCGGCGGAGGCTCGCATCAGTTCCAGGGCCTTTACCACTTCGCCGCTTTCCACCTGACGCTTTTCCATATCTTCGAAAATCGCGTTGGCCACGCCGGTCACCGCTTCCACGGCGGTCCGGATCTGCTCGCCGTCGGCGGCCTGACGCCCGGCGGAGGCGACCATACCGTGGGTCATCTCCTTAACCTCTTCCATGGCCCGCGCGATGCTCTTGGTGGCCAGCGCCTGTTCCTTGGACGCCTTGAAGATCTGCGAGGTCATGTTGCTCACGTCTTCGATGGACTGGGATACCGACTGTACGGCGTTGGACTGCTCTCCGGTGGCCAGCTTGATCTGCTGGGTCATGTCCATCGCGCTCTGGGCGCTCTCGAGAATGGTACTCAGGGAGTTCCCGGTCTGATGCCCCAGCTCGACCCCCTTCTTGACGAGGTCCTTGGTGGTGGTGATGTTGTCCGCCGCGGTGCGGGACTCGGTCATGATGTCGTTGATGATGCTGGTGATCTCCCCGGTGGAAAGGCCAGTCTGCAGCGACAGGTTGCGGATCTCATCGGCGACGACGCCGAAGCTCTTGCCGTACTCGCCGGCCTGCGCCGCGATTATGGAGGCGTTGAGCGCCAGGAGGTTGGTTCGTTTGGTGATGTCGTTGATGACGCTGACGATCCCTTCGATCCGCCCGGAGTTGGCGGAGAGGCGCTTGATCCCGTCGTAGGAAAGGTCGACCGAGCGCTGGATCTCGGCCAGCGCGTCGATGGTCTCGCGGACGACCTGGCTGCTTTTCTCGGACTGCTCCTTCACCTTGCTGGAGATGCCGTGGGAGAGCGCCGTGTTGCGCTCCACCTGGCGCAGCGACGAGGTGATCTGTTCCATGGCGGAGACCGACTTGTACACGGAGTCGGAGAGCGCGTCGAGGTTGCTGGTGATCTGCTCGGTCGCCATGGAGATCTCAGCCGTCGAGGAGCTCGCGCCGTCGACCGATTCCATCACCCGGTGCGACGCACCGTCGATCCGGAGTGCGCCCTCGACCAGCGAGTCGGTGGCGGACTTCAGCCGGCTCAGGTTGCGCACCGAGCTGTCGCGGTTCTTCAGCAGTTCGGCGAAGGTCTTCCCCAGTTCCAGGGTGAGCTGGTCGATGGAATGGAGCAGGTTGATCCGGGTCAGCGCGGCCGCGGCCTGATCGGCAAAGAGGCGGATGGTGTCGACGTCGGTGTCGTTGAGGGAACGGTGGCTCCGCTTGTTGTCCAGACCGAAGACGCCGACCGTCTCCCCTTTCACCACGATCGGGCAGAGGATGAAGCAGTTGGAGCGCAGCGGCTCGATGTTGGCAAAGGGAGGCTGCAGCATGAAGTCGGCCGGGTATTTGCTGATGTCCTCGATGAAATAGACCTGGCGCTCGTCGTAGCATTTGTAAATGACGCCGGCGCGGGGATCCAGGGGGACGAAGAGATCCGGGCCGATCTGGGTCTCGTTTCCGGCCGAGGCGGCGAAGGTCAGCACCTTGCGCTCCGGGTCGGCCATCAGGACGTTGACCCGTTCGTAGCCGAGCACCTCGTGCAGCCCTTCGACGCAGAGACTGAGGACGTCTTCCTGGCGCATGGACTTCTGGATGCGGCTGCCGATCTTGTGGAAGTTCTTGATGTTGTTGTCGAGGACTTTGTAGCGGTTTTCGAAGAGCTGCTTCTGGGAATCGACTTCGAGGACGAGCTTGTCCAGCTCGGCACCCTTAAAGTGCAGCTCGTCCATCGCTTTGCCGATGAAGTAGCCGAAGGAGGCAAGGACGCAGGCGGTTCCGGCGCCCATGTAGGTGTACAGGGCCAGCCCTTGGGCGTTTTCGGTCACTTCGCCGAAAATCTGCGCCCCCAGGGACAACTCGGGGTTGGAAAAGAAGATGAGCCGGAGCACCGTCCAGCCGATCGGTGCGGAAATGCCGAGAAAAAAGCCGATCAGTCCATACAGGTTGCTCCTGTTGAACTCGGCCAAGCGGTCCCTCATATATCGTCCACCTCTCGCGCCCGACAGGGGGGGCGAAGTTTTTGTGCAGTCTAAGCCAGCGCTTAGGTAAAGTCAACAGCATCTTAACGTCCCAGGATAATGCCCAACTCCTCGGCATGACGCACCATCTCCCCCTCGGGATCGATCAGATTCAGGTGTCGGACCGCATCGCCGATCCAAGCCGATTCGATGCGCCTCCCCCGCAGGGCCACCATCCGGCCGAAACTCCCCTCCTGGATCAGTTCGACCGCCTTCACCCCGAAGCGGCTCCCCAGGCAGCGGTCGAACATGGAGGGGGAGCCGCCGCGCTGCAGGTGCCCGAGCACGGTGGCGCGGATGTCGGTTTCAAGGTAGCCGCCGAGCTCACGGGAAACCATCTCCCCGATCCCGCCCAGCCGCTCCACCGCGACTTTTCCGCCGGCGGCCTCCTTGACCACGCGGTTGCCCCCTTTCGGGTACGCCCCTTCGGCTACGATCACCACGCTGAAGCGTTTGCCGCGTTTGCTGCGGGCCACGATCGCCGAGGAGACCTTCTCGATGTCATAGGGGATCTCGGGGACCAGGATGACATCAGCCCCGCCCGCTATCCCGGATTCCAGGGCAATCCAGCCGGCATAGCGCCCCATCACCTCCAGCACCATGACGCGGTGGTGGCTCTGGGCGGTGGAATGAAGCCGGTCCAGGGCCTCGGTAGCAACCTCGCAGGCGGTGTTGTAACCGAAGGTCACGTCGGTCTCCAAAAGATCGTTGTCGATGGTCTTGGGGACGCCGACGATCGGCACGCCGCGATTCATCAGTTCCAGAGCGATCTTGAGGGTGCCGTCCCCGCCGACTACGATGAGCCCATCCAGGCCGAGGGCGGAAATGACCGAGACCACCTCGTCCGAGACGTCGACGAGTTCTACCTTCCCCTGGCGCAGGATCGGGTAGCGAAACGGGTTGCCGCGGTTGGAGGTCCCCAGGATGGTTCCCCCCTGCGGGAGGATGCCCGACACGTCTTCGAGCCCGAGCGCCCGGCATTTCTGGGGATGCAGGAACCCGTCGAAACCGTCCTCGATGCCGATCACTTCCCAGCCGCGCACCAGCGAAGCCTTGACCACGCCGCGGATCACCGCGTTCAGGCCGGGGCAGTCGCCCCCTCCGGTCAGGATTCCAATCCTCTTTGTCATGACAACACCTCATCGGGTAGCGATGGCCGCGATGCAACGGCAAAGGGTACAGCATAGCCTCAAATATCCTCTTCGGCAGCAAGCGGCGGTTTCTTCAGGGGAAAAGGTTGGAAGCCAGGGCTAGGGGCTGGGGCTGGGGGCTAAAGCCCTTTGGCTTCCCCCATTGATCAAAGGTGGCCGGGTGAGGATTTGCTTTTGGGTCCGCCGACACTACTGAGGTGTCCTGTCAATAACGGACACTCTCACCTCATCCCCACACCCAGCCCGGATTGGTCCAGCCCTCACCCCGCCCCTCTCCGGGAGCGAGAGGGAGGTAATTCACGGTTTCTACGTTTCTTTGATCCAGGTCATAAACAAAATTTGGGACGGGGAGTAAGTTGGGTTCAACAAAGCGACACGAAAGGAGGAGAAACGATGGAATTCAAAAACGGATTGGGTGAACAGGCGATACAGGATGTGATCGGTAATCACCCGGCAATCGGTGAAATACTCAACCGCTACGAGATCGGATGCGTCACCTGCAAGGTCGGCATCTGCCTCCTGAAGGACGTCGTCTCCATCCACGGTCTCTCGCCGGAACAGGAAACGGCCATTGAGCAGGAAATCAACGAACACCTGATGCATTAAAGGCGGGATCGGGGGTCTGGGGTCAGGGATCGGGGCACGGACGATCGAGCAAAGAACAAAGAACAGTTAAACCTCAACTATCACCATATAAATAACCAGACGAAAAGGAGAAACACTATGTCTCACACGGCTTGCGGCTGCCCCGGCAGCATGGCTCGGGTAATCGAAAAAACGGAAACCGCTCCGAACACCACCACCGAGAAGGCTCCTTCGGAACTCCGCCAGTGGCCGGTCCAGCTCACCCTGGTTCCGCCGACCGCCCCCTACTTCCAAAACAGCGACATCCTGGTCGCGGCCGACTGTGTCGCCTTCGCCCTGGGAAGCTTCCATGCGGACCTCCTGAAAGACAAGGCGCTCGCGATCGCCTGCCCGAAGTTGGACGAGACCGGCCCCTATATTGAGAAACTCGCCAACATCTTCAAGCTCAACGAAGTGAAAAGCATCACGGTCGCGATCATGGAAGTCCCCTGCTGCCGCGGCCTGGACATCGTGGTCCGGCAGGCGCTCGGTCTCTCCGGCAAAGACATTCCGCTGGAGACCATCGTGATCGGCATCAACGGCGAAAGGAGAAACTAGCCATGAAGATGGACATCAGCTCCCAATTGGTGCACGAGCACCGGCTCATCCTGAGAATGCTGACCCTCCTGGAGCGCAACGCCAATCTGCTTGCGCAGGGGGAATTCGGCGACTACCGCTTCTTCATTGACGGCGTCGATTTCATCAGGAATTACGCCGACCGCTTCCACCATGCCAAGGAGGAGGATGTCCTCTTCGTAGCGCTGGTGGCAAACGGGATGCCCCGCGAGCACAGCCCGGTGGCGGCGATGCTCATGGAGCACGACCAGGGCAGGGCCTATGTAAAGGCTATGTGCGAGGCGGCGGCCCGGGCCTTGGACGGCGAGGCCGGACAGGAGGCTGCCATTACCGAAAACGCGCTCGGGTACGTCGCGCTGCTTAGGGACCACATCGCCAAGGAAGACGACATCCTCTACCCCCTGGCGGAACGGGTGCTGCCGGAGGAAGTGAGGCCGGCGATGGTGGAGGCCTATCACAAGGCTGACGGCAGCATCGAAGAGCATTACCGGAAGGTCGTGGAACACTATGAGCAAGCTGGTCGGTAACCGCCGGTAGGGAACTAAGGGACGCCAGGGACTCCAAAAAAGACAGGCGGCAAAACAAAAGGCTTTGGGAATAATTCCCAAAGCCTTTTTCGTTTTCCATACTTGGTGCCGCTTTCGTTATTCGAGGTTGTCCTCGATGCGGATGAAGTTGCTCCGCTCGCGAATCACGTCGAAGGCGTCGATCTCCTCAAGCGCCTGACGGACATCGCCTTCGCGGGCTTCATGGGTCATGATGACGATCGGCACCACTTCTTCGCTGCGGGCGCTCTGCACCATGGAGGCGATGCTGATCCCGAACTTGCCGAGCGAGCCGGCAATCCGCGCCAGAACGCCGGGGCGGTCCTGGGCATGGAAACGGATGTAGTACTTGCTGACGATCTCGCCCATCGGTTTGAGGGTGAGCGCCGCCACGTTCTCGTCCAAAAAGCCCAGAGGAGCGCAGCGACGGCTTCCGCCGGCGAGCATGTCGCGGGTAAGTTCCATCACGTCGCCGATCACGGCGCTCGCGGTGGCATCCATGCCGGCGCCGCGGCCATAAAACATCACCGGGCCGACGAAGTCGCCGGTGAGGCGGATCGCATTGAAGACGCCGTGGACGTCGGCCAGCGGGTAGTCGATCGGCACCATGGTCGGGTGCACGCGGGCCTCGATCCGGTCGCCGTCGAGTTTGCCGATGGCAAGGAGCTTGATGCGGTAGCCGAAGTTCTTGGCGAAATCGACGTCCTCGGAGGTAACCGAGGTGATCCCTTCGCAGTAGACGTCCTTGAGGTCGATCTTGGTGCCGAAGCAGAGGGAAAGGAGCAGGCAGAGCTTGTGGGCGGTGTCGACCCCCTCGATGTCGAAGGTCGGATCGGCCTCAGCATAACCCAGCGCCTGGGCGCTCTTGAGCACGTCGCCGAAGTCTGCCCCTTCCTGAGTCATCCGGGTGAGGATGTAATTGCAGGTGCCGTTCACGATGCCGAGGACGGTGGAGAAGCGGTTAGCGGCGAGGTTCCCCTTGATGGCGGAGAGGACCGGAATCCCGCCGCCGACGGAGGCCTCGAACAGCACTTCGACCCCTTTTTCGCGTGCCGCGGCGTAGATCTCGTCGCCGTGCACCGCAAGCAGGGCCTTGTTGGCGGTAACGACGTGCTTGCCGTTTTCGATCGCCTTGAGGACGAAGGTGCGGGCCGGCTCGTAGCCGCCGATCAGTTCGATGACGACGGAGACCTCGGGGTCGTGCAGGAGGTCGTCGACCCTCCGGGTGAGCTGGATCCCTTCGGTCGACACACCGCGGTCGGTGGTGATATCGAGGTCGGCAATCCACTTGAGAGCAACCCGGGCGCCGGTTTTCTGCTCGATGAGGGAAGCGTTGTTGCGCAGCAGCTTCACTACGCCGGCACCGATAGTGCCAAAGCCGATCAGGCCAATCTTGATTTCATTCATAACAAACCTCACAAGACCCGTTCAACGTTCAAGGTTCAACGTTCAACGTTGTAATCAATTCGACCCACCATCCGATCTTTCATGCTCTGCGTGTGTTACGATCGAGCCCACCCGTTCGGTTTTAACGTTGAACCGTGAACGTAGAACATTGAACGGGTTCTATTCCTTGTCGGTGACCGTCGAAGCGATCTCGTCGAGGATGCCGTTGACGAAGGACGCGGAGTCCTCGGCGCCGAACTTCTTGGCTACCTCGATCGCCTCGTTCATGGTCACGTTCTTCGGGATGTCGTCGCGATAAAGAAGCTCGTACACCGCCAGGCGCAGGATGTTCAGATCCACCCGGGCCATGCGCGACATGCTCCAGTGCTTCGACTTCTCGGCGATGCGCTTGTCGATCTCGTCCAGGTTCGCGATGACCCCGTTCACGAGCTCGGAGGCGAAGCTGAACGCCTTGGTGCGGATCTCGAGGGCCGGGTCCTCACCTTCGCCGAAGCTTTCTATGATTCGTCGCAGAGCTACGTTGGCGTCCTGCAGCACCAGGTCTTTCGAGTACAGTGCCTGCAGCGCCAGCTCCCTGCCGTCTCTACGGGTGCTCAATTACTCCATCTCCTTGAACAGGTTGGCGGTCTCGATCGCGGTCATCGCCGCGTCAAAGCCCTTGTTCCCAGCCTTGGTTCCGGCCCGCTCGATCGCCTGCTCGATGGTGTCGGTGGTCAAAACGCCGAAGATAACCGGAACCCCGGTCTCCAGGGCCACATGGGCAACCCCTTTGGAAACTTCGGACGAAACGTAGTCAAAATGCGGCGTCGAGCCGCGGATCACGGCGCCCAGACAGATGAGGGCATCGAACTTGCCGCTTTTGGCGAACTTGCGCGCGGCCAGCGGGATCTCAAAAGCGCCCGGCACCCGGGCGACGGTGATGCGGGAATCCTCGGCACCGTGGCGCAAAAGGCCGTCCAGCGCCCCTTCCAGGAGCCGCTCCCCGATGAAGCTGTTGAAACGCCCCACGATGATCCCGAAGTTCAGTCCTTCGGCGGTGAGTTTTCCTTCTATGTACTTAGGCATGTTCGCTCCTTGTCGGAAGCCCGACTAGATGTTCTCCAGCAGGTGCCCCAGTTTCTCACGCTTGGTTTTCAGATATTTTTCGTTGGTCTTTCGGGCCGGAATCTCGATGGGCACGCGCTCCACGATGTTGATCCCGTATCCCTGCAGACCGACCAGTTTTTTCGGGTTGTTGGTCATCAGGCGGATGTTGCGGACCCCGAGGTTCACCAGGATCTGGGCGCCGATGCCGTAGTCGCGCAGGTCGGCCTTGAAACCCAAGGCGAGGTTCGCCTCCACGGTGTCCTTGCCCTGGTCCTGCAGCGCGTAGGCCTTGAGCTTGTTGGTAAGGCCGATGCCACGCCCTTCCTGGCGCATGTAGAGGATGATGCCGGCGCCTTCTTCCTCGATGCGTTCCATGGCGCGATGCAGCTGGTCGGCACAGTCGCAGCGGACGCTGCCGAAAACGTCGCCGGTCAGGCACTCGGAGTGGACGCGGACCAGCACCGGCTTGTCCCCCTTGATGTCCCCTTTGACCAGGGCGAGGTGCTCCAGCTTGTCGATGTCGTTTTCAAAAGCAATGGCGCGGAATTCCCCGAACTGGCTGGGGAGCGCGACATCGACGGAGCGGCGCACCAGCGACTCGTGCTTGAGCCGGTAGGCGACCAGGTCGGCGATGGTGCAGACCTTGATCCCGTGCTCCTTGGCGAACTTCTTGAGCTCGGGCATGCGCGCCATGGTCCCGTCGTCGTTCATGATCTCGCAGATGACGCCGGCCGGCTCCAGTCCGGCCAGACGGGCGAGGTCGACCGAACCCTCGGTCTGGCCGCTGCGGACCAGCACGCCGCCTTTCTTGGCGCGCAGCGGGAAGATATGGCCCGGACGGGCGAGATCCTCGGCGGCCGCGTCGGGCGCCACGGCGGTAAGGATGGTGTGGGCACGGTCGGCGGCGGAAATACCGGTGGTGACGCCGCGCTTGGCCTCGATCGAAACGGTGAAGGCGGTCCCGAAGGACGAGGTGTTGTCCTGCACCATCGGGGGAAGATCGAGGCGGTCGCAGCGCTCGTTGGTCATGGTGAGGCAGATCAGGCCGCGGCCGAAACGGGCCATGAAGTTGATCGCTTCCGGGGTGATCTTTTCGGCCGCCATGGTGAGGTCGCCCTCGTTCTCGCGGTCCTCGTCGTCGACCAGGATAACCATCCGGCCGGCTTTGATTTCTTCTATTGCTTCTTCTATCTTTGCCACAGACATCTGGGACGTCCTCTCACATTAAAATGACCGGGAAGAAAAAAATATCTATCTCACAGAAAGCCGCTCTTTGCAAGCAGTTCCAGAGAAACCCCTTCCCCCTCCGCGCTCCTTCCGGAAAGGAGTCTTTCCAGGTAGCGGCAGATCAGATCGGTCTCGATATTGACCTCGTCGCCGGCCCGTTTGCCGACCAGGTTCGTCTTCTCCGCGGTGTGCGGGATGATGTTGACGGTGAAGCAGTCGGCTTCGACGGTATTGACGGTGAGGCTGATCCCGTCGATGGCGATGGACCCCTTGGCGGCGATGTATTTGCCGAACTCGCGAGGGAAGCGGAAGGTGAATACTATATTGCCGGAGACCTCGCGCCGCTCGACGATGGTGGCGATGCAGTCGACGTGTCCGGAGACGAGGTGGCCGTCCAGGCGGTCGGAGAGTTTCAGGGCGCGCTCCATGTTCACCGGGGAACCGGCCTTGAGGTTGCGAAAGGCGGTGCGGTCGATGGTTTCCGGGGAAACGTCGAAGGTGAAGGTCCCGCCGCCCAGACGGACCACGGTGAGGCAGGCGCCGTTGATGGCGATGGAGTCGCCGAGTTTGATCTCGGCGGCGGGAAGCGCGGCACGGACGGTGAGGCTTCCCGAGGCGCCGCGGCGCTCCAGGGAGACGATCTCGCCGACGGTTTCTATCAGACCGGTGAACATGGGAAAGTTCCTTTAGCTGTCAGTAACCTCTCCCCCCTTCGGCAAAGGGGCGGGCGGGGAGGATTTGGTTTTGAAGTTTGTTACCGGATTCACGAGAGGCAACGCCTCAGAGGCAAATCCCCCTAAGTCCCCCTTTTTCAAAGGGGGACTTCAATTCCTGCCTTCCCTCGATCCCAAGGTCCACCTTGGGATCGCACCTTTTCTCGAAGCTGAAGCTTCGTATGGGTTTGGCGAAGCTGGAGCTTCGCAGGCGCATCGCGTTCCCAAGCTGGAGCTTGGGAACGAGGTAATGCTTTTACTTTTCCGGGTAACCCTTACTCCGGAACCGCGGTCACCGCCTCCGGCGGTTCGCGCCAGGAATGGCGCGCCCACAGCAGAGGTGAGTCCGCGTCATATAAGCAATGACATTGCAGACGCGATCATGGGACGGACTTATCGCGACAGGAAAGTCGCTCCTACAAGTAGAAGTCCGCACCTGTTCCCAAGGCCAACTTTCCCTCGTTCCCAAGGTCCACCTTGGGAACGAGGTATGCTCATTTCCTTACCGGGTACCCCTCGATGAGGAGGTCGGGACCGATCTTGCGGACCTTCACCTGCTCCAAAGCGATGGCGTCTTTCATCAGCCCTACCCCGGCACCGGCGAAGAGCCCCATCCCCTCCCCTGCCACCAGCTTCGGGGCGACGAAGATCAGACACTTGTCGATGCAGCCGGCACGCAGCGCGCTTCCCGCCAGCCGGCTCCCACCTTCCAGAAGCACCGACTGCAGACCCAGCGCACCCAGCTTCGCGAACAGATCGTCCAGATCCACCTGGCCGTCCTTCTCCCGGCAAACCAGGATCTCGGCGCCGTGCCGCGCGACCTCGGCCTGCTTTGCAAAATCGGTATTGCAGGTGGCAACGATGGTCCGGGCCACCTTTCCGTCCAGAAGTGCGGCATGCAACGGAACGTTGAGCCCGGAATCGACCACGATCCGGACCGGGTTCTTGCCGCCGGGAATCCGGCAGGTCAAAAGGGGATCGTCTTTCTGCACCGTCCCTACTCCGACCATAATCGCATCGAGGATGCCGCGCAGCCGGTGCACCTCGCGGCGCGCCGGCGCCGAGGTGACCCACTGGGAGTCCCCCGAGGCGGTGGCGGTCTTCCCATCCAGGGTCAGGGCCGACTTCAGCACCACGAAGGGGCGCCGGGTGGTGATCCACTTGAGAAACGGCTCGTTGAGACGACGGCAGTTTTCTTCCAGGATGCCGCTTTCCACCGAGATCCCCGCGTCACGCAGGATCTGCATCCCTTTCCCCGCCACCAGCGGGTTCGGGTCGAGCTGCCCGACGAAGACGCGCCCTACCCGCGCGGCGACGAGCGCCTCGGCACAGGGGGGCGTCTTGCCGTAGTGGGCGCAGGGCTCGAGAGTCACGTAGACGTCGGCACCTTCGGCGAGCGGTCCGGCCGCGGCCAGGGCGTGGACCTCGGCATGCGGCGTCCCCGCCTTGCGGTGCCAGCCGGTTCCCACGATTGCACCGTCACGAACGATGACGCAGCCGACCGCCGGGTTGGGTGCGGTCTTGCCGACGCCGCGCGCGGCCAGGGCGATCGCCTTGCGCATCATCTTTTCGTGAAATTGCCGCACATTGCCTCCTACTTCTTCAATAGATCCTGCAGCTCGCTCATGAACTCGTTGATGTCCTTAAACGAGCGGTACACCGAGGCGAAGCGGACGTAGGCGACCTGGTCCACGGCGTGGAGCTCGGGCATGATCCATTCCCCCAGGGTGGTGCTGGGGATTTCCTTCTCCCCGCTCTCCTGCAGCCGGGTCTCCAGCCGGTCGACCAGCCGCTCGATGGTCTCCACCGAAACCGGCCGTTTCTCGCACGCCTTCTGGATGCCGGCGATCAGCTTCATCCGGTCGAACGGCTCGCGGCGGCCGTCCCGCTTGGTCACCAAGGGGAGGATTTCCTCGATCCGCTCGTGGGTGGTGAAACGTTTGCCGCAGGACTCGCACTCGCGCCGGCGGCGGATCGCGGCCCCACCCTTATCGGGACGGGAGTCGACGACCTTGCTGTCGGCAAAGGAACAAAAAGGACATTTCACGGCGATTCCCCTCCCTCGTACTTCTCGACCACGATTCCCGAGGCCTTGATCATCTCCTCGGCAAGCTGGTCCGGGTAGCCGGTCAGGTAGACGACCCGCTTGATGCCGGCGTTGATGATCATCTTCGAGCAGATGATGCACGGCATCGTGTTGCAGTAGAGGGTGGCGCCGTCGATGGAGGTGCCGTGCTTGGCGGCCTGGATGATGGCGTTTTGTTCGGCATGCAGACCGCGGCAGAGTTCATGGCGTTCGCCGGAGGGGATCTTGAGTTTTTCGCGTAGGCAGCCGGTGTCGAGGCAGTGCGGCACTCCCGAGGGGGCGCCGTTGTAACCGGTGGCGAGGATGTTCTTGTCCTTTACGACGACCGCGCCGACCTGGCGGCGCAGACAGGTGGAACGCTTGGCGACAAGGCGGGTGATTTCGATGAAATACTCATCCCAGCTGGGACGGTGCATAGGGAACCTCATTATAGGAGAAGTAGCCCAAAATAACTTATTCCAGGTAAAGGGTCAACTTTGCAATGAGCAAAGAGCAGAGAGCAACGAGCAGTATCGTGCTCGTTGGCAAGGTCGATCCAGGAAAGCGTATTCTCACCGCAATTTTTCCAAGCTTGGCTGCAGGTCGTGTTGAGGAACGAAACGCGACGGCACCTCGGATTCGTGATTCGCACCAGATGATGGGGCGGCGGCCCGTCGCGTTTCGTTTCCTCAACGCGGTCTACGCCTCGCTCACCAGCCCCAGGCCCCGGTTCATGCCCTTTTGTCCATTGCAAATCTTCCCGGTTCGTTGTAAGGATTAAGGCTTTTCCCCCTGGAGGTTTCAAACGACTTATGGAAGATGCACGCATTCTTGACTTGATCATCGAGGAGTCCGGGCTCCCCCGCCCCGGTGTCCTGCAAACCATCGCCCTGCTCAACGAGGGGGGAACCGTCCCCTTCATCGCCCGCTACCGCAAGGAGCAGACCGGGGAGCTGGACGAGGTGCAGATCCGCACCATCCAGGACCTCCTTGCCTACCATCGCGAACTCGCCGAGCGAAAAGGGACCGTCCTCAAAAGCATCGAGGAACAGGGGAAGCTCACCCCGGAGTTGAAAAGCCGGATCGACTCCTGCCGCAAGAAGACCGAGCTCGAAGACCTCTACCTCCCGTACAAACCGAAGCGCCGCACCAAGGCGACCATCGCCAAGGAGCGCGGACTGGAGCCGCTGGCCGATCTGGTCCAGGCCCAGGAGCTCATCTCCGGCAATCCGGAAGAGGCCGCCCTCCCCTTCGTGAACGAGGAGCTCGGCGTGCCGAACCCTGCCGCGGCACTTGAAGGTGCGGCGCATATCATCGCGGAACGGCTGAGCGAAGATGCCGATGCCCGTGCCATGGTACGCCGCCTTACCTGGGAGCAGGGTAGCTTCGCCTCCTCGGTCCTGGCCCAGGAACAGGACAAGGAAGGGAAGTACCAGATGTATTACGAGTACTGCGAGCCGATCCGCACCATCCCTTCGCACCGGATGCTCGCCATGCGGCGCGGCGAGAAGGAAACGATCCTGAAACTCGTCCTGGACGCCCCGGAGGAGGAGATCCTGGCCGGCCTGAAGCGGCGGCTGATCAAGGGAACGAGCATCTTCAACGCCCTTTTGGAAGCGGTGGCGGTGGATGCCTACCGGCGCCTGATCGCACCCTCGATCGAGGTGGAGCTCCGGCTGGAGGCGAAGAACAAGGCGGACGAGGCGGCCATCGAGGTCTTCGCCCAGAACCTGCGGCACCTCCTCCTGGCCGCGCCGGCCGGACAGCGGCGCGTGCTCGGGGTTGACCCGGGGTTACGGACCGGCTGCAAGCTTGCCGCGCTGGACGAGACCGGGCGTTTCCTGGAGCACACCACCATCTACCCGCACACCGGCGGGGGAAAAGCCGACGCAGCCGCGGCGGACCTGATCCGGATGGTCCGTCAGCACGACTGCAAGCTGATCGCCATCGGCAACGGCACGGCGGGGCGGGAAACGGAGGTCTTCGTGGCCGCCGAGCTGCGCAAGGCCGGCCTGCAGGCCCAGGTAGTCATGGTGAGCGAGGCCGGGGCGAGCGTTTATTCCGCGAGCGACATTGCCCGGGAAGAGTTCCCCGAGCTCGACCTGACGGTGCGCGGCGCCATCTCGATCGGGCGCCGGTTGCAGGACCCGCTGGCGGAACTGGTGAAGATCGATCCCAAGAGCATTGGCGTCGGGCAATACCAGCACGACGTGAACCAGTCCCTGCTCAAAAAATCGCTCGACGCGGTGGTGGAATCCTGCGTCAACTACGTCGGGGTCGACCTGAACAGCGCCTCCTGGGCGCTTCTCTCCTACGTTGCGGGCCTTTCGGAAAGCCAGGGGCGGTCCATCGTCCGCCATCGTGACGAAAACGGCGCCTTCCCCAGCCGCAAGGCCCTTCACAAGGTGCCGCGTTTCGGCGCCAAGGCCTTCGAACAGGCCGCCGGCTTCCTCCGGATCCGGGGCGGGGAGAACCCGCTCGACAACACCGCGGTGCACCCGGAGAACTACGCGGTGGTCGAGGCGATGGCGGCCGACCTCGGCAAGAGCGTGGCCGAGCTGGTGGCGCAGCCCGAACTGTCAACGGGGATCAAGCTGGAGCGTTACGTATCGGAACAGGCGGGCCTCCCGACCCTGAGAGACATCCTGGGCGAGCTGAAGAAGCCGGGACGCGACCCGAGGGACGAATTCAAGACGGCGACCTTCCGCGAGGACATCACCACCATCGCAGACCTGAAGGAAGGGATGATCCTGCAGGGGGTCGTGACCAACGTGGCGGCCTTCGGGGCTTTCGTCGACATCGGGGTCCACCAGGACGGCCTGGTGCACGTAAGCCAGCTGGCGCATCGTTTCATCAAGGACCCGTCCGAGGCGGTGAAGGTCGGGGAGATCGTGAAGGTGAAGGTGCTCGCGGCGGACCCGCAGCGCAAGCGGATCGCGCTGTCGATCAAGCAGGCGGAGCCGGCACCGCAACAAAAGGGGGCCCAGCAACAAAAAACGCCGCCCCCTCCGAAGGAGAAACTCTCGGAGAAGGCGGCGTGGGAAAAGGCGGGGTTCAGGGTTAAATAATCGGCGGTCGGGCGGGCAGGGATCGGGGACCGGGGAGCCCCATCCTCGCCCTGCCCGTCGCAAGCCGGGCTCTGGCACGCGACCTTGATGGAGAGGGAACGTATGGGGAGGGTGGGAACAAGATAATTGGACCTGCCCTGAACCTACCTCCCACGGCCCCGACTGCGGTTTATGCGCAGCGGAGCAGCTTCTTGCCGCACTTGAAGACGACTTCGATCTTGCCGGGGTTCGTGGCGGCAATGACGCCGGTGCCGAACGACGGGTGGGCGATCAGGGTGTTGGTCTTGAATTTCCCGTCCATCCGGTAGGGAACGGCATGGTCGGGATCGAGGGGACGGATCAACTCCTCCCAGATCTCCTCGTCGGACGGTCCCGCGACCTTGGCGCGCGAGGTCCTCGGAGCCGCGCTGCGGGTTGAAGCGGCAGCTTTCGGCGCCGGTGACTTGGCGGCCTTGGTCGGACGGTGGTTGTGCTCGCTGCCGCAGGTGTTGCACTTTACCCGCACCACTTCACCCGCCACCATGGCGATGATCGTGTGGTTCAAAAGGGCTTTGCAGCGGGTGCATTGCGATTCTACGGTGTCTCCTGCCGAAAGGGGTCGTTGCATTTATCCTCCGAAAACGAATGAGCAAAGAAAAAGGGTCTAACCGTGTGCGGCTAAACCCTTTCCTTGCGTACTATGAAGCGGGGCCACTTCACCCGCAGGCTTGGTTTAAGCATCTCATCAGGGGTCAAAAGTATTGCTGAAATATAAGTGATTTCAGCGGAATATGCAAGGGAAAAGGCCTTTTAGCGCAGATCTCCAGTTTATGCCGCGGAGGGGGCCTTTCTCCCACAGATCGCAGCGTGGACCAGCGCCTCCACCACGATCCCAAGATAGCACCCGGCCACGATATCGCTCAGGAAATGGTAGCCGGTCAGGATCAGGGCCACCGACGTCACCAGAGCAAGAAGCAGCGCCGGAATCCGGGCCACCGGGAAGAAGCGCACCAGCAGGGCAAGCAGCGCTACCAGGACCAGCATGTGCCCGGAAGGAAACGCATCATACCCCCACCGGTTCTGGAACCAGTAAAAACCATAGAGATCGGGGTTCTTCAGCCAGAGGCGGTTGTTCAGCCTGCCGAACAACGGCTTAAGCAGCGCCTTCGCCACAAAGGAGGCCGGAGCGTCCCAACTGGCCAGGAGCAAAAAGTCGTTAAGGTTATCGACGTGCCCCTTCCGGAGCCGAACCAAACGGAGGCAGCACGCCCCCACGCTGACCAGGAGAACCAGATGCAGCAAAAGGTCCGGCATCCGTCCCGTGGTCACCGCCCAAGCGGGATTTCGGATAAAGGTTTCCTTCACCCAAAGCGCCACGGGCAGATCGATGAACCGGGCACAGAGAGCGGTGAGCACCGCCACGAGGAAGAAGCTGGCGATCCATTTTTGGGAGGTGCGGGAGAGGTCGGTCATCCTGATCCTGGACTGCAGGTGGTTTACCGCGCGGCTAAGCCGCACCGGCGCTGGAGGCTGGAGATCCCGAATGTACCATAGAGTGCTGTCAATTTGAAGGAGGTTGCAGGCAGGGACTCAAGCATGCAGCACTTTTGCAATCCCTGGATGAGTCGAGGTATTTTCCAACAGACAGAACCAGCCTAATCACCTCAGCTCAAAACGTCGACAAACCACTGACATTGGTACAAAAGGGCCGGCCTGAAGGTCTTCTTTTATGGCACAGGCGCTGGCAGTTGGTAAGTCATAGAAATTCCAATGACATCGCACGAGGAACAAATACAGCCATTCACCACTGGCTCTGCGGTATAATGGCCGTCAGAGTACCTACAATGACAGGAGGAGTTATGAAACGCATCATCTCAGCAGTACTTGCAATGGCCGTCGCCCTGACGTCACTCCAGGGATGCTATGGCAAGATGGCCCTCACCCGGAAGGTCTACCGCATCAACGGCGAAGTCCAGAACAAATACCTGCGCAGCCTCGTCTCGTGGGTGTTCATCATCGTCCCGGTCTACGGGGTCTCCGCACTGGTCGACTTCATCGTCTTCAATACCATCGAGTTCTGGAGCGGGTCCAACCCGATCGGCGCGACCGAGAAGGATTTCCAGTATGCCGAAAACGGCGAGCGGTTCCAGATCAAGGCACGCAAAAGCGGCGACGTCGTCACCTACGTCATCGACCACTACCGCGGATCGACCTACCTGGACACCATGGCCATCAACTGGAACGTGAAAAACGGCAACTCCGCAGCAACCATGAGCCAGGCCGGCAAGGTGACGGAGTTCCAGGCGACCCTCAAGAAGGGAGGGGTTGAAGTAGCCAGCAGCTCCGAGGTGGCCGGCAGCCGGGTCCCGGAAACGGTGGCGTTCTACAAGTAATCGCCCCGGCAGCAGGTAACGACAAAAGAGGCAGCCACGGGAAAACCTGGGCTGCCTCTTTTGTTATCGGCATCAGCGTGGCGAGGCGGGCACCCCCCGCCAGGGATGGTCGGCGGAGGTGGCTATCCTGCGTCTGAGGATTTGACGGGCGCAGCATGCCGCGCCCCTGCGGTAACGGCCGCCACGTCCCGAAGCAGGGATCAACCTGGCAGCGCACCGAGTTTGCGCCCGACGTAGTCGAGGAAGGTGTCGGAAGTAAAGGGCTTTCGCAGCAGATCGCCGGAAGACCACTTCATCTGGTCGCCTGCCGCCACATCTTCGGCATATCCCGACATGTAGAGCACCGGTAATTCCGGACGAATCTGCACCAGCGTGGCGTAGAGTTCCGGCCCGTTCATCTGCGGCATGACCACATCGGTTACCAGCAGATCGATCCGCTCTTGGGTCTCATGAACCAGCTCGATCGCCTGCAGCGGTTGCTCCGCGACCAGGACCTGGTAGCCCGCCGACGCCAGAAGCTCCACGGCCATCTCGCGGATCATTTCGTTGTCCTCGACCACCAGCACGGTCCCCTGCGCCCCTTCCCGACGACGCACCGGTGCCGGTTCCGGTGCCGGCTTCGCGGCACCGGCGGCGGCCGGAAGGTAGATATCGAAGGTGCTCCCCTCCCCTACCCGGCTTTGTACCTCGATGTACCCCTCGTGCTGCTTCACGATGCCGTAGATGGTGGCCAGACCGAGGCCGGTTCCCTCGCCGACCGGCTTGGTGGTGAAAAACGGCTCGAAGATGTGCTGCAGGGTGTTCTCGTCCATGCCGCAGCCGTTGTCGGAAAAGCTCAAGTGGCAGTAGGTCCCGACCTTGAGCCCGGGGCGGGGGCGGACGAACCCTTTTTCCAGCTCCTTGCGTTCGCTGCGGACGGTGACCGTTCCGTTGCCCCGGATCGCGTCCTGGGCGTTCACCACGAGGTTCAACAGGATCTGTTCGAGCTGCCCCCGGTCGGCGTTGACCTCCAGCGGCTCGGGGCTGAGCTCGAGATCGACCACGATGCTCTCGCGCACGGTCCGGGTGATGATCTCCTCGAAGGAACGAACCACTTCGTTCAGGTCGAGGACCTCCTTGTGCAGCATCTGTTTGCGGCCGAAGCTCAAAAGCTTCTGGGTCAGTTCTTTCGCCTTGAGGGCGGCGGAGGCGATCCCATCGGCTTTTTTCATCTGTTTCTCGTCGGTGACCGTCGTTCTGAGCAGCCCGGCGTAGACCAGGATCGGCGTCAGCAGATTGTTGAAGTCGTGCGCCACCCCGGCGGCGAGCTGCCCGATGGCATCGATCTTCTGGACGTGGAGGAGCTGCTCCTCCAAGCGCTTTCGGTTTTCGTCCCCCCGGGACCGCTCGATGGCCAGGCTCGCCAGGTGCGCCGCCGATTCGATGAGGGCGATCTCCTCGGGGCCGGGCGCCTTCGGCTCGCGGTTGTAGATGGCGAAGGTGCCGATGAGCTTGCCGTCGGAGGCCAGGATCGGCTCGGACCAGCAGGCACGCAGCCCGGCGTCCAGAACCGGCTGGAATCCCTTCCAGTGCGGGTGTCCCACGACATCCTCGACCACCACCCTTTTCTTCAAAAAGGCGGCGGTGCCGCAACTTCCGACCCCCATGCCGATCAGGATGCCGTCCACGGCCTTGTTGTAGAAGTCGGGGAGGCTTGGGGCCGCGCCATGGCGCAGGCGCCCCTTGTCCTCGTCAAAGAGCAGGACCGAGCAAAGCGCGCCGGGGCTTTGCTGCTCGACGAAGCGGACGATGGCATTGAGGAGATCCGGCAGGCCGCCCCCGGTGGCCAGCTCCTCGAGGATCTTGAGCCGGTCCTGTTCGCGACGCTCGCTTTGTTTGCGCTGAGTGATGTCACGGGCGATGTTCAGGACCAGGGGGCGGGAGTCGGAGGTCATGTTGAGGGAATGCACCTCCACCGGAACGGAGCCCCCCTCCTTGGTCTGGAAGGCGGATTCGTAGCTGATCGAATCCCGCTCCTTGAGCAGATCCATGGCAAAGGCGAATTCGCGGGCGGACTCCTCGGTGACGATATCCTGCAGCTTCATCCGGGAGAGCTCTTCGTTGCTGAAACCGGTCATCTGGCAGAGCGCCGGATTGAACTGGATGAGCTTCCCTGTGGTTTCGGTCTGGACGATGGCGTCGTTGGCCGCTTCCATCAAGGCCGCCTTGACCTTGAGCTGCTCCTGCTGCCCCTCGACCAGGGCAATGGTGAATTTGAGCCGGTCCAGATGGCGCAGGATGAGCCGGGTGAGGTAGCCCAGGATGAACGATATCGCGACGGTAAGCAGGAGCTGCTGGAGGGCGCGGCGCTCCCAGGGCGCGAGGACCTCCGCCTCACTCACCGAGACCAGGGAGACCACGGGAAAACGCTTGAGCCTTTGGTAGGCGACGATGCGGGCCTTGCCGTCGAGAGCACCCCGGTCGACCCGGTACGAGCCGGAGGGAGCGACGGGAAGCTTGTCGCGAAACAGGACCGAGTTACCCATGTCAACGTCGAAGACGTTTTTGATCATCGGCTCGCAGACCAGCGGAGCCCCGTCGTTTCGGACCAGCGCGATCCGGCCGCTGGGCCCAAGACTCGCCGAAGTGAAGAAGCTCTGGAAGTAACCGACCTCGAAGGCGACCGCCGCAATGCCGGAGAAAGGTTCCCCGGGGCGGCTCATCGGGCGCATCAGGTTGAAACGCCAGCGGTTCACCAGCCGGCTCATCACCGGCTTGCTGATGGTCAGCTCGGCCTCGGGGTGGTGCAGGTAGAACTGGAAATACTCCCGGTCCACGACCGAGATCGGCCGGGGGGGGAACTCATTGGAGTTGCTGTACATGGTGCCGTTCTTGTCGACCAGAAAGAGTGCACCGATCTGCGGCGAGTCGGCCGCCTGGCGCCGCAGTTCCAGGAAAAGCTCCTGGGTGCCGAGAGCCCGCTCCTTGGACTCCCGCTTCATGTCGTACAACAGATCGCGCAGCACGCGGTCGGATTCCGCGAAGGCGCTCTCGCTGTGCTCGGCCAGGGCCCGGGCATAGCCGGTCACATTGTGCTCGGCGGTGACGAGGGCCGCCTTGCGGTCGGAGATGATGCTCCAGGCGGAAAAGCAGAACAGGGCGACGATGATGAGCTCGACGAAGAGCCGGATCCGGTACTTGAACTGGTCGATGTTGAAATCGTGCATACAGCGCTTATCTCACTTTGGGCATCATGTTCAGGGCAAAGGGTATCCGGAGTAGAGAAGGCATTTCTCGTCCGTTACCCGACCAGCCGGACGGTCTCCCCATCAGGTTCGGGTATGGAAAGACGTAGTTGGTGGGGGAGGCGGCGCAGGGGTGGTGGATTTCGCGCAGGCCGTCTCCGACGGAACCGGGGGCGGGTTCCACATCCCCTGGAACAGATCGGAGGGAAGTCGGAAATGACGCGTCGTGCTGCAGCGGGGCCTGACCGCGGCGGGGCGTTGGGGCACGGAGGAGCAGCCGGCCAAGATGCAAACGAACAAGATGGTGCCGATCAAGCTCCGCACCTTCTGAGTCACCCCTCCTCTTCACCCAACGATTAGGAAACCAAAACCGCTGCAGTATCGTCTACGGCCGCACTTTTTGTCAACAAAAGATCGGAAAAACACCGAAATGGCTTTATGTAGATGATGGGATACCGGAGGAAAATAATTGTGGCTTGCGATCTTCCGGAACCAGAGGCAGGTGGTCGATTTGCGGTTTATGACGCCACTTCTACGCCAAGCTGGCGCAGGGCGGAGCATTATACGGTTTGAGGAGGGACTGTCGGGCGGGCCAGAGGAGAGTCCTGTGTGGACGAGAGGGGTGAGTCGGTACTGGTACCCGGTGCCGATCGAGGGCGAGCGAGGCGGGGGCTCGGACTCCTTTGTGCAGGACCTTACTCCGGGGTGGCCTGAGCCGATCCCACCGTCGCTGCCGATGGATCCGGAGCATTGCGATTGTTTTGATCATGTTCGCACGTTTTGGAGTCGAACGAGGAATAGGTCCCGCATCGGATACAAACGCTCATGGGTTCACCACGGTAAGGGAAAAAGCAGAAATGAGGTAAAGGGCGAAGTTGCGGTGCCAGGATACCTGCATCCCGACTCGAAGACAAGTTAAAGTGGGGTGAACTTTAGGTCCCGGCAAGGTGATAGGGACCACCGCGTTGAGAGGCAGATTCCCGGGACCAAACCAAGCCATCTGGGCCGCTTGAACGGGAAAAGCCAAGCTTCATGGGCACGAAGCCGCAAAAGCGGTGTACTCCGATGCGGCGTAAACCGATCAAGCGCCGGAGGAATTCATGCGTTTTTTCCAGGAAGGGGCCGGTCTTACGCCGGGGCAGGGAAGCTATATCTGACAGTTGGGGGGGATGTTTTCGGGATTCCAAGGCCCGACGACATGCAGGATGACTCCGGTCTGCCGGAAGGGAGACTTCGAGAGACATATCGTGGCCCGGTGCCCGGCCAAGCCACCTCGCCCGGATATATACGGGAAAGTTCCTTTCTCATATCTATGCCAGGATTCGCAGTAAGAACACCAGAAGTGGAAATTGGTGGCATCGTCTTCGTAGGCTCTTACTATCGGAAGAACTCGACCTTTGCTTTCTCCGATGTCGATGACTTCCGGATCAGAAGCGAAGTAAGACATAAGTTGCGACTTTGACAGTTTTCTGCCCATACCCCACCACACTCCTGCACGTTGATGCTTGCACTTCATACATATGACAATCAGGAAACATTTTCAAGCTTCTGTAACAATTTTCACATGAATGTAACATTATACTCTGCCAATAGTCACCGGAGCTGCGCGGAGCCTTCCCAGAGCGGCAGATTACATTTGCCATTCTTCATCAACATTCTTTGCTGGGATGTCACACCACTTTTACAATTCTCGCCTATAGTAGCTCCCCAACAAAGACCGGACCCCAGAAGGACAATTTGCGACAACATCGCCCCTACCCCAGCACATAGGGGCGCAAACGGTCATTTCCTCCCTTGAGCGCATCGGCGCTGAATGACACTGAGAGCAGATTGCCATCCTCGATTTGTCGCACCCGCAACACACGGAGGTGGAGCATGAATGGAGATGCAGCTGACGGGATACAACAGGACTATTTTGCTTTGGAAGGAAATATCGGCGGGCACTCGGAGCGGCTGCTCAAGGATCTCCCGGCCCGCGTAAGCCAATCTTCGGTCCGCTTCGACTTCACCCGGGCCGGCAAGATCGATTCGATGGGGCTCACCTTGCTCCTCCGTTGCTTCAAGGAGATCCGCGAGACCAAGAACGCGGAGATCCTGGTGGAGGGGTTGACCCCGATGCACAGCACTCTCTTCCGGATGACCGGTGTCTTCCTCCTGGCAAGCATGGTGGAAACGAAAAGAGGGGCCCGCACTAACGCGCCCCCCTCTTTCGGGTAAAGCCCCACCGAAAAGTTTCCCAAGGGAAGCAGAGGAAGACGTTCTCTTTTGAAAGGACCCCGCAACGCCCCGCCAACGACCCGAACCTTTTCCTCTGCGCACTTTTCCGTCCCCGGCGGTACGCTCCCGCCGGTGCTTTCAGGACGGCTCCGATTGGACCCAGTACCCGCAGATGTAGCAGCGGATGCAATGCACCGCACCGGTTCCCACCACAATCCGATCCTTCATCATTCCGAGCTTGGCCTTGCATTTAGGACAGTTCACCTGCACATCCTCCGTTCGATTGAAATGAATGCCGGAACCGTGATGTAGACCCTCGCCCGGCACCTTCCCCTGCTGGCGCTCCCCCGCAACGTACCTCCGTTTCTCCATCAAAACCTCCTGTTTACCTTTTCCTGCCGGAAGATGATGCGCCGGCAAGGCAACGAAGACGCAACAACAGGATGAAATTTCTGCCAAAAAGCGTCAGTTTTTGCGCCGGGCGTCCCCGTAACAAACGGTACGCGCCATCTCCCGGGCCGCCTCCTGAAAGGTGGCCAGCGGGTGGATCTTGCAATAGCTGTCGAGAAGAAGAGTGCCGGTATTACCCAGAGCTGCGGTCATCTTCTCCGGCCGGTTGACCCTCTTGTCGTAGGTGGCCAGACCGGTGAGGTAGCCACTCAACCATAGCTCAAAGGAGTTGGTGCGCCTTTCGGCGCGGGCTTTCAGGTATTCGCCGCAGATGGCGTTTCCCGCCATGGACGAATGGACCGTCGTCTCGGCCGATGCAGGGAGCGTAAAAGAAAAAGTGGCGAGCACTAGGACGGCGGCGAGGGTTTTGGACATGGACACTCCTGCTGGGATCCCGGCGGTTCCGGGAGGTAATGAAGGCGCCGGCAGAGAACCTGCCGGCGCCGTTAAGTACCCGCCCCTATTCCTGATAGGTGACCGGCACGAAGGTGATCTTCGCGTTGGCGGGGTTGGTGAACTGCACCGGGATGGTTATCGACGCACCCGGGTTAAGGGCGGCAGTCTGGCTGACGTAAGGGGCGCCGCTCAGGGTACCGGAGGCATTGGCCAGGGTGACCCCCGGGGTCAGGTTGTTGAGCGCCACGTCGATCTTGCCGGCGATCGGGGCGGCGCTGGTGTTGCCGACGATGATGCTCCCGGTGTACTTCCCGGTCGCCCGGCTGAAAAGAAAGCCGGTGGAGGTCACGCTGACCGATGCGGAGATGTCGAGCGGAGCCGCCTTGGCGATGGTCAGGGTGCCCAGCGCCGCACCGTGGTAGTTGGGGTCGTTGACCATCGCGTACACCTCGTAACTTCCCACCGCCGACGGAGCGGTGGCCGAACCGTTGTAGGTAACGGTGACCGGAAGCCCGGCGGGGGTCGTGTCGACCAGGACCGGGTGCGGCGTGCCGTCGTAGTTGAAGCTCGTTTTCTCAAGGTTCACCGATGCCGGCGCCTTGGCGATGACCAGGGTGCTGTCGTTGGTCACCGTGTTGCCGCCGAAGCTCGCCGTGGCCGCGACCTGGTAGACCCCGGCGCCGGTGGGCTCGGTGGCGGAGCCGTTGTAGGTGACCGCGCTGGCAACCCCGTCCGGGATGGTGGCGACGCTCACCTTCTTGGCCGAACCGTCGAATACCGCGTGCCCCTCGGTGATGGATACGATGGGGTAGTAGGCGGGGGTGGGGGTGTAGTGGGTGGCCGCCTGGGGCGCCGCCGGAGCGGTCTCGCTGTTGTTGCCGTTATCGGTGGCGACGGCGTAGAACTCGTAGTAACCGTAGCCGGCCGGGTAGTCGAAGTTGACGCTGTACGGGGCCGCGGTGGCCGGTGCGCCGATCAGGGTCCACGGTCCCCAGGAAGTGTTGTCACCGGAGTAGCGGTAGAAGAACTTCACGTTGGCCACCCCGGCGGAAGGTGTCTGGGTGGTGACCATGAGCACCGGCGCGTTGCTGCCGTACTCCTTGGCGTCGAAGCCGAAGGTGGAGAGCAGCGGCCCGTTCTCGGTCTGCGGCTTGAGGACGAAGGAGGCGTTGGTGCCGAGGTTTGCCTGGACGAAGGAGGTGACGTCCCAGTTGTACCAGAGGTTGGAGCTCCCCGAGTCCATGGTGGGGGTGGAGATGACGGAGCCGAGTGCGGGCTGGTTGTTCCAGGTGAGGCCGCTTTCGGTCCAGTTGGAGTCGGCGCCGCGCAGCTCGAGGGTAAGATCGGCACCGCTGCTCTTCCAGTTCCAAAGCTGCAGGGTCGCGCCGGTGACCGTGGCGCCGGCCAGGCCGGAGAGGTCGAACTTGAGCCAGGAGCGCTCGTTGCCGAAGCTGCTCTGCGCGGTGGTGGCGCTTTGCACGTAGAGGTTGTTGCTCGCACCGTAGTTGGAGTTGGCGGCGCCGCTCGCCACCTGGGCGTCGGCGGCCGGGGCGAGGTAGACGATCCCCGCGGTGGAGGTGGCGGTCGCGTTCAGGGTGAGAGAAGATGCGGTGGTCGCCGCCGGGACCGGGTCGAGATGAGAGCTGATGGCGGCCTTGGCCGGCAGCGGCAGGGCAACGGTCGCGGCGTTGTCGCACCGGAAGCGCAGCCCGAAACTCTCCATGGTCGGGATCCCGGAGATGAGGAGCACGTCTCCGGTGTTCCCGGGGAGGGTCTTGGAGGCGTACCCGGTGGCATCCATGACGGTGATGGTCTGATTGTTCTGGTCGGTCACCGAGGAGGCGCCGGATTTTTTGGCCAGGAACTTCACGTAGTGGTTCTTGTAGGTGTCGTTCCAGAACTGGCCGATGGAGGAGATGAAGACCGGTTTGGCCAGCGAGTCGTCGTGACCGACGACCTTGAACTCGACGCCGTCGCCGTAGATCCCCTCCTGGTCGACGAACTCGGGGTTACCGCCGTAGCTGCTCCCCTTGCCCCAGGTCTCGATGATGTCGCCGGGCTTGAGGGCGCCGGTCTTGAAGCCGAGGAAGGAGCGGTACAGCTCGTTCTCCGAGAGCCGGTTGACCGGGTTGATGGTACCGTCGGCGTTTACCAGATCGCTGGGGGCCTTGGTGGTGCCGCGGCGGGCCAGGGTCTCCGGGTTGGCGCTCAAAAACCGGACGAAAGCGTCTTCGAAGGTCGTCTTGGAGTCGTTGTCGTTCATCATGGTGACCACCGCGCGGTAGCCGCCGGAGTACTCGGTGTTCAGGTCGTAGCGCGCCCCTCCCACGCGGTAGGGGTTGCCGGCGCTGAACTGACGCATGAAATCGACGATCCCCTCGCGGCAGAGGTAGTTGGAGGTAAGCGGGGCGGTGTCGGACCAGGTCCAGTTGGCCGCCGGATGGTTGTACATGTAGTTGCTGATGGCAACCGTGTAGCTGTGGTTGAGGTCGATCGGCTGCCCGTTGAACTTGACCTCGGTCGGTACGCCGTCGACCGCCTTCACGGTAAGCGCGGAGGAGAAGCCGGCGTCCATGTTGTTGATCTTGATGAAGTTGACGATCTCCTGGCCGGTCATGTTCACCCGGGTGAAGGTATCGTCGCTCCACGGGAAGGTCTCGTAGATCTGGGTGTAGGTGACCGGTCCCGCCGGGATGTCGGCGCGTACGCCGCCACCGGCCTCGATGGAGAGGTCGCACTGCCCGAAGAGCTGCTCCGCCTTCCAGCGGACCGCGTCGCAGATCCACTGGCCGGCGGTGTTGTTGCCGCTCCAGGGGTACTCGTCGGCGGACCACCACTTCATCACGTTGTCGAGCATCAGGTCGTCGCCGGTGTAGCCGATCACCTCGCTGGCGGGGTGTCCCGGATGCAGGGCGTCGTACTGGGCGGTCAGGTTGTCGATCAGTTTCTGGACGTCGCGGTCCGGGGTGATTTCGGCGTCACGGATCACGTGGTTGTAGGCGCTCACGAAGGTGCCGTTATCGGTGACCTTGAGCTCGCCCAGGTACTTCATGTAGCTGCCGGCCTCGGTGAAGATGGACTTGTAGTTGAGCATCTCCGGCTGCCAGGCGCCCGATTCGGCCCAGGTGTGCCAGTGACCGGTCACCACCACCTCGGGGAGCTTGGCGGCGCCGTCGTCTTTAAGCAGCGGCGCGGTCGGGTCGACAAGCGCGCTGTGGCCGATGTGGGCGACCAGGACCACGAGGTCGCACTTCTCCACGTTGCGCAGGGTGTTGACGTAGGAGGCGAGGTGGATCTTGCTGCCGTCGGTGCTGTTCCAGTCGCAGTTGACGATGTCGAGGGTGTCGGCCAGCGAGGCGCCGACCTCGGCGGCCTGGGTGGTGTACCCGAGGAGGCCGACCTTCTTGCCGTGTACGTTGACGATGGTGTAGGGGGCGAAGTACGGGGTTTGGGTCCCCTTGGCGCAGACGTTGGCCGAGATGACGGGAACCCCGGTGTTCTTGAGGCTCATCATGTTGGCGATGTAGTTCACGTCGCGCACGTCGTGGTTACCAACCACCACCGCGTCCATCCCACGGCCGCGCTGGGCCTTGAGCTTGGCGGAGAGGAGCGTGTAGAACTGGGTCATGGAGCCGTTGCCGCCCATGTCGCCGATCGGGTTCCCTTCGGAGATGTCGCCGGCGTCGATCACCAGCGCCTCGGGGTTGGCGGCGGTTTCCTCCAGGAGCTTGCCGGCGAGATACGCCGCCCCCCCCACCGTCTCGAACCGGGCCGGATCGTTGGAATGCCCCGGGACCAGCATCTGGTGCGGCGTGACCCGGGCATGGGTGTCGTTGACGTGGTAGATGGTGAGCAGCCCGGTGAAGTTGGCGGTGAGGTCCAGGTTCTTGGTGACGTGGCTGACCACCAGCGGGTTGTCGGCCACCGTGCCGAAGCCGTTGGTGCCGGTCCAGCTGGAGAAGATGTTGGCCCCGGAGGGGACCGCCTCGACCGGGGTGGTGGCGCCGTCGTAATCGACGGTCTGGGAGGCGGCGCCGGTGATCGAGCCGTTGCTCCCCGCACTGAAGGTGACCGTGTAGCTTTGGATCTGGGCCGAGCAGGCGGCGGTGTTACCGCCGTTGAGCCCGCCGCAGCTCCAGCTCCAGGGGTGGCCGCTGCCGGAGACCGCCGAGGCGACGCCGACGGAGCAGAGGCTGGTCGGGGCGCTGGCGGCTAGGGTCTGTCCGTTGTCGGCGCCGCAGGCGCCGCTGACCGGGAGGGCGGAGAAGTTGGCGGTGATGGTCTGGGTGGCAAAGACCGGTCCGACGGTGAGCGGGTTCGCGGTGCTGGTCACGAAACCGTTGGTCCCGGTCCAGTTCTGCAGCGAGAAGCCGCCGTTGCCGCTTGCCGAGACCGGGGTCGCGTAGGCGCCGAAATCGACGTTCTGGGCGGTGCTGCCGGTGAGGGTGCCGTTGCCGTCGGTCTGGAAGCTCAAGAGGTAGCTCTTGATGGTCGCCGAGCAGGTGGCGCTGTTGCCTCCCGCTATCCCGGCGCAGCTCCAGGACCAGGGGTGCCCCACCCCGGTCACTGCCGAAGGGGTGCCGGCCGCGCAGAGGTTGGTCGGGGCAAGCGCCGCCAGGGTCGCGCCGCTGTCGGTGCCGCAGGCGCCGTTGACCGGGGTGACGCAGGCGGCCAAGGGCGAAGCCGTGTTGCGGGGATTGGGGGTGGCGGCGGAAAAGTCGGCGGCGTTGTTGTCGGTATCGACACAGCTGCTGGTGCGCAGCGCTGCGGTCGTGTTGGAGAGAGCGGGGGTCGGTCCGGTCCCCTCGTAGTTGGTGGTGCCGGTGCCAAAGCCGACGAAGTCGACCACTCCGGCGGTCCCGGCGCAGCTGGCGCCGCAGGCGAGCGCGGTCTGGCTGTTCACCAGGGCCACCTTACCGGCGGTGCCGCTCAGGTTGATGGTGCCGGTGGCGTCCGGCGTGGGGAGGTTGACCGTCCCGCCGGTACCGGCGGCTTCCTGAACCAGGAAGTACTGCCCCGGCTGCAGGGTCACGTTGGGGAGGTTGGTGCGGTTGGTCCAGGAGGTGCCGGTCGAGGACGCATACTGGACCGACCAGCCGTTCAGGCTGACCGGGACCGGGCCGCGGTTGAAAAGCTCGATGAAGTCGTTCTTGTAGGTGGCGCCGGAGTTGCCCCCGCCGCCGTAAACCTGGCTGATCACCACATCGGGAGACGCGGCCCCGGCCAAGGCGGGGAGTGCCAGGGCGACCGAGAGCACCGCGGCAGCGACCCTTCGCTTGGAGCGGTTCAGATGGAATGGTTTCATGGATTCTCCTTTTGTTATCGAGCCGGGCAATTTTTTGAACGTCCACTGTTCTGAGCCTGGCCCGCCCTACCCCCTTCTCCTGCTACCGATAGATACTGCACCGCCGGCAGGGTCTCCCCTGCCGGCGGTTTGTTGCCGGTGCATCCAAGGTTACCCGTTCTTCCTTCTGCGGATCCCGGCGAGGCCCATGAGGCCGGAGCCGAGAAGCCAGGCGGCAGCCGGGATCGGGGTCTGGGAGGCGGCGACCTGGGCGCTGTTGACGGTCAGGTTGAGGCCGGAGGCGGTGATGTCGGCGATGGCGGCATACCCGTTGGGATCGGAGGTCAAAAGCGGGGTGAGGCCGTCGGCGCCGTAGAAGGAGAGTCCGAAGCTGTTGCCGGCAACCTGATCCACCGTGAGGTGGAAGTGGACGTTGTTGCCGAAGGTCATCTGGTGGAAGTAGTCGTTCATCCCGCCGGCGTTGGTGAAGGAGACGGTGGTGGGGAGGGAGCCGGTGACCGACCCCACGGTCATCGGGGACCCCACCAGGGCGCCGTCGGTGCTGAAGTTGAGCACCGAGGCGTTGGCCAGGGTGGCCGACAGGCCGTTGTTGTACTGCAGGTCGATGTATCCGCCGGTGGCGGCGAGCGAAGTCGTGTTCACGTCGAAATCGATCTCGTAGGACGCGAAGGCCGAGGTGGAGGCGCATAAAAGCGCCGCGACGGTGAGCAGCTTGATCTTGAGGAAGTTCATTTTTTTCTTCTCCTATTCAATGAATTGCACCGTAAGTACGCAAGTTGCCCGGTCCTATTCCTGGAACACGATCGGGTTGAAGGTGATGTTGATGTTGCTCGGGTTCTTGAAGGTGATCGGCACCGTGACCGAGCCGCCCGCCGGAATCCCGTTGGAGGATACCTTGATCATCGGCTCGCCATTGTGGGAGCCGGTCTGGTTGGTCAGGGTCAGGGTGGCGATCAGGCCGGGATCAGGGTTGTTCTTGGAGGAAGCCGGACGGTTGGCAATCATCGAGGTCAGCTTCGGAGTGACGGTGCTGTACATGTTGCTCGGGGTCCCGAGCCCCGGAAGGTTGAGGATGCCGTCCAGGACGACGTGAACATTTCCGGAAAGCGCCGGGCCGTTGTTCTTGACGGTCAGGTTGGCGGTGTAGAGCCCGGTGGCGCGGCTGAAGAGGAAGCCGGTGGTGGTCACGTTCACCTGCGGGGTGACGTTGGCATTGAAGTGATGGAGCACGGTGGTCTCGATCTTCTCGAGGTAGAGGTTGCCGGAGTTCCCGTCGCTGCCGGGGAAGGCGGAGGAAAGCGGGTAATCGGTGGAATTGGACGCCGCGCCGGTGACCTGCCAGGCGGTCATGGTCATGGTGTTTCCGTTGACGTCGAAGGTCATGAACTCGTTGGCCGGCCAGGCGGTGATGACGTGCGGATAGTTGCCGTTGTTGGTCATGTCCGGCTGATACTGCCCGGCTCCGCCGCCGCCACTGGTGTAGTGCGGGACCCCGAGCGCGATCTGGTCGCCGTTGGCCTGCGAGGCGGTGTAGGCGCCCGTGCGGGCGTAGTTGTGGCTGTGACCGTGGTAGGTAAGGTCGACGTTGTACTGGGCCAGGAGCGGTTCGAGGGCCCGGATGGAGGTGTTGTCGGCGTCGGAACCTGCGGAGTAGCTGGAGTCGTGCCAGCTGACGATCTTCCAGGGTTTGGTGGTGCTGGCAAGGTCGTTCACCAGCCAGTTGTACTGCTGAGAACCCGGTGCGTAGGAGGAGTAGGAGTCGATGAAGGTGATGTGAACCGGGCCGTAATCCATGGACCAGTAGAGGTTGTTGTAGGTCGAGGTGGTCCCGGCTTTAAGGGTCTTGGCCGGATACGGGAAGGGGAAGTACTTGGTGAAATAGGTGGTGTAGCCGCTGGAGTTGTCGTGGTTGCCCTTGACGCCGTCGATCGGGGTGTTCGCGGTGTAGGCCTGGGCGGCGAAGTTGGTGTTCTTGAACCATTCGTTGGTCCAGTTCGCTTCGGCATCGGTGGCGACCCAGTCACCGTTGTGGATGGAGAGACGCTGGTACTCCTCGTTGCCGGGAATCGCGGTGAAGCCGGAGATGGCCTTCAGGATGTTGTTGAACAGGGCCGGGTTGGAGCGGGAGTCGCCCTGGCCGATGAACCGGACGTGGGTCGTGCTCTCGTCCGGCGCGGTGGTGAACGAACCGGTGCCGTACACACCGTTGGTCGGGTCGGAGACCTGGTAGTAGTATTTGGTGTTCGGCTGCAGGCCGGTGATCTTGAAGTAGTGCTGGTTCACGGTGCCCGGACGGGTCTCCTCCGCTACCGGACCGCTGGTCCCGACCAGCTGGGTCATGGCCGCGTCGGCGTACCAGTTGACCACGTTGGTGGTCTCGACGCCGTCATCCTGCCAGAGCACGGTCATCGTGGTATTGGGCATTTCGTACATCAAGTAGGGTTTTTTCAGGACGCCTGCGAAGGCGCTGGTGCCGACGAGGGAAAAGGCAGCGGCCAATCCCAGGTTACGTAACGTGCTTTTCATGGTGTAGCTCTCTCCTTTTTGGTCGATTGCATTGAATGAATTTCCTTCACCTCTTCTTCACTTCCTTCCCGACGATGCTTTCTGGTGATGTGTTCCCCCCTTTGGATTTTGATTACCGCAACCCGAAATCAGATGCTGGTTCACCGGCAGTTATCAAATGGAAACCGGGTGAACGGCCACTTACGACGAGATCAATTTGAGATCGAACAGCCGCTCGATCAGCCAGGTGAAGCCCAGTACCAGGATGGCGACCGAGACCGCGGCAGTAATCCTGCGGAAATGGATCCTCTGCTTGAGCAGGTACAGCACGGGGAGCAGGATGAAGAAAATCATCAACTGTCCCGCTTCCACCCCGAGGTTGAAACTAATTACCGAGACCACCAGATTGGGTTTACCTACGATCAGTTCCTGCAAGGCGCTCGCGAACCCAAAACCGTGGATGAGCCCGAAGCAGAAGGTGATCACCCAGCGGTACTTCACTTCCTTTTTGAAGAGGTTTTCCAAAGCGATGTAACAGATGGAGATGGCGATGACGCTCTCCACGAATCTTGAATTGAGGCTGATCACCTGCAGGGCGGCCAAAAGAAGGGTGATACTGTGGGCCAACGTGAAAGCCGTGATCACCTTCAGCACCTCCCGTACGCTCAGGCCGATGACGATCAGCCCGAGCAGAAAGGCGATGTGGTCGTACCCGGTCAGTATGTGCTCGATGCCCAGGGGGATGAAGCTGGCGGCGATGGACCAGGGCGAGGTGATCCGTCCAGGCGCGGCGCCGGCCGGGGTGCGGGAGAGCGGGGGAGCCGGCGCAGCGGCAACGGCGGGACGGCTCTGCACAGCGGGAGCCGGCATCGTCCGGGGTGCGTGAGGGTTTTCCGCGGAGGAGTCGTTGGAGCCGTCCCAACTGGTCACGGCCTCACGGTCCGGTCCGGCCGGGACGACCGGACCGGCGTTCCGGGCTGCATGGTTGGCGTTCAGCAGGACGCGCCCTTCCCCGGGATCGTCGAGGTCCGATTTGACCGCAGGTTGCGCCGCGGCGGCAACCGGCTTTACTGCGGGTGCCGCGGCCGGGCCTTGTACCGTGAACTCCCAGGTCTTGGAGTTGGCGTTGAACTCATGTTCGCCATCGGCGGGGTGGTAATCGAGGAACTTCTGCAGCGCCTCACCGGTTGCATCGGTCCGGTAGAAATACGCCAGGTTCATATGCATGTTCCGCGTTTCTTCGAACAGCATCCGATAATCGATCTTCAGCGTGTTCTGCGGACGATCAAAGAGAGCGTTTCTTGCCGACAGCCATATCGTGTAGGTGGAGTTGTCGTTTCGAACCAGTTTTTCCACTCTGACCGGCTGGGGTTTCCCATTGATGGTGACCGAAAGCTCCTGGTCGATGTACGGCTGGACGAACTCCTTTGCTATTTGCTGTAGCTGGCTCTCCGATCCGGAGGCCAGGTGGTATTGCTTTTCCCTGATGCCCCGTAATTCGGAAAAGAGGGTCTCGTTCAGATCGATGCTCGCCAACAGGCCGTTCTTGCCCGCGCACCATTTCGAACCGCCGACCGGCATATTGTGCGCGTTCGCCGGAGTAGCGGCCAGGACGAGCATGAACATGCAGCTCAACAGGAAGAATCTCTTGGCCCAATACATGACGCCAGCACCCCTTTGCTTTGACTTTATTCCCGACATTATTTGGGACTCCCTACTTCGCCTTAGCCGCAACGTTTCCCGAAACCCGCGTTTTTTCCAGAGCAGGGACGTCCCGCCCATCGAAGGACAGCTCCCATGACTTGGAAGATGCGATGAAATCGTGTTCCCCTACTGCGGGGCTGTAGTCGAACATCCTGCGCAGTGCGTCGCCGGTCGCGTTGGAAAAGTAGTAGAGGGCCTGGTTTAAATGCTGATTGTCTATTTCCTCGAACAGCATGTTGTAATTGATCTTCAAGATGTTTTTCGTGCTCTTCAACTGAATGTCATCTATCGAGATCCAGATGGTATAGATCGAGTTGTCGAGCCGCTCCAGCCGATCCACCTTCAAGAGACATTTCTTGCCGTTGAGCCAAACCTGGACTTTTTGATCGACATAACCTTGCAGGAACTCTCCGGCTATGCGCTGGAGTTCTTCCTGGGAACCGGAGGCAAAGTTGTAACGCCTCTCTTTCAGTCCGCGCATGTCGGAAAACAGGTTTTCATTCAGATCAATATTGGCAACGATGCCGGTTCTTCCTATGCGCCATCTCGAGTTGCCGACGGGAGTCTTGTATTTGCTGTCGGGAAGGACACTGCCCATCAGAAAAAACGCCAGACATCCCATCAGAAAAAGCCTTGCTGCCAACGAACGAATCACGGTCACACCCCTATTTCATGCCGTCTCGATGTCTCATTCCCCCGTAGGGGCTTTCCCTTCGGTATCCTGCCTGCCGGCCAGGTAGTTCGCGGTAAACACGTAATCAAGCAGGGCGTGTCGGTACTGAATCGGCTCCCCTTTGTTGAGGTTGGCCAGCTCAGGATTGAATCGGTCCAGTTCGGCGAGGAACTCCAGGTCGGAAAGGTCCTTCCGGACCTTGACCCGTGGCGCCACCACCAAGGGAAACTCGAAGATCTTGTCGTTCACCTTGACGATGAGGCTGGAATCCCAGGCCCCTGGGTTGGGCAGCACGGTGACCACCCACCCCTTCCGATCCCCCTTCTCCAGGCGCACCAGCTTGGCATCCGACACGGCGATATCGTCCGGAGCGCTCATCTCGGCCCCGTCCAGGGTGCACAAGACCCGGATGGACATCTGCCCGTCGGAAAGAGCCACCGGCGGGTCCTGAACGAACCCCTCGCCCGGCATCCGGTCGAAAAGGGCTACGTAGCTCGTAAGCCCCTTCTTCCCCTTGAAGTTCCGGAACCGCTGCAGGACGTTTCGCTCCGATCTCAGGATGTCGGCAAGATAGGTCGACATCCCGGTTTCCCCGCCGGTGGCATCTTCATCGCGCGAAAACGACTGCAGGAGCGGAGGGTTGGAGGCCGGGAGCGTTTTGGTGGCGACCGGGGTGCCGTCCGGCTCCACGATCCTCCCGGTCACCGAAAAAAGCTGCGCGGGGAGCACTCCCTTGTTCTCGAACGTCAGATGCACGGTAAAGGTGGCTGTCGAGTCCTCTCCCTGCTCCGCCTTCACGATGAGCGTGCCGGAGCTGTCGGAGACGTCGGTCACCACACCCTGCTCGACGCTGACCTTCGGGTTCGCCAGGTTCTGCGTATCGTAGACGATGGCCAGCTCGACCTCCGAGCGGGCGCCGATGTCGTCCCCCTCGATGATGAAGGACTTCTCGCCGTCCCCCCCCACGTAGAAGGTAACCTGCGCTGCGGCCGGCCTGGGAAGCGCCAGGCTCAGCAATATGCCCGTCAGGCAGAGAAGTTTTCGGACCATAAAAAAAACCGGATTGCTCATTCTTTCGCGAAAGGCAACCCGGCTGTCCGCTTGGGACCCGTGGCTTTCCGTCCCCACCTCGCGATGGGTTTGGCTGACGTCGTTTGAAGGAACACAAAAGCCCGCTGCGAATGATGCTTCGCAGCGGGCTTTCCGGGGCCTGGCAAGGTCGGCAAAGTACCCAGCGATTTGGATCACCTAGGTTCCATGATTTTGTTCGGTGCAGCCTATCACCCTTATATTTCGCCCGTGTCAAAACCCTGCAAAAGAACGTTGATAAATCGGGCGCCGCGTGATCCCCATAACCGCTCGGAATCACGAAGAGAATCATGACAACGGTTACAAAATTTGCACTTTTGAGGCCAGCGCCCGTCCGTCGTCGGCGCAAAGCCGCTCGTGCTTCTCGGTCAGGCGGACAAAGACGGCGAGACTGCCAACGACCAGCAGAAAGCTCAGCAGCGTGATCGGAGGGAGCCCGCCGTTCCACTTCTCGACGGTGAGCCAGCCGTCATACCCCATGATGAAGAGGTGGGTGGCGACAAAGGCGCTCGCCGAGGCCATCATGATCCTCCTCACCCGAGGCGTCATCTCGAAGGTCAGCAGCCGCCAGAAACAGTAGATCCCCAAGGCCCCCATGAGGAAGGTGAGTTCGCCGGTGAGGTTCATCATCTCGCCGGAAAAGAACTTGGGGAAATAGGCTTTGTTGAGGATGCCCAAGGAGAGGAGCACGTGGACGAAGGCGAGGTTGACGCAGGCCTTGCGCCAGAAGTCGAAGGCCTCCTTCCGGGTGCGCAGCAGCTCCAGGGAAGCCATGAACAGACAGTAGGCAGCGCTCATCGAAAGCGCCTTGTTCAAAAGATGGACCGGAATGTGGACGGGAGAGACGCCGCCGAACCCGGTGTAACGCATGACGGCGTAGAAGGTCGTGAAGAAGAGCAGGGTCAACAGTTGTCTGATCATCGGTTTCGCTCCTTTGCTAAGGACTGGGCAACAACAAAAGGACACTCGGGGTCGGGGGCGTTGAAGTCCCCCAGGACAAACCCGGAGACGGCGCGACACCCACCCTTGCAGATGTCGAGGTAAGCGCAGGAGCGGCACGGCTCCGGAGCGCTTTCCGGAAAGCCGCGCAGCGCTTTCAGGTGCGCAGAGCGGCTCCACAAGGCCGGCAGATCGAGGATGCTCTCCTCCCCGGTCAAAAAGGAGCACCCGGCGAACCTCCCGTCGGAGCGGACCCCGAGCAGGACGTTTCCCGCCTCGCAGCCGTAAACGGAGAACTGCTCCATCAGCTGCTTGTCGGGTCGGTGCCAGCAGAACATCGGGACGAACGAGCAATCGATCTTGGCGGCGACCTGGTACCGGCGGGAAAGGTCGCGGATCAGCGGATAGAACTCCCGGTGCTGCGCCGCGGTCAACCGTCTTTGGTAGTAATCGCTCCGGGCGCGGCCGGCCGGCTTGAGCCGCAGAAATTCCACGTCGGTCAGTCCCCGCTCTTTGGCGAAGCCGAACATGGCCTCCAGGTGATCGAAGTTTTCCCGGCTGACCACGCAGTTCACCCCGACCTTCACCCCCGCCGCGCGGAGCAGATCCACCGCCAAGACCCGTTGGGCAGACTCCCCCCGATGGTCCCCTACCCGGTCGATGCTGACGTTGACCTGGCCGAAAAGCCGGCATTTTTCGGCGATTTCCGCGGTGATCCGGCTTCCGTTGGTGGTGAGGTTGGGGACCATCCCGCGTCGGCGGACGTAAGCGGCCAGTTCGAAGAAGTCGGGACGCTCGAGCGCCTCCCCTCCCCCAAGCGCCAGGTGGAAAACCCCCATTTCGGCCAACAGGTCGACCCCGTTGCGGAATTCTTCGGCGGAGAGTTCGCCGGCTTCCGGCGTCCCGGAGTCCATGTAGCAGTGTCCGCAGTTCTGGGAGCAGGCATTGGTAACCGAGAAATGGACCTCCAGCGGTGCGCTCAAGGTCCCGCTCTGGGGGCGGTCCCAAAGCGGGCTGTGGGCATGGCCGAGGCTGCGCATGAACTCCTGGTCCACGTGCACGAGCATCGGTGGGTCTTCCAGGGCCAGAACGCCGCCGAACGCTTCGAAGCGGTGCTTCATTGCGGGCATTGCACATCCTCCGCCAGATCCTCTGCGGCCTCTTCCCGGAGCGGTTCGGCGACCGGTCCCTCTTGCCGGACCGCCTTTCCCGCGCAGAGGACGGCGGCCATCGTGTTGAAAAGAACGGTCATCGCCGCTCCGGCGGTGAAGAAGACCACCATGTCGACGCCGATGCTGCTGGAATTCGGGTTGTAGCCGGTTTTTATCTTCAGGATCTTTCCTTTCATCGTAAAACCCTTTCCCTGAATTCACCCAGCAGGTACTCGTACTTGACGCCGAAGACATCGACGATGGCGGGACCGTTCGGGTGGTGCACTATGAAGAGGTAGTAACTGGCTATGGTCATCACCAAGGTGAGCAGCGGGGCGACCACGCGCAGCGTCTTGGGGCGGGTCTGCCACGGCGCGGCGCGGGTGAGCAGGACCAACCAGACGAGGACCGGCAGGTTGGCGGCAGCCAGCAGGTAGATCACGGTGTCCCGGATCACGTACTGGTACCCTTCCACCTCCATCTTGTAGAAGCTCGGCATGCGCGAGGCGCTCAACAGCACCCACAGTCCGGTCCAGAGGGCAATGCTGCGGAGCGCGCCGCGGTCCATCCGCCGCCAGGGCTTCATCATCAGGACCGCGCCCCAAAGAAGGGCCATGACCGCCCAGGCCAGCCATTTCCCGGTCGTCTTCATCAGGTCGTAGCGTCGGTCCGCCTCGGCCATGATCTGGTCCGTCGAGGAGAGCTTGTGCCCGGTCTTGGGTGCGGAGATCGACTGGAAGGCGAGGACGCTTTCATGGGGCTTGTTCATCCGATCGTAGGCCCAGGCGATCTCCTTCTGCACGTCGACCTTCAGCTTGAAATCGGGATGCGCCTTGATCAGGGCCTCGTAGCGCTTCACCAGGTAGGCGTCTCCCTTGTTGGCGAACTTTATCTTCTGGTACTCCTTGTACGCCTCTTCCTGTCCCTGCTGCTGCTCCAGCTCGGCGAACTTGTCCAGCTTCTCCTGGAACAGGGGCTTTTGGCGGGAGTCGGCGTAGCGCTTCAGAAACTCCCGGTTCCATTTGACCGCCTTCTTCACGTCGACGACGTTGTCGGAGTAGATGGTTGCGAGCATCATCACCGCATAGCGGCGCGACTGGCACTCCGGACGTTTTTGGGCGATCTTGAGAAAGAACGGAAGAGCCTCTTCATAATGGCCGGCGATGAATTCCTTCTGGGCGCTCTGCTTCCACTCGCTCACTTCTTCGTTATCGGGAACCGCAGCCCGGACCGGCGCCGCGAGAAGCAGGGCGCAGATCAGGCCGAGGGCTAGGGCCCAGAACCCGCCGGCCGGAGTCCGCCTTCTGGGCGCCCCAGGCCGCAAAATGGCGATCGGGATCGCCGGCAGCGCATCGTCTCTGATCATGAAACAGGATTCCTTTCGCTGTTTCGGCGCGCCCCCTGGGAATCTTCCCACCGGGACCGTCCGCGGGTCGAAGTGACCACCGGCCCCTGGCAACCCGTTGCGCCGCTTTTTCGACGATCGATTTATAGCAGGCAAAGATGAAGTCGCCGTTACGTTTGGCGTACTTTTTCTCCGGGACCGGACGTTAATATTTTCCGTTGAGCTTTCGCTCACTTCTCCCGAATCCACCGACAAACCATGTAAACACCGTAACCGGCGCGTAACCGGATTTCCAAACTGTTTCCTTACATCACTTTTTTCGTGTCGGTAAGGTCACTACCGGGTGGCTGGCGCATCGGGAAGGTGGGAGCACGGGCTGGCAGGAAGGGGAACGGCACGGGGGAAACGCGACGCGGGGAGTCAGCCGGCGGAGAGACCCCGCCGGCTGACTGCCGCTGGATCTGGCCATACCCTACCGGTTGTAGCGACGCCGGATCCCGACGAGGCCGGCCCGCCCCGAACCAAGAAGGCAGGCGGCTACCGGGACCGGGGTCGCGGCGGCATCGACGTTGGCCAGGTGGAAATAGCTCGGATCGTTCAGAAAGTTGACGGCAAGCGACGAGCTGGTGCCGGTGGCGGTGGCCTGGATCTGGTACTCCCGGTACCCGGAGGCAGATTCGCTCACTGCTGTCGATTACAAGTCGATTACGTGGCGATGACGGCAAACTGGCCGGAAATGGATTTGGCGAACAGCTCACCCTCGGGCCGGGCAGCCGGAAAATCGGCCCCAGTAAGGGACGGCGAGCCGGGGCAGACGGAAACTGGTACCACGAGGATGGGAAGCCCCTCCGGGGGAGGGTGTTGGTGGGTTACCGGGTGGGAAACACGTCTCCTTCCCAAGCTGAAGCTTGGGAAGGAGATGCACCTGCAGAAAGGAGGATGGGGACTCGCCCGCTCGGGGAGGGGGCGTGAGGGCGCTAGTCGAGGTAGCCGGGGCGGTTTTCGGTCATCGCCACACCCCGCGGGTGTCGATCACCACCTTCTCCTTGAGAAGTTCGCGGTCGATCTCCTTGAACTCGTCGTGGTCCACCAGGACCAGCAGGATGTCCGCCTCGCGCAGCACCTCCTCCAGGCTGTACAGGGGGATCTCCCCCGCCTGGTGCTCCACGTTGGGCTCGCAGGCCATGACCTCCCCGATACCGGAGGCGATCAGCTCCCGGGTTATTTCCAGGGCCGGAGACTCACGCAGATCGTCGATGTTCGCCTTGAAGGCGAGCCCCAGGCAGCCGATCACCGGGTCCCTGAAGCGCTCGGCCTTGGCGCGCACCCGTTCCAGCACCCAGTGCGGCTTGGCGTCGTTCACCTCCCGGGCGGTCCGGATCAGCCGGGCTTCCTTCGGGGCGGCCGCGACGATGAACCACGGGTCCACCGCGATGCAGTGGCCGCCGACGCCGGGGCCCGGCTGCAGGATGTTCACCCGCGGGTGTTTGTTGGCAAGCTCGATCAGCTCCCAGACGTTGATCCCGAGCCGGTCGCAGATGATGGAGAGCTCGTTGGCAAAGGCGATGTTGACGTCGCGCGAGGAATTCTCCACGAGCTTCGCCATCTCGGCGGTCTTGCTGTCGGTGAGAAAGATCCCCCCGTTGCAGAAGCTCCGATAGAGGTCCCGGGCCAGCTCAGCGGCAGGGCGGGTGACCCCGCCGATGATCCGGTCGTTATCCACCAGCTCCCGGATGATGTGCCCGGGAAGGACCCGTTCCGGGCAGTGGGCGAAATGAACGGAGAGCGCTGGGTGAGCCCCGGTACGGGAGGTGCCCAGGTCCGGCCGGAGTTCGGCGACCATGGCGGCGATCCGCTCGGTGGTTCCGACCGGGGAGGTCGACTCGAGGATGACCAGGTTCCCCTCGCGCAAAACCGGGGCGATCGCCTTGGTGGCGGCGTCGATGAAGCTTAGGTCCGGGGTTTTTTCGGCACCCGGCACCGACTGACGGAACGGGGTCGGGACCGCGATGATGAAGACATCGGCCTGCTCCGGGGCGCAGGCGGCCTTGAGGTTCCCGCTGTTCACCGCCGAGCGGACCAGGACGTCGAGGTCGGGCTCCACGATGTGGATCTTCCCTGAGTTGATGGTCGCGACCACCTCCTCGCTGATATCGACCCCGAGAACCTGGTGCCCCTTGGTGGCCAGGATGGATGCGGTGGGAAGCCCTATGTAGCCGAGGCCGACGACGACGATGGATTGCCTGATCTTTGACATTGCAACCTCTCCGATTGTTGATCGTGCCTTACCCGGCTCAGTTCCGCCAGGGTATCGACGATGCGGCGCGCGGCGGTGCCGTCGCCGTAAGGGTTGTGGGCCCGCGCCATGGCGCGGTAGGCTTCCGGGTCATCCAGGAGCCGCTCCACGGCGGCCACGATCGCGCCCCGGTCGGTTCCCACCAGCTGGACCGTTCCCGCCTGCACCGCCTCGGGGCGTTCGGTCCGCTCCCGCATGACCAGTACCGGTTTCCCCAAGGACGGGGCCTCCTCCTGGATCCCGCCGGAATCGGTGAGGATCAGGTCGGCGCGGTTGAGCAGATACACGAAGGGGAGATACTCCACCGGCGCCACCAGGTGCACGTTTTGGAACCCGGTACCGAGGATCCGGCGCACCGGCTCCTGCACCTGCGGATTCAGGTGCACCGGATACAGGATCTCCAGGTCGGGACGGCACCGCGCCAGGTCGGCGAGCCCGTTGCAGACCCCCGCGAGCCCGGAACCTAAGTTTTCCCGGCGGTGGCCGGTGACCAAAAGGAGCCTGCGGCTCGGGTCGAGAAAGGAGAAATCCCGCTCCAGGTCCGCCGCCAGCTGCCGGTCGGCGGCGATACGTCCCGACACCGTCAGCAGCGCGTCGACCACCGTGTTGCCGGTGACCAGGATCGATTCCGGGGCAGCCCCCTCGGCGAGGAGATTGTCCCGGGCCCGGGGGGTGGGGGCGAAATGGTAATGAGCCAGAACCCCCGCCACCCGCCGGTTCATCTCCTCCGGGAACGGGGCGGCAAGGTCGTGGGTGCGCAGCCCCGCCTCGACGTGCCCGACCGGGACCCGCAGGTAGAAGGCTGCCAGCGAAGCGGCCAGGGCGGTCGTGGTATCGCCATGCACCAGCACCAGGTCCGGCCGTTCCCGCTCCAGTACCACCTTGATCCCCTGGAGGACGCGGCAGGTAATGTCGAACAGGTTCTGTCCGGGGCGCATCAGGTCGAGGTCGTAGTCGGGGCGGATCCGGAACAGCTCCAGCACCTGGTCGAGCATCTGGCGGTGCTGTCCGGTGACACAGACGACGCTGTGAAAAAGATGCGGATTGCGCCCGAGCTCCTTGACCACCGGCGCCATCTTGATCGCCTCCGGGCGGGTGCCGAAGACCGACAGTACTTTCAGCATAGAGTCACTCCCGTTTCAGGTCGGCCCCAGTTATAGCAACCGAAGATAAAGACCCGGTTACGATTGCCGCACTTTTGCGGGGTGGGTTGCCGATCCCGTATTTGCCAGCGGTATCGGAGGGTTACTCCGAAGCAGGCCGGGGGCGTGTTAACACTGTAACTGCCGTGTAACCGATGATTATTCATTGGAAAATCTCCATCCGGCACCCTGTCGGGAAAACCACTACACCGATAGGATCGACAGCGGAGACGGCGCGATGGGACGAGGGAGGAATCGATGCCGGAGGAGCCGGCCGGGGGGAACACGGAGGGGAGAAGCAGGCCCTTTCCTCCCCGCCCCTCCCGGTGGGGAGGGAGCTTGGGGAGAAGTGGGCAGGGGGCACGGGCGGCTAGTAGCGGTTCATCACCACCCCGAGGATCTTCTCCCCGGGGAGAAGCTCCAGGGCCCGGTTGAGATCGGCGAGCGAGGTCTTCCCCCGCTGCACCACCACGAGGATGTAGTCGACCAGGGGGGCAAAGGCCAGGGCGTCGGCACCGGAAAGGACCGACGGGGTGTCGAAGAAGACGTAGCGCTCCGGATAGCGGCTCCTCATGTCGGCGACCAGATCGGCCATGCCGGGGGAGCCGAGGAGCTCGCAGCTGTCGTTCACCTTCTTCCCTCCCGAGATCACGGTCAGCTTCTCCACCCCCGGCCAGACGAACAGCTCCGGGACCGGACAGTCGTCGAGGAGATAGTCCACCAGCCCGCGGTCGCTGGCAAAACCGAGGGTTTCGTGAATCTGCTGCTTCCTCAGGTCGCAGTCGACCAAAAGCGCGGTCTGCTTGAACTCCTTGGCGAAGGTGAGGGCGAGGTTGATCGAGGTGAGGGTCTTCCCCTCGCCGGGGAGGGGGCTCGTGATCATGACCGTGGCGCCGCGTTCGCCGGCGGTCTGCTGCAGGATGCGGGTCCTGAGTTGGCGGTAGAACTCGACTTCCGGGCTGTCCGGAAGAAACGCCACCACCCGGTTGCCGGCGAGAAGCCTCGGGTTCAGCTTTACGGTGCGGGAGAGGTGATAGACCGGGGAAACGTACCCCATCTTGGCGACGTCGCTGGGACGCCGCGGGGCGGGAAGGATCACCTCCGCCTCCACCGGCTCGGCAGCGGCCTCCGCCACCTCTTTTTTCTGCCTTCCTTTGCCCAGGGTGCCACGGAAAACCTTGAACCCGGTCCCTTCCTCCCGTTGCGTCCCGTCCGGGTCGGGGCCGGCTGCCGTTGTCTCGGCGTCGGTGAGTTCGGGTCCTTGCGGCTCGGAGGGGTCCTTCGTCTTCTTGAGGCTGCTTTTGGATATAGCCATTTTTTCGTGCTCCTTGAACGAGGTTCGCTGCGGTTCGGGGAGAAAGCGGTCAGATCTTCGCGGCCCGGCGCAGCAGCCGGGCCCAGAAGACGTCCAGGTCCATCACCAGGAAATGGAAGGCGACCGGTGCCAGCACGAGCACCGCCACGAAGCAGATCAGGCGCTTGCGGCGCTGCGTCTTCTGCAGGGCGTGGTCCTGCCAGGTGACGATCTCCGGGATGCAGGCGAGGACCGGGAAGGAGGTGGCGTAGGCGAGCCGCTCGGGATGACGCACGGTGAAGTCTCCCTGCTCCTTGAGCGCGGCCACCCCGATACCGCTGCCGATCCCGAGCACCAGCCCGATCAGGAGCACCGCCGGGATATTCGGGCTGAAGGGTTTCTCGGGAAGCCGGGCCGCGTCGATCAGGGTGAAGCGCTCCCCTTTCTGCTCCTTTTCCAGCCCGTGGGCGGTCTTCGCCTCCAGCACCTTGCGGGAAAGGTCGTCGTACTTCACCTGGAGGTTGTTCCGGTCGGTCATCACCGAGCGGTACCCCTCCTCCACCCCGGGGGTGGAGGCGACCCGCCCGCGGTACTCGTCCCGTTTCTTCTGGTACGAGGCGATCTGCCGCTTGACGGAGTCGATCTCGGAGCGGACCCCGGAGAGCTGCGAAGAGATGGTGATGTAGGCGACGTTGTCCGGCTTGTTGTCGGCGGTCTCCCGGCCGGTGGCCCGGAGCTCCTTCACCAGGTCGGCGAGTTCCGCCTTGGTCTTGATCACGTCCGGGTGCTCGTCGGTAAACCGGGTCTTAAGCTCGCCCAGGCGCACCCGGAGCTCGTTGAGCCGGGACTTGTCCTGGGTCGCGGCGTCGGTCGAGATGGAATCGAGCTGGGTCTTAAGCGAGCTCTCCCGCTCCTTGAGGTTTCTCAGCTGCGCCTGGAAGCTCTCCAGTTCGTGCTCCGCCGATTCGGCCACCTGCAGGTTCACCTGCACCAGTTCCGGCAGGGTGGTCACGTTGCGCGTCTTGAACTGGGCGAGTTTCGCGTCGGCCTCGGCGAGCTTTACCTGCACCGTTTTCAGCTCCTCCTCGAGAAAGGAGGTGGTCCCCTGGGATTGCCGTTCCCGGGTGGCCAGGTTCTCGGCCAGGTAGAGCGAGGCGAGCTCGCTCGATACCTGCTGCACCACCTGGGGAACCTTCCCCTCGTAGGAGAGGGTGAAGGCGATCGTGGCGGGGCGGGAGGCTCCCGAACGCGGATCGATGACGTCGGCGCTGATGGTGTTCAGCTTGATGTCCTTGCGCATCTTGGCCACGATCTCTTCGGTGGTCCACTTCTTCCTCAGCTCCGGGTAGAGGTTGAACTTGGTGATGATCTCCAGGAGCCGGTCGGTACCCATGATCCGCTGGTTGATCGTCTGCAGCCTCTGGTCCGCGTAGCTCGTCACCGTGGTGTTCACCAGTTCGCGGGGCACCTCCTGCTCCTCGATGAGGATGGTGGAGGTGGAGCGGTATTTGGGCGGGATCAGAAACGCGGTCGCCGCGCCGATGACGAAGATCGTCACCGCGGTCACCAGGATGCTGGTCTTGCGCCTCTTCAGGATGTCGATCACGTCCTGCGCCGTCTTTATTTCGTTCATTGCCATGCTCTGCCTCATCGTTTCCTCGCTTTATCCCATTGGGGCGCCGCTGGCCGGGGCTCCCGCACTATCTGAAGTTTTGTTGCCGCCAGACCAGCGACAGCAGGTATCGGTTCTGATCGGACCGGTTGTGGACCACGTGGTACTCGACGCCGCTGTAGTTGTAGGAGAGCTGCAGCACCAGGCTGCTCCGCCCGCCCAGGTCGAGGAACTCGTAGCCGAGCGCCCCCTGGAAGCTGGCGGTGGTCTCATCCACCCGGTCCGCGGCGCTGGCCCCCGGCAGGGAGCGGTTCCATGAGTAGCTCCCCCCGAGGCTTCCGGTCAGCCGGGGGGTCAGGCGCTCGGAGAGCGTGGCGCTCCCGCCGCTGCGCTGGGTCGCGGCGGTGCCGCGCCCCGAAGCGGAGGTGACGTCATGGCTGGCCGCGAGGTTCGCGCTCAGCTTTTCACCGGCGTAGGCGGCAGCAAGCGAACCGAGCCACCCCCAGTCGTCGCTGGCGGTCCCCTGGGCGTAGCTCGAGTGGGTGTAGCGTCCCCCCGCCTGCAGCGAACAGCTCCAGAGCTGGTCCAGGCTTCGGCTCGCCGACAGGGTCGCGCTGGTGTTGTCTACCGTCGAGACGGCGGTGACCTCCCGGGAGAAGGAGACCGAAGGAGCCACCTTGAGCCGCCGCCACACCCGGTCCAGGTCATACTGGATCCCGGACTGGACCGAGTACTGCCGGGTGTCGAGGTATCCCGCGACGTCGTACCCCTGCCGGGAAAAGGCCGCGTTAAGGCTCCCGGTGGTGAGGGCCCCGAGGGTATACCCCCCCCCGGCCGCCAGGGAATCGGTGTGGACCGTGCTCGTCGTGAAAAGCCCGGTGGAGGGGTCGACCGAATTCGGGTTCACCTGAAGGGCGGTCCCCACCGACGCGCTGCCGGAAAGCCTGGGGGTGAAGGCGAAGTCTCCGGCTCCCTGCAGCTGGTAGCCGGTACTGCTGTTGGTCGAGTGATGCAGGTACTCCTGGTGGCTCAAACCGGTGGTGAGCACTCCCCCGCCGCGCTCGGAGCGGTCCGACAGGGTAAGGCTTGGAGAAATCGTGGTGATGAAATCTCCCTGTCCGCCGGAGATCGCCGCCGTGATGTTGTCGTTGTACTCCTGCTGCAGGGTCACGCTCGGCATCAGGAGAACCTGCCCGGCGCGAGCCGCCTGCGGCAGGGTCAAAAACGCCAGCAGGGCCAACGGGATGAGGTGGAGCGGTTTACGGCACAAGGATTACGTCGCCCCGCTGCAGCTGTATGTTGGTCTCCAGGTGCCTCCCGTCGGCGACGTCGTCATAGTTGAAGGGAAAGACCGCGGTCCGCTCCCCCTGCTGCCGGTAGATCTTCACCTTCCCCCGCTCGGCGAAGGGGTTGAGACCGCCGGCCATGGCGAGCCCCTGCAAAACGTTGGTGTTGCAGAAGAGCACCTGCTTTCCCGGAGCGTTCACCCGCCCGATGATGTAGACGATCATCGAGTTGGACTGCTTCACCTCCACGGTGAGGCCGGCGTCGGTGACGTACTTCGCCAGGCGTCCCTCCAGCTCCTTTTTCAGCTGGGCCACCGTTTTCCCCTCGGCAACGAGCTCACCGATCAGCGGGAAGGAGATCTTGCCGTCGGGCAGGACCACGAGCTGCCGGGTGAGGTTTTCGTCGCGCCAGACCGAGATCCCCAACAGGTCTCCCGGGCCGATCACGTAGTCGGGGGCGCCGGTCGGCCGGCCGGCAGTAGGCTGGGCGACCTCGCCCGGGGCCGGGTCGGCGGCGAGCCCGATGCTGTGGGCGAAAGAGCGCCACCAGGAAATCCCGTTTGCCGCCGGTTGCCGCGCTTCGGGAGGGGCCGCCGGCCCCGGCACCTCGGACGGGGCCGCAGCGGCATCCTCCACGGAGGCGCCGGTTTCCGTCTTTGCGGCCCCCTCAGGCGCTGGCGGCACGGCGAGCTCGATGGCCGGTGCCTCCTCCGCCGGGGCGTCGCCAGATTCAAGGGGTTCGGCAGGCGCCTTTGCGGGCGCCGCGGCCTGGCCCACCTTCCCGCTTCCTGCCGGGTTCATCCCCTGCTGATCCGCCCAGGCCGCCCCCCCCGCCAAGGCGAGCTGCCCGACCAGGCAAAGCGCCACCAAGCGCCCTCCCCTTTTCCGAAATCCGCTGTGCATCAAAGTTTTCATCATGAAATCAGTACTCCTTGCCGGGTAAGCTCCGGGTTTTACCATCTTTTGGTTACAGGCGAATCACAAGCGGGTGATGATCAGTGAACATTGCTCGGCAACCGGTCGCCGTGCTAGATGCTCGCCAGTGCCCTGGTCGCCTCGGCACGCCACGGAAACGGCGCCGTGCCGGCCAGCGACTTGGCGAGCTGCTGCTTCGCCTCGGCGGTCTTTCCCGTCTTGATCAGCGCCATCCCCAGGTGGTAGGAGATTTCCGGGGCGGGGTTCTTCGCCACGACCTGCTGCAGCAGCTCCACCGCCTTCCCGGCCTCCCCCTTCCGGTAGTAGATCCACCCGAGGGTGTCGAGTACGCTGACCCCGGCGGGGTTGAGGCTGCGGGCCTTCTCGGCGAGTTGCAGGGCCCGCTCCAGGTCCTTGCCGTCGCGCCCCGTAGTGGCGTAGAGATATGCCAGGTCGTTCGCCACCAGCCAGGAGCCGGGGTTGAGCTGCACCGCCTTTTCGTACTCGGCCACCGCGCGCTCCCGTTTCCCCTGCTTGAGGTGCAGCGCCGCCGATTTCACGTAGCCGATGGCGATCGAGGGGGCCTTCCGGATCACTTCCTGGTAGGCGGCCTCCCCCCCCTTCTCGTTGCCCGAGAGCACCAGCGCGTCCCCCAGGAGCACCCGGGCCTCCACGTCCCGGGGTTCCTTGGCGACAAGCTTCTCCAGCACCTCCTTTGCCGCCGGGTAATCCTTCTGGATGGTGTGGAACTTGGCAAAGGCGATCTGCACCTCCCGCGAGCCGGGGGCGATCTTCTCGGCGCTCCTGAGGTTGTCCAGGGCAAGCCCGGGGGCCTTGTTCATCAGGTTGGCCTCGGCCAGGCGCAGGTACCCGGGAAGGAACTGGGGCTTGTCGGAAACCACGGTGCGGAATTCGGCCACCGCGGTCCCCGCCTCCTTGCGCTGCAGGCAGATGCTCCCCTTGAGAAAGCGCGCCTCCACGTTCTTCGGGCTCTCCTTGAGCACCTGCTCCACGTACCCGGACGCCTGGGCCAGGTCACCCTGCTGCAGGTACACCTTGGCCAGCGCGGTCTTCGCCTCGACCACCCCGGGGCTGCTCTCCTTGTCGGCGGAAAGGGCCTCTTTGAGGACCGCGATCCCCCGCTCCGGGTGCGGACCGTTCAGGTAGAACTCGCTCAAGGCGAAGCGGAGGTTGAAGCTCTTGGGACTCTTGGCAATCCCCTCCTTGAGGGTCTTCTCGGCGTCGTCGGGGCGCTGGTGCTGGCCGTAGAAGAGGGCCACCTTGAGACGGCGCTCCTCGCTCACCGGGTCGGCGGCGACGATCCCGTCGAGAACCCGGGTCGCCTCGGCCACCTTACCGGCGTCCCAGTGGAAGCGGGCCAGGTTCAGCGGGTGGTTCAGGTTTTTCGGCTCGAGCTGGCAGACCTTGGCGAGGACGGCGGCGACCTGCTCCGGCTTGTTCTGCCGGGCGAGGATCCCGGCCTGGGCGAGGTTCACCTCGACCGCGTTCGGGTTCGCCTCCAGTCCCCGCGCCACGGCGGCATCCGCTCCGGCGCTGTCTCCTTTCTCGGCGTGGGCGGTGGCCAGAAGGAGGTAGGTGTCGGGAGTCTTGATACCGCGCCCGATCAGCTCCTCCAGGTAGCGGCAGGCGGCGTCGTTTTCCTTGCGCGCCACCATGAGCGCCCCCTTGAGCAGCAGGGCGTCGCGGTAGTTCGGGTCCTGCTTGAGGATCAGGTCGTCCTTTTCCTGGGCCTTGTCCAAAAGCCGCGCCCCCAGGAAGATCTTCCCGATCTGGTACTGGGCGTCCTTGTTGGCGGGGTCGAGCTCGACCGCCTTGGAGAAGTAGCCGTAGGCACCCTTGAGGTCCCCCTCGCGCAGTGCGATCATGCCGGAGAGGTAGTGCGCTCCGGAGAACTTGGGGTCGATCTGGAGGGCGTTTTTCAGCTCCAGCCGGGCATTGACGTACTCCCCCTTCTCGTAGAGCTCTTTTCCCTTGGCGAAGAACTTCTGCTTCTTGGCCTCCGGCCCGGAGCAGGCGGCGAGCAGGAACATAAGGAGCAGCAAGGAAAACAGACGGGACAATCGGTACATGGACAACCTCCTTTGGGAGTAAAACTCAGGTTTTCTTTCTCAAAGCGCAACCAGCAGCAGCGCCGCCGCGGTCGACAGCGCGAGCCTGCCGTAGCGCCCGCGCAGCTCCGCCTGGAGCACCTCGAAGCAAAAGTAAAGGAGCAGGATCTTGGCGGCGATCAGCCCAACCCGGTGCTCCTGGATCGCCTGCTCGGGGAGGTTGGGGACGACCACCGCCAGGATGAGGATCAAAAAGTCCATCGGCGAGCTGCGGAAGCCGGACGTCCTCCGGGAGAATTTCGACACCAGGATCATCAGGACCGCCACCGCACCGAAGCTTGCGTCGTAGCAGCGTGCCAGGGCGGGAAAGGCGTCGGCAAAGCCGGGGTGACCGAGGTAGACGGCAAACGGGATCAATAGGTAGAGCACCATGCGGAGCAGCCCCGGGAGCACCGCCCAGCGCCGCCACAGCGCGAGCAGGATCGCAGCGGCCCCGACCAGAAACAGGGCGCTCACCCACAGGGGGGGGCGGTCCGCCAGGAACGCGGTCCCCACCAGCAAGAGGAGCACCGCCGCCTCGAAGGGGCGGAAGGCGCGCCGGATCACGCTCCCCTCCCGCTTCAACAGCCGCAGGCGGCCGGCGACGTGCGCGTTGAAGAGGTCGACGCGCCGAAGCGGACGGCCGCGCCGGGCCGCGCCCCAAAACCCTGCGAGGATCAGCGCCGAGAAGAGCAGGTAGCCGGCCAAAAGCATCCAGTCCGGGTAGAAGCGAAAGTGCACCGCCGCCACCAGCAGGACGGTCTGGAAAAGGTAGATGATGAGAACCGACTCGGGATGCCGGAAACCGAGCGCCATGAGGTTGTGGTGGAAATGGTTCTTGTCCGCGGCAAACGGGGAGCGCCCCCGGCTCACCCGCAGGGTCATCACGGTGAGGGTGTCCAGGACCGGGAACCCGAGCAGGATCAGCGGGAGCACCGGGCTCAAGGCGGTCTGGTGCCCCTGGGTGAGCGCCAGCGCCAGGATCACGGCGGAAAACCCCAAAAGCTGGCTTCCGGCGTCACCCATGAAGACCGAGGCAGGATGGGTGTTGAACCTTAAGAACCCGAACAGGGCTCCCAGAAGCGCCAGGGCGATCAGCCCGATCACGGTGTTGCCGTCCAGAAAGGCGAGGTAGCCGATCCCGGCGAAGATCAACAGGGAGATCCCCCCCGCCAGTCCGTCCAGCCCGTCGGAAAGGTTGATCGCGTTGGTCACCCCGACGATGGCGAATAGCGTCAAAGAAATCGAGACCCAACCCGGCAGTATCGTGTCGGGAAGAATCCCTCCCAGGCTCACGATGCGCACCCCGCCGCCGAATATCGCCACCAGCGCCGCCACCCCCTGGCCGGCGAACTTCACCTTCGGGGAAAGATCCTTCACGTCGTCCACCCCCCCGACCAGCACCAAAACCGCGGCACCGGCCAGGTAGGAAAGGACGAAGCGGTCGGCCGGGAGCCAGTAGCACAGGGGGAGAAACGCCCCCAGGGCCATCGCCCCCCCCCCGACCCTGGGGATCGGGATGGTATGGACCTTGCGCTCGTTGGGGAGGTCGACCCATTGCAGACGCAGCGCCAGCTCGATGAACAGCGGCGTCAGCGCGATGGTGACCAGTACCGCGGTAAGTAGCGTGGTCAGATAGGTCATCAGGCGTTTCTTCCCGGCAGGTAGCGGTCCAAAAGCGGCACCACCTCCCTCACAAAGGCGTTCAGGCGCGCCTCGGCGTCCTCGACCCGCTCGGCCGGGGAGACCGGCGTGATCAGCCGCACCAGCGCCCCATCGGTCCTTCTCTTGGTGAGCCCGTCGAGCAGCACGTAGAGCTTGAGCTGGAACAGGTTGGTGACGATGCGCCCCCTTTGGGGGAACCAGTAGTAGGTGAGCTCCCGCTGGCCGCTCTTCTCCATGAAGGCCCGGCTGATCGGGATCTCCCGTCCGCCGCCGGCAAGGGAGACCCGGGTCACCCCGGAATCCTCGAAGTTCCAGCCGCTGCCGGGGAGACAGGTGGCGGGGGAGTGCACCGACGTCCCCTTGCTCTGGCAGGAGTAGTAGGCGGCATAGAAGCTGACCGGGCTCTCCTCCCCCCGATGGTACTGGATCGTGGCGTAGTCGGTGAGCTTGAGGCTATCGAGGACCTCCGGCTCCAGCACCCCGCGCTGTCCCTGCCAGGGACCGAGGGTGAGCGGAAACTGCGACAGGGGGCGCGCTGCGGGGATCTCCGCCCGGATTTCCACCCCGTTTAAGAGCACGAGGTTCGCCGCGATCAGCACCGTGACCGCCAGGAAACGCGGGGAGAAAAGCGGAGCTGGCGCCGCGACGGGGAGCGTTGCGGGGGCCGGCTCCCGACCGGTTCCTTCCCTTCGGGGATCCGGGGCGACCCGCTTCAAAACAGCGATCTCGAGGAGCAGGAGCAACAGGCTCAGCATGAAGATCACCCATCCGGTGAGGTCGTGCAGGAAGCCGTCCACGATCTTGGGCCCCACCAACGGGTAGAGCATCCCCACCAGGGCGATCCGCACCCCGTTGGTCAAAACCGCCACCGGCACCGTCGAGAAAAGGACCACCCCCCGCTTCCAGAACGCCCCCTTGTAGTAGTAGGCGAGCAGCCCTCCCATGGCGATCAGGGGGATCAGGTAGCGGATCCCGCTACAGGCGTCCACCACCTGCAGCCGGGTGAATCCGAGGTCGATCACGTTCCCCTCCCGAAAGGCGCTCATGCCGAAAAGGTGCAGCAGCCAGACCCCGAGTTGCGAGGAGATGAGCTTCAGCTTGAGCGACAGCTGGGTGTTGAGGTAGTTCGGGAGGGGGAAGCTCCCCAGGCCGAAGAGCAGGGGAAAGGCGATCAGCCGCAGCTTGCGCCACCCAAGGTGCAGCCATAGGGCGCCGACCAGTACCAGCCACAGCGAGAGGTACTGCGAGAAGTACTCCCCGGAGAGCTCGCCGAGCCAGAACAACAGCAGGCCGACGAGTACCGGAACCATGCCGAGCCACGAGGGGGCGGACGGGGTCCGGGCGAGAAGGTCCCGCTTCTCCCAGACCAGGTAGAGCACCACCAGCGGGATCAGCGCCGAGGAACTGTAGTCCTCGATGACCCAGTCGTGGGTCACCAGCCGGTCCAGCGTGGAGTGGTAGAGGGCCAGGGTCAGTCCCAGATACACGAGACCGTTGAGCCAGGCGGCGTGGTGGGTTCGGGAAACGAAGCGGTTCATCAAGGGCTGACTCCAACAGAGATGCCGCGAGGCGGCGCTAACAGGCACGGGAGCCCCTCCGGTTGCCCAGGGGGGATCCGGAAGAACCGAGGAGGCCGTTGCCGGAAAATGACGCGGGGTTCGTTACGGCGAGGTAAAGAACTGGTCCGCCGAGCGGTGCGGCAGGACCAGCCTCTTCAGCTTCGCGATGATCACCTTCCCGGCGAAGAGGGGGAGCGCCCGTTGCCGGCGGATCCGGCTCGGCTGGGCGAGAAGGCGGTAGAGCCATTCGAGGTTGAGGCGGCACCAGAACCTGGGGGCGCGGCGCACGGTGCCGGCGATCGTATCGAGGGTGCCCCCGATCCCCTGGCAGACCCGGACGCTGGTAAGTTCCCCGGCGTGCTGGGCGAACCACCGTTCCTGGCGCGGTGACCCCAGGGCGAGGAACAGGACCTGCGCCCCGGAGGCGTTGATCCGCGCCACCAGCGCCGGCATCTCGTGCTCCGGGACAAAGCCGTTGGCCCGCCCGACGATCTGCAGCGCGGGATGACGGCGCCCGAGCAGCTCGGCCGCCTTGGCACTGACCTCCTCCTGCGCCCCGTACAAGAAGACCCGGTACCCCTTGGCGGCGGAGAGCCGGCAGATCTCCCCCATCAGCTCCACGCCGGGAACCCGGGAAAGACGCGCCCGGTGCAGCAGCCGGGCCGCCAGCACGACCCCGATCCCGTCCGGGATCAAGAGGTCGGCGTTTTTAAACTGCTCGTGCAGGTCGGGATCGCGGGGCACGGAAAAGTTCTTCTCGGGATTGACGGCAAAGACGCTGTGGGGGCGCTCCCCGTGGTCGACGAACCGCTCCACGGTCATAAGGGCGCCCGCCATGTCCACCGGGTCGACCCAGAGCTTCAATATTTCGAGACGTCTTTCGGTCCTGTGCATTGCAGGCCCCCTGGCAGTGGAACAAAGATCACGGTCAGCAGATATATGCTTCGATTGTTACCTGCATATGAAGGGAAGCGAACAATTGTGCAACTATTGGAGTGCTCTGAGGATGGTCTGGAAAACGACCTCGCCCGGGACACCCTGCCGCCCGGCCTGCAAGACCGGCGCCGGCTCCTTCCGGTTGTACGCCGCGGAGAACCACCCGAGCGGCGGTTCCTCCTCGCCGCGGCGCAGCACCCCCCCGGAAAGCTCCAGGGCCAGGACCCGGCCGCCGCGCCGTGCGAGCCAGCAGCCGTCGCCCCGGGAGATCTCCACCTCCGGGTGAAAGTGGAAGTTGAGCTCGTAGCGGTGCGTCCCCCCCCCGAGGAACCGGTCCTCGATCCGGCAGGTGCCGTCCGGGGCCACCTGGAGGGTCCGCCGGTGGCGGACCTTCCCCGGCAGCCTCAGGTAGCCGTCGTGGCTGGCCGCCACCAGCAAGGACCCGTCCTCCCCCGCCGCAAAGCCCTCCACCGAGCAGGCGAAGGGGGAGCTCCAGACGAAGCCGGTCTGCTGCACCGCCTGGTCCGCTCCGTCCACGCAGACCGTGTTGTGGGCCCGGGTTCCCTTGAAGTAGCGGCGCCAGACCGGTTCCCCGTTGTAGCGGAAGGTGCCGGGATCGACCAGGAAGGGGATACCGCCCAGGGAAACGGTGACCGAAAGGGCGTCGGCGTGGCCGTGGTTGTTGAGGGGGGGCATCCCGAGCGGGCCGTGGTCGAAGGTGATCAGCAGCTCTTGGCCGCGGTAGACGGTGTACCCCGCGTCGGGGAAGCGGTACACCCCGGGAGGGGGAGGAGGCACGACGGCGCGCTCCGGTTGCAGCCCGGGGGCGATCACCCATCCGTCGTCGCTGTCCCCCAGCGCCGGGATCCCCCCGGAGGAGTCGGTAACGGCGGCGAGAAACGATTCCCCGGCGGTCAGCCGTTCCCGCCACCCAGGACACCCCCCGAGACCGTTTCCCTCGATGAAGCCAAGCGCCAGCCAGTACAGGTCGAGCACGAAGCGGTGGTACGACAGGGACTGCTCCAGCGCTCCGCCGTCGGGGAGGACCTGGCGGCAAAGCTCCTGGTCCAGCAGGCGGCAACCGGTATCCAGCCAGCGCGCCCCGGACCGGTCGGTCCGAAACAGGGTGCCGGCATAGAGCAGCCCCAGCGCCTCGCAGACCGTGTGGTTCCCCAAGGAGGAGTAAAGCGACAGGTTGGCCTCGATCCACCGGGCGTGGAGGTAGAGCGCCTCCCCCAGCCGCCGGAGCTCCCCGGGGTCCGGGCCGGCCTTGAGCGCCCCCAAAAAGACCGGTATCCGCAGGCCGCATTCCATCGCCGAAAGGTAGTGCGGACCGAAGGGGAACGGGTGCGCGTCGAGCCAGCGCATCAGGTCCTCCAGGAGGTAGCGGCGCGCCCTTTCCTGCCCCGGGTCGTCACCGGATCCCGGGTAGGCGAGGAGGAGGGCCAGATGCTGGAGGCGCGCCGGCTCCCACACCGTCCTGAGGTCGCCCCGGGCTGCGCCGGGGGCGCCGATGGCGTGGGCGCGCTCCCAGGCACGGAGGGTCGCCGCGTCGGTATTCAGGGTGAACCGCTCCCCCTCAAGCAGCGCCTCGACCCGCTCCCAGGTCACGGCGGGATACCCGGCGGGAAGCACCAGGAGACGGACCGCCTCCGGCTCCGGCTCCGGAACCGGGAAGCGGCGCCCGCTGCGCGCCCACCTTTTGATCCGGAAGCTGCCGGCCCGCTGCCGGGCCCGAAAAAGGATCTCGGAGCATGAGGCGTGCTTGAGACGGAGCAGCAGGAACCTCAGCATGGCGCCCCCCCCAGGACCGCCTCCAAAATGGAGCGGAAACGCTTTTTCAGTACGGCGCTGTCGTAGCGGCCGGCGACGTCGCGGAACCCCCGGTCGGCGACGGTGCGCCGAAGGGCCGGGTCGGCCAGGCTAAGCGCGATCTTGTCCGCCAGGCTTTCGGGATCTGCCGGGGCGAAGACCAGGGCGTTCTCACCGTCGCGCAGCAGATCCTGCAGCCCGCCGACGCTCGTGGCAAGCACCGGCGTCCGGGCGGCCATCGCCTCCAGCACCACGTTGGGAAGCCCTTCGGTGTGGCTGGGGAGAATGAGCGCGGTGCAGCGCTTGAGTTCCCGGACCACTTCGTCCGGCCCCAGCCAGGAGCCGACCGAGATCTCCCCCAGTCCCCGGCGGGCGAGGTGGGCGGCGAAGGCCCCTCCGTCCGAGGCACCGAAGCAGTTCACCCGGACCCTGACCCCGCGCCCCTTCAGGATCTCGACCGCGGCCGCCAGATCGTAAATACCTTTGGCGGGGAGGAGGCTCCCCAAAAAGAGGAAGGTAGCCTCGTCACGCCGCTCCGGCGCGGGGGCGGCAAACCGGTTCAGGTCCACCGGATTGGGGAGGACGAAGACCTGACGTCCCGGGAGCAGCCGCCGCACCACCGCCGCCACCTCGTCGTTGAGGGCGACCACGGCCTCGAACTGGGCCATGGTCGCCAGGATGTAGCTCCGCTTGACGCCGCGGGCCTGGGCCAGAAAGTCCAGGAAGTGGTTGGGGTGGATATGCAGGATCATCCTCCGGCCATAAAGCCGCCCCAGCCAGGCGATCAGGCTTTTGCGGAAGAAGCTGCTCCGTGAGGAGCTGTGGATGTAGAGCAGATCGTACTCCCCGAGACGGCGCGCGGCGCGGGCCACCGCGGCCACTGCGGGAAGGAGTTTCCCCCCCTCGCCGGCGGTCGTCGCCAGGTAATCGAGGCGAAAGCCGGCCAGGTAGTCGGCCTCGAGCCAGTTGTTAACCACCTTGGTGATCCCGCCCCGTCCCTCCCGGGAGGGCCCGGCCATCAGGATCTTTCCGGTCCGGTCCATGGCTTCCCCCCTCAAAAGAACTTGCGCCGGCTCATCAGGGCGTCGATCACGCAAAGCCGATGTTCCCGGGAAAGGGTGTGGGTTGCGGTCATCCCCGGCCTCCAGTTGGGCTCCACCGAGACCACCCGTTCCTCCCGGTACTCGGTTTGGGTGAGCAAGGTGATCTCGTTGAGGTTGAAACCGCGCCCGTAGCGGCCGGAGCAGTTCTGTGCCGGGCGGTACAGCCTCCCGTCCTGGGCGAAGATCCTCCCCGCCGGGCGGGCGTTGCGGGCATCCGAGACGATCGGGTTTTCCGGGTGCGGCGTCCAGCGGTCGGTGAAGAGCTCGGGAGAGGAGAAGAGGCAGAGCTCGGTGTGGATGGAGCTTCTGGGATGCTCGGCCAAAGCGGCGAAGAGCCACCACCGGCCGTCCGCGTAATGCAGCGTGGCGTCGACGGCCCGCACCCCCTGCATGAGGTTCATCCGGAAGCGCCAGCGGTGGGGGAACTCGACGCACTCATAGAGCTCGACGGTCCCGTTGCCGGAGCTTTCGGGAACCATGTACCAGGTTCCCTCCCACTCGAAGACGAAGGGGTAGGAGAGGTGGTAGGGTCGCTCCAGCACCGGGACGGCGGCGGTGTAGTTCCCCGCCTCGTCCATCTCCAGGACCGAGATGTGCGCCCGCCGGTTTCGATACACCAGTTCCTCGACGAAGATGTAGTACTTCCCTTGCCGGTAGACGAGGTGGGGGTCGGCCCAGAACCGGTCTTTTGGGGGGGCAATGGCCCGGTACCGGCGCAGGGAGGTGGGGATCTGCTCGGAGAGGGCGAACATCAGCCACCACTGGTCGCGGTAGAGGCATTTCCGAAGCGACCTCGCCGCGACCCGGACCCCATGCCGGACCACCAGCCCGAGGGCCTCCAGGTTGGCCGGGACCCGGTACATCGGCCGGTCGTAGAACGAAAACGGCGGGTTCTTCCCGGCCACCGAGGCGAAGAAGGCCTCGGCCCCCATCCGGTGCAGCCGCTCGATCTGCCGGGGGAGGAAGGAGGAAGAGCTCCAGAAGAGGTGCTCGCGGTTACGGGTCGGGGAGAGCCAGTCGGTGAGCGACCAGGAGCGGCAGAGGATCTGGCCGCCGTCCAGTTCCTCGTTGAGGAGCTGCAGGATCGAGCCGGTCACCGGGGTGCCGCGCACCACCTCCCAAAACCCGGGGGGGCCGCCGCGGTAGGACCGGTTATCCCCGTGGTGGTGCGACCAGACCCCGTAGCGCGCGGCGCCGAGGATGCCACCGGCAAGGACCTGGAAGCCGAACCGGATCAGGATGTCGAGGTCGCCGCCGCGGATCTTTTCCAGCTCCGCCTCCTCGATCTCCTCCAGGTATCCCTGCTGCCTGGGCCGGACGGTGAGTACCGGGACCCCGGCCAAAAGCTCCGAGGCGTCCACCCTGGCAAAGGCGCTGTCGGGGCGCCGGAACAGACGCCGGTCCAAAAGGTCGAACAGGAAGTAGACGCCCCGCCGCCGGCGCACCCAGAGCTCCCGGAGCCCCCGGGGCGGGGGGGACTCCTTGTAGATGACCAGGGCGATCTCCGCGCCGCCGGACGCCGCCAGGCGCTCCAGGACCCGGTAGATCCAGGCGTGGACCACCGGGCCGTTCATCAAAAGACCTATCCTGAGTTTTCTTTTCGACATCACGCCCTTTCCGTATCCAAGATGGCGGCACCGGCACGGGCGCGCGTTTTCAGCTGCCGGGCCGGGACCGGGAGTTCCGGCCCCGGGGGGGCCCCCTTTCCCGCGGTCCGCAACAGCACCAGCGACAAGGCAATCACCGGTATCGAGTCAAAGGCGTGGAAATGGTTCAGGTTGAAAAGCGACAGGGCGAGCATCACGTAGAAGTACCTGAGCCCCCGCGCCACGGTCACCGAGTACCCCCCCTGCCCCCCTCCCTCCCGGATGATCGCCCCGGTCTTTTTGAAGACGTGGACGAAGAGCCAGAGGACCCAAAGGAGCCCGAGCACCCCGTATTCGGCCGCGATCTTGCCGAAGCCGATGTCGGGACAGTTGAAAAACCCGTACTTCTGGAGATCCCCCGAGGGACTCTTGCTGTCGATGAGCGAGCCCACCCCGAGGACCGGCGACTTCAGGAAGTTCTCGAAACAGATCCGGTTCTGCATGGAACGGCCGGTCTCCTTCTCGATGCTCGGGGTGGCGGAAAAAAGCTGCCCCAGCTTGGTCGCCTCCCAGTTCCCGCCGGAGCGCGCCAGGGAGATCCCCTGGGAGACCGCGAGGGTGAGGGCGAGCCCCGCCATGATGAACCACCTCCGTCGGCTGTTCCATACCGCCAGCAGCGAGGCCATCGGCAGCAGGAAGATGAAGATCCTCGTGCCGGTCAGCAGGACGGAGCGGGCGAAGTTCAGATGAAACAGGGGGAGGAAGTACCTCTGGAACCCGCTCCGGGGCCCCCCGGTGCTGGTGTAGTCGGCCAGGGCGATGAAGTAGAAGAGGATGTACACCATGCCGAAAGGGAAGAACATCCTCCTCCCCCCGTACCGGACCAGGGAATCGCGCTCGTACCAGTTCTGGTCGTAGTGGATGATCCCCAGGTGCGGATCGCTCCTGGTGAGCACCAGCAAGACGAGGTAGGCGAAAACCAGGACCGCCATGGTGCGGCAGAAGCGGACCAGATCCGGCTCGTCGCGGATCATCGCCCCGAGGACGAAGAAGAGGAGGTAAAAAAGGCTGTGCCGGTACCCCATCAGGCCGGTCAGGTAGGGCTGACCGAAGTACATCTGGGCCATGAGCGGGTTGAATACGATGAGCAGCACCCCCGCGAGGATCAGCCGCGCCTCCTTGTCCTCGCTCACGCTCCGGATTACGTGCTGGAGGCTGAACAGAAGGAACAGGGGCGAAATCAGGAAGATCGCGTCCTTCAGTCGGAATACCCCCTTGACGGGGATGCGGATGGACTCGGGAAAGAGGAAAAAGCCTTCGTAGGTGATGAAGATGAATAGGATCGCCAGTGCGCAACGGATCATGAACTCTCGATTAGCCTCAAAAGATGACGTGATGCCGCGGTTGCCCGGGAATCGGGCCGCGGCGCGGCTACGGACCGGTTTGACCGTGGCGGCGGCCGACTTGAATCACCTTCCGCGCCACCGGCGCGGCCGGGTCGACCTGGGGGCGGCAAAGCCCCCGCACCGCCCCGAAAAGCGAGCTCAGCCAGCTCAGCAGGCAGTACGCCCCCGCGCCGAGTCCCCCCTTGCGCACCCCCAAAAGGACGAAAGGTGCCCCGGCGCCCGCGAGAAACGCCCCGGCCCGTGCCGGCAGGGGGACGGGGAGAACCGGCACCAGGGCGAGCAGGGCGATCCAACCGGCCGTCACGTAGACGAAGGTGAAACGGGGGAGGATCCGCCGGAAGTACGGCTTTCCGAAAGATGCCTTCAGCATCTGGCCGGGCCCCATGTTGGAGCCGGTGAGGACCCTTCTCAAGAGGAGCCGGTAGCTTCCCACCTGGTGGGGATGGTGCCGGATGCTCAACCGGGGGAGACGGGAGAGCCCCCACCCGGCGTGCGCCAGGCGGACCCCCAGCTCCAGTTCCTCGAAGGCGTGCAGGTTGCGGTTGGAGAAGTACGCCACGGACCGGACCGCCGCGACCCGGTACAGCCCCCCGCCGGTGAGATGGGTCACCGGCCCCGGCTGGCGGTCGGTTTGGGCCATCCGTTTCCGGAGCAGGTACTCGGCGTTCAAGGTCCCCACCTCCTCCATCATCCCCCCCACCCCCGCCAGCGAAGCGTCCTTTCCCAGCACGGCGAGCGCCGCCTCGAGAAAGCCGGGGACCAGCTCCATGTCCCCGTCCATGAGGTAGACGAAGTCGCCGGCCGCTTCCTGGAATCCAAGCTGGGGGCCGATGCCGCAGCAGGCCTCCTCCGGAGCGGCCAGCTGCACGATGGTGACCGGGAACCCCTGGGCGATCGCGACGGTCCGGTCGGTGGAACCCGAGTCGGCGAGGATTACCTCCCCCCCCACGGCGCGGACCCCCTCCAAGGCGGAGCGAAGCGCCGCCTCGATGTGGTGTTCCTCGTTGAGCGCCTTGATGATGACACTGACCCCGTTCAAGGTGGCCTCCCGCAGGTTCAGAAGAATTCCTCTCGCAAGGCACGCGACACCGGGAAGAAAACCGACCCCCGCCCCTTGATCAGGTTGACCGCCAGGTACCGGCCGATGCCGTAGAGGCAAAAAGGCATGTGGTACGGGAGCAGCTTGCGATAGAGCCTGATGCAGGCCCGGAACCGGAAGTAGATCGAGGTGTCGGCCCCCTTGCGCTCGTTGGTCGCCGCTCCGTGCTTGTGAAAGACCCGGGCGCCGGGAGCATACCCCATCCGGAAGCGCTCCCCCGCGCGAAGCGCCCAGTCGAGCTCCTCGAAGTAGAGAAAGTACGATTCCTCCATCAGGCCCACCTCGGCCAGGAAACGTCGGGTCACCAGCATCGAGGCCCCCGAGACCCAGTCCAGCCGCCCCTCGACCCCCCCCAGTTCCGCCGCGCCGATCCGGGCCAGCTCGCGCTCGTTGCCCAGCAGCCGGGAGAGGGACCGGTACTTGTTGAAGCTCGCCCCGCCCAGGGCCTGCACCGTGCCGGGGCGGTCGTAAAAGCAGAGGGTGGCCCCGACGATACCGATGGTCCGGTCCGACCGCGCCCGTGCCACGAGTTTTTTCAGGGTATCCGGCAGGACCACGGTGTCGTTGTTCAAAAGCCAGACGAAGCCGCAGTCACCCTGGCGCAGGGAGAAGCGGATGCCGACGTTGTTCCCCCCGGCGAAACCGAGGTTCTTCCCGGTCCGGATGATGGTCAAGGGTGCGGAGCAGGGGGCATCCTCCGCTGCCGGGCCGTCCAGCAGGGAGTGCTCCACCGGCTTGGGAACCGGAACCGCGGTCAGGCCGCCCAGCACGGCGCCGGGGGCGCAGTACGGGGTCCTCCCGCTCGCCCAGTCGAGCAGATGCCCGACCGATCCGTCGGAGGAGTCGTTGTCACAGACGACGACCCGAAAGTCCGGGTACTCGGAGCGGAAAAGGCTCTCCAGGCACTCGACGGTGTCCCGGGCGCCGTTCCAGTTCACCAGCACCACATAGACCCGGCCCGGCCCCTTTGCCTCGGCAGCTTCCCGGGACACGCTAGGCTCTCCTTTGACCGGGACCGCGGCCGGTCGTCCGGGGCTCGGCGGACACCCCTTCCCGCCCCCCCCCGAGCTCCCGGTACAGATCGAGGAGTTCCCGGGCGTTGTCGCCGATGGTCTTGAGCGGGCGGATCCCTCGGCGCAGGGTCCGGACCAGACCGGGGTCCCCGATCACGGTGCGGATCCTTTCGGCCAGCTCGGCGCCGTCCCCGGCCCGGAACAGATAGCCGTTCTCCCCGTCGCGGACGAAGTCCGGGAACCCCCCGATTGCGGAGGCGATGATCGGGACCCCGCCGCTGAAGGATTCAAAGATGGTCTGGGGGGCCGTGTCGTTGCAGACGGAGGGGAGGACCATCACGTCGATCTGGCGCAGGATCTCGGGAAGGTCGGCGGGGCGGTAGCTCCCAGTGAACTCGACGGGGAGATCCGGGTACTCCTTCAAGAGCTCCGCCACGTAGTTCTCGTTATAGCGGCCGAAGATCTTCACCAGGTAGTTCCCCGGCCCCACCCTCCGCACCGCGTCCAAAAGGACGTGGGTCCCCTTGTAGTAGTTCACCCCTCCGATGTTCCCGATCACCAGGGGTTCGTGGGGGGGACGCTCCTCGACCTTCTGCCGCTCGGCGATCAGCGATCCGATGTGCTGGACCACCAGGCGCTCCTCCCGGACCCCAAACCGCATCAGGGTCTGCTTCACGTCGTTGGAGACGCAGACGGTGAGGTCGCAGTGGTCGTTCAGGGCGGCAATCCCCGCGGCGAGGCGCCCGCCGAGCCGTTGCGCCAGGATCGGATCGGGGAGGCCGGCCGGCGCGGGTTGCGCTGCGGAGACCCCCGGGGTCCAGCCGATCCCGGCCCGCCGCTTCCCCGCCTTGAAGAGGTCGTAGAGCCCGCCACAGTTGCGGCGCAACGCCTCCTTGTAGTAGCGGGTCCGGGCCCGGCGGACCTCCAGGGCGGGATCGAGCGCGCCGGTGCAGGCCGCGCACCGGTCCGGATCGGTCGGCCCGGGGCAGATGCCTCCCTCCCGGTCGATCATCACCCGCTTCTGGCAGAGATAGCCGTAGACGTGGATGGTGTTCAGCACCGGGATCCCGCGCTCGAAGGCCAGCCGGTTCACCGAGAAAGGAAGGCCGACCCGGGAGTGGATATGGACCACGTCGGGGCCCACCCGGTCGAGGTACTGCGCGATCACCCGCTCCATCTCCGGCGCAGCGACGTCCACTTCCGGGCAGCCGTAGTTGAAAGGGAGGCAGACCGAGTTGAAGATCTCCGCGGTCTCGAACGGGAAGGGGCCCTGGCGCACCTCCAGGCGCTGGCGTCCGGGCCAGTCGTACTTGCTCTGGATCGCCCCCGAGAAGAGATAGTGGACGCGGTGCCCGAGCTCGGCGAAGGTGGTGGCGAGGGGACGGGTGTAGTTGGCGACCCCGCCGATCTCCTTAGGATCGTTTCCGATCAGCAGAATTTTCAAGACGTTTCCTCCCGGCCGTACCTTGCCCCCGGATCGAGCGGGGTCAAGGTCCCGGCGCTTCCCGGGTGAGTTCAGACGGCACCCTTTCCCTGGGCCAGCGCCTCTTCCATCCCCGAATACTCCCAGTTGCCGTACCGGCCGACGCTGACGATGTCGTGCCGCGCCAAAAAATCCAGGACGGTCTGGCGCGCCGAGGCGTGGTTGGCGTCGTAGATGACATAGGCGTGGTCGAGATCGACCAGTTGACGCACCAGGATATCCTTGGGGTCCCGCACGAGCCCGATCTCTGCCATCTCCGCCACCGCTTTGGCGGCCAGGGCCTCCTTGTCGACGTTCCACTCGGGACGGTAGCCGATCTCGAGGTAATAGGAGGTGGTACCGGGAGGGGCGAGCGCCGCCGAGAAATTGGAATAGACCCCGACCCGGTACGCGGTGAATCGGCGCTCCGGAAGGTAGATCCAGTGCTTGTCGGTGAGATCCGCCCCCCGGACGCCGAGGTTCACGATGAGCACCGAGTTGTGCCGCAGTTGGGCGGCGGCCCGCAGCACCTTTTCCGGGACCTCACCGGCCAGGAGCCCTACCAGCCCCTTAAGGGGCATCGTGGATACCAGCCTGCGGTACGGCGCGGTCTCCCCGGAGGCAAAGCGTACGCAGTTGGCGGCCAGATCGACGGCGGTGACCCGGCGGTTCAGGTGCAGGTTGCCGACCCGGCCGGCCAGGGCGTCGCACAGCGCCTGAATCCCCCCCTGCCGGGGGTACCAGAAGGTCGCGTTGTAGCCGAACCCCTTGGACTGGTCCTCCAGGGCTCCGTTGAAGACGTCTTCCAGGCTCGGTTTGGGGACGTATTCGCTCATCCATTCGCAGGTCATCTCCTCGGTGGGGACGGTCCAGAGCTTCTCGTTGTAGGGAAACATGAAGTGCTCCCCGATCCCTTCGCCCAGCTTGGCGACGATCCAATCCCGGAAGGTCGCGTAGGCGCGGGTGGGGAGATCCTCGTTTTCGTAGTAGCTTCGGACGAAGGAGAGGAGGCATTCCTTGACGACACCGGCCGGCAGCCCGTGCAGGTTGGCCTGAAACGGATAGCGGGTGAAGGCCCCGTGGGAGTAGATGACGGCATTGCGATGCAAGACCACGAGGTTGTCCCCGAGGAGCTCGCGCACCAGCCCCTGGAAGTAGGGGTCCTTGAGGTGGAGCAGGTGCCCCGAGTAGTCGAAGAGAAATCCCTTTTCCCCGACCGAGCGGCAGCACCCGCCGACCGCGGCGTCCCCCTCGTACAGGTCGTACGGCACCCCCTTCTGCTGGGCGTGATACGCCGCGCTGAGACCGGCCAGTCCGGCCCCGATGATGACGGTCTTTCCCATCTTATCCCCCTGCCCCCAGTTTCGATCTGACTCCGGCGAACATGCCGCCCAGGTACTGCTTTTCCCTGCCGTTCAAGGCGATGGTGTAAAGTCCCAGCGCCACCGCCAGGACGAGCCCCGCGTCCGCCAAAAGGAGCTGGTGCGTTGCGGCCGACTCGCGCAGCCAGACGGCACCGCGCCAAAGTACGGCGAAGGTGCCGGCCACCGGGAGGAGGCGGCGGTCCAGAAACGCGAAGCGGACCAGGCGGTAGTTCAGGTACCCCATCAACAAGACGATGACCAGGTAGGAGAGCGCGGTGCTCACCGCCGCTCCCAGGATCCCCCAGCCGGGGATCAGGAGCAGGTTGAGGACGGCGTTGGCCACCCCGCCGACGAGGTAGCAGGAGAAGATGCTCTTCGTGTTGCCGTTGGAGTACAGCGGTGCGGTCAGCAGCGTGATCAGCACCTGCATCGAGTACGCCAGGGCGATGATCCCGGTGATGACGTGAGCGTCTTGGTACTCGGGGCGGCGGACCAGGAGCCGGACGATCAGCGCGGAGTTGAGCTCGAAAAGGAGCACCAGGGTCCCCAGCAGAGCCGCAAACCCGGCGAAGACGGAGACGAAGACCTGGCGGTACTTCTCCCGGTCGTCGACCCAAAGCCGGGCCGACACCGGGAACCAGAAGAAGTTCAGCGCCAGGGTGAGCGACAGGACCAGGCTCGCGAAGCTGTAGATGATCGAATACTTCCCCACCGCGTCGTCCCCCTTGAAATAGGCCAGGAAAAAGGAGTCCGAGGACTGGATCAGCCAGGAGAAAAAGAAGACCGGGAGCAGCGGGAGGGCCATCTTCAGGAACTTCAAAAGCAGGGTCCGGTCGATGACCGGGGCATAGGCGAGCTCCCTGCGGGTGAAGCGGTAGACCAAAAGCCCCGCGGCGAAGTTCATCGCCACCTGGACCAGCACCATCCCCGTGAAGGAGTAGCCGGCCGCGACGACGATGACGGTGAGGACGGTCCCGCCGACGTCCTTGATCACGGCGTTGTTCACCAGCATGGCGGTCTTCTGGAACACTGCGAGGACGTAGGTGACCACCTTGTAGAAGATGTTGGAAAAAAGCAGCAGCGCCATGAGCGGAAACAGCCGGTAGTAGGAGCCGCCGAACCGGTACATGGCGAACCAGAAGAGGGGGAAAAGGAGCGCGCTGCAAAGGAGCACGCTGTTCGTCACCGTGTTGTACATGGTGACGATCCGCTCCCGTGACCGCTCCTGGACGAAGTGGATCGCCGGCCCGTCGGTCAGGTTCAGGGAAAAAAGCGGCACCAGCATCGCCGAGGTGACCAGGATCAGGTTGAACGCCCCGATCTCCCCCGGTTTCAGAAAGTAGGTCAGCACCGGCATGGTGATGAGCCCCTTGAGCCGGACGAGGAGCTGCATGAAGACGCTGTGGAGGGCGCTTTTCCCGATGGTCTTGCGGTCGACGGAGAAGTCGAGCAGATCCGCGTCCTTTCCCGAACCCCGCCCCGTCATCTAGCCGACCGTGCTGTAAAGAAGAAACCAGGCAATTTTGAGATACTCCCCGATGATGACCTTGCGTCGGTCCCGGCTGGTCCAGTCCCCCTCCCCCAGGCCGGGCTGGAAGCGGCAGGGGACGTAGGCGAGCCGGAAGTGCTCCGGGTCGAAGACCCGGCCGGTGATCAGCTTCAGCCGTCTCATGTGGTAGCGCGAACTGACCACGAGCGCGGACCGGAAGCCATGCCGCTCCATGAGGCGCCTCGCTTCGAGGGCCTCCACGTGGGTGTTTTCGTAGTAGCGCCGGTAGGTAACGGCCTTGCGGACCCAGAAGGTCCGCTCCTTGAGCCGCAACCCCTTGTGGTCCTTTTCCAGGGCCTGCGCCCCGGCCGGATCGAGGGTGAGCCCGAAGGAGGGGATCACCAGGTGCGTTGCGTAACCGCTGCGGACCAGGCGCATCGCCTCGTCGAAGCGCTCCACCTGCTCGGGCCCCAGGAACAAAACGACGGCGTCGGCCCTGCCGGGGGGATCGGAGCAGCTCAAAAAACCGGGGGCATCCCGGAGGCAGATCAGCGCCAGGGCTAGACCCAGGGCGGCACCGACGAGGAGCTTCTTCACGCCGCGCCCCCGGTCAAGGCGCCTTGGGCCCCGGGGCGCCCCCCCTCTTCCGCGCGGCCGGCCGTTGTTCGGCCAGGTACATCATCTTCACCTCCCCGGCGGAGAGGACGCGGTTGAAGAGGACGACGTCGCCGATCCACCCCAGGAACTGGTAGGCCCCATTGCCGTCGTTATTCCCGATGAAGAGGTCGGAGGGGCTCGACTTGACGTTGGTGCCGTCGATGAACACGTACTTGCCGTTGGCAAGCGCCCCGTCCAGGTAGAGGTCGATGGTGGGGACGCCGGCGTCGAAGACCGCGACAACGTGATGCCACTTGGCGTCCCGGTAACTGACCCCGGGCGCCGAGTAGCGGTAAAAGCGGACCCCGTTGGTCTCGAACCAGATCATCCCCTCCGGGTCCAGAAAGAGGTTGTAGCAGCGGAAGCCGGGGTCTTTGGAGACGATGGTCCCAAGCCCCCCGCCGGGGCCGGCCTTGAACCAGGCGCCGATGCTGAAGCTCCCGCTCCCCGGGTCGAGCGAGGCGCGGTGCCGGACCCGGACGTTCGGCCCGTAGCCGGAGAAGTAGGCCACCTTCCCCCGGACCGGGTCCTCGGCGAGGCGCGCCCCGTTTTTCAGGGCGACCTGGTGCGCCCCGGCAGCACCGTCGGGAACCCCGTTCAGCCGCCAGGCCCCCGCGTAGTCGACCGGGAGGCTCAGGGTCCGGAAGGCGCTCCGGTTGTCCCGGCAGGAGTACTCCCGGAAGGAGCCTCCATAAAAGCCGCTTTGTACGGTCAGATCCCGGCAGTCGGGGTAGGCCCCGCAGCTGCGGTCGGTGCCCCGGCAGGCCCTGGCCCCGATCAACGTGCCGGTCTGGTTGATGGCGTCGGCGATGCCCCGGTAGTATCCCCGGTAGCGCGACCGCTCCTCGGCGCCGACGTCGGCGAGCAGGGTGTCGGGGACCTGGCGTCCCGAATCGGCCAATAGACGGGTGAATTCCGGCACGATCCCCATGAGCCAGGTGCTGTAGAGGTGCCCCACCACCTTCCCGGTCCGGGCCCGTTCCTCGTTGCCGGTCCAGACGAGGTCCCGGGTCGCCTTGACGTCGGCCCAGCTCGTGGGCCAGACCCGGAATCCCTGGGCGGCGAACTGGGCCACCGAAGGGAAGCTCTGCCGGGCGTCGTCGTAGCGGTAGCGCTGGTTCGCCTCGTAACGCCAGTCGGCGATGATGATCCCCTTGGGGATCAGGTCGAGCGCGGCGGCGGTGTCCCTCCCGGAAAGGTTGTACTTCTCGGACCTGGGCATCCCGTTCCACGCGGGGTCGAGCATGTCGCCCCACATGATGACTTCCATCCCGGGATGTTTTTCCTGGAGGTGGCGGTAGGCGTTGGTGACCGCCAGGGCGAAGACCTGGGCCGAGCTCATCCCCGTCTCCCGCCGCGGTTCGGCATACCACCACCCGACCTCGTCGCACCCGATGTGGAACCCCTCCGGCGGAATCCCGTCCACCGTGAACGCCTCCACCAGCTCGTCCATCATTTTGAAGACGACCTGCTCCCCCTCCTTGTTGAAGGGGTCCCGGGTGTTGGTCGGCGCCTCGCGCCAGTAAAACGCCTTCGGGCCCGGGGCGTTGTCCGGGGTCGAACGGCGGGTCGAGGTGCAGAGATAGCTCTTGCCGCGGTAACTGACCCAGTCCTCGTAGGCGGTGTAGAGCACCCCCGGCCGCCACTCCCGGCCAGCGAGCATGTACTGGGGGTACACGTAGGGAAAGACGTTTCCCACCGAGTGGGTCAGGACCTGCAGGGCCACCATCACCTGCATCCCGTTCTCCCGGGCGATCTGGGCCATCCGGCGCGCCTCGATCCGGCTGAAGCCGCGGTTGGCGGGGTAGGAGGCACGGCCCATCCGGTAGTCGGAGGTGAAGTGAAAGGCGCCGTAGTTCATGTCGAAGACGATGGTGTTGATCCCTTTGGCCTTCAGGGAGCGCACCAGCTCCTCGAACTCGGCGAGGAAACGGTTGTGGTTCCCGTTGCCGTTGGCCTGCGGGGTGAAGAAGAACCCGGCCCAGGGCTCCCCCGCCGCGGCCGGCCCCGCCCACAGCAGGGCCAGGCCGAAAAGCAAGAGGACCAGGCGCCAAAGCCCGGCCGGCTGCGGGGCGGGCGGCACCGGATGTCGTACCGCCGGGGCCATCAGCGACCCGCCACCCGGGTGGCGAGTCGCTGCTCCCAGAGGTGGGCGCTGCGGACGATGAATTCGAGGTCGTCGTGGCGCGGAGACCAACCGGTGGTCTCCTTGAGCCGCGTGCTGTCCGCAACCACCACCGGAGAGTCCCCGGCGCGCCGGTAGATCTCCTCCACGGGGAAGTCGACCCCGGTCACCTTCCGGACCGTCTCCACCACCTCGCGCACCGAATAGCCATGCCCGTAGCCGCAGTTCAGCGCCACCGAGCGCCCGGTCGCGACCAGGTACTCCATCGCGCAAAGATGGGCGCTCGCCAGGTCGTCGACGTGGATGTAGTCGCGGATGCAGGTACCGTCCGGCGTGTCGTAATCGGTCCCGTAGACGTAGAGCCGCGGGGACTCGCCGGCCGCGGTCTTCAGGGCGCGGGTGATGAGGTGCGTGGCGTCCCGGTAGGCCTGTCCGAGCTCACCTTCGGAATCGGCCCCGGCGACGTTGAAGTAGCGCAGGGCGACGTAGTTCAACCCGCCGGCGGCGGCCAGGTCCTCCATGATCTTCTCCCCCATAACCTTGGAGGCCCCGTAGGGGTTGATCGGGGCAAGCGGCGCGGTCTCGTCGACGGGGAGCCGTTCCGGGATGCCGTAGACCGCGGCGGTGGAGGAGTAAATGAGGTTGCGCACCCCGCAGCGGGTCATCGCCTCCAAGAGGTTCAAGGTGTAGGAGACGTTGGTGCGGTAGTACTTGAGCGGCTCGCGGACCGATTCCTCAACCCGGATCAGGGCGGCAAAGTGGAGCACGACGTCCGGCCGGAAGGCCGCCAGCACCCCTTCCAGCCGTTCCCGGTCGGCAAGATCCGCCACCACGAGTTCACCGTGGGTGACCGCCCAGGGATGGCCCGTGGAGAGGTTGTCGTAGACGACGACCTGGTGTCCTTTTTTACCCAGGGCCTTCACCACATGGCTTCCGATGTAGCCTGCCCCGCCGGTGACCAAAAGTTTCATGTCCTTGTCTCCTGTCGGCCCCCCGCGTTCTTGTCGGGGGCGAAAATCCGTTTGCAGCGGGCGTCACGGGCCGCCGAGCACCCCGTAAAGCAAAAACCAGGCGATCTTCACGTATTCGCTGAGGATGATCCTGCGCCGCTCCCGGTTGAGCCAGTCGGAGGGCTCGAAGGGGGGCTCCCATCGGGCGGGGGTGCAAAAGATGGCGTAAGAGCCGTCGAAGACCCGGGCCGCGATGAAGGAGATCCGGCGCATGTGGTACCCCGAGCTCACCAAAAGCGCCGACCTCAGCCCGAGCCCGGCCATGATCCGCTTCGCCTCCAGAGCCTCGGCGTGGGTGTTCTCGTAGAAGGTACGGTACCGGGCGGCCTTGCGGGCCGGGAAGAGGAACCCGGCGCGGGCCGGATCACCGGCGATCCGCTGCAGGCTCCCCTGCCGGGCGGCAAACACCTCACCGGTGTAGGGGACGACCAGGAAGCGGGCATAGCCTTCGGCAAGTAGCTGCCGCGCCTCGACCATCCGGTTCTGGTCGCCGGGGCCCAGAAAGAGGATTGCGGCGTCGCAGCGGCGCAGCGGCTCCTCCCGGTAGAGAAAGCCGGGAGCGAACCACGCCAGGAGGAAAAGGAGCAGCACCGGGAAGGTCAGCAGGAGAAAACCGAGCATCAGCTCCGGCGCCTCCGCCGCCCGCACCAGCGACCGCTTGCGTCCCCGCCGCATGTATCCCCCCCTCCTCTCGCGGCGAGCCGAGGAGCGGGCCCGTCGCAGGTCTTGAGCCACCATAGTGGAAAAATGTTACAGACCAAGCTCGGACGTGTGAAAGTTTCGCGTTTGGATCACAGGAAGGCGGTCCGCTCGGCGAGGAAGCGGCGTTCGGTGCGGGAGAGTTCGCGGACGAAGCGGTCCAGCCGGGCCTCGGCGTCCGCCACGCTCTCCCCGGGGGCGACCACCGCCACCGGACGGACGAAAAGATCGTAGGTATTGTCGCGCGCCAGGGCGTGGAGGGTGAGATGGAAGCGGTTGACGCTCTTGTTGCCGGTGACCCGGCTTTTGGTGTGGAACCAGAAGTACACCACCATCGTGGCCCCCTCCCCCTCGATCACCATCTCGGTCAACCTGAGCCGCCCCCAGACCGGATCCCCGGCGATCTCCCGCTGCCGCTCGGTGACCACCCGGTACCCGCCCGAGGGGAGGCAGACCGTCGGGGAGTGGAAGAAGTTCTCGTTCTCCAAAAAGGCGCTGCCCCGGTAGCCGAGGTAGAGGAACACCACCCGGCCGGCCGGGTCGCGGTACTCGCCGTTGTAGGCGTCCTGCGCCCCGGATGCCGCGACCGTCTCGGCATCGGAAGGGAGCGCCGCTCCGCGCCAGGCGCCGATTTCGGTCGGAAAGGAAGCGAGCCCCCCCTTGAGCTGCACCGGGGGCAGCGCCTGCGTCCTCAGCGTGAACGCGGCGGTCACGACGAGCAGGAGCACCCCGACGGCAAACGGGGCGGCGGGCGGGTTCCCGGCCGGAGCAGCCGTCGGCTCAAGGGGTGGCGCAGCCGCCGCGGCGCCGACCGCCGAGGAGGGAAACAGGGCGAGCAGCCGCCCCACGGCCGCCAGGAGTGCGAAAGCGACCACGAAGAGGACCCAGCCGGTGAAGTCGTGAAAGAACCCTTCCGCCGCGGCCCTCCCGAAGCGGTGGGCGAGCAGTCCGGTCACCCCCAGGCGCAGGCCGTTCACCGCCACCGCAATCGGGAGGGTCGCCGCGACCAGGCAGCCCCGCTTCCACGGGGTCCGCTCGAAGACGCCGGCGTAGAGGACCCCCAGGGCGATCAGCGGGAAGAGGTAGCCGAGCCCGTTGCAGGCGTCGACCACCTGAAGCTGGATCACCCCCAGGTCGATGAGGTTGCCGCTGACGAAGACCGGAAGGCCGCAGGCCCGCACCATCGACTCCCCAAGCGAGGTGGAGACCGACTTGAGGTACATGCCGAGGGTCCGCTCCAGCACGGCGGGGATCGGGATCATGAAGACGGTGAACCCCAGCGGGAAGATGAGTCGCCGGGCGAGCGGGATTCCGAAGCAAAAGGCGGCAAACAACAGCAGCAGGACCGGGATCAACGGGAGCGCGATGTTGCCGCTCGAGCCGAGCACCCCGTACAAGGAGAGGAGCAGCGCCGCGCCAAGGGCCGGGAGAACCCGCCAGGACGGGGCGGATTCAATGGCCTGGAGCCCTTCCCGCCGCTTCCAGAGGAGATAGAGGGAGATCGCCGGAATCAGCGGACCGTAGGAATACTCCGGGTTGCTCTGCCAGACGTGGGCGAGCCCCTTGAGCGGCGGCCAGTAGGCGACCAGGAACAGGAGCGTCAAAAATGCCGCGGCAGCCGGCAGCGGCACGGGGAGGGGACGGACGGCCAGGTTCATGCTTCCTCCCGCCGCTTCAGCCACTTGCGGGTGGCGATCCAGGCAAACGGCTCCCAGATCCGCCGCCGCATCAGGTGACCGACGCTGCCGATCATCCAGCAGTTCTCCGGGCAGCACTCGACACGACGCCGCGCCTTGTCGGCGCGCGCCCCGGTCCAGAGCGCTTCGAAACTCTCGTCGTTCAGGTTTCCGAAGGGGTGGTCCATGACGTTGCAGGGGCGGACCAGGCCGAAGGGGTCGACGAAGAAGGAATCCCGGGCCATGGTGCACTTGAGAAGCCGCTTCCGGCCGTGCAGGTGCTCGACGAGCCCCCGGGTGAAGTAGCCGCGGAACCAGTCCTTGGGAGAGGAGGAAGCGAGGTAGGCATCGATGAGCGGCTCGATCCCCGCCTGCACCACTGCGGGATCCTCGATCCGGTTGTCGGTCTTGTGGAAGTAGTAGGCGTTGTGCAGGATGGCGGTGGCGAGTTCCACCCCCTCGCGGCGGGCCAGGCGGTAGAGGTCGACCAGTTCCCCGGCATTTTGGTCCGACACGGTGACGGCGATCCCGAGGTCCCGGATCCCCAGGGATTTCAACCCCCTCAGGGTCTCCAGGGCCCGGTGATGGATCCCGGGGACCCCGCGGATCGCCTCGTGGGTGGCGCTCATGCCGTCGAAGCTGATCCGGACCCCGACGTCGCGGTGACGCGACATCACCCGGAGGGTGCGGTCGGTGAGGACGCCGTTGCTGCTGATCACCACCCGCTTTGCCTTGCGCTTCACGATGGAGAGGATCCGGTCCAGGTCCTCCCGCAAAAATGGCTCCCCGCCGGTGACGTTCAGGCGCACCAGGGGGGGGAGCTTCTCCAGCAGCTGAGGGGCGATCTCCGCCTCGGGGCGGCTTGGGTGCCGCCAGGTCTCGCACATGAGGCATCGGCAGTTGCAGCGGTAGGTGACCGCGACGATCCCGTCCATATCAGATGGTCTCCTGTTGCGCCAGCCGTTCCGGGCACCCCTGCAGCCCGGGAAGGGTGCGGTAGAGCGCCTCCATTTGCGCGGTCACCCCCTCCCAGCCGAAATCGTGCCGGGCCCGGTTTGCCGCCCGTTCCCGCAGGGCCGCGGCCCGGTCGGGTCGGGCGATCAGTCCGGCGAGCACCCGGCGCAGGTCCTCCGGGTCGCGGTTTTTGAACGAGCAGCCGGCGTCACCGGCGGCCTCGAGGTTTTCCGGGATGTCGCTCACCAGGCAGCAGTTGCCGTACCCCATCGCCTCCAGCAGGGACAGGGGGAGCCCCTCGATGGTCGAGGGGAGACAGAAGAGGTAGGCGTTGCTGAAAAGCTCCGCCAGGGGCTCCCCGGTGACAAACCCGGTGAAGAGGATGCGCGGGTCCCCCTGCGCCAGGCGGTGCAGCCGTTCCTGGTACCGTGCGCCGTGCGGGTCGTCCCCGGCGATGACCAGCTGGAAATCGGTGTCGAGCTTGCGGAAGGCCTCGATCAGGAAGTGCGCCCCTTTCTCCTCGACGGTGCGCGCCACGAAGAGGACGTAGCGACGGGGCGCGATCCCCTGCTCGACCAGCCAGGCCGGCGGACGGGGGGGATCAACGGAGACGCCGTTGGGAATGTAGGAGACGCCACGGTGGTAGAGCTCCCCGAAGTAGCGCTGCAGCACCCGGGAGACCGCGGTGACCCGGTTCGGGAAGTAGACCGAGAGTTCGGCAAGCGCCAGGCAGAGCCTCCCGGCCACCCCCCACTTGTCGCGCTTGCGCTCGATGCCGTGGACCTGCACCACGGTCGGGATCCCGAACAGGCGGGGGAAAAGCGAGAAGAGCGAGGGGCCGATGGCGTGGAAGTGGATCAGATCGACCTTTTCGCGCAGGACCACGTCGAGGGTGGCCAGCAGGCAGATGGAAAGCTTGTAGAGGGCGCGGGTCCGGATTGCCGGGACCGTCTTCACCCGCATGCCGTGGTAGATGCCGTCGCGGCTGCCGGACATGCGCCCCGCGTACACGATGACCTCGTGCCCCCGGCCGACAAGCCGGGAACCGATCTCCTCGGTGACCTTTTCGATACCGCCGCCCAAGGGCATCCCTTTGACGGCTATGAACGCGATGCGCATCCTGCTTCCTTTAATGGTCCGAAAGAGCGGCCGCGCCTCCCCCTAAGAGACGACGTGCGGACCGACGAGTTGGCGCTACCAATCAAGCGCGGGCCCAAAAGGGTCGCCCGCCGGAGATGCCGAGCGTAACAGACCAGTATTTCGTTTGAATCAATAAGGTGTAAAGGTGGGGTTACAACATCAAAGGGGTGAGACCGATTGGGCAGGCCAAGGGGGAAGGGTCGAAGAGCCCCGTGCTCCGGCGCGGTCTTTGGAGCCCGGCGACGGAAGGCGTCTTTTTTTTTTGCCCGGGGCAGACTTTTGAAGAAAATACGCTAAGCTCGCACTCCATTAACGGAACCCAATCTACGGTCAAGGAGGATTTCATGCGTCCCAAAGTAGTTGCGAGCTTCGACTCATACACCGACGATGGTCTGCTCAAATTCTCAAAACAGATCCGGGACTCCCTCAAGGTGCATCCGGCCTTTCAGGGGGACTGGCACAGTGCGATCTCCCTGGAAAAACTGAGCAAGGCCATTGACGAGTTCGAGACGGCCAAGGAGGCAGCGCAGTACCGGGATCTGCAGAAGATTGGAATCCGGGAAGGGTTTCGTGAGAAACTCATCATCGCCCTCAACCAGACCGCCCATTTCGTCCAGATGGTCGGTTTCGGAGACTACACGATCCTGAGCGGCACCGGCTTCGAGATCCGGGAGGGGAAGAGGAGCGCCCCCCGTACCTACGCGCCCCTTGCCTCCCCCGACTATTCGGTGATGCAGGGAGACGTCCTGGGGATGGTGATCGGAACCGTCAAGATGGCCCCGGGGGTCTCGTACTACGAAGTGCACATCACCCAGGGCGATCCCACGGTTGAGGAGAACTGGGTGTTCGCGGCGAACTTCACCCGCAAAAACGGCAGCCGGATGGAGCACCGGGGCCTGAACTCGGCCCAGAAGTATTCGCTGCGGGTCCGCGGGGTAGGCGACGACGGACCGGGCCCCTGGTCCGATCCCAAGACCATCCTGGTGCACTAAGCCCACACCGGGAATACCAAGTCGCCGGTAGGGTAAAAAAGAAAAGGTTCACCCGGTTTTTCCGGGGGACCTTTTCTTTTTTTGCGGTGACCCCGCCCGAGGTTCGACCCACCTTCTCCGAAATGGAGGATAGCTCCCCCGCAGTTAAAGGAATCTCCCCCGAAGTTCAGGGTAAGCCCCTAAAAGATCGAGGTAGTTCCCCTGGAAGTTCAGGGTACCTCCCCCTGGTTCAGGGTACTCTCCGTAAGTTAAAGGTACCGCCCACGAAGTTCAGCTACCTCCCCCCGAAGTTCAGGGTAGCTCCCTCCGAAGTTCAAGTTACCTCCCCCCAAGTTTGAGGTAGCCCCCCCCGAAGTTAAAGATGGGCCCTCGGAAGTTCAGGGTGGCTCCCCAAACTTAAAGGTACCTCATCCCAATTTCAGATAGCTCCCCTGCAGTTCACGGCAGCTCAGCCAGGGTTCGCGGGAGTTCCGGCAAACTTTGCACCCTAGGGCCCGATCCCGAAGTTAACCGCATCTCCCTCAACCTCCTTTCCAAAACGCTTTTTTTGATCTCTAAGGTGGATCAAGAAGACCCGACGCCAATGCCCGCTACCGTAACGCCGTCCCCGTCGAAAGCGGTGACGCTTTCGACGCCGACCGTCATCCCCCCCGCTCCATCAGGTACGTAATAACGCAGGATCGCGAAGGGAACAGTGGGAAACGCCGTGGTCGACACTACGATGACATGGAGCTGTGCCGGCTTATTCCCAGAGGCCGGCATGTATCGGGTGATGAAGTATGCTTGGGTAGGGTCGCCGGAAAAGGTAAGCGAGAAATCTGCTGCCGCCACCGCCCCGTCCGGGTCGGTGTGGATCACGACGGCTGGCGGGAGGTCCAGGTAAAAATCTACCGAGCGTACGCTTACGGCAGCAGTTCCCTGAATGTTCATGGGGAAGTCTACTTCATGGTATGGTGTTTGGCCGGGACTTCCGCTGCCACAGGCCCACAGAAAAAAGCAAACCCCAAGCCATATGAAGCGCCGAGCCCTTTCGATACCGGCCACGCAGTTCCTCCTTTCACCAGTTTTTCAAACCGACTATTTTCTCCAGTATTAGAACCACATCGCCAGCATTGATGGTTCCATCGGGAGACGGTTTCCCGTCCACCAATGGCGCTACGTCACCGAGAGCGACCTGCATGGAAGTCGGGGATACCGCTCCGATGGCAATCTTGAGGGCGACCAGCGCGTCGGCGATATCCACCACGCCGTCGCCGTTGAGATCCCCCAATACCCCGGGCGACTGCGGCGCCACGGTCAGGATCCGGTCCACGCTGGCCGCTGCGGTGTGATTGGCGTCACCGGACTGGGTTGTCGTGATGGTCGTAGTCCCAGGCCCCACGATGGTGACGGTGCTGCCGGCGACGGTGGCGACCTTGGGATCGGAGCTCGCATAGCTGACCGGCAACCCGCTTGTTGCGGTCGCATCTAGCAGAAAGGGCGGGTCTCCCACCGATTTCATCGGCAGGACAGGAAAGGTGATGGTCTGCGAAGCGGGTTTGATGGTGAGCGTGCCGTCATGGTTGCCGCGGGCACCAAGCCGGTAAAGGGTAGCCTGCGCGCCGTCGAGCCCAGTGACCTTGAGCGTATAGACACCGACCGGAAGATTGGCATCGAGCGCCACCAGTTGGTTGGAGCCATCGAAGGCAGACACGTGGGCGGAAACCTGATCCGAGGCATTGAGGCCATCGAGGGTAATTGGGGCCGTGGGGAGGATTCCATATGTCGCAACGGAATCGGCGACGCTGTAATGAACGATGTTGGAGAATTCGAATGCCCCGATGCTCGGAGCGGACGGGTCGATCGCACCACCGTCGAAATCGACCGTCAGCCCGACGGGAACTCCAGCGCCAATGGCCGGGGAAGATGGCATAAGGTGAAAGTCATCGCGTGAGCGGGAGACAAAGAGGGGATCCGCATATAGTGACACAGCATCCCGGCGGGAACTTCCTTGCCATTCCGAAAAACTGGCATACGAGATCCCTCCAACCTTTGCAAAGGTGGACGGCCGCTCGAAATATACGTTGTCATCCATGGTAAGGATGGAGCTCCATTGGGACCAGTCCCCGAAGTAGAGCATCTGGGACACTCCTCCCACCATAATGTTGTTATTGATGTAAAAGTTGGCGCCGTTGCCTGGAGAATTCCAGCATTTGATCTGAGCATCTTCGGTTTCCACCGGTTCGTCAGGTCTCTGGTTTGCAGACCATTCTTTTCCCGCGTCATACATCACATTATTGTAGATGTGCAGGTTAGACATCAACGACCCAGTTCCGTTCCATCCGAACTCGATGTTATAATGCGCCAGCCCCAGGATGTTGTAGTAAACCCAGATGCCGTCCGCTTTTGCCCCAGCATCGGAGTTCTGCCAGGTTACATTACAGTCGTAGGTCTGCCGGAAATCGTTGTAGCGTACCGTCCAGTTGGAAATGTTCCCGGTAGCCCCAACCGATTCACCTTTACGCACGATGACCGCGCCGCTGCCCCAACGGTAGTCGTAAGGATCTACCTGGAGATCACCTCCGGTATAGTAAGCATTGCAATGCTCGACGGTATTGCCGGTGAAGTTAGCGCCGTACCATGCGCTTGGCATGGCAAAGAAATCCAGATTTTGCACTGTGTGATAGTTTTTGGCATTAATCCAGAACCCTGTCTTGGGCATTCCGATGACAATGAGTATGTCGTTTTGGTAATAATCGGCCGGATTAGACGTGGAGTAGATACGGATGCGACGGTCCCCGTACGACTGGTACCAGTCGCCTTGATGGGAAAGATTGCCACTCTGTACCAAGGTTCCGGTGCTGGGGTTGCCGGAGGAGAAGTCGAAAATGAGATTGGCACTATGGTACATGCCGAAGAAGTCGCGATCAGCGATCTGGCGACAGGAAAAGCTGGCGAGATGCAGGATTGCGCCGTTCGGGGCGCCGGTAGGCCCACCAAGGAGAATGTTGAGCCCGGCCACCCCGGTCCGATCGGCACGAAAAATGAGCGTACACGGAGTCCAATCGGCCCCCACCCGAAGCGATTTCACGTACATCCCGGAAGTGATGTCTACTCCACCGGCCTGCAGGATCAGATCCGGGATTTGAAAAGGAACCGAAGACTTCGCCAGAAAAGAAATCGCATAGTAGCTCCCCTGTTCAAAGCTCAAGGGATACCCGGACGACGTGTACAGTTGCACGTTTCCCGTGGCCGCGCCGTGGTCGTACACGACAAATTCATACGAGGCGATAAAGCCGGGAGGCGCTTCGGAGGTGATACGTCCCAAAAAACCGCAAGCGGCCCCGCCCCCCGTGCATTGGTCGTACCAGCCATCCGCATTCGTGGCGAGATCCGGGTTCAGCAACATTTCAGGTCCGAGCGTGATGCCGCCGGTGCTCCAGATATTGCCGCCCTCGTTTTTCCAGTCCGACGCTTTGCTGCGGTAAGAGGCAGCCGTCAGGACGGGGTTAGGCCCGGAGCCATAGGCGCCCCAAGTTATCGGGTTACCCGCGGTACCGCTTGATGCAGGAATAATCGGGGCCATGTCGGCTCCCGACCAGACATCTCCCCTTTTGAAGAGGATGGTATCGCCGGGGAGAAAAAGGGTGCGGTTAAGTTTAAAAAGAGATTTCCAGGGCGTCGCGGGAGAGATTCCGTCGTTCCCGTCATCACCCGACGTACTCACGTAGTAGGTGGTGCCGAGGGCACCTCCGGGCATGAGCATGATCAGAAGAATAACGATCATCTTTCTCACAAAGCGCTCCTGTTGTCGGGGCCGGAGATGGCAAAGACCATTTTGGGACCATTCTGGATCACTCCCCGCGGTGGGTGGCTTTCCCGCGGTTCCTCGGGCGCTGGAGTGCCCGGGTCCGAAACGGAACCATTACCCTACATGCCCCCCCAGCGGGACGTGCCAGCGTAAGCGCCGAGCGAGACGGCCGGCGAACCGTCGGCCAGACGGAAATCGCCCCTCGTTTTCGAACGGAAGAGAGGGTCCGTATACCTGGAAGAAGAGTCTTGGTGGAAGTGGTCCTGGAATGCCCCCAGGGTCGGATATGAGACCCCCGAAATGAATGCGAAGGTGCCGCAGGCCCCGTAATATATGTTGTTTTGCATCGTCAGGACCGAAGACCACTGACGCCAATCGCTAAAGTAGAGCAGCTGTGATCGGGCGCCGTCCATAATGTTGTTCTCGATGCGGATGTTCTTGCCGGTTGCGGGTGAGTTCCAGCACTTGATGTGGGCATCCTCCTTCTGAACCGGTTCGTCCGGCCTCTGCCCCGCCGACCACTCATACCCCGCATCGTAGAGGGTATTGTGGTAGATGTGGACGTTCGACATGGAGGAGCCCGCTCCATTCCAGCCGAATTCCAGGTTGTAATGCGCCAGACCGAAGACGTTACCGTAGACCTCGATACCGTCAGCCTTTTTGTTGTTCCCCCAACCGTGCCACGCTCCGTTCTCCCAGGTGATGTTTGCGTCGTAGGATTGCCGAAAATCGTTATTCCTCACGATCCAATCGCAGATGTTGCCTGACGCACCAACCGCGCCTCCCCCCCGGACGCGGAAAGAGCCGCCGCTCCAGTGGTAGTCCCGCGGGTCCACGCCGGGTACCCCGCCGGTGTAGGAGGCGGCACAGTTTTGGATGACCACGTGAGAGAAATCGAGCCCGTTCCAGCCGGAGGGAAGGGCAAAAAAGTGGATATCCTCGAATACGTGGTATTGCTTGTTACTCAGCCAGAATCCGGACCGGGGCGCGCCGTGGACGATTGCCACGTCTTCGCCGTAATACTGCGCGGGGTTCGCGGTGGAATAGAGACGGATTTTCCGGTCTACCGGGGATTGGAACCACTCCCCTTGGCGGGCGATCCTTCCAGACTGGACGAGGACACCGGTGGTCGTGGCTCCGGAACCGCCACCGAAGATAAGATTGGAGCAGTAGTACATGCCGAAGAAATCGTCATCCTTGATCTCGCGCAGGGAGAGCGAATCGATGCAGCAGGTGGCCCCATTGGGGATTCCACCCTCCCCTCCAAGCAGGAGGTTGACGCCTCCGGCAGCAACGTGTCGATCAGCGCGCAAGATAACGGAACACTTCGACCACTTTTCCCCCACCGTGAGCGCCTGGACCATCATTCCACCGGTCGGATCGGCTCCGTCCCGGTGTGATTTAACAGAAACAGCTGGAATGGTGAACGGGGCGGTGCATTTGGCGCGGAAGGTCAGCAGGTAGTATTTCCCCTGGACAAACCTCAGGGAGACCGAAGAGGCGGTGTACAGTTGCAGGCTCGCGGAGCTCGTACCGTGATCGGCAACCTGGAACTTAAAGACCGCCGGCGCCGAAGGGTGTTGCCCCGGCGCAGCGGTTCTTCCAACCGGCCCGCAAATCGCCCTTCCCGTGCAGTGGTGGTACCAACCCGGCGCGTTTTGGGATGAATTCGGGTTGGGGAACATCTCTTCACCGGCAAACTGAAACCCTCCCGTGCTCCAGATGTTGTTCCCCTCGTCATGCCAGTCCGAAAGCCGGTTGCGATAGGAAGCGAACGTCAACACCGGCCTGGGGCCGCTGCCGTAAGCCCCCCAGGTGATCGGGCGGCCGGGCGCACCATTGGTGGCTGGGATGATGGGAGCGGCCAGGGCCCCCACCCAGCGGTCGCCCCGTTTCAAACGTATCGAGTCGCCCGGGGCGAAGGGGGTACGGTTCAGTTTGAAGAGCGACCGCCAGGGGGCCTTTTCTGAGGTACCGCTGTTGGAGTCGTCCCCCGAAGTGCTGACGTAGTAGGTTTTGCCCCAGACCTGGACCGGCTGAAAGCAGATGAAAACGAGCAGCAGGAATTTTTTCAAGGCGTTCTCCCTACCGTCCGGTAGAGCTCCAGAAGCAGTTCCCGGTGGCGCCGCTCGTGAAAATGCCGTTCGACCTTGGCCCGTGCCGCCATCTCCATCTCCGAGCGCGCGGCAGCCGGAAGAGAAAGGAACCGCTGGATCCCTGCCGCCAGAGACGATGGGTTCCCCGGTTCGAAGAGATAGCCGTTCGTCCCCTCGTCAATCATCTCGGGTATTCCGCCGATGCGGCTTGCCAAAACCGGCGTCCCGGCCGCGAACGCTTCCAGCAGCGAAAGGGGCGCATTCTCGTACCACTGAGAAGGCATCACCATGGCCTGGGCGCCGCTGAGAAGCTCCCTGATTTGATCGGCGGACATATGGCCGGTAAAGGTGACCGGAAGACTCGCGTCGACGGCTTTCCGGCGCAGGGCGGTACTCTCCGGCCCATCCCCCGCGACAACGAGACGGGGCGGGGAATCCAAAAGCTGGTATGCCTCAAGGAGCGAAGCAACCCCTTTCTCCCGGGACAGCCTGCCGAGGTAAAGGAGATACCCATGCGCCCCCTTTTTCTGCGGTGAAGCGGCGAGATCGACGAAGTTCGGGATGTAGGCGATGCGGCCCTCGTCCCAGCCGTATTCGATACATTTATTTCTCAGGAACTGACTCGGAGCGACGAACCGGCTGACGAAGCGGTATTTGCCCAAGGCGTGGTTGAGCCAGCTCTCAAAGGCATAAACCGCCGAGGCGGGATAGCTTCCCTTGTGGCAGCGCGCCAACAGGGCACGGTGAAACCGCTTCCCCCGGCAGCGCTCACAGACGGTCCCGTCCCGCAGCATGAGATAACTCGGACAGAGGAGCTTCAGGTCGTGGAGCGTCATGACGACCGGTATCCCGGCGCTCTTGAGTTCGTCCAGCACCGAGAGGCTGAGCCGGCCGTAGATGTTGTGCGCGTGCGCCACATCGGGCCGGAAGCGCCTGATGACCTCCCGAAGCCCCCTGCGTGCCGTCCTGGAGTAGACCAGTTCCCCCACGGTTGACAAGTTCGTCAGGGAGAAACCGAACCGTTCCGTTTCCAGGGGGGGAGGAAAGAACCGTGCATATTCCGCGTGCTGGTTGTTTTCGTGTCCCCGGGAGAATACGGCCACTTCGTGCCCAGCGGCACGCAAAAGCCGCATCTCCTCGAAAAGTATCCGCTCCGAGCCGCCGCGGGGATAATAGAAGTTATTGAGAAAAAGTATCCGCATCGTTTTCTTGCGCTCCGCCCCCTTCCGGGTCCCCCGTCCTCTTACCGCAAGGCCTCATGGTAGATCCCGCGCATTGTTTCCGCGTAGGCCGCCGGATCGTGCCATTTTCTAACCCGCGCGATGGCTCGCTCTCCTTTGCTCGCTACTTCGCTTCGGTCGAGAAATATCTTCCCAACCGCGGTCTCGATGCCCTGCTGAATGATTCGGGCCATCACATCCCTTTGCGGTTTCGTCATGTAGAGCCCTTCGCCATGGTCGTTTTTAGGGACCTCGATCAGATAGCCAACTTCGTTGCTGTTGATCTCCGGAAATGCCCGGACGTCCGTGGTGATCACCGGGCAGCCGGTGGCCTGAAATTCGAGGACCGAATAACCGAAGGTCTCGGCCCAGCTCGGCAGGATGCCGACGTGACTTTGCAGCATGAGGTCAATGACATCTTGGTTGGGGAGTTCCCGGTGGTACTCGATCCAGGGGGCCTCATCAATGGTCTTTTGAACGGCGGCGATCTCCGCTCGGCTCACCAAGTTGGCATAATTTCCGGCATCAAGAAGGCTCACGATCCGCAGCAGGATCGGAAGGTGAAATTCCTCCACCAACCTTACGAATGCCTTAATGAGTTCCGCCCCTCCCTTGGTAAAGAAATCCCTCCCTACGAACAAGAAGCTGATCGGCCCGTCCAGAGATAGTCTTTTCGCAGCAAAAGAATCGACGTAGAGACGCTGAGGAGGGTAGAGGCAGCAAAGCTTCCGCCTGATGGGCTCCGCATACTCGGGGAACAACTGGATGAGATCCTCTTGCATATTCCTGGTGCATTCGGACAATGCGATGATTTTCCTGCAGCTGTCGGCAGCAAGCGCCTGCATCGCCTTGACGAGATTGCCGGTCGCGGGAAAGGCAATCCTGCCGTCACCGATGTTAACCAGCAGTTCCGAGTAGCGGGGGACGAAGGATTCGAAAGTCGTAATCCATGGGGTTTTGGAAAAACTGACGCAATTGAAAAGGTGGTGGAGGTCGACACGGGATGAAGTGAGGCTGAAATGCTTGTAGGATGTATCCACCTTCAGCTTTTTCAACAGGCCGACCTTATGCAGCACCCTCAACGTGAACCACAGGTAGGCGTAGAGGTTTTCTTTCTTTATATTCCGGTAGGTCGCCTCCTCCAGGATGTGAGTGATGCACCTCTTGCAGGCGTAATTTTCGTCCTGGTGACCGATGATCATCGAGCTTTCTCCGGGCGCACGATCCTGGGTTCGTTAGCTCCCTGCGGCGTGCCGCCGCTGCAGGGCCTTTTCAACAATAGCTTCGAACTGGCCGATCCGCCCCGGCCAGGAAAAAGAGCGCTCAATCCGGTCCCGGGCCGCCAGGGAGAGCCGTGCTAGTTCCTGCCGGTTTCGGGCGAGTTCACCCAGCGCATCCGCAACGGTCTGGACTACCTGCTCGGGGGAGCCAGCCTCCAGGATCACTCCACAGCGCGAATCGACGAGATTCCCCATACCTCCGCAGTTGAGACAGATAACCGGGACCCCCAGGGCCATGGCCTCCATGGGAGCCATGGCGGCGGTGTCCTTTGCGCTCAGGTGGGTGAAGAGATGAGCCTGTCGAAGCCGCTCCATCAGCACACCGCGCTCAAGGTGTCCGTGGAAAAAGATCGAACGATTCAACTCGGGTCCGGCCAGACGGCGGCAGGTTTCCAGTTGCGGTCCCTCCCCATAGACGTCAAACCGGAGCCCACCGGCCAGTTCGGGATGTTCGGAAAACGACCGCCTGAAGGCGGCAATGGCAAGATGCAGGTTCTTCAGCGGAAGGAGCCGCCCGGCATACACCACGTTGAGGGTTGGCTTTTGGCTTTGGTGGTTTCTCTGCTCCGGATCGAACGGGAACACCGCGGGGTCGAGGGCCGTTTCCGGCAGCAGGACCGCTTTCTCCCGCGCCCACTTCGGCAACAGCCGGATCGTCTCCTCGGTCCGCACCAGAATGAGCCGGGCCCGCTTCATGGCCAGGAGAATCGGGAGGTTGAGGCGATTCAACAGTCGTTGCACCACCCCCCTCAGCAGCTCGACCAGTCGGGCCCGCCAGCCATAGCCGGCCCGGAAGGCAGCGGGGACGAGCCCCCCACCCACCGGCCCCCACACGAAGTTTCCCGGCAGGAGAAAGAAATAATTGGGAAGCCAGAGGTTGCCGTAGGTGAGATGCTGGACGATGTCGAAGCGCTCTTTGCGGCAGACATGCCACCCCTTGATCAGCGCGAAAAACTGCCACAACAGCGCATAGGCCATGAATCCGCGGGACCCTTTCTTCCAGAAGATGAGCCAGGGGGGAGGATCGGCGTAATGGAGACAAAGGTTCGGCATCGGGCGTCGCGCGAGAGCCGCCTCGATGGCCTCACGCCGTGCTTTGCGCGTGACGACGTGCACTTGGTGACGCTGGGCCAACCCGGTGACCCACCCCCAGCCGACGCCATCTTCCGAGCCCATCTCGGGGTGGCAGGCAAATGCGGAGACCAGGATCTTCAACGAAGGTGTACCAGGACGGAGCGAGGCCGGTGCAAGGTACGCCCTTTGGGGAGTCCAGCGTCGGTTAACGGCAGAACCAACTTCATGGCGCTACCTCACGCACGGTATAAGGCCGGCGCCGGTCCGGAATGTGGAGAGCCCCGACCAGGGCGCCAGCCGGATAGAGGTAGTGAAGGTAAATCCGATAAAGCCCGTCTTCCCCCTTGGCCCATCCGGCAGCAAGGTCTGCCGTCATGAGTGCTGCCAACGCAACAGCGCCGGAGGTCCCAAAAAAAGCGATAGCCATCGCCCCGGCTACCGTGGTCAGGGCGCCCAGAGCGATACCACGCTCCCGGCGACTCAACAGCCAAAGAATGCCGCGCAGGTTGGCGAGGTTTTTTCTCAGCGCGCAGCCGAAAAAAAGGGCCTGAAACTTCGCCAGATGGGTCGAAAGGCGCTGCCGGTCGTCGTAACCGACGGTGTGGTGGGTTCCCATGCTGACCGGGATCCCCAGCAGGGGGTATCGGCGCGAAAGCCGCAGGGTGAAATCGTAGTCCTGGCTTCGCTCCAGGCGCTCGTCGAAAAATCCCGTCTTCAGCAGCGCTTCACGGGACGCCATGAAGCACCCGCCGCAGGCATAGATCCGCCCTTCCCCGCGGATGTGGAACCGGTCCGGAACCTCCTTGAGGACTCGGGAGTAGTCCCTGCTGTACTGGAGTTCGCGAAGCTTCCCGGTGATCCCCCCCGGCCGCTCCCGAAGGCAAGCCACGCCCGCGGCAATGAATTCCGGATCTACTTCGACGTCGCCATCGAGAAAAAAGACGATTTCTCCCGAGGCCTGACGAAGGCCCACGTTGCGCGCGACCGATGCGTTGGAGTATCCGTCGAGCACCATGATCTTCAGATTCGCCACCCGTCCCAAGAAATCCCGCATGACCTCGACCGTCCCGTCACGGGAACCGGAATCGACGCAGATCACCTCGCACGACACCGTCGGCAAGGCAGCCAGAGCGGCCAGGCATTTCCGGACGCCGAACTCTTCGTTTCGAGCTATGACGATGAAGGAAACACCTTCGATGGTCATCCTTACCCCTCAGGTAGCTGGCGATGCGACAGTTGAAAGGGGACCGCCGCGGTAGGCTCTTCAAGCAACGCAGTGGTCGCACGCAACGATCTATCCCGCGAAACCTCCCTTTGCGCGAAGACCAGCGCCGCGAGGACGAGGAACATGATGACCGAATTGCCGAAGAACAGGATGTTGTCCTGGAGCGCTACGACGTAGGTCACGAGGATGCTGACTGTGCTGCTGACAAAAAAATAGATATCGAAGGACTCGCGTGCGGCAACATACCCCAGCCAGGAATACCAGAGGGTGATACCCAGGAAAATCGACAGCAACACGACGGCAATCAACCCGCCGCTCCACAAGTTCATCAGTAGGGAGGAATCGACAAATCTCTTGAAGGTGCCATACGGGTCTATCTGGGTGCCGAGCCCCCTGCCGAAGGTGTAGTTCCCTTCGATTTTATTCAGGAGAAACGTGTAGGAATCCAGGCGGCTTTTCAGCGAATTCATCTCCTTGTTCTTCTGGTACTGCTCGACGCCGGAGACGCTGATTGACCCGAGCCGCTTCTCGAACTTCTCGGTCAGCCCTGGTGCCAACGAGTCCCCGAGCAGGAAAAGGGTCACCACGGCGAACATCAGCAGGGCAACCATCGGAACGATCTTTAGCACGCGCTCGAACTTGACTGCTCCCTTGACCAGGAGGAGCAGCAGCGCGAGGGCAAAGCCCGCCGCCTCGGCCAGCAAGAAGGCGCGGGACTGGTCGATCAGGAGCAAAAAGACGACGCAGCACAGGGAGATCAACTGCACCAGGCGCGACCAGTGGGGGAAAACGTTGTGGAAGAAAAACAGATTGAACAGGAAAGGCGCGACCATTAGGTAACACTTCATGTTGATGATATCGAAGCGGAGATCGGTGTTTTTAAAGGTGTACCAGGCACCGGGGATCTGCATCAGAATCGATTCGATGTAGCCGGTGCCGAAGAGATAAAGGTACAGGACCGTCATGGCCGCTGCGGGTACGGCACAGGAACAGGTAACCTTGATCACGTTCTGGACGTCCTTTTCCTCTCTGATCCTCCACAGGAAAAACACCAAAAACAGGTAGTAGGCAAGGGGGCGGAACTGGTTCAAAGCGGCACGTGCGGTACCTTCCTGGTGCAGCAAAAAGAGATGCAGCAGCCAGTAGAAAAAGTACAGAGCCACCGACACCAAGGGGACCCAGTGCCGGCTGACGATCTTCACCGTGTCGTTCAGGAAGAGCTCCACGAAGAACACGAGCGCAAAAAGAAGATAGAAGACATCGCCGATCTGGATCGATCCGAACTCCCCCTTGGCCTGGATCACCCCCAGGAAATCGAAAACCTTGGGCCAGAGCATGATGTAGGCCAGCAGCGGGTAGACGAGAAAAAGCCGACTGCGGAAGGTCAGAACGGCGTAAGGGATCGCCACCCCCAGAAGCAGAAATGCGATAACGAGCCCCATCATCGGGGGACCTCGCTATGGGGATCGCCGTTACGGCGTAAAACGTCCTGGTAGTAACCTTTCAGCTTCTTCACCTGCAGCCTCACGTTGTAGTTTTCCTCGATATGCCGGCGTGCCCTGGCGCCGTACTGAAGCAGGGAGCCGGGGTTGCCGGCAAAAAAGAGGATGCTCTGGGCAAGACCATCTATGTCCCGTTCCGCGCTGAGGCGCCCGGTGATCTGGTCCAAGACGACTTCAGGGATGTCGCAGTGCCGCGTCGAGATCACCGGTACTCCGGCCGCCGAGGCCTCCGTTATCGCGACGGGAGCCCCCCCTTCGCTGTCTCCGTTGGCGGCCACGACGCTGGGAGAGATGAAGAGGTCGTGTTTTCCAAGTTCCTCGACGAACCGATGGTGCGGCTGAAACCCGAGAAAGGTGACCGACTCCTCGACCCCGCAGCGGCGCACGGTGCCGAGGATTTTCTCTTTCTCCCCGAGATCCTTTCCCACGGCGTCGCCGATCACGGTGAGGGTGATCCGGGGATAGCTTCTTCTCGCGCGGGCAAAGGCCTCGACCGCATAGGTGAGCCCCTTTTTCTCCCGGAAGCTACCGGCGGCAAGCAGCCGGATCATCCCGTCGGGCCTCTCCTTCCCCTCGGCAGAAGGAATCCGCTCCAGGTCCACCCCCAGATGAAAAACCCCGACCTTCTCCCGGGGGCACCCCAGGGCGACCAGGGTTTCTTTCATCCGCGCCCCCTCAGCCAGGAAAAAATCGCCGCGCGAAAAGAGTTCCCGGTACCGTCGGCGCCATGCCGGCTGCTGGGTCGGGAGCAAGGTGGCATCGTAGCCGTAAAAGGTGGTGACCAGAGGCGCCCCAAGGTGGCGGGCCAGGGGGAGCGCCCGAAAGGCGAGATCGCCGAAATGGCAATGGACGAGGTCAATGCCCCCCTTGGGAATCCCGCTCCTGAGCCAGAAAAGCGCTATCTGCGGGTACCGGTAAAGGATCAGCCTCAACCCTGGCCTGCGCCAGACCGGCCATTGCTCCGTGAAAGCGGTCACCGCAGGGAAAGGGTAGTAGTCGCTTTCCGACCGATGAACCGCGCCCACCTGGCTTCGCCAGGTGCCGTCCCCGACCACCTGGGGGTAAATCCATCCTTCCGTCAGGGGGAGATAGGTGTCCACCAGATGCAAAACTTTCATCATGGCAGGGTACAATCTCCTTCCGCCCCGGAGGCCGCACCAGCCAAGGTTTTGCCGCCTCCCCGCAGTATGCCTCTCAGCTCGTCAAGCATCGCCCGGTCCACCAGGTAGACAAGCGCCAGGTAAACGACCACGCCAAGCGCCACCTGCACGCCAAGAACCAGGGCATTCGAAAACGGCGGCAGGGCGTAGCCGACCAGAAAGACGCCAAGTCCCATCAGGGCACTCTGCCACAGGGAGGGAACGATGCTCGCCACGTACTCCCTGCGGCAGGGGCCCAGAAGCTGCACGATCAACGCCGGATACATCGCTGCTGCATAGCACACCATGAGAACCGCAAAGGCGACGGCGACCCCGACGCTGCCGCCCCAGCGGGCGCCAAGGTACAGTCCCGGGATCTGGGTCACCATCAGCGAGGCATTCCACCTGAACCCGAGATCCGCCCTCCCCTTCGCCATCAGCAGGGCCCCCACGGGATTGCAGATGGCTCTCAGCAACCCGACCACGCAAAGGATCTGGACCAGGGGGACCGCGGGCAGCCACTGCGTTCCCAACAGCGGGAAGGCAAGGGGCACGGTCGCCGCAAGTCCGGCCATAACTGGGGCATTGAGTGACGCGACGTAACGGAGCATCTTCAGGTATCCGTGACGCAACCGGGACGATTCATGCTGCACCCGCGCTAGAACCGGGAATGCCACCCGGGTAAGAATGGGGTTGATGACCTGGGACGGTTTAAGGACCAGGTTGTAGGCCAGAGTGTAGTAGCCGAGTTCCTTCGCGCCCAAGAGCGAGCCGATCAGCATGTAGTCGAAGTTGGAGTTGAGGAAATTCATCATCCTTTCCCCCATCTGATACAAGCCGAAGCTCAGAAAACTGCCGACCCGGCTCGGCGAGCAGAACCATTGCAGCCGCCATGTCCCCCTGGTGCCGAAATAAAAAAGGATGCTCTGTACCGCCGTCGCCGCCAGTTGTCCAATGATGATGGAATAGGCCCCTTTACCGCAAAAGGCGAGGCTGACCGACAAAACGGCGTTGACGGCCGCGCCCAGCAGTTGGATCACGGCAAGGCGGCGGAAGCGGAGTTCCTTCTGCAACAGGGTCTGGGACAATTGTCCCCAGGGAGCAAGCACAAAGACGAAGCCCGACAGGAAGAGCGGACCGGCCAGGAGCGGCTCCCGGAAAAAAGCGGTGATCAACGAGTTGACCCCGCTGACCAACGCGAAGAGGACGCCCCCTACCAAGACGTTGAGCCAGAAGAGGCTCGACAGTTCCTCACCGGACACCTCCTGTCGATGGATCACCGCGTTGGAGACTCCGAAGTCGGCAAAGGTCACCGCAAAACCGACCACCATCGTGGTCATCCCCACCAGCCCGTATTCGGCAGGGGTCAACAACCGCGCCAGCGCGATCATGGTGGCGAACTGCAGCCCCGCAGCGCCCAGGGAAAGAAGCGAACTCCACTTGACTCCCGATATCGTCTTTTGTCTCAGGTCCACGACGTCACGCCGCTACAGATCCTTCGCCTTGCGGGCGGGTACCCCCGAATACACCGAGTTCGCCGCTGCATCTTCACGCAGCAGGGAATACGCTGCGATGACCGTCTCTTTGCCGACGTCGACTCCCGACAGGATGGTGGCCCCGAACCCGATCCACGAGCCGCGGCAGATCCGTATCGGTTCGCAGCGGCGGGGAAACTTGCTTTCCAGGTACTTGGAGCGGTTGCAGTCGGCATGCGAGACGAAGGAAACGTTCCCCGCGACGACGACGTCGTCTTCCAAGATGACGTCGTTGGTGAGATCGAAGAAGACACAGTCTCCGATGTAACAGTTGTTCCCGATGCGGAGATAGCGAAAGTCCCCGGTGGAATGTTGGTCTTCGAAGACGTTGTCCAGGAACAGGGTCCGTTTGAAGGTGGTACGCTCGCCTACCGTGGCCCCAAAGGCGCGCAGCAAACGGGCCGTGATACGCGGGTTGGGGTTTCTTAAGTACCTGACGACGCTCGTCACCCCCAACAGAGCTGCTTTGAGCCGAACGATCCGGTACTCGATCTCGTCCGCCACGAGGTTGGCGAAGACCCTCGTCCTGGTCAGGTGGACCTGGCTGGAAACGGGGGCCGCTTCCGCTTGCTGGACGGACTCGGGGCGACGCTCGTCGCGATTTACCGATTCCGGTGTGGCCTGTGGTTTCCTTCCACAAAGGATGGTAATTCGTTCTCCCAGGTCATCGTAATCGTGGCGATGAGACAGCTCGGCGAAGGGCATAAGGCTCTGGTATTCCCGAACGCTCCGAAAACGCCAATGCTCCCCGTCCGGCTTATCGGAGGTATTCTCGACCAGGAACAAAAGCCCGCCCGGAGCCAGGACGCGGTTTATCTCCGAAACCGCCTGCACCAGGTTTTCCCCGTCCAGTCCCCCCAAGACCAAGCAGACCCAGACCACGTCGCAGGAGCCATCCGGTAGCGGAACCCTCCCCTCCTGGAGGGTCCGATACTCAACCACAGCGCTGGTCGGCGCCAGTTCCAAAAGATCGGAAACGACGTCGACGCCAAGGCAACGTCCCGAAATGATCTGGGCAAGATCGTTGGAGAATCTTCCCACCCCGCACCCGTAATCAAGGACGACCCGTTCCTTACCGGTCAAGGCGGTCGCGAAATGGGGGTAGATCTCCTCTTTCTGGTACTGGGTGACCCGGTCGAAATCCTCGGGCGCGTGATTGACGTTGAGAACCGCTCGCCTTCCGTAAAGGCGAGCCCTGGCCTTCCAATACTCTTGGACCGCATTGGGACTGCTTCCCTTAGGAGCCGGCACTCTCTGGAGCATACGGGACAACGGCAACACGTTTTTCATTCCGGGAGCCTCCACATCTGGCAAAGGTCGGCATTCCAAGGCATTAAAAGGCTGACCTGAGACCGGCGTAGCGTCTTTACCTTCATTGAACGGCCGCGACGGCAACCTTGCGAAAAGCGGTGATGACATCTTCGACGTCCTCTTCGCTCAGTGCGGGAGAAAGGGGCAGGCTCAGAGTACTTTGTCCTATCTGCTCGGCGTTAGGAAAATCACCCTCCTTCCAGCCAAAGGTTTTTCGGTAAAACGGATGCAAATGCACCGGAACGTAGTGCACCCCAATACCGATCCCCTCGCAGGTCATCGCCTCCAACACCCAATCCCGCTTTGTGGCAGGGCCAATCCGGACCGTGTAGAGATGGAACGCGTGCCGGGTATCCGGTTCGGGATCGGCGGGAATAACACAGGGAAGATCGGCGAAGGCCTCATTGTAACGCGACCAGATCGCGGCCCGCCGCTCCCAGGACTTTTCCACTCGCGCGAGCTGGTGGATCCCCATGGCGGCCTGCATGTCGGTCATGTTGTACTTATAGCCGGCATGGATGACCTGGTAGTGTTTATATCCAGCGTCGGAGAAACGACTCCAGGCATCCTTGGTCATGCCGTGGAGTCCAAGGGTTTTAATCCTTCCTACCAGGCGCTCATCGTCGGTGATAACCATGCCCCCCTCTCCGGTGACGACGTTTTTCGTGACGTAGAAGCTGAAGCACCCGATGTCCCCAAAGGTCCCGGCCTTTTTGCCCCGGTATTCGCTCTCGATCGCATGGGCGCAGTCCTCGATGACCAGCAGGTCGTAACGCCTGGCCAGCGAAACGATCGCCTCCATATCGCAGCACCTCCCGGCGAAATGCACGGGGATGATGGCCTTGGTACGTGCCGTGATCTTCCTTTCGATCTCCTCCGGCAAGACATTCATGGTGGTCAGGTCGCAATCGGCAAGGACCGGTGTGGCGCCACAGTGAATAATGGCGTTCACCGTGGCGCAAAATGTCATCGGGGTGGTGATCACCTCATCTCCGGGCCCGATGCCGCACGCGAACATGGCAAGGTGGAGCCCTGCGGTACATGAGTTGAGAGCGGCGGAGTATTTAGCCCCCTTGTATCGGCGGAAATCGTTCTCGAACTGGTGTACCCGGGGCCCGGTTCCGATCCAGCCAGCCCTCAGGCATGCTGTGACTTCCGCAATCTCCGCCTCTTCAATCAACGGCGCTCCGTAGACGAGGAAGCGGTCATTGCTTCTGACCGGTGTACCACCGAGTTGTGCTAGATTGGGCATAGGAAACCCTTTCGGTTTATATCGGCACGTGCCGAGCGGGAAATACTGATCGAGCGGGCAGCATATCAGAGCATTGTCACAGCAGGGCTACGCGGAGATGAAATCTGGAAAGGGTTCAGTGTTTCAGGGTTTTCGTACGATCACCACCCTCAGATACCCTTGGAAACCGATCCACTTGAAGAGGTATTTTAGCGGTCGCCCCAGAATCTCGACCCTCCGGACCATTTGGAGCGGGGTAATGTAATCCAGCAGCCTGCTCTCTCTGAACCTGAGGCCGGCGTCCTTGATCTCGCTCCTGAGAGTAATAAGGCCGCGCTCCTGCGACGTAGGCCTTTGCTTTCCCGAGAGATAAGATCCTATCCGGTATGGCAGGGAAAAGTAGTTTGGGTAGGCAATGATGATGTTCCCCGAAGGTTTTAGTATCCTGCCGTACTCTCTGAGGGCGGCAACACGGTCCGCAAAGAGGAAATGCTCGAAGACGCAACAATTGAAGACAATATCGAAGCTACGGTCCGGAAACGGCATCCGGAACATGTCCCCAGTCACGAAAGTGGCGCTCTTGCCGTGATATCGGAAGAGCCGTTCGGAAAGCTCAAGCGCCGCAGGATTGGCATCGAAGACGGTCTTGGCGAAACGGTCATCCAGGAGGAAACTGGTAACGCCGGTATATGACCCGGCTTCGATTATGGTTGATGGCTCAACATAGAGATCATCAATGAGCCCCTTCAGCTCTCTTTGATAAGGATGGGGACTGGATGCCGTACGGACCAGGGCTGCCAGGTTCTCCCGATTCGCCAACCCATCCCAGATCATGGCCGGATTACGAGCCATCAAAGTCACCACAGGCGAGGGAATTTTTACACGGGCGGAGCATAGCGGAGCAATGTTACATCAGGGCTACGTGGAGCTTACATGTGGGAGGCAGGCGCTTCCCGACCGCTTCCGGCGGCGGCCGGCAGATTGTTACCCCTTTTTAAGCGGTCCAAAACGAAGCCGTAACGTGGGGATGGCACAGTAAAGGAAAATCAGGTGCAACCTGAGCATCTACCGGACAAGGAGCAGGAAACCATGGGCATGAGCATTGGCGGGTACTTCGGGCGCCCGATGATCGTAGAGGTCGTGAAAGCGGAGCTGGTTACGGAAAACAACCTGGGGGAGATCCTCGGGGTGACCGCATTCGAGCAGCACGCACTGATCGATCTGGGGGACGTGATCAGCGTCATTTTCTTCCACAACGGGAGCGTGGACCGCTCCGGCACCATCACCATCTGGCACAACAAGGAAGAGGCCACCATCAAAACCCCGTTCACCTCGCTGACCGGCGAGTGGCTCGAGGACGAGCAGGTGGTCGTCTCCGAGGAAATCGAGGAGTCCTGGACCCTGCACGGCGAACTGGTGAGCGGCCGGATGGCGATGGACATCACGGGGGTTCCCGGCATCTACAGCTGCGGGACCTTTTTCAGCCTGCAGCGCGGAACCGTGCACTAAAGCCCCCTCCACCCCGCCAGCAAAAGTGCCCCCTCTCCCGCCGGCTCCATCCGGAGACCGCGCCGGGAGAGCGGGAGCCACATCAGGCCGATCCGGGGCAGCCGATCCCGCAGCCGCCGGATCGCTTTTCCCCGCGCAGCCAAGGTACACCTCGGGGAGCGCTTCGGTCCCCCCTCGCCCCGTACCCATCCAGAGTAAGAGCCTTCGAAATCAGCTCGGCCCGTTGAGCAGCTTGCGGATCTCTTCTTTGCCGCGCGCACCGCGCAGGACCTTGCCGTTGGCCAGAGCGAGGGTCGGCGTCACCGCAATCCCGAGTTTCGCCCCCAGCTGCTTCATCTGCGCCCCGACACCGGCGGCACATTCGAGTTTCGGCACTTCCTTCTGATCGTAACTCTTCTGCAGCATGGTCAGCGCGGAGTCCATGCGGCTCTTCGCGCTGCACAGGATCGACTCCGTCTTCCAGAGCGCGTCGGGGTGGATCTCCAGCGGGACCAGGAGCAGGTAGACCTTGAGCTCGGGTTCCTCCTGGATCAGTTCGGTGAGGGTGCGGTGCAGCACGGCGCAGTAGGGGCACTCGGGGTCGCTGAAGAGGTAGAGGACCTTCTTTCCGCTCGGGTTCCCCATCACCAGCGCGCGTTCCAGGGGAATTTCCGCCGGGTCGATCACCGCGGCATCCTCAACCGCCTCGCTGGTCACGTTGCGGCGGGTCCGGAGATCGACCAGCGGCCCCCCCACCAGGAAGTTCTTCGAGAAGTCGAGGTAGACGACCTGGATCTGGGCATCCTTTTTCAAGGTCACCTGATAGAGCCCCCGGGATGGCGAGGGGGCGACCGATTCCACCGACAGCTGCGGATCGATCCCCTTGAAGATATCCTTCACCTCGTTGATAGAGACCTTATGACAGGCAACGCAGTCGCCGGAACACCCCTCGACCCCCTTGCCGAAGCCGAAGGCGGGGACGGCAACAGACAACAAAAGCAAAAGCAGGAGAAAAACGTTCGACGTGCGACGTTCGACGTGCGACGAAACAGCGAGAATAATGGTCTTCACGAATTGCCTCCTGGTTGGGTGCGGCTGGCCTTTTTAACGTCGAACGGTTTCTATTCCTCCAGCAGGATCTCCACCTTGGCCTGCTCGCGCAGCTTTTTAAGATAGGGTGCGAGCCGGGGAGCGAGTTCGCGCCCCCCCCGTTCGCCGGCCAGTTTCTGGCGGACCCTCTCCCGGACCGCCCCGAGAGGGGCGGGGGCGCTGGGTTGGCGCTCGGTGACCTTGATCAGGTGAAAGCCGTACCGGTCCTCCACGACGCCGCTCACCCCGCCCACGGCAAGCTCCCGGGTCCCCTGCTCGATCTGGGGCGAAAGCTGCCCCGGTTCGAAATAGCCGAGGTCTCCGCCATTTCGGGCGCTGTAGCAGCCGGAATACTGGCGCGCCAACGTGGCGAAATCCTCGCCGCGGGTCACCCGGTCCTGCAGGTCCTTGACGGTGTCGAGCGCCTTCTCCCTGGCCTCGGCGTCCTGAGGTTGGAACTTGATCAGAAGGTGGGAAAGGCGCACCCGTTCCGGGACCCGGTACGCCTCGAGGTGATCCCGGTAGTACTGGGCGATCTCCTCATCCGACACCGCGTCCCTCGGGCCGAATTGGAGCACGAGGAGTTTTTGGATCGTCATCCCCTGCTCGACCTGACCCTCCAGCCCTGCGGCATCGAGCCCGACCCGGTCCAACGCCTTTTCCAGCGTCGCACCTCCCGCAACGGCCCCCCGGAGCCGGTCGACCTCCCGCTGCACCTCCTCCTTCGAGACACGGATCCCGCGCCGCAGCGCCTCCTGGTGCAAGAGTTCCCGGACGATCAGGTTCTCCAACGCCTGTTTTTTCAGGAGGCCCTCCGCAGCGGGATCGCCCCCCTTTTCCCGAGCCTGGGCGCGCCGCAGCCGGCTCGCCTCCACCGAGAAGGCGTCGCCGGTGATCGGTGCACCGTTGACCAGGGCGGCCACCCCGGACTGCCCCCCCCAGGCGGGCGGGGAATAGAGCGCGCCCACGAGCCACGCGCCGAAGCCGACTACCAACATTGCCTGCAGCACACGCATGAATAGACCTCCCGGCAGCATCAGAAGCTCGCGTTGAGGTTGAGCTGGAACACGTCGATCGCCAGGGGCAGCCCGGAGATCACGTCGGTGGATAACCAGCGCGCGGCGAGCCAGACGTTTTTGGCCACCCCGAGGTCACCACCGACAACCCACCCCTTGGCGTTGGTCCCGCCGAGATGGAAGTCCTGGTCGTTGAAGGCGTCCATCACCGCGTCGGACTCGATGTACTTGTAGCTGAAGCCCGCCCTCCAATCCCATAGCTCCTTTACCGCCGGCATGCCCACCCACAAGCCGACCTGGAACCCTTCCGTCTCCTTCTTCACGTTGAATCCGGTGCGGGCATTCACCGCCCTTTGGCTGAAGCCGAGGTTGTTGACGTAATCGCCGTACAGGGTCAGGTGCACCGGCTCCCAGTAGCCCAGGTCGAGCACCCCGTTGACGTCGAGCTCGTGGAAATCGGCTGCGTAGGCGGTTTTGATCGCGGAGCTGGGATCGATGTCCATGAGGGTGTTCCCCTTCTGTTGGTACAGCGGAGCGGTCCAGTCGGTCAAGGTGGGACGGCTCGGGTCGTTGACCACGCCGGTGGTATTGAAGTAGTGGTAGTAGGCGACCGCGAGCTTGGTGGTCAGGTTCTCGGGGGTTTTGTGCTCGACGCCGAGCTGCCCCCCCACCAGGTACTTGTCGTGGGAGGAGAGTTCGACCTCCTGCAGGAAATACCCCCCTACCGTGGAAAAGAGTTTCCAGTTCTGGGAGAGCTGAGGCGCCACCTGCAGGGCGAACCCGTCGAACTTGATCTCCGGGCTCCAGACCAGGTCGGTGTAGAGATAGGGGTTGGCGAAGCGCCCCCCCCAGAAGGAGACGGCGGGGCATGGGGTCCAGTTCAGATAGGCGCGGTCCAGGGCGATCGGCTTTTTGTTGAAGGAGTCACCCAGGGTGACGTAACTGGAGCCGGGGTTGCCGGGAGTGCGGGCATTGTCGGTGCCGATGACCAGCCCGGCGTGCCAGTCTTCCGCGAGTTTGATCTCCACGCCGAGACGGGCCAAAAGGCGGGCCCGCTCCCGGTCGATCTGGCTGTTCATGATCTGGGTGGTGTTCGAGGGATTGATGAAATACGGATAGTTGTTCCGGTCGAAAAGGTCCTGCTCCCAACGGAGCCGGATCTCGCCGCTCAACTTGATCCGCTGGCTCCATTGATCCTTGAACTTCTCGGCAACCTTGTCGTCGAGCTCCCAGGCGACCCCCTTGCGGACCCGCTCCAGGTACTCGGACTCCTTTTTCTCCATCACGGCGGAGATGGCGCCGGAGAGATAGGTGTCCCGGTAGGTGCGCCGGAGTTCCTCAGCCTCTTCCGGCGCTATCCCGCCCATGAGCTGCATCTTGCCGATGATCTCTTCGGGGTCCTCGACGCCTGCGAACCACTCGTCGAAGTCGCGGCCCCGGTTTTTGTTCTTCACCCAGCGCTCCCTCAGGTAGGAGAGGAACTTGTGGTCCTGGGAGGGGGGATGGACACCCGCTTCGGAAAGGCCGTGGGGCTGGGCGGAGCCGAGACGGGCGGCCTCCTGGTCGCTGACCACACCCTTGGCCCGCAACAGCTCGATCAGCGGTTTCAGGTCGGCCTTTTCCGCTCCCTGCCGCGCCAGGGCGGCGGCCTCTTCGTCGGTGATGACGTTTTTGGAGCGGAGCAGTTCGAGAATGGGAGCCAGGCGGTCGTGCCCCGGCGCGGGGGCCGGGGATGCGACAGGAGCGGCGGGAACGGGCGCTTCTTCGGCGTGAAGCACCACGCCGGGAAGCGAAACCGAGGCAAAGACCAGCAGGGCACCCAAAAGAGGTGCGCGACGGCAGAACATCTAACCCTCCAAAGCGATAAGCAATGTGCAATCGGAAAAAGAGCGGCAACGGAAAACGGTGAGCGTTTCCCAGCTGGTAAACGAGGAGTTGTCGTTATCCCCTCGTGGTCATCCGAAAGGTGAGCGACGACGGCATCCCCTCCGGTGGCGGTGTCGTCATTTTCAGGCCGGTCAGGGCGGTTCGGAACGCCTGGTCGAGCCGTTCGTTGCCGCTTTCGTCGACGATCGAGAATTTGAGCACGGTGCCGTTGGGAGAGAGCGTGATGTGCACGGTGGTCTGGAATTTTCCTTTGGGGCGCCCGCCGGTTTTCTCCAGGATCTTCTTCACCTTCCGCTCGATGTCGCTCTCGATGGTCCGGGAGTAATAGCCGTACTTGGAGAGGGCCGACCGGCCCAGACCGGTCCCCCCTCCCCCTCCGCCTCCGAGGGTGATCGCGCGTCCCCCCTTCTTGGCGCCGAGACCGAAGGCGTTGTCCCCGGCCCCCCCTTCCCCGTCGACCGCGAGGTTGTCGCCGGCAGGAGGGGAATCGTCCTGGGACTGGTCGGCCTGATTTTGCGGGGTCGGCTGCTCGGTCGGCTGCTCGATGGTCTGCTTGGGCTGTTCCTTCTGCACCTCCGGCTCGGGCGGCTTCTCCTTGACCTCGGGAGGGGGGGGCTTGATCAGGGTGATCACCTGGATCTGCTTTTTGGGGTTGGAGCTGCTGTTGAGGATGCTCCGGGCCAAAAGACCGATCAGGACGGCGAAGAGCACCAGCACGACCGTCGGTACCAGCCAGGCCTTTTCTTTCTGTTTGGTTTTCCTTTTACCCGCCATCCCTAGCCCCTAGAAGTTAGAACCCCATCCTCACCCGGTCCCTCTCCTTGAAGGAGAGGGGACGCCAGGCACCCTGCCTTACTTAACAAGCTTCTGCGTGACCAGGCCGAGCTGGGTGATCTCCAGCTTCTGCAACAGGTCGAGAACCTCGACCACCTTCTGGTAGGAGATCTTCTCGTCGCCGCGTACCAGCACCGGAAGGTTCGGGTCGGCCGCCTTGAGCTGGCGCAGCCTGGTTTCGAGCTCGGCCAGGGTGACCGGGAAGCTGTCCAGGTAGATGGTCCCCTCGCCGGTGATGGTGATCGCCTTGGTGCTCGGCTTGATCTTGGAGACCGCCGCGCTCGCCTTGGGGAGGTTCACCTGGATTCCCTGCACCGAGGCGGTGACCACGATCATGAAGGTCACCAGGAGATTCCAGGCAAGGTCCAGCATCGGGACGACGTTGATCTCTACGATGTCATCGTGGTCGTCGGACGGCGCTTTCATGCCTCCTCCCCGTGGAAGCCCTCGACCTTCAACGCGAACTCCTCGATGAAGTGGTTGGTCTCGGTGTTGAGGTGCTTCATCTGGACCCCCAGGAAGGTGTGGGCGAAGAGGCAGGGGATCGCGCAGAGCAGGCCGAACAGGGTACAGGCAAGGGCGGAGGCGACCCCCGGGGCGATGGCGGAGAGGTTCGCCTCACCCGCCTCGGCGAGGCTCGCGAAGGTGTTCATGACCCCCCAGACGGTGCCGAGCAGTCCCCAGAACGGACCGCCCGAGATCCCCAGGGTCAGCACGATCAGCCCGGCGTTGACCTTGGCGCTCTCCTCGGAGCGGCCCCGCTCCAGGGCCGCCCGGAAGATGCTGAGCCCGGAGCCGGTGACCACCACCTCGTCCTCCCCCTGGCCGTGCTTGTCGACCCAGTGCTGCAGCTGGGAAAGCCCCGACTGGTAGATCCGCAACAGGCTGCAGTCGTCCAGCGACTCGTCGTCCGGGTCGAGCTCCAGGGGATCGTGGAGGTCGTTGAAGCGCTCCAGGAAGGCATTGTTTGCCTTGCGGTTCTTCAGCAGGTACATCATCTTGCGCACGAAGACGATCGAGGCGAGGATGAGGATCCCGGTACAGAGGATGATGATGACCCAGCCGTCGAAGGTGACCGACTTGGCGGTGTTCCTGAGCAGGCGGACGGTCATGTTCTCCCCGCCCCCCTTGCTGCTTTCCTCGGCCTGGCAGGTCATCAGTTTCCCTTCCTGTGCCTGCGAGGCATAGGAGGCGACGATGAAGCCGGCCGGCCGGGCCACGCTGGAGAGTTCGATCTCGTCGATGTCCCCGGTCAAGGTGTTGTTGCCCGCCATGGCGCCGCCGAAGGCGAGTTCCCCGGTGGGGGCCGGGAGCGGTCCCTTCAGGTTGATGACCCCTGCTTCCTTCCCGTCGATATACAGCGAACCCATCTGCTTCTCGGCATCCAGGGCGACCGCAACCTGATGCCATGCCTTGAGCGCGAGGGGGACGTTCTTCGCGGTGAGGGCGCTCCCGACCTTCAGGTAGGGGCGGTCCTGCTCGATACCGACCACGATCGCCTGCCCGGCATCGGCCCAGGAGAAGAGGTGGGTGTCGTGCTGGGGCTGGTCGATCTTCACCCAGCAGGAGAAGGTGAGCCCCTTGGCGAAGTTGAGCGAGGGGGAGCGCTGCACCACCAGCTTTTCGCCGTTCCCCTTGAAGCTGTACCCTTCGCCGACCGCGGCCGGGGCGCCGTGGGCGCCGGAGAAGGCGGCGGCGTGGTTGGCGTACGAGGTGGCATCCTTGGGACCGCCGTCGGCCTCGTTCAAGTGGAAGACGAGCACCTGCGCGGTGTCGTAGGTGGCGCCCGGCTCGGAGCCGGCCGGTGCCGAGTCGTTGCCGTAGTAGAGCCAGATGCAGTCTGAGTTTCCGCCCCCGGCGAGTTGGGGGACCTTCACCCAGACCAGGCCGATCTCCAGCTTGGGGTCGAATTTCTCGATGTGGAACTTGAGCGGGGACTTGTCGTCGGAGCCGATGAAGCGGAGGTCAGAGCCATCCTTCTTGGCCGCGCCGAAATTGAAGTTGCCGGAGTGCAGCCGGACCAGCACCGGGACCTCGGTCACGTTCTCCTTGATCCCCGCCCCTTTTTCGGAAAGGTCGAAGGCGATCTTGCGCCGGGCGGTCCATTTGGCGTCCCACCAGGCTTCGGCCCGTGCCGACCCGATTGCCAGGGTCAGGAGCAGGGCCGCTCCCGCCGTCTTTGCCATCCTCTGCCACCGTTGCATCATAATGAGCTTCCTCCCATCTTAGCGAAACCATTGAACATTCCATCAGAAATCGAAGACTCTAGACCAGCTTTGTTACATCGGGAGAACAACCGGCTGAATCTTGGGAAAACCCTCGTGCGGGGCGCCTTCCGCCTCACTTGGGGGTACTCCCGGTGCCGCTCGCCAACCGCTCCAGCAGTTCGATGATCCGCTGGTTCTGCATGATGATGAACGCCGCCTGGGCGTCCTTGTTGGTGGCGAGGTGACTCTGCAGAAACTCCCGCCCCCCGTCCGGCTCCCGGGCCCACTTCAGGATCGCGGCCACCCCTTGCCGGCGGGCGAGATCCTTGGCCATGGCCGGATTGTGCGTAAGCGGTGCCGGCCGCCCTTCCTGCTCCGGCGCTTTCGCCTTCGGCTCCCCCTCCTCGGCCAACACCGGCAGCGCCAGCGCCAGGAGCAGCAGGGATGACATTCCAATTCGCTTCACGTCCATCTCCTGTCCTCCCTCTCCCCGGAACTACTTTTTCTTCTTCCCGTTGTCCGGCCCGGAATCGTCGTCAAAGCCGAGGATCTTCAGGTCAAGCCACTTGGCGAGGAAGTCGTCCACCTCGGAGACCTGCTGGGCCGCCTTGTCCTTGGCCCCCCCCATGGTGGAGGACTGTTCGATCATCTTGCTGTTCTCCGCGACGCTCCCCGCGCCGGAGAGGGAGCCGAGGCTCACCGCCCCCTCGGAGCCGCCGGGCAGGCCAATGGACTGGCCACCAGCGGTGATGTTCTCGGCGTGTGCGACCGCCGTTGCGCCAAGGACGATCTTGCCCCCCGCAATCCCGGCTTCGCCCGCGTCAATGATCCCTTTGGGAGCGAAGAGGTAGATGTCGCCCGGTTTCGGAACGGGCAGATCCCCACCCGGAACCGTATTGGGATCGTAGGTGGTCGCGCGGATACCGCTGCCGACCGCAGGAGGAACGAACTTGGTGACCGTGCGGCAGTTCCCGAAGCTGTCGCAAACAGTGGTGGAGGTTGAGCCGCGATTGGAGACGGCGCTCTTGGATCCGCGTCCGGCGTTGATGTCCCCGGTGTCGGTCCATTCGGTAAGGTCTCCGCCGAAGAAGGTCATGATCCTGGATTCATTGACGTCGATGTCTCCATACGCGAAGACGTTGATCGCCCCCCCAGCAGTCGAAAAGATTCCCGTCGCCTTGTTGCTTTGGTTGGAGGAGCCTCCCTGGTTAAGTGCCGTCCGGCCCACTTCGATTTTTCCGCCGGCGATGATGTTGAGGTTCTCGGTCCCTGCCGAAGTGCTGATGCTGGAATAGACCATGTTTATGTTGCCGCTTCCTGCCTTAGCACCTTCGAAGATCGGGTTGATGAGTCTAGTACGAGCGTCTTCGACAACCGCCTGGGCGCCAGCGACATCGCCCTGGGCCAGCAGGGTGCTGTAGGACACCCCAGCCGAGCGGAGATCGTTGAAGAAGGTGTCGACATTCCCGATCTTGGCTATATCCGAAATCCCGGCCACTACGGTCACGTTGCTCCCTTGCGACGGCAGGTAGTAATTGTCCTGGGCCCCCACCTCCTGGATGCCGTTGGAGTTGCCGAGATTGATCGAGCCTCCCGCTGCAATCTGCAGGTCCCCCGGTCCCGCATGGTAGAAACCGGAGGGGCCGGAACCGTTGTTGCGGGCTGCGACGCCGGTGATATCGCCACCGGCGCTGACGGTGGTCGCGTCGGTTACGTTGTTGTTCTGGGTCTGGATGTAGAAATTGGAGATATCGCCGCCGACGTTGATCGTCGCCTGCTTGGGCAGGACCACCTGGAGCATGTCGAGGTTCCCGCCCGCGTTGATGGTCACCTTGCTGTCATCACCCAGGTGCAGGGACCGATATGCCCCGTCGGCAAAGGTGCCCCCGTGTGCGTTCTCGAAATCACTTGACGTGCTTGGGTACTTGATAGCGGAGGAGGTGACGTAGTAGTCCGACGGGGACTGGTCGGACATCTGCAGGGTCACCCATACGCCGGTATCCGTAACCGCTTCCTCGCCCAAGAGACTGCCACGGGCGTTGAGGGTCAGGTTCCCGGTACTGCTCGGGGCCAGGTTGATGCTGCGGAAAAGGGTGACGTTCCCTCCCGATTCCAGATCCACCGTGGATGGAAAATGTTCGGGATAAGAGTTGGAGGCGTTGGGAGCGTTGAAATAGGCCTGCCCGATGATGGAGAGGTCGCCGTTCAGCGCCACCAGGCTCAACTGGGTGTTCGGCGCGTAGGTCGACGCCCACCTCGTGCTCCCCAGGGTGTACTCGTCGGCCTGGGTCGGGTTCATGACCGTCCCCAGGTAGAGATTCCCCTGGGCATCGGCTCGGAACTGGCGGACGCTGCTCCCGGCGTTTCTGCCATCGAGTTCGATCACCGGCTCCATGAGGAATTGATCGTTGTAGGCGCGGTAGCTCCCGTTTATGGTCCACGCGGGGCGCAGGCCGATGTTCCCCAGGGCGTTCAGTTCGCCGTTCCCCTGACTCACCAGGAAACGTCCGAAGGCGTCCCTTCCGGCCATCACCCGCAGGTTGCCCACCCCGAAAGCTCCGGCTTGGGCGGCGAAATCGCGGCCGGCAACGACGTCTACGTTGCCGCCACCCATGGCCGCGATCCCCTGGGTAAAGTTGAAGTCCTTGGTGGCCGAAGCGGCGTAGTTGGCACTCCAGTAATAGGTTCCCGACTGGGTGGTGACGGCGTCCCAGGTATTGAAGGTCGCAGCCTTTGCCGGCTCCTGGACCAGGCTCACGTCCTGGCCGGTAACGATCCTGATGTCGCCGCCACCGGTGTAGCTCCAGTACTCGGTGGAGTTGGCACTGGGCGCGGTACCGGCGGTGCGGATGGCACCGTAACCGGTGCTGCCGCTGTCGGAGAATTGGATCGACTTGCCGACGGTGAGATCGATGTCACCGGTGGCGGTCTGGATCACGCCGCCGTTGATCAGGAGGTTCCCCCCGATGCCTCCCTCGACGTTACCGCTGTAGCTGCCGACCGAGGTGTACATGCTGTTGACGGCGTAGGTCGTTTTCTGGGCGCTGTTGAGGACCGTGTCGCCGGAGGAGGCAAAGCGGACCGGTCCCCCCTCGCTGTACACCATTGCTCCGCTGCCGATAGTCAGGGTGCTCGTCTGGGCAGAATTGACGGCCAGAAGATCGGCGGCGCCGAGATCGGCCCCGGCGACCAGGGTGATCCCCCAAGATTGCTGCCCTGCCCCAGTGGTGATTTTGCCGGAGGGATGATCGACCAGGTTGCCGTTGATGGAGAGGTTGCCCGCCGCGCGGATGGTGAGGGCCCCGGGGGCGCCGGCGTACCGGCTCGTGGTAAGATCCCACCCCTGGGAAAGGGTGATATCGCCCGTGCCGGTGATCTCCACCCCCGGACGTACCTGGAACTGCTGCGGGCTCCACCCCGTACCGGACAAATTGGTGAGTAGGTTACTCCCAATCTTGCCGGCATTTGCGAAAGGTACCGGATCGGACGAGCTACCGAGGTAGCTGCTGTTGTCGTTGTTTATCGTCGTTATCAGCGCGTTATTGATGGTGCTGGTATTGGCATAGACCTGGAAAAGCTCGGCGTCGATCTGGGATGCGCCGTTCACCGTCCCGGCCAATTTCAGGTTCGCCGGCCCGGAGGCGGTGGCATCGGAGCCGGAGCGCTGGGCGCGAAAATAGACCGTTCCCCCGCTCCCCCCGGCAGCGCCGGAGACGTCGAGGGTTCCCCCCTGCAGGGCAAGCACCCCCGTCTCACTGTTGAGCGCGACCGATCCTCCCGCGGAGCCGGCCCCCGTCGCGGCGGCGTCCACGGTGCCGGTTACCGTGAGGTTGTGCTGCGCCGCGACCTGGACCGTCCCCCCAGTCCCGTCATAATTGCGGGCCTGCACCATTCCCTGTAGCAGAATGTTCCCGGCAGCGGCATCATCGGCTTCCAGTCGCACCTTCGAGGCCGCGAGGGTAGCGTTGGTTCCCAGGGTGAGGTCCCCGTGGGCTACCCTGACGTCCACGCTTCGGCTGAAGCCACCGGAGGCGAGAATCCCGGCCAGGTGGGTAAGGTCGTTGCTCCCGTTTCTTCCGTCCAGGCTCCCGGCCTTCAGCGTGAACGAGCCCCCCTGGTACGGCATGAGGTCGGAGAGGTTCTTTGCATCCAGAGCGCCGTTGAGGGCGCCGTTGAGGGTGCCGGCGGCGATGGTCACCTCGTTGGCGGCGGCAAGGGAGACGCTCCCGGCGTCTTCCTTTACGCTGGAAACATCGATGAGGGATCCGCCGGCAAGGGTGACACCACCGGCCGCAGACGCATCGAGGGTCACCGTACCGCCGGGGGTGTAGACATACGGGTCGGCGCCGTTGCTTTGCGTTTTCACCGCCGCCCCACGGGCCAGGATCTGAGCACCGCCGTTCACGACGATGCCGTCGCTGCCAGTGGCGATCAGGGCGATGTTCCCCGAGGCGATGTCGATGACGCCGGAATCGACGATGCCGCTCCCCTTGAGGGTCAGGGTACCGCCCACCGAGGCGCTGGTCCCCGCTGCCCCCTGGGCGTCAATGCTGATCTTGGCGCCCGCGTCGAGCTCGACGTTGGACACCCGGTAGGTGGGATTGGTCGCGTTATCGGAGTAGGGAGCCATGGTCACCACCGCCGAGGTCAGGTTCATCGCGCCGGGGGTGGCGACGGCTCCGGTTCCCTCAAAGATGATGGCGTGTTTCGCGGTAAGCGAAACGGAACCGAAATCGGCAAGAGCGATCCCGGTCGTCTGGGAACTGGCCTGGTTGCCGACGTCGAAAAATACGTCAGTCGCGTTCACGGTGAGCGTCTTGGCGGCATCGGCAGTCCCGGCGCCTCCGGCGGTAGATCCGCTGTTGCGCAGGGTCACCGTGGTGGCGGTAAGGTTGGCACTCCCCTGCCCCCGGACTGTCCCCGCATCGAGGGTAAGGGTGCCGGCGGCGGCAAGGTTCACGTTCGCCCCCAGGACCAGGTCGGACCCGGCGGCATAGGTGGCGTTGAGGAACGAGCCCGATCCGCCCCCCCAAATTCTCTCAGGGACATAGAGGATACTGGCGGCGTCCGGCTCGCCTTGGCTGTAGTTGTCACCGACAAGGTAGAGTTTGTCGGTCCCCCGGATGCTGAGGTCGCCATGGTCCACCTTGAAGGTCCCCTCGTAGTCCATCGTCTTGGCAGTGATGCTCACCGAATTTGAGGCGTGAAGGGCGACGCCGCTTTGGGCGGTAAATTTGCCGGGAGCGGAGCTGCTGCCGGCGCCGTTACTGCCGGTGGTGACCGTGATCGATCCGGAGGTCGTGTTGCCGATCGCGTTGATGGTAGCCCCGCTTTCCAAGGTGACGGATTGGGAGGCAGCCAGAGTAATCGAAGGAACGGTCAGCACCGCCCCCGCCTTCACCGTCAGGTCGGTGGTGCCGGCCAGAGAGCCGAGGGTGAGTTCCGCCAACCCCTGTCCGGAAACCGAGGCGGCGTTGAGGGTCAGCCCGCTGTTTGTGAGCGGGGCTTGGAAATCGACGTCGCTTATGGTATTCGAGCCGCTCCCGGCGAGAACGGTTACCGTCTTCGCGGAAAGCGACAGGCTGCCGCCCTGGTATCCCGGGAGGTAACCGGTGGCGACGGTGCCGTTGAGAAGGGCTGCGGTGGTACTGGCAATGGAGATGGAACCGGCGTCACCGGCAGCGATCTGCTTGATGTCGAAGTGCCCTTGCTGCAGTACGTCCGCCCCACGCCGAAGCGAGTAGCCGGTGTAGTAGGGAGCGGTCACTCCGGTCCCGGTAACGGTGGAGTAACCCGCGACCACCTGGTACCCCTGTTGGGTGATAGCGGTATCCCCCGAGCTCATCGGAGTTGTCAGCCTGGAGACAAAGATGGCACCCGGAACGAAACCATACTGCTCGGCGGGAAGCAGCGAATATACCCCCGCCTTCAGCCCGAGGCTGCGGTCTCCCTGGAGGTAGACGCTGTTCCCGGGGAGCACGACCGAGTTGTCGGGAAGGATGACGTAGGCACCGGCTAGGGGGTTGTTTGACCCCTGGGCGTCGGCAGTGAAGAGGTAGGTGAATATCGAACCGCCGCCGGAGGCGTCAACGGTCGATCCGTGGGCAGTCACCACCTCCTTGCCGTTGATGGTGATGGTTTTCGAGGGAGCCGAAGAGACCGCAACGTCGCCTTTGCCATCGGAGGCGTTCCTAGTCCAGATCAGGTCCTGGTCCAGGCTCCCGATGTTAACCGCCGCGCTACCCGCCGTGGTGACGACGCTTCCGTCCGCCAGCGAGATCCGCCCTCTCGCGGCGGAGTCCTTGGGGGGTAACGCCTCAAGGGTGATCGTCCCCAGGGGTGCCGCAACGTACCCCTTGAGGTCGATGCCACCGAGGTCGGCCTTGATGGTGAGATTGCCGAATGCGGAATAGATGGTCCCGGACGGTTTTTCCCCGGGCAGGATGGAGATGGTCCCAGCGTCGGACTCGATGGTGAAATCGGACTGGGACGTAGGGTAGATGCGGGACGCGGTCAACACCAGGTCTCCGCTCGTCCGCAGCAGCCCCACCTTCGTCTCTGTAAAACCGAAGAGGGTTTGGGCTGGGTAATCTTTAGCGGTCAGGATCATGTCTTTCTTTGCGGCAAGAGAAACTGCTCCAAACCCGGAGAACAGTACGCTCCCCGTTACGTCGATAAAGGTGGCCGGGTCTGATTTTCCTATCGAGAAAGTGGCGGTACCGGACTGGGGCGCAACGGAGGAGGGATAGAAGCTATTTTTTACAGTAACCCACGGGGCGGAAAAATCGATGGACTGGGTTCCAGCCCCAACGATCAGGGGGGCGTCGAGGGTGATGTGACGGCCGACGCTGACCGAGGTGTCCCCATCGAAGGCAAGGGCATAGTTGCTCTGGAAGGCGAGCGCGTCGAAACCATCGGCGACGTATTTGGCCGCGTCGGCCCCGGATACGGTGAGAGCGGCTTGGGTATTGGCCCGGGAAATGGTCAGCGTGCCCCCCTGCAGCCCGGAAAGCGTCCCGTGCGCGGCAAGAGCTCCCGCCAGGTTGGCTGGATCGTCGTTCAGATCGCTCAGGGATTTCATGTAGGTAAGCGAAACGCTGCCGGGCTGGCTCGCCACGGTAACCGTGGCGATGCTTCCGTCTTGCCTGGTGTAGCGGTACGGGGCAGGGTCCGAGCCGGATACGTCGAGCCGGGCATTGGGTCCCAGGACGATTTCACCCAAGGTATTATCGGTTGCTACCGGGGCGGCGGTCAGCGAGATGCTACCGCCGGCCAATGCCGTGTAACCGGCCGGCTGCCCATCCACCAGGGTAGTGATCGGTTTGTCGTACCCACGTGCCAGCAGGCTGCCGGTTACGGATAGCTTGCCGTCGCCGGTACTGGCGTCGCCGAAGTAGCTGAGGGTGGCGGCGATGCTGCCGGCCGGGGCGGAGACGGTCCCGGCCACTGAGATGTTGGGGGCCGTGAGGGAAACGCTACCACCGGGTGCCGTGACGATCGCCGCATCGGCGGGGATGTCGACCTTGGCGGCATTGTTGCCGCTTACGGTGACGTTTGACTGAATGCTGCTGACCGCGGGAACCAGCCCGGCGGCCATCGAGATCGACGAGGCCCCGATCAGGTCGGAGGTCACCCCGGTGATGGAGAGGTTGGGAGCGCTGGCCGGGCTCGGGGCGGCAAGCTTGGCGTTGGACGGGGCAAGGGTGACCCCGGCCTCTACCATGACGTCGCCGTAGCTTTTGAGCGAAAGGTTGCTGATGCCGGTCGGCGCCAAGGCGTCGGCCGACAGGGTGAAGCCCTGGCGCAGGTCGTTGGGGAGGACGGTAGTGGCATTGAAGCCTTCGGGAAGGCTGGGGCCGCCGGGGCCCACCACGACCTGGGAGCTGGTCACGTTGAGCGTCCCACCCTTGTTACCGGAAAGCGACAGCGCCTGGAGCGTGCCGTCAAGGAAGACGTTGGGGCCGGTGACATTGATCGTCCCCGCGTCGCCGCCGGTGATCTTGCCGTTGCCGCCGATCCGGTACCCGCCGTCGACGTTGATGGTGGCCCCCCCCTGTACCAGGACGCCGACCCCGTTGGTGGTATTGTCGGAGATGGTGACCGTTCCCCCGTTGAGGTTGCCGGTCCACACGTTGAGGCCTCCGGCCTGGGAGTTGTCGATCCGGTCTCCGGACACGTCGATCTTGCTCCCGGCAGCAAGGAACACATGTTCGACCGGAAGCGGCACGTACATATCCTGGTAGTACGCCGTGCTGGCACCGGTTGAATTATCGGCGCCGATCAGGGTAACCGCGCCTCCCGGAACGACAATCTGCCCCAACACGTCAATGCTGCGAGCGGCCAAGGTCACCGAAGCACCGGAGGTCGTGGTGGAAGTGCCGCTGGCAAACGAGGGCAAGGCCAGCTTGGCATTAGCGTCTACCGTGATCTTGGTATTGGCCCCGATGGTGAGCGTGCTGAGTCCGGCCTGATTCAAAAGCCCCGCCGACAGGATGGTCTTTCCCTGCATTTCCTGCGGGAGGGAGTCACCGGCGGCAAAGGTGGTCGGGAGGGTGGTCGACGCACCGGTGATCTCGACCTCGCCGACCATGAAGTCATCGAAGCTGCCGGCTTCTTTATACCTGAGTATGTTGGGCTGCGTGCCGATCGTGAGGCTACCGCCTTGGGGCTGGGTATCCCACAAGGCGGCGGTGGCGCCGGCCGAGTTGGTCGGATTGGAGGCCAGGTTCTGGTAGGGGCCGCGGGTAGCCGAGGCATTGAGGGCGCCGTCGAGCACGACCTGCCGGGCAAGCAGCGTCGCGGCACCGGCATTGGCGCCCTGCTTGTAGCCTGGCGCATAATCGTTGAGCGCCGTCCCCCCCCCCAGGTACAGCCCCGTATAAGTGGTGCTGACCCCGTACTTGGAGTGGGTTTCCGTCTGCTGCCCCAGGATGCCGCTGTAGGAGAGCCACTCGGAAGCGTTGCTGATGTCGTAGACGGTGTTACCGGAGACGAGCTTGGTGGTCAGGGCCGGGCCGGGCTGGTAGGAGTACCCCCCACCCGCAACATTCAGGGTCGCCCCCTGCTTCACCACGATTTCCTGGGTAGTGTACTGATTGGTCACGCTCTTGTTGATGTACCCAAGGAAGATGCTTCCGCCCTGGACGCTTTTTTCCATGGCTGTCAGGCTCGGAGTGTACGAGTCGGAGACGTTACCGATGCTGGAGCCTTGGGAGACGTTGACGTTGACCGTGCTTCCCTGGAGGGCCCCCCCCTTCTGGCCATAGTCATCGCGCAACTGGATCGAGTTCAATTGGGCTTGGGCGAGGGCGAAGCTCGATGGTTCGGTGACCCAGAGCCCGCTTACGTCGACGCTGCTCCCGGTGTCGAGGAAGATGCGTTGCGAAGCAGCCACAGTGATGATCCCAGACGGGGCCACGACATGGCCCTGGATATCGATCTCTTTGGCGGGAAAGGAGTTTACCGGGGCGTCGCTTTGCGTACGGTAGTTGAAACCTCCCAGGGTGATCTGTCCCGGCTGGTAGGCAAAGGACGGGTCGGCGGTTTCGGCCGAGGAGGAAATGGGGCACGACGTAACGCTCCCCGGCCCAAGGGTGAGGGTGTCGCTGGCGAGCAGCTCGATGATCCCCCCGGTCTTGACCGAGGTGGTCGCCTGGACGAGTCCGTTTTGGGTGACGGTTTTGCCGTACATCCCGATGACCCCATAGTCCGCGATGATTTTGCCGGTCTCGGTATTTTCCGCATCTCCTCCCGTCTTCCCGAGGTACGGAATCAGGTTCCCCTGCACGTTTCCCGAGAGGAGATTGTGATCGTTGACGTCGGGGATGATGAGGTCGAAATAGGTCGGGATTTTGTCCTCGCCAAGGAGCAGGTTATCGTTGTAGTTGAACGAACTCTTCAGGATCTGGTACGGGTCCTTCCCGGTGGTCTGCGGGGTCACCGGATAGCTCGTTTCCGGAAGAACCGAGGCGAGCCCGATCATGCCCGAGGGGGCGGTGATGGTGCCGCTGTTCATCACCACCGGGCCGACCAGATAGACGGAGCCGCCGACCTTGGTGGCAATGGTCCCCATGTTGACCACCTGCGCGGTCTGACTGGAGCCGGACAGCGCCGTCACCGGATTGGCTGGGTCGTAGCTCTGGTAGGACTCGCCGGTGAAACGGAGCCGGTTCAAAAAGAAGTCGGCGTTGCTGATGTTGAAGGTGGAGGCGACCAGGGATGCGGCATTGACCGTGGAGTTGGGTCCGAAGATGATGCCGTTCTGGTTGATCAGGTAGATCTTTCCGTCCGCCTTGAGGCTGCCGTAGATGAGGCTCGGGTTGGCGTCATAGATGCGGTTCAGCGCGGTCCAGCTCGACTGGGCTTTTCCAGTATTGTCTTTCTGGCTGAAATAGACCGCTGCAGCGGCGCCGATGTTGAACTTGTCCCAGTCGATGACGACACTCTGGGTGCTCTGGTTCACCGTCATCTGGTTGGTGGAGTTGTCCTGGGTGATCTGGTACCCGGACCCCTGCCAGCTGTTGCCGCGCGGCACCGGGAGGGCGTTGGTGACCAGCGAGGGCAGCGGCACCGCCGCGTGGAACCCGGGAATGACGCCGGTGGCGCCAGCTGCGTAGGTGAGAGCTGGAGAAACCAGCGTGTCGAGCAGGACCAGCAAGGCGACTGACTTTCTGAGCATCACGAAACCCTTTTCATTGCCCCCGGGGCACAAAGGCCAACAGGAAGCAGTACTCCCCCCTTTGCGAAGGGGGGCTGGGGGGGGATTTGATTTTGAGGCTCTCGGTTCTAACTCTCTTAAGCTCAAAACCTTAGAGGCATCCCCCTAAATCCCCCTTCGCAAAGGGGGACTTCAAACCATTGTCTTCAAGAGGATGCTGATCTAGAACTGGTACTTCACCTTGAAGTAACCGCGGCTGTCCCCCCGTTTCTCGACGGCGGTCTCCTCCAGGGCGAAGGCCCAGTCGAGCTCGAATTCGAGATCCTTGAAAAGGAAGCCGCGGATCCCGAAGCCGGTCCCCTGGAGATCGGCGAGGGGGATCTGTCCCGGCAGCGGTTGCAGGGTCCAAAGCAGCGCACAGTCGAAGAAGAGATAGGGGACGATGGAGAACCGCTCCCCGAGGCCGAACTTCGGTGCCAAGTCGGGGGCCGAAAGCTCCGCAGTGGCGTGGAAGGCGCTGTCCCCGGTGAATTCCGATTCCAAGAACCCGCGCACGTTCTCCATGCCGCCGGCGGCGTACTGTTCGCTGAAGACCAGCGGCTGGTCCGCAATCTGCCCGTCCAACTTCAGGAAAAACCCCATCCCCGCCGGCAGTTGCTGACGCCGGTCTACACCTAAAGTCGCAATGACATAGTTCCCCCGGGCCTGGTAGCGCACCGCCTCGAAGTCTTCCGGGGTGGCGGCCAGCACTCCCCGAAAGGAGGCTGCCAAGGTGGCGTTGAAGGTCGTGAGTCCGTGGGTATCCGGGAGGGACCCGTTGTAGGCGACGGTGAACGGGAGGTACTCGGGAATCTTTATATCCGCCGTCCCATGCTGCCGGGTCTCCTGGCTCAGGTTCTTGTAATCCACCCCGAGAGTGGCGGTGTGGTTGTAGGACCCGTACGGGGGGAGACGTTTGATGTAGCGCCCCCCGATGATCGCCCCTTTGCCGAGGGAGTGGAACCCCTCGCCGAAGGCGGTGTCGCTGTTGGAGCTCACCCCGTAGATGAGGATGGTGTCGTCCCAATTCCAGGGGGCCGGCAGTGCGTAGGAGCCGGAGAAGACTTCGACCTGGCTCGGATCCTGCGGAGCGGTCTGGTACTGGGCCGAAAGGGAGTGTTCGCGGTGCCAGAGGTTGTCGTAGTGCAGCGCGCCGTTGAGGCGCAGCGGCTTGGTGTTGGGGCTGTTGCGGTTACTGAGCTCGACGCTGCCGTGGAAGGGGCTCAGATCATCGGCCTTGAGATCCACGTCCACGGTCCCGGGGGTCTTCCCCGGAGCCATCGACGGAACCACCTTGAGGTCCGGATTGCGGTTGACCCTCCCGATGTCCTCCTGGACCCCGGGGACGAAAAGGACGCTCCCCGGTGCCAGCGAAGGGAGCTTGTCGAGGATCTGGGCGGTGGTGAAGTACTTGTTGCCGGTGATCCGGGTCGCCCCGATGGTGCTCTCGATCACCTGCAGCCGGATGTCCCCGCTTTCGGCGCTCTGTTCCGGCACGTTCACCAGTACCGCCGGATATCCCTGATCGTGATAGAAGCGCTCCACGGTTTCCCGCGCCTTCTCCACGTCGGCGGCGGTGCGCTCGTTGCCGGCGATGTCGTCGATGAGTTCGGCAAGGCGGTCGCCGGCAAAAAGGGTGTTTCCTTCGAATCGGAAAGAATTGATTTCGAAGGTAGGTTCCGGTTCGACCGGTGGCGACGCCTCCCGCCCCGGAACGGCGACATCTCCGGCGGCCGGAGCGGCCGATTCCTTTTCGGTGCCGGTCGGGGCAGCGCCGCTGCTTGAGGCGGCGCCGGCTGGTGTCGTTGCTAACAGATATGCGGCAAAACCGGCCCAAAGGCCCACGCTGATAAACCGTCTCAAAAGAATCCGCTCCCGATCATTTCTGTGTGGCACTCCGGCCTTCCGGCGCCCCGCCGTCGGCCGCAGCACCGTTTGCCGCCGCGACGCCGACGGCGTCACGCTTGCCCTGCCCCTTCCTCTCCTTGCCGGACTGCACCCTCCCTACCTCGACCGCGCAGCGCAGGACCTCCCCGCCAAAGGGGTGGCCGTAGTCGACGGTGAAGTACTGGTCGTCCACGGTCGTGATCTTTCCCGCCATGGCGCCGGTCCGTACCAGCGTGCCCGGTAACGGATGCGTTTCCATGCGGTAGTGGTCACCCTGGTCGGTGATGGTCACCCTGCCGAAGGGGCGATCCGCTTCAGATGCGGCCGAATCCAGGGTGATGGTCACCTCCGCCTCGTTCACGGCGGTCACCTTACCGGCAAGCGTGGCATCGAGGCGGAACGGGTCCCCGACCTTCGGGTCGTTCTGGCTGCGTGTCTTGTAAAGGGCAATCGGGATCCTGAGTTCCTTCGGCTGGTCCACCACCCGGCCCAGACGGACAGTGTGATCGTTGCCGGGAGTGACCGGAAGCCGCTCCGCGGTGACGGCCAGCTCCACGGTGGCTCCTTCCGGCAGGCCAACCAGCTTCTGGGCGATACCCTCGGCCACCGCCGCCTCGAAGGACTTCCGTCGATGACTTCCTTCGCTGTCGTTGCCTACCTTCACGGTGAGCGGGTCGGTCCGGAGCCGCTTCACGAAGAGCCGGGACTTCGGCGTGTCGGAGTCGCTGACCTCGGCGCGGGTGGTCACCGCAACGGCTCCGTCGTCCTGCCGGCAGGTGAAATGAAGCGCTACCTCGTCACCGGTCTGCACCTGCCGCGGTGCGGCACACCCAACAAGGGAAAGGGTCAAGATCGAACCGGCGATGGCAACGGGAAATACCGTGCCGATATATTTATTCATGGGGATCTCCTCGTAAGGGGCCGGTGCGCAACAAGCACGGCACCATAACCCCGACGTGTAACAGCCAAGCTACAGGGCGATTAAAAGTGGATGCCAAATAGCAGGGCAGTATTTCCCCCTATTTAGTTAATAAGGAAGGGCTCAAAGCTAACCAGCTCCCCCGCCCGCTACCTTCCGCCCGCTCGGCCACGCCTCGTGTAAAAATCCCCATCAAATCCCCCCTGCCCCCCTTCTCAAAGGGGGGAACGTAATGAAACCACGAGACCTCGCTCCCAAGGTCCACCTTGGGAACGTAATGAGATTCAAAGCTCCAGCTTTGTAAAGAGGATTAGCGAAGCTGGAGCTTCCAAAACCTGAACGTTCCCAAGCTGGAGCTTGGGAACGAGATGCACTTTGAATCCCCCCCTTCGCAGAGGGGGGTACGCATGGAACCATTTCTTCGGGGACCACCGGAAATATTCACCATGAATTAATCAAGCTGTTGACGCGTTGAAACAAGACGCTGTTAGGGTTGCGACGCTCGGTGATTTTCGCCCGCCGGGAAAGCGCATCCGGGACGAAAGGTCCACAACACAGACCGGGAGCGTGAGAAAAAGTGCTTCAAAACGAGGGGCGAGCAAAATTCACCATGATTTAAGGAACGCGTGGATGGCTTGTAACAATGACCGATTAAGCTTGCCTCGTTTTTCAGGAGGGCGACCGGCCAAGATGACCAAGAACCGAGACAAACAGATTGAGAAGCTGGAAAAGCTCGTCGAGGTGATGTCCACCCTGGTCAGCCAGGAATTCACCGGCCACCTCAAGATCAACTTCAGCCAGGGGGGGATCGGCAGGGTCGAGAAGTTCGAAGAGATCCTGAAGCTCTCCTCGAATTAGGAAATTGGATAAACAGAGGGTCCCTTGCTGACCTGAGCCCGGCTCAGGTACCAGAAAGCCCGATTCAGTCCATCAAAAGGCACCATTCCCAAAGCTGCGGGAATGCCTTTTTTGACGGAACGAATCGGGCTTTTTGTTTTTGCGGTCCAACTACACGGCACAGGAGGTACCGGCAGAAAAAGAACAGCAACTTACCACCGCTCCTCCTCCAGCGCAGAAATATAGAAGGCGCAGTCAAAAATTGAATAGCCAGGAAGAACGCATGAAGATGCCCGGCCGCGAAACCGCATCTTCATCAACAAAGCCACACCCCCGGACAAAGGATGACCAGGTTCATCAACCCGGGGAACCGCGCAGGTAAGGCAATCGGAGGAGATTAGGACACACCCGCAGCACTGCAGAACCTACATGCAGGACATGTGATGAAGCTCAGACAATGATTCAAAAGGAGAAAAGGGAAATGAAAAAGAAAATGATCGCACTTCTGGCAGGCGCCCTGCTCGCTCTCAGCGCCGGCAACGCTCTCGCGTACTTCGGTGCCGGCGAGCTCAACCTCTACGCCTACAACAACACCCTCACCAGCTCCGAAGTTGGCGTCGACCTCGGCTCCCTCGCTTCCCTGATGACCCCGGGTGCGGACACCCTCATCACCAAGGCCTCCTCCAACCTGACCGGCCTCAAGACCGGCGCCACCTACGTTTACGCCGGCATCTACGGTGTTGCGGCCAACGGCAACGTCTACGCCATCGCCAACAAAGGGCTGGGGAGCTTCGCCGAGAACACCTCCAACTACATCAACTTCACCAATGCCAACTCCGGCGTCAACAACGGTTACACCAGCGCGACCAGCGACATTAAAACGATCGCGTCCAAGGGAACCGGCGCCTCCAACACCTACTTCGGCAAGATGGACAAGGGCAACAACTTCACCGGTACCTATGCCTCGGTTATGCCGACCAGCATGGCCAACCAGGGCGACTTCCGTACCACTTTGGCTGCTGATGTCCAGAAAGGCATCTACCTCCTCGACGTCGCCAACGGCAGCACCACCTTCAAGGAAGTCGGCACCGCCACCTTCTTCACCAACGGCAATATCGAAGTTCAGGCTGACGCCGCCAGCACCCCGATCCCGCCGGCATTCCTGCTGATGGGCTCCGGGCTGCTCGGCATGGTTGGCCTGCGTCGCAAAAAGGCCTAATTCGGCTCATTTTTCATTCCGGTTTTACCCGGTGCAATTACCAATTAACCAAGGAGAAAGACAAATGAAAAAGACCACCGCTCTGCTTGCCGGCGGCGCCCTGCTCGCCCTTTCCGGCAGCGCCTTCGCCGCCTCCAACCTCGACCTCAACGTCTATGGTGCTTCCGCCGAGTTCAACTTCTGGAAGACCGCGGCCAACGGTTACATGACCTCCGCCACCGGCTTCAAGTGCGCATCCACCATCCCGGCTGACGGCGTTCCGGCAGTCGATTCCAGCGCTGCCCACGGCATCCTCCAGGGTGTCAACTGCACCGGTCCGGCCGTCCCCGCTGCCGTAAAGGGTGGCAACATCACCCTCCGCTTCTCCTCCAAGGCTTCCTACGACGGCGTTTTCGCCGCCCTGGCCCAGGCCGACGTGAACGCCGACAACTCCTGCGGCACCGCCAACGCCAACCAGCTCAACCAGCGCAAGATGGCAGTTCTCCCGACCGACGCGTCCCATACCGTTTCTGCCACCACCTGCGTCAACGTAAACGCCGGCGCTTCCGACGTACCGGGCGAGGCCTTCACCGAAGTCTCCAACGGTCAGCTCAAAGGCCACCTCGGCGGCGGGTACATTTCCCGCAGCTTCGGCACCCCCGACCTGCCGGGCATCGACACCAGCGCCCTGGCCAACTCCCCCGCCCAGCCGGTCAAGGTTCCGTTCGGCTTCTTCGTGAACAAGAACGTCACCGCCAAGACCTGCACCGCCGGCCGCGTGGGCGACTACTGCAACGCCGACATCGACTGCTCCACCAAGGTCAACGGCAGCGCCGTTGCCGGCACCTGTGGTTCCACCGCCAGCACCATCAACACCATGACCCGCGAGATGGCCGACATCATCTTCTCCGGCCAGGCTACCAACTGGAGCGCCTTCGGTCCGGCCTTCACCGCGCAGCCGCTGGTCGTCTGCCTCCGTCACGCCGGTTCCGGCACCCATGCGGCCCTTGACCACGCGGTTATGGCTGACGGCGCGTGGGGCGGGCAGCTGGTCCAGAACGAAGTTGCCAACTTCATCTACTTCAACGACGGCTCCGGCGATGAGCGTAACTGCATCAACGCCTTCAACGGCGCGGTCGGCTACCTCGATGCCGACAGCTCCGTTCCGACCAACGGCGCGGGCCCGCTCAAGTATAACGGTCTCTACCCGAGCGCTTATGCCATCCAGAACGGCGCGTACGACTTCTGGGTTGACCAGACCGTCTACTTCCCGGACACCATCACCGCCGATCAGCAGACTGCCTGGAACAACATGTTCAGCTACCTCAACAGCACTACTGGTCTGACCAACGCCGGTTACGCCCAGTTCTGGGCTGCTTCCAACAACATGACGGTCTCCAAGGAAGCCGAGTCCGTCTACCCGCATAAGTAAGCGGAAATAGTTCCATGCAGGTTAGGGAGCCTCTTAGGAGGCTCCCTTTTTTGGAATCCGGCGTAGCCTTCTCCGTCGCTTTTTCACACGGGATTCAGTCGGTTGTAGCACAGCAGAAATGAAAGTTGGGTACTATGTCCGCTCTGATTAAACGGCGTGCAGCCCCAGGGAAACCCGCCTCGCTGCCAGACGGGACCCGAACCTGGAATCGCCGCACTGCGGCAAAAAAGGAGAATAGGGAATGAAAAAGAAAATGGTCGCCTTACTGGCCGGTGCCCTGCTGTCCCTCAGCGCCGGCAACGCTCTTGCCTACTTTGGAAACGGCGAGCTCGTCCTTTACGCTTACAATAACACCAGCAGCAGCCCCGAGGTCGGGATCGATCTCGGATCGATTTCGACACTGCTCGCCCCCGGAACTGACACGGTCATCAACACGGGAACCAGCCTCACCGGGTTGAAAACAGGCGCCAGCTATGTGTATGCCGGTATCCTCGGCATGGCCAACTGGAACGTCAATGTCGGCAACGTCTACGCCCTGGCCAACTCAGGATTAGGCTCCTTTTCCGCCAACACCGCCAATCTCCAATCCTTCTATGCGGCAAATAACAATCTGAACACCAAATACGGCTCCCCGGCAACCGCTACCGAAACCTTTCCGGTAAAGGGGAGTGGTACCTACTATGGGTTGATGGATAAATCCTCTCCTGGGGCGGGCACCTACGGCTCCATCCTCCCCAGTTCCATGGCAGGTCAGGGTGATTTCAAAACCTCTCTTGCCGGCGACGTGGTAAAAGGAATTTACTATCTGGACAACATTGGCGGCAGCACCACTTTCGTCGAGGTCGGCAAGGCAACCTTCTTTGCCAATGGCAACATCGAAATCAACACCGCCGTCCCGACCGCACCGCCGACCGTCCCGGTCCCGGCAGCCCTCCCCCTGATGGCCACCGGCCTTCTGGGCATGGCCGGCCTGGGCAAGAGAAAGAAGTCCGTCTAAGTTCAGTGCAATGGGCCAGCTTGTGGCCGGTGAAACTTGAAGACGAAAAAGGGCCCTTCTCAGGGCCCTTTTTTTGCATTATACAAACGTCATGTCTCCTTATAGAGCTGCGCTTGCGATGGACAGGGTGAGGATGGGCTTCGTCGTCCGCGGGAAGAAAGGCAAATCCCCCCTGCCCCCCTTCGCAAAGGGGGGTAACCTGCCGCTGTGCTTCAGCGAGCGAAAAGATCCCATCGGCTTCAGAGCTCGCGCACAAGGACGACGCTGGCGAAGGTCGGTATGGATCGGGTTGGTCCCCGTTGAAGGCAGGCGCGCTACTGAATGTTTGGCGAATCGGCTTTCTCTTTTTCGCCGACCAGGGCGTTGCCGGTCAGGACGTAGTAATCGAGATATCCCCAGGCTACCTTGCTTTCACGGGCGGCAAGGTAACGGTCCAGCGGCGGTACCACCGTCAAGGGGTACTCTTGGATCCTCTTCCCGTCGAAGACGGCGAGGCTTGCCTCGGCCGTGTCGCGCTCCGGCACCAGCTCCAGGGCCCACATCTTGGGCTCACTCGGCGTGAAGCGGAGAAAATGGGCCCCGCGCAGGAGGAACAAAGGCACCACGTTCTCCTCGATCCGCACCGTCACCGTGACGCTGGTCCCATCCGATAGTGCTACTGCGGGCTCCTGCCGGAACATCCCGCCGGAATCCACCCGGAAGAGAGTCGCCAGGGCCGCAGCGTCGTCGAACGAGGTGAGTTGGCGAAAGGCGTCCAGGACCCCGGGCAGCCGCTGCAGCGGTGCATCCTTGGGGGGAAGCCGGTTGCCGGTCTCGATGGAGGTCGCAGCGCCCCCCCCTCCGTTACCTGGCTTAGCGCCGGAAGGTACAATCACTTCGGCATCGCGCCCGCTTCCTCCTCCCGAACCGCCTCCACCGCCTCCACCGCCTCCACCGCCGCCGCTACCGCCGCTTCCCTGCCCCGAGGGAGCCGTATCGTTTTTCGCCGCATCCTGGTTGGGGTCCTTTTCCGGCTGGGTCCTGCGGTCGTACAGGGTCACCTTGAGCGGTTCGTACTTGCCGTCGCCCCGGGTCACGTTGAGGCTCACCGCAAGCACCTTTCCCAGGTCGTCCCCGGTCTGGTCGAAGGTGATCTGGAGCAGATTCCCCTGGAAATTTTGCGCCCGGACCGACGATTCGGTGACGGTGATCGATCCGGGGTTGGACGTATCCACGTTGAGCGGCCCCTTGCGCAGGACCGGAGTGGCGGAGACCCGAGGGTTGGCAAGCTTGTCGGATTCGTAGCTCACCGAGATGTTCCAGGCCCTGACGTCGTTCACCGCAATGGCGGTAACGGAAAAAACGTTGGGCCCGATGAAGGTGCCGATGGCCGAGCCGCCGCCGGCATGGGCGGTGGTTGCGGCAAGGAGTATCAGCAACGAGCCGAGGAGGGTCTGCCTCAAGGCCCGATGCCCGGCGCGATAAGGGCAGTCACTGCGGTGCGGTCCAACCTTACTCATGATCCGTAACTCCTTCATCCGGCTGAGTCTCAGGCCGCTTTACGGTCGCGGCCAGCCACACCAGCACCGGCAGCAGGTACTCTCCCACGATGGAAAGCGGTTGGGTGAACTGGAAGGCCGGAGCCCAATCGAAGCCGCTCAGCAATACGTTGCCGACCCGGAACAACAGATGCCCGGCGCAAAGGAAACAGGTCCCGACGACGAGCCACCCAGCCTTGCGAAGCCCCGTGATGCACCGGTCCGCCAGGATCAGGGAGTAAAGGAGCACCAGGTTGAAGGTCTGGTAATAGGCCGGGTGCTGGTAAGAGAAGGCGATCCGGTACCCGGCCAGGGAAAAGAGTCCGGCAACCAGCCGATCGAGCAGGCGGACATACTCCGTGTTCAACAGATACCAGCCGGCAAAAAGGTAACTCCCCGAGACCAGTGCCCGGAAGGGAAAGGAAAGATCACCCCCGGCCGCATCGAGCGCCCAGCGTCGCCAGGCCAGGGCCGCCGCGACCACCAGGAGGATCATCACCACCTGTCCCAAAAAAACGTGCAGGAACGTGAACAGGGACGGCCGGTAAGCGCCGACCAGGGCGACGGCCGCGATGCGCAGGAGGTTCGCGATGGTGAGAAAGCCGGCCCCGCCCAGCAGGCCGGCCAGCCGATGCCGCCACGAGGCGGGGACCGAGAGGACATAGGCCCCGAAAAGGATGAGACCGTATACCGAGGTGCATTCCCGAATTACCTGCACCGGAAAGCCCCCTACCGTGATCACGGTCCCCGCAACCCGGGTCGGTTCCCAGGGGGACAGGACCGCACCGACCGCCGCGGCGGTCCAACGATCGACCGGTTCCCAAAGCGCTTCGGGTCCGATGCTGCCGATCAAAAGCCCGAAGGTGGCGAGCAGCAGAAAGGTGAGACAGTGCCGGGTCGGGCCGGCTGAAGGCTCTGGTACAGGCAGGGTCATGGTCGGGTCCGGCTCTCCGTTGGCAACGGCCTCTCTTTCCATACCACCCCGAGGTGACATGCAGGTGACGCGGAAGCCAAGAGAGCGCTACGCCGGCCGCAACGCCATCGGCGGTCCCATGTCTTCACCTTCTGTTCACCGGCGCGTCATCTGGCTGTCACACAATCCTGCTAGGGTGGCGTCCTTTGTAGGCCGGCGTCAAAAAGACCCGGCGGCACGATCCCGGGGGAATACCATGAACAAACGTCTCGTCATCCTTGCCATCTGCCTCTGCCTCGCGGCCTGCGGCAGAAGCAACCACGGCCCCGCGCCGCAGGGTCTCTCCGACTCCGGGAACTACCTCCTGGGGAGCGCCCGAAGCACCTCCTCTAGCGGGGCGGTCGTCTTCGCCGATTACACCGGGATGACCGGGCGGCTGTCGCTGTCGGGGGGGAACTGGAACAAGAGGATCATCTATCGGGGATTCAGCACAACCACCGGGGGAACCTTTACCTACCAGTCCCTCAACCCCACCATCGGGACCTTCCGGATGTACTCCTCCACCATGTCCGGAAAATTCGTTAACGGAGGGTACACGATCGGCGCCTCTTCCGCCCTGACCCTGCAGTACGACGCCGACTCAACCGGGGCGGCGCTCACCGAAAACTGGATCAAAAACTAAGGGCCGAAGCGCCCGCGACGGGCAAGCAGGCCCTTCCCCTTCATGGGTGCGGTGCGGAGGCAGGCGAGGGCGCCTAAATTAAAAAAGCGACTCCGTCGTCAAAACCACAGATCCCCACGGGGGCAAGGCCAGACGACGGCCGAACCGTAACTTCGTCACCAACTGATACTCAGGAGCGCGCATGCAGAAGACCAAGGTTCTTTTCATTTGTATGCACAACAGTGCCCGCAGCCAGATGGCTGAAGCATTTCTAAACGCCATTGCCGGAGACAGGTTCGAGTCGCACAGCGCAGGGCTGCTTGCCGGGGAGCTCAACCCGTTTGCGGTGCGGGTGATGGCCGAGGTCGGAATTGATATCTCCCATCACAAATCAAAGGATGTCCAGCATTACCTGAACACGGAAAAGAAGTCCTTCGACTACTGCATCACCGTGTGCGACCATGCCAGTTTTTCGGCCCGGTGCCCGGTCTATCCCGGCCGAAATATCAGGATACATTGGGGGATACCCGATCCCTCCGCACTTGTGGGTTCCGAGGAGGAAAAACTCGCCGGAACCAGAGCGATCAGGGACGAGATCAAGGCAAAAATGGAGGAGTGGATCGGTACTCTTCCGTGATCGGTTGACTTGTTCCGACCTCGTCCGCGTCCATTCCCATCTCGTTTTACACATTTCACGACCCTGCAGTCGCATTGTTACATCAGGCTGCTAACGTGGCAGGCGTCAATTCTCACCCGGCCCCCTTACGTGTCACCCCGAAGGGAAAACGCTGCCATGTTTAAGACCTCTCAACTCGCCGTAGCGGCCTTGATCTGCCTGGGTCTGGTCGTCGCCCCTGCCTTTGCCGGCGGTGACCGGATCATCAACGACCGCGACACCGTCATCCTGCACGGCAACGTCCATCCGCAGGCCCGCCCGGAAAACGATGCCGGCCCCGCCGACCCTGCTCTCCCGATGGAGCGGATGATCCTCACCCTGCGCCTCCCCCCCGACCGGCAAAGCGAGCTGGATAAGTTCCTCGCCCGGCAGCAGGATCCCGCATCCCCCGATTTCCACCGCTGGCTCGCCCCCGAGGAGTTCCGCGCCCGGTTCGCGCCGGACCCGGCCGACGTAGCGTCGGCGGAAAGGTGGCTCGCCGGGCAAGGCTTCGTCATCGACGAGATCGGCAAGGGGGGGACCTGGATCAACTTCTCCGGCCCGGTGGCCGCCGTCGAACGTGCCTTCCACACCCGGATCCGCCGCTACCGTGACGGTGCCGGGATTCGGCAGGGCAACGCCGACGAGCCGTCCATTCCGGCGGGACTCGCCGATCTCGTCGCGGGAATCGTCTCGCTGCACAATTTCCCGCGCCGGCCGATGCATACCAATCTCCGCACCGCCCCGCAAGGAAGTCCCCTCCCCGCCTTCACCAGCGGCTCCACCCACTACCTCGCCCCCGCCGACTTCGCCACCATCTACAACGTCAACCCGCTTTACGCCAAGGGGCTCAGCGGCACCGGGCAAAGCATCGCCATCGTCGGCCGCACCCATCCCCCCGCCAGCAACTGGAGCACCTTCCGCGCCACGATGGGCCTTCCCGCCAACCCTCCGGTCGTCGTGGTCAACGGGGCCGATCCGGGGGATTTGGGGGGCGGAGAGGACAACGAAGCCGACCTCGACGTCGAATGGTCCGGCGCGGTGGCCCGGGACGCCACCATCCTCTTCGTCACCTCGAAGTCCACCACGACCACCGATGGGGTCGACCTCTCCGCCCAGTACATCGTCAACAACAACCTCGCCCCGGTCATGAGCACCAGCTTCGGACAGTGCGAGGCGCAGCTCGGGCGCACGGAACGGACCTTCTACAACAACCTGTGGCAGCAGGCGGCGGCCCAGGGCATCACCTCGTTCGTCTCCTCGGGTGACGCCGGCGCCGCCGGGTGCAACGCCGGCAGCGACAGCACCGGATCGGGGTCCGCGGTGAACGGGCTTGCCTCAACCCCGTACAACGTGGCGGTCGGGGGGACCCAGTTCAGCGAGGGGGTGGGCAGCTACTGGAGCGCCAATAACGGGACCGGTTACGGCTCCGCGCTCGGGTACATCCCCGAAGTCGCCTGGAACGAGAGCGGGAGCGTGTCGGGAGGGACCGGGCTCTGGTCGACCGGCGGCGGGGTCTCGGCTTACTTCGCGAAGCCCTCCTGGCAGAGCGCCCCCGGGGTCCCGGCCGACGGCAAAAGGGACGTCCCGGACGTCTCCCTCTCGGCGGCCGGGCACGACGGCTACCTGGTCCAGACCCAGAATGCCCTCTACGTCATCGGCGGGACCTCGGCCTCATCCCCGGCGTTTGCCGGGCTGATGGCGCTCGTGGTTCAGGGTACCGGACAGCGCCAGGGAAACCCCAACCAGCGGCTCTACCAACTGGCGGCGGCGCAGTTCAGCGGGACCGGAGTAGGCATCTTCCACGACACCACCTCGGGCAACAACTCGGTCCCGGGGGTTCCCGGCTATGCCAGCGCCGCCGGGTACGACCTCGCCACCGGGCTCGGATCGGTCGATGCGGCGCAACTGGTCACCAACTGGATCCCCGACTTCGCCCTCGCGGCGGCCCCGGTCACCCTCACCATACCGCAACGCTCGTCGGCCACCACGACCGTTACCAGCACCGTCTACGGCAATTTCAACAGCGCCGTCGCCCTCTCCGCCACCTCCCTCCCCGCCGGCGTTACCGCGGGTTTTGCCCCCTCCTCCATCACCGCCCCCGGTGCCGGGAGCTCGCTCCTCACCCTTTCGGTCGCCGCCACCACCGTGCCGGGCAGCTACCAGGTACTGCTGACCGGCTCCGGCGGCGCCAACACGCACACGATCCCGGTCAGCATCACCGTGGTGCCGGTGTACGACCTCACCGCCTCGGTGGCGGGTAATACCGGGGGGACCATCGCCCCGGCAAGCGTAGCGGTGGCCGCCGGCGGCAGTGCTTCCTTCACCGTCACCCCCGCCGCCGGATACGCCCTGGCCACGCTCACCGACAACGGGACCGACGTCACCGGTGCGGTGAGCGGCGGAGTCTATACCGTTTCCGGCGTGGCGGGACCGCACAGCATCGTCGCCGGTTTCACCCCGATCGTCTTTCCGGTGCAGGTCTCGGTCACCGGGGGCGGTTCGGTGACCCCCACCGCGGCCACGGTCAGCTACGGCGGCAGCATCACCTTCACCCTCACCCCCGCCGAGGGATTCCGGATTGCCGGGGTGACCGACAACGGAGTCGCGGTCAACTGGACCGAGAGCCCTCCCGGCGCCTTCAGCTACCGGATCGACAACGTTACCGCCCCCCACGACGTAGCCGTGACTTTCCAGGCCATCCCGGCGGTGCCGGCCCTCCCCCCGCACGCCGTTTCGCTCCTTCTGGTCGCCGCCGTTTTGGGCGCGTGCTCCCTGCGCCGCAAGACGAAACCGTGACCGCCCCGGGTGCCCGATGGGTGTGGAAAAAAGCAGCCTCCCCGCGGTAACGGCTTTCTCTGCTGAAGCGAAACCCTATATTTCATTCGCGCTACAATTCCCCGGCCGTTCCCATGTGCAACGGCTGCACAACGGCCAGCGGTTGAACAGAGGGGAAGCAACGTCGAACCTGACGGCCATTACAGGTTTCGAGATCTTACCATTGCTTTTTCATTGGCAGCAATATTGCTTATTAAAAGGCAGCATGATGGAACTATAACAATATGTTTCCAATGTATTACAGGGCCACTTTCATACTGTAACAATGCCACAACAAAACGTTCACCTTTATGTAACACAGCCTTCCGATAAGGTAGCATCCCGTGCCGCACCTAACCAAGCCCACCCCTCCTTGGGCGGAGGTTCCAATGCCCCACCTTAAACCGATCTATCGCATTTCTCCGGTTACCATTACCGCCGCTTCCGGCGCCGCGGCGGCGCTCTGCCTGGCCGGCTTCGAAGCGGTGGGATGGCGCCTGCACGACCGGCTTCCCCTGCCTCTCTTCGAGGCAGCCGGGACCGCGGCCGGCCTCGCCCTGGTCCTGGGGGCACTACTCGTCCCCTTCGCCAGGCGGATCTTCCGCCAGGCGGCCGGCGCGGGCGACGCCCTCCTTAAGGCGTTCAACGTCTCCTCGGACGCGATCTGCATCTGCCGTCTCGATGACGGCGCGATCCTGAAGATCAACAGCACCTTTGCCGACCTCACCGGTTACGCCGAGGAGGAAGTGGTGTCCCGGCCGGTTGGACGGCTGGAACTGTGGCGCAGCCGGGGACAATTTCTGGTGCTCGCGCGTCGGGTCGAGCGGGAAGGAGAAGTGCGGGACTTCGAAACCGCCTTCATCCGTCGGGACGGGACCCCGGTCCCGGCCCTGATTACCGCGAGCGTCATTTCCTTCCGGGGGGAGCGCTGCATCCTCGCCGTCACCCGGGACGTCTCCGCCCTGACCACGGCCCGGGAGACCATCGAAAAGCTCTCCCAGTACGACACGGAGAGCGGGCTGCCCAACCAGAACCTCCTTTTGGACCGCCTGAACCAGATCATCTCCCTCAACAGCCGTGTCAACCGCTCTACCGCCGTCATCTACGTCGGGATCGACGGCTTCAAGGGGATCGTCGACGCACTCGGACTCACCGGCAGCAACGACCTGGTACGGGACCTCGCCCGCCGGCTCAACGCCGCGTTGCGCAGGACCGACACCGCGGCGCGGCTGCACCGCGACGAGTTCGCCATCGTGTTGGGGGGAGAGCTGCAGGAGAACGACCTCGCCCCGGTGCTGGCCAAGCTCGCCGGCGTCTTCGCCCGCCCGATCAAGGTCCGGTCGGTGGAGATCAACGTCACCGCCAGTTTCGGCATCGCCTGCTACCCTGCCGACGGCTGCACCGCCGAGCTTTTGCTGCAGCACTCCCACATGGCGATGAACCAGGCCCGCGAGGCCGGCATCCGCTTCCGGTATTTCTCCGCCTCCATGAACGTGAAGGCGGCCGAGCGGCTGCGCATCGAGTCCGGGATGCTGCGCAGCATCGAGGACGGGGAGTTTTTCCTTTGCTACCAGCCGAAGTTCGCCAATAACGGCCAGGACATCACCGGCATGGAAGCGCTGGTGCGCTGGGGCCGCAACGGCGAGGTGATCCCCCCGGACCGCTTCATCCCGATCGCCGAAGAAAACGGCCTCATCGTGCCCCTGGGAGAATGGATTCTGACCGAGGCGTGCCGGCAGAACCGGCGCTGGCAGGAGGACGGGTTTGCGCCGCTCCAGGTGTCGGTGAACATCTCCCCCCGGCAGCTTTTGCAACATGACTTCCCCGACCGGGTCGAGGCGATCCTGGCGCAGACCGGGCTCCCCCCCGCCCTGCTTGAGCTGGAGATCACGGAAAGCGCCATCATGGGGAGTTCCGACGACATCGTGCTCAAACTGTTGCGCCTGAAGGAGCACGGCATCGCCATCTCCATCGACGACTTCGGCACCGGCTACTCCTCGCTGGCCTACCTCAAGAACCTTCCGGTCGACAAGATCAAGATCGACCGCTCCTTCGTCATGGACATCGTCAGCGACCCCGACGATGCCGCCATCGTCGACGCGGTGATCTCGATCGCGCGGGCGCTCAACCTCGGCGTGATCGCCGAAGGGGTGGAAAGCCGGGGCCAACTCGATTTCCTGGTGGGGAGAAACTGCACGGAGTTCCAGGGATTCTACTTTTCCCGTCCGCTCCCCAAGGAGGAGTTCGCCGACCTGCTCCGCTCCCGCGGGATGCAGGAGCGTGGCCCGGTCGCCGCGGCCCCCCGGCGCCCCGAGGCGCCTCCCGTCCTCCCGTCGCGGCGAAGCGTGGTCCCCGCCCCGCTGACCGTGGTGGAATACATGGTCGAGGTGACCCACCTGATCAAGCCGGTCGCCCCCCTGGACCGGATCATCAACGTCCTGAGCCGGTTCCAGCTCGCTCCCGATCTCCGGGTGCTCCCCGTGGTGGAGGGGGAGGAGATCGTCGGGGTGGTGAACCGCTCTACTTTCCTGGAGGAGCACATCATCGGCCGGTACGGGTTCGCGGCCCACATCAACCATGCCAAGAAGATCCGTGAACTGATGGAGCCGGTGGCACTGACCTTCGAGAGCACCACCCGCATCGAAGACGCCGCCGCATCGCTCAACTCGCGGATCGGCACCCTGCGCCTGGATAACATCTGCATCACCCGCAACGGGGCCTACGTGGGGATGATGGACGTGGACCGCTTCCTGAAGGCGATGACCGATCTCCAACTGGTCCTCGCCAAGGGGGCCAACCCGCTGACCGGGCTCCCCGGGAACACGAGCATCGAGCGGACCATCGCGGAGCGCCTGAATTCGGAAATCCCCTTCGACATCGCCTACCTGGACCTGGACAACTTCAAGCCCTTCAACGACCATTATGGCTTTCAAAAGGGGGACGAGATCATCAGGAAGGTCGCCGAAATCATGACCGCGGTCGCCGCAGGTGCCCCGGAGGCCAACGCTTTCTGCGGGCACATCGGCGGGGACGATTTCATCCTGATCACCGATGCCGATCAGGCCGAGCGCCTGGCGGAATCCATCGTGGCGGCCTTTGACGGGGAAGGGCTCTTTTTCCACGGCGCGCGGGACTTCGCGGTGGGGTTCTATCGGGCGGTCAACCGCAAGGGGGAGCCGGAGACCTTCCCGCTCATCTCCATCTCGGTCGGCATCGTCAACACCGCCCGCTCCCAGGTGAACTCCTACGCCAAGCTCGCCTCCCTCTCGACCGAAGTGAAGAAGGCGGCGAAGAAGACCCGCGGCAGCGCCATCGTGATTGACGGGATCGCTGCGTAGGTCGGGGATCGGGGATCGGGGATCGGGGATCGGGGATCGGGGATCGGGGATCGGAAGGCTGGCACGGCCGGGCAGAAATGACAACAAAAAAGGGCTTTCCCTCCCAGGAAGCCCTTTCTTTGTTTACCTGCACCAGCCCTTATCGAGCCCTAGCTCCAGCGGCATTTTGTCATACCAGCCGCGCCGTCTTCCTCCGGTAACCGGCGAGGCCGGCCAGACCGGAAACCAACAGCACCCCGGCGGCAGGCAGTGGCGTGGCCAGGGGGGGGAGGTCGGCATGGTAGAGGGTGGTGACCGTGCTGTTGGTACCGGTCTGGGTGGTGGTGCTGAAGGGGTTGTCGGTGAGACCGAGGCTCAGGCTCAGGTTGCCGAGGCTGTAGGTCGTGCCGGCGGGTGCGGTGATCGAGTACACGGCCTGAAACAGGGATACCTTGCTCAGATCCACCGAGGACAGATTGGGGTCGCTCATCGAGACGCTTCCGGAACTGGCAGTGAAGGTCTTGCTGACCCCATAGATGGAGCTCCCGTTGGCGTCCCCCAGCGAGAAGGTGACCGTGCCGTAGGCGGAACCGGCGGCGTAGGGCTGGTTGAAAAAGACGCTCATGCCGAGCAGGGCGGAGGTGATGGTGGCCGTGGTCGGAGCGCCCGGAACGGTGCCGTTTCGGGAGATCTGGCCGTTGAGGATGATGGTTTCGGCCCCGCTGAGGGTCCCGGCGATGCCGCCGGCATAATTCAGGGAAACCCCCTGGTACCCCCCGGCGGTGTGGTAGCTGTTCGTGGTGACGGTATCTACGATGTCGAAGGAGCCCGCAATCCCGGGCTTGGGGGGAGTGACCTTGGTTTGCGGCCCGCTGTCGGAGCTGCTGCTCCAATCGTAGGCATAGGCGACCGGGGAGGTTAGCACCGATCCGTTGGCACCCTGCCAACCGTAGGCCCCCGTATCCAACCCCACCGTGACGGCGTCGCCGGACGAACTGCCATAGTACGCGGCCCCTGCGGCACCGTTGAGCGCCAGCAGCGTCACTGCCGCCATGAGGCTGACCTTTACGTAATTCATAACTCCCCTCCGTGTTCAATAAAGAGCGTGTCGGTCACCATTACCAGACAAAAACGAAAACCGGGTGACCTCCCGGTTACATTTGGGAAAACAAATCCCCCCTCGGCCCGGCCGGATCGATCCCCGATTGCGGCCTCGAAGTCCCCCGCAGCGCCCCCGCACCATATTTAATGCCCATTTAACCTCGCCGCATTCCCATTGTAACGTGAGCGCGCTACACCTAGCGGGCAAACGGCGCATCCTCAGCGAGGCGCGCCACCGCCATGACCTAGCGACGGAGAACGACATGAACTATCGTGCACTACTGGGTGCCGCACTGCTTTGCATCGGAGTTACCGTCGTCCCGGCATCGGCCGCCCCGGCCCTGCCGGAGCCGGGGGCCGACGCCGACGTTTCCCTCAACCAAACGATCGCGGCAGCACTGAACGACCTCTATGCCGTGATCCAGCAAAACCTCCCCGCGCGGGAGGCCGCAGCGGTCGCCGCCTTCGTGAAATCAAATGGCCCGTCGACCGCGCCAACGGTCACCCTCGGGGCCGAAAAGGGAGACGCAGCGGGCACGGTGCCGCTCCAGACTCTGGCCCGCCTCGCGGCCGGAGACGTCCTGGGTCCGGCAGCTCCTCCCGCACCGCAGGGGGGGTCCGTCCTGGTAGGAAGCGGAGCGGTCTCTTCCGGCGACGCGATAGCAGCGGCGCCGGCCGCAGCGGCTACCCAGGTCACCAACACCACTACGTTGAGCGTCACCACGCCGCCCACTACCGTTCCGCTGCCTCCGGCCCTGCTTCTTTTCGGCAGCGGGGTGGCAACCCTTTTTTCGCTGCGCCGCCCGCTCCGCCTCGTGACGAAGTAGTACGGCCCGGTCCGCCCTCGCTTTTTGATCGGAGTGCCGCACCATCCACCTTCACCTTGGGAGCTCTGCAGTGAAACGACTTTTGTCAGGCTGGCTCCTCCGAGCCGCGATGTTCTCCCTGCTGCTGGCGTCGGCTGCCGCAGCAGCCACCGCTCCCAACGATGACCTTCCCGAGATCCCGATGGTCCGGGTCAAGGGGGGATGCTTTCGAATGGGGGATGCCTTCGGTTCCGGCGGTGCCGACGAGCGCCCGGTGCACCAGGTCTGCCTGCACGACTTTTACCTCGGCAAATACCCGGTAACCCAGAAGGAGTGGGTCCGGGTGATGGGAAACAACCCGTCGCAGTTCCAGGGAGAGGAAACCCTTCCGGTCGAGAACGTAAGCTACGACGAGGTACAGAAGTTCATCGCCGCCCTGCGCAAGCGGACCGGGAAGAAATGGCGCCTGCCGACCGAGGCGGAGTGGGAGTACGCGGCTCGGGGCGCGGGAAAGGCGCAGAAATACCCCGGCACCAGCAAGGATGACGAGTTGGGCCAGTTCGCGTGGCTGGAATCGAACTCCGGTCTCACGACACATCCGGTCGGCGAAAAGCGCCCCAACGACCTCGGCATCTACGATCTGGCGGGTAACGTGTGGCAGTGGGTGCAGGACCGCTATGACCGCGACTACTACCGCCAAAGCCCACGCAACAACCCCAAGGGGGACCCCTTCGGCGTGAACCGGGTGCTCAAAGGGGGCTCCGCCGCCAAGGAGGCCTACCACCTGCGGGCCTCCTACCGTGACTATCAGGCTCCTGACGTTCGGGGGTCCCTGGTCGGGTTCCGCCTCGCCCTGCCGGCCCAGTAAGCCGGCCCAGGCCGGTCCCGCAGCCGCGTCCAGGGAAGCTCGTCTCCCCTGGGCACCTCACCGACAACCTCCCGGGAAACCAATGCTCATGCCTTTTCATCGACAATTCATCACCCTGTGGGCCGCGCTCGCGCTGCTGCTGTCCCTGTCCGGCTGCGGCAACGGCTCGGGAAGCGCCGTGGCAGTCAGCGGCAACCAAGCACCCACCGACCTCTCCGGCATCGCCGCCACCGGTAAACCGTTCCTGGGAACCGTCTATCTGAGCGATGCGGCCTCCCCCCCCCGTACGGCGGAGGCCCCTGCGAACCCGGATGGAAGCTTTTCGTTTCCGGCCGCAACACTCATCGGGTTCACCCCTCCGTACCTCCTGAAGGTCGTTTCGGTCTCCGGGAAGGACGACCCGTCCGCCGCAGCCCTCTACAGCATCGCAACCGGCCCGGGGACGGCCAACATCAATCCCATCACCACCGCCGCCGTGGCCGCGGCCTCGGGCGCGGCCGACCTGGCCGGGCTTTTCCAGCTTTTTGCCTCCCACGATGCGTTCGACCCGGTCACTCACGCAACCACCGGCGCGCGGCTCTCCCTTGTCGCGGCAGGTTTTCCCCATGCCCTGTCTGATGTGGTGAGCTCCCTGAATCAGCTCCTGGCACCGTTCGGCGCCGCCCAGGACGACCCGTTGGGAGGTTTTTACGCGGTCAACGGCCAGGGGCTGGATGGCTTTTTGGACCAGACCACCTTCACCATTTCCGGTGGAAACCTCACCGTCAACGCAGCCAGCCAGGGCCCTAACCTCTTTACCGGCTCGCTGCAGGACGTCGTCCACGGCAGCGTCCAGACCGGGATCCTCACCCCCCCGGACGGCACCCTTCCCGGTAACGCGGTCCTCACCCTTGCGGTGCGGGGTCAGCTTCCCAGCCAAAGCTCCATCCACTACGCCTCGCTCACCCTGCAGCTTCCCCCGGGGTTCACCGTCGTCGAAGACTCGCAGGCGACCTTGGCCGGGGCGTCGGTGCCCAACACGGCGCTGCCGATCGAGGGGGCGCTCCAGTCGAACATCTACCCAGCACCGCTTCTTTCGGCGGCCAACAACCAGCTCAGCCTCAACGTCACCACGCTGGGCGGCTTCGGGACCGGCAACTTCCTCCAGATACGCTGCGTGGCGAGTTCCGCATTGCTGCTCACCACCCGGGCGGCCGATTTCTCCATCCTCACGGCCACCATCTACTCGGATATCTACAAAAACAAGCGGATCAAAGGGCTGAGCGTCATCCCGGTTTCCCTGGTCTTCCCGAGCCACGAGGGAAAAGGGCTCTTTGCCGCGCGCTGTGCCTCCTGCCACAGCCTCGATCCCGCCGACACCTCGGCGACCGGTCTTTACGGCAAGGCGGCCGAGGTCGCCGCCACCCTTGCCACGACGCATCACCAGGTCACCCTTTCCGGGACCGCGCCGAGCTACCTTTTCGAGTACCTCACCGCCGTCACCTACGGTTGGCAGGTCTACTAACGTTCTTCCCAAGCAAAACAAGGAGCAGATGATGAAAAAGATGATGATGGCAACCATCCTCGCCGCGTGCCTGGCCTCCGGGACCGCCTACGCCTCGAGCAACGACGGCAAGATCGGCACCGTCGACCTGCAGCGGGCCGTTTCCGAAAGCAAGGAGGGAATCGCCGCCCGCGCCGGCCTGCAGAAAAAGGCCGAGGTTCTCAACGCTGAGCTGCGGGTGCTCGTCGCAGAGGTTGAAAAGCTGAAAACCGAGCTGGAGAAGGGGAGCGACAAGCTCTCTGCCGACGAGCGGGCTGAAAAGGGGAGACTGCTGCAGAAGAGGGCACGCGATCTGCAGAACCGGCAGCGGGAGGCCCAGGAAGAGCTCAAACAGGTGGAAAGCGATTACCTGAAGAAGATCCTTGCCAAATTCGGGGTCATTCTGACGAAGATCGGCGAGGAGGAAAGCTACACCGCAATCCTGGACCGCAACAACGGGGTTTACTATGCGGGAAAGGATGCCGACGTCACCGCGCAGCTCGTGGAGCGTGCGGACCAGGATTACCAGAAGAAGTAGCACCCGGCCGGCCAGGGGCTAAGGGGCTGGGGAATCCTGCAAGGGAATCCCCAGCCCCATTTTTTTCACTCGTTCTCAGGGCCGATCCCGGGAACGAGTTTTTTTCCGGAAAAAAGAAAACCCCCTTCCGGACCGACGGGAAACGGTCGCGAGGAAGGGGGTCGTTGGTTGCTGGTTCGGGAAAGGATTCGCTAGGCCACCAGGCGCTGCGCGGATCCCGATCCGGGGTTGAGAATCGTGCTGTAGCTCTCGGATTGACGGGGCCCCTGGCTCAGGGTGTAGTCGCGTGCCGTAGCTCCCATCTGCGCCAGGCATTCCCGATCCCGGATCAACCCCAGGATCGCCTCCAGAAGCCCGATGGAACTCCCGGCGGGGAAAACCGCTCCGGTTTCTCCGTCGACCATCAGTTCCCGCGGTCCCCCCGCATCGGACACGACTACCGCGATGCCGGAAGCCTGGGCTTCCAGGACAACATTCCCAAAGGTGTCGGTGGCGCTCGGAAAGACGAAGAGGTCGGCAGAGGCATAGGCGCGATGCAGTTCCTCCCCTTGCAGGTACCCGGTGAAGACCGCCGGGTAACCCCGGAGTTCGACCTCCATCTCTTCGCGGTACGGCCCGTCCCCGATGACGGCCAAGGCCACGTTTTCGCCGCCGATCACCAGGTCGCGGAAGACGCCGGCCAGAAGTTCCAGCGACTTTTCCCGGGAAACCCGGCCGACGTAGAGCAGCGTGGTCGCGGCAGGGAGCCCTTTTCTCTCCCAGAACCCCGGCACCTTGTGCCCCGGGGTGAAGAGCTCGGTATCCACCCAGCGGGGCAGCGGCTTCATCTTCTCCAGCGCCAGGCCGTGCGAAAGGAGTTGCTCGCGGGTACCCGACGAGGGGATCAGCACCTCGCCCATCTGGCTGTAAAACCAGATCATGTAGCTCCAGGCCGCCCCTTCCAGGAACTCGTCGTTGGTGAGGCTTCGGACGTACTGCGGAATGTCGGTGTGGTAGGTCCCGGCGACGGGGATGTCCATCATCTTGCCGATGAGAAGCCCGAGCAGACCGACGGTACCGGGGGTGCTGACGTGGATCTGGGTGATCCCCTGCTTTTCGACGAAGTCCATCACGTCCAGGATCGGTGGGAAGCTCAGCTTCAGCTCGGGGTACTCGGGAAGGACGAAATCCCCGACCGCGGGAAACTGCCGCACCCCTTCCCGTTCCGGAGTATCGCCGCTGGCACAGGTGATGACGGTAAGATCGACCCCGCGGTCGCGCGCCGTCCGGATCAGCCTTCTGATGGTCATGGCGACGCCGTTGATGTCGTCGAGGGTATCGGTGAAGAGGGCGATCCTTTCGGCACCCGGTCCCGGCACGGCTTGCGGGAGCAGGTGCGAGAGGTCGCGGATCAGCTCCTTTCCCTTGTGCTGATGATGAAAGGCCAGGTAGTAGGGGGTGATAAGCAGGTGCACCAGCCCGATGGTCCCGACCGTGTTGAGATAGTCGAAAAAGCCGGCGTTGAGCGGCAGGGTCATGAGCCGCTTGCAATAGCGGTAGAAGATCCGGTTGGTGAGGCGGCTGGTCACCGCGAAGATCTTGCGGTTCAGGTCCATCTCCCTGACTTCGGCCAAAAAGGAGGCGTCGTTCAAAAGCTGGCGCGCCTCGGCGTCCAGGATCCGCTCGAAACTGGTCTCCTGCAGCGCGGAAGGCTCGGGGAGGTTTTTCCTGATGAAGAGCCTCAGCTTGTCGATGAGGGAGCTGCGGTCGCTCCCCAGGTTGAAGAAGCGGTCCAGAAGCGCCGAGGCAAAGGGGGTGGAACTGCGGCGCCGGTCGCCGAAGCGCTCCTTGTAGAAGCTGTGGGCAATGCCGTAGAGGCTGTGCGCCATGGTGAGCGGCCCGCCATCGCTGCCGGCGGCGGCGGTTTCCCCCGCCCGCACCGCGGCGATGAAATCCTCGACCGTGGCCGCGCCTGCCACCTCGGTGTGGGCCCGGGCGATGAAGAGACTGCCGTGGTCGTCGGAGCCTCCCACCATCCCCTTGCGGTACGGGGTCGCCCCTACCGGCTCCAGCCGGTGGCGCTCGGCCAGGCTAGAGATCAGCTCGGGAGTGACCGAGCCCACGAGCTGCCGGGTGAAGTCGTTGAACCGCGCGGCCCGGCAGCCGTTTCTCACTTCGAAGGTGTTGAAAAGGAGGAGGCACTTCTCGATGACTTCGGCGGTCAGCTTGTCGTTTTGGGCATAGAGCGGATGGGCGAGAAAGTGCGCGATGCGCTCCCGGTTCAGGTAGCCCACCAGATCGTAGACGTTCTTCCTCAGATACATGATCTCCTGGAATTCCCGGTTCGAAATCCCGAGGACCACCACGTGGAGCTTGCAGCCGTTTTCCGGGAAGTGAGCGGTGATCTCGGCGCTGACGAAGGTTCCCGGCAGGTGCATGATCTCCAAGGCACCGGAGATGGAATTGTGGTCGGTGATGGTGACGTAATCCATCCCCCGTTCCTTGGCGATACGGTAGAGGTGCTGCGGAGAGGTGTAGCTCTCCGGGCAGTTGACCTTGCGCATCGCCCAGTAGGTCGGCTTGTTGGAGTGGCTGGAATGAACGTGCAGATCGGCTCGATACGTTTTCATGCGGCAACGGTAGCACCGCCGTATGTAGATTGCGTTAAGGGTAGGTAATAGGTTTGTGGAGGAGGTTTTTCTCAGCGGGAAATGAGGCTGCCCACCCCCAGGACCCGGCCGAAGTCCCAAAGAGACCGGAAGAAAGGATCGAAGCGCTCCCGGCGCACCTGCTCCTCTTCCCGCTCCCAGAAAAAGAGCCGGGAGACCGGGAAGAGATAGCCGAAACCATAGGCGGTAAAACTGGGGCGGCGTTGGGACAGAAGCGCCGAGGCATAACGGTAGCGCCCCTCCTCGACCCGCACCAAAAACAGGGCCCGGTGACGCAGGACCGCAGCCTCAGCCAGGAGGTCCCCAACCCGTTTCGGATCTCCCGACCCGAAGCGAACCTCCCGCTCGGCGAGCAGGGCCTCCAGGGTCGCCGCCCGGTGCCGGGCGCGCAGCGCCCCCACCCGAAGTGCCGTCGCCACCTCCCGGGCCAGCGCCAGCCCCGGTTCCGCGCCCCTGCTTTTCGCTGCCTGCTCCACCCGGTGATCGATCCGGTCGCAGAGCAGGGTCATCGCGGCGCCGTAGGCTTCCAAGCCCCGCACCGCCTCCCGCAGTTCCCCGGCCCGCGCCGCACCGTCCCGCCCGAGAACCGCCTGAAGCGGGAACCCCGGGTCCGGCTGGAAGGGTTGCGAAAGCAGCGGCGGAAGCTCCGAGAACGGGGCCAGCGCCGCCAGGTAGCGCTGCAGCCCCCGCCCCTTGAGGAAGTCCTGCTGCAGGGACAAGGCCTCAGCGAAAAGCCGCGCGGCCGGCGGATCACCCACCAGATCGGCAAACGGGCCCAAGGGAGTGGCTGCCGCAAGCGTATCGCCCCCCCTCCCCCCGGCGGTCCCGTTACGGTACTCCCAGGACCAACGCGCAATGCTCCAGTCGACCAGCCAGTACCCCCATTCCCACCCGGTGGAAAAGGTGAGATGGCCGCTGACGCCGATCCGCTCCATCTCCCTGATATCGTGCAGGCGACTGGGGAGGTAGGTGAGGAGCAGCAGCGGCACCGGCGAGTCGTAGCAGACCCAGTACGACGACTCCGGCCAGAACCAGGTTTCCCGGCGGGCGTTCTCCCGGCGCGCCGCGGCCAGCATGGGCTGCTGGTTCCGGTTCCCGTAGACCGGCGCCACCGGCTCGGAAACGGAGTAATCCATGACGGTATGGATGAGGATCCCGCTTTGGGACAGCTGGGGGCGCCGCTGGGTGCCGATCTCCTCCGCGGCGATAACGTGGGTCGCGTAGAATAGCCGCGCCCGGTAGCGGTTTTGCACCGCTTCCTCGAAATGGCGCTGGACGCCGGGGAGGAGCCTGCCGAGCAAGGGAAGGTGCTCTCCCATGGTCGCATCGAGGGTGACGAAATCCCAAGGGACCTGAAAGAGCCAGGCGAGGGTGCGGTCGACCTGGGTCCGGTAGCAAGGATAGGGACGGAGCAGGGTAAGCGCCTGAAAGGCTTGCTGCTGCAGCATGGAAAGCGAGAGTTCGATGCCGCAGGAGATGCCCCGGCTCTGGGCGTAGGTGACGATCCTGCGGGCAAACGAGGGCCAGCGTTCCCGATCCACCTCCCGCAGGAGGAAGAACTGGAAGCTGTTCTGTCCGTTTCGCGCGAGCCAATCCAGGTACTCGGCGACGTCTTCGAAGGCGCCGGGGCGAAGCGGGTCGTGGAGCTGCTCGGCGAGCTCGATCGGATGGAGGGTATGCAGGTGAAAGCCCCGGTGGTCGAAGCGCGGGCGGCCGGAAAAGCCCCCCCGCAGCGGGAGCGGCCAGCGGCGATGCGCCGGGAACACCGTCTGGCGGGGGTGCAGGAACCGGTAGCCGAGTCGCTCCTGCAAAAGGGCATAGACCCCGGCGGCGACCGCTTCGGGGGTTGCCGCTTGAAGCTCACAGAGCCGCTGCGCGCCGCGGCAGCTCCACCGCCACGAGAAGTCGCATCGAGGGGCGTGAAGGGTGGGATAGGGACGGGGCGCCCGGCTTTGGCTGGGAGGTGCCGTGCTTTCGCACCGGAGCTTGAGCAGCACGTCGGCGCCCTGCGGCTGGTTCACGGTAACGGTGCTGCCGGGAAATCCCCTGGTGAGAAGCGACGCGGCGTCGACGGTCATGAGCCGGACCGGCGCTTTTTCCAACAGGGGGGCGGAAACCTCGAGGTCAATCCTCAGGCCCCTCCCCAGCACCGAACCGGGGAGCCCCAGGAGCAGGACGCAGACCAGGCCGAGGCTAAGCACCAGCCGCTTGCATGAAAAAGGGGTCGACGTGATGGTGGGGACTCCGATCAGGAAAAAGGTGGTATGCGCCAAGTGAACGCGGTCACCGTAGCAGGTGAATGTAACAGCCGTGCCACGGCGTAAAGTTCCTTTTACCTTTCCGGGGAGCGGCTTCGGCGCCGCAAAGGGTATAACTTCGCTGCCGTCGTCGCTTTTCGCTACTTGGGGAGGATTTCTAAGACGTAGATCACGATCTCGATGACGATGAGGACGATGATGATCATCTCCAGTTGGAAGCCACGGCGGGCGTGGCTGAGCGTCGAGAAGACATCGGTTATGTCCAGGAGGGTCTCGGACTTGTGCCGGATCTCCAGGTAACGCTGATTGAGTTCGAACAGGTTCGCCATGGTTACGTAAAACCGGTCCGCCTCCTGGTTGTCCCAGGTGATCTCCGGCTTGTCGAGGATCATTACGTAGGCGATGGAGCGGTACTTGAAGTTCAGAATCTCCGCGGCGGACTTGGCCAGCCGTTTCAGCGGGAGATTCAGGTTGCCGTCCCGGAGCCGCGCGATCAGCCCTTCCATCTCGTCGAAGACCTTGTCCACCTGGTCTTCGATCCGCTCCAGCGCCACGGACTTGGCAAGGACAAACGCGACGATATCCACGAAGGCCGAGTCGAAACGGGGGACGGACGCTCCCTCGTTGGAAATTTCCTGCGCCTTCCCCGCCCCGATTCGCAGCGAATACCGGTCCTGGTGGCGAACCGCGGCAAACTCGCGGAAGGCGTCGATGACTGCGGACATCCGGAGGGCGAAGCTGGCGATCACCGGGTCGGGGCAGTCCAGGAAAACGACCCCGCCGAAATTGTAAAGATACACCTGCCCCGTCTCGGCCCGCTCGGCGGCCGGTTTCATGGTTGCCGGGTCCAGGACCATCGGTTCCTCCCAGCGGAACTTCCGGCTCAGGCCGAGATGGGCACCGAGCTTGTTGAGGTCCACCTCCCCTGCCAGGGCAAACGCTTGGAACTGACGTTGGGTCACCTCGCCTACCTCCTCTGCCTTGTGCCGTTGGTTCCAGTGGGTGCTGCACCTGCGCCGAACTCTCAGTCAAAGAAGAACTATGATCCAGGCGGACTTATTGTCAACGGCAGCGAATGTTACAAAAATGTGAACATGTAAAGAAACAGTTGAGATGGAGGCGTCGCAAACGTATACTCAGCGGTGAGCTGACAGGAACCAGCTTGCACCTTTGCCACTCTGGAGCATCGCATTTGCTTTCCATTCAGTCAGTACCGGTGGGCTGTGACACCGGGCTATTCAACCAATGGGAAGTCAAAGCGAACCGTCGTAGGGTAATGAGAGTACGGCCCGGGAGACATGATGGTTCAGCTAGATAAAACAGCGGGGGAGTTAGCAAAAAGGTTCTTCTTGATCCATTTTTCCCGGGAGGATTATTCCGGGGTAACCTGCCGCGATTGCGCCGATTTCCGAACCGGCCAGTGCGCCGGCAAAGAGTACCAGGGCCGCCAGTGCTTCCAGTGCATGGAGCGGCACGCCCGGGAGTCGCACGATTTGCGGCCGGATTGAGCGGCGCCGCTCCAACGGCGGGTGCGGCACGAAGGAGGGCAGATGGCCCAGGTTATCGGCGTGGTTCAGGTCAAAGGCGGGGTCGGACGATCGACCATAGCCACCAACCTGGCCGCGGTTTTGTCGCTCAAGCAGCCGACGGTGCTGATCGACTGCGACCTCCCGCAGGGAACCAGCGCCTCGTGGTTCACCTTGCGCCGGTCCGAGTTGGAGCCGAAGCACCTCACCCTGGCGACCGCCTCGGATCATCGGGAGCTGGTGCAGTTGGTCCGGGAGCTTTCCGAACGGCACCGCTACCTGGTGATCGACGCACCGCCGCGCCTGGCCGAGATGACCCGGGCGGTCATGGTGCTGAGCACCCTGGCCCTGGTCCCGTTGGGGGCGAGTGCCGTCGAGATCTGGTCGACCCAGGACCTGCTCAAAACGGTCGAGGAGGCGCGTCGGTTCCGTCCCGACATCGACGTGCGCCTGGTCTGGAACCGGTTCCGGGCGCGGACCCGGGAAGGGATCGAGGTGAGCGAAGCGGCGCACCGGGAACTGGGGCTCAAGGAGCTGGCGACCCGCCTTGGCTACCGGGTCTCCTACAGCGAAGCGTTGGCGCGGGGGCTTTCTGCGGACGAATGGCTGGACCCGGTGGCACGTGCCGAGGTGTTGGCGCTGGCCGCCGAGGTGAAGGGAATATTGAAAGGGAAGGCAAAATGACGCGAGCCAAGAGCAAGGCCCCCATCCACAAGCCGGCCTTCGAGGTGGATGACATCCTTCGGTTCGCCGAAGGGGAAAACGGGGCGGGAGAGGGAAAAGGGGCCCCGCGCACCACCCTCACCCTCACTCTCAAAACGGAAGTATGCGAGCTGCTCCAGGCCGAGGCCGCCCGGAAGGAGAAATCGGTGGACCGGATCGTGGAAAGGCTGGTCGCCAAGCACCTGGGCAAACACTAGCCCCGCCCGGGCGCCTGCCTCAGGATCCCCTTGGCCCACTGGACCAGGTCCAAAAGGGCAAAGGTCACCGCCTGCACCGTGTAGCGCGTCGGCGGGTACTTGGGATTTGCGTAGGGGGTATGGGCGCCGTTGTCGCTGGAGACCTTGTAGACCAGTTCGGAAAACCGGTCGATCACCTTGTAGCGCTCGATGACTCCGCGCTCGGCAAGGTGCTTGTAAACCCCCACCACGTTCACCTCGCTTGCCACCAGGTGTCCCGGAATCAACGCCGGGTCGGCCTGCTGCAGCACGATGTAGATCCGCTCCTGCACCCTGCGCAGCGCGCTCAGGGTGTTCTTGATCACCGTGAGATCGCCGCTCTCCATGTTCATCAGGGCGCAGATCAGCTCCCGCTCCGTCTCCCCCCCGAAGGCCTCGGCCACCCCCTCGAACACCTCGCGGTACCGGTTAACGATTTTCAGCCAGTCGAGCTTCTGGGCCTCATCCACCAGGTGGGCCAGCATCGCCGTCTCGTCGCGCCCTTTGGAATAGACCCGGAGGGTCCCCGCGTAGAGGTCGCTCAGGTTGCGGTAGAGATCGGCCTCCCCGGTCAGTACCACGAGCGGCAGATGGGGCGCCCGCTCCCCGAAAAACTTGATGGCGGCGCTGAGAAAGCTGTTGTCGGGGACCTCCTGATCCCGCTCCTTCAGGCACTTGCCGTCCAGGATGATCCCGACCACCCCCTGCCCCTGCGGGGCGGCAAACAGCTCCTTTCCCTCCTCCAGGCTGCGCGCGTGGCACAGCCGGAGCGAACAGCGCTGGGCGTCGCGGAAAAGGGATTCCACATAAGGTGTCGAGTCGTCGATGATCAAAACCGGCAGCAGCGGGGTACGGTTCATTCAGCAGCTCCCTCCTTTGGGCAGGATGATCCGGAAATGGAGCGGGTGGTGATCGCGGATGATCTCGAAGCTGCCGTGGTGCGCCTCCACCATCTTCCCGATCCAGGCCCCCCCCAGCCCGTCGCCGGGAGAGTCGCTGCTCTTTTTGCCATAGGAGAGAAAATCCTTGGCCGAGAGGTTGGCCGGAAAGGGTTTGCCGTTGTTGGTGTAATCGATGCGCACCGTACGGCGGGTCTCCCGCACCTCGAAAACGAGCTCCGGCTCGCGATCCAGTCCGGCAAAGCCGTGCATCTCGGCGTTACGCACCAGGTTGTTGATCGCCTCGACGAAGGAGGCCCGGTGCACGCGGGCCGTGAGCTGTTCCCGCCCCAGCACCCTGACCCGGAGCCGTCCGGCATACAGGGGGGCCACCTCCCTGAGCAAAAGCGGAACCAGCGCCGCGGGGCCGAATTCCTCGGCGCGTATCTGCTGGGTCACCAACTGCTTGGTGTTCTCCAGGATGGCCCCGATCTGGTCCAGACTCAAAAGCGCCTTCTCCAGCGCCTCGCCGACGGTCTCCAGGCTCCCGTCCAGCCGCAGCGCCAGCGCCTCGGCACCGATCCCCCGTTCGGCGAGGAAATCCCGCACCGCCGCGATCGGAGAACGGGCGATCTGCAGGTTGGGCCGGACGTTGTGGCTCAGGTGCCCGAGGATGGCGAACTCCCCCTCCTTTTTCTCGTCGAGAAGGCGGGTGTGAATCTGCCGGGAAAGGAGATCGGAAAAGGCCTCCAGGGCGATGGCGGCCGCGATCCCGGCCACGACCAGGACCGAAGTGAGGATGATGTGCTCCCGGCGGTAGACCACCACCGACACGGGGATCAGCATCAAGGCCAGGGAAGCGACCGAAAGAAGACGCCGCCGCACCGACCGGACGTAGGTCCAGATCAGGGCCCCTGCCACGATGCTGACCAGGTCGCTCGCCACCGAGGGGGCGGAAGGGGCGTACTCGAAGCGGTTACGGGCCAGAAAAAGGCAGAGCCAGGCGGAACAACGGGCCGTTGTGGCGAGGATGAATTCCAGCAGCGCGCTCTCCTTGAGAAACCAGACGAAGAGGGCGATGGAGGCGCCGATGATGAGATTGGTGCTGAAGGCACGGTTCAGCGAACGTACCATGGCTCCCCCGTCATGATTCGTTCAGGGCCACCAGGCGCAGCGAATAGGTCCCCCCCTTCCCCGAACCGTCCTGGCGCACGATGAGCACGCCGCGCTCGTCGCTCGTCACCCAGCGCCGACAGCGGTTGTTCGGGTCGGAGAAGTCGACGACCTTGCAGAGGATCCTCCTCCCGGCGACGTCCATCTCCTCGCTCCGCACCATACGGAAGTGACGGGTGACCACGGTCGCGTGTTCCATGTCCAAAAGCCGCACCTCGCGCGTCTCCCCTTCCCGTTGCAGTGCGGTCTCCGGACAATCCATGGTGGTGTAGTCGTAACGGCTGCGGGGGACCGCAACCAGACGCACCCCCCCTCCCTCCTCAATCCGGAACCGGAAGGTGTCGCCTTCGAGGGTCGCCTCGACCGAGGTGGCTTTCCCGTTCTCCTCTCCGTGCTTGCGATAGGAAACGGTGCCCTGGCTGGTGACCAGCGCCTCCTCCCGATGGTGACCTTTTCTCTTGAAGAAGATGAAATCGGCATCGATGGCGAGGTTGGAATGAAAGTGGATGGCCCTCCCCCCCTGGTAGGAAACCGGCGCAAGGACGGTCTTCAGCTCCCCCACGGCAAAGCCGCGGCTGGTGAGCTTGTAACGGAAATGCCGCCCCGGCGCAGGCTCGGAAGGGAACACGACCCCCTCAAGCATGGTAAAGAACAGGAGGAGACCAAAAAAGACGGGGATGCTGGATCTTCTGGGCATAGATGAAAGCTCGTGGTGGAACGGGATTGCCCGCCGAACTCGGCAGGGAAAGTGAGGGCCGCACTCCCGGCCCGCGGAACGAGGCGCGACCCCGCAGCGGGGAGGCCTCAGGAACGGCTTGGTAGCCGGGAGATTTGCTTCGAATGGGTAACATCTGATACTGATTATTTACGCACCCAGTGTGGAGACGGTGTGTCATTCCGGTGAATCCTTGGTTACTGAACCAGTCTCGGCAACCGAGATTCCTACGGTGTATTGATTCACACCAATGAGCAAGCATGTCAGCCAGAGACTTTGTTACAACTGTGTAAACTTTTGTGAATCGACTAAAAGTGGAGCTAACTTCCATTGAAATTGCACTTTTAGTAGCTATAAAGAGTAATGGCAAAACCTCAATGTCACGAGATTGTCAAATTGATCCAGTGACGGAAAAAGGGAAAAGAGGCGGACAAACACTATGATCGACGGGAAAAAGGGGAAAAAAATGGCACAGGCAACGGCTGAACTGCAGCATCTGAAGGGGATCGGCAAGGTGCTGGCGCAACGTCTTCACGGTGCCGGGCTGGGAAGCTTCCACGGCATCGTCGAGGCCGGGGAGGACGGGCTCAAGAAGATCCCAGGCCTCAATCCGGCAAGCATCCCCAACATTCTCGACCAGGCGAAGAAACTGTCCCACCGGGTCAAGCAGGGGAAGGAGGAGCGGGTCGCCGCGCTGCAGGGAAAGGTTACCGAGGTACGGGAAATGGTCGGCCGGGTCGAGGAACGGGTCCGGGAGCGTTTTGCGGAGAAGCTGGAAGGAAAGAGCGGGAAGAAGGTGTCGGCGGACCTGAACAAGGTCATGGCCGCGCTGACCCGGATGGCGGAAGGAGAACACAGCCGATTCAAACGCGCGGAGCGGGCTCTGGACAAGACCCACCGGCGGGTAGCAAAACTGGAAGAGGCGGGGTTGAAGAAAGTGCGTAAAGGGCTCAAGAAATCGAAAAAGTCCCTGGTAAAACTCTTCACCTGACTCCAGGCATCCCTCCGTGCCTCCGCTGCCGGAGCGGCACTCGGATTCCGGCTCCTCCGCCGAGGCGCCGGAATCCCCTGTTAACGACCAGCCTGGTGAAGCGGGAGCGCCGCGGCGCTCCCCACCCCCGGCCCCCCTCTCCTTTCCGCGATACGCCCCACCCCAAAGGTCACGCTCCCCGGTCGGCTCGCAGCACGGAGTGGCGAATGTCCTTCCCTTCAACCATGAAAACCACCATTTCGGCGATATTGGCGGCGTGGTCGGCGATGCTCTCCAGGTACCTCGAAATCTCATTGATGCGGAAGGCACCCGGACAGGTCGAAGAGTCTGCCATCATCAGCGTCAAGAGGTCTCCCTGAATCCGCTCCTCGAGCTGGTCCGCCAGACACTCGTCCTGGCGCACCAGCGCGGCCCGGTCCACATCGCCATTCACGAAGGCATCGAGCGCCTGTCGCAGGGCCCGGCTCGCGGTTTCCCCCAAGGCCCACAGGTCTCCCGTTTGCACCGGTCGCTCCCGGTTCAGCCCGAGGGCATGCCCGGCAATCAGCGCGCACTGGTCCCCGATCCTTTCCAGGTCGGTCACCACCTTGAAGACGAAGGTGATGAAGCGGAGATCGCGCGCCGCCGGTTGCCGCCGGGCCAGAAGCAGGAAACACTTCCCGTCGATCTTCACCTCGAGGTCGTTGACCAGACAGTCCTGGGCGATGGTCCGCTCGGCCAGTTCCGAATCACGCTCCATCACCGAGCGAACCGAATTTTCGATCATCTGCTCGACAATCCCCCCCATCTCCAATAACAGAGAGCGGATCTCGCCGAGTTCGGCATCGAAAAAGTGCCGGATCAGGTGTGCATATGCCATAAAAATCCTGTTCAGAGTTCAGAGTTCAGAGTTCAGAGTTCAGAGTTCAGAGTTCAGGGGTCAGAGTTCAGGGGTCAGAGTTCAGGGGTCAGCGGTCGGGGGCTGAGGAGGCTGGCTATCTCACGGCCATTGCTCATTGCCCAGCGCCCTTTTCAGGGTGAAGAAGAAGCTCGATCCCCGGCTGCTGCTCTCTACCGAGACGCTGCCACCCTGCATCTGAACCAGGTGTTTCACGATAGAGAGTCCGAGCCCGGTCCCCCCCTCGTCGCGGCTACGCCCCGAGTCGGCACGGTAGAACCGCTCGAAGATCCGGGGGAGATCCCGGGAGGGAATCCCGATCCCGGTGTCGTGGACCCCGACCCGGACCAGATTCGCTTCCACGGCATAAGACACCGTCACATCCCCTCCGGGCGTCGTGTATTTGATGGCGTTATCGAGCAGGTTCACGAGCACCTGCTCCACCCGTGCCGGGTCGGCCAATACCGGCGGGGCGTTGTGCAGCAGGTCGGCCGTCACGGCAATCCCCTTTGCCTGCGATTTTTGCTCCAGCAGGGAAACCACCTGAGCCGCCAGATCTCCCAGCTGCACCTTCTTGAGGTCCAACGAGATGCTCCCGGACTCGAGCTGGGACAGGGTGAGCAGGTCGCCCACCAGGGAGGCCAATCGTTCCGAATGCGCCAGGATGATGGAAAGAAACCGGGCCGACTGTTCCGGGGTGACCGGTCCGCCGGAGGTCAGGGTCTCCGCGTATCCCCGGATAATCGCGATGGGCGTGCGGAGTTCGTGGGAAACGTTGGCGACGAAATCCTTCCTCATATTCTCCAAGCGCCGGATGTCGCTGATGTCGTGGAACACGACCACCACCCCCTGCAACGCACCGGTCTCGGTCAGCGGCACCCAGTGGGTGAGCACGATCCTATCCGCCGTGTTCTTCAACTGGAGTTCCTCGATGCGCTCGGTTTTGGTCGCCATCACGTGCCGGAAGGTTTCGTGCAGTACCGGGTGCCGGGAGATGTCGATGAGCGGTCTCCCCACGACGCTTTCGGTGAGGGAGAGAAGTTCCCGAAGGGCAGGATTGACGAGGATGATGTTTCCGGAGGGTTCGACCACCAGGATGCCCTCGCCCATGCCGCGCAAGATGGCGTTCAGGCGATTCTTTTCGGCCTTGGTCCGGGCCAGGTCACGGTCGATGCGCAGCGCCACCTCGTTGAGGACCGCAGCGACCGCGGCAGCTGGCTCCCCGGAGGAGACGCCCAGGCGGGACCACCCTTCACCGGTCCCGATCCGGGCCGCAGCCTCCGCGATTCGCTGCAGAGTGCGCGTACCGGCCCGGTGACACCAAAAATCGATCAGCATCAGCACCAGGGCAAGAAGAAAGGCGATCGATGCCGCGATCTGAGTCTCACGCCAAAGGGCTTCACTCGCCCCATGCCGGTACAATGCCGTATTGAGATAGATGAACGGGGCAGCAACCGCAAGGACCACCACCATTACCCGCATCCCCCAGGCAGCAGGATTCACCTATCCTCCATTTTGTAACCGAAACCGCGCACCGTCTTGATCAGGTCGCCCGCTCCGCCCAGCTTGGTGCGGACCCGGGTGATATGGGTATCGACGGTCCGGGTGTCGTCGATGTAGTTGTATCCCCAGACATCCCGCAGCAGGACATCCCGGCTCTGCACCCGGCCCAGCCGCTGCACCAGGGTGAAGAGGAGTTTGAACTCGGTGGTGGTGAAGACCACCTCCTCCTCGTAGACCGACACGATATGCCGCTCGGGGTCGATACGGAGCGGCCCGACCATCACGGTACCCGCATCTCCAGAGTCGCTGTCGGTGCGCCGCAGCACGGCTTTAACCCGAAGCACAAGCTCCCGAGGGGAAAACGGTTTCACCACGTAATCGTCAGCTCCGACCTCAAAGCCGACCACCTTGTCGATCTCCTCCCCCTTGGCGGTCATCATGATCACCGGAATCCGCGACGTCCGTTCGTTTTTCTTCAGAACTTTGCACACCTCGGTTCCATGTAACCCCGGGAGCATGAGGTCGAGCAGGATCAGGTCAGGCAGAATGCGCCGCGCCTCGTCGAGGCCGGCCGCCCCGTCCTGGACTGTGACCGTCCTCAGGCCTTCCCTTTCCAGGTTGAAAGCCACCAGTTCAGCAAGATCGCCCTCATCTTCAATAATCAGAACAGTTTGCATGCCGCCTCACGATAGATTTCAAATTACACCGTTCTTAAGGGTGCAACTACTTCATACAGCCGTGATGTAAAAAAAGGGTTACAGCCGCGTAACATGTTGCGCAGTGGCATTTTTTCTCGTCGCAAGGGAGGATTTACTCAGGTACCGGTCCGGCACTCGACCTGTAGAGTTGTAGATGCTGCCGAATGATAAAGGATGGCTAATGATTGACATGCAATTTCTTTCCGGTGTGGCAACAAAAGCGGCAACGGAAGGAAACCGAAGATTCTGGGCAGTCTTTTGATAATAAAAAACGCTCTACCTTTCGAGAAGATAGAGCGTCATTTCACGGTTATGCTGGTGCGAGAGAGGGGACTTGATCCGCATATATACCAAACAGGTTTTCGTCAAGGATTTCGCCAGGGAGGATATTGATAAAGTCGGCATCGTCATATGGGCCATTCACGATTCTGCGAATATACTCAAGATCGCCTTGGGTCACTTCGTGGTTAAGACCCAAAAGCCGCGCAACTGCACGCGAGCGTTGCAGGAAACGCTCCTCTTCGACAACACCGGTCTTGACGTAAAGGATCCTGGTGTAGGCGGCATACATCCGCCGTACCACGCTGTCCGCCTTCTTCTCGCCGAAGCGCTCCTTGATCCGCTGATACTCGGACAAAATGGAGGTGTCCCCTTGGGCGCGATCCATACCCTCGATCCAGCCCCGAGTGTAATAAAAGGTCCCCTTCTCCTGGTCGGTAAGCTGCGCAAAACGCTCGCGGGAGCCGAGCAACAGAGGGATGCAGTCATGCACCCGGGGAATAGTCAGGGTAAAACCGTTCGGCCTCAGGTTGCGAGCGGCGCCCCCGCAAAGCCCGAACGCGAGAACGACCCGCGAGTACCCCACCGTGGCGTCAAGCTGGTGCTGCAGCTCCTCCCGCAAACGGTCCGGATATTTATGGAGCCCCATCGAAATGAACTGGATGTCGACGCCGTCTACAGGGGCTACCGCAGCAATTTCATCTTTCATCACCTCGCAGGAGATGATCTTTACCGGCATCTACGACCTCCTATCCGCTGAAACGAAAAAGGGGGCATCGCCGCGGAGTTATTTCCGACGGCCGGCCCCCCGCATCCCTAAATGAAATAGCTCAGCGCTCCCCGACGCACCTCTTCGGCGCGATCGACCCGATCCAGCACGTCGGCCAGGGTGGTGCGGTCCACGATCCGGGACGTCGCCTCCCGCACGTCCTTCATGACGATGCGGATACCGCAGGTCCCCTCGTCGCCGCACTCGGGACAGCTGGCATAGGCGGAATCACTGAGGCAGGAAACGGGAGACAGCGGACCTTCCAACACCCGGAGGGCCTGGCCGAAGGTGATGCTCCGGGGTGGGCGTCCGAGGTAATACCCACCCCCCTTCCCTTTTTTGCTCTGCAAAATGCCGCTGTGCTTGAGAGCCAGAAGAATCGCTTCCAGGAATTTCTTGGGAATCTTCTGTTCATCGGCGAGCTCGGCAATCAGTACCGGCCCCCGGTGGTATTCGCGGGCCAGGTGGACCAACGCACGCAGCGCATATTCCGTTTTTCTCGACAGTATCATTTCATCACCCTTAAAAGATCGCAGAGTTTACCGCTCTTCCGGCACCTGCTTTTTGAGTTTCAGGTAGTCCTGGTTTTCCTCGACCTCCCAGACCACCAGGAGTCTCTCGATCAGCTTGAGCAGCAGGTCGGCCAGCACGGCGAGGAGGGTGATCACGGTCGCCCCTGCGAAGATGCGGGTTACGTGGTAGCTCTCCTGGCTCTGCACGATGAGCCAGCCGATCCCGTTGCTTCCCCCCATCATCTCGGAGGCGACCAGCATGATGAAGGCGTATCCCGCGGAAAGCCGCAGGCCGGTGAAGATGGAGGGAGCGGCGCCGGGAAGGACGACGCTGGTGAACAGGGACCACCGCCCGAGTCCCAGGGAGCGGGCCGCCTTGAGCAGGGACGCATCGACGGTGCGGATCCCGGTAATGGTGCTGAAGACGACGGGCCAGATGCAGAGCCAGGCGATGATGAAGGTTTTTGCCACCTCTCCGATCCCCAGGAAGAAAATGATGATGTGGGCCAGGATCACCGGGTTGGCCTGGGCGAAGAGTTCCATGAGTGGCTCGGTTGCCGTCTGCAGGCGCGGGAACCATCCTCCTAGAAGGAGCCCGAGTGGGAGCCCCACCAGGACCGCGGCAAGAAGTCCCACCCCGGCCCGGATCAGGCTGATCCGGGTGTGGGTGGCCAACTCGCCGCTGGCGTAGAGATCGCGCAGCGCCCCCGCGACCCCGGAAAAGGGGGGAATGAAGAGCGGGTCCACGATGCCGGCTCGGGGCAGGATCTCCCACAAGGCCAGAAAAACCAGGGCGGCAAGCACCTGAAGAAGTAGAGAACGATCCGTTTTCATAGGTCAATTTCCCCCGCCGTCCACCGGCGTTCCGAAATGACGCGAGTGGGCGCCCGGGGCTACGGAGGCCGCTTCCCGGTTCACGTTCCGGACCTCGATGCCACCGAAAACCACGATTGCAACCAGTGCGGCTGCCCCGGTCCAGGCAGTTCCCCGCCCGGGGCGCCACCCGGAAACCGGGGCGAGCGCGGAAGCAGCCGAGGGGAGCGCGGTGTCTTCGCGCCAGGCGAAAAGGGCTCCCTCAAGGCGGATCAGGAACCGGTTCAGGAGATACCCGAAGATGACGATGAAGGTCGCGCCGGCATAGATACGCGGAATCTGATAGTTCATCGCCGCGTTGTGAACCAGAAAACCGAGACCCGCACTGGCCCCCAGCATCTCGGATGCCACCAGGATATAAAAAGTGATGGTCGCCCCGATCCGGATACCGACAAAAATCGTCGGGAGGGCCGCCGGTAAAATGACCTTGAGCAGAAGTTCCGGCAGGGATATCCCCATGGAGGCGGCGCTCTTTTCCTGCACCGGATCGACGTTGCGGGTTGCCGTCATGGTGTAGAAGAGCACCGGCCACAACGAGACCCACCCCACGACCGAGAGCTTGGCAACCTCCCCGATCCCGAAAAACAGCACGAATACCGGCAGCAGCGAGAAAGGGTTCACCTGGCTCAAGACCCGCAGCAACGGTCCCAGCGCATCGCCCAGACGTGGATACAGCCGCCCGAGCGCCAACCCGAGCGGCACCCCGACCAGGCAGGCGATCGAAAGCCCGACCACCGCCCTCCAGACGCTGACCACGATGTGGATCCCGAGGTAATCGTCAAGGAGGAGGTGGACGATTTCCCGGACCACGTCCGAGAACGCCGGAACGAAATAGGGGTCGATCCACCCCAGGCGCGGCGCCATTTCCCAGAGCAGGACGAAAACGCCAACCCCGGACCAGCGCAGCAGAAGATACGCCAACATGTTAGTTCGTCCTGCCATCCCTGAAGCTCCCTCACCCTGCCATCAAACTCAGTTGTTCCCCGAGAACGATTTCTGTTTCCACCCCACCAGTCTGCTTTCCAAAAGCCCCAGGGAAAAATTCAACGTGAGCCCCAAGGTTGAGATCAGAACGGTGGCGGCAAAAAGCTGCGGCATCTGGAAATTGATCTGGGCGTTCCAGACCATCCATCCGAGACCCGCGCTTGCGCCGATCATCTCGGCGGCGATCAGCATGAAAAAGGCGGTGCTGCAACCCATCTTGAGTCCGTGGAAAATCCCGGGAGAAGCATCGGGAAGGATCACCTTGAAAAACAGGGTGACGACCCCGGTCCCCAAGGAGCGCGCCGACTTGACCAGCAGCGGATCGATCCCCTTCACGGCGTTGATGGTGTTGAAGAGGATCGGCCAGATGCACACCCAGAAGATCATGGCTACCTTGGAAAACTCGCCGATCCCGAAGAGCAGGATGAACAGCGGAAAAAGCGAGAAGGGATTGACCTGTCCCAAAAAACGCAGCACCGGGCCGACCAGGCGCTGAAAGGTCCGGAAATTCCCACCAAGGAGAAACCCGAGCGGGATCGCGACCGCGGCGGCCCCGGCAAATCCGGCGGCGGAGCGGTAGAGACTTACCCCGACGTGGCTGAGGAGATCCCCCTCCCGGAAGAGATCCACCAGGGTCGCAAATACGACGGTAGGCGGGGTGATGAAGGTCTCGACGATTCCCCCCAGTTTGGGAAGGAGCTGCCACACGACGAAAAAGAGGAGGATGGAAAGTTTGTCCAAATGCCTCGCGAAGAATTGGTTCCGGATCGTTGCCATGGCGCTTCCTCCTATATTTCAGCCGTCTGCTTCCACCGCACCACCCGCCCCTCCCAAAAATGCAGCAGGGAGTTCATTCCCATGCCGAGAAAGGCGATGATGGACGCGGCGAGATAAAGCCTCGGGATCACGTAGTTGACCGAAGAATTGTGGACCAGCCAGCCGAGCCCGGCGCTGGCGCCGATCATCTCTGCGGCGATGAGCATCAGAAAGGCGGTAGTGGCGCCGAGGCGGATGCCGGTGAATATGGATGGAAGGGCTCCGGGGAACAGCACCTTGACGAACAGAGTCGTCCGTCCCCCTCCCATGGAGCGGGCCACCTTGACGAAGAGGGGATCCACCTCCTGGACCCCGGCAATGGTGGTAAAGAGGATCGGCCAGAGGCAGGACCAGAAGATCACCGCAAACTTCGCCAACTCCCCGATGCCGAAAAAAAGTACGAAGAGCGGAAAGAGCGAAAAGGCGTTGATCTGCCCCAAAAGTCGCAGCAGCGGGCGCAGGAACGTGGTCAGGCGGGGAAACCACCCACCGAGCAGGAACCCGAGGGGGATGCCAAAGGCAAGCGCAGCCAGAAGTCCCTGGAGGAGGCGTTTGAGGCTCGAGGTGATTTGGATCAGCAGCTCCCCGTGCTGCGCCATTTTGAGTGCTTCGGCCACGATCGCCGAAGGGGGAGGAAAAAACTGGCTATCGATCCATCCCTGGCGCGGTCCGAGCTCCCAGAGAACCACGAGGAATACGATTCCGTACCAGTCCAAAAGCCGGTCGTTGACTGATAGCGACCACTCCGTTGCCCATGCGGGCAAAAGTCGCGTTTTCCCTCCCGACCGGACCCGATCGGCAGCGCCCTCCCCGGTTCGGTAGACGATGCCTTCAAGCTGTTTCCCCTGGCTTGAGCTCATACGCACTCCTCCTTTTTTGTCCTGGTCTCTACGGCCGGATGCGACCCAATCTCCAGAACATAGTTCCCCGTCCAAATAAATGAGACCGGAGCAATAATGCCGCCGGTCTCCGGTTTTCCAGTCGACCTTGTCTGGGTTTGATCTTGTTCCGCTCCAACGTAAAAGAGGTCAAAAGGACTCGTCCCTTTGACCTCCGGTTTTCCGGTCAGCCTGGCCGTAGTTTCTGCAACGGCCCGTCATCCGCATTTATTCTACAAAATTGATAGGAAACATAGCCAAACCCAAAATCCTTGTCAATGTTTTTTTGAACATATTTTTCTGCGGGGCAAACCCGCCCGCGTCCCGCAAGCAAAAATGAACAAAAAGCACGGGTGGTTTTTCCGCAAAACCGGCTTTGCAAGGCGCCGTTTTAGTTTTTTCTATTGACACCATCCAGCGGATGGCGTATTAGACCATCAAAAACATAGACTTAATATCCATATCGCTAGGATCAAGAATCCTTCTGCCAGGGTCGACGTGATGATGAAATCACCGCAGTTGACCAATCCCCTTAAAAGACTGGTGAATCTGCCCTGCCGACGTATCGTGCCGGCGTGAGGTACATCCAACTTCCCCGGGAGTCGGAGCACTGATAAATAGAAAAATCGGTTAAAGGAGCCCAGCATGAGCCCCAAAAGATCCCCAGAAATCACTTTGCCCACAAGAGAAGCCATCGGAGCAGGCCTCCCCGACAGCGCGGGATACCACCTTTCCACGCCTTATATCGAGGAACGGTGATGGCAGCGCCGATAGCCGACCCCTGGAACCGCGACCTCGAGCAGGTCGTTCGCGAGGCGCTGACCGACATCCGTTTCGGCACCATCACCCTGGTGGTGCAGGACGGCCGGGTAATACAAGTGGATAAGAGTGAAAAGATCCGGCTCATCAAGCCGGGTCACATGGACGGTAGCGGTATCTAGCGCTCACCTTCCCGCCCCCTTTCCCGAGAACTGATTTGAAAAAAAGCCGACCAGGCATCTGGAGGCCAGGATCCCTATCCTGGCCTTTTTTCGTTTGGGCGCCAGGGTCCTGCCGGCACAGGAAAATACTTCAACCCCGGTAAGAATCCACCCCCAAAGTGCCTGACCTCATCGGCGGACCGGCCAGGAAGATCGATCACCGGCATTAATGACTTCCACAGGAGGAAAACGTGATTCCGTACCATCACTATGAAAGGGAAGCGGCTGAGGTATATCCCGGTCTGCGCACCCAAGCCCGCGTGAACGTCTTGACACCATTTGAGTGCCGGCGCCCGACAAGCAGCATGAATTTCCCCTCCTCCACGATGTTGGTGACCGCCATGAAAAGGATCGCGTCATGAGGATGAATTCCGCACCCGGCAAGGAGATTCTGGCCTTGGTCCGCGAAGGGGACTACGCGCACCCTGGCGAGGCAGACGCGGTGGACATGGTGTTCCGGGGGCTGACACGGGATCCCGAGCGGCTCGTGCTGGATGTCGGCTGCGGCAGGGGGGGGACCGCCGACCTCGTTCACAGGCGCGGCTGGGGGACCGTCACGGGCATTGACATCGATGCGGAGACCCTGGACGCGGCCGCAAGCCGCTACACCGAGATCGACTTTCGGGTGCTCGACGCTGGCAGGATCGGCGAGGTCTGGCAGTCGCGCTTCGACCTTATCTACCTTTTCAACGCCTTCTACGCCTTCCCGGACCAGACGCAGGCCCTCAGGGAAATGCACCGCGCCGCGCGGGAAAAGGCATCCCTGATGATCTTCGACTATACCGGCCGCGACGGCTCCCCCCACGATACCGGAACGATCGACCGACGGCGCCCCCCTTTCAGCCATCAGGGATGGTCGCCGCTTCATCCGAAACATTTCCCGGAGCTACTACGGGAGACCGGCTGGCAGGTAGAGCAGGTTGTTGATTTCAGCGCCGCTTATCTCGCCTGGTACCGGCGCCTCTGCGAAAGGATCGGCGCCAACCGGGAACGGATTGAAAGCGGTTACGGCGCCGAATGGTACGAGTACGTCCTGAAGACCTACGTGGAGCTCTACGATGCCATCGAAAACGGGCGCATCGGCGGAGCCGCCTACTGGGCGCGGCGCGCCTAACAACACGCAGAGGAAACCGGAGATCCTTTTTACCCCCCGGGTCCGATCGGAAAAACCGAAAGATTACCTAAGGTGGTCGTATGAACAACAACCGTGGGCTGAGAAGCCTGCTGGCGGTAAACGTCCTTGCGGGAAGCGCCAGCGGCGTCATGCTGCTCGTGCTGCCGCTTTACACCCTTTGGCTCAACGCCTCCCCGGCCGAAATGGGGCTTATCGGCGGGATGGCGGGTGCGGGGCGGATGCTGATCATCGTCCCCTCGGGCGTGTGGGTGGACCGGTACGGGACCCGCCCCCTCTTCGTCGGGAGTACCCTGCTCTGCGTGCTCCTGACCGCGGCGATCCCCTGGATTCGGAACCCGCTCCCCCTGATGGCGGTCTTGTTTTTCCAGGGAATGACCCAATCGATCGGCTTCATGACCCTACAGGCGAGTTTTCTCACCATACTGAGGCACCTGAACGCCTCCCAGGCCGGCTGGCAGCGAAGCGCCACCCAATTTGGCTTCTACCTCATCGGCCCCTTGGCCGGCGCACTCCTCATCTCCGGCGACCGCTACGCGCCGGCTTTTCTCGCCGTCAGTGCGCTTTTTCTCGCTGGGGTTGCCGTAACCCTCTACGCCGGGGATGCCGAAACCACCGGGCCCCGACAGCAACCGCCGTCCGCCACCCTTGGGGACGACTTCAGACAAACGCTCTCCCTTTTGGGGGACAATGACCTCCGCTGCGCGCTCGGCATCGAGTTCCTGGGCGCCGCCGTCTTCATGATGTACCGCACCTTCATGGGGCCGGTGGCGCTGGACGTCCTGAAACTTTCGACCCACGCGGTCTTCTGGCTGGTGACCACCCAGGGAACCGCGGCGATGTGCCTGCTGTTCTGGGGGGGGGGACTGGTCCGCAACCGTTCGACGGTCTGGACCTTCACCGCGGCATCCTTCCTGGTGATCGCCGGAAACGCATTGTTGGCTCTGGCGAACGGTTTCGCCGTGGCCTGGCTTGGTGGTCTCATCTACGGCGCCGGCACCGGCCTCCTCAGCTACGCGAGCCTCATCCGCCTCTCAAAGGTGCCTGGCGAAAAGGGAAAGATCGCCGCCCTCTTCAGCCTGAGTATCGCCGTCGGCAACACCGTCGGACCGGTCTGCGCCGGATACACCGGAGAACTGATCGGACTTCGGGGGGCGTTTCTCGTGCCGGTCGCCCTGATGCTCGCATCCCTGGCGGGGCTCGCCCTCTGGTTACGCCGGCCCCAGCGCGTGGAAGACACCTTCCCGCTGGAGGTATCCGGGGAAGAAAATTGACCTGCCGCGAATACTTCGGCAAAAAATCTTGACATTTCCTTTGTTACCGTTTACAAAGACACAAAACCTATAGCATTAATAGACTGGTTGACTCGACCTCGAGAGACCGGACGCGTAACGGCGGCCGGTCTCTTTCTTTTTCGGGGCAGCTGAAATACACATGGAACCGGCCCTCGGGCCGGAGCGACCGTCGACCAGGAAACTGGAGGCCGGAATACCCCATAAGCGGGGGATCCGGCCTTTTTCGTTTCGACTCCGGGCCGCGGACCCGCGGGAAGGTCGCGGGGCCCGGTCGGATGGTTCCCAAGGCAGGCATTTTGGTACGGACAATCGTTGCAGCAGCGCTCGTTCTGGGGCAAGTGGCCCTGGCATCGGCCGATGACAAGCAGGAAATAGGGAAAGATCGCTGTCTTTTCGACGTGAAGCTCTGCCCGGGAGGCGAGGAGTACAACATCGTCGATAAATACGACCACCTCAAGGAAGCATTGGAGAAGGGGGCATCGGTCTACACCCCCGAGGAACTGATCCACCTGAAAAAGAGCCAGAAGTCCACCGAGGAGACCCTGACCCTCCTCGGCATCGGCTGCCACTAGCAGGGCTGGAAGGGAAAAGGAGAACGGCATGAGGGGAAGATTCTGGATCTTTTTGGCGGTCGCGGTTTCCGCCGGGATCGCGCTTTGGGGCACCAGCGCCCGGGCCAACGCCAAGAAGGACCTCTTCGAGATGAAGACCTGGACCAGGAAGGACTGCTCGCTCACCCCGTGGCTGGTGGCGGACCGCCTCGGCTATTTTGCCGAGGAAGGGATCAAGGTCGTCTATACCGGCGAGACCCAGCCCGCGCTTCAGGTCCCCTCGCTTCTCAGGGGAAACAACGACGTGGGTGGGGGCCACCCCAACACCCTTGCCGTGGCCAACTCGGTCGGGGCCAAGCTGGTGGCGGTCATGGAGTCGATCGTCGAACCGGCACCCGGCTACGACCCGAAGTTCCGGCACATGTGGTGGTTCGTCAACCCGACGAAGCACCCCAAGGTAAAGAAGTTCTCCGACCTGAAGAACGTCCCCGGCAAGCTGAAATTCTCCACCATCAGCAAGAACATCTGCACCGATTTCCTGACCAATATCATCGCGGACAGGTACGGAATCCCCCGGGACAAAATTGAGTGGGTGAGCATGCCGGACGTGCAGGCGGTTCAGGCGCTGAAACAGGGGCTGGTCGACGTTGCGGGGGTCCACCCTCCCTTCTACCGGGGGATGCTCGATGCCAAGGAAGTCAAGATCGCCGATTCGACCGAGACGGGCCTCGGTGCCAGCGCGGGATTGACCTACTACTGGTTCACCTCGGGTTATATCAAGAAGCATCCCTCCGAGGTGGCTGGTTTCGTCCGGGCAATGAAACGAGGTCAGCGCTGGGCCAACACCCACCCGGAAAAGGCGGCCAAATGGGTGGAGGAGGCAATCGGCGTCCCGGTAACCGGAAACCACTACTATTCCGAGAATGCGACCATCGTGGAGAAGGAGATCGAACCGTGGCTCAGGTACCTGGAAGAAACCCGGATCCTGCCAAAGGGCAAAGTTACCGTCTCTTCCCTGGTGACTCACCAGTTCGAGGCTTACGGCAATACCGAGCGAAGCGGTCAGCACCCGAAGTCTGACCGTTGACAACAGCTGGCCCGGCCCCTTTCCGGGCCCCGAGGAGGAACATCATGAACGGAGCAAGACGAACCATCATGATCGCACTGCATGCATTTGCCGCCCTGACCTTCGCCCACGCCGCGTTCGCTGCGGCCCCCCAGCCGGAGAAGGTGCCGAAGGTCGTGCTCTATACCGCGTGGTACTGCGACAGCTGCAAGGCGGCGGGAGAGTACATGGCCCAAAGGCACATCCCCTTCGTGAAGAAGGACGTGGATCTCAACGAGAACTACATGCAGGAGCTCTCGACCCGGTACAAGATCAACGCTGTGCCGGTGATCGTCATCGGCAACGACGACAAGGTCCTGCGCGGTTTCAACAGGGACGTTTTTGACCGGGCGGTGAAGGAAGTCGCCAGCAAAACGAAGGAACCGGAAAGACCGCTGCGGTAAACGCCCCCATGGGGAGACCGGTACCTCAAGATTAGCGATCGTGGTTGACCAGAAGACTGGAGGCCGGAGCCCGTTTGGGATTCGGCCTTATTTTTTGTCCAAGAAACGAAAAGGAGGTTTGCCGCAGTGAGGAAGCATGAGGCGCAGTTCGGACGGAAGGCAGGTGCACTAACATGAAGGAATTTTTGAGGAGGATTGCAGATGCAAGGTTTTAAAAAGGTGAATCGTTTGGTGATGGCGTCGGTGGTCGGCGGAGCTGTGGTTGCCGGGGGGGCAGGAAGTGCCTCGGCATTCGAGAATGAATTCCATGCCGCCTATACCCTGCGGGCTATCGCATCGAACTTCGATGACGGCAGTTGCACCCCGCTGGGCTCGGGGATCGGCGGCTACTCCAGCGGGACCAACGGCGTTTTCAACAAGGCGAAAAGCCTCTCGTCCGAGGCCAATCAGGCCCACGACGGCTTCCTGACCGAACAGCGGGTACGGCTCAACTACACCGGAAAAGCATCGGACGATCTGAGGCTGGTAAGTCAGTTCGACATCAGTTTCCTGTTCGGCCAGGGCCAGTACATGGAGAACTACCAAAACGCGGGTCTCAAGCAATCGAGTTACAACGACGGTGGCGGGCTCGGCGGCGGCGAGGTCAACCTGAAGACCAAAGCGCTCTACATCGACTCGCGGATCGAGAACACGCCGATCCGCTTCAAGGTGGGCCTCCAGCCATTCACCGATCCGTACAAGGGAACCATCCTCTCCAACGTGGCCGCCGGCATCGTCTCCAGTTACGAGACGGACAAGTTCGAACTTCAGGCGGGGTGGTTCCGGCTGCATGCCGTGGAACTGGATTACGCCAAGTCTGGTAGCAGCAGCTACAGTGTCCAAGGCGGCAAGTACATCGATCCCAACACCGGCTTGCCCTTCGACGACACCTGGCGCACCGACGACTTCTACCTGGTCCAGGGCAAATACCGCCCTACCCCGGCGGTAACCGTCGGGGCCTCCTTTTACGCCTGGCAGAGCGACTGGAAGAGCACGTTCAACTCCGGGACCGGTGCCGGCAGCGTGAATCCCAGCACCGGGACCGCCGCCGCCACCACCGGGATCACTCCTTTGAACCAGGACGACCTGGAACTCTACTACGCGGGTCTCAACGGAGAGTACAAATTCGGCAAGGGTGGAGTGGTCGACGGCTTCTTCGTCTATAACTTCGGGCAGCGGCTCAACCACATCATCAAGGAGAAACAGCACGTCAGCGCCTTCGAGACCAGCGCGTCGGTACGGGTCCCGGTCGGGCCGGACGGCCTGGTCCGCTCGACCTTCATCTACACCTCGGGGGACAACAGCCTGAACGGGAAGCGGCGCACAGATTTCGGTGGCGTCGTCAACGTCGACGGCATGCCGGAAAGCTACTTTACCTATCCGCAGACCCTGATGCTGTTCACCAGCCAGGTTGGGGCCGTCACCAACCGCAACGTCCTGCATTCGGTCGCCAACGAGGGTACCGGTATCTGGGGCGGCTTCCTCGGTTACGACCACAACTTCACCAAAAAGATATTCGGTAGCGTGAACGTCGGTGCGGTCGCGGCGGTAAAGGACCCGTTCCAGCGGGCGGGCAACTACATCGGCACCGAGTATAGCGGAGAGGTTGGGTACAAAGTCAACACCAACACCACCATCAGAGTCCAGGGAGGAACGGTGCTCCTGGGCGATTACTACAAGGGGACCGCGTCCGAAGGAAACGGGAAGGATCCCTCCAATCCCTACACCGCAAGATTCGTACTGAGCTACCTCTTCTAAATCGAGCACCGGCTCTACGGAGTCATGGAAAGACAAAGGAGAACCACATGAAGAAAATCGTTGTTGCCGTGCTGCTGGCACTTTCGTTAGCTGCCGTGGTACATGCCGAAGAATCCGGCAAGGAGTCAACGGATGCCCCGAAGGCCGCACCCCAATCCCAGAAGGACGAATGCATCCTCAACTCAAAGGATTGCGGCGACCAGGCGCTGAGCATCCAGACCAAGATCGACCGACTCAAGCAGGAAATTGAGAAGGGGACCCGCGTTTACACCCCGCAGGAGATCCAGAAGTTGAAGAACCGGTTGAAAGCCGCCGAGGACGTCCTCGACGAGCTCCTGTTTCACCCGACCAACTACTAGATCCCGAAGACCACGACGCAGAGAGCGCCCCTCCCCACTCAGGAGGGGCGTTTTCACGGATATCCCCTATGATTCCGAAACAGATTTTCTCCGCCTACAATCACCGGGAAGCCGATGCCGAGCCGCGGTACCGCTTCTGCCCCATGTGCGGCAGCGCGCTTCCCAGCAACAGTCAACACCCGGAAAACCGTCCGCACTGCCCCGAGTGCGACTGGGTCCACTACCGGAACCCAGCTCCGGGAGTGGTGATCCTCATCACCGAAGGAGACCTCGTCCTCCTCGGCAGGCGGGCGCAGAGCAGCTTTGCGGCAGGCGCTTGGTGCCTTCCCGGCGGGTTCATCGAGTACGGGGAGAACTTCCTGACCGCCGCGGTTCGGGAGACCCGTGAGGAGACCGGCCTCGACGTTGAGATCTGCTCCATAGTAAGCGTGGTCTCAAATTTCCTGGCCGCCCATCTGCACACACTCGTTGTGGTGCTCCGAGCCCGCATCCTCGGGGGGACCGCCGTTCCCGGCGACGACATAGAGGAACTTCGCTGGTTCCCCCTGCATGGCCCCTTCCCCGAACTTGCCTTCGAGGCGGACCGCCACATCATCGAGCGCTGCCTCCGCACCGATCTCGTCGGCGCCGCCGTTGACCCGGAGCACGCCCGGCCGCCGGCCGCTCCCGCCCCCTGAAGCATCTGGCGGATTAATCCACCGAGCGTTCCTATCCGGCACCGGCCCACATGATCTCCCCGACTACCATCCCGCCGTCTCGACAGGGCTACATAAAAAAAAACGCGCCACCCCATGAGAGAGGTGGCGCGGCCGCGTCGGCAAACACCGTATATTACCCCGACGAAGATCCTTAATCGGTCAGGCAGCCTCCCCGTCCTGCCGGATGTAGGCGTAGGGATCCTGCTCGTACCAGCTCTTCTTATACGGGAGTTCCACCGTCTCACCGAGCGTGTTGTACCAGTTAGGGTTGGCGAGGATCCGCTCCAGCCGGGTTGCGACCTCGAAGACCCCCTTGTAGCCGAGATAGCTGTTGTTGGGACCGTAAATGGGGAGGGTGGGAACCCCCTGCTTGGCGGCCCAGACGTTGCTGTTGCCGTGGCCGAGGAAGACATCCGGCTTCAGGCGGTCGATCAGGTTGACCTGCTCGAAGGGCTGGTTGGCAGCCACGTTGATCGCCACGTCTTCGCGCCCCTTGAAGCTCTCGAAGACGATCTCCCCGAACTCGTCGTAGTGGTGCGCCCGGATCCCGACCACCTTCATGCCGAGATCGTTTTCCAGCATGCAGGCCTGGGCCCCGGCCCGGATCTCCCCGGTACTGACGAAGGCGGTCTTCCCCTCGAACGCCTTTTTGAGCGGCGCCAGCGCCTTGTTCAGCTCGGCCTCCTCGACGGCGATCACCTTGAGAGCCTCCTCGCGCAAGCCGAAGAAGTCGGCGACGTCCAAAAGCCACAGCCGCACGTTGTCGGTGCCGATCGGGATCGTGTTGAGGACGTAGGGGACCCCGTAGTGCTCCTTCAAGTGCTCCACGAAGTAGTCGTCGTGGGTGGCGCAGATGGAGATCGAGAGCGCGGCATCCTTCACCTTGACGAACTTCTCCGGGGAGGTGAAGCAGGGATAGACGTTGGCCTCGAGGCCGATCGCGTTCAAAAGGCGCACCAGCTCGACCTCGTCCACATACCCCATGGAGCCTACGTTGAGCAGGTTGACGGTCCGCTTGGCGCGCTGCTCGTAGGCGATCTGCGCGGCCTCGTCCCGCAGGATCGGCTCCCGGTCCCGTTCCCCGTTGAGCAGGTAGCGGAGAATGCCGTGGTAGACGATGTCGTAAGCGGTCGCCACGAAGCGGGTCTTGAACCCCTCGCAGTGCAGCGGGATGATCCGGGCGTTCACCCGGTGCTGGAGCCTTGTGGCCACGTTATCGATGTCGTCGCCGATGATGGCGGGGACGCAGGTATTGCCGATGAAAATCGCGTGCGGCCGGAACCGGCGCTCGGCCTCGAGGATGGCGGCCTCGAGCTTCTTCTCGCCCCCTGAGACGATATCCACCTCGCTCAGGTTGGTCGACATCCAGACCCGGCCGACGGCGTCGTCGTTGCCGCGGGCGAGCTGGCTCTCCTTGGACTGCCCGGAGAGCGCGAGAGAACCGGCGCCGCAGCCGACCGGACCGTGGTAGATGACGACCGTGTTGGGAATGGAGGCGGCCATCCCCATGGAAAGAGTCAACTGGCAGCCGGTTGCCTGGGTGAAGCTGCGGCCGTTGGCGCTCAGGCAGCCCGTTTTCTGCCCGTCGACCAGGTTGCAAAGGCTGCCGCCGTAGGCGTTGCACGGCCGCAGGCGGGTGTCGCGGGTCGGCGGCACCTTGAGGTGTAGATAGCTCATCTGATCCTCCTTTTGTTTACCTTTTGGCGACCAGCACCGAGAAGACATCCTCCACCAGATGGAGGGCCCCGGTGTAACCGGCATAGCCGCGGTTGAGCACGAAGCGGTTCGAGATCGGGTAGCTGACGCTCAGGTGCCCGGCACCGATGCTGTCAGCGAAATCCTTGTCGAGCCGGCTCCCGATGACGAAGGCGGGGCTGAAGGGGCGATAGTAGCGGCTGCCATCCGGCTTGGGCCAGCGCTCGAAGAGCCGGGCCGAGACCTGGCTGGTGTCGGTTTCAAAGGCGACCGTCCGCTCCGGATCGGGAAGCCCCCCCTCGAAGCGCCGCAGCACCGACGGCCGGTCTTCCGGGTCGGTGGGATCGGTCACCGCCACCAGCGAGGTCACCCACCCCAGCTCATGCTGGGCGAAGCGGCTCAGGGCGACGGCGTAGGTGGTGTCGGCGACGATCACCAGGTAGCGCTGGAAATCGAGGTCGGCGTAAGAGTCGCTGATGCGGTTGAAGAAATGGTAGTAACTCGCTTTTTCGGCGGCCAGAAACGACTCCACCCTGGCCTGGTCCAGCGTCAACCGTTGTGCCACCTCGCGGACGAAGTTGGCCGTCGCCTTGGCCCCGATGGGGAGATCGGTAACCAGATGGTCGACGCCGTGCACCTCCTTGAACACCTCGGCAGCGGCCACCCCGTTCACCGGAGAGACCACGATGTTGAGCTCCGCATCGGCCGCATTCTTCAGCTCGACCAGCGTGTCGCGCTTGGTGAAGAAGGTGTTCACGGTCAGGCCGATTCCCTCGAGCACGCGGCGCAGCTCGATGAGGTTCCCCTCCCAGAAGACGTCCAGTGCCGGGGGAAGCCCCCAGAGATTCACCTTCCCCTTTTTCTTGCTCGGGTTCGGCACGACGTAATCCCGGAACAGCGACTTAAGCACCGAGTCGTAGCCGAAGTAGCTGTTCCCCTTGAATCCGGCGCCACTGGCGTGTATCAGCGGCGGCCGCCCGCCCCCCGCCGCCCGATAGTTGCGCAGCACCGCCTCGATGTCGTCGCCGATGATCTCGGCGGTGCAGCCGCTGATGACCACGAGCAGTTCCGCATCAACCACCTCCAGGGTGCTTTCGAGCTGCTCCTCAAGCCGGGCCGCCCCCCCGAAGACGATCTGCTGCTCGCCGATTGCGCTGGTCGGTATGGAGGCGCCGCCGCAGTAGCCGCTGCCGGTATGGCCGGCCCCCTGCATGATGGCGCCGATGGAATTGCCGCCGCACCCCTGCGAGGCGTGCAGCACCGCGACCGCCCGGGGCAGGGCCCCGACGGTGGCCAGGGCCCCGCCCAGCGGACAGGTGAAACGTGGTTTCTCGATGAATGCTCCCATGTAGGTCTCCTGCTAGTGGTTATCGAACTGCCCGAAGGCTTGGTCTAAGGTCCGCCGAACAAGGTGGTGGAAAGGTAACGCTCGCCCGTGTCGGGGAGGATCACGACGATGGTCTTCCCTTCGTTTTCCTGGCGCCGCGCAATCTGGACCGCGGCGAAGACCGCCGCGCCGGAGGAAATCCCCACCACCAGTCCCTCGGTCTCGGCCAGCCGGCGTGAGGTGTCGAAGGCCTCCTCGCTGCGCACCTTGAAGACTTCGTCGATGACCGACTGGTTCAGGATCTCCGGGGCGAACCCGGCACCTATCCCCTGGATCTTGTGGGGTCCGGCCACCCCGCCGGACAGGACCGGGGATTCCAGCGGCTCGACCGCCACGACGGCGATCCCCGGTTTTTTCTGCTTGAGCACCTCCCCTACCCCGGTGACCGTTCCCCCGGTACCGACCCCGGCAACGACAATGTCGACCTTTCCGTCGGTGTCGCGCCAGATCTCTTCTGCGGTGGTGGTCCGGTGGATTTGGGGATTGGCAGGGTTGGTGAACTGCTGCGGCACGAACGACTTCGGGATCTGGGCCGCCAGGGTTTCCGCTTTGCGGATGGCCCCCTTCATCCCCTCGGCACCCGGGGTCAGGACCAGTTCGGCCCCCAGCGCCTTGAGCAGGTTGCGCCGCTCGATGCTCATGGTGTCGGGCATGGTCAGGAGCAGACGGTACCCCCGCGCCGCTGCCACAAAGGCCAACGCGATCCCGGTGTTGCCGCTGGTCGGCTCGATGATGACCGAGTCTTTATCCAGCACCCCGCGCTCCTCGGCGTCCTTGATCATGGCGTAGCCGATCCGGTCCTTGACGCTCCCGCCGGGATTGAAGTACTCCAGTTTGGCCACCAGGGGGGTAGTTACCTCCTCCCGTGCCGAGTAGTTGCCGAGCTCAAGCAGCGGCGTGTTTCCGATCAGATCGGTAAGGTTTTTGGCGATCTTTGCCATGGTCGAGGACTCCTTCGGTGACCACAAACGCAAAAAGGCCAAGGGAATGTCCCTTGGCCTCCAGGTTTCTGGTCAGCATGTCGCGCGAGGTGCGCACTCTATGACGTGGTGCTGCCCGATGGACAGCTATAACTCTACTTTACATGTAGGCATATATCAGTAGTAGTTGAAGCCTGTCAAGAGTTTTTCCCGGGGCGGGGAATCCTGACGACGGAGATTGCACGCACAAGACGGCAACATGAGAGGACCATAATCCTGAATTTCTTGACAGGAGCGTAGTTTTATACTATTTACTCTATCGCAAAGCAATACTTTAACCCCGCAACCTGATACCCAGCTGACCGGAAAAACCGGAGGCCGGGAGTAGGTCCGTGTACCGGACCGCTCTCGGCCTTTTTTTTTGGTCTACGGCCCCCAAAGGGAACCACCATGGCATCCATCAAGACCACCAAACGCAGCATCATCAACAAGGCCCGGGCACTTGGAGCGAGCCTGGTTAATTTCGCACCTGCCTCACGCTGGGACGAGCTCGGGGAAGTGCATCCCGACTACCGGCCCAAGGCGCTTTGGGACAAGGCCGAGACGGTCATCGTCATAGCGGTCCCGATGCTCCTGCCGGTCCTGGAGAGCACCCCGTCCATCAACTACCAGGAGATGTACAACGCTACCAACGCCATGCTGGACCAGATCGGGTTTCGCCTGTCGGTCTGGCTCAACGACCGCGGCCATGCCTCCATATTCATGCCGCGGGACGGCTACGGAAACCTTGAGATCCTCCTGAACAAATACCAGGGATGCTTCAGCCACGTCTTCGCTTCCAAGTACGCGGGTCAGGGTACCATCGCCTACAGCCACAACCTGATCACCCCGGAGTACGGCCCCCGGGTGCGCCTGGTCTCGGTATTCACCTCCCTCAAGGTACCCGCCGATCCGATGCTGACCAGCGAGGTCTGCCTCAAGTGCGACATCTGCCGCAAGCTCTGCCCCTCTCAGGCCTTTACCACCCGCCCGGACTCGATCATCGCGGAGATGGACGTCGACGCCTGCACCCGCTACCACCAGGTACTGCGCGGCGAGAACCGCTGGCCCTGCGGCATCTGCTGCAAGGTGTGCCCGGTCGGGGAGGACCGGAAGCTCTACGAAAGCGTGAATTCAGCACGGTACCTGAAGGAGCGGGAAGTGCTGGAGCAAAACCCGGACGATCCGGAGTACCGCAGTTGGGTGCATCAGCGTCGGCACGGCTCTTCCGGGGATCGGATCTACTGAGAAGCCGGCACGCGGCACGCACAATCAATCCAAAAGATGTGCGGAAAATACAGCCCCGCCCCGGTCGGCGGGACATTGACAGCAATTCTGGAGGACACATGGCATCGGTGCAGATCGAACACCTAACAAAGACCTATTCGTCCAATTCAAAGGTGGAGACCCTGGCTCTGGACGACTTGAGCTTGACCATCAACAAGGGTGAGTTCTTCGCGCTGCTGGGCCCCAGCGGTTGCGGCAAGTCAACCCTGCTGCACATCATAGGCGGGCTGAGCAGCGCCTCCGGGACGATCCTCATCAACGGCGAGCCGGTCAAGGGACCCGGCCTCAACCGCGGCATCGTATTCCAGGAGTACGCCCTCTTCCCTTGGAAAACGGTGCTGGAGAACGTCGCCTTCGGGCTCAAGATGAAGGGAGTTCCCAAGAAGGAGCGCGACCTCAAGGCCCGGGAATACCTTGCGTTGGTGGGTCTTTCCGGCTTCGAGGAGCGCTACCCGGACCAGCTTTCCGGCGGCATGAAGCAGCGCACCGCCATCGCCCGCGCCCTCGCCTTCGACCCGGAAGTACTCCTCATGGACGAGCCGTTTGCCGCGCTGGACGCCCAGACCAGGGAGATCCTCCAGGAGGAGCTTTTGAGGATCTGGGAAAAGACCGGCAAGACGGTCATCTTTGTCACCCACAGCATCGAGGAGGCGGTCTACCTGGCCCAGCGGGTGGCGGTCATCACCGCGCGTCCGGGGCGCATCAAGGAAATCGTCGAGATCCCGCTGCCGGAGCACCGCACCGCGGAGGAGGACATCCGCTCCTCGGCCGTCTTTACCGAGGTCAGGCACCGGCTTTGGAAGCTTTTGAGCGAAGAGGTGGTCAACTCCGGCGCCCTGAACGGCTACGGCCGGCCGCAGACCGTGACGAGGGAGGTCGGGGAAAAGGCCCCGCTTAGGCTCGCAGCGCGGGAAAGGACGGGGGAGGCATGAAAACGGCATTCAGAACCAGGGTATTGCAACTGGCGGCAATCCTTCTTTTGCTGGCAGCGTGGCAGTTTCTTCCCGGCAAGGTGGTGAATCAGCATTTCCTTCCCCCGCTTTCCGAGGTCCTGAAGACGATATTCGCGCTGCTCACCGCCAACGAGCTCCAAAGACACATCCTGATCAGCCTGAAGCGGATCGCCGGCGGGTTGGGGGTCGCCCTGGTGATCGGAGCCCCGCTGGGACTTCTGATGGGATGGTACCGGGAGTTCGAGCAGATCGTCGACGCGCCGCTGCAGGCGGGACGGCAAATCTCGGCGCTCGCCCTCTTTCCGGTGTTCATCCTGCTCTTCGGGATCGGGGAGCTCTCCAAGGCAATCATCATCTTCTGGGCAGCCTTCTGGCCGATCCTTTTGAACAGCACCGTGGGGGTAAAGCACATCGACCCGGTCCTGATCCGCTCGGCGCGCTCCATGGGGGCCGGCGGGTGGTCTCTCTTTCTGGAACTGATCGCCCCGGCGGCCGCACCGTCTATCTTTACCGGGATCCGGCTCGGCGCTTCCTATGCCTTCATGGTGCTCGTCGCGGCTGAAATGGTCGGCGCCGACGCGGGGCTGGGTTTCCTCGTGCTCAACTCGCAGGAGACCTTCAAGATCCCGGAGATGTACGCCGCCATCATCACCCTGTGCCTTTTCGGCCTGCTGATCAATCATCTCCTTCTTTACGCGGAAAAGCGCGCGACCAGGTGGAAGCAACTTCGCGCCGGCGCCTGACCGCTGCACCATTGCACAAAATCACACCTACGGAGGAAAGAACGCATGAACAAAGGTATCCGACTTATCGCTGGGGTAGCCCTCACCGCAGCAGCGGTGCTCTTCGGAGCGGCAAATCCCGCATCCGCCGCCGAGCCCGCGAAGAAGCCGTTCCACGAAATCAAGTACGCGAACATCCAGTGGTTCGACCCGGTCTACGTCGCCGATGAAAAAGGATGGTTCGAACAGGAGGGACTGAAGATCAAGTGGGTCGGGGAAATCCCGGCTGCCCAGTTGGTCCCTTCGGTGGCCGCCCGCCAGATCGACTTCGCCAACCGGCACACCCCGCTGGTGCTGACCGCCAACGCAGGGGGCGCCAAACTGAAGATCATCTCCGCGGGTGCCAAGACGACCAAGGAGCGCCCCCACATGAAATACCTGGTCCTCCCGGGGAGTTCGATCAAGGGGGTCAAGGACTTCAAGCACAAGAAGATCGCCATCAACAGCTTCGGCGCCTGCTCCGAGTACGTCCTCAAGGAGTACCTGAAGCGCAACGGACTGGAGAAGGACGTCCAGTTCACCGTCATCCCCGATGCGAACCAGGAGCAGGTTTTGAAGCAGGGGCAGGTGGACGTCGCGGTCCTGCATTCTCCCTACTATGAAAAAGCGGTCGGGACCGGAGCGGCCCGCGAGGTATTCAGTGACTACGTGGTGGACAACGGGGCGAGCGGGATGCTCCCCTACTTCACCTCCGAAGAGCTCATCAAGGAGAACCCGGATGTGGTCCGCAAGTTCGTGAAGGTGCTGGTCCGCGCCTCGAACTGGACCAACAAGCACCACGATGAAGCCGCCAAGATCTTTGCCAAGAGAAGGGGGCTCGATCCCCGGTACGTCGGGAGCTGGGAATACTATAAAGACGGCGTCGTCCCCTCCCAGCGCGAGGTCCAGTGGTGGATCGACCTGCTGGTCCGGGAAGGAAAGCTGAAGAAGGACCAGATCAAGGCAGCCGACGTGTACACCAACAGCTATGCGACTGCGGCGGTAGGCAAGAAGAAGTAACGTCAACCCGGGGCCGCGTCCTGCCGGAATCTCGAAAGAGGCCCGGACCGGGCGCGGCCCCGGCAGCTCAGCTTCAAGCAGAATCAGGATCGGGATAGAACATGCTGCACATCATCTTGAACAGTCTGGCGCGACGCCGGGTACAGTCGCTGGCAACCGTCACCGCCGTCACCATCGGCGTCGCCATCCTCTTCACGCTGTATCTCCTCTATCTCCGGCTTTCCCTGGGGCTCGACGCGGGGGAGCGGCGCCTGGGAGCGGACCTCCTCGTGGTTCCCGCCAGCACGATCGTGGAGCCGGAGGCCCTTCTCTTCACCGGGCAACCGTACAACGTGTACATGGGGAAAGACATCGGAGCCCGGATCGCGGCAGTCCCCGGAGTGCGCCGGGTCACCCCGCAGTTTTTCGCCCAGACCTTGAACGAAACCTGCTGCACCCTGACCGGTGCGACCAAGCTCATCGGCTTCGATCCCACATCGGACTGGCTGGTGAGTGCCTGGGTGAAGCGAATGCCCGGAGAAACGCTCGCGGACGATCAGGTCCTGGTCGGGTCTGGGGTACAGGGATTTTCCGGCCAGGATGCCACGATCCTGAAAAAGAAGGTGCGGGTCGCCCGGGTCCTGGAGCCGACCGGAACCACCCTGGACTACTCCGTCCTGATGCCCATCGACGCGGCCCGTGCCCTCACCAGGAAGGTATCGTTCTTCCAGGTCTTTCTCGGGCAGGACCGCGCCGAAGACCTCGTGTCTGCGGTCCTGGTCGACCTGGATGACGCCGCGGACCGGACCTCGGTGGTGCGAGCGGTCGAGCGGACCGGGAACGTCCGGGTCATCCAGGCGTCGGAGGTCCTGGCGCGGCTCAAGCACCAGATGCAGGTGCATTTCACCGTGATGACCGGTGGTGCCGCCCTGGCGGTGGCCGGCGCGATCTTCCAGCTGGTAGCCCGGTTCTTCTCGCTTGCCTGGGAGCGCAAGGGTGAGTGGGGTCTCTACCGGGCCCTGGGGGCGACCAAGGGCGACCTGAAGCGCTTGATCGTCGGAGAGGCGCTGGTGCTGACCGCGGTCGGCATCGTGCCGGGGCTGGCGCTGGGATATTTGGGCAACACCCTCGTCTTGGGCCTGCTGCAAAAGGAAAAGGCGTTTCCCCTCATCGAACCCTCCGGCAGGGCAGTAGTTGAAGGCATGGCCGGGCTGGGGGGGATCTTTCTCCTGGTCGGACTTCTGGCCACGGTAATACCGGCGCGTCAAAGCAGCCGCATCGAGCCTTCCTCAGCAATGGCCCTGGCAGACATCGATGGGTAAGGAAAAAGCCATGCTCCTGGAAGCACAACAGATCTTCAAGAATTTCGGCGCCGAAACGGTGCTTCGGTCGGTATCACTTTCCGTGGACCGGGGCGAGTCAGTCGCGGTGATTGGCCCGTCCGGCAGCGGGAAGTCGACCCTCATCTCCATTTTGGGCCTGCTCCTCGAACCCTCGGGCGGCGAGGTGCGCTTCGACGGGCGCGCCCTCACCGGCATCCCGGATCACGAACGCTCGAGGGTGCGCAACCGCTCCTTTGGATTCATCTTCCAGAATCCCCAGCTGATCGGCTCTCTGTCGGTGCTCGACAACGTTCTGGTCCCGGCACGGCTGGCGCGACTGGGTGGCATGGAGAGCGCCGCGCGGAAAACCCTGGAGGCATTGGGCCTGGGGCACCGGCTCAAGCATCTGCCGCACCAGCTGAGCATCGGGCAAAAGCGCCGGGTCGCGATCGCCCGAGCTCTTATCCTCGACCCGGCGGTGATCTTTGCCGACGAGCCGACCAACGACCTCGACGAACGGCTCGCGGAGGAAGTCGGCCATTACCTGCTGGCCCTGCCACAACAGGGCAAGGCGCTGGTGATGGTGACCCACGACCGGTCGCTGGCCGACCAGGCGGATCGCGTATTGCGGATTGCCCAAGGAGAACTCTTACCGGCACCGGTTGCGACCCGCAGTACGGTGCCGCTCAGCGCCGGGCGGGGACCGGCTCTGGCTCAGGGTTAACTCACCCCCCTCAACAGGGGAGCCAGGGCAAGCGAAAACCAAAGCGAACAAAAGGGCCCCCGGCAGAAAGCTGGGGGCCCTTTTATATTCGTTCGGACCGGATCGAAGAGCCGGGTATTTTAAAGCTCATCTTTGCAGGCCGAGCTTGGCGCTAAAGCCGATCAGCCCCGCTCCGGCACAACGCAGGGCGACCTGGCGCAGCCGCTGCTGGCCGGAGAGCCGACGCGCGAGGCTGTCCCCGACGCAGACCAGGCAAACCTGGTACAAAAAGCAGACCAGCGAGACATGCACCATCAGGATGCCCAGGGTGAGCGGCCGGGAGTCCGCGGTCAGGAAAAGCGGGAAAAAGGCCATGAAGAACATGATTGCCTTGGGATTGGTCAGCCCGATCCGGAAGGCTTGGCGAAAGGCGGCTGCGGTGCCCGTTGCCGTCCCTCCGTCCGGTTCCGCCGCGGCGCTCCCGGCACGAAGCAGGGTGAAGCCAAACCGGCAGAGATATGCGATGCCTCCCCATTGCAAGACGGCGAAGAGGCGAGGATTCGCCGCCAGCACGGCCGCCAGGCCGGAGACGGCGGCGAGCATGAAAACAAGGTCGCCGGCCAGGGTACCGAAAACCGCACCAAGCCCGGCCCGCTTGCCGCCGCGCGCGGTTGCGTGGAGGATGGCCAGAGAGCCAGGACCGGGAGCGAGTTGGAACAGGAGGATCGCGGTAATAAATCCCACGTAGTTGTGAATACCGAACATGGTACGACTTCCCCGCGCTTCTCTCATTTCCCAAGCGCCACCGGCTCCACGAATCAAGCCGACACTTCTCTAGGAGCACTGCCCTCCCAGTTCGCCTTCTTCCGGTCCTTCCGCTGGGCTCCCATGCAGGGCGTCCCGCCCGGCGAGCTGCGGAAACAACTGCCGCCAGATGGCAACCACCGCCAAGGTCCCGATCCCTCCGATGACGGTGGCCGCCACCGTCCCGAACCAGGCGGCAGTCACCCCGGACTCGAACTCACCGAGTTGGTTGGAAGCCCCGATGAAAAGACCGTTTACCGCGCTCACCCGGCCGCGCATCTCGTCCGGCGTCTCAAGCTGAACCAGGGAAGAGCGGATTACCACGCTCACCATGTCGGCTCCCCCAAGAACGGCGAGGAGGCCAACCGAAAGCGGCAGCGAACGCGAAAGGGCGAATCCGATGGTCGCCAGCCCGAAGCAGGCCACGGCGCCGAACATGATCTCACCGACGCGGCGCTTCATGGGAAACCGCGCCAGGCAGAGCGAGGCGAGAAACGCCCCCACCGCCGGTGCCGCGCGCAGGCACCCCAACCCCTGCGGTGAGGCGAGCAGGATATCACGGGCGAAGATGGGGAGCAAGGCCGTTGCGCCCCCCAGGAGAACGGCAAAAAGGTCGAGGGAGATCGCTCCCAGGAGCACGGGCCGGCTCCTGATATAGGCAAAGCCGGCAAAGATGGTGGCCAGGCTCGCCGGCTCGCGCGCGGGGGGCGCCTGCCGGATGGTCAGTCGGGACACTAACAGTGCGGAGGTGAAGAAGAGGATTACGGCAGCACCATAGACCTTGTCCGGACCGGCGGCGTAGACGAGCCCCCCGAGCAACGGCCCGGTGATGATGGCCGCCTGCTGGACGGAGCCGTAGATGGCGAGCGCCCGGGGCAGCTCCTCCTGGGAGACGATCGACGGGGTCATCGTCTGGTTCGCAGTGAACTCAAAAGCGCGCGCCACGCCGACCAGGAAGACCAGGACAAAGAGAATCTCGCTGGCAATCCAACCGCCCCAGGTCGCCAGAAAGAGAAGGAGCAGGATCGCCGCCTCGGCGCTCTGGGCAACGGAGATCACCTTCCTCCGATCATAGCGATCCGCAGCGTGCCCGGTGTACAGGACCAGGAGCAGCGAGGGGAGAAATTGCACCAGCCCCACCATTCCCAGGTAAAGGGGCTTCCGGGTGATGTCGTACATCTGCCAGCCGACCGCGACCGACACCATCTGGTAGGCGACGATGGCAACGGCACGGGCCACGAGAAAGCGAAAGAAAGAACTGCCGCCGGGAAGCTCCCCCGGCAATTTGAACAAAGACATGCACGGTCCTTCTGGTTGGATTCCCTCATCTCGAGGTCATGATCGGCATCGGTGGGACGTTCTCAGGTCGGGGCATACTACGCCCGCAATGGGGAAGAATTATGGTCTTCGGCGCGCTTTCGTATCTTGTCTGGTATGCCGTGGGAGCAGGGAATGAAGGTGGAACAGTGGCCGCAGGAGCCGTAGCCCCACTCCTGGAAATGGTCGCTGTTGCCATGTTTGCTGCACAGCTCGACCAGTTTCCCCGCCTCGTTGACCGCGCCGGTCGGGCACCGCCGCACGCAGGCTCGGCAGCTGCCGTCGAGCGCGTAGAGACAGTAACCGTAGACCTCGGTATAGGGGCGTGGGGTCGGGGTCAGCTTCAAGGTGGTGATCACGCTCAAGACTCTGCCGAAAGCTCCCCGCTCGGTGATCAGCGCCTGCTGCAGGCCGAAGGTTCCCAGCCCCGCGGCGAAGGCGGCATGCCGCTCGGACCAGAACGGGAGCCAGCCGTCCGAGTCATAGCGCGGATCGATGTTGGGCGCGACCGCCCCCCCGCCGCGCTCTTCGAAGAACCGGACCAGGGCGCGGCGCACCACGTTCAGAAACTTGGAGCCGTTCCATTTCCCGGAGGAGAACTCGATCGCCGAATAGCGCGAATCCTTCCGGTAGGCCTCGGCGATCGCCTCGGAGAACGGTAGATAAACGCTCACGATGGAACGCGCGCCCGGGAGCCATTCTTCGGGAAGCCGGTGCTGCGCTCCGACCACCTCCGGATCCTGGAATCGGGCGAAGATCGGATCTTCCGCGGCGGCTACCCCAACCAGCGGTAGGTCCCAGATCGGCGGGTTGTCCCCCTCGGGAAGCACATTGCGGAAATCGGTGCGCACCAGGTCGGAGACCAGCCGGTGCACCTCTTCCAGCGCGAGGTCCGGATTGGGTTCCGGCTGTTCCTGGTAGACCGATACCGGATCGGGGAGGAAAAACCGGGGGTTCATCTTGGAGGGGATCTCCCGGCGCCTGGTTACCTGGTCCGGGTTGGGTGCTGCGGATCCCTTATGCTGCAGCGGCGTCTCGAAAGGTTTTCGGAACCCGGGAGGCGATCCCTTGGTGAAATCGTAGGCGACCCAGATCCAGAGCTGTTCATAGCGCTTTGCCAAAAGCTCTTCGGCCAGTTGGGCCGGAGTCTGCCCCTCTTTGAGACGGGTCGCCCCCGACCACGGCACAACCTCCCCTTCCACCCGGTAGTAAACCTCCTGCCGGATCGGCGTCCCTTCGCTGCGCAGGGTCGCGGTCCGGTCCGAGGTACGGACCGCCAGCACCTTGCGCGGATTCGGCCGGTACCCCTGGTGGTTCACCTGGAGGATGTAGTCGGTTAGCGCCTCCAGGACCGACTCCCGGTTGAGGATGCGGGGATAAGGCTCCCCCCACTTGGGGATCTCGTTGATGGAATACGCTGACGGTGCTGCCTTTTCGGACATTGCGGCTCCTTGCCTGCGGCTTGTCATCTCGGCGATGCAGCCGCGTCTCGAACCGGTTGTTTGCCACTCACCAGGTACAGATCGCTGCTGTCGATGCTGACCAGGGAGACGAGCCCTGCCGCAGTGAAAAATTTTTCCATGGCTTCCAGGCCCGGCAGGTAATCGTGCGCCACCGCCGGGGATCCCTTTCGGTGCAACTCGTTGATCGCCTCCCGGCATTGGGAGTGGCAGACGGTAAGCCGCCCCCCCTCCTTGAGGTGCTCCGCGAGCGTCGCTACGGCCCGAGCCTTGTCCTGGAAGTGGGGAAATACCGAATAGCAGATCACGTGGTTGTAACGGCGCTGCGCCGGAAGGGCCAGGATGTCGCCATGGACGAAACTGGTGTTCGGCACATTGTGCTTGGAGGCGGCTACCTCCAGCATCCGTTCGGCGATATCCACCGCGTCGATACGCCCCGACGCACCGACGCGATCCTGGAGGAGCGGGAGCAGAATCCCGGTTCCGGTCCCGACATCGAGGACCCGGTCCCCTTCGGCAATCTTCATCACGTCGACGATCCGACGGACCCGTGCCGCGTCATGCCGGCAGAGGACATCCCACCGATCCGCCAGGGCATTGAAGTGCTCCCGATGCCCCACCCTTTCCCCCGCGGTTCCTGATATGGCAACCGTCATCGATCTCCCCCTCTCCCTGGTGCGACATGCCTGAGCGGCCTGAGCCGCTTCAGGCCCGCCGTACCTCATAGCTCCGTTTGCCCAGCTGGCTCACCTCACGCTAATTTCAAAGCAGTGAAATTCGCCTTTGCGAAACTGGACCGTCCCCGCTCTCCGGTAACCAAGCCCCTGGTACAGGGCGAGGGCGGCCGGATTTCCCGAGAAGGCGTCCAAACGAACCGTCGCATAGCCCCGCGTTCTGGCATACCCGTGGGCGAATGCCATCAATAAACCGGCGACACGCCGCCCCTGAAAAGCGGGGGCGACCGCCAGCCGGTGCACCACCAGCGTCTTGCCATCCAATTGCCAGCGAACCGTTTGGTATTCCGGCTCCTGGCGTTCGTTCAGCGTGATCACCCCGATCAGTCCCCCTTCGGATTCCAGGACGAACAGTTCGCGCCGTTCGGTGTCGGCACGGACCGTGTCGGCGTTAGGATAAACCTCGTCCCACTGGCTGATGCCTTCCCGCTCCATGCATGCGACGCAGGTACGGAACAGCGCCAGGACGGCGGGAAGATCGGAGGTCTCAGCCCGTCGAATCGGCACGTTCAGACCGTTTCGGATTTGCGCAGGGTGACCTTCTCCACGTGACCAAACCCCTTGCCGTAGTCGAGGAATTCCACCTCTTCGGTGTCGAGCCGAAAGAGCTGGATGTTGGGGAGCTCCCCCTTTTCCACCCGCTCCTTGAAACGGGGATTGCGCTCGCTCAGAAGCTGCACGGCCCGGCGGTACTCCTCCCCTTCCTCGACTCTGGCAGCGGGCCCCGCCAGATGCACGTTTTGCCACTGGTTAAGCTCCTGCCCCTCGTGCTCGAAAAAGAAGGTGATCCTTTCCTGTTTTCCGATTTCACCGACCTTGGCGGCATCCTTGCGAGTTGAGAAATAGAGTTTGAGCCCGTCGGGGACAAAGCTTCCCATAGAGCGCAGCTGCGGCGTCCCGTCCTCCCTTACGTATGCCAGGACGGCGAATCTCGTCTTGTCGACGTAGGTAGTTACCTCGTTGTTCCATTGTTCTCTGCCCATTGCATTCCCCTCCTTTTCATTGAGAATCACCTCCCCTTCCAGGAGGCGGCATGACTGCGGCGGTTGCCGTAGCAACAAAAAAAAACCGGAGGCCCACATCGCCACGACGATGAAAGCCTCCGGTTTTCCGGTAAGCACAAGTATAAATCTACTGAATATATGGTCTTATAAGACTTGTTATTGCCACTTGTCAAGCGCTAATGTTCCCAAGGAAACGCCGCCTCCGGATTGCGCCTTCCGCGGCGCCCCCCCTGGCTAAAACATCAGCTGCGCACCGGCGGTGAGAAGCCAGTCGGTTTCCAGCTGCAGCCCGTTTACCCTCTGGTAGAGAGGAATCCCCCCCTCGACACCGATGCTCACCGGACCGATGGCGTAGCTCACTCCCACCAGGCCGTCGAGCCGTTCGCCGCCGTAATTTGCCGGATCGGCATCGGGCGAAGGCGCCATCTGCAACGACTTCCTGATCTCACCGTCTTCGCCGTGGATCCGGCCGGAGCTGTTAAAGGAAAGGCGCAGCCAGGAGCTGACCGGTCCGAAGGCGCGCTGCAGCCAGCCGGTCGCCTTGACGCTGTCACCGAGGCTGTAGCCGGCCTCGTTTTTCCCGGGATGGAAGGTGTAGCTTGCCTGGCCGCCTAAGTTCCAGGCGCCGTCGTCGCTGACCGCGTTGTAGGTCAGGGCCGGTTTCAGATCGTAGGTCCCGGACCCGAGCTGCATGTCGTACGGGGCGCGGAAGGTGTTCCCCATAGTCTGGAATTGCTGGGTAATGTTGCCGGTGGGAAAGCTCACCCCGAGGCTGCCGACCAGGGCGTCGGAAAGCTTGTAAACCCCTCTCAGTTCGGTGTCGCCCAGTCCGCTGGTGCGCATGGTCGGCTCGCGGGTCCGTCCCATGCCCATCCCCATGTCCATCACCATTTCCATGCTGTTGTCCAGAAAGGCGGTCATTCCCATGAGGGTCAGCCGGTCGGTGATGCCGTACATCGCCATCACCATATGCATGTCCATGGACATCCGGGTGGAGGCCATCATGTAGCCGTAGCGCGAGGTCGTGGGAACGGCATCCCCGATCGGAACCTTGCTGGTGCCGGCTCGAAGCCCGCTCATCTCGGTATGGCTGTAACGGTAGTTGACCATGGCCGAACCGGCGGGGTGGGTGTGGTAGATGTCGTCGCCGAAGGCCGGGTTGAAAAGCAGCTGGCCACCTGGGCCGTGATGAGCGTGTCGGCTTTTCCGGCAGCATTCCGGTTCCAACTCCGATTCGGCCGCCTTGAGTGCCTCGTCGAAAGATGCCGTCTTGCCACCGTTCACGGCGATGAACTTCCGGGCCTCGTCTTCGGAAGCAAAGGCCCATTTGGGAACGGCGGTCATCGCGCCGCGTTGGTTGCCACCAACAACCCAGGTGGCGCTTTTGGCATCGATGAGGGCGCTCGAAACATAGTCGGCGACCTTAAAGGATGTCACCGTCTTCTCGGGATGATGTTTTTCCGACTCAGCCGCGCAATGCAGGCTGCAAAACCCGCTCGTAGTTCCGTCGGAATAGGTTACGAGCACGCGCCCGCGGGCGAACGAGCCACGGTCCATGCCGCACTGGGCGCACTCCCTCGGGGATTCGACACCGTCTGCCGCTCCCGCCGGGAGTCCGGCCAGCAGCAGGCAAAGCATGATAACCAGGGAATATATCTTCATAAAGCATCCTTTCTACAGGTAGATGATCTCCGGTCGCACCACTACCGGTGGCCGGAAGTGGTTTGCGGACCTCTTTTCGGCATCCCGACCACTCTGCAGAAGCTACCGGTCGGGGTACCGAGGACGCACGTCTCCCTTAGCCACCCCCGGGGTTTCCGGGTGGCCAGGAGCCGTGCCACGGACGGCATATCCTACGTACCGGCGCTGTTTAACGTATAAGCTGGGACGTAGACCGTAGAAAAGGGATTATGCGCGGAGGCGGATCGGGCGGGTCAAGCGTGCGGTCGCTCGGGAAGACGGGTTCCGCCGCGAAAACGGCACGAGCCAGCCGCAGCGGGACCTCAGGGAGGACAAAAAAAGAGGGAACCAGCAGCTGTTCCAACGAAAACAAGCTGAACTGGGGGAGACTGCTGCAGGGACAGCAGCGGAGTGATAAAAGCCCGTCTTTTGCCTGGCTCTCGTGAGTGGCGGTGCGGTCTGCGCCTGCTGCCGCCCGCTGGCAGCAGCAGGTGCCGTTACGGCGCATCTCGGGTGGGCAACCGCAATCGGCGCTGCACTGGCAGTCAGCCTCCTCAACCGCCGGGACGCTCCGGAGCGAGACGGCCGCTGCCAGTTTGGGCGCAAGCAGGTTCGCCTGCATCATGAGCATGACCAGGAGTTGCAGCGCTGCCACGTATCGCAAAGTCAAAGCAATACCCATCCGTTCAACAATTCCAATGTTTCAATCGAGTCGAGCCCTTAGGTTCTCGACCTTCGGTTCATTTCGCCCTTGCCGAAAAGGCTCTCTCTCGGGTCAAACGGCAACCACGGCGGTTATCCCGGGCAGCCGCTCCTTGAGCACCCTTTCGACGCCGAATTTCAGGGTCTGGGTCGACATGGGGCAGTGCCCGCAGGCACCGGTGAGTCTCACCTTCACCACACCATCCTCCGCCACCTCCACCAGTTCCACGTTGCCGCCGTCGGCCCGGAGGGCGGGACGGATCTCATCCAATACACGTTCGATTTCTGCAGACATCGTTGCCTCCTTGGTTGTTTGCGGTGCTCAGCTCCCCTCAACGACAGCCGATCGCCCGAGGACGTACGCCGAGCGGCGCCTATCTGTCGTGGGTTTGGAAAAACTCGACCAACTCGCCGCTCGGTCCCTTGGCGAAGGCGACCGACGCCCGGTCCGGGCCCAGCTGCACATCCTTCGGTTCCACGGTGATTTCATGCCCCGCCCGGCGCACCTGTTCCACGACGGCCCGCACGTCTTGCGACCGCAGGGCGAGGTGGAGCAGCGGCCCGGGTCCCGGCGCTGCGTTACCGGCCGGATTCGGGACCGGGGCGGTAAGCTCGATGTGGCTGCCGTCTCCGGAATCGAGGAGCACCATCTGCCGCTCCGGATTGCCGAATCGGTTCACGACACGCATCCCCAGCAGATCCTGGTAGAAGCGGAGGGATGCGGCGAGGTCTTCGGTGTGGACGGAGATGTGGTGAATGCCGCGCCGCGGCTCACCTTGGGGTTTTCGTTCGTCGCGGGTCAGCTTCAGGAGCCAGGCGATATTCTCCCCGAGGGTCCGCATGTTGCGCAGGCCCTCTTCGTCCTTCTCCACCTCGCCGATTTCCCGCCCGATCCCCACGTTCCAGTAACTGGCCCCCGGAACGACCATCTGGGCGATGTGCAGGAAGTGGTGGATAGTGTCCAAGGCATGAATGGCGCCGCCTCGGCGTACCGCGATCACCCCGGCCCCGATCTTGCGCCGGTAAAGCCCGCCATTGGCCCCACCGACCCGCCCCGCCCGGTCGATCAGCGCTTTCAGCTCGGCGGTGATGTCGGCGAAATAGGTCGGCGAGCCGAGGATGATCCCGTCAGCGGCGCTGAACTTGGCAATAACCTCATTGACGATGTCGTTTTTGATGACGCACTGCCGGTCGAGGTTGACCTGGCATTGGTTGCAGGCGGTACAACCGCGGATAACATGCCCCGCCAGTTGCACGAGTTCGGTCTCGATCCCTTCCCTTTCCAGCTCGGCAAAAAGGTGTCGGATCAGGATTGCGGTATTTCCGTCTTTACGGGCACTGCCGTTTATGGCCACTACTTTCACGTGAGCTACTCCTTTTCAGCCGTGGTATTTCGTTCCGGCGCGGCCCGGCTGCCAGTTCCGGGCCACCTCTACCAGAGCGTGGACGTTGGCCGGCGGTGCCGGGATGGGGAGACCGCATCCCACCGCCAGGACGAACCCACCAGCGGCATCGCCTCCGTCACGCAGGCATTGCCGCGCGTTCTCGGCGACGGTCTCCGGGGTCTCCAGGTACATGCTTTCGGTGGGCCGGACGTTGCCGACCAGCACCGCTTTGGTCCCGATGACCGTCTTGGCCTCGGCGAGATCGACCACGTCGTCCAGCGGGCCCGGGCCATGGCTTGGGCGTCAAGGTGGTACTGCGCGATCGGCACGCCGACGAGGCGGGCGGCATGGTCCCCTATAAACGGATGGCACGGCGGCCGGTCGATTTCCCGTCGCGCCACCAGGGCATCCACCCGCTGCAGTGGGGTCAACTCCTCCATTAACTCATAAGCCATGGCCCCCCCTGCACGCACTCTTCCAGGTTCCGACACCGGATAAGGTCTCCCTGCGGGCACCGGCTCCGACGTAGCCGCGGTAATTATACTTACCTAGGTAATTACAATTACCTCCTGTTTCCAAGGATTGGCTCTCGCTACAGTAACCAGTCGTCAACCTTAACCTATTTCAACCTGCTACTTGGTAATCATCGATACCGCCCCCGGTAATCATCGATACCGACCCCGGTAATCATCGTCTCCGACGCCAGAAATTTCCGACTCCGACACCGGAAATCATCGACACCAGCATCGACAATCATCGACACCAGCATCGACAATCATCGACACCAGCATCGACAATCATCGACACCAGCATCAACAATCATCGGCACCAGCATCAACAAGCATCGGCACCAACATCAACAAGCATCGGCACCAATACCAACAAGCATCGACACCCACATCAACAAGCATCGGCACCAGCATCAAGAAGCATAAGCACCAACGTCAACAATCATCGGCACCAACGTCAACAATCATCGGCACCAACGTCAACAATCACTGGCACTACCTTGTAGATTAAAATTGCCTGCCTCGAGGATCGACGGATCACTATGTTAGGCGCTGCCGAAACCGAGCTGCGCCATCGCATGGGTCGTATCAGTCACGGATTTTCCTTCATGGACTCCTTGGCAAACCGCTTTGCTTCGGCGAGTTCCTCCGGCGTCAGCCGCGAGTTGCGCAGTGCTGAGAACCAGTCCCCGATCATCCCGTTGAGGAAACGGAACAGCGGGGACTTCACCTCCAGCTCGCTCTTGATGAAGCGTAGACAGCCGAAGCATTCGGAGTTGCGCACCGGGTACGCGTAGGGGTCGATCCGATGCCACCAGGCGAGGAGGCGCATCCCCGCGACGAGCGGCTCGCGCAGCAGGGGAAACCACCAGTGCCGGCGGTACACGATGCGCGCCAGCATCAGTGCACAGTTCTTACATTCAATCGCGCTTTCCGGGGGCCGGTTCGAATCGGGCACCGTTCACCTCCTCTGCCGCCGGGAGGCGGTCCAGGCAGGGTAGCACGTGTGCGCCTCGGAAGGAATCTAAACCAACCTCCCTACCACCTTCAGGCGTTTGAGAATGTTCAGGTTGTGGACAAAAAGGTCGCTGACATCCCTTCCTCCGGTAACCCCGTGGTGCCCCCCTCCCCGCAGCAACTGCACCTCCCCTACGTCATAAACCACACCGTGGATGGCGATATATTCGGGAGCTCCGTCCTTGCCGTCCGCACGATTGAGTTCTTCCGCGGTGATGATCCTTAGTTCCTGGTTTTCTCCCATGCTGTTCTCCTTTTTCCGTCGCAGGGTCCGGATAAAAACGGAGGCCAGGGACATGCGTCCTTGGCCTCCAGGTTCCCCGTCGGCCTAAGCGCGCCCGGGGCTTATGCCGCGCTCAGCCCGCCTGCCGCCTGACGCAGGGCCTCGGCCTTGTCGGTCCGCTCCCACGGAAGGTCGAGGTCGTTTCGGCCGAAGTGGCCGTAGGCCGCGGTCTGACGGTAAAGCGGACGGCGCAGGTCGAGCTGTTCGATGATCGCCGCCGGACGCAGGTCGAAGTGGGCCGCGATCAGTTCGGAAAGCTCCTGGTTGCTGAGCGCGCTGGTCCCGAAGCTGTCCACGAATATGGAAACGGGCCGGGCCACGCCGATCGCGTAGGCGATCTGCACCTCGAGCCGCTTGGCGAGCCCCGCCGCCACGACGTTTTTGGCAACGTAGCGTGCCGCATAGGCGCCGGAGCGGTCCACCTTTGTGGGATCCTTCCCCGAAAAAGCGCCGCCGCCATGTCGGGAGAAACCGCCGTAAGTGTCCACGATGATCTTGCGACCGGTGAGGCCGGCGTCGCCGTGGGGCCCGCCGATGACGAAACGGCCGGTCGGATTGACGAAGATCCGGGTGTCGACCCGAAGCGCCTCGGGAACCACCGGTGCGATCACCTTGGCCTCGAGGTCCTCCCGGATCCTTTCCAGGGTCACCTCCGGGTCGTGCTGCGCCGAGATGACGATGGTGTCGACCCGCACCGGACGGTCCCCCAGGTATTCCACGGTCACCTGGGTCTTCCCGTCCGGGCGCAGGTAGGCAAGCTCGCCGCTTTTGCGCACCTCGGTCAGCCGCCGAGCCAGCTGGTGCGCCAGGGCGATCGGGGTGGGGAGATATTCCGGAGTCTCATCGGTGGCGAAACCGAAGACCATCCCCTGGTCCCCCGCTCCGACCGAGTCGAGGAAGCGGTCGTGGTCGAGCCCGGAGCGCTGCTCCAGGGCCTGGTTCACCCCCTGGGCGATGTCCGGAGACTGCTGATCCAGCGAAACCAGCACCGCGGCGTGTTTGGCATCGATCCCGAAGCTCGTGTCGGTGTAACCGACCTGGGTGATGGTATCGCGTGCCACCTGGGCGAAGTTGACCCGGGCCTCGCTGGTGACCTCCCCGAACAGAAGGACCAGTCCGGTGGTCACGCTGGTTTCGCAGGCGACGCGGGATTTGGGGTCCTGCTCCAGCAGGGCGTCCAAAATGGCGTCGGAGATCTGGTCGGCGAGCTTGTCCGGGTGCCCTTCGGTGACCGATTCCGAGGTGAACAGGTAACGTTGCTGAGGCATCTTTTCCTCCTTTTTTCTCCCGGCGAGCCGGGGTTTACGTGGTTACTGGAAGCTCGACAGGATCACCGAGTAGATGTCCTCGGTAAGGCGCAGCGCCCCTTCGTACCCGGCGTAGGTCCGGCTCAGCACCAGCCGGTCGCTCACCGGCATCGCGACCGACAGCGGGTACCCGTTCAGCTTGCGGGCCGTCACCCGGTCCCAGGAACTCCCGAGGATCAGGGGCCGTTCCCGGAAGGTGCGCCGGGCGAGCTCGTCCCGGACCGTCCCGCCGTCGGCTCCGTAGTGCACCGGGGAGACCAACCCCTCGTCGAAGCGGGCGAACTCCGCGTCGATCAGGGGACGGTACTGCTCCGGAACCGCCTCGGTCACAAACTGAACCTCCGGGATCAGCCCGAGGTCGTTGATGAGGAACTTGGTGAGACCGAGGGCGTAGAAACTGTCGGCAACGGTGACGAAATGGCCGGGAAGGAACCGGGTCTCGAAAAGGAGATCGGCGGAGCGCTCCACGTAGTAGTAATAACGGGCTTCCTCGCGCCGGATTGCCTCTTCCACGGTTTCCGACGGAATCCCGGCCTGGACACCGACGGCGCGGAGGAACTTCCCGGTCTCGGTGGCACCGATCGGCAGGGTCGGGTAGTGCAGGTACGGCGTGCCGAACTTCTCCTCGAGCCGCTGCACGGTTTTCAGCCCGACCCAAGGGGAAAGGAGGAGGTTGAACTGTGCCTTGGGCACCTTTCTGAGGGAGGCCACCCCTTCCCCGGGCCCGTAGATCACGTTAGGGATGAGCCCGATGGAGCGGAGCAGCCCGGCAATGGTGTGGAGGGTCCCGGTCCAATAAGGGTCCTGGTAGGGGAGCACCGAGAAAAGGTTGACCAGTCCCGGCTCCGCTTTACCTGCGGGCTCCAGGAACTGGTCGATCAGGGCATCCCATAACAACTCGTGGCCGAAATAGTTGTCCCCCTTGAAGCCGCCGGTCTCCACGTATACCACCGGGGCTCCGGAGGAACGGAAGCTGCGCGCGACCTCCCCCACGTCGTCCCCGACGATGTCCGAGGTGCAACCGGTGAGGATCACGAAGAGGTCGCCATCCATCACCTTGAGGGTGTTGGCGACCGTCTCCCGCAGTTTTTCCTCGCCGCCGAAAACCACTTCCTGCTCGGTGGCATTGGTGCAGGGAACCGAGTGTCCCCCGACGTAGCCGGCCCCCTGGAAACCGTTGCCGTTGGAAAGGCCGCTCCAGAGCTTCTGCCCGCACCCGGGTCCGGCATGAATGATCGGGATGGCGCGTTCTATCGCCACCACCGACTGCAGAGCGCCCAGGGCGCAGACGTTTCGTATCTGTTCGATTACACCCGCCATCAGACCGCCTCCTGATCGAGAAATGCGTAAGGGTCCTGTCCGTACCACCACCCGCTGTAGGGTAACTTGACCCGATCCGCCAGCTTGGTCACGAAGTTGCGGTTGGTGAGGGCGTCGACGATGCGCCAGCCGAAGTTGACCAGCCCCCGGTGCCCGAAGGCGGTGTACTCGTCGATGACCGGGACCGCGGTGATCCCGAGTTTTGCCGCCCAGACCGAACTTCCGGGGTGCCGCGAGAAGTAGAGGTCGGGCTTGAGCCGCGACAGGGTGTTGGTGATCTCGTAGAGCTGTTGGTCGCCCACGCTGAAGGTGATGTCGTTCTCGCGTGAGGCAGCCCTGACGATGGCCGGCGGTTGTTCACCGTAGTCGTAGCGAGGATCGTAGTGCCAGCTCGCGGCATGGAGCACCTCGATCCCGAGCTCTTCCAGCACCCCAAGATAGGACTGCGCGTAGCTCGGCCCCATGCCGAGGACGGCGCGTTTCCCCTTGAAGCGGCGCCGAAGTTCCGCCAGGTCGGCGTCGGTAGCGGCGCGCTCCTTGTCAATGAGCGCCTCCACCTCCGACTCCTTGCCGACGGCGGCGCCGATCCCGCGCAGCCACGCCTCGATCCCGGCGACCCCGTGCGGGGGGATCGCCTTCACGTACGGCACCCCGTAGTTCTCCTCCAGCGCCGTCCCGAAATAGCTCCCGAGCGTGGTGCAGACGGTGGCGGTGACCGCAGCCTCGGAGACGGTGGCAAGTTCCTCGACGGTGGCAAACGGCACCACGAAGCGCGGCACCAGGCCGAGTTCACCGAAGAGGCGAGCGATGTAGGCCCGGGCGCTGCCGCGGAAATTGACCATGTTGACCAGCTCCGGCCGCTTGCGTACCGGGGGCTTCACGATCCCGGTGAGGATGGCGTGGAAGGCGGCGTCGAACCCGGAGGCCCAGACCTTGCTCCGGAACCCCTCGCAGGAGACCTGGATCACCGGCACTGGGACCTCGTCCGTCAGTTCGGAGATCACCCCCTTGATGTCGTCCCCGATGATCCCCGAGGCGCACGAGGTGGTGACGAAGATCGCCTTCGGGGCGAAGCGCCGAAATGCCTCCCGGATCCCCTCGCGGAGCTTCTCGGTCCCCCCGAAGACGGTATCCTGCTCCTCCATGTTGGTGTTCACGAGCTGGATGTTCTTGTTGCCCCATTCCCGATAGAAGCGTCCGTACTGGTTGGCGATGTTGTGATAGACGGTGTCGCCGGCGCAGCCGATGGGGGCATGATTGACGACCGCGGCGTCGACGATGCCGGCCAAGAGGGTCTGGGCGCACCCGGAGCTGCAGGAACTCGCCTGGCTGAAGGTGCGGTCCCCGTTTTTGATCGAGGCTCCGCAACCGGTCCGCGCCACCAGATCCTTCAGGGTCCCTGAGTAGCCGGTGATTGACCCCAGGCGGGTCTCCCGGGTCGGCGCCTCGGTGATATCGAGATTGATCGCCATGGCAATTCTCCTTTTAGCGGTTGGCGACCAGCGCGCTGACGATGTCGGTGGTCAGCCGCAGCCCGCCACGAAAACCGACGTAATACTGATCGGTGACGATCCGGTTGGTGATGGGATACGAGATCCCGAAGAAACCGGCCTTGAGCTCTGCGGCCAGCGGGCGGTCCAGGTTGCTCCCGATGACGTAGGCCGGGCTGATCGGGCTGCCGTAGGGATCGGCTTCGCTGGCGAGCTCCTCGTTGAGCCGCTCCTTGATCCGGTCGGTGTCGGTCTCGAAGATCAGCTTCGGGCGCAGTATTTCGGGAATCTCCTCGAAGCGCGCCACCACCGAGGCCCGCTGTTCGTCGGTCAAGAGGTCGGTCACCGCCACCAGGTACGGAATCCATCCCAGGTCGTCCGCGATGAAACGGGTGACCGCATAGCTGTAGTTGACGTTGCCGATGACCACGCCGAAGCGCTGGAAGTCCTGGTCCGTGTAGAGATCGGTGAGCGGGGTGAGAAACCCGTAGTAATATGCCTTCTCCTCGGCGAGGACCTCGTCCAGCCGGGCCGGGTCGATCTCGAGCCGGGCGGCGATCCGGCGCAGGAACGCCTCGGTGGCGGTCGGCCCGATGGGGAGCGGCTCGGAGACGAAGGGGGTGCCGTGGGTCTCCTCAAACACCGCCGCCGGTTTGACCCCGTGCACGTCAGAGAAAACGACGTTCAGCGCGGCGCGCCCCGCGTCCTTGAGATCCTTGAGATCGTCGAACGGGGTGAGAAAGGTGTTCGCCGTAATACCGAGCCGCCCCAGGAGGCGTTTGAGCTCCAGGAGGTTCCCCCTCCAGAATACGTCCTGAGCGGGGACGAAACCGAACAGGTTCACCCGGCGGTTATCCTTGGGAAGCCCGGGAGTGAGGTACTGGGTGACGATCGCGTCCCAGATGAAGTCAGCGCCGAGGTTGGAATCCCCCTTGAATCCGCCGGTCTCGGCCACGATGACCGGCTTCCCCTGCTTCTGGAATTCGGAAACCACGGCGCGGACGTCGTCGCCGATGATGTCGGTCATGCAGCCGGTGATGACGGCGTAGAGGTCCGCGTCGATCACGTCGAGGGTCGAGGCGATCTGCTCGGAAAGGCGCTCCTCCCCGCCAAAGATGACCTGACGCTCGATGATGTTGGTGCTCGGGGTCGCCCGGCCGTCGGTAAGGGTGCTTCCCCAGTAGCCGGCGCCGACCGTTGCGGCGCCGTCGGCGCTCGCGGCGCACCCGGGTGCGGAGTGGACGATGGCGACGGCGCGCTCGATGGCATTGATGGTTACCAGCGCCCCGCCCAGTGCACACTGGTAGCGGGGACGTTCGATATGACTCATGTTCGATCTCCTTGGTTTGAGCAGTGGTTACGCCGCCGCTGCCGGAGAAGCGTCGGTTTTGATGTAGGCAAACGGACTCTGCTGGTACCACTCCGGACGGTAGGCCGATCCGACGTTCTCGCCGAGCCGCTTCTGGAAGGACGGGTTGCGCAGGTTGCGCGCGGCCTTCTTGGCCACCTCGTAGAAACCACGGTAGCCGACGTAATGGTCGAAGATCCGGAAGATGGTGATGGTCGGATAGCCGAGCTTGGCGGCCCAGCCGTTGTCGTAGACATGACCGCAGAACAGGTCCGGTTTTACCTTCTGCAGCAGGTTGATCAGCTCGAAGGGCTGGAAATTGGCGATATCCACCGGGAAATCCTTACCCTGCTGGGCCCGGACCAACTGCTCGTAAAATTCGGTGCCGAACTCGTCGTGATGGTAGGAGCGCAGGCCCACGATCTCCATCCCGAGTTCCTGGAAGAGTCCGCCGGTCACCACCGCACGGAACTCGCCGGCGGAGATGAAGACCTTGATCCCCTTGAGCGCCGGGAGGAAGCGCTGCACCGCCTGGCGCGCCTTGCTCTCCTCCCGCTCGATCAGCTCCTCCGCCTTTTTTTCCAGCCCGAAGTGCCGTGCGATGTCGAGGAGCCAGTTGCGGGTGTTGGCCAGGCCGATCGGCATGTCCTTGAGGACGAAGGGGATGCCGTACTCGGTGTGGAGGTAATCGACCAGATAGTCGTCATGGGTGGGGCAGACGCTCACGGTGAGATCCGCCTGGGTCATGCGCCGCACCGTTTCGCGGTTCGCGAAGTTGGGGCCGATGACCACGTCGATGCCGATCTCGTTCAAGAGTCGCTCGATCTCGATCTCGTCCGGTTTACCCATGGAGGCGAGGTTGATCACGTTCACCACCGGGCGTTCGCCGGGCTGGCGCGGTCCCTTTTTGGGCGGGGGCCCTTCCTTGTCCTTCTCGATGAAGCCGTGCACGATGGCGTAGAAGGCGACGTCGTATCCGGTCGCCCACACCTTGGTCTTGAACCCTTCGCAGTGGGAATAGAGAAGCGGAATGTCGATGAGCGGGCGCACCTTCTCGATCACCCCGACCAGGTCGTCCCCGATGATCGAAGGGGTGCAGGTCTGCAGGACGATGATCGACTGGGGACGGTACTTTTCGGCCACGGTGAGGATGGTCTCCTCAAGGCGTTGCTCGCCGCCGTGGACCACGTCCGATTCGTCCAGGTTGGTGGTGAACCAGAGGCTGTCCTTGGCGTTGGGGTTGCCGCGCAGGACGTGATGCAGGCGGATCGCGGTGTTCATGCCGAACCCGGTCGAGCCGCAGCCGATCGCCCCGTGTACGATCACCGCCGTATCGGGGAGGGTCAACAGCATCCCCAGGGTCGGCAGCAGCTGGCAGAGCCCGGCCTGGGAAAAGGTCCGTTCGTTGTTTTTCAGGCAGATCTTGTCCTGCTTGCCCATGCCGCTGGCACAGCCGCCGTGGGCCATGCAGGCCGCCACGCGGTCCTCGCGGCCGGGAACTACTTTGTCGTGTTTGAGGCCCATCCGTTTTCTCCTTTTCGTGGTTCGTTTTCCTTAAGCCAACCGATCCGATGGTGCACCGCCCTCCAATTTCCTGAAGCCCCCTCTCCACCCGGGAGATGGTTGGGGTGAGGGCGCAGCGTGGACAGGGGGGGCGGGCACCTAAAGTCGGGCCACTTCCTTGCGTCGCGCCTTGAGGGGAGCTTTTTTCTTCGGTCCGGGGGGCGCGTTGAACGCGTTCGTGTAGACCTCCGCCGTCTTGATGCCGGGGCGGATGTCGTGATAGTGGTCGAGGATGTCGATCCAAAGCTGCACCGACTCCTCCTTGATCACCCCGTCGGGGGCAAAGTGGTTCGCATTGACGATGGAGGGATCGACCTTGGCGCGCTTGGCGTGAATCTGTTCCGCCTTGCCCGGATTGGCGTTGATCCAGTTGTTGGTGCGGGCCATGACCCGGACAAAGCGACGCACCACGTCCGGTTTCTCCTTGATGAACTTATCCGAGAAGTACAGAGGCGTTGCGCCGCCGATGGTTCCCCAGACGTCGTAATCGGTGAAGAGGATGCGCAGCCCGCCCAGGCGCTGGACATCCTTGGGATCGATGTGCACCCCGGCGAAGTCCGCGGCGCCCCGGCGCAACGCGTCGATCTCCTTGCCCGGAGGGGTGGTGACGATGTTGAGCTTCCCCTTGGGATTGGCCACCCCGTGCTTGCGCAGGTATTCGTAGGGGGTGTACTCGTTGCAGCCTCCGAACGCCATGATGGCCAGGCGCTTGCCGAGGAGGTCCTTGGGGGCCTTGATCGGGCTGTTGGCCAGGGTGACGAAGACCATGTGGGGGCGCTCCCTGGTCGTTTCCGACTGCGCGACCACGGCGCGGACCTTGGCCCCGGCGCTGATCCCGGCGATGGTGCGGTTGGCGTGCGCACCGCCGACGTCCACCTTTCCGGCCATCACCGCTGCCACCAGCTGCGGGGTGGGAACCACTCCGACGAATTCAGCCTTGATGCCCTCGTCGCGAAAGAATCCGAGTTCGTCGGCAACGTAATAGGAACTGACCGAGTTGGGGATGAACGGATCCGGCAGCTTGACCACGTCAAGCTTTCGGTCCTGGGCCGAGACGACTCCCCCCCAAAGGGTGGCCATTACGGCCACGGCAAGGGTGATGAACCTGCGCTTCATATACGTATCCTCCTTGGTTGATGGATGTTTTGAGTTGATGACCCCGGACCTAAGCGCCCTGGACCTGTTCCTTCCACCCGGTCACCCGCCGCTCCAGGAGCACCAGGAGCCAGTTGACAAGCCAGCCGAGAAACGAGATGGAAACGATGCCGGCGTACATCTCGGGAATGGCGTAGGCCTGCTCGTTGTAAAAGATCATGAAGCCGAGGCCGGAATTGGCCCCCAGCATCTCCGCCGCCACCAGGATCAGGACCGCATTGGCCGCGGACAGCCGTATCCCGGTGAGAATCGAGGGGAGTGCGGCCGGGATGATCACCCGCCAGAAGAGGGTGAACTGGGACACCCCCATGGAGCGGGCCGATTTGATCAGGAGCGGATCGGCGTTTTTCACCCCGGCGATGGTGTTGAGGAGGGTCGGCCAGACCGTCCCCCAGAAGATGATCGCCACTTTGGAGAGTTCCCCGAGACCGAAGATCAGGATGAATACCGGGAAAAGCGCGAGTATCGACGTGTTGCGGAAAACCTGGAGCAGCGGGTCGACGACCTTCTCGAAGCGCTTGAACCACCCCATCAGCACCCCGAGCGGGATCCCGACGGCCGTCGCGATGCTGAAACCGGCTACCGAGCGCCGCAGACTGCTTGCCACGTGCCCGAAGATTTCACCGGAGAGGGCGAGCCGGGTCAGTGCCCGGATCACCCCGGAAAACGGGGGGAGCAGAAACGGGTCGATCAACCCGAGCCGCGGCAGCAGTTCCCACACCAGAAGAAATGCCGCGATGGCGGCTCCCTTTTGCACTACGTTCGTCAACCTGCCCTGCCACTGCTCCATCATTTCTTCACCTTTCTCTGGCCGCCGGACCCCGCGGAACAAAAAAAAGCCGGAGGAATCTGCGCGCTGTCGCGCGTGACACCTCCGGCTCTCCGGTCGGTAAATTGGGGCCGCTTTCATCTGAGGGAAAGCCGCGCCCGTTTCGTATGCTGCGGGGGAGGAAGCCCAAGCCCCACCACCCTATATTTTATCTATCTTCTTTGTAGACTGTGATGCCCAAATTAGTCGAACTCCTTGCCACTGTCAACACTTTTCTTGGTGCTGCATGTTTTTCTTCTGTTCGGCCCCTGTGCCCGCCATTCACGATCAAATTACTCAACTAATGGTTCCACTTTACGTCCCCCCTCCTTGCCCTCTGCTTCCCGCCCGCGCCCACCAAGGGATCAACCTTCGGTAATGACACAAGGTTCCCCATCCCCCCCTGCCGGTGAACCAGATTACGGCCAAAAATTTTCCGAATTTTAAGTTGACAATTTTAGTTATGAATCGTAAAAACATTACCCTACAAACTTTGTCTAGTATCAGGTGACCGCTATGAGCAAAAAACAGTCCTTTCCAACCAAGGCCGACGTCCTGGCCCGGACCCCCGATCCCGCGGTGCGTGACATGCTGCGGCACATGGAACAGGCCGGCATCGATACCCCGTTCGACCGCTTCGATGCACAGAAGCCGCACTGCGGCTTCGGGCTCAACGGCACCTGCTGCAAGAACTGCCACATGGGCCCCTGCCGGATCACCCCGAAAAGTCCCAAGGGGGTCTGCGGCGCCGATGCCCACCTCATCGTGGCGCGTAACCTTCTGCGCTGGACGGCGGCTGGGGTTGCCGCCCACGGGGCCCGAGGCCGCGAGGTAATGCTCGCGCTCAAGGGGGCCGCCGAGGGTACCCTCGACCTCCCGATCCTGGGTCCGGAAAAGGTGATCGCGACGGCGAAGTCCTTCGGGATCTTCGACGAGGCGAAGCCGGTTCAGGAACTGGCCGGAGAGATCGCCCTGATCCTCCTGGAGGACCTCTGCCGGACCATACCCGGTCCTTACAAGACGCTGGAAACGCTGGCGCCTCCCGAACGGATCAAGGTCTGGAAGGAGCTCGACATCCTGCCGATCGGGGCCTACCACGAGGTGTTCGAGGCGCTGCACCGCACCACTACCGGTACCGACGGCGACTGGCAGAACGTAGCGGCCCAGATCCTGCGCTGCGGCCTGGCGTTTGCCTGGAGCAGCGTGGTCGGTTCCGCAATCGCCATGGACTGCCTCTACGGCCTTCCCAAACGGAGCCGCATCGCGACCAACCTGGGGGCGATCACGCTCGATACGGTAAACATCGCGGTACACGGGCACTCCCCCGTTCTGGTCGCGGCGATCGTGAAGGCTGCCCGCAGCGAGGAACTCATCGCCGAGGCGCGCGCCGCCGGTGCCGAAACGATCCGGCTCTACGGGATCTGCTGCTCCGGCCACTCCGCCCTGGCGAAATTCGGCGACATCACCCCGCTGGCCAATGCCGCGGGAGCCGAGCTGACCCTCGCGACCGGCGCACTGGACCTTTGGGTAGCCGACGTCCAGGACGTTTTCCCCGGAATCATGGATGTCGCCGCCTGCTTTCACACCCGCGTGGTCACCACCAGCGACTCGGCCCGGCTTCCGGGCGCCGAGCACCTCGCCTTCGACCACCACCATTCCAACCTGGACCAAGCGGACCGGCTCGCCAGCCAGATCGTCCGCCGGGGGATCCAGGCCTACGGCGAACGGCAGGCGGGGAAGGTCTTCGTGCCCAAGGCGCGGATGGAAGCGGAAGTCGGCTTCTCGGTAGAAAACGTCGTCGCGACCTTCGGAGGAATCGACGTGTTGCTCGATCACCTGAGAAGCGGCCGCATCCGCGGGGTCGTGAACCTGGTCGGCTGCAACAACCCCAAGGTGGTCTACGAGGAGGCGATCGTGAAGGTGGCCGAGGAGTTGATCGCTCACGACATCCTCGTCTTCACCAACGGTTGCGCCGCCTTTGCCCTGTTGAAGATGGGCTTCTGCCTCCCGGAAGGACTCGAGGGGGCCGGTCCCGGATTGAACGCCGCGCTGCAACCCCACCGACTCCCTCCCGTGTGGCACATGGGGGAATGCCTGGACAACGCCCGGGCGTCGGCCTTTTTCCGTACCACCTCCGCGGCTTCGGAAGAGCCCCTCACCCGGCTCCCCCTTGCCTTCTCCAGCCCGGAGTGGTCCAACGAGAAGGGGCTGGGTGCCGCACTCGGCTTCCGGCTGCTCGGACTGAACTCCTACCACTGCATCGCCCCGCCGGTAGCGGGATCGGATCGGGTCGCCGATTTCTTCTACCGCGGCACCGGCGAGATGCTCGGATCGGTGATGGTGGTGGATGAGGATCCGAGCCGGCTCGCCCAACGGATCGTCGCCGACTTCGACGCCCGGCGCAGGGAACTCGGCTGGTCACCGGCAGCCGCGCCGACCGGCCGTCGCCTGCTCGCTCTGGAAGCGGAAAAAGCACATCAACATGCCCATGCCCACGGGCACGCCCATACACATTCCCATGAGGAGGGACAGCACCATGAATAGACGCGATTTTCTCAAGACCACCGGATTGACCCTGGCTGCTGTTGCGGCAGCTCCCGTTTCCCGCTTCGCCTTCGCCGGCGGCTCCAAGGTCACGGTTAAGGTCGGCTATCTTCCCATCACCGATCACCTGCTGATGATCGCGGCGGAGCGGGAACAGTTCAAAAGCGTCCAGATCCAGCCGGTCAAGTTTTCCTCCTGGCCGGAGATCTCCGAGGCCCTCAAGGTGGGCGCCATCGACGCCGCCTTCCTCCTCACCCCGATCGGCCTCACCCTGCGCCAGAAGGGGGTGCCGGTCAAGGTCGTCCTTTTGGGGCACCGCAACGGCAGCGTCATCACCGTCAAGAACAGCGGGGAGATCAACCGTGTCGAGGACCTCAAAGGGAAGACCATTGCGGTCCCGAGCCCCTTCTCCACCCATAACATCCTGCTGCGCAAGGTGCTGACCGAGAAGCACCTCGACCCGAACCGGGACCTGCGCATCATCGACATGGCTCCCCCCGAGATGGTCAACGCGCTCGCCACCGGCCGCATCCAGGGCTACATCGTCGCCGAGCCGTTCGGAGCCCAGGCCGAGGCGCAGAAGGTCGGCAAGGTCCTCATGCTTTCCAAGGACATCTGGCACGACCACATCTGCTGCGTGCTGAACGTCCGGGAAAACGTGATCGCGAGCCACCCGGAAGCGGTCCAGGAGCTGGTCTCCGGCTTTCTCCGCACCGCACACTTTATCGAGACCAACCCGGTCCAGGCCGCCAAGGGTTCCCACAAGATCCTCGGGCAGAAGACCGAGATCGTGGAGAAGGTGCTTACCACGCCGCGCGACCGCCTCACCTTCCTCAACCTGGCGCCGAGAAAGGCCGACTTCGCCGCCACTCAGGACTACATGGTGAAGTTCGGCATCGCCAAGCAGAAGGTCGACCTCTCCGGCTATCTTGACGGCCGCTTCGCACACAAGGCGGTGTAGGGTGCGTCGTCTGGTCGAACAGTTCCTTTTGCCCGTACTGACCCTGGCGGCCTTCGTCCTCCTCTGGCAGTGGGGGGCGCGCCACTATCCTCCCGAACAGTTCCCGGCCCCGTCCGACGTGGTCAAGGCGATCAAGGAACTCTCGGACAACGGCGTACTCTGGACCAACATCGGCATCAGCCTCGCCCGTTTCGCGGCGGCCTACCTGCTTGCCGTCCTGGTCGCCATCCCGCTCGGGCTCTTCCTGGGACGCTTCACCCGCTGCCACCGCGCCATCGATCCGCTGATCCAGGTGCTGCGCCCGATCTCCCCGATCGCATGGTTTCCGCTGGCGGTCCTCTGGTTCGGGATCGGCAACGCCCCGGCGGTATTCATCATCTTCCTGGCCGCCTTCTACCCGATCCTTCTCACCACGGTCAGCGCGGTGCGGGCGGTTCCCGCGGTGTATCTCAAGGTATCCTCGAATTTCGGCGCTGGGCCGGCCATGACCTTTCTCCGGGTCATCGTTCCCGCTGCCTTTCCCGGTATCATGGTTGGCCTGCACATCGCGGTCGGAACGGCCTGGATCCACCTGGTAGCTGGAGAGATGCTCGGGGCCCAGTCGGGGCTCGGGTTCATGATCATCGACGCCAGAAACTTCCTGCGCACCGATCAGATCATGGCAGGAATGCTCCTGGTGGGGCTTTTGGGTCTGGCGATCTACAAGGGGATGAAGCTTTTGGAAGGGGTCATCGGACGCCGATGGGGGGTAGCGGGATGAGTTCGGAGACGACGGCCAAGATTCGTCTGCGCGAGGTGGAAAAGCGCTTTGTTTCGGCGCGGGGCGAGGATCAGATCGCCGTGGCCCGGCTCGACCTCGATATCCGGGCCGGCGAGTTCGTCTGCCTGGTAGGCCCGAGCGGCTGCGGCAAGACGACGCTGATCAACCTGATGGCGGGGTTCGAGAAGCCGACGACCGGTGAGGTGATCATCGACGGGAAGGTCGCGACCGCGCCGGACCCGGACCACATCATGATCTTCCAGGACTACGGCCTCTACCCGTGGCGCACCGTACTCGGGAACGTGCTCTTTGGGCTCCAGGCCCGGAAAGTGCCGGCCGCGGAAGCAAGGGAGAAGGCACTGGCGACGTTGGAGTTGGTGGGGCTTTCCCATGCCAAGGACAAGCACCCGCACGAGCTCTCCGGCGGGATGAAGCAGCGCGTCTCCATCGCGAGGGCGCTGGCGGTGGAACCGAGCGTGCTGTTCATGGACGAGCCGTTCGCGGCGCTCGACGCCTTCACCCGGCTCCACCTGCAGGACGAACTGCTCCGGATCTGGAACGAGAAAAAACCGACGGTGGTCTTCGTGACCCACGATCTGGACGAGGCGATCACCCTGGGCGAGCGCGTGGTCCTCATGGCGCCGCGGCCGGGGCGGATCCAGCGCATCCTCGACGTGAAGCTCGCCCACCCGCGGGAGCGGACCGACCACGATTTCGCCGTGTTCCGCAAGCAACTCTTCGAAGAGTTCCACCTGGTCCACCGCCAGGCCGCCGAAGCGGCAGAGTACGCGATCTAGGAGATACAGGAGGAAGGATGACCTCCCCGCGATCAGGTCATCCTTCCTCCCGCGCCTACTGCAGGGAGTTCCCCCCCACCGCCAGCATCAGCAAACGCCCGGCACTCATCACTACCACCAGGAGCAAGGAGTTCTCCAAAAACTGCGTGGACATCCGCCTATTCAGCATTCCCCCCAGCACCCCACCGACAAGAGCACCACACGATACCGCCACCGCCCAACCAAGCGGGACCTGCCCCGTCCCCCACTTACCGAGAAATCCGGTCAGCGCGGAAAGAAACGCCACCCCGCAAGTGCTCCCGATTGCGGTCCGCAGGGGAACCCTGAAGACTCGGACCATCAAGGGCAGCAGCAGAAATCCACCCCCCTGCCCCACGATCCCGGCGAAAAATCCGACTCCGCCACCAACGAGACCGGCAACGGGGTAGCCTGCCAACCGCGGGGCCGCCACCTCGAAGGGACGCGGCTCAGGAAGCAACAACAGCACGAGGCTCCCTATCGCCAGTGCGGCGAAAAGTTCCGCCAAGCTCCGCTCGCTCATCCCGCTGGAAACAACGGAGCCGCCAAGCGAAGCTACCGCAGCACATCCGCCGACGACCAGGGTGAGCAGCGGATCGAGGGTGCGGTTTTTCCGGTGCATGAGGAGCGCCGAGGCCGAGCCCACCAGACTCTGCAACATGGTGATCCCCACCGCCGCCCGCAGCGCGATCGAGACTCCGGCCAGGGGGGGGACGGTTACCAGTAAGGGAAGCATGACGATTCCCCCCCCTATGCCAAGAAGCCCCGAGAGCATCCCCCCTCCCATCCCCAGGACAAAGAGAGCGGCTGTTTCGATTAGGCCGGTCATAACGATAGCCTCACGAACCGATCTGGATGAGGTGCTCGGGGTCGGCGACGATCTCCCCGATTTCCGCCACCACGGCTACCTTGCGGCGGTGCAGCTCCGCCTTCAGGCGCTCGGCATCGGCCTGAGGAAGCGCAATAAGAAGACCGCCGGAGGTCTGTGCATCGGCGAGCACCAGGAGGGCATCCTCGCCGACTCCGGAGTCGACCCGGATCCGGTCCCGCAGGAATTCAAGGTTGCGCCTGCTGCCGGCCGGAGCCATCCCCTCCCCCGCCAGGGTCCATGCCTCGGCAAGGACCGGCACCCGGGCCAGGCTGATCACCGCACCGACGCCGCTCCCCCGAACCATCTCGAAGAGGTGGCCCAGCAGCCCGAAACCGGTGACATCGGTGCAGGCATGAGCTCCGATCTCGACCATCGCCTCTGCCGCGTCCTTGTTAAGGGTCGCCATTGTTTCGATCACCTCGGCACGGGTTTTTTCCGATGCCTTTCCCTGCTTCATGGCGGTGGTCACGATCGCGATCCCGAGTGGTTTGGTAAGGATCAGCCGGTCTCCAGGTCGGGCCCCGGCATTGCTGATGACTTTTCCCGGATGGATGACCGCGGTAACCGCCATCCCGTATTTGGGCTCCGGGTCCTTAATGGTGTGCCCTCCGATGATCGGGACCCCGGCTTCGGCCGCCTTGTCGGCCCCTCCCTGGAGGATCCTGGATAGGACGTCAAGCGGAAGAACCTCCGAGGGAAAGCCCGCTATATTCAGCGCGAAAAGCGGTTTGGCTCCCATCGCGTAGATGTCGCTCAGGGAGTTCGCAGCGGTAATCTGCCCGAAAAGGTAGGGGTCGTCGACTACCGGGGTGAAGTAGTCGACGGTCTGGACGATCGCCATCTCGTCGCTGATCCGGTAAACGGCGGCATCGTCTGCCGTAGAAGTGCCGATGATGACGTTGGGGTCGGTAATGCCGGGTAGCTGACTCAAAACTTGAGCCAGGTCCTGAGGACTGAGTTTGGCCGCTCAGCCGGCGCACGAGGCCAGCGCGGACAAACCGGTGCGCGTCTCCCGGCTGGTTCCTCCGGTGATTGCCCGGATTTCCTTGACCTTTGCGGCGACCAACTCGGCCGCGCGGTCAACCTCGTCGACCGTGGTCAGCCGGCCGAGGCTGAATCGCACCGCACCGAAACCCTGTTCCCTGGGCACCCCCATCGCCTTGAGCACACCCGACAGTTCACCGCTTCCATCATGGCAGGCAGATCCGGTGGATGCTGCGATTTCCGGGAGCCGGGCCAGGAGGTCGGCCCCCACCACTCCGGCGAAACTCACGTTGAGGGTATTGGGTAGACGGTCAACCGAGTGCCCGTTCAGACGGACGTCTCCGGCCAGTCGGATCAGCGCGTCGTGAAAGCGCTCCCGAAGGGAATGAACCTTTCCCGCCTCGGTCTCCAGCCGCAGGGCCGCAAGTTCCACCGCCTTACCCAAAGCCGCTATGTAGGGTACATTCTCGGTCCCCGCCCGACGCCCCCCTTCGTGCCCGGCACCGTGCAGGTATGAGTCCAGCTGCACTCCACGGCGGACGAAGAGGGCGCCGATTCCCTTTGGGGCGTAGAGCTTGTGCCCGGCGATACTGAGCAGATCCACCTGCAATTCATCCACCCTCGCCGGGATCTTGCCGATCGACTGGGCGGCATCGGTGTGCAGAAGGATGCCGCGCTCCCGGGCGATGGCGCCGATGGCGGCGATCGGCTGAACGGTACCCACCTCGTTGTTCGCGTGCATGATGCTGATCAGCACGGTCCGGTCGGTGATCGCCCGCCGCACCGCTTCCGGGTCGACCTGCCCGCTACCGTCGACGGGAAGATAGGTGACCGAGAAGCCCTGCCCTTCCAGCCAACGCAGCGGGTTGAGAACCGCCGGGTGCTCTATTTCTGAGGTGATGATGTGGTTGCCTCGCCCCCGGTGGGCCAAGGCGGTTCCGATCAGGGCGTGGTTGTTGGATTCGGTCCCCCCGCTGGTGAAGACGATCTCGGTGGGGTCGCAGCCCAGAAGCGAAGCCACCCGGCTTCGAGCCAGGTCTACCACCTGTTTCGCGCTCCTGCCGTAAGGATGGTTGCTGGAAGGGTTGCCGAACTCCTCCTTGAGAGAGGGGAGGAGTTCCTCCACCACCGCCGGATCGACGGGGGTGGTCGCGTTGTAATCGAGGTAGATGGGGTCCATCGATAACTCCTTTAGAAATGGTCTCCTGCCTGGGAGCAGGGAAATGAACTTGGGGCCGGTCCGCACCAGATATTCACATTGCGAATACTATTGGCTTTTCAAATCGTTTTTGACGATACGAACAGGTAAAGTAAAGCCACCGGCGGCACTCAGGCCACCGGCGGCGGGAGACGGGTTCCCGTCCTCAGATCCGGAAGTTTCTTCCCAGGGAAAAGGCGCGCCGGTTCGCCTCGTGGAACCGGGCGTCCAACCGCTCTTCCAGCCCACGGAGCAGCGACGCTTCGGACACGAGGGGGAGCTGACCGCTCAATGCACCGAGAAGGATGACGTTGGCGTAGACCGGGCTCCCCAGCTCATCCTGGGCGAGGGCTTCGGCGGGAAGCGGCAGGTAACGGGCCGGAACCGCGGCATCGGCGACAAAGGTCTCGGGATTGTGCAGGATCACGCTCTGCGCACCGCAAAGTCCCTTGAACTTGTCGTGCGCCTCCCGGGAGAATGCCAGGAAGAAATCGGGACGCTCCACCACCGGGCTGGCGATGAAGCCGTCGGAAATGACCACCTGGCTCCGTACATACCCGCCCCGGGTCTCGGTGCCGTGGCTGATCAGCATAGTGGTATAGAGCCCCTGGTTCACTGCCGCCTGCCCCAAGATCTGACCGATGCGGACGACCCCCTGCCCGCCGTACCCGCTGATCAGGATCTCCACCCGCTCAGCCATGCTGCACCTCCCCGTTTTGGACCCGCGCCACGAAACCGCGCAGAGCCTCGGTAAACTCCGGGCGTTTTCCGACCCCGTCGTGGACCACGCCGGTAGCGAACCGCTTATCCCCGCCGGCGGCAACCCCTTCGGCGGTCTGGTCGCGGAACCAGTCGTAGATCCGCCCCAGGTCCCGCGTGCCGAGCGCCTGCACTCCGAAGTGGGTGACGCAGGGATAGACGAGCTGCACCAGCGAGAAGCCGCGGTTTTCGATGGCCCGCTTCAGGCTCGTGACCGCCGCCTCCCCCTGCAGCACGGTATGGCGCGCCACAAAGGTGGCACCCGCCTCACGCACCAGGCGGAGGACGTCGTGCCCACCCTCGGTCCAGTTGGGCTCCCAGGCGCCGTACGGGCTGCTGTCGGTGCGGCTCCCCACCGGGGTGGTGACCCCGTACTGGCCGCCGGTCGACTGGTATCCGAGGTTGTCGAAGACCACCACGGTCATGTCCACGTTGCGCCGGGCGGCGTGAAGGAGATGGTGCAGACCGATGGTGAAGGCGTCCCCGTCGCCGACGGTGAGGATAAGCCGCTTTTCCGGAGGAAGCGCCAGGCGCACCCCGGTCGCCAGGGCGTAGACCCGGCCATGGGTTCCGGCGAAGGTGTCCCCCTTCCAGGTGACGAAGGTCTGGCGCCCCGAGCAGCCGATGCCGGTCCCCCAGACGACGTCCCCCTGCCCCAGCCCCAACTGGTCTATCGCCTCCAGCACGCGGCGGTGGGCCAACCGCAGGCCGCACCCTTTGCACGCAGTGCCGGGATTCTTTTCCGGCCGAACGTATTTCTCCAGCAGATCGTCACTCATGTCACCATTTCTCCGTCCGCCAGGCGTCCCGGGTAAGGGCGACGCCCGCCTGAAGTTGCCGCACCGTATCCAGCAGTTCCGCCACCGAGGGTAGCTCGCCACAGCGCCCCCAGAAATGGACCTCGCTTCCCGCAGCAGCCGCCCGCCTGACCTCCCGCACCAGTTGTCCGTCCCAGTTGAGCTCTACGGTAAGGTAGATCGCCTTGCGGGAAAAAAGCGCATCCTGGAAGGGCCACAACGAGACGGGACGGATGCCGCCGACCTTCAGCCCCTGGGCGCGCCCCGCCTCGACCGCGCTTTGCACCACCCGGGAAGGGGTGCCGTAGGCGACCAGGATCACCTCCGGGTCGTCGTCTACCGACCAGGTCTGGGCCTCGTCGATCAAATCCCGGTGGTCCAGGATCTTGTGGATCAGACGCCAGGCGTGTTTGTGCTGCCAGGTAACGTCCTCGGTATCGTGGCCGCGGTCGGTGGGAGTCCAGTCCGAAGCCGCGGCGCCGGTATTGTGGCCGAGCACCACCGGCGGGATGTCGATGTCGGAACTCGCCGGATAGAAGACCGGACCGGGATTCACCCGGCGTTCCACCCGTTCCAGCCCCATCTCGCGCGCCTCGGCCTCGCTCTCAGGGGTTTGCAGGGTCTCCCAGCCGTCGGTGACCATCTGGTCGGCCAGGACGATCACCGGAGTGCGGAACCGCTCGGCCAGGTAGAAGGCGCGCACCGTGAGCCGGAAGGCATCCTGGACCGAGTTGGGGGCGAGGACGATGGTCTCGTAATTACCGCCGTGGGTCAGGTAGCGGGAGAGGTAGAACTCTCCCTGTCCCGGCGCGCCGGTGATGCCGCTTACCGGTCCGACCCGCTGGGAATTGACGATCACCACCGGAATTTCGCTGCTAACCGCCCAGCCGAAGGGATCGGCAAAGAGGATGAAGCCCGGCCCCGAGGTGGCGGTCATCGCCTTGAGCCCCCCCAATGAGCCGCCGTTGCAGATGTGCAGGGCGGCGTTTTCGTCTTCCGCCTGGAGGTAGAAGCCTCCCTCCTGGGGGAGCCGGCGCGACATGTTTTCGGCGATCTCGGTCGCCGGGGTGATGGGGTAGCCGGCAAACAGGCGGCATCCGGCCCACAGGGCCCCTTCGGTGATCGCGGCGTTTCCGGTGTCGAAGGTACGTTTCATGGATGAACCTTTTGCTCCTTGAGCTGCGTGTAGACCTCCAGCAGGCGGCGACGCTGCACCTTGCCGCTGGGGCCGCAGGGAAACTCGGGAATGAAAAAGACCTCGCGGGGGACCTTGTAGCCAGCCAGGTGCTCGCGGCAGAAGTCGCGCACCTGCTGCGTAGTGAGCCGGCTCCCTTGCCGCAGGGTGATGAAGGCGGTTACCTCCTCCCCATAGAGCTGGTGCGGCACCCCTACCACCCCGACGGTCTCGACTTCGGGAAGCCGGTGCACCACCTCTTCCACCTCGCGCGGCGAGATCTTCTCCCCGGCCCGGTTGATGAGCTCCTTCTTTCTGCCGGTGAGAAAGAGGAAGCCGTCGGCATCGAGGTAGCCGAGGTCCCCGGTATGGAACCAGCCGTTCTTAAGCGCCTCCCGGTCCGCGGCGGGATTGTCGAGATAGCCGGCGAAGACGTTCACCCCGGCGATGACCACCTCCCCGACGGTCCCGGCGGCAACCGGGTGCCCGGCTCCATTGAGAACCTGGAGGCGATTTCCCACCGGGATCCCGGCGGACCCCGGTTTTCGGGAACCCGGCGGATGCGGGTTTGCGGTCACCTGGCAGGCGGCCTCGGAGATCCCGTAGGTCTCGATGACCGGGATCTCGAAGCGCCGCTCGAACTGCTTCAGGACCGGCACCGGCAGGGGGGCCGACGCCGAGCGGGCGAAGCGGAGCGTGGCCAGGTCCTCTCGCGGGGGATCGGGATGGGAGAGGAGGAGCGAGAGGATGGTCGGTACGGCGCTGAACCACGTCACCCGGTGCTCGCGGATCCACTCCCAGAACCTTCCGACCTCGAAGCGCGTGGGAAGCAGCACTGGCATCCCGGTCAGGAGCGGGGTGAGCAGGGTCACCACCAGCCCGTTGATATGGAACAGGGGCAGGATGCAGAGGGCGACGTCGTCGGGAGTCAGTCTATGCGCCTTCCGGACGAAGCCGGCGTTGGCCAGGAGATTGGCATGGGAGAGGACCACACCCTTTGGGGTACCGGTAGTCCCGGAGGTGAAGAGGATCAGGGCCGGATCATCCGCCGTCGCTTCGCGCCCCTCACCGTCACGCCGGTCGATCGGTTCGCGGCAGTAGATGGCGGTGCCGTTCAGATGCGACGTAAACCCACCATCCAGCCGGCTCCAGACGCCGCGCAAGGCGGCGGTAATCGCCGGTCCGAGATCGCTGGGGCAAAGGATCAGCCGGGCCCCGGAAAGTTCCAGCGCCTGACGAATCTCCTCAGGTGTCAGCCGCGGGTTGAGCGGTACCGCCACCGCTCCGACGCTGAATACCGCCATGAGCCCCAGGGCCGCAGGCACCCCGTTGGGGAAAAGAAGCGCCACCCGGTCCCCCGCCCCCGCACCCAGCTCAGTCAGCCGCACCGCCAGGGCAGTGGACTCCCGGTAGGTCTCGCTGAAGCTCAGCGTCACCTTGGCATCGGGAACGGACAGGAAGGGACGGGCTCCGAGGGCATGATGTTGCCGGCGCAGCAGCGTTCCGATCGTTTCAGCGTGTTTCATAGTCGATACTCCTGCCAGGCAGTGCGGCACGGAGGGCCGGGAGCATAGTTGAGCCGGCGCCCCTCCAGATCGTAGATCACCGCGGAAACCGTGGTCAACTCGCCGGCGTGACTGCAGATCGGATGGGCTCCCGCGTGATCGGCAAGAAACGCCTGCAGCTGTCTCGCGTCAACGTCCGCGCCGTCGGAAAGGAGAGACACCATCCGTCGGTGCCGGGCGAGGCCCCCTTCCCGGTCCCCTTTCAACGGCGCCGGTTCGCGCAGGTTGATGAAATGGTTGGTCCGGACGGTCACCGGAGCAACGGTCTGTTCGACGCAATACCAGGGATAAAGCTCCTCGATCACCGCTCCCCCCTGCGGGGTCATGATGACGATGTTCCCCCCCACCAGCGGCAGCTGCTGGAATTCAGCCGCCGTCCGCAGGGCCGAGGCGAGGTCCGAGCAGCGCCCGAGGATCTCCTCCACCAGCACGCCGCGCGGGGTCTTCTTTGCCAGGGCATCGGCGAGAGAGACCGTGTCGGCGAAGGTGACGGCAACCGCGACCCCCGCCTCGTTGATCCCGCTATTGAGCCCCCGCTCCCCTGGTGCCGCCTGCCCCCTGAGACCCAGGTAGCAAAGCCGGCCCTGCCGCGAAACGATCTCCTCGAACGGGTCGCTCTCCCCCCACAGGTCTCGGGTCTTGAAGAGAAACCGTCCGGTGACGGCACCAAGAGTACACATGGGAGGCTATTTCAGTCCCGAGCGCTTCAGGTAGCTCAGGTCGAAGAGGTCGTTGATGGCGAACTCCTTCCTTAGCACCTTGTTCTCGCGCAGGAAGTTCTTCACCTGCTCCAAGGCGGCGACGTCCTGGTTCGTGATCGCGAGGGACCAGTCGTAGCGCCGGGTAATCTTGGCGATCACCGGAAGCGGGTACTTGCTCTCAGCCGCAATCGCTTCCTGGGCCGCCTTGGGATGCTTTCTGAAGTAGTCGACGGCACGTTTGGTTCCCCTGAGGAAGGCCTCCACCAGCTTGGGGTTCGCCCTGGCAAACTCGTTGCGGGCCAAATAGACGTTGACGGAGCGCTTGATGTTGGTTGAGTCGGCCAGGACCCGGCCTACCCCGGAGTGGACGATGTTGCCGGTGATCGGCTCCCAGACCGCAGCCGCGTCGATGTTCCCGGTCTCCAGGGCTTTCGATAACTCGGTAGCCGGAAGGTTCACCACGTGGACGTCGGTGGGCTTCAGCCCGTGCTTGGCCAGGAGCAGGAAGAGGAAATGATGACCGCTGGAGCCTACGGGGACACCGACCTTTTTCCCCTTGAGTTCCGGCACCGAGTCCACGAAGGATCGGGCGCCGACCAGCAGCGCGTTGTGGGCCGGATCGATACCCGAGTTGGCGATCACCTTCAGGTCGATACCCGCCGCTCGCCCCGCCACCGGCGGCATGTCGCCGGTCTGGACGAGATCGAGCCTCCCCCCGGAAAGGGCCTCGATCATCGGCGGCCCCGCCAGGAAAAGGTTGTATTTCACCTTCACCCCTTCCTTGGCGAATTCTTCGTCGTAGAACCCTTTCGATTTTGCGAGAAGGATGATGGTGCTGGAGGCCTGGTAACCGATCCGCACCTCTTTCGCCGGCTCTGCGGCGCCAGCCACGGCCGCGATCACCAAAGCCCCGAGGGCGATTGCTGCTGCGATCACTTTTTTCATCGTTTTGCTCCTTTCTGCGGTAGACCGGATTTGATCGGTCAGATGGCGTAGGCGAAGGGTCGTTGCACGTCTTCGAAGAACTCCGCATAGATTTCCTTGCGGATCTGAACGAACTCGTAGGCGCTCCGGTCCCGGGGACGGGGAAGCGGCACCGGGACCACCCGGCGGATGGTTCCGGGACGACTCGACATGACCACCACCCGGTCTCCCAGGTAAATCGCCTCATCGATGTCGTGGGTTACCAGGATCATGGTGGTCCGTTCGGTCTCCCAGATGCGGAGCACCTCCTGCTGCATGGTGATCCGGGTCATGGCATCAAGGGCGCCGAACGGCTCGTCGAGGAGCAACACCTCGGGCCGGTTCATCAAGGCACGGGCTATGCTGACCCGCTGCTGCATGCCGCCGGAAAGCTGATGCGGGTACGCCTTCTCGAACCCCTTGAGTCCCACAAGCTCCAGATGTTGCTCCACCAGCTCCCGCCGCTCGGCGTTCGGAGTCTCGGCCCGGCAGCCAAAGGCGATGTTGTCCCAGACCGTCATCCACGGAAGAAGCCGCGCCTCCTGGAAGACCATGCCGCGCTCAAGTCCCGGGTTCCGAATCGGTCTTTCCCCTAGCCTGACCTCGCCCGCGGTGGCGGTTTCCAGGCCGGCGACGATCCGGAGCAGCGTGCTCTTGCCGCAGCCGCTCGCTCCGACGATGGAGATGAACTCGCCCGGCCGGGCGACCAGGCTCACCTCCGAAAGTGCCTGCACCACGTCGGAAGCGACGCTGAACTGCTTGTCGAGCCGGTCGATGACGAGCGATTTCCCTTCTTCGGTCTGCATCTTGCTCCTCTCCCCTCACTGCAGGTTCGCGTTCCATCTCAACAAGCGCCGCTCCAGCCTGCGGATCAAAAAGTCGATCGCGAGGCCGGTTACCCCGATCGAGACGACCCCAACCAGCATGACGTCGGCCTGCGAGAGTTCCCGCGCGTACATGATCAGGTAGCCCACCCCCGCCGAAGCAGCGATCAGCTCGGCACCGACCACGCTCATCCAGGCAATGCCGATGCCGATGCGCATCCCGGTGAAAATGGAAGGGAGCGCGGCGGGGAGCACCACCTTGAAAAGGAGCGTGGCGCGGCTTTTCTGGAACACCTTGGCGACCTCGAGGATCTTCCGGTCGGTGTTGCGGATGCCGTGCACCACGTTCAAAAGGACGGGCCAGAAGCTCCCGATGGCGATGACGGTGATCTTGGACCCTTCGTCGATCCCCATCCAGAGGATGAGGACCGGGACCCACGCGATAATCGGGATCGGACGTAAAACTCCGGTAATGAGGGAGACGGCCCGCTCCGCCCACGGATTCAAGCCGACGACGAGCCCCGCGACCAGGCCGAAGCCGGCCCCCAGGGTAACCCCCTTGGTCACCCGCCAGAGGCTTACCAGGAGGTGGTGGATCAGTTCCCCGGAGGCGACGAGTTCCCGTGCGGTGGCCCCGATCGCACTGGGTGCCGGGAGTATGGTCGGCCGGACCAGCCCCCTGCGGCTCAAAAGCTCCCACAAAACCAGCAGAACCAGCGGGATCACCAGCGGCAGGAGATAGCTGAAACCAAGCCTGCGGGCACGCTTTGGGCCGAGCGGTTTTGGAGGCGCCGCGGCCGCGGTGGTGCCAAGATATTCCAGTTCGATCTCGGCCATCAGCGCGCCGCTCCCGGGGAAGCGGCCAGGAAGCCGAACTGGTTGTCAACGTAGAGTGCAAAAGTCATCTTGGCTCCTCCTGAAAATGAAAAAGGCCAGACGATAGCGGGACAAAAATGTCCCGTATACCGTCTGGCCTCCAGTGTCTCTGGTCAGCCATCAGTGGTGAACTGATGGGCAGACTACCACCGGTGCACAGGGAGAGTCAAGATAAAAACTATATGCCTATAGTTTTAGTAGTTTTATGGCGGGCGATTGTCCTCGTTGGCGCCCCCCTCTTCCAGTGCCTTGCCCAGATGGGGCCAGGAGCGGATCAAGGGAACGGGAGATACAGGCGCAATCCCGGCGCAATGCTGAGTTCATCCACATGCCCCGAGACCCGCCCGTCCTCGCTGGCAAGGTGCATGTGGATCGCGCTCTTGGCGGGGGTGAAGATGCCGCGGTGGTCCAGCGAATGAAAGCCGATGATGGCCACGGTGTCGCCACGCAAAGTGAAACTGACCTTGGCCGCCTCGTGCCGCTCCGGCGAATGGGGGAGCCCGTCGGTCTTGTTCAGCACGTGGAATACCACCAGGTCGGGAGCTCCCCGCAGCAGAAACGGAAAAGGGCGCCCCGAATTGATCCCGTACTGGGCCGCAAGCCGGGGCAGGGCTTGTTCCAGCCCTGTTTCGTCGACGATCCCGGCCGGAAGGTTCACCAGGCGCCAGCGCGCCACCTGGCTGTACACCAGAAAACAGGCGCGGTTCAGGAAGCTCTCCTCCACCTCCAGATCGCCGTCGGGGAGCACGCGTGCGATATGGGGGCGCGAGTCCACGATGGTGACCTCTCCCTTGACCTCGGCAAGCGGTCCGAGGGCGTACAGAGAGGAAAGCCCCTCAAGCGGTTCCAGGTCAACCACCCCGCGGATATCTCCTCCCAGTACGTCACGCTGGGCACCCTCCCACTTCACCTCGAATCCTGCGCCTGCGGTCCCGGAACCGCTGCGGCAGGAGCAGGAACCGAGCGAGCAGCCGGGCAGCGTTTCATCGGCGCCCATCATCCCCTCCCCTTCACCGCTCCGAAGACGGCAAACCGGCTGTTCTTGTGCAGCAGATCGACGCGGGTAAAGCCGACCTCCCGGAGCAGGTCCAGCTGATAGGTCACCGGACGCGGGGTGTCCTCGCGCTCGATGATCCCGAAGATCCCGTCACGGTATTCCTTTCCCCCGATCGATTCCAGGTGCCGTCCGTGGCTGGCGAGCATCAGCTGGGCCACTTCCGGGATCTCGTGGTCCACGAGGTCGAACATCCAGAAGCTCCCGCCGGGGGCCACCAGCTGGAAAATTTTGGAAAACACCCGGTGCCAGTCGGGGTCGTCACGCAGGTGGTGGAGCACCGCCGAGGCCACCACGATATCGAAGGCCCGGTCGAGGTTCACCTCCCGAAGGTCCGATTCCAGTACGGTTACCGAGGCGGCACCGGCGGCAAGCGCACGTTCCTGCGCCCGCTTAAGCATCGCCGGGGCGAGGTCGACCAGCGTCACGTCCAGGCCGGGCCTTTGCTGCAGGAGCTTCACCGTCCAGTTCCCCGCCCCGCACCCAAGATCGAGGAGAGATTGGGCCTTCGGGTTCACCGCAAGCGCCGCCGAAGCGACCAGTCCGAGGGCGACGGTGGAATCGACGGCCGCTTCCTGCCCCTTGTCCAGATCGGAAAAGCGTTCGACGTCGCTATTGAAGCGGTCCTTTATCTGTTGTACGGTCCGTTTGGTCATTGCCGGTCCCCAAGGAGCTCCTCGGCTACCGACTCGACTTCCTGCAGCAGCTCGCGGTTCCCCGCCACATCCTGAGGGTCGGTCGCCCCTACGGCGCGGATCAGGCGGGCCGTGGTGAAGTTGTTCCGGGCGAGAAATCCGGAATGGCGCGGGAAGACATCGGCGAAAAAGGCAGGATCCGGGTGCCCCTGGGTCTGGATGAAGACGAGCTTTTTCCCGGGGGCGAGCCGGCTCGGCGTAGCCGAGGTCCGGAAGTCGGGCTTGAAATAGGAGAAGCTCCGGTCGACGAAGCCTTTCACCTGGGTGGTGACGTCGCCGAAAAAGACCGGCGTGGCCAGGAGCAACAGGTCCGCAGCGGCAACGTCGGCGAGGACCCCGGTGAGCCCGTCGTTCAGCACGCATTCATCTCGCGTGGTCTTGCAGGCGTAACATCCCTGGCACCCGCGCCAGGTAAGGGCGTTCAGCTCGTGGACCACGATCTCCGCGCCCAGCTGTTGCGCCTTGTCGATGAAATGCCGCGCCAGCAGGGCGCTGCTGCCGTTGGACCGCGGACTTCCCAGAAGTGCTACCACCTTCATGCTCGTGCTCCTTTTGTCGTGAGGTATGCCTCCTGGTCTAGCGCAGCGAGAGCGCGCTGAAGAGTACCGGAAGCGTGCAAAGTATCAGAAAAACCGCCTGGGCGCCGAGAGAAATCCGGACCAGGCGCCGCTGCAGAGCGGGAAGGGTTTCGGCGAGACTCGCCACCTTTCGAAACGGCTGCAGCAGACCGACTCCCATCCCGGTCACCGCGGCGATCAGCAGGGAGAGGTAGAGCGGGTATCCGAAAAAGTAGTATTCAGGGTCCAGGATACAAAACGGACAGTGGTGCGAGGGAAGCTCGTAAAGGTAGGGGGAGACCACCGAGACCACCGCGGCAAGTGCCACGGCGAGGTGCACGAGGTTCGCCCCGCCGAAGAGGTATCCCCCGATCCCGCGACGGAGGAATGCGCCACCGGCAAGCAATAGCAGAACACCGCTGCCGTAAAGAATTCCGAGCATCGGCAGTGGGGGGGCATTCACCACCTCCGTCGCCAGGTTGCGGGAAGCCGGGCTGAACAGGGCACCGCAGCACGAGGTGATGATGTCGGGATCGAGGTTCAAAAAGAACAGCGTCTGCAGCCCCGCCTCGAGGGCGAAAAAGGGAGCCACCAGCGCCAGCAGCAGGTATTTCACCCGGATCAGCGGGTAATCGTAGCCCCGGCTGTCAGCGTGGTTCAGGATCAGCCAGAGCCCGGCCAGCAGGAAGTTCACCAGCTTGAGGGCCAGGGTCGGGTACCCGAACGCGTTGACCGTCAGGGTCCCGACGGCGCACATCGCCCCCACGAAGAGATGGCAAATGCTGTCGGCGGTCCGGATGAAGAGAAACAGCGACACCAGCTGGAAGGCGAGAAAGTAGCTCAGTACCGTCGAGACCAGATAGGTCTGGCGCTCCAGGACGAGCTGCGTCTCGCTGCCGCTGGCAAGGTTCCAGTACCGAACGATCCCCATTCCGAAGCAGGCGGCATAGACCACCATCGTGGCACAGAGGAGAGCCGAGATCTCGAGCGCCAGAAGGGCCGGGTGCAGGATCATGCCCGCTCCGCACTGCCGGCCACTGCGCCGTCACGCAACTCGACCACCCGGTCGGCGAGGTCCGAGTCGTAGACGATCGGGTCATGGCTTGCCAGGATCAGGGTCTTCCCGTCCGCCTTCAAGCGTCGCATGATCGCCATGAACTCCTCGGAGAGGCGCAAATCGAGGTGGGCGGTCGGCTCGTCGGCGATGATCACCGAAGGGTCGTTGATGAGGGCCCGGGCGATCGCCACCCGCTGCGCCTCTCCCCCGGAGAGCCATTCCACCTTGGCCTCCGCCTTTGCCGCAAGGTCGAACAGATCGAGGGTGGCCAGGGCACGCCGCTTGAGCTCGGCATGGCGTTCACCGAGCGGGTAGGCGGGGATCATCACGTTTTCCAGGGCGGTCATCCCCCGGATCAGGTTGAACTGCTGAAAGATGAATCCGAAGCTGCGGCGCCGGATATCGGTGAGGAAGCGCTCGGGAAGGCTGGTGATCTCGCGCTCCTCCAGAAAGATCCTGCCCGTGGTGGGGCGCGCCATGCAGCCGACGATACCCAGCAGGGTCGTCTTTCCCGAGCCGCTCGGCCCCTTGAGGATGGTGGTTTCGCGCCGCTGGAGGTCGAAGGAGACCTCCTTGAGGGCGGTGAAGGCGTTGGGGCGCCCCTGGTTGAAGACCTTACCGATGTTGCGAGCGGAAATCATCGTCACCTCTAGCGCAGGACCGCATCCGGGTCGATGGTGGCTGCCCGCCAGGACGGGACGATGGTGCTCACCGAATAGGGGACCACGACCAGGAAGAGGATCGCGCCGAGTTCGCCGAAGTCGACGGCCGGTATCAGGCGGAAGTTCGGGTAGAGGGTGGACCACCCCTTAAGTACCGGGGCAAACAGAAAGGAGCCGCCCCAAAAGACGTGCAGGTAGCCCAGGGTCACTCCGAGCAAAAAGGCGGTGAAGGAGACGGCGATCCCTTCCCAGAATTTCATGGCGAGGATGTCGGAGGTCTCCCACCCCACCGCCTTCAGGACACCGATCTCCTTGCGTTCCTCGGCGGAAAGCCCGGTCGCCTTGTCCCAGGCGAAGATGACGAAGGCAAGCCCTGCCATGCCGCTTAAGACGGCGACCACTCCGCCCCGCCAGTTGAAGAGCGCGTCGTAGGTGCGCAGGATCTCGTCGCGCACGATGGGGCGCGTGTCGGGAAAGCGCTGACGGATCTTTTCCGCCACCGTGGCGAACTCCTTGGCGTTGTGCACGGTGAGGACGAGATCGGTTGCTTCCCCATCCGGGATACCGGAGAGGGCGCGGTAGTCCCTTTCCGAAATGAGGATGAGGTCGGCAGAGACCAGTCCGGCACCTTCCGGCAGGACCCTGGCGACCCGGTAGCTCTGCGCCGCACCGTCATAGCCGGTAAATCCGATCTGGTCGCCAGGGTTGGCGTCGCGCAGGGTTGCGATGCCGGAACCGATGACGATGGTCCCCGGGTCCGGCTGGTTTTCGGCCGGGACGACCAGGGTGTAGTTGGCCCGGGAGTTCGCATCGTAGTAATAGCCCCAAAGGCGCGGGCGGGCCGAGGAAACCCCTCGGATCTCGCCGATGGCCCCGGCATATTCCTTGGGAATGGGGGCATAGCGGCCGGTGAGGGAACGCTGCACGGTGATCTCCGGTGCGTCCTTAAGCACGAGCTCCGCCTCGCGACGCAGGGCGTGACCGAAAAAGAGTGCCGATGCCAGCAGGAACACGACCAGCGTGTACACCGCCACGAGGGCTCCGGTCTTACCCTTGCGCCGCAAAAGTGCCGCCAAGGTGAAATCCAATATGTGGCGCTGTCGGTCCAGTCCGCGTGCCATGGTTCCTCATCCGTTTCGGGAAGAATTTCCCACCGTTGCCACCGCCCAGGGCATAACTAAAGCCCTATCGGGTCCGCCGCATCAAAGATGCCGGCGGATGATGCTCTCCAGCCGTTTGGAATCGACGACCCCGATCAGCTTTTCCCGCAGTTTGCCGTCCTTACCCGCAATGAATATGGTAGGGAGGACCTTGATACCGAACTGTTTGGTGCCGACTTTCAGGTCGTCGTCGAGCAGGACCCGGTACGGCAGGGCGTTCCCCTTGATAAAGGTCGCCGCAACGTTTTTTCCCTGCCCCTCGTTGACGGTCACCAGTTCGAACGGCTTTCCTTTCAGCCCTTCGATGAAGCCCCGCAGTTTGATCAACTGCTCGGTGCAGCCGCACCGGTCGTTCCAGAAATAAATGACGACGGTGCGTCCCCGGGTCCCTCCCGTGTCTACCTTATTCCCGGCAAGGTCGGTCAGCCGGATCGGCGGCACCGGGTCACCAATCCGCAATGACGCCGCCTGGGCGGTCCCTCCCAGGAGCAGAAGCAGCAATGTGGCGACGTAGCAAAGTCTCATGATCACTCCGCGTTAGAGCGAGGTCGACGGGGAGATGGCGTCCGCCACCGGGCGGGTGTCGGCGGGGACGCGAGCCTCGGCGTGAGGGTGGTTCTGCAAAAGCTCCCAGATCTTGTGACGCACCCATCCGAACTCGGCCGAGGAGCGGATGTCGCTGTTGTGCCGGGGCCGCGGCAACTCGATCTTGACAATCTCCCGCAGCGTTCCCGGATTGGCGGTCAGAACCGCCACGCGGTCCCCGAGAAATGCCGCTTCCTCGATGCTGTGGGTGACGAAGATGATCGTCTTTCCGGTCTCCTCCCAGATGCGCAAAAGCTCGTCCTGGAGGTTCTCCCGCGTCTGGGCGTCGACTGCCGCGAACGGCTCGTCCATCAGCAGCACCTCCGGGTCGTAGGCAAGGGCGCGGGCGATCGCCACCCGCTGCTTCATTCCCCCGGAGAGTTCGTGCGGGTACCGATCTGCGAATCCCTCGAGCCCCACCAGTTTGATGAACCGGTCGCTGATCTCCCTGCGCTGGGATTTGGGAACTTTCTTGATTTCCAGGCCGAACTCGACGTTCTTACGGACGGTACGCCAGGGGAAGAGCGCATACCCCTGGAGGACGATGCCGCGGTCGAGGGCCGGGCCGGTGATCCGTTTGCCGTCGATGAGGACGTCCCCGGAGTTGGGATGGGCAAGCCCCGCAAGGATGTCCAGCAGGGTCGATTTGCCGCACCCCGACGGCCCGACCAGGACCAGGAATTCTCCCTTGCGCACCTCCAGGTTGATGTCCTTGAGCGCCACGAAGTCGCGTGCCGCCTCGCCCCGGGCCTTTTTGAGATGGAAGGTGCGGTTGATGCCGCGGACCACGATCTTGGCGCCGTCGTTCGGCGCGGTGGTATCTACTGCGGTAGCCATGATATTTCCTCCAGGTTGCTGGTTTCTTGGTGACCTTCCCCGAAAAACAGGGGTTACAGCGGGCCGCCGTACTTGTAAGCGATGTCTTCCATGAGGGCCAGACCGCCGCGGTACCCTGCGTAGGTGCGGTCGACGATAAGCCGGTCGTAGGCCGGAAACGCGACGCTCAGCTGCATCGCATCCAGCTCGTCCACCGCGAGGTACTTTTCCAGCGAGCTCGCCAGGACCAGTTGCACCGTGTGCTCCCGCAGCAGCAGCCGGATCTTGTGGGCGTCGATCTCGAAATGCACCTCCGGCTTCACCGCGCTCTCCAGCCCTTCGGTCAGGCTGCGCACGATCTCCTCGCGGGACTCCTCGGGCGGATCGTCGGTGACGATGACAATCTCGGGGAGCCAACCAAGCTCGTTGCTCCCGTAGCGGGTGAGCCCGATGGCGGTTCCGGTGTCGGCCACCACCGCGGTGTAGGCGTTGGGAAGCGCCATCATCGCGATGTCCGCCATGTATTCGGCGAAGCGGTAGGTCCGTGCCTCCTCCTTGGCTATGTACGCCTCCACCCGGGAGCGGCGCAGCTGCAGCCGGCGCGCCAGGAACTGGAGGAACTGGGAGGTGTCCTTGGGGCCGACCGGCACCGAGGGGATCACGGCAAACGGGGTGCCGAACTTCTCCTTGAGCTTCCGCGCAGCCGGCACCCCCGACCAGGGGGAAAAGACCAGGTTGAGCTCGGCGGACGGGATGCGGCGCAGGGCTTCCAGTCCGTCCGGCTCGGTGAAGATCATGTTCGCCTCGACCCCGACCGCCGCCAGGAGGTCCTTAAGCACCTGCAGATTCCCCTTCCAAAAGATGTGCTGGTACGGGACGACGCCGAGGAGGTTCACCCGCTTGCGCACCACCGTCTGCGGGGTGAGCAGCTGGTCGATCACCGCGTCGAGGTACTGCTCGTACCCCTTGTACGAGTTCCCCACAAACCCGGCGGTGTTGACGTGGAGAATCGGGACTTTTTCCCGGAACTCCTTGACCACGGCCCCGACGTCATCCCCGATCAGTGCGGGGACGCATCCGGAGACGACAGCAAAAAGGTCGCCGCGCACCAGCTCGGTGGTCGACTGAATCAGGGCGCGCAGCTTATCTTCCCCGCCGAAGACGGCATGCTCTTCGACCAGGCAGGAGCAGGGAGTGCTGGTATTTCCCTGCGGGCCGGCACCGTTGAGCCCGGCGGCGAAGTTCTGTCCGAAGTTCTGCGACATGCCGCAGCCGGCCCCGGAGTGCAGGATAGGGACCGCCCCGAAGGTAGCGAGGGTGGCCATGTACGCGCCGCCAAGGGCGCAGGAAAAACGGGGCGCCTCGGCGATCCCCGGGTAGCGGTTTTCTTCTTTGGGGCGCAGCGCGGTGACGGTTCCCATCGACTCAGGCCTCCTTCTTAATGTAGTGCAGCGGATCGGTCTGTTCGTACCACCAGTCCTGGTAGGTGTCGGGGGTCTTGGCGAGCATGGTCTTCTGGAACGCCTTGTTCTTCAGGCTCTGCAGCAGGAAGTTGCCGTAGGCGATCGCTCCCTTGTATCCCGCCTGGGCGCTCCAGCGGCGCGCGTCGCCGCGCAGGGCATGGATGCGGGTCGCCCCCTTCTCCCTTTTGTAGGCGCTCCCCTGGAACGGGCAGGTCAGCGCCACGTCGGGGTCGTAGCTTCGGGTGATGTGGGAAAGCTCCGCCGCCTGGAAGGTGTTCACCAGGACGTCGAAATCCCCCGCCTGGTCGATGATTTGCTCCACTTCGTCGAGAACCAGGTTGTCGAAGTCCTGGATGATGGCAGCCGGAGAGGAAACGCCGATCTCTTCGAAATAGGGAACCTGGGTCAGCAGCCTCCCCTGCCCCAGCGAGCCCAGGATCTCGACCTTCTTCCCGTCCGGGCGCAGCCGGGCGAAGTCGGCACGGATGGCGTCCATCTTGGGGACCCAAGTGGCCCGCTCCTCTCGGATCAGCTCCTCCACCTCCCGTTCCTTGCCGGTGAAGCGCGCGATGGTGCGGAGCCATTCGTCGGTGTGATCGATCCCTACCGGCGACGGGTACATGAAATAGGGGACCCCGAACTCCTGCTCCAGCCCCTTGGAAAGGTAGTCGGTGTAGGTCGGACAGATCGGGGCGGTGACGGCCGCTTCCCCCATGATCCGCAGCTGTTCCACCGTGGCGAACTCGGGGATGAAGTTGGGGCGCAACCCGATCCGGTTCAAAAGCCGGGTGATCTCCTGCCGGTCCTGCCACGTGTAGGAGAGCATGCTGGCGATGTTCACCAGGTCCGGCTGCTTCTTGACCGGTTTGCGGACGAGGTACTTGAGCACCCCGTGCCAGAAAGCGTCGTACGCGGTCTGGATGATGCGTGATCGGATCCCCTCGCAGTGCACCGGGACCAACGTGGCCTCGACCTCCGCCTGGACCTCGGCCACCACCCCCTCGATGTCCTCGCCGATGATCCCTGAGGTACAGGAGGCAAGAATGAAAATCGCCTCGGGGTTGTACCGGGCCTGGGCCTCCTTGATGGCGTGGCGCAGTTTGTCCGCGCCGCCGTAGACCACATCCTTCTCGTCGATGTTGGTGGTAAGCCAGTGCAGGTCGAAGTCGGTGGGACGCCCCTCGCTCGGGGGGATGCGCCGGTACACCTCACGATACAAAAGCGAGGTGGATGAGCATCCGACCGGCGCATGCACGATCATGACCGCATCGCGGATGGTCACCACCCGGGTCGTCAGATAGAAATTGAGGACGCAACCGGAAGACTGCTGGAACTCGCGTTCCTGGTTGACGAGGCTCCCGGCGCGGACCTCCCGTACCAGGTCGGTGGCCTTTCCGTAGTAGGCGTTGATCGCCCCCGCCCGCTGTTCGCGGTTGGGGCAGGTATTTGCCTTGAGATCGATGGTCATCGCTTCCTCCCTAAAAGAAAACGGTGGCACCGGCGCCGGGGCGCCGGGGCGTTGGCAGGGTCACTACTTTTTGGAACGTTCGGCCAGCACCTGCAGGTTGATCTTCTCGATGTCGTGGGTGACCAGATTCGCCGTGGTCACCTTACCCTTGGGAATCACCCGGTTCGTCTCCAGGTCCCTGATCCAGGGGGCGGAGAGCTTCTCGTCGATCCTGGTGACTTCGGAGTACCAGTGGTTGCCGGTTACCGGCACCCCGATCGCCTCCTCGGTAAGCTTCTGCGCCTTGAGCGGGTTTGCGTTGGCCCAGCGCTGCGCCTTGGTCATCGCCCTGGTAAAAGCGGCCACCTGCTGGGGATGCTTACGGATGAAGTCGTCACGGAAGATGTAGTAGGTAAGCCCCGCAGAGGCGCCGAGACCGGTCTCGAAGGTGTCGGCCACCTTGTGGGCGCCGGCGTCATGCATCCCCTTGTAGAACGGCGGGTGCACTTCGGAGATGTCGACCAGGCCCTGCTTGAGCGCCTGGATGGCCTGCACGTCCGGCATGGTCACCCACTCGAACTTGCTGCGCGGGATGCCGTACTTGTCGGCAAGGAGGTTGGTCTCGAAATCAGCGCAGACGTTCTTGGTTATGGTGGAGATCTTGATCTTGCCCGGAATCTTCTTCAGGTCGGAAAACCGCTTGATCTCCCGATGTTTCTGCGGGTTGACGTACCAGAACATGTGCCGCAGCTTTTCCGGGATCTTGGGATCGGTCGGCTCCAGTCCCCCCTGGAGAACGCCGGTGACCTGGGCTCCCCCCGCCTTGGCCACGGCGATGGTGTTGGGGTGGAAGGTCCCTACGTCGTTGTTGCCCCGCAAAATGGAAGGAATCTGCAGGGCCGGCTGAGTCTCACCGGTGTACTCGAGCCGGATTCCCTCTTCCGCCAGGAAACCCAAGCGGTCGGCGACGGTCCATGGGGTCACCGAACAGTCCTTCCTGGTCCAGGTCTTGATGACGAACAGATCTTTCTCCGGTTTGGCCTGCGCTTCATGCTGCAACACCAAACCGCCGAACCCGGCGAGAACCGCAAGGCCGGCAAGTACCGCAACCACTCTTCTCTTGTTGCCGATCATCTTTGCATCCTCCGTTTCAATACTCCCCGAAAGTGGGGAGGCGGGTCTCCCCTAGCTGACCTTCTCCTCGCGGTCGAAAAGGGGGGTCGACAGATAGCGCTCGCCGGTGTCGGGGAGCACGACGACGATGAGTTTCCCCTTGTTCTCGGGGCGGCTCGCGATCTGCAGCGCCGCGTGTGCCGCCGCGCCGCCGGAGATGCCCGCCAAAAGCCCCTCATCGGCGGCAAGCTTGCGGCTGCCCGCAAACGCCTCCTCATTCTTCACCTTGTAGACCTCGTCGATGATCCCGGTGTTCAAGACGTCGGGGACGAAACCGGCCCCGATCCCCTGGATCTTGTGCGGCCCCGGGCTCCCACCGGAGAGGACCGGTGAGTCGAACGGCTCGACCGCGACCACCTTCACCTTCGGGTTGCGCGCCTTGAGCACCTCCCCCACCCCGGTGATGGTCCCCCCGGTCCCCACCCCGCCGATCACGATGTCCACCTTGCCGTCGGTGTCGTTCCAGATTTCCTCCGCGGTGGTGGCGCGGTGGATCTCCGGATTGGCCGGGTTCTTGAACTGGGACGGGACGTAGGAATTCGGGGTCTTGGCCGCCAGCTCTTCGGCTGCCTCAATGGCCCCCTTCATCCCCTTGGCCCCCGGGGTGAGCACGAGTTCGGCCCCGTAAGCCTTGAGCAGGTTGCGCCGCTCCACGCTCATCGTGTCCGGCATGGTGAGGATCAGCCGGTAGCCGCGCGCCGCGGCCACGAAGGCTAAGGCGATGCCGGTGTTGCCGCTGGTAGGCTCGATGATGACGGTGCCGTCCTTGATGAACCCCTTCTCCTCGGCGTCCTTGATCATGGAGAAGCCGATCCGGTCCTTCACGCTCCCGCCGGGGTTGAACGACTCCAGCTTGGCCACGATCTGGCCTTCGGCCTCCCAGCCGTAGCGCTGCAGACGCAGCAGCGGCGTACCGCCAATGAGATCCGTCAGGTTGTTGAAAATCTTAGCCATGGTGCTTCCTCCCGAAATTCCTGGTTAAATTGCCGCCGCCTGGCTCCGGACCTCACCGGTTTCCATGGCAAGGAGAGTGTCCGCCCACTTGAAAGCCCACTCGTGCAGCCC
>NZ_JAEMHM010000050.1 GCF_016458275.1 Geomesophilobacter sediminis
GCCGCCTGGCTCCGGACCTCACCGGTTTCCATGGCAAGGAGAGTGTCCGCCCACTTGAAAGCCCACTCGTGCAGCCCCTTGTCGTCGAGCGGCTCCGGCACCTTGGAATCGGTGTGCTCGTAGATCTTCTGGGCCAACCCCTTGTAGACCTTCGCCTGGTCCGAATCGATAAACGCCTCGATGGTCGTTTTCCCCTGCAGTTCGGCTTGGGTCACCGTCACCGAGCGCGGCACGTACTCGATCACCTGGGTCTTGGTCTGGGCCACGAAGTCGTCCACGATCTCCTTGGCGTAGCCGGTGTTGATCGAGTTGGCGATCACCCCGCCCAACAGCGCGCCGCCGTTGTTGGAGTATTTTTTGATCCCCTTGAAGAGGTTGTTGGCGGCGTAGATCGCCATGAAGTCCGAGGAGGAGACGGTGAAGACGTGCTCGGCGATCCCCTCGCGCACCGGAACCGCGAAGCCGCCGCAGACGACGTCGCCCAGAACGTCATAGACGACCACGTC
>NZ_JAEMHM010000051.1 GCF_016458275.1 Geomesophilobacter sediminis
GCTTCAATTGCTTCAGGAAAGCCTTTGAGACCATCGACGCATGCGATGAAGATGTCCTTCACTCCCCGGTTTCTCAGTTCGGTGACCACCTGAAGCCAGAACTTGGCACCTTCATTTTCGGCAGTCCACATCCCAAGGATCTCCTTGATCCCTTCAGCTGTGATGCCGATGCCGAGGTAGACGGCCTTGTTAATGACATGTCCATTGTGCCGGACTCTGACCCTGATGGCATCCAGGTACACGATGGGATAAACCTCCTCTAAAGGCCGATTCTGCCACTGTTTTACTTCATCTGCGATGGCATCCGTGACCTGTGAGACCAGTGTTGGCGATACATCTACCCCGTACATCTCCTGGAGATGGCCTTGGATATCACGGGTGGTCATTCCACGGGCATACATGGAGATGATCTTGTCGTCAAAGCCGGTAAAGCGGCTCTGCCCTTTAGGTAGGATCAGTGGATCAAA
>NZ_JAEMHM010000052.1 GCF_016458275.1 Geomesophilobacter sediminis
AACCAGGTCGCCGTTCTCTCCACTGCCCAGGCCCAGGCACTCGGTGCTGCAGGGGTTGGGGCCCTTTCCTCCGATCAGCTCCGTGCCCTTACCACCGCAGACGTGGCGGCCCTGACCACCGCAGAGATCCAGGCGATCAGCACCGCCAACCTGGCGACCCTGACCACCGCGGAAATTGGCGCACTGACCACGGCTCAGGCGCAGGCCCTTGGCGCAACCGGCATCGCAGCACTCGACTCCGGCCAGCTGCGTTCCCTGAGCACCCAGGATGTTGCGGCCCTGACCACCGCCGAGGTGGCAGCCATCAGCACCGACAACATCTCCCTGCTGACCACCGCACAGGTCAAGGCAATGACCACGGCCCAGATCGCCGGCCTCGACACCGCCCACGTCCAGGCCCTGAGCACCGCGGAGGTCGCGGTTCTCTCTACCGGCCAGGC
>NZ_JAEMHM010000053.1 GCF_016458275.1 Geomesophilobacter sediminis
GGTTCTTCCGCAGAATGTGTGGGTAACTGAGGCGTTCGCATAGGGGTGAGCAGCGCCCCCAAAATAGAGCATCCCGCCTCAAGTCTGGCAAAATGGGTTTCGACCAAGAAAACCAGTGCTAGACAAGGAGGACGGGATGCTGCTTAAGTCTATCCTGAATCGTGTCCAATTGCATCATGGGTTTGTCTATGGTTCTGCCCGTTGGAGCGATAAGGGCGAACAGCCGGTCCTTGAGATTGAGATCCATGCTCGTAAGAGAAGCCGGCCGATCTGCAGTAAGTGCGGGAAATCCCGCCCTGGCTACGACACATTGCAACAGCGGCGCTTTGAGTTCGTCCCGTTGTGGGGTATTGCCGTTTTCTTCCTCTATGCCTTGCGACGGGTCAACTGTCCCAGTTGCGGGGTGAAAGTCGAACGGATTCCTTGGACAG
>NZ_JAEMHM010000054.1 GCF_016458275.1 Geomesophilobacter sediminis
GCGACCGATGACTCGTCACCTGCGACCGATGACTCGTCACCTGCGACCGATGACTCGTCACCTGCGACCGATGACTCATCACCCGCGACCGATGACTCATCACCTGCGACCGATGACTCATCACCTGCGACCGATGACTCGTCACCCGCGACCGATGACTCGTCACCCGCGACCGATGACTCGTCACCCGCGACCGATGACTCATCACCTGCGACCGATGACTCATCACCCGCGACCGATGACTCATCACCTGCGACCGACGACTCGTCACCCGCGACTGATGACTCATCACCTGCGACTGATGACTCGTCACCTGCGATAGATGGCTCGGGGGGGGGGGGGCCTGGGCGTGTAAAGGATTTTGTGTAAATGCCCCATCGGCTACATAACGGGCATTCTTCCCTCGTAAATGATTGAGA
>NZ_JAEMHM010000055.1 GCF_016458275.1 Geomesophilobacter sediminis
GGGCCTGTAAAATCCTTTGTGTAAATGGCCAATTTCGGTTAGAACCCACTCGACAGGAGGGAGCCGATGGCCAGTGTAGATGAATTGCTTGATGCTTTGATTAAGGACTGCAAGAAACCAGAAGACATCGTCGGTGAAAACGGGCTTCTGAAACAGTTGACTAAGCGTGTCCTGGAGCGGGCCATGCAGGTCGAGATGACAGATCATCTCGGCTACGAAAAACACTCCCCAGACGGTAACAACAGCGGCAACTCGCGCAATGGGACCTATAAGAAGACCGTCAAAGGTGAGTTCGGGTCACTTGAGGTTACCGTGCCGCGGGATCGGAATGGCAGTTTTGATCCACTGATCCTACCTAAAGGGCAGAGCCGCTTTACCGGCTTTGACGACAAGATCATCTCCATGTATGCCCG
>NZ_JAEMHM010000056.1 GCF_016458275.1 Geomesophilobacter sediminis
GGGCTGCACGAGTGGGCTTTCAAGTGGGCGGACACTCTCCTTGCCATGGAAACCGGTGAGGTCCGGAGCCAGGCGGCCAGCATCTAATGCGAAAAAATAACCGGACATCCCGGTTTATTCTGACCACTTCAGGAGGATTTATCCAATGGCCAAGATATTCAACAACCTAACCGACCTCATCGGCGCCACCCCGCTTTTACGCCTCCACCGGTATGGTGTGGGCGCGAGTGCTGACGTCGTGGCCAAGCTGGAGTCGTTCAACCCCGGCGGGAGCGTGAAGGACCGGATCGGCTTTTCCATGATCAAGGACGCCGAGGAGAAGGGGCTCATCAAGGACGGCACCGTCATCATCGAGCCTACCAGCGGCAACACCGGCATCGCCTTAGCCTTCGTGGCCGCGGCG
>NZ_JAEMHM010000057.1 GCF_016458275.1 Geomesophilobacter sediminis
GCCCTGACCACCGCAGAGATCGCGGCGATCAGCACCGATAACATCTCCACGCTGACTACCGCTGAGGTGAAAGCACTCACCACGGCTCAAATTGCCGGCCTCGACACTGCTCACGTCCAGGCACTGGGCACCGCACAGGTTGCGGTCCTCTCCACCGCCCAGGCTCAGGCACTCGGTGCCGCAGGCGTTGGCGCACTTACCTCCGATCAGCTCCGTGCGCTGACCACCGCCGACGTGGCGGCCCTGACCACTGCAGAGATCCAGGCGATCAGCACCACCAACCTGGCGACCCTGACCACCGCGGAAATTGGGGCACTGACCACCGCTCAGGCACAGGCCCTCGGCGCCACCGGCATCGCAGCCCTTGGTTCCGATCAGCTCCGCGCCC
>NZ_JAEMHM010000058.1 GCF_016458275.1 Geomesophilobacter sediminis
CCTCCGATCAGCTCCGCGCCCTGACCACCACCGACGTCGCAGCCCTGACCACCGCAGAGATCCAGGCGATCAGCACCGCTAACCTGGCGACCCTGACCACCGCGGAAATCGCGGCACTGACCACGGCTCAGGCCCAGGCCCTTGGCGCCACCGGCATCGCAGCGCTTGACTCCGGCCAGCTGCGTTCCCTGAGCACCCAGGATGTTGCGGCACTTACCACCGCCGAGGTAGCGGCCATCAGCACCGATAACATCTCCCTGCTGACCACCGCTCAGGTCAAGGCAATGACCACGGCGCAGATCGCCGGGCTCGACACCGCCCACGTCCAGGCCCTGAGCACCGCGGAGGTCGCGGTTCTCTCGACCGGCCAGGCTCAGGCCCTTGG
>NZ_JAEMHM010000059.1 GCF_016458275.1 Geomesophilobacter sediminis
CACTGGCCATCGGCTCCCTCCTGTCGAGTGGGTTCTAACCGAAATTGGCCATTTACACAAAGGATTTTACAGGCCCGGTGATAACAACCCGTTTCTAAAAGGGTTTATTTATCTGATGCGAGCCGCTTAAGCGATTTGGTTAGCAAACTTAAATCATAAAGTGTTTGACCGGGCAGGTCGCCTTTGCTATAAGGGTAATCCGCTGATGCGCCGGAGCCCCAACGTCGTGGCCTCGGTGTCATCACAGAGAAGTCGCTCTTTTTAAAAACCGCACGATGAAAAAAGATGTTGACAGGCGAAGCGGTTTGAAGTAACTTGCCGAGTCTGTCGCGAACGGCGGCTTGGTCTTTGAAAA
>NZ_JAEMHM010000005.1 GCF_016458275.1 Geomesophilobacter sediminis
GGTCGCAGGTGACGAGTCATCGGTCGCAGGTGACGAGTCATCGGTCGCAGGTGACGAGTCATCGGTCGCAGGTGACGGGATATCAATGGCGGGTGGCGATCTGGCGGGAGCAACGGGTGGCACCGCTTGACGGGGAGGCGGGAATCGCGTGCCGCAGGTCGAGGTTCCTACCGGAGGAAGAACTGAAATGGGGGCGATGAAAACGGGGGCTACCTGAGCGGTAGCCCCCTTGGCGTCTTGCATAAGTCCGGAATCGGCCAATCAGGTCAGGCATCAAGCACCTGGATCGCCGGTCGGCCCACCTTCGTGTTCGTTGACTACGCTGACTTCCGGCGAAGGACCGTTGGTCCTAGGGTGGCTCCTCCGTTCTTTGGTAAGGTCGAAGCCGGAGACGAGAAGGATTTCCGGGTCCCGTACCGAGGCTGCTTCCAGCCCGGATGCGATCTCATCCAGGTAGTCCACGATCTGCGCCTGGAGAAGGTCGCGTTCCGTAATGACCGAAACAGTCCTCTCGGCGGATTGGTGGTGCAAAGCGGCATGCTTGTCTGACGCCGCAAAGTACGACGAGATCAGCGTCGGGTTCGCCCAGGTCGAGTACGGAATCCTCGGATTGTCGGTCAGGGCCGTCCTTACCCTTAGATTCAGCACATAGAACTTGGATGGCGTCAAATTACGGTAGGTCCGCGCAACTCTCTTTGGCATCTGCTTTTGCATGTTACACCTCCCTCACGGTGCGTGATCGAAGTAGCGGGGTTCGGGTGAAAGATTAGCATCGGCCAATATTAACCTCAGGACCTTAGCAGGAATCTGGATCAATGCAAGCCGGAAAATGGCGGCACGGAGAATCATCTGTTCCCCTAATACCATTCTGGCCGAGGCACTTTTTCAGCAGAGCCTGGTTTCACCGGGGCGTGTCGCCATTGGTAGTCGCACGGATGCCCAAAACGAGGAAGCGGAGCGGAGAGTAATCGAGACTGTTCCGGCCGAGATCAAACAGGAGGTTTTAAGTATCAAGGAGGAGGCAGAGGCAAGGGAGGACCAGTACAATGAGCAGTGAGAACTGAAAAAGGCACCCGGCGTGGCCGGATGCCTTTTAATAGTTTTGGTTGCGGGGATAGGATTTGAACCTATGACCTTCGGGTTATGAGCCGTTTTTGATTGTACTGACGACATGCTGTCAGATTAGGTAGTTGCAGATATATCGAATATTTAGCTCCGACGCAAGCCCTTCCATCTTTACCATGTTTACCAGCTTTTCCGGATTTTGGTACACACTTTGGTACACACCTCTTGTGTCCCGCGGCCCCATCCCATGTTGATCTGCATCTTGTTTAAAGTCGCACCGGCAGTGCGAAGCGGAGGCCGCGTACCGGCAACTTGTTGAATTTCGAAATTCAGTCCTTGCGATGATTTCGCGCCCACTCATCGCCACGCTTCTTGCCTTCTTCAATTTGAACCGTTGTCATCATTCCAGAGAGTTTGTCAAGCTCACCTCTGACACGCCACTTCAGCGTCATATCTTTCGAGGTCTGGGTATAGAATCTTGCCAAATCCAGCCATTTATAAGCCTCTATGTCATCCTTTTCTACTTCCGGTTTCCCTTGGGTTAGCAGGATTCCAAGATTTAACATGGCTCTGACCTCGCCCAGCTCTGCAGCCTCTCGATAAAGCCGGGCTGCAGTTTTCGGAGAAGTAGAAACACCTAAACCTAAATCATATAGATAGGCTAAGCTGTTCTTTGCGGATACATTTCCCTGGTCCGCTGCCTTCTGATACCACATTCTTGCCAGTTGGTAATCTTTGGGAACTCCCTCGCCTGCTTGGTACAGGCTTCCCAGGCTATTTTGCGCTTCTGCATACCCTTGTTCGGCAGCAGCGCGATACCATTTTGCAGCTTCCTGTAAATCCTGCTTTGTTTCAACGCCTCTATCATATGCTACACCTAGCTGAAACTGCGATGCGGGATCGCCGTTCGTGGCTGCCGTTCTTATGTTTTGAAGGTTTGATGAGCACCCGGCAAACAGTAGCACTACGACCAACAAGGTACGGAGCATGAAGCCTCCCTTGAAATGAGATGTCAGGACTGGACAACTTGACACCCTGGCGCAGTTATCAAACTACCCAATCCGACCGACAGCCCGTACTTCTTCTTGGCGAGCACAACCACACTGCGCCCCTCTGGCATTTCGTCGGTGAGAAATCCCCCCACTCCGTCCGCCGATTTCACACTATCGAGTTGGAAAGGCCTTAGACAGTACGTCGGCAACTACACTTTCCGCAAACTCCTTCGAGTACTTCCGCATCTCGTTGATGGCCGAATAGCTGATGATTGGGTTCAACTTCATGTCTCGTTTTATTAATGATGATTTTCCGGAGGACAATGTCACAAGTGTAGAGGAGCTGTAAACTGAGAAGGAAAGATCGGAGGAATAGTTAAGCGAAAGAGAAGTCGGCGACGGTGTCCAGACTTTGAACCCAGACTTCACCTTAATCATCCTGCCAGCCCTGCCGGTTGAGATAGCATCTTTCGCGCAGCCATCACTATAGCAAACTACGCCTGCGAGGAAGTACTGATCAAGAGCCGATTTCATCATAGTAGAGATCAGCGGCCCGAATGGGACGACCCATCTTGCACCAGTGGCAGTAGTTGCAGCTGACGCGCCGGTAGACATGTAAACTGGGTCGATCCGATAGGATACCGTCAGGCCGATTTGCTGCGCCTCCTCCGGATCCCAGAAAGGACCAACGGCATTATCCCACACCGTCTCATTCAGTGGTTTCCCTGCCACAACATCCTCAAATAACACCACAACCTTCTCACCTACTCGTGGCATTGGCTTTTTTAAGCTGACTTCATCGAGAGGCATCCTCTTTACTGGATTGAAGAGCATGCACCCGGAGATAGTGAAGGCTGCGAAAGTAATGACAGCATAAAGGGCAGATTTCACGAGGATTGTCAACATTACCTCACTGCGGCGCGGTGACGTATTTGTGGGTAACGATTTCATTTCGCTCTCTCTCCTGGTCTCTGCGGCATTCACTCCATTTGCGCCAACTATGTAACCACAAGACGATGTTCCGTCCGCCTATGGGGACGGCCAGGATTCTGAATCAGAGCCCGACTGGGGGAGATTCCGGGTAGAGTAGAGAGCAGGTTTCACCCTGCCCTCCCTCATCAAACCGTGCGTGCGGTTTTCCCGCACACGGCTTTCCGATGTTCTTCACCCTAAGGCGTGTGCTCTCTCGTCCAAGCCGCTGAAAATCTATCCTGTACCGGAAAATCTCTCCTGTACCGGGCCTACACATTTGACAACATTTTGCCACTGATTATCGCTGTGCAATTTGTAGACCCGGTGCCAGGTCCATTCCCTGCCTCTTTCCTTGATCAGCCCACACGCCGGTCTGAAACCACTAGCATGTGCGGAGCCACCTCGTGCAGTCTGCCTGCCGGCTTATATCACAAACATATTCCCAACAAAATCAATAATTTAATTGGTAAATATTATTGGCAACTTACGTAATTGGTAGAATTTTGATAATGGCTTGAGGGGGGAGACTGACACTGATCAATGCCAGCGACAGGTTTTGAGACAGTAACGGGAACAAGCACCGATAATGTGAAGTGAAAACTCGGAGAGGCGGGGTTTCGCGGGAAGGGGGACCGGCACCTGGCGGAGCCAGTCCCCTCAAGTACGAGCCCTGGAACTGAAAAAGGCACCCGGTCGGAACCGGGTGCCTTTTAATAGTTTTGGTTGCGGGGATAGGATTTGAACCTATGACCTTCGGGTTATGAGCCGTTTTTGATTGTGCTGACGATACGCTGTCAGATTAGGTAGTTGCAGGTATATCAGATATTTAGCTCCGGCGCAAGCGTTTCCATCTTTGCCATGTTTACCAGCTTTTCCGGATTTCGGTACACAGATTGGTACACACCTTTCAACCTCCGTTCAGATTAGCAACTCCCGGGCTCCGGTGGTGAAACATTAAGTTGTGGGTCAGCCGTTAGCGATGACGGCCTCAGCTTCATCACGAAGACGCTGCAAGAGATCACGGTGGGTGACTCCCTTTACACCTCTATTAGCTGATTCGACAAGCATTCTATTGAACAGATCTTTAACTATTTCCTCAGTGAGAAGATGTGCAGATCCCGGCGTCTCGCCAGTTACTGCTTCGTTCTTCGTTCTTTGCCTTTCATGTGACAGGTAGAAGCGGTACAGGTTGACGGCGTCATCATCCTTCTGTAGAGGTTTCAGGGTCACTATGTTCTGCAATCGGCCTGCTATTGCAGGAAGCATTAGGAAATAGCGGTTCCGAGCCGATGGTGTTAAAGCTAACATCATGAAAAGATTACGTGGCAGTGAATCTATCAAAGCCCTAATAGCGGACAGATATTTTAATATTGTAGTTTTGCTCAGAGAATAATCTTGTTTTTCAAGCTCATCCAGTAATAGAAATATCCCATTAAGCAACGTCAGTTCTGAACTAACATAAACTATATCGCGTAAAGCTTGAGTTTTTGATTCAACAGTATCTAATCTGAAAAAAACGCCTAAAAGCTGTGAATGCTTTTTATACAGTCTTAAGCCCAAAAACCATTCCAACGCAGCTTCACACACTTGCCCAAGTTCAGAAGATTCTTCTTTAGCTACGCGCCGCAAGGTATATAACACCGCCCTCACATCAGAGCTCCTTGCTAATCCGATTATCCTTTCCGCTTCAGCTTCATTCCGTTCCGATAACTCCTCGCCAATTTGTCTGAGATGGTTTTCTCCCAACTCCTGGAAAATCTTTCGTACTATAGCATCAAAACTTGGCTCAGGATCTGGATAGTACCTGATTATATAAAAACCTTTTTCGTCTCTATAGTAATCTTGAAGTTCATGTTGGTAGTAGTTCAGGAGGTTTGTCTTTCCAACGCCTTGAGTCCCTTCTACTACAATAACCTGAGTGGCGTGGTTGTAAGCCTCAAACTGCTTTATGGCGTTCACTATCTGGTCATCTACATCACTCTCCAGATGAGGATGTCCTGTCGGTTGGCTGGAAGCAGGAAAAGGATTCTCTAAGATACCAAACTTCGTATAAAAAGAAGGTGTCGCACCTACACCGCTAGATTTTAAAAGCTTATCCCGTAGACTCATTTGCTTTTCTCCTCGAGTCTTAACATTACACTACTTCTATCAGGAATGAGGAAAGTACCGTGATATAGGTGCAACCTTCTTATAACCGGCTTTCCTTTCTCAAGTTCTAGCACATACATTTTATGTCTTTCATACTGAGTTTCGGGAGTCGAACCCTCTGTATATCTTTCGAGAAGACCAGATTGACGTGCCTCATTTAGTCTATCTTTCGCAGTTAGAGGATGAACAGCGTATCTCCTCGCCAGCTCTTCAAGCCACTTCCCAGTCAAAACGTACTCATCTGAAGGGGGCCGAATGCTTTCGAAACAGGCAAATGCCTGTTTAGCAAAGTCGGTAGGAGTTGGAGAGTTTTCAGTACTATACATGCCTTCACTTGGTATTTGTATGCCGAGGCACGCTACTTCAGCAAAAACCGCATATGTACTGAAAGCATTCTTACTGATTGAAGTCACATTTTGATCATTAAGAAGCCTCTGTAATTGTAGTTCTTGAATGAATCTATCAAACGATGGTATCCTCCGAAGTAACGAAGATAGCTGAACTAGATCTAGTACGAGTAGGGCCTCCCACAGCCTCTCCAGGGGTTCGGCTTTTTGAAGCCCGTTTTGAGTCCGAGTGACAAACCCACCTGAAAGAAGAAAATGCTTATATTCTATATATCTTTTGGAGGTCGAGATGCCAAGCATCTTCATCCCATTATCATCAGACAACTGCAGAAGTGAAACAAGTCGTTCAATCAATAACAGTAAGGATTCTGGGCTAAACTTGTATGCTCCAGTCAATTTCACATCCGGGCTAGTGCTGGCAATCCCAGCTTCAACTGGTTCTACCGCAACGTTCGCGGCCAGCTCAATCACCGGCACAGCGGCAGGCTGAGCGGCAGGCTGAGCGGCAGGCTGAGCGGCAGGCTGAGCGGCAGGCTGAGCGGCAGGCTCAGCGACAGGCTCAGCGACAGGCTCAGCGACAGGCTCAGCGACAGGCTCAGCGACAGGCTCAGCGACAGGCTCAGCGACAGGCTCAGCGGCAGGCTCAGCGACAGGCTCAGCAGCACACTCCGCAACAGGATCCCTTCCTTTTACCAGAACCCACAGCAGATCATCTTTTGCGTGGAACGGCTGCCAGGTTAAATCTTCCCCCATTGCGCCAACAGTAAAAGCTGCGTCGCCATTATCTGTGATTAGACGAACTCTTCCAAAGGTGATCGCTAACTCCCATACTAAGTCAGATAACGGAATGCTATAGAGCCTAGCTGTTGAGAGCCCTTGAGGAAATGGATGGAACCCCGTGCCGGTATATGATCGAGCAAAGAAATTTTTTGGAGCTGGGGACGAAAAATATAATGGCTGTAGTCCTTCGGATAGCGACATCCTCGCTAGTCCTTGGTCTGATGTTAGTAGCATAATCGGGTGATCTGAAGGCAGTCTCTCACGATGTTGTAGCGCTGTTTCAAGAATCAGACGATCTGCAAAGCTACGCTGGATGTTGGACAAGCCAAGATTCTTATCTTCGGGGTCGGAGGTCGGAGTAACGAAGCCCCTAAGGGGATCAGCGCCTAGCCTTGGTCTCTCGATCTCAGCATCCGTCTGAAGTTCTAATCGCAGTAGAACTCTCTGGCCTCCTTGGCTCTTGCTGTGTTCTAGCAGAGTCGATCCTACTCGGTTCTTCCCTTCCCTTCTCAACTTTAAGAAGTTATCAACCATGTTCAAAATTTCCATCTGTGCAATGGCGGGAATCTTTATCCTAGCCATTGGGTATAGAAACCTAATAACAAAGTCGAGTCCTCCCTGTATAATAGATGAAGTATCTGTAACTATTGTAACTGGCCGTTTGTACGGCATTTCAGCAACGGCACCAGCATCAAAGACAGGATGAACAAATCCACATTTTATGGCTATATATGAGATAGCTTTGAGCGCAGCCGCTGCTTTTTCTTTTTCTTTATCTTTGTTTTTACCTTCTATACTCTTATATACTTGAGCGCATATGTCTTCAAAGGGCAGTAGTTTCCATTCGTAGAAGCCAAGTTCTAAAGCTTCTTCGTATAAGTCTATTTCACTCTTTCCCTGTGCCATATCATTACTGCGCTTGACTGTAACATATCCAACATCGATCCATTTATCCTCAAAACAGACATCTTCAGAGATCTGCACTCTGAGCTGGTCATTAGGATATAACACCTGTGCAATAGTTCGAGCAGATTCATATTTAGAAAGTAGTATATAATTACTCATCTGATCACCACCGAGGAATTAGGTATCCCTTCAAAGACATGAAGCACCCACTGTAAGTGATTAACCAGAGCAACAAAAGAATTGCACCTCAAGTTAGTTTCGTCTGACTGAATTTCGATCGTTTCAGTAGTGTCACTCCATGAAGAAGCTTCAGGATCCTCTGCCATTCTAACAAGCTGTTGAACAAAGGCTGCAAATGCTTTCATGTCTCTTTTTGAGGGATGTAAATCAGCCGAGAAAAGCCTCAGCATATCTCTGACGAGTTCAGCATTTTCGCTGCCTTCAACGCACATCCACACATCAACACTCCCAGGATCCCACTGGTATATCTGTTCCTGGAGATAGCACGGGTTAAATTTTACCGTATGTGGAGTGGCTTCATCGGGAGCATAATCCACGGCCCTAAACAGCTCAGCAGGCTTCCATACAGACAATCTAAATTGCATAGTTACACCTTGCCTCAACAAAACGCATAGTTAGATATTAGCTAATTCAACGGCATCTTCTGCGATTCCTGCCAGATGCCCTATGTGCTCTGACGATTGATTAATAACGAGCGGCATCGTAAAGACCCACCTTTTCTTTAATCTTGGTGAACTTAACATGATTTCACCCTGATATCAGCATCTTTTTTGCATCCTGGGCAGAAAAAAAGGCTGTTGCATCCCAACGATTCCGGGCAGTACCGCCCTTTTCATTTCTACTTCATGCCGGACGCTGCCCCGATGCGTCTCCTCCGTGGGAAATGTCAGCCAGTATCTGATTTTTATCACGATTCAGCTCATTACGCGGGCGAAGAAATGGCGGGGCATCACATTTAGGGCTCCATCTCCCGCGTACACCGCCCGCCAATTATTCACGCTGCTTCAGCCTCCTTAAGCGTTTAGTCGGGCGTGACTCCTCGGCAGTGTTTCTTCCCGTCCCTCACGACCGCCCATCCCAAAGCCTCTCTTTCACCCATAGTACCCTTCCAAGACGCAGTTACCTGTCGAGAAGGCAAGGATAGCTGTTTTAAGGTAGATGTCACAGGCAAAAAAAAAAGGCCGTTGCACCTGGGACAGTCCCAGGCGCAACGGCCTTTTTCACTTCTACTTCACGCCGTACGATGACGGCGAGCGGTCTTCACCGTGGCCAAGATCGGCCATAATCTCCTCTTTGGTCGCGCCATCGGCGCTCATTTCTCTGGCGTGAAGGTGGCGCTCACCATGCATGTTGGCGTTGTTCTCCCGCGTACCACCGAGCGCCCGCCACTCATTCCTTTGCGCATCGTAGGCCTCCTTCAACGTCATCTCTGGCGGGATGATCCGTCCGGTTCCGCTACCCAAGCTTTTAGAGGTTTCTTGAGCCAGCTTGACGGCTTCGGTCTTCCTTTCATTGTCGATGGGCAGGAGCCTCGGTCGGCCGCCCTTGGCCCCTTCTACCGAGAGGTGTTCCTTCCCGTCTTTCACCACCACTGCCGAAGTCATAAGGCTTTCCTTGGCCCGGAGGCCAAAGGCTTCCCTCAGGGCGTCAGCAGCCACCATAATCCTCGCAACCCCGAGCCCCTCGTGGTACCAGGCCTACACATTTGACAGGAGCTCCACTGCCTTCCGTGACCTACTTACATTCCCGGTGATATCACATAAAATCCTGGAATAAAAAAAGACTTTAATTGGTGAAACTTATTGAAGAGTTATGTGAATGGTGTAACTCAGGAAGGGATTAAGGGGACTGCGCTTAACGGGGTGAATTCTCGGAGGGCTTAGGCGGACAGGCACTGTTAATGTGAAGAGAACGCGGAACACGTACTAAAAGGGGGACTGGCACCGGAAATGCCAGTCCCCTCTGGCCGTTGAAAATGGAAAAGGCACTCAGTAGAAACCGAGTGCCTTTTGATTATATTGTTGCGGGGATAGGATTTGAACCGCAGCAACTTCACGTCGACCGGATTTACCTGACGAGCCCCCCCCTGGCAAGCCGTGTCCTCCTACCACCTTCCGACGTGGGCGCCACCATCCACGTGGAGTATTTCCCCGGTTACCTGCCCCGCCTGCGCCAAGTAAAGAACGGCATCGGTGATGTCCTTGACGCTCCCGATGCATCCCATGGGCTGCAATCCCCTGAGAGCTTCCTTGGGATCCCCCTGGTGGAGCGGTGTGTCCACGACGCCGGGGGCCACGGCGTTGAAGCGGATACCTTCTTTTGCGTACTCCATAGCGAGGCTCCGGATCACCGCATTGAGCCCCCCCTTGGTGAGCATCGAAACCGAGGCATTCACACCGGCGATCGGGTTGTCGGCGAGGGCCGCGGTGATGCTCACCACACACCCCGATTTCTGTTTCAGCATCTGTTGCACGGCGAACTGGGTAATGTAGATGAATCCCAGCAGGTTGACCGAAGCGAGAGAGGAGAAGTCGTCGCTGGTGAACTCGGTGAAAGGCTTCGTGTAGAATATTCCGGCGCTGGTCACCAAAACGTCTATGGTCCCGAAGTTCTTGGTCGCCGCCTCGACGACCTCGGCAGCGGTCTCCTGCTTGCCGATATCACCGTCAACAAGAATAAGGCTGGTTGAAGCCGTCAACGATTGGCTGACATTACGTGACGTCGCGACGACGTTGTAGCCCTGTTTCAGGAAGGCCTCGGTCACTCCCGCGCCGATCCCGCCCGATGCTCCCGTGACAATTACCGTCTTCCTGTCCGACATAGAGCCTCCAGTTAGGTGATGAAACAAGGTCACAGTTCCCCATTGGCAACTCCCCACCGTCTACCTCTTGCTGTATCCCGTAAAGACGTAGTCCTGTCCCTTCACTATGGTGTGGCACGCGAACCCGCACTTGGCGTTGTTTCCCTGCGGCGGTTTGTCAGCCATGGTGCCGGGCCTGAAGGTATCGGTTGCAGCGTCGTATTCAAACGCGGCCCATCCCCACCCGCCGCTGTCCGCGAACCTCTTGCTGTCCTTCACCATGAAGTCGACGTCGTGTTGGATCCCCGGAACCGTCGCCGCGGGGAACTTCTCCATCTTTATCGGGTTCCAATGGATCTTCGCCATCTTCGAGCCGTCGGGGAAAGCTTTGCCGTTGCCGGGAACGCCCGCACGGTAAGCCTCGATCGTTTCAGGATTAGCGACGATCGCGGCAATCAGGCCGTGATCCTCACTGATGGAGACAACCGTCCAGTCTTCGTATCCCCTGCACTCGGAAAACGCGATCCCATTGGGCACCTTCAGCATGTATTTGTCCTGCGCGGAAATAGCCACACCGCCCAGGACAGCGAGTACTGCCCCAAGGACCACGAGTGCCAGAATGCGTTTGAACTTCGCCCTGCGTGCCGTCGCTGCCGAATTGCCGCTCGGTGCATTCATTGGTAACCTCCCTGGTGATGAGTTGGTTGCGCCCCCTTCGTTTTACCCTGTCCCGCTCCCCCGCGCATGTCGAGCCATGAAACCAGCGGTACCGTATGAGACCCCGGCGAGGAGTTCCTACAAGGTAAAACGCCCTACCTGAAAGTCAATTGTCGGAGAAGCCCCTTACCACGTGGGGGAGCTCCGGATACAAGGGATGTTGACCTCTATCCCCGCAGTTATGTTAACATTAACCAATAGTTGTAAGGCGCGCTTATCCAGGAGGAGTACCAAAGAAAAGCAAAGGAGATAGATCGTGAAAATACTTATGGTGCTTACATCCCACGATCAACTGGGCGATACGGGCCGCAAGACCGGCTTCTGGCTTGAGGAGTTCGCGGCCCCTTACTATGTGTTCAAGGACGCTGGTGTCGAGCTTACGCTTGCTTCACCGAAAGGCGGGCAGCCCCCGCTCGATCCAGTGAGCGATTTGCCGGAGAATCAGACCCCGGCGATGACGCGTTTCAAAAAGGACCAGGCGGCGCAAAATGCTCTCGCCAACACGGTCAAACTGGCGGACCAGAAGGCGGAAGAGTTCGACACCGTTTTCTATCCTGGCGGCCACGGCCCGATGTGGGATCTCGCGGAGAGCCCGGTGTCGATCACGCTTCTGGAGTCCTTCTACAATTCGGGCAAGCCAATCGCATTGGTGTGCCATTCACCCGGGGTGCTGCGCCACGTTACCTACCAAGGCGCTCCGCTGGTGAAAGGGAAACACGTCACCGGTTTCACGAACGGCGAGGAAGAGCAGGTGCAGCTCACCAAGGTTGTGCCGTTTCTGGTCGAAAATGAGCTGCTAGGGCTGGGCGCCATATTCGAGAAGAAAGCGAACTGGCAGCCTTTTGTCATCACTGACGGCCGTCTCATTACTGGCCAGAACCCCGCGTCGTCGACGTCAGCGGCTCAAGCGCTTCTGAAGCTCATGACGGCATCGGAAGCGGAGTCCACAGTGAACGCCGTACAAATCGAACAGAAGAGCTACGAAATGCCTCCACGGGATGGGATCAGCATCGCGCATTTTCTCACCGTCACCAACATCGAGCGATCCGCCCGCTACTATGAGAAAGTCTTCGGCGCCCGCATCCTCAGCCTGGGCGACGGTAACGCGCCCGGGTACCTTCAGCTCGCCAATATCTGGATCATTTTGAACGTCGGGGGCGGACCTACGCAGGACAAGCCGACCGTAACGCTCAGCGTTCCCGACCCGGATCGCATCAGCAGCTTTTTGAATTTCCGGGTTGCGGATATTCGAGCGTGCTACAAGTTATGGGAGAGTCGAGGAGCCGAATTCATCACGGAACCGATCCGCAAGTACGGGGAGTTGCGCTGCTACATCCGCGATCCGGACGGTTACCTTATTGAAGTCGGGCAAAGCACCGACCTCCAGTACGGCTAAAGGCAATTGCGGCAAAACGGGGGGTGAAAACTGAAAAAGGCACCCGGTCGGAACCGGGTGCCTTTTAATAGTTTTGGTTGCGGGGATAGGATTTGAACCTATGACCTTCGGGTTATGAGAACGATTTTTGGGGGCCATGCACAAGAAAAACCAATAATTTCAAACATCATATATCACATGTTCACCAAAATTTCCAGCGTTCCAGGGGAATTTTTAGGGGAAGCTCGTGGGTTATTTCCACTCAAACCCAGTTCGCCAGTGACATGATGACGGATGACACCTGTGAACAAGCCTGACACAATTAGGCAGTTTGCAGGTTTCGGTTATTGCCTTATCAACAATTGCCCTGAGGTTTTTTGTTCCTTTAGTGCAACAGTTAACAACTATATCGCCTTCGTTACAATATGAATTAAGTCTTTGGCAAAAATCATTCATGCCACCGTGTTCCCATAATTTCAAAAATGTGTCATCTCTGATGATACTAATATCTTTTCCCATTGAGCACTGAAATTGAATAACATTCATCAATATCAGTGAATATTTTTGCTGATTCAGAATGATATCATTTGGATTTGAGTTCAATGCAGAGCTAACAAACCGTATTATGTTTCTGCCAGTCACACCGTTTGCAGGCCCTATTGGTTTTTTCGTTAACGTGCAGTACTCCTTTTTGTGAGGACTTTCCAGTATTAATATCAATTTGTTACAACAACCATCAACAGCAGAAACCTCTCTTCTCACAAAATCAGTATCTTCAAACGTATAAACTGAATGCTCGTTTTTTTTAATATCTCCGACGTACTGATCCGGGCACGGCAGCACAGGTACATTACTACTAACTTTCAGTGCATTAAATATGCTAGACAATGTCGACATTTTTACGGAGCGAATCCTCGAAATAGATTAATATTGGTAGTATCGGTGACATCACGGGATACCACTGAAAACTTGTTTATTGCAAAAAAGTAATTCTTGTAGCCTGTATACCCGCCAAAACGGTTTTTTGCATTAACATTACAATAGATGAGCCACCCAAAATTAGGCGTCCCACCCAAAGGATCATCCCTTAGCCAGCCTTTACGGATATCATCAGAACATGCCAGTTTCAGAGAATCAGGATCAATCAAGACCAAACTGAGGTACTGTTTAACTTTTTGCATAGCCTCTTCTTTGGAGGGTTGTGGCCCATAATCGGCCTTCATCATAGCTTCCCGAGACACGGCACAGGCAGACAAAAGTAAGCAAGCGATAATAACAGATAAAAGCCTTACCATAACCGTCTCTCCTTTTAGTGACAGCTTTGACTTCTTACCCAAAGCAAAGTTTAATTAGCCCGAGACAATATCCATAACATTTAGGGCTCTTAACTTAGCTCGAATAACCCGAAATTGCAAGTACCTTCTCACTATTAATAGGCATCGCAACTTCAGCAGAAAGCGCAGAAGGGTGCCCCCCCTGCGCTTTCGTTATCCCGACTATCTACCGCTGCTGCTTACAGCCCCGCGTCCAGAGCGGCGGCATGATGCCGTGGGCGTCCCTGGCAGCATCAGGGACGTGGAAACCTATGTTCGAGCCGCCATTGCGGCTGACAATCCTCGTTAGATCCTTCCGTCATCAGACGGCGGGGTCTGGCCTTGCTCCCCGATTCGCACCCATTCGCTTCCGCGAGGCTGGCACTGTTCACGCCTCCAGGATCGTCGCCCACGACAGACCCTGAACAAAGTGTCCTTCCATGCTATGACAATACGACCTACCGCAAGAAAAACATCCGCCTTTCGTTACAGGTAGTATTCAAGGACATCCGATCTAAAATGCCCGAGGTTTTGACTACATACCGCCTTTGCGTCCGCGATACTGTACCCCATTTCCTGCAGAGCCGCGACTCGGTCCCTGGCCCAGCAGCCCCTGACCTGGTGACCGCCATCCGACCATCCGAGAACTCGGCGGCTCGCCGCTGAAAACGAGGCAGACCATGCCTGTCCCCCACCTACTGCATAGCAGCTTTTGTACCAAATCCCCCTGTCGACGATTATGACCGGCTCAGGCAGCCGCACCGCCTCAAGGCGCGCGGCGATATCCGCCGGGATCACCACCTCGCGGCAAAGCCCACCCTTCCCGACGACGGTGTACACGGGGCCATCCTGTCCTGCATGAAGATCGGAACGCCACTCGCGATGTGTGCTGCGGGGTTGCTCCGAATCCTGCCGAAGGGTCAGCAATTCGTGGCTGCGTAGGCCGCAGCGCTGGATAATCTCCGTTGCCATGGCGTGAGGCGGCGACTGATGCTCACGGACCATCTGTAACTGCTCCTTTGTGTAGCGAGTTGCCGATTTGATCGTCTCTATCTCGCTCATACCGCGCGGAAGCTGCTGTCCCAGGTGGATCTGGATGGCTTGCCTGTCTTTATCAAGCTGCTGCTGGCCGACTTCCTCGGACCTATGCGCAAGGTAGCGCAGCGCTTCTTCCCGTCCCACAGAGCGTAGATCGCCGAGGCGCTCTTCCTTGAGCCAGCTAGAAAAGGTGCCGAGCGTTTCAGCGTAAGTTCTTGCGGTTCCGAGACTGTGGACCATGCCGTCATCGCGGTTATCGTGGCGCGAAGATCCGATGGCCAGTTTCTGCCGGATGGCATGGTCAGCTTGAGCTTTAGGGCTTCGAAAGCTTGGCATCATCCCTCCGCATTTCCGGCAGCTTGCGCAGGTAGCGCCAGACGGTACTGCCAGCGACCCGGCAGCGGTGAGTGCGCAGCCACGCCACCAGGTCGCCGATTGTAGCTCCCGCATTCCTTAGCGCCACAAGCTCAGCTCGAAACTGATCAAGCCGGCTCCTGTAGCGCCGTTGGCGCTTGATTACTTGTCGGCGGCTTCGTACCGCAGCCAGTTCATTAGGTAGCTCCGCTATCATTGCGTCTCCTTCCTTGCGCTCTCATCGGTATTAGCAGCATCCATGCCGCACTCGCTTTGTCGGCGTATGCTGACAGAGCGAGTGCGGCACTACCGCTCTTGAACAATTTAATGTCAGAGGTGGCAAGAAATTGGCGAACACACCTGGGAAGCTGAATTTTAATAGAACCGCCCCGCCAAAAATACGTCAACCACTGTGAATATCCTTAGGATCTGTACCAGTAAGAACGACTTTTCTTGCGTTCGGGACGATACCCTATAGCGCCACCTGGCATTGGGTGAAATTCGATATGCGGGAGAAGACTGTGATGGAAAGATTATTAAACGAGCGAGAAACGGCATTCTTACTGGAAATGAGCGTGAGTTGGCTGCGGCAGCAACGGGCCGTTGGCACGGGTCCTGCCTTTGTCAAAATTGGCAGAGCGGTCCGGTACCGACCAGAAGACATAACACTTTGGATTGACACGAAATTTCTAGGAGGCAGGTAGATGGGAAAAATTCTCGAAATGCTGAACTCATTCGGTTCGGCGACACAGCAGCGATTCGTCAACATGGCCAGTGGCGTCTTCTTTATTCCACAGGCCAGCAAAAAAGGTGAGACGCCGGACCCGATCTGGCTGAGCTCGCCGCTGGAAATTGTTGCGTTTACCCGCGACACCGCGCAAGAAAATTGGGGAAGACTCCTTTCTTTCCACGACCCCGATGGACACCGCCACCAACTCAGCATCCCGATGGCAATGCTGAGCGGTGGCGGAGAGGAGTGCTTACGGCTACTTCTATCCGGCGGCCTAACGATCACCACCAATGCACCACACCGGAAACTGCTAATAAGCTACATTCAGGAGTACCACCCGAAAAGCCGTACCATGGCACGGTGCACCGATCGAATTGGATGGCACCAGTCTGGCACCTACGTGCTTCCCGAGCAGTCTTTCGGATCTTCCGATGAGCTGATCATTTATCAATCTCCCCATGGCAGCACTCATGCCTTTGAGCAAAAGGGGGAACTAGCCGACTGGCAGCGAACTGTCGGTGGGTTGTGCATCGGCAATTCCAGGCTGGCGTTTGCAGTATCAGCAGCATTTGCCGGGCCGCTGCTCTCGCTAATCGGCGCTGAGTCTGGTGGGTTCAACTTTTGTGGCGGCAGCAGTTCCGGAAAAACAACGGCTCTTCAAGTTGCAATCAGTATATGCGGCGGCCCCAAATACATGCAAAGGTGGCGGGGAACGGTGAATGGCCTGGAAGCAACCGCCGCGCTGCATAATGATGGTTTTTTGGCTCTCGACGAACTTGCCCAGGTTGATCCGCGTGTTGCCGGTGAAGTCGTCTACATGATAGCAAACGAGTCCGGCAAGGCTCGGGCCACCAAGACGTGCGGAGCCAAACAAAAAGCAACCTGGCGATTGATTTTTCTGTCAGCCGGTGAGATTTCGCTGTCGACACATATGGCTTCTGCGGGAAAGGAATCAATGGCCGGGCAGGAAACAAGACTTGCCGACGTACCTGCTGACGCCGGTAAAGGCTTCGGAATTTTCGAAAACCTCCACGGGATCGAGCACCCGAGCAAGTTTGCCGATGTGCTTAAACAAGGTTCGGCTACGCACTATGGCACCCCGTTGGTGGCCTGGCTAGAGAAACTAACCCAAATCAGCCAACAGGCGGTCGCGAGCAACGTGAAGGCCAAGCAAAAAGAGTTTCTTTCAGCACTTGCCATTGAAGGTGCTGGAGGGCAGGTTTACAGGGTCGCAGAACGATTCGCTATCGTTGCCGCAGCAGGAGAGGTTGCCACAGGATTCGGCATAACAGGATGGGAGCCGGGTGAGGCATTCCGATCGGCGACTTCTTGTTTTCGTGCGTGGTTAGATGGCCGTGGTGGGACCGACCAAAGCGAGTACGACAAGATGAAGCTAAGACTCCGCCATTTCCTTGAGCAACACGGTGATAGCCGTTTTACTACGATTGACGATGACCGCCCAGTTCCAAACCGCGCCGGATTTCGCAGTCGCGACGCCAAGAGCGGGCTGTACGAGTATTACATCCTTACCGGATGCTGGAAAAAAGACGTATGCGCTGGCTTCGATTCGAAAGCAATGGCGCGGTACTTAGCGGAATGCGGATTTCTTAAACTCAGCTCCAAGGGCGAGGCTTACGTCACGAAACGGTTTCCCGGCTTGCCGTCGACAAAGTGTTATCACGTTCTTCCCAGCCTCTTCGATGATAGTGAGCCGGCTTCAGAGCCCAGCGAGAGCGCGTCGATTATCGACAATGCCGTCATTGACCAAGTATTCCAGACAACGCCAGTGAACCTGGCGTCGACCTCGTCTGAAACACAAGCATTATTCCTTTCCGAAAACGTTGGTAAAACTAGTAACAAAAGTAACGTCGTTTACAATGATGATGATTTGCCCTTCTAGACTGTATTTCCAGTTACTGGCGGCAAGTAAACTGAGGTAACAGGCAAGTAACGCAGTTACAAAACGCAACTGCGTTACTTGCACCAAGGCGAAGGAAGTAACTCATAACCGTTTAATATCATTAACCAAAAGAAAGTTGTTACATTTTAACTTCAGTTACAAAAATCATATACACTAAATGGTTCAACTTAATAGCTCTTCAACGTATTCTTCGGATTCATCAGCAGAATTTTCACGTACAAACTGCTTTATCTGCTTAAGTAATTTCCCTTCAGCCACCGGCGTAATAGATTTTTCTTTAATAATTTCTTTAACAAGCAGCATAAACTGAATCTTTTGCTGCGGTGTGCACTTCATAAAAGTGTGCAGTAATCCAACTGCCAAGTCAGTTTCTTTTTCGCCAGCACAGTAAAACCCGCTTGCGAGGTCCTTTAATACTGCAGCCTGTGGCCCCTCCTCCCGCGTATCAAGGAACAAATCATCTGCGCTCGCTCCGAGCGTATCGAACAGAACATTAACTTGCCCGTCTGGTACCGCTTTATCCCCAGTTTCAATTCGCGTAACGAAAGCCTGCGACACGCCCAAAGCCTCTGCCAGCTGTTTCTGGGTCCACCCCTTTTCAACACGAAGCCTCGCCAATCTTCGACCGATCGCTTTTCTAACCTCAATGCCGTACCCCATTATCCCCACCTCCATTAAGTCCCAGGTTTTTTTGGGACCCCTATTGCTTAATTTTCGGATCGGTTATATGGTATACCCATATTGGTTATTTTACAAGGAGATTTAAGCATGCCCAAAAACGTAAGACCACCGAGACCACCATCAACTTCAGGCCCCCGACGAGAAAGACCCCATCAGCCAGCGCAACTATCGAACGCTGGGGAAACCAGCTCTAGCTACATCAGCCCGACTAATCTCGCAAAACGGTGGGATACCTCGAGGTCGTCGGTTGATCGCATTGCAAAGCAGGAACGCTTCCAGCGATTCCTGCCTGGTGACGGGAAAAACGGATCGGTTCGGTTCCTGGTAAAGGAGGTGATTGCCTATGAGCAACGCCGGCTAGTTTAGCCGGCAACCACAATCAAATCACAACACCCCGCGTAAAAACAAAAACTGCCCCGGGAGATCGCAAGTCCCACCGGGGCAGTTTTATTTTCAAAACGTATCTATCGGTTCACCACCAGACGTAGAGCCGGCCTGGTCCGAATAACCTTCCCCGGCGATCCGACCGGCGAGGAGTCGGGATGATTCGCTGGCGCTGTCGGCTGGTTTGGCTCAACCTCGCAGGAGCTGGAATTGGCGGCAACAACGCCAGGAGGATTCGTGAAATCGGCATACTTATCCGTCATCTCTTCGACCAGTGCGGCGTAATGTTTCCGGCATACGTCCGGCGAATTGCCCATCCACTCCGCGACGATGTACAGGCTCACGCCGCGCGACGCCAGCATCGTGCCGAAAGTATGGCGGAAGTCAAGACAGCTCCAGATCGGCATCGGAGCCTGTCCTTCCTCCGCCTGCTTGCGGGCCGCCTCCTGGTTAGCATCACGCAGCATCGTCGAAAAATTGTCGCGATCCCAGCGCTGCCCCGTAGGAGTGGCGAACAACCAACGATCCTCGGAATCCTTTGGCAGCAACCTTTCCAGATACGGCAGCAAGGTGGGGCTAACAGGGACATACCGGTCCTTTTTGTTTTTCGGCCTCCAGTACACCCCGTCAACGATCTTCGCCCGCACCAAAATCCTGAAGCTCTCGCCGCACTTCACTATGTCGCATGTCCTGAGCCATAACAACTCCTCGCGGCGCAAACCGGCATAAATCAGGATAGCCACCATCGCCTGCAGCACAGGAAGCTTTGCGAGTGCTTCAAGCTGCTGCCGAATCTCCTTCATGCTCAAGTAGCTGATGGGTACCGGCTTCACTTCGCGAACGGCGACGGCATCAACGGGGTTGATGCCACCGGGGAAGCGCTTGCCCTTTTGGGAGATCGCCCAATTGACGAAACGAAGGAGCATCTCGCGATAGTTATTCACCGTTTTCGGGGAAAGAGCACGTTCTTCGACCAGATCGTCAAGAAAATCGGTGACCTTGCAGGTGGTGATGTCTTCGAGGTATTTGACCCTGATCCCAAGACCATCATCCGGCAGAGCGTCCGTATCTGCATCATCGACAGGGCCTCCCAGGTCCGCACAGGCAGGACCGAAGATTATCCGAAGACGAGAGAGATCCTTGGTATAGTTCTCCGATCGCGAAACGCCCCGAAGGTACTTGCAAAAGCCGCTGAGGACGTCCTGAAGGGGGGTCTTGGTCGGAAACGGGCTCAGTCCATCCAGCTTATCCAGTTCGTACTTCTTCAGCTTGGCCTCGGCGATCCTCTGGTCACCAGTACCGGTTTTGATCCACTTCTCCTTGCGGTCGATGTAATCCTTGATGTAGTACTTGTTGCCCTTCTTTCTGAGACATGCCATTTTCCGCTCCTTTCAGTGAGCGGCAGGTCCCATATGTCGCATGTTTTTCGAGCCGCCAGGGGAAGAATCAGGGGAAAATCGGCCCCAAGAACGCGAAAAGGGACTTGCCGGTAAGTGCAAGTCCCTGAAATCGTTTGGTTGCGGGGATAGGATTTGAACCTATGACCTTCGGGTTATGAGCCCGACGAGCTACCAGACTGCTCCACCCCGCGACAACGAACCCCCCTTTCTAGCATGACCAATTCGTTGTGTCAACAAATTATCGTGGCGTGTGTGGCGGGGGAGCAACCGAACGCCCTGAGGTGTCTCATTCTCAGCCATCCAGAGATAACCTCATGAGCAAGTCCTGCCGTTTAGTTAAGAGTAAGGAATCTCCCTCACCCCAGCCCTCTCCCGGAGGGAGAGGGGGATGGGACGCAGCAGGTCGCGGGCTTTTACCTGCCATAATCACACTTCCAGGGCCAGGGCCACCATGAACCAGTCGTCATCGTCGGTGGCAAAGAGCATGGTCGTCACTTCGGGCTTGCGGGTCACGTGGACGGCGTAGCGCTTGCCGTCCATGACCGACGGTGTCGTTATCCGCAGGTCGCCGCTTTCCATCAGGTGCTGTTTGAACGAACCGGCGATGATGTTCGCAATCTCCCCGAGTGCGTCTTCGATGTCGTCGTGCTCGTCCCGAATCATCGCATCGAGCATCCGCTCGGTCATCATCCGCGCCATCCGCTTCGAGACGTGAATGCTGGTCATGCCGTTGTACTCTCCGGTCAACCCTACCATCCCGCTGATACAGTCACTGAAGTGACTCATCGGGTCCGCCGCAAGCGGCACGTAGAGAAGGTCTTCCATTCCGACCACCGTGGTGAAGACGTGTTTCACGTCCCGGATCATCTTCTTCTCCAGGGCGTCCTGGCTCATGTTCAGTTTTGCAAGCATCCGGTTCGAGAATGCCATGGCTGACTCCTTTATCTATTTACCAAGTGCCTCGACTCGAGTCCCCACACCCAAACCCAGTCGTTTTATCGTTCTCACTAAGCAAGCCCGGCCTGGGTGAGCACTCCCTGCAGCGCGGCCCGATCGTAGGGCTTGCACAAAAGATAGTCCCCACCGGCATCGAAGAGCCTGTTGACGTCCCCCTCGGTAAAGCGGCCGGCAGTGACCAGTACCACCGTGCTCCGCGTCTGCCTTCCCCCCCGCTGCTCCAACGCCCGAAGGGTACTCAGGGCCTCGAATCCGGACATGCCGGCCATGCAGATGTCGAGACAGATGAGGTCGTAGGGGGCGTCGGCCTCGAGGGCGTCGTGAACGAGCGAGATGGCTTCGAGGCCGCTGCCGGCTTGATCGCAGTATCCATAGCGGCTGAGATGAAGCGCCATCAGTTGCCGCCCCAACGCTTCATCATCAACGATCAGAATCTTCAATGCACCCCTCCAAGAGATCATAAAATATCCTTTCCCGGCCGTCTTACCGGCCGTCGGGATCCGGCTCCGGCAACTAACCGCGCCTGAGCGCGCCATCGATCCCTTCGGCCAAATTGGCGAATTCGGCGAAGTTCAATCCCTTCAGGCACTCCATTTCATCCTGGGACATCAGCAGCCCTTCGCGGCTGCAGGCGTACTCCAGGGAAGCCTCGGCGAGGCGTCGGAATTTGTGGTCCGTGACGATCCGGCCCAGAAAATTTTCCACGGCGTTTTGTGACATGGTGTTCTCCTTGCCTGATGTCCTCGATCGGGACATCGTATTCCGTGTAGTGGAGGTGATGCCGGATATATATCAGGAAGGATGCCAAGGACGACTTTTCCGTGAAAACGGCAGGTTAGAAAATGGGAGAGGATTGGCGGATGTCCCAAATCGGGACGATGTGCCCGGACAGGGGACATTAGGGGAGGCAATGCACAATGGACAATGGACCATTGACAACGAAAAGCTGAAAGGAGGTAATCCAGGCAGCGTCCGCAGGGGAGTATGAACCAGGTTGGAAGGAGTTTTGGGGGAGAGGCTGACCGGGCCGCCGCCGGTTGGGGGAGACGGCGGCGGGCGGGTCGGCGACGGCACCGGTAAAGCGAGCTTTTGGAGCGGCCGCTACCGGTAGAACATCTTGCGGTTCACCTTGAGGAGCTCGGCCGCTTTGGATTTGTTGCCGCCGCAGCGTTGCAGGGTAAGCTCGAGCACCTTGTCGACGAAGGCGTCCAGGGAGAGGTTCTCCAGCGGCAGGCGCACGACGAATTCACCGTCTCCCGCGGCCGGGGCGGCGGCTGATGTCCCGGCGCTGCCCACCGCGCCTGCCGAGGGAAGACGCAGATGTTCCGGACGGATCAACTCGTCGGAAACGAGGATGGCGGCATATTCCAGGACGTTGCGCAGCTCACGGATGTTGCCGGGCCAGTCGTAGGCGACCAGGAGGTCCATCGCCTTGCGGGAGATCCCGGGCAGCCCCTTCCCCTGGTGCTGCCGGAACAGGTCGAGGAAGAATTCGACCAGAAGCGGGATGTCCTCGCGGCGCTCGCGCAGCGGCGGGATGTTCAGCGGGAATACGTTGACCCGGTGGAAGAGGTCCTCGCGGAAGCTCCCCTGCCGCACCAGTTCGGTGAGGTTTCTATGGGTGGCGACGATGACCCGGAAATCGGCGGGAATCGGCTTGTTGGAACCGATCTTCTCGAAGGAGCGCTCCTCGAGGACGCGCAGCAGCTTCGCCTGCAGGGAAAGCGGCATGTCGCCGATCTCGTCCAAAAGGACGGTACCGCCGCGGGCGACGGAGAATTTTCCCTCACGCTCGCGCTCGGCACCGGTGAAGGCGCCGCGGACGTGTCCGAAAAGCTCGCTTTCCAGAAGCGCCTCGGGGATGGCGGCGCAGTTCACCGCTACGAAATTGCCGGGAAGCCCCCCGGAGCTGAAATGGATCGCCCGCGCCAGGACTTCCTTGCCGCTGCCGCTCTCTCCGGTGAGACTTGCGGTGGTGCGGGGCGAGGAACCGAGCCGCGCGGCGAGCTCCAGTACCTGCCGCATCGCGGGGGATTCGGTGGCGATGTTCTGGAAGCTGAACTTTTCCCGGAAGTGTTCCCGCAGCTGGGCGTTTTCGCCGGCCAGCCGGCCGAACTCGAGGGCGCGCAACAGGGTCGCCTGCAGAATCTTGGGATCGAAGGGCTTCTCGAAGTAGTCGAGCGCCCCCTCTTTCATGGCGGTTACGGCGCTTTCCACGCTCCCCTGCGCGGTGACCACGATGAACGGAAGGGAGGGGTGCAGCTCGTGGACCGCATGCAGCAACTGCAGGCCGTCCATCTCCGGCATAGTCAGGTCCGAAATGATCAGGTCCGGCCGGCGCTGCCCCAGCCGCGCCAGGGCTTCCTTGCCGTCACGGGCGGTGATGACCTCGTGCCCCTGCCGGACAAGGTGGCTCTCCAAAAGAGAAAGGGAAATGAGTTCGTCATCGACTACCATTATGCAGGATTGTGTCATAGCGGATCTCCCCTCTCATATCAAGACAGCTAACGCACCAGTGACACTGCGAGGGCGACTGTTTGGGTGCCAGGATAGGGTCAGACAGGATGGTTATTGAGAATCGTATCGGCTGGAAATAACCAAAACTAAAGACCAAAATCCGCAGTCAATAAGCTACAACCAGCACATTAGTGGCAACACAATCAAGGTTTATCGCTTTTACCAATTGCAAAAGAGGGCCGGAACCTTATTCGGGATGCATACGTCCACTAATTGACAGTAAGCTTCCATGAGGCGGGGTGAGGAGGTGGCTAATCAGAGGGCGTTTGGCGCTTTGGTCCGGGCACTGGTCAGGCATCGACGAAAAAAACGGCCGCACCCCGGTAGGGAGATGCGGCCGCTTTTGATCAGGCGCTGAAGAACCTGTTACGGGAAGTTGATGTCGAGCTGGGTGGTGAAGGTATTGTTGCCGGCGAGGGTCTTGTACAGGTAAACGTCATAGCCGAAGATCACGGAGACGTTCTTGGCGAAGTTCCAGGAGACACCGAAGTTGACGGAGCTGTCGACGTTCTTGCCCCCCTGGTAGTCAACAGCAGCCCAAAGCTTGTCGGAGATCTCGGTCATGGAGCGGTCCCAGGAAGCGAGCAGGCCATGGTTTTCCGCGTCGCGGGAACCGTCGGACTTCACCGGGCCCAGCAGAGCCTTTTCACTGCCGCCGTAGTAACCGACCGAGAAGCGGCCCAGGGAGGGAACGCTGCCGAAAGCGGGAAGGGTCTTGGCAACCAGGCCGTACAGGATGTTCTGGCCGGCGGTGATTCCCGGGGCGATCGCTTGGGGCTGCGAAGGTGCGAGGTTGTATCCACCGATGGCGATCGCCGGGGAGTTCTTGAAGAGGGAATCTTCCGGGGTGCCGAGCTTGATGTTGCCGCTCCACGGGTGGTTGTCGTTGGGCTCGGTCCCGCTCACCAGGTAGTCGAAGCCGATTTCGCCTTTGAGTTTTTCGAAGGGGAGGAAGCCCGCGACGGGGCCGATATCGTAAACGTTGGCATCGCGGACGGACGGATTGCCGGTCGCTCTGCCGACGCCGGAGGCGCGGAAGTAGTTGTCGATGCCGAGGTGGAAGGTCTTGAAATCCTGCACGTCGGTGGAAGGAATCCAAATCTGGGTGGACGGGGTCGCCATGGCGACACCGGCAGCTGCAATACTCAGCACCATTGCCTGAATGAGAATCTTCGCAAATTTCTTCATTACATACTCCTTTGTAGTGGATTTGACTTTAACAGCGTCGTTTCTAAACAGCGTCGTTTGACAGCAAACTATTGATGCCAGAGATCCCCCTTTCTCACATTAAATAACGCCCTTTCTAAGGGAACGCTAACAATTGACAATGCCAAGCCTTTTACTGACAGCTATAATACCAAGGCTTTTGCTCATAGCTTAAAAAAGCCATTTGCGATTCATTAGCAGAAGCCATGCCACCGACTCAAAAGGGTTACGAGTGTGTGAAAAGAAAGGGAAAATACGCCATCGGGCAGGAACTACGAAGCTGAGGCGAGCCTTAAAAACCGGCAACAAGCCTATTATTTGTGCAAGCAATGAGGAATGGTCGACGGGACGGGTCCTGCGAAAACGGCACGGTCTGCTTTTCATTTGCCAGCGGAAACCGGTCAGGTTAAAGTGGGGCGTTCGCCGTTTGGACCACGCATCGGAGCAGGGGTTTTACGCAGTGGCTTTGACATTCATCGAGATTTTCATCATGGGGATCGGCGCAGGGATCGTCGGATCGATCCTGGGCCTGGGCGGAGGGATCATCATCGTCCCCGCGCTCACCATCATCTTCGGCCTCCCCATCAAAAACGCGGTCGCCGTTTCGACGGTGTCGATCATCGCCACCTCGACCGGGGCCGCGGTCGCCTACCTGAGAGACCGGATCACCAACACGCGGGTCGCCATCTGGCTCGAAATGGGAACCTCGGCTGGGGCGTTGAGCGGAGCCCTGGTCGCCGGGATCATGAACCAGCGCGTCCTGTACATCTTGTTCGGCTCGCTGCTCGCCTACTCCGGCTATGGGATGTTCAAGAGCCGCAACCTGGAGAAGCCGGCGTCGCTACAGCCGGACCGTCTGGCGGAAAAGCTGCGCCTGGGAGGGTCCTACTACGACAAGGCACTGGGACACCAGGTGGAGTACCAGGTGCATCGAACCTTCACCGGGCTGGTCCTGATGTATTTTTCCGGGATTGCCGCGGGGCTCCTCGGTATCGGCGCCGGCATCTTCAAGGTGCCCGCCATGGATCAGGTGATGGGGATGCCGTTCAAGGCCTCGACCGCCACCTCCAACTTCATGATCGGCGTCACCGCCGCATCCGGGGCGGTCGTTTACTTCGCGCGCGGCGACGTGAAGCCCCTGGTGGCAGGACCGGTCGTACTCGGGGTGCTGCTCGGGGCGATCGTCGGGGCGAAGTTCATGGTGCGGATGAAACCGGCCAAGATCCGGGTCATGTTCATCCCGCTCATCGCCTACACGGCGCTGGAAATGATCTACCGGGGGGTGAAGTGGTGGTAAACGAGGCGAAACCGAGGCGCAAGGCCGACCTCACCGATATCGAACTGGTGCTGGCGCTGTTTCTCAGGGTGGGGTCGATCGTGGCTGCGGCGCTGATGGGGCTTGGGCTCGTGGACCTGGTAATCGGCGAGGCCCAGATCGCCCCCAAGGTGATAACGGCGGGGATCCTGGTGCTGATGTCGACCCCGGTGATGCGGGTCGTGGTGGCAGCGGTGATTTTCGTCAAGGAGGGCGACTGGCGCTTCGCCCTGTTCTCCCTGGTGGTCCTGATCGCGGTGGCGATTGGGGCAATCGTGGGGCAATGAAACAATGAACCTTATACGGGTTCAGAAGTCCATCACTATTTGCATGAGTACTCACCTACGCGGAGACCAGGGCACTTCAGCTTTTACTGACTGCTCTTTGCTCTTCGTTCATTGAATGAAGTACCTCCCCAGCTCCCTCCGAATAAATCCTTCCTGTTCCAATGCTTGCAGGTTTTCGTGCAGGCGCTCGGTCTTGCCCCGCAGCAGTTCTTCCAATTCGGCCTCGCTTACTCCGGGTTGGGCCAGCACAGCCTTCAGGATCATGCTCCGCCGCTCGCGGTTGGAGCCGCGAAACGGTGCCTGCCGCACGTGATGGACGCTCTTGCGGTTCGGATTGCCGTGGGTTCTCTTCAGCATCGCACCGTAATCCATCAGGGCGTAATACCATTCCCTCGGGTTCGCCGCGTCCAGGGTCTGCGCCACCAACGGCATGATTTCACTGTCCTTCACCCCGGCGCGGTCCTGGAAATAGTGGTGGATATAAACCGACCGGATGTTGGTCTCGATGAAGGGGGTGGCAATGCCGAAAGCAAAAGCCGCGACGGCGCGGGCGGTGTAGGGACCAATCCCGGGCAGCGCCTCCATTTCCTCAACCGAGACCGGGAGGGTGCCGCCGTGACGCTGTACGACCGCCTTCGCGCAGTTGTGAAGCGCAACCGCCCGGCGGTTGTAACCTAGTCCTTGCCAAAGCGCGAGGACATCGGCCAGCGCCGCATTCCCCAGCGCGGCGAAGTCGGGGAATGCCTGCAGGAAAGCGACGTACTTGTCCCGCACCCGGTCGACCTGGGTCTGCTGCAGCATGATCTCCGAAACGAGAATGGCGTAGGGGTCGTAGGTCTCGCGCCAGGGAAGGGAGCGGGCGTGGGTTCGGTAGTAGTCGTAGACCAGGGAAGGCAATTGACAATGGACAATGGACAATTGACAACGGGAAGCGGTTTTCAGTTCCTCGGTACCTGCGGTATCTTTTTTCAAGTTCAACCTCGTTGCCTTTCTTTTGATGCATTCCAGCCCGACGTTGCCGAACTGCCGGTCAACACCGGTAGGAGCGACATTCCTGTCGCGATCAGCTTTCGTCAATCGCGCTCGGAAGGGCGCTCCCACCGGATCAGGCCCCACTCCCCCGAAGGAGACCGGTCCCCTATGGAGCACCGGGCAATCGCGGCAGGAATGCCGCTCCTACAGGGGTGCCCCCCCGATTGCAGATAACTGCCGGAGTCCCTGGAGCGCCGTCCGGCAACATGAGTTTTTCGTTGTCCATTGTCAATTGTCCATTGTCAATTGCCTTTGATCAGCGCCGCCCCCGCCAGAAGCAGCAGCGCCCCGATCACCCGCTTCGCGTCGACCGGCACAACCCGCATCCCGAAGGCGCCGACCTGGTCGAGGGCGATGCCGGTGATCAACTGCGCCGCGATCACCGCGGACATAGCCGCCGCGGTCCCGATCCGCGGCACGACCACGATCGTCGCGGTGACAAAGGTCGCCCCGAGCAGTCCCCCGGTCCATTCCCACCAGGTCGCATCCACGAGACCGCGGAAACTCCCCTTCCCGGTCAGCAGCACGAGCACCAACAGGGCCAGGGTCCCTACGGCAAACGAGATGCAGGAACTTTCCAGCACGCCGACCCGCTGGGCCAGGCGCGCGTTGATCGACGGCTGAACGGCAATGGTGATTCCGGCGCAAAACATCGTCAGAAAGAAAAATAGATTGGTCATTTTGGGAAGCCTCACTGTACTAACCGGGCCCGGAGCAGGCATCACTTCGGCATCCTTCTGCATTGGCAACGAAATGCGTTTTTGTTTTTACAAGCAATAATGAGTTCTGTATAATAGCGCCCTTTGATGGCCAACAGCTGCATCGGCTATTTGGGGAGCTATCCCACTACCATAACCCAAGGAGGATCAGATGAAGAAGAGTTTCCTGAGCAGGATTGCGGCAAGCGCGGTCGTTTTGGCAGCAACCGTGGGACTGGCCATCGCCTCGTCCGGCGGGGCCGGCATGAGCGCCGACGAGGCGCTGCAGAAACTTCTGGACGGCAACAAACGCTATGTCGAGAACAAGCTCGGCGCCTGCGCGGCGACCGACACCGCCGCCCGGGAAAAGCTCGCCAAGACCCAGCACCCTTATGCCATCATCCTCTCCTGCTCCGATTCCCGCGTCCCGCCCGAGCTCATCTTCGACAAATCGCTCGGTGAGATCTTCGTGGTCCGCGTCGCCGGCAACGTCAGCGATCCGGTCATCATCGGCAGCATCGAGTACGCCGCCGAGCACCTCGGCTCGCCGCTCATCATGGTCCTGGGCCACGAGCGCTGCGGCGCGGTAACCGCCGCCGTCGACAACTACGGCAAGGTCGTCGAAGGAAACATCGGCGCCATCGTGAGGGAGCTCCAGCCCGCGGTGAAAAAGGCGAAGGCGATGCGCCGCAACGCGGACAAGGCCGACCTCGTTGAGGAGTGCGTCACCATCAACGCCAAGCAGGTGGCCCAGAAGCTGACCAAGCGTTCCAAGGTGCTGGCCGAACTGGTCAAGGAAGGCAAGCTCAAGATCGTCTCCGCCAAGTACGACCTGGATGACGGCAAGGTCGAACTCATCAAATAGACAGGTTTCCTACGGGAACATATAAAAAGGGGGTGCTGGCTGAGCCGGCACCCCTTTTTTTTGCGGGTCTCGCCGACGTTATTCCTGCCAGGGGTCGGAAAAGCGGTTCCGTTTCACCTTGTGGTAATCCAGTTCGCTGGCCGGAACCGGCTCCCGTGCGATCGAGGGGTGGCCGATGGCGATGATGCACTCGACCTGCACCGGCTCGGGGATGCCGAGCAGATCGCGGATGTAGTTGTCCGCGGTGGAGTTTTCGTCGTGACGGCGTTGCCGGATCTGAATCCAGCAGCTTCCCAGACCGAGCGACTGGGCCACCGTCTGGACCAGGATCGCCGCAATGGAGCAGTCCTCGGTCCAGACGTCGGAAACCCGCGGGTCGCCGCAGATGACGATCCCCAGGGGCGCACGGCGCAGAAACGACGAGCCGTGCTCCTTGGATTCCGAGAGTTTCCCCAGAAGGTCCCGGTCCTCCACGACGATGAAGCTCCACGGCTTGAGATTGCGCGAGGTCGGAGCCCTGAGCAGCGCCTCGACCAGGGTCCGGACCATCTCCGGCTCAATGGAATCGGTAGTGTAACTGCGGATACTTCGCCGCTTGCGCAACAGTTCGATCATCTTCAGATGCTCCTTTTCTGGTAATTCCTTCCGTCCTTCACCCTTCAAACGAGGCACCCCTTTCCGGTCAGCGCCCGGCTTACGCGTCGCAGCCCCCATCGCCACTGCGCCCCTTCGTCCCGGAAGGGAAACAGGACCTCGTCCGCAGGCGGCTAGTAATAGCAAAACCGGCGCCGATGATCAAGTGCAGCGACCGTCCCGGTCAGGGGCGTTGGCAGCAGCGCTTGACGCAGCCGTCCCCCTCCAGCGTGACGCAGCAGATCATGTCAACCGCGCTGCAGTTGAATTCATCGTTGGCGGTGCAGGCGCATTCGGCCGGTTTGGACCGGGTCGGTGCGGGAGGCGGCTCGTTGCAGGTCAGGTCGAGCCCCTCCCAGGTGCCGTTGCTGCAACGAAACTGGAATCCGGACTGGCACGCGAGCGCACCGTCGGAAAAGTTGGTGCCGCCGTAAACGCAGTCTGAGACAGCGTGCGCCGCTGGAACCGGAAGCAGCGTCAGCCAAAGGACCGCCGCAAGAAGCGCCCCCCTAGCCCGCATGCGGGGGTGACCGGCTTCGGAGCGGACCGTGCGCAGGCGCCTTTGCCCCCTCCCCTCTTTCCCGCCGTGCCGCATCTCATCTTGCCGCAGGACCACCGGACTCTTGATCGTCATAGGGTCACCCTCCATCGGATTGTGGGTTTGGCAACAAAAACCACATGATTCTAGCGGTGGCCCGAGGGAATGCAATCGACGCATGAGGGATGCCCTGCTGTTGGGAACGAAGCTGGAGCTTCCCAGACGAAGTACGTTCCCAAGGTGGACCTTGGGAACGAGCAAGGTGGGGTGTCACTGGTGCCCAGGCTTGGGGACTTCCTCGCGCCTCAAGCTCCAAAACTCCTCGTGGCCAAGCTCCAAAACTCCCCGCGCCCAGGCTCCTGCTTGGGCATGCCGCCGGCGGGCCCGGCTCCCGCTTGCTAACCGGTGCCGGCAGGCGCGGCACAATCTCAGAAAAAGCTTATGAACTTGAAAGGTTAGCGAAGCAAAAGTTCAACTATTCTTCCACAATTGGTCCGCAATTTACGGATACCCTGATGATGAGGGACCTGAGCCTCAAAGCAGCGAGGTTCTGCTTGACGCCCCTTCCCATAAGGGCGGAATATAGGTATGAAGGCCGAAGTAATAGGCAAGTTGGGGGCACCGAGATGAAAAAGACGAGACACATCCTGTTCGCGGTTTTGGCGCTGCTTCTGGTCGGGGCGCTCCCGGCGTACGCCCGCGGCGGAGCCCACGTCGGGATCTGGTTCGGGCCGGTCTGGGGACCGTTCTATCCCTACCCGTATTACTACGCCCCGCCTCCGGTCATCGTGCACGAGGAGCCTCAGCCACCGATCTTCATCGAGCCGCCTCAGGCCGAAGAGCAGCACTACTGGTACTATTGCACCAACCCCAAGGGGTACTACCCCTACGTCAAGGAGTGCCCGGACGGCTGGACCACGGTCTCGCCGCGGCCTCCGGAAAGGAAGGAGTGACTGACTTATGATGCGGATCATTCCGGCATTTCTGCTGGTCATGCTGGTCGCCGGCTGCGAGACGCTCCCCACGGGACCAAGCGTGCTGGTGCTGCCGAGCCGGGGCAAACCGTTCGACCAGTTCCAGCGTGAGGACGCGGCCTGCCGCCAGTGGGCGGGCGAGCGGCTGGGTAACTCGCCGCAGCAGGCTGCGGATCAAAACGTAGCCCGCGGGGCGGTCACCGGTACCGCGGTCGGGGCCGGGATCGGGGCACTTTTGGGAGCCGCCAGCGGTCATCCCGGCGCCGGGGCGGCATTCGGTGCGGGTTCCGGTCTTCTGGTCGGAAGCGTCGCCGGAGCCGACTCCGGGCACTATTCCGGCCGCGAGGCCCAGCGCCGCTACGACAACACCTACCTCCAGTGCATGTATGCCTATGGAAACCAGATCCCCGGCACGATGCGCAGCCGGCGCCCGGTGCGGAGCGATTCCTACTACCCGCCCCCGCCCCCCGAATCGGACATGTACCCTCCCCCCAACGAACCACCACCTCGCTGACATAAAAAAAGGCCCCGGCGCGCAAGCTCCGGGGCCTTTTTTTTCAATTGATGCGCGCCGTCACACCGAGAAGCGTCCGGCCAGGTTCTTGAGCTCGTCGGCCGAGGAGGCGAGGTCGGAGGCGGCGTTGCCGGTGTTCTGGGCGCCGGAGGAGACGTTCTCGATCACCTCGTTGATGGAACGGATGTTGTGGCTCACCCCGGCGGTGGTGGCCGCCTGTTCCTCGACGGCGGTGGCTACCTGCGAGACGGCGTCGGTCAGCACCTCGATCTGGGTCCGGATCTCGGAGATGGCCTGGCTGGAGAGCTGGACGCCGCGTTCTCCGTTTTTCACGCTCTCGGAACTCTGCCCCATGGAGTCGATGACGTTTTTCACGTCCCCCTGGAGCACGCCGATGATGCGCTGGATCTCGCGGGTCGCCTTGGTGGTCCGCTCGGCGAGGCTGCGCACCTCGTCGGCTACGACCGCAAAGCCGCGCCCCTGCTCGCCGGCACGCGCCGCCTCGATGGCCGCATTGAGCGCCAGCAGATTGGTCTGGTCGGCGATGTCCTCGATGGTATCCACGATCTCGCCGATCTGCTCCGAGTTGTGCCCCAGCGACTGAACCGCAGAGGTGGTGTCGGTGACCATCTTGTCGATCTCCGCCATCATCTGGGACATCGCCGAAATGGTCCGTTCCCCTTCGACGGTGCTCCCCTTGGTTTCGGACGCCTTCTGCGCCATGACCTGGCAGTTGTGGGCGATATCGGCGCTGACCGAGGAGAGTTCCCCGACCGCCTGTACCGCGGAGCCGGTCTGTCCCACCGCCGCGCGGACCCCGGCGGCCATGGCGTCCGACGTCTGGCGCAGGGCGGAGGAAGCCTGGTTGAGCCCGGAGGAGGTCGATTGGATGCTCTGGATCATGGTCCGCATGCTCTGCTGCAGTTCCGCGATGGTCTTGATGATCAGGCTGATCTCGTTGTTGCGCTTGGCGGAGATGTTTTCGGTCAGATTCCCCTGCGCCATGGTCTGCAGGTACTTGATGACCCGGTCGATCGAACTGCCGATCCCCCAGATGTTGAGCATCCCGAAGAAGAGGCCGGCGCCGGTGAACACGGCGAGCGATCCCCACCGGATCAGCATCGAATTGGACTGCCCGAAAATGGACGAAAGGACCATGCAGACCGTGTAGCAGGCACACAAAAGGGCGATGCGCGCCTTGATGGAGAGGCGAAGGTAGAGATCCTGTAAAAAGTACATGCTGCGTATCCTCCTATTAAGGGGGGCGCGGTGCGCCTCGCACGATTTTGGACTGCTGTTTTACGGTCGGCGCCGAAGGCGAGATCGATTTCCAGCGGAGCCGAGACTTTACCGATACCTATCGACACTTTTACCAATAACTTCAGTGAAAATGTGACATTGGAAGAATTTTTTGGGCGAGGACAGTCAATAAAACGCCCAATGTCACAATTGGTCACACTATTGTCTCTATCTCACCAGCAGCAAACCTTCTACTTCAACCGGCGGCTCTGCCTCAAACGTGGTAACCTGGTCGCAACCGGCGACAGATCCTCCGGCACCGCCCCGCGATACATTAAATTTATCAAATCTTCCAATTCTAACTGTATAAGTTGCGGTTCTATGAGCTCTTTTTTTTGGGGTTGTGGTAGGATGAAGCCATGATTGCGAGCTACGGAGCATACCAGGAAGGTTTTGAGAAACTCACCGGGCTCACCGCCGAGGAAGAGGTGCTCAAGGGATTGAGTTCCTTGGTGAAAAAAACGGTGCGTGCCCAGTGGACGGTTGTCTATTTCCGCAACAAAGACCGGCAGGGCTTCGGCCCGGCCCGCACCAGCGGGCTGCCGTTGCGTTATCTCCATCTTTTCCAGCAGCTGCCCCTCCCCCCCGAAAAGATCCCCCTGATGAAGACCCTCTTGAAGCGCAAGAAGCACCTCTTATTCCAGGATCCGGCCGACCTCGAACTGATCCCCCCGAAGCTGGGGACGCTCCTGGCACGGCACATCCTGCTGGCGGTGCCGATGATGGTGCGCAACCAGGTCGCCGGGGTGGTCTTCGTGGCGCGCGCTGCCGGGGAGCCGGCCTTCAGCCACGAGGAGATCCAGCTGGTGCGCTCGATGGCGTCCCACGCCGGGCTGGTCACCAGCCATATCAGGCTCTTCGACGACACCCTCGAGATGGCCGAGGCGATGGCGCGGCACTCCGACGTCATCTCCACCCTGGACGAGATCAACAAGGCGATCTCCTCCTCGCTGAGCCGGGACAAGATCGTGGAGACCGCCGTGGACCGGATCGGCTGGATCATCCAGTGCGACTTCATGGCGGTGCTGGTGAAGGGACCGGAGGACCTGGTGGTACAGGTGGCGCGGTCGCGCGGCCTCAACGTTCCCGCCCCGTTCACGCCGGGAGGCCACATCACCGGGCGCAACCTCGCCCACGGGGCCTTTTCCGACGGTCAAAGCCGGCACCTGCCGCTGCTTTCCGGCTCGAAGAACCTGGGGGTAGCCGACCGGATCCTGCGGGAGGCGGGGCTGGAGTCGCTTCTCGCGGTACCTTTGACCAGCAAGGAAGATTCCAAGGGGGTCCTGCTCCTGGGCCGCACTCTGCCCGGGATGTTCAGCATGGAGGACACCTTCGCCATGGAAAAGGTGGCGGCGCAGATGGCGGTCGCCCTGGAGAACGCCCGGCTCTACGACGAGATGCGCGACCTTTTCATCGCCACCATCGCCACCCTCTCCAACGCCATGGACGCCAAGTCCCCCTGGACCAAGGGGCACTCGGAGCGGGTCATGCACCTGGGGGTCGGGATCGCCCGGGAGATGGGGCTGGACGAGGACCTGGTCGAGCGGGTGCGTTTGGGGGGCCTCCTGCATGATATCGGCAAGATCGGGGTGATCGAGAGCCTTTTGGACAAGCCGGAGCGGCTGAGCAGCGAAGAGGCGTCGCCGATGCGGCTGCATCCGGAAATGGGGGTCGAGATCCTGAGGCCGATCGAAAAGCTGAGCGCCGTCCTGCCAGGCATCCTGCACCACCACGAACGCTTCGATGGCGACGGCTATCCCGCCGGGCTGCGCGGCGAGGAGATCCCCCTGGAGGCGCGCATCATCACGGTCGCGGACTCTTTCGATGCCATCGTCTCCACCCGCCCCTACAAAAAGGCGGTGACCGCTACCGAGGCGCTCGAGGAACTGTTCCGGCACGCGGGCAAGCAGTTCGATCCGGTCGCCGTGCAGGCGCTGGCCCGCTACCTGCGCCGGGAAGGGAGGGGAGCGGAGCGCAAGGAGCGACCGGCCCTCTCGGTGGGGCAGTCGCCTCACCGCGCCCAAGCCGGACGACGCCTATAACAACGGCAGCATCGCGTCACCCAGCCCCATCAGGTCCCTCCCTGCTGGGGGGGACCTTCCACCCCGTGCCTTGAGGCGCCCGCCTCAACGGAGAAGCCACCTCCTTCCCCCCTGATCCGATTTTCACCATACCCACCGTTGACATATATAAATTAAAAGTCTATCATTCATCCGTCCATTAATGCTTATTGTCCTCATGAGGTTCTTACCATGGCCGGATGCGACCTAGCTTCTTCCTGCTGGTTTTTTCAGGAGCTCATGCCCGAACTCCCCGCCACTTCCCGCTACATCAAGAAACATTACTGTCTCAGGCATTACGGCGAATGCGTCCGTTACCAGCTGCACAAGCAGATGCAGCCTGAACCGCAGTCTCAGCCCGCGCTCGACCCGGCCATCACCGCACCGGTTTGCGAGCACCTCGCGCAATTCAATTGATTACGGTTCCTGTGTTTGTTATAACTAAAGCGCCCTTGTTTTTGCGCTGAAGGATCACCCATTGGCAGAGAAGGAATCGTTCCAGACAGACTATCAATTCAGGGGGTAACAAAGGTGAAGATCAACGAGATCAAGGAAATTGCGGAACGGCAGGGTTTAAAGGCGGGAAAGATGAACAAGACCGACCTGGTTCGGGCGATCCAGCGCTCCGAGAACAACAACGACTGTTTCAATACCGGCACGGCTGCGGTCTGCGGACAGAGCAACTGTCTCTGGATGGAAGACTGCAAGTAGCATCCTCTCCCGGGAGGGAGAGAGCGCACAAGCCACGGGGCGAGTAAGAACGAGAAAGGGGGATGCAGCGCATCCCCCTTTCTCGTTCTGGCTCGCCTGGCGGGAGTTTTGACCTGGTCAAAAAAAGTTCTTGTTAATCTTTTTCACTTCGATTATATTGTGCGCTCGCGAACGACCCGAGGAGACGAATTCCGCCTTTTTTCGCGCCCTTGGCGCCGAAAAAAGCCTGCCGCACGCGGCGGAGAGTGAAGGAGGATGCGACTATGGTAGTTCTGGTACGCTGCTTGGATGATACGATTGCCCTTGCCCTGGAATCGCGCCTGGATGATCTCAAGGAAGCAGGGCTGATTGCCGCCGTGCTGCGCGACGGCAGCTGGGTGGAAGTGGTACAGCGCCGCTGCACCTGCTCCGCTCCGATCCGCAGAAGGGAGAGAATCACCGCGACCGTTGCTTCCTGCTGCGCCCCCTTCTGATCCCGGCACCACGCTTTTCCCCAAAATGAAAGGCACCAGGCCCCGCTGCCCATGAAGAACAGCGGCTCGGCCAGGTGCCTTTTTCTCTTTCCCGCTTCCGGTCCTGCGGACCTGCCTCCCCCACCCTATCTATGCGGTACCACCTCCGGCGGGAAGGCCTCCTCGCTCGGCTTTTTCTCCTTGCCGCAGCGGTCGCAGCAATCCCGGCAGCCGTCCTTTTCCCCCTGCTTTTTTTCCGGCAGTTGCGGCTTGGGCTCGACCGTCTTCATGGCGGCCATGCATTTCTGACAGCAGTCGCAGGCAGGCTCCCGGGCCGGGCTCGTCGGCGCCGCCGCTTCCGGCAACGGCTCCGGTGTCTGTCCGCTGCGCCCCAGCGCCCCCGCCGGGCCGGCCAGCAGCACGACCACCACCGGCACCACTACCGCCACCATCTTCTTCATGATTTATCCTCCTGGGTGCGGCGCGCACCGGGACCCGAGAGCGCCGAGGTTCACGAGGCAGGTTCAGTCCGGCGCCGCGCCGGATCCCGCTGCGGCGGCAGGAGCGGCGGCGCGTCCGCCCCGTCCAGGTCGCGGGCCCGTTTCCCCTGGTGAAAGGAGACGTGGATGGCGTCGAACTCGCCGGACAGGTCGCGGAAAACCCCCAACAGCTTCGGATCGAAGTGCTCCGGCATGGTCCTGCCGTCCCCGTTGAGAATGATGCGGCAGGTGGTCTCGTGGTCGAAGGCATCCTTGTAGATGCGCCGGTTGCGCAGCGCGTCGTACTGGTCGGCGATGTTGAGGATCCTGCCGGCCAGGGGAATCTCCTCCCCTTTGAGGCCGTACGGGTAACCGGAGCCGTCGTAGCGCTCGTGGTGCGACAGCGCGATGCTCTTGGCCAGCGAAAACCTCACGTGGTCCCCGAGGATGCGGGCCCCGTAGAGGGTATGCTGCTTGATCACCTCGAACTCCTCCGGCTGGAGCTGCTCCGGCTTTTTCAGGATCTGGGACGGGATGTGGATCTTGCCGACGTCGTGCATCTGGGACTGGAGCCGGATCTGGGCGACGAAATCCTCCGACATCCCGATGCTGCGGGCCAAAAGGGCGCAGTACTCGCCGACCCGGGCCAGATGGTTGCCGGTGTCGTCGTCGTTGGCTTCGGCCGCGCGCGCCAGCGCGAAGACGGTGTAGGCGAAGGCCTCGTCGGTCTCCTTGATCTGCGCGGAGAGGGAGCGGAGGAAGAGACTCTGGGTGGCGATGCTCTTGAGGACCTCGCCGTCGTAGCCGGTAACGCGCCGGCCGTAGTTTACCGCGCAGACCGAGAAGCTGTCTCCGAGGTAGCAGACGAGATTGGCGGTGAAACGGGTGACCGGGGCGACGGCGACGTCGAGCTGGACCCGGTCGGCGGCGCTCATCTCGGACCGGTTGAACCAGGAGATGCCGGGGCGGCCGGCCAAAAGGGCGAATTCCGGTCCCAGGTCGCCCTCGAGCTCGGTGACATGAAGGCAGGTCCCGTGATGGTATTTGAGCCAGCGGTGGGCGCCGTTTTCCTCCTGGATCCCCACCAGGACGAACTGGGGGTTCTCGGTCCGCTCCGGGGCCGCGGCGATCAGTCCCGTCACCATCTTGCCCACCAGCTCCATGAAGTCGAAGCGGTGCGGGTCCAGGGAGGAGACGATCCCCTCGCCGCAGGTGATGAGGCTGGTGATGTTGCTGTAGGCGGCGGTGAGCTGGCTGTTCAGCTCCTTCACGTTCAAAAGCATCTGGATCCGGGCCAGGAGCTCGTTCATGTCGAAGGGGCGGGAGATGAAATCCTCCGCCCCCGACTCGATGCCCGCGATGCGGTACTCCTGATCGTCGTACGCGGTGATCAGGATTACCGGAATGGCGCGGAAATGCTCGTCCCCCTTGATCTTCTGGCATACCTGAAAGCCGTCCATCTCCGGCATCATGACGTCGAGCAGGACGATGTCGACCCGTTCCGACTGGATCGTCTCCATCGCCTCGGCTCCGCCGCGCGCCTGGACCGCTTCATAGCCGCGCGCCGCCAGCATGGTTTTCAGCAGCTCGAAGTTGCGGGGGTTGTCGTCTACACAGAGGATCCTGGCTTTCTCCTGGCTCATGGCGTGTCCTCTTCACCCGGGCTCCGCGGGGGTCCTGCCTGGTCCGGCGCCGGGGTGGCCTTGCCTGCCCTTGTGGAGTTCGGAACCTCCGAGTGGCGCCGGAATCAGACCGCATGCGCGTGGCCGCGCTGCCGCACCCCTCGGATTAAAAGCATGTAAGAATCTAGCATTGGTCCCCCCCGTGTCAACCGGGCGCGGCGGCGAAAGGCGCGAAAAAAGGGGACTCCCGGTTTTGGGAAGCCCCCTTGTCGCCAAGGACGGCGTCTGGCGTGATCGGCGTCAGAAACGTTCCAGCAATTTCTCCTGGTACTCCGGGAGCAGGTCGAGCGAAAGCGGGCGTTTGCGCATCATCTCCAGCTTCATGAGCTTGAAATTCAGCTCGCGCACCCGGCTGCGCCGCTCCTCACTCTCCTCCATCCCCAGAACCAGGCGGCGCAGCGAAGCGACCTCGTTTCCCAGCTCCACCTCGGGCGGGACGCAACCCGCGTTCTTCATGATCTTGTATGCCATCCGGAGCTCCTCCGGCACTGCGGAGAGATCCTCCTGCACCAGCGGTTTCCCCCGGCCCGGAAGGTTATCGAACGCCCCGTTCTCCATCGCTTCCTTTATTTTCCGCTCCGCAATCGCGGCCATGATGTCCATCGTTTTCTCCTTTGCCCCGACCGGCCCGCTAGAGCTCGGCCCGACTCCCGTCGCGGGCGAGCCCCGCACGGATCAGGGTGCAGACCTCATCGGCGCCCAGGCCGGTGCAGACGACCCTCAGGTCGGCATAGCGCCGGTAGAGCGGCAACCGTTCGGCATAAAGCTCGGCAATGGTCTGCCCGGGGCGGCGCACCAGTCCCCGGTGTTCTTCATCGTCGATGCGCCGGGTCAGGGTCTCCAGGTCCACGTCCAGAAATACCACTGCCGCACGTTGCCTCAGGTGGGTCATCCCCGCGTCGCTGTAGACGGCACTCCCACCGGTGGCGATGACGTGGTGCTCGCAGTCGAGTTCGAGCAGGGTCCGCTCCTCGAGGCGGCGCAGCTCCAAGTAGCCGTCGGCGTCGACGATCGACTGGAGTTCGCGCCCCTCCTGGACGGTGATCAGAAGATCGGTGTCCAGGTACTTCAGGGAGAGCTGTTCCGCCAGCTTGGGACCGACGGTGCTCTTCCCGGAGCCGGGCATTCCGATCAAAACGATGTTGCTGCGAGGTGCGGCCATAATTTTTCCGTCTCTTTGATCCCAAGGATACCGGCGCCGGAGCCTGGCAGTAAAACCGTCCCGTCCGGAGGAAGAAGGACCAGCGGCACGCGGCAACGCGCCTCCCTTTTCAACCCCGGGGCCAGGCACTATAGTAATGCATTCGCCATCCTCACGGCAACAGGTCAATAGCCGAAGCAGCCCTGACCAAAGGAGCGCGAAAGCAAGGGGACTCCGGCTCAAGGGGCGAACCGGCCGGTTTCAGGGATCGAGGTTCAAACCGATGAGCATCAATTTTCCGTAACACGTTACTCCCCCCCAAGGGGGTTGGGCGTCGGAACGCGGCTGGCAACGAGGTGGGGGATCGGTCCCCGAAATCGGCAACTTACCCCCATCCTCACCCCGACCCTCTCCTTGAAGGAGAGGGAGGTAATGGTCCTGCTGAAGATTGACGCCCACGCGTTGTTCATTCCTCGTTGTCCGCTTGCGCCCTTTTCAACCAGCGATGATCGTGCTATTCATCGATGATCAACCGAACGGGAGGAATTGCCGATGCTGACCTACGCACAGGCGCGCAGCGCCATCCTGGAGAGGATCGTACCGCTCGGGACCGAAAAGGTGCCGCTGCTCGAGGCGGTGGGCCGGGTGGTGTCGGCCGACATCGAAGCCCCCTGGGACCTCCCCGGCAGTAATAATTCCGCCATGGACGGCTTCGCCGTGCGCGCCGCCGAATGCGCCCCCGACCGCTGGCTCAAAATCACCGACTACATCCCCGCCGGCACCGCTTCCGACAGCGCCGTCCCTCCCGGCGGCGCGGCCCGCATCATGACCGGGGCCCCGCTCCCTCCCGGCGCGGACTCGGTGGTGCCGCTGGAGGAGACCGAGGAGCGCTCCGGAGAGGTCCGGATGCAGAAACCGGTCCCGGCCGGAAACCACGTCCGCATCCGTGGCGAGGACGTTGCCCGCGGGGAGACCGTGGTCCCGGCCGGGACGGTGGTGCTTCCCCCGCAGGTGAGCATGCTCGCCTCCTGCGGCATCGCCCTGGTACCGGTGTACCGCAAGCCCCGGGTGGCGATCCTATCCACCGGCGACGAACTGGTGGAGCTGGGCACCACGCCCGGCCGGGGCGAGATCGTCAACAGCAACGCCTACGCCATCGCGGCCGCCGTCAAACTTTGCGGCGCCGAGCCGGTTTTGATCGGGACCGCCCGGGACGACGCGCAAAGCCACCGGGCGCTGATCCGGGAGGGGCTCAAGGCGGACGTCCTGGTCACCTCGGCCGGGGTTTCGGCGGGAGACCGGGACCTGGTGCGCGAGACCCTCGCCGAACTCGGCGTCTCCGAGGTCTTCTGGAAGGTGCTGATGAAACCGGGAAGTCCGACCGCCTTCGCCCTTTACGGCACCACTCCGGTCTTCTCGCTCCCGGGCAACCCGGTCGCGACCATGATCACCTTCGAGGAGTTCGTGGCCCCCTCCCTGCTCAAGATGATGGGGCAGCGCCGCATCCTGCGCCGGACGGTGCGCGGCGTGCTCCGTGAGGAGGCCCGCAAGAAGGAGGGAAACCTCCATTTCCTCCGGGTCCGGGTCGAACAGGAAGGCGACCGCTACCTCGCCACCAGTTCCGGAGACCAGAAGACCGGCATCCTCAAGACCCTCCTGGGCTGCAACGCCCTGGCCCTGCTCCCGGAGGGGAGTTCCCGCTGCCCGGCGGGTACCGAGGTCGACCTGCACCTGATCGACGACTCCCTGCTGCGAGTCGAGGAAGCGGAACCGGATGGAACCGGCGCGTCCCCGCTTTGAACGATCCGGAGCGCCGGGAGCATAAAACGATTTTTCTGCCCCCCCGCCGATCCGCGCCGGGTTTACCCTCCCCCGTCTCGCGGCCCAAACGCTTTGGTGGATCAACCGGACACTTTGTGATAGGTTTCGCGCCGTTGCCGATCTACCAGAAGAGCGGTTTTTTCCCGTCCACCCCCTGGGGACCGGCCCGGAGGGGCGGCTTTTTTGTTGACCGGAAGTCCCTTGCTGGGTTATAAAACCGAACGCAGTTTGTTTTTACAACACACTTTTTTCATAGGGAGGAAATCATGCCGTTGGTGGAGTCGATCAAGGAAAAGGCGCGCAAAAATCTCCAGACCATCGTGCTTCCGGAGAGTTACGACGAGCGGATGCTCTTCGCGGCGCAGAGCATCGTGGAGCAGGGTCTGGCCAAGGTGGTCCTTCTGGGCAACCCGACCACGGTCAAGGCTGCGGCCGAGGCCAAAGGGGTCAATCTCGCCGGCGTCCAGATCGTCGAGCCGGCCGCCTCGCCGGACCTGCCGCGCTACGTCGAAAAGCTCGTTGAGCTGCGCAAGAGCAAAGGTCTCACCGCCGAGCAGGCACGCGCCCTCCTCACCGCTTCCGACAACCTCTACTTCGCCGGCATGATGGTCCGCGAAGGTGACGCCGCCGGCGAAGTTGCCGGGGCGACCGGGACCACCGGCGACGTTTTGCGCGCCGCTTTCCAGACCGTCGGCCCCGCCAAGGGGATCAAGACCGTTTCCTCCTTCTTCCTGATGGCCACCCAGACCCCCAACTTCGGGGAAAACGGCGTCATCCTCTTCGCCGACTGTGCGGTCAACCCGAACCCGGACGCCCAGGCCCTCGCCGAGATCGCCCTGGCCACCGCGCAAAACTGCAAGGCGTTTCTCGACGTCCCGGCCCGCGTCGCCCTCCTCTCCTTCTCCACCAAGGGAAGCGCCTCCCATCCGGATGCCGACAAGGTGCTCAACGCCCTGGGGATCCTGAAGGGGCTCGCCCCCGAACTTTCCGTGGACGGCGAACTGCAGGCGGACGCCGCGCTCATCCCGGCGGTCGGCGGCAAGAAGGCCCCGGGGAGCGATGTCGCCGGCAAGGCGAACGTCCTGGTCTTCCCGGACCTCGATGCCGGCAACATCGCCTACAAGCTCGTCGAGCGCCTGGCCGGCGCCAAGGCGATCGGCCCGGTGATCCAGGGGCTCGCCAAGCCGGTCAACGACCTTTCCCGCGGCTGCTCCGTGCAGGACATCATCGACGTCACCGCGATCACCGCAGTCCAGGCCCAGGGGCTGTAGCCCCACTTCGCGGCATCGCATTCGGTTCACAACGAAGGGCCGGCGGAAATTCCACCGGCCCTTTTCTTTATTGCGCCTTAGATCCAGGCGACTGACCATGCCACCCCAGTGCAGGCGTCGCTGTCCCCAAAGGTCCGGTGAAGTCCCCCTCTGCGAAGGGGGATTTTGGGGGACTTGCCGCTTGAGGTTGTGACGTTACGAAAGTCCTGAGAACCTCAGAACCAAATTCCCCCACCCCCCTTTGCCAAAGTGGTCATAGGATGAACCTTTGAAAATTCACCAAAGCAAAAGGCCGGCGGGGATCACCCCGCCGGCCTTTTTCATTGTTGCCAGCCGCGCCGCATCGTTCCCGCGGGCCGGCCTCCCTAGCTGCGCACGAAGTCGCGGCGGGAGAAGCTGTACTCGAAGTGCATGTGATCGGTGTAGCTCCCGTCGAGGATGGCGGCCACGTCTTCGGTGAAGACCAGTTCCTCGTCGGTCGGGATGACGTACACCTTGATCGGGGAATCGTCGGTGGTGATCAGGCTCTCCCGCTTGCGGGTCATGGCGCCGCGGTTGCGCTCCTTGTCCAGGTGGATCCCGAGGTGCTCCAGCCCCTCCAGGGCGCGCTCCCGGATCGGAGCCCCCATCTCGCCGACGCCGGCGGTGAAGACCACCGCGTCCAGACGGCCGATGATCGCCAGGTAGGAGCCGATGTACTTCTTGAGCCGGTAGGCCTCGATGTCCAGCGCCAGGCCGCAGAGCCGGTCCCCCTTGGCGGCGTTCTCGATCACGTCGCGCCGGTCGGTGAAGCGCCCGGTGATCCCGATGACGCCGCTTTTCTTGTTGAGGATGGAGTCGATCTCCTTGGCGGAGAGGTTCTCCTTCTGCATCATGAAGGCGGGGATGGCCGGGTCGATGTCGCCGCAGCGGGTGCCCATCATCGCGCCTTCCAGCGGGGTGAGCCCCATGCTGGTATCGACGGAGATGCCGCCGCGGATGGCGCAGTGGGAAACCCCGTTTCCGATGTGCATGGTGATCGCGTTGGTTTCCGAGGCGGGTTTGCCGAGGATCGCGGCGATCCGCTTGGAAACGTAGAGGTGCGAGGTGCCGTGGAAGCCGTAGCGGCGAACGCCGTAGCGCTCGTACCACTCGAAGGGAAGCGGATAGAGAAACGCGTGCTCCGGCATGGTCTGATGGAACGCGGTATCGAAGATCGCGATCTGGGGCACGCCCGGGAGGACGGCCATGGCGCCTTCGATGCCGGCGATGTTGGGGGGGTTGTGCAACGGCGCGAGGTGCTGCACCTCGGTGACCGCCTCGAGAACGTCCGCGTCGATGAGCACCGACTTGGTGAAGCGCTCGCCGCCGTGAACGACGCGGTGCCCCACCGCGGAGACCTGCTTGATGTCCTCCAAAACGCCATGATTGGGGTCGGTGAGGGTGCGCAGGATCAGGTCAACCGCAGTCTTGTGATCCGGACACTCCGACTCCTCACGATAGGTTTCCCGGCCGGGGACCTCGTGCAGGATGAAGGAATCGCCGATCACGACCCTTTCGACCATCCCTTTGGCCACGACGACCTTTTTTTCCCAGTCGAACAACTGGTATTTGACCGAGGAACTTCCGCAGTTAAGGGCGAGGATATTCATCAGATAAAAAACCCTCCATGAGTATGTATTTCAAGGCAGTTTCAGGTAATGGCAGTACGACAGGATCTTTTGTCGGCTTTAAAACCTTTTTTTATAATACAGGAGACGCTCTGACAGTTCAAGGTTTTTCTCCATCTAAGCACCAGATAAAACGGGAGGTTTATGGTGGACTTTTTTCCCACGGTATGGTAGCTTCGGACGGGATTTGAACCCACAGCAACCGACAAGGAGGTGAATATCTTGGCACACACCATTACCGACGAGTGCATTAACTGCGCGGCATGCGAGGATTCCTGCCCGGTCAACGCGATCAGCGAGCAGGGCGACAAGCGCGTCATCGCTGCAGATACCTGCATTGACTGCGGGGCATGCGTTGACACCTGCCCGGTGAACGCTATCCACGCCTAATCAGGTCTTCCATGCAATGCCAGGCCTGCAGCCGCCCCGTGCGCCTGCAGGCCTTCCTTTTTCTCCCCCGGAAAACCCCTCTCTCCCCCATCGCTTCCTTTCCTTTTCAAACAGCAGCTCAATATTACGATTACGCTTCCGTAAGCGGGAAGCTGGTACGCCGCTTTCGCACCAGCCGACCAAACGCAGAAAGGCCGGCGTTCTAGCGCCGGCCTTTCTGCGTTGCAGGTAGCGGTGCCCCGGGGGATCAGGGACTGGAGACGGTGGAACCGATCGACTCGACGCCGAAGTCGGCCGCCTCCTTGGGTACGTTGGCGATCGCCACGACAAACGGGATGCTCTTGCCCGGCTGCACCCCCATGTTGGACAGCGAATCACCGAACTGGTTGTTCATGATCGAGTCGATCTTGGCGATCGGCAGGGTCGCGAGCTGGTCGTCGGTGAGCTTGTTGCCGCAGTACGCCGTTTTCTGGAGGATCGGCTTGCCGGCCTTGTCGTACAGGGTCACCTTGATGTGGATCGAGGCGCGCGCTTTCTTGAAGGAATTCACCGCCTGGCCGGTCACCACGAAAAGCTCACCCGCGTCCTTGTTCTGATGGAAGGACGCCTGGGCGTTGCGAATGGCGATCTTGCCTTCCTCGGGGCTCTCCATGCCGAACCACGTGGCGACGAAGCCGAGACCGACCTTGTCGAAGGCCGCCGGGCCGTTCTGCATCAGGTATAAACCGGCGCCGCTCAGGGCAACGACCGCCACCACGGAGATGGTGACCAGCGACACGGTGAGCACGGAGCGTCCTTTGCGCCGCGGGGAGACCGGGAACGGCGGGACCTCGTCGAGCTCCGGTTCGCCGGCAGCGGCAAGCGGGCCGGGCTCGGCCGGAGCCGCCACGCCGGGAGCCGACTCCGGCTTCAGGAAGGACGGGAACGCGGCAGTTGCCTCTTTGCCCGCGTCTTTTTTGAAAAGGTCCTGGTCGAAGGAGAAATCGCCGAAATCGAGCGACTCGCCGCCCGGTGGTGCCGGCTGGGGGGGCACCGGTGCCGCGGCCTCAACGGCGGGCGCGCCTTCGGTGGCAGGTGCTGCCGCCGGGGGAGTTTCCAGGGCGAACTCGCCGAAGTCGAGGACCGATTCCGAAGCGGCGGGGGACTTCGCCGCCGGCTCCTCGAAGGAAAAGTCAAAATCGGAGGTCGAAGCGGCCGGCTCGGCCGCCGGAGCGGGAGGGGTCTCGAAGGAAAGCTCGCCGAAATCGAGCACCGATTCGGCAGCGGCCGGGGTCGTGGGGACCGGCTCTTCGAAGCTGAATTCGGTCGGCCCCGAGACGGGTGATTCCGCCGGCGCTACCGCGGGAGCCGGTTCCTCGAAGGACAAGGAGCCGAAATCGAGCGGCTCGCCCGAGGTCGCCGGCTCGGTCGGCAGGGCCGGGGGCTCCTCCTCGAAGGAGAACTCCTGGAAGCCGGCGGCGGTCTCCGTGCCGGCCTGCGGGGTGGCGCCGAGGGTCGGTGCGCCCTCGAAGGAGAGCTCGCCGAAGTCCAGGGCCTCGGTCGGGGCCGCAGCCGGAGCGGCCGGTGCCTCGTGAGCGGCCGGCTCCTCGAAGCTGAACTCCTGGTAACCGAATCCGCCGGTCTCTGCCTCGGGGGCCGGGGCTTCCGGTGCGGCCGGTGCCTGCTCTTCGAAACTGAACTCGGAGAAGTCGACGGTGGTTTCGACGGCAGTCGGCGCCGCGGCCTCGGCCGGCGAGGCGGGCTCCTCGAAAGAGAAGGCTCCGAAATCGACCTCCGCCTCGGTGGTGGCGGCTGCGGACGCGGCGGCCGGTTCCTCGAAGGAAAACTCGCCAAACGGGGGCGGTTCCTCGACGGAAGCGGCGGCGCTCTCCGGCGCGGCTGCCTCGAAGGGGGCAAAGGCATCCAGTCCGGCCGGCTCGGCCGCTACGGCGGCCGGGGTTTCTGCGCAAGGCTCTTCGCCGAACCCGGCGAACTCCTCGGAAGCGGGGGGCTCCTCGGCGGGCGGTGCGAAGCCAGGCTCGGCTGCGGGAACCGAAGTTGCGGCGGGCGCGGCCGGTTCCGGCACCTGCGGCGCAGGGGCCCCCAGGCCGGAAAGAACGGCGTCGAACTCCGACTCGTCGTGGGTCGTTTCCACGCCGGCGAGAAAGACGTGGCGGCACTTGGAGCAGCGGACCTTCACCCCGCCCGGCTTCAATTTGGAGTCGTCCAGCCGAAACCTGGTTTTGCACTGTTCACATTGGAGAATCATTCAACCCCTCCGGGAGTTTGCCGTACCTCGTAGATGTTGGAAAGCTCCCGCATCTGCTCGTCGAGATCCAGTCCGTATCCCACCAAAAAGCCGCCTTCGCAGGCGATGCCGACGTACTTCGGCTCCACCTCCGCCTGGCGGCGTTCCTTCTTGTCGATCAGGGTGCAGATGTTGAGGCTTTCCGGCCCCCGCTGCTGCAACAGGTCCATCAGCCTGGTGAGGGTGAGACCGGTATCGACGATGTCTTCCAGCACCAGGACGTGACGTCCGGCAATGTCGGCGGCGAGATCCTTCTCGATCGCCACGGTGCCGGTGGTCGAGGTGCCTGCGTAGCTGGAGAGCGTAACATAGTCGAGCTCTACCGGGACCTTCAGCTCCCGGACCAGGTCCGCGGCAAAGAAGAAGGCACCTTTCAGGACCACCACGATCAAAAGCGATTGCCCCTGAAAATCAGACGATATCTCCGCAGCAAGCCGGGCAATCTCGGCGTTGATGCGATCCTTCGAATAGCGCAGCTGCAGGTCGAATCCTCGATCCAGCCACAATTGACGTTCCATTAATTAACTCCGAGCCTCTCTATAACAGATACCATTGGTACTGTCAAATGATTCTGGCCAGCGTAAGGCCTTTATGATATAACCATAAAATGTTTTTGTTAGCAACGAATTAAGGGGTGGACATTATGAAACCGCGTACGATATTGCTGAGCTTGATGAGCTACCTCGCAGTCACTGCTACAGCCATTGCCGCTCCGGAGTACAGCGTCGACCACGGGAGTTACAATTTCGGCACCGTTACTCAGGGGAAGAAAGTGCAACACAGCTTCACGATAAAGAACAACGGCGACGCCACGCTGCAGATCAAACAACTCACCGCCTCTTGTGGGTGCACCGCGGCCACCCCCTCCGCTTCCAGCATCGCTCCCGGCAAGAGCGCGGAAATAAAGGTGGTTTTCGATTCGACCAACTTCTCCGGCAAGGTGCAAAAGACGGTGGCGATGACCACCAATGCGGGGAAGAACCCCAACTATACCTTCACCATGGAAGGGATCGTTGCCGAAGAACTGCAGGCCACCCCGCGCCAGATCAGCCTGGGAACCATGAAGGCCGGGGTTCCGCGCGAGGTGACGGTCACCGTGCGTAACAACGGCTCGACCATGCACCGGCTGATCTCCGCGACGGCGAACTCGAACTCCCTGCAGATCACCCCGAAGATCCCGAAGCAGAACATCAAGCCGGGCGAGAGCGGCACCGTCGAATTGACCATCGCCTCCCGATCCGAGGCGCGCATTTTGAGCGGGTACCTGCACATCGTGACCGACAACCCGCAGAAAAAAGAGATCACCATCCCGATCTACGGCTCCGCCGCGAAGTAGCGGCTTTCCTCCCCCACCGTTATGGCTGCGACCCTGACCTCCCCCCTTTGACCAAGGGAGGCTGGGGGGGATTTGCTTTTGAGGTTCTACCTGGGGTGGCACCGAGCCAGGTCCGTTTTCCGGTCCCAGCGGGGAGCAGGAAAAGGGGCCACCGCAAATGAACTTATCCATCAGCACGTCCGGAGGGGTGCCGGCAAGCGCCGCCGGGCAGCAAATTAAGGCTTGAGTTGCCCAGAGAAATAGTGTACAAAGTTTGCTTCTGGGCGGTTAGCTCAGTTGGATAGAGTACAGGCCTCCGAAGCCTGGGGTCGTGGGTTCGAATCCCATGCCGCCCGCCAGAATCAGAGCCGCATAGAAACGGGAAAGCCGTTTTTATGCGGCTTTTTTTCGTCCTACGTTTCCGCCTATGCGCACCATTACGGTTCTTGCCACACGGAAATTTTGAGATAGCCTATCGTATCCTTTGTCCAGCAGACCCCACCGAGCATGGTGGACATGCATCAACCAAAGGAGGTGATATCTGACATGGCTGCTCCAGCGGTACCTTTTTACGGGAAGGACGCGGACCGGCTCGCGATGCTGACCATCGCCTTCAACGCCTTGGCACAGCGCGAGGATATCCTCAATACCTGGCCGGCAACGGTGCCCCATCCCAAGAAATTCAAGGAGAAGATCGACATCTACCAGGGGGCCTTCCATGAAGCCCTCAACTTCGACCGCAGGGCCATCGCCCAGCGGGTCGCTGCCTGTAACAACGCCGGTGTCACGTGGCAGAAGATCGTGAACTATTTGTGTTCCACCGAAGCCGACAACACCGAGCTGCTGCAACAGATGGGGATTGGTTCCAGATCGCGCCGCAGTACCGGCGGCCCGGTGGAAGTGGGCGCTCCCGACCTCAGTGTGGTCAACGTCGACGAAAAGGGGGGTGGTACGGGCCTCCTGCTCCCGGGACCGGCGGCGCTACACGTACTGCATGGAAGTAACCGAAGGTGATCCGAGGATGGATGAGGGGTGGTACCACAAGGGAAGCTTCGCAGACTGCACCGAGATGATCATGTCCGGCTTCCAGTCGGGCAAGCAGTACTCCTTCCGCTGCAGGATCATCGGAAGGGACAACAAGGTGGGCCCCTGGTCCCATATAGTCAGCTTGATGGTAACCTGAGATCGGGAGTTCCCCCCACCTCAGGATCAGCCGTTCAAGAGCCCCGGCAACGATGCGGACCTCGCGGTCCCGTCGTCGTCGGGGCTTTTTTTTTTTAAGGAACCATCGTCCAAACCAAGGTAGCGGCGGTTCTGGGCAGAAACCCGGTGAAGTCCCCTCTTGCGAAGCGTGATTTTAGGCATTCACACGGATCGCCACGAAAACAAAACGGATAACACCTCATCTTTTGGGGTTTGCCCTAAAGCCTGATGAGGTGATACCCGTTCTTTTTGCCGTTATCCGTGTGGAGACACCTTTCCGTCGGTGCAGGTAACGATGCTCCGCCCAAAATCATGCCCCCCTGTCAAAAATGTTCGAGGTACCCTTCCAAACATTTTTGGCCTGAGCTGTTGGAATGAGATCAGGCAAAAAAAGATGCAACGGGCACAGAAATGCATCGGGTCACCTGGAAAAGATTTTCCAGGCGGCAAAAACCTTGAGATCGGTAAAAAAATCCAAACGTAGGGGCAAAAATGCACCGGGTCGTTTCAGATAGATTTCTACCGGGGCAAAAATGCAACTTGCCGCGACAAAAACATTTAGAAGACGCCAATAACTTTTTTAGCCCGCCAGTACGGAAAATGCCCTGGGCAAAAACATTTAAGACCCGGCAAAAACGCACCGAGGGGGGCAAAGTTGTTTGAGAAGGCAGCAAAGCGGAAGGAGAGACGGCAGAGGTGTCGGAGGAGAACGCAAAACAGTTACCAGAGACGGTATGCGAGGTTTCGAAGCGGCAACAGGTTACCCGGCAAAGGATTTACCTCTTTTTCCTAAAGCGCCCTAATTCCCCGGCCGGTCCGCCCCGTCGATCCTCCCTCCCGATCTAACGTGTTGCATTTGGTTATTGCTGACCAACAAAATTCTTCGTTTTACCCGTCCTCGACAAGCGTATCATGAAGCCATGAGGGACCAGCCTCAATACGACAGGTGGCCACGATGCAGACGGCCCCAACGGAAAAATCGGTTTACTTGGAGGTTAAAAATGGCTACGGCTACATTTACCGGTAAAGGCGGACCGAGTCCGCGCCTACTGACTCCTAAGAACTCGATGTTGCTTCTTATCGACCATCAGCCCCAAATGGCATTTGCCTCGCATTCTATCGACATCCAACTCCTTATCAACAACGTGACGGGCCTCGCAAAATCAGCCAAGATTTTCGATGTGCCCGTCGTGCTGACCACGGTGGCCGCGAAGAGTTTCAGCGGTCCAATCTTTGCCCCGGTCCAGGAAGTCTACCCGAGCACAGATCCCATCGACCGCACCACCATGAACTGCTGGGAAGACCCAAAGGTGGTCCAGGCCGTGAGGGCAACGGATCGAAAGAAAATCATCATGGCCGCCTTATGGACCGAGGTCTGCCTCGCCACCGCCTGCCTTTCCGCCCTCGACGACGGCTTCGAGGTCTACATCGTGACTGACGCTTCGGCCGGGGTTACCGCCGAGGCCCATGAAATGGCTATCCAAAGGATGGTCCAGGCGGGTGCCATCCCGACCACCTGGCTGCAGGTGCTTCTGGAATGGCAACGCGACTGGGCGCGCCAGGAGACCTATAACGCGGTGATGAATGTGGCCAAGGAGCACGCCGGTGGTTACGGCTTAGGCATCAACTACGCCAAGACCATGCTGGGTGAGCACGCCAGCGAAGGCGGCAAATAGCCCACGCTCCCTCCCGACAAGGGAAAGGGCCGGACGCCCTTTCCCCCCTCCCCTTCCAAGGACGGGGAGAAGGTCTGGAGGTCGAACCTGCCGTCCCGAGAAGCGGGGACCGTATGGAAAACGTCTCGCAAGCTAAAGGCGCTGAACCTGTCGCGGTGCTGACTCTGCGTACGGTAAAACGGGGGAATGAGGAAAAATTCGAGGCAGCGTTGCACGACTTCATTTCCGAGTCACTCCACTCCGAGGGTCAACTCGGGGTGCACGTAATCCGTCCGCCAACCGGCAGCGACTCCCGGGAATACGGCATCGTGCGCCGCTTTATCAGCAGGGAGGCCCGCGACAATTTCTACCGTTCCGAGTTATTCAAGAAGTGGGAAGAAAAGATTGCCCCCATGACGGAAGGAAGCCCCGTTCGCCAGGAGCTAACGGGGCTTGAAGCGTGGTTCTCCCTTCCGGGCAGAGAGGCAACCGTTACGCCACCTCGCTGGAAAATGGCCCTTGCCACGGTCGTGGGCGTCTATCCGACCAGCATGCTGGTTCCCTGGCTGCTGCAGCCGCTGATCGGGAAGCTCCCCCCCTTGCTGCAGGCCTTTTTCATCGCGGCGGGCATCGTAGTCATCTTGACGTGGGCGGTCATGCCGCTTTTGGTAAAGCTCCTGGAACGGTGGCTGCTCCCACGCGAGGAGGCATGATCATGAACGCACCACACGTGGTTCTACATAACGGAGCGATCACCACCCTGGACGAGAGGCACCCTCAGGTTTCTGCAGTTGCCGTAACCGGGGGCCAGATAACTGCCATAGGAGGAGATGAACTCCTCGCTACCGCGGACGACAAGACGCAAAGGATCGATCTGAAAGGTCGCCGGGTCATTCCCGGACTGAACGATTCTCATCTGCACGTCATTCGAGGCGGCCTCAACTACAACATGGAGCTGCGCTGGGATGGCGTCCCGTCCCTGGCTGAGGCTCTGCAGATGCTGCGGGATCAGGCGCGTCGCACCCCTCCGCCCCAATGGGTGCGGGTGATCGGCGGCTGGACCGAGTTCCAGTTTGCCGAACGGCGTATGCCGACCCTGGACCAGATTAACGAAGCCGCGCCGGATACCCCCGTGTTTGTCCTCCACCTGTACGATCGGGCGCTCCTGAACGCTGCGGCACTGCGCATCATGGGATACAACCGCGACACGCCGAACCCGCCGGCAGGGGAGATCCAGCGCGACAAGGCGGGAAACCCGACCGGACTCCTCATCGCCAGGCCAAACGCCATGATCCTCTACGCGAGCCTTGCGAAGGGGCCGAAGCTTTCGTTCGACGACCAGCTCAACTCCACCCGCCATTTCATGCGCGAACTGAACCGGCTTGGGCTGACCAGCGCCATTGACGCCGGAGGAGGATTCCAGAACTATCCGGACGACTACAAGGTGATCGGGCAGCTTGCTTCCAACCGCCAGATGACCCTGCGGATCGCCTACAACCTCTTCACCCAGCATCCCAAGGGGGAATTCGAGGACTTCACCAACTGGGTGCACTCCGCATCGCCGGGGCAGGGGGACGATTTCTACCGCCTGAACGGCGCCGGCGAGATGCTGATCTTCTCGGCGGCGGATTTCGAGGATTTCCTGGAGCCGCGGCCGGAATTGCCGCGGGAGCTGGAAGGTGAACTCACCCGTGTCATCCGTCTGCTGGCCGAAAACCGCTGGCCGTTCCGCCTCCATGCGACCTACGACGAGTCGATTTCCCGGTTTCTCGACGTGTTCGAAACGGTGAACCGGGAGATTCCGTTCAGCGGCCTGCGCTGGTTCTTCGACCATGCAGAAACCGTCACGCCGCAGAACCTCGAGCGGATCAAATCCTTGGGCGGCGGCATCGCCATCCAGGACCGCATGGCGTTCCAGGGTGAATACTTCAGGGAACGGTACGGCAGGGACGCCGCCGAGCACTCGCCCCCCGTCACCAGAATGCTGGAAATGGGTATTCCGGTAGGCGCCGGCACCGACGCGACCCGGGTATCCAGCTACAACCCGTGGGTTTCCCTGTACTGGCTGGTCACCGGCCGGACCGTCGGTGGGATGCAGCTCTACCCCGAGGCGAACCGTATCGACCGGCTCGCCGCGCTCAGGCTGTACACGGTCGGAAGCAGTTGGTTCTCCGGCGAAGACGGGAAGAAGGGGATGCTCGTTCCCGGCCAGTTTGCCGACCTGGCGGTGCTCTCCTCCGACTACCTGACCGTCCCGGACGAAGAGATCAAGCGGATCGAATCGGTGCTGACCATGGTGGGGGGCCAGATCGTCCACGGCACCGGGGAATTCGGCACCATGGCACCTCCGCTTCCTCCGGTGAGCCCGGATTGGTCGCCGGTAAGCAACTACGGTGGCTATCACGGCGCTGCCAGCACCGCGACGGCAACCAATTCCATGAAAGCGGTATGCTGCAGCCATTCGATCCCCCAAGGGCGATCTCAAAAAACCGCCCCGCTTTGGAGGGGCATCGGCTGCGACTGCTTCGCCTTCTAAACCGGAAAGGGGGGCATGGTGCACCATCCGACCTCCGGTCACCATGCCCCCACCCTCCCTCCCTCCCTCCCCCTCGCCATACCAGGCATTTGCCGATAGCTACTCACCTGGGCCGTCGTTCGCCGGCGCCGGGAGACACCGCAGGCTGGCCGACCGCGCTTAGCCTCGAAGTCTTTTCTTTCGTCTTTTCTTTCGCCCTCCTTGGGACAAGTTTCGGTGCGGAAAACCCGCATGGTGCGCCACCACCGGTGCCAAGCCATCGTGTGGTAGACTCTTACCTTCTCATTGGGCTGTGAAGCACTTGCCCTCTATGAGGATGGTGGCGTGAGCATCACGACGGATGACCGTCCGCTTCGTTTTCTGCAGGTCTCAGGGGAGCCGATCGGAGAACCGGTGGCCTGATACGGCCCAATCGTCATGAATACGCGGGAGGAATTACACGCAGCCTTCGAGGAATACCGGAGGGGTACCTTCATCAAACATGCAGCTTGAGTCAGCTAATTTTTTCCACGTGTTCTATGCACGTGTTGACTGTTTTAGGGAGGGATGATGAAGATTCGTTACTCGATTATCGCGATAATAACTCTGCACTTGTTGCTGAGCGCCCCCCAGCAGGCGATCAGCCTCGAAACCGAGCCCTCCGTCCCCAGCTATAAGCTGAACCGGGCCGACGAGGACTACCGTTACCTGAAGGACGGCACCAGGAGGATCGACTTCTGGGACCCGATCAAGTACCTGCCGTTCAACGACCGGGGTGATTGGTACCTGAGCCTGGGCGGCGAGGCGAGAGAGCGCTACGAATACTTTGACAACTACAACTGGAAGGAACTGCCGCGCGACAACGGTTACGCCCTCCAACGCTTCTTCTTCCACGGCGACGTTCATTTCGGGGCAAACGTCAGGCTGTTTGGCCAGTTCCAGAGCAGCCTTGAGAACGGCCGCAGCGGCGGCCCCCGCCCCTCAATCGACAAGGATGAGCTCGATCTGCACCAGGGATTCCTCGATCTCAGCATGAAACCGGCAGCGGATGCGACCCTCACCCTGCGCTCGGGACGCCAGGAGCTGGCCTACGGGTCGCAGCGCATTATCGCCGTGCGTGAAGGCCCCAACGTGCGGCAGAGCTTTGACGGCTTTCGCCTCATGTACCGCTTGGGCGATCTGGCGGTGGATGGCATAGCCACACGCCCCGTCAAGTCCAACAAGTACACCTTCGACGACGGCACAGATCCCAGCCAGGCGCTCTGGGGGGTGTACTCCGTCTTTCCCCTGCCGCCGGCAACGAAAGGGAAGGCTGATCTCTATTACCTCGGTCTGTACCGCGGCAACGCGGCATTCGACCAGGGGCATGCGAAGGAGACCCGCCACTCGGTGGGAGCCAGGCTCTGGCGGACCGAGAGGCCACTCGACTACAACTTCGAGTTCCTCTACCAATGGGGTAAGTTCGGCGACGGCGACATCAGCGCTTGGACCGTTGCTTCTGATACAGGGTACTCGCCGGCAGAGCTTCCCTTTTCGCCCCGTTTCGCCCTGAAAGTGGACATCGCCAGCGGCGACCAAGATCCCAACAACCACGACCTGCAAACCTTCAACCCGCTTTTCCCCAAGGGTGCCTATTTCAGCGAAGACGGGCTGATCGGTCCGGCAAACTTTATCAACATCAATCCTTCGATCGAACTCCACCTGCCGAAGGACGTGACGCTCACCGCCAACTGGGATTTCTTCTGGCGCGAGAGCATCCACGACGGGATCTACAACAACGCAGTCGTCCTGGTCCGCTCCGGCAAAAACACCTCCGCTCGCTACATCGGCAGTCAGCCGCAGCTGCAGTTCGAGTGGGACGTGCAAAGACACATCACCATCGTGGCCATCTATGCCCACTTCCTGGCCGGCCCTTTCCTGCGCGAATCCGGCCCCGGCGAAGACGTCGATTACGTAACGACTTGGGTGACCTACAAGTTTTGAAACGGCAGTTGCGGTGCAGAGAATCCAGGGGACGTGTTGAGGGGCCAGGGGGACATCCTATAAGATCGTAAGATTCTCTGGGAGAACCTTATTCATTACGGGCGTCCCTCCGTCTCCTCTCCTTAGGGCATTGCCAGTGCCGTGAACGATTGGGGGACCTTGGGGGGGGCGACAACCTCTATGCCCTTGGGGTTGACGCCGATGATGGCGATGTTAGCGCTTCATGGTCTCGATCATGACGCTCAACATCGTCATCTTGACGGCCACCATGGCGACAATGGCGCTTATGATCGTCTACATGGCGCTTATGATCGTCTACATGACCGTCATTACGGTCATCATGACGGTCAGAATGACGATGATGGCGCAATCTGGTAGGGCCGAAATCTAATGAAGGCTGCAGTGGAGGGAACCCCCATCCTCACCCTGTCCGTTGCGATAGGTGGTGGGGCTTTACGGCAGATTAAGAAAAGGAGTACTCTTCTATTATGAAAGGGATGGAGATGTCTGCTGGGGGAGGGTTTAAAGGAGATAGTCATGAGCTCTATGGGAAATCACCTGTATCATGATGTGCTCCACTGGCTCCACATCGAAAAGGGGACCGAGGAGCACGCGGAACAAGCGGTTGCCGGGGCAGTGGTGTTCCTGGGACGGCTGTTTTTCGCATTCATCTTCCTGATGTCGGCTCCGAATCATTTCACCAACAAGGCCATCGAATATGCGTCTGCGCAAGGGGTGCCCTTTGCCTCGATCGCGGTGCCGCTGTCGGGCATCATCGCACTGGCAGGGGGCTTGAGCGTCCTCTTCGGATTCCACGCGAAGGTCGGGGGCTGGCTCCTGGTGCTGTTCCTGCTGCCGGTAACCTTCATGATGCATGCCTTCTGGAAAGTCACCGATCCGGCGATGGAACAGATTCAGATGATCATGTTCCTGAAGAACCTGTCGATGCTGGGGGGAGCACTGCTGATCACGCAGTTCGGGGCGGGGCCATACAGTATTGATGGTAAGCGATCACGGTGAGGACAATGGGAGAGTGGTGCTAAGGGAGCTGTTGCCAAACCCAGGAAAAGGCCATGTTGTTAGCAGCGACATTATTGTCCAGATCGAGTCTCTCTGCGTGAGCCAGGTAGCTTCCTGCCCTGTGGGGAGCGTCTTTCCAGGCGCGAATATCGGCAACGGTTGTTACCGCCTTCGGCGGTTCGCGCCAGGAATGGCGCTCCCACAGAACATAGGTAAATAGAAACGACATTGTTGTCAGGCACATACGGGGCGACTATCGCGGCAGAAATGTCGCTCCTACCGGGTTGCCGCCCTCCCCCACCGACCGGATGGGCGCTTTTTGCAGCTCCTGCCGAGGGGTGGTCGACAAAGCGTTCACCGTATCTCGAAGATCCGCACCATCCCCGGCTCCAGCTTCACCTTGTCGAGGTGCCGGCCGTCGAAGGAACGGTAGGGCGTCAGGGTGCCGTTCAGGGCATGTTCAAACGCATCCACCCCGCGCCGGGTCCGCAGCTGCAGGGTCGGGCTTCCCGTCTTGTCCCAGACCACCAGCACCTGAACCCCGTCCGGGCGCACGAAGAGATGCTGGTACAGTTCCCCTTTGCTTCCCCCCGTCACCTCCACCGCCAGTTCCGAATCCGCCACCGTCAAGTGCCGGGTGTTCAAAAGGCCCACCAACAGCTGCACCGTGTGGAACGCGAGCTTCTTCTGCCGGTCGGAACGGGTGAGACCGAGATAGTGGTTCTCGCTTTCGCCGATCACCGCGGTCAGCAGATGCCGGTCCCGGATCTGGTAGATCCCCAGGTGCTCCACCCGCCGGTCCGCCAGGAAGGTGGCGATCGCCCGCGCCCACCAGTTGGCCTGGTCCAGCTCGGTCTTGCCCGGCGCGGTGGCAAAGCCCGCCTCGTTGATCCAGATCGGCCGGTGACCGCACTTTTCGTCCACCAGCGGCACGAACTGCTGATAGAACGACCCCGGGCGCCCCTGGTCGAGGTAGTTCTCCACGGTGATGTTCTTCGGCGTCCAGGTTTCCGGATAGGCGTGGAAGGGGACCACGTCAAAGTTAGCGGCATTCCCGTAGGTGACGCAGGCATCCCGCACCCAGTTCGCATCCGGCCATACCATCCCCCCCAGGATGACCAGCGACGCGGGCGAGCCCTTCCGCACCACCTGCGCCGCCGTTTTCAGCAGTTCGTTGTACTGGGCCGGGGTGCCGTCCCACCACTGCTTTACGTTCTCCTCGTTGTAGATCTCATAGGACGCGATGTTGGGGTAGCCGTTCAACTCCTTTACCGTCGCGGCGACGAAGTTGCGCCAGTCTTCGAGATGCCTGGGGGGATCGTTCCACGTCTCCTTGTCCGTGCCCCCCTTGGCCGCCCAGGCCGGAGTGTAGGCGAGGTAGGGCCGGAGGGTGATCCCCTGCTTGGCAGCCAGGGAAACGAAGCGGTGCAGCCAGGCGAAATCGAACTTCCCCCGCTGCGGCTCGTAATCGACCCAGCTGAAGCTCCCCCGCCAGGTCGATACGCCCAGTTCCTTCATCACCTCGAAATCCAGGGCGACCTCTTTGAAATCCTCCCCTTTGGGATAGTCCTGCAGCATGCTGAAGGAAACCGGCTTGGTGAAGCTCGCCGGAGCAGTCCGCTGGTGGAGCTGCCCCCCGGCAGCTGCGCCGTGGGTGCCACTCGGCAACAGGGTGCCTTCTGAGAAATGACCGCACCCGGAGCAGCAGATGAGGATAGCGGCGATGAATGCCCGGGAAAACCTGCGCGGTTTCAAGATGGTGGTATTCATCTTCGCCCTCCCTTTTGGCTGGAGCTTTTAAGTTGAACGGATCTCTCAAAAGGATATCCGTCTTGGATTCCCCCTCTGTTACCAAGGGGGGAGGATTTGATGCTGAGGTTCTCGATCCAGAATCAGGCACCGTAAAAACCTGAGAGGCGAATCCTCCTAAATCCCCCTTTGTCAAAGGGGGACTTAGAAACACTGCCGTATGCCGACAGGAAACGTGCTTTCCCGCGCAACCTATGTCGGGTTCTTTAAAAATTTAAAGATTATAACCATAAAGATTGGAGGCACCATCGAAGTTGTGGCGTTAGGTGACCGGTGTCACATCACTTTTGGGCGGGTATTTCTACCTTGATGGGAAGGAAAGGCTCTGGCCTCACTACCGGGATGTAGCAAAGAAGGAGTGACATGCTGAGATTCATCGCCGCACGGGCAGGTATGGATGCGGAAAAAATACTTCACGCCAAACGGGCGCTTACCTTCATCAAGCCGCACCGCCGGATCATCGCGGTCATCATGGGGGTCATGCTTTTGGTGGCGGCGCTCGGCGCCCTCGAGCCGCTCATCTACAAGGTCGTATTCGATAAGCTGGGCACCAACACCGGACTGCAGGAACTTTTCCTGGCGGTGGGCGCGATCATGGCGGCTGCCGTCGCCAAGGAAGCTCTGAACGGGTTTTCCAACTGGCTCAGTTGGAAGGTCCGCCTCTCGGTGAATTACCGGCTGCTGGACGAAACCACCGGCAGGCTCCACGCCCTCCCCCTCTCCTACCATCGAGAGGAAACCGTGGGGGGGCTGATGACCCGGCTCAACCACGGCATCAACGGGTTCGTGGCCGGCATTTCCGATCTCGCCTTCAACATCCTCCCCGGCTGCATCTATCTCGCCATTTCCGTGGCGGTCATGTTCCGCCTGGACTGGCGGCTCTCCCTGCTGGTCGTCTTCTTCGCACCCCTTCCCGCCATGATCGGCGTGGTGGCCTCGCACGAGCAGACGGCCCGGGAAAGCTCGCTTCTGTACCGGTGGGGGATCATCTTCTCCCGGTTCAACGAGGTCTTGTCCGGCATCGTGACGGTGAAAAGCTTTGCCATGGAGGAGGCCGAGCGGAAGCGCTTCATGGGGGAGGTGGCGGAAGCGCACGGCATCGTGAGGAAGGGGGTGGTCACCGATACCAAGATCGGCGCGGCGCAGAGCCTGGTGGTGATGCTCGCGAAGACCGCATCGATCGGTTTTGCCATCTACCTGATTCACCAGGGCCAGACCACGGTGGGTACCCTGATGGCGTTTCTCGGGTACCAGGGGGGGCTTTTCGGGCCGGTGAACAGCCTGACCGGCGTCTACCAGACCCTGCGCAAGGCGACCATCTCCTTCGACATCGTCTTTTCTATCCTGGATGCCGAAGATCGCCTGCAGGACGCCCCCCACGCGCAGCCGGTCGACAAGGTGCAGGGGGACGTCGTCTTCGACAAGGTCAGCTTCGGTTACAACGACGAGCGGCAGATCCTGAAGGAGATCGATCTGCACGTGAGTCCCGGCGAAACCATCGCCATCGTAGGACCGAGCGGATCGGGCAAGACGACCATGGTATCGCTGCTGCAGCGCTTCTACGATCCGACTTCGGGCTGCATCGCGGTGGACGGGACCGACCTGCGCGCCCTGCAGCAGCGCTCCCTGCGCCAGCAGATCGGCGTGGTGCTGCAGGATGCCCTCGTTTTCAACGACACCATCCGCAACAACATCGCCTACGGGCGCCCCGACGCCTCCGACGCGGAGATCGCGGCCGCGGCCCGTGCGGCGAACGCCGACAAGTTCATCGGTAACCTGCCGGGGGGCTACGACTTCGTGGTCGGGGAGCGCGGCTGCCGGATCTCCGTCGGGGAAAGGCAGCGGATCAGCATCGCCCGGGCCCTGTTGAAGGACCCTTCCCTGCTGATCCTGGACGAGGCGACCTCGGCCCTGGATGCCGAATCCGAAGTCCTGGTTCAGGACGCGCTGGACCGGTTGATCAAGGGGCGCACGAGTTTCATCATCGCCCACCGTCTGTCGACCGTGGTCGGGGCGCACCGAATATTGGTATTGAAGGACGGGAAGATCATCGAGGCGGACAACCACGAAAACCTGATGGAACAGGACGGCTACTACGCCTCGCTGGTGAAGCACCAGTACCGCGGCCTGCTGCCGGCCTAGTTTTCGGATTTGATAGGCGCACCGCAGAGGATGCTGAGGGCCGCAGAGGAAACGTATCTGAACTTGGAGATGTATCAGAACAGGACAACACTGGAGCAGGAGCGCAGCATGCTGAGTCCACAAGTCCGGCGGCTTTACATAAGGCAGGGGTACGAAATACCTTGTTTGGGCCGGTCGGCCGCAGCTTCAGGGAAGGAGGAAGGATTTGCTTTTGAGGTATTTGATTTTGAAGGGGATATTCAGGATACACGGGATAAAGCCCCGGGTAGATCTGAACAGGGGAAAACGCGGAGCAGGTTCTTCGGCAGAAACTTTTGGTGAAACCGCGACTCGGGACGCAGGCCGGCGCGTTGACTGAAGTCGCGCTCGTGCCTTTGCGGAGGCTGGCCTTTACGGAAGCCTCGCCGCAATGCGGGCGTCGAGCTCCCACTTGCGGCGGCATCACCGGCGATGTTCCCCTGCAGTTCCGGGTGCAACGGTCTTTATCACCCCGCCAAGCCTTGCCGGCACAACTGGTCCGCCTTTTTCAACAAGGTCGGCACCCGGTATTTCCCGTGCAGGGACAATACCGCCGCCTTCGCAGCTTCCAAGGGCATTCCGGCACTGGTAACGTAAAGCGGCCGGCGACTTCCCCCCCTGAAAACCTCGTACTCCGCTGGGACGCCTTGGAAATGCCTCTTGGCCACCCCGACCACAACCACCTTCCCCCCCAAGGCATCGAAGAGATGCTTCCCCAGCCCCGGCCGGTGATGACCGTCCAGGTAGACATACCCATCCACAATCACAACATCGGGGTGGAGGTCGTGCTCCTCAATCAGCTTCAAAATGCAGGGGAGTTCCCTGAGATAGAACTGCCCCGGCTGATACTCCGCAACGGGATCGAGCACCGTCCGGAATATTCCATCTGCATCGGAATCCTCCCAGTTGAGGAAGGAGACGCCAGCAACAGACGCACGGGAATTTTGATAATAGACGTCGACCGATAGAATCATCACGTTTGGATAGAGGCCGTAGGTCGCGTTGAGGGACGAAACGCGACTTTTCCTGCGGGTTGCGTCGCGCTTCGTGCCTCAGCACGACCTACTTACTTGTCATACCCGCTGCAGGTATCTGCTGTTCACCCAGCCGTCGAGGTCGCGGTCCTGCACGTCGACCAGCCACCACCCCCCCTCTGCTTTCAGGAAATTCACCGCGGTCCCTTGGGGCAGCGGACTCCCCGGGAGGGCCGCATTCTGCGCGCCGGGTCCGCTCCTTATGTTGAGTTCGGTGGTGGTCCGGTAGGCTTGGGCGACGTTGTCCGCCCGCCCCATCACGCGGGCACGGAAGTTTGCCATGGGAAAAGCGGGACCCGGATCGCACTTGCGATGGGGCGCTATGTCCTCGTGCCCCACCACGTCCAGAAGCTGGTAGGTCGAGACCAGCAGGCTGGCCACCGTCAGCGCGGACTGGATCTGCTCAGGGGTGTAGTCCTCCCAGCCGCACAGCTCGGTTTCGTGCTTATGCACCGCCTGGAGCACCTCGGAATCCGGGTAGGTGGTGCCGAACCAGGCCCGCCACCCGTCTCCCTTCCTCACCAGTCGCCCTGCGTTGTCCAACTCGATCCCGATGGAGTAGCTGTTCAGCCCCTGCAACCCTCCCCAAAAGCTCTCCCCGGCATGCCAGGCAATCCTGTTGAAGGGCACCAGCTGGGTCACGCTGCCATCGCGCCCGATCACCACGTGGGCCGAGGCTTTCGCCTTCTTGCTGGTCAGCCACTCGATCGACTCCTGCGCACTGGCACCTGCGGTGAAATGCATCACCAGGTACTTCGCCTGCAGACTTCCGGAAATGTTCGGGCTTGGGACGTAGCGGACGGGCGAATCATCATCGTTGCACAACCGGTGGTTTCTGATCCTCATGGCGTATTTCCTCCTTTGATGTCGACTACCCTTCCCAGGGAAGGGCATCGGGAAAAGGGCTACACCTTAGACAAAGGCCACTGGATAAAGACGATGTACGACTGCGTGCCTCCTGGTTCTCCCGCCTTATACCACAAACAAAATAATCGCTATATCAGTATCTTAAATGGTATGGACTATTGAGGACTTACAGAATCGTTCCTGCCGGTGCTTCTGCATGGGCCGGAGTGAGCTGAGGGGTGGTTGACCTTGGGAAAGGAGTTTTCCCTCAGAGTACCTGGACCTTCTTTGGGAGATGATCCGGAAAAAAGTCGCCTTTTGTTTGCCAGCAAACCGTCGCCACTACCTTGTTTTATCGAGTGTTTTACCCAATTTCCACATCGCACAGCTCGGCTTTGTCCATCCCATACCCCATTTTTTAAGTTGACAATTATGCTCCGGTATTTTACAAGGGTTACCACATTGTTTTGATAAAGTACCTCGACCAATTCCCCACCGGTTTGAGGACCAAATCTAAAAAGAATTCGAACCCGGCAGTAGGGTGGCAGGTCTCCGGGCACCGAAGCTGAACCAAGACGAACCGCGTCGAACCCGCGCAGCGCAAGGAGCAAACGCATGATCTCTGTACCTGCAGTACCCGAAAACGCCCTCCCCCAGGACATCCTGAGAATCGGGATCACGGCGGTCCAAGGCCCGGTGAAACTCGCCTGCTCTTTTTCGCTGGAAGACGTCGCCATCATCGACATGGCCAAGGAACAGGGGCTGGACCTTGGCGTCTTCGCCATCGACACCGGGCGGCTGAACGAGGAAACCTACGAGGTGGCGGACGCGCTCTCGGAACGGTACCGGATCTCCATCGACTGGTATTTCCCCAAGCACGAGGCGGTGGAAAAACTGGAGCGCGAAAAGGGGCTCTTTTCCTTCCGCGAGTCGCTGGAAAACCGCCACGAGTGCTGCCACATCCGCAAGGTCGAGCCGCTGGGCCGGGCGCTCAAGGGGCTGGGGGGATGGGTGACCGGGATGCGGCGGGACCACGGCGTCACCCGCGTCGATCTGCAGGCCATCCAGCTCGACATGCTGAACGGCGGCATCCTCAAGATCAACCCGCTCCTGGACTGGAGCGAGGAGCAGCTTATGGCCTACGTGGAGGAGCGCCGCCTCCCCAAAAACCGCCTGTACCGTCAGGGTTACCGCTCCATCGGGTGCGCTCCCTGTACCCGGGCCACGGAACCGGGGGAGGATGCCCGGTCCGGCCGCTGGTGGTGGGAAAATCCGGAGCATAAGGAGTGCGGGTTGCACCGTCGGTAGATTACTTGAACCCCATCCTCATTCGCCTTCGCTAAAGCTTCGGCGGATAAACCCTGCCCCCTGAGGGCTCCCCAAAAGGCAAATCCCCCCCAGCCCCCCTTCGCAAAGGGGGGAGATAAAGGTATGCCCTCCCCTTCTTCGGGTGAGGGCCATTGGGAATCAACCCTTCAGCACGAATCGAGAGCGACGCTATGAAAAAGTACCTGACTCACTTGCAGCAACTGGAAGCCGAAAGCATTCACATCATCCGCGAAGTGGTGGCGGAGTTCGACAACCCGGTGATGCTGTACTCCATCGGCAAGGATTCCGCGGTCATGCTGCACCTGGCCCGCAAGGCCTTCTACCCGGCGCCGCCCCCCTTCCCCCTGCTGCACGTGGACACCACCTGGAAGTTCCGCGAGATGATCAAGTTCCGGGACCGGATGGCGCAGGAATCGGGCATGGAGCTCTTGGTCCACGTCAATCAGGACGGGGTCAAGCGCGGCGTCTCCCCCTTCACCCACGGCTCGGCGCTCTACACCGACATCATGAAGACCGAGGGGCTGAAACAGGCGCTGGACCATTACAAGTTCGACGCCGCCTTCGGCGGGGCCCGCCGCGACGAGGAAAAATCCCGCGCCAAGGAGCGGATCTTCTCCTTCCGCAGCGCGAACCACCGCTGGGACCCGAAGAACCAGCGCCCCGAGCTCTGGAGCCTGTACAACACCCGCGTCAAGCCGGGCGAGAGCATCCGCGTCTTCCCGCTCTCCAACTGGACCGAGCTGGATATCTGGCAGTACATCCACCTGGAGCAGATCCCGATCGTGCCGCTTTACTACGCGGCGGTGCGTCCCGTGGTGGAGCGCAACGGCATGCTGATCATGGTGGACGACGACCGGCTGGAGTTGGAGCCGGGGGAAGAGGTGCAGTACAAGTCGGTCCGTTTCCGCACCCTGGGCTGCTACCCGCTCACCGGCGCGGTGGAATCGGAGGCGGACACGCTCCCCCAGATCATCAAGGAAATGCTCCTCACCCGCACCTCGGAGCGGCAGGGGCGGCTGATCGACCATGACCAGGCAGGTTCCATGGAGAAGAAGAAACAGGAAGGGTATTTCTAATGGCACATCAATCCGAACTGATCGAAAAAGACATCCATGCCTACCTGAAAAGCCACGAGCACAAGTCCCTTTTGCGCTTCATCACCTGCGGCAGCGTGGACGACGGCAAAAGCACCCTGATCGGGCGCCTGTTGTGGGATTCGAAGATGGTGTTCGAGGACCAGCTGACCGCGCTGGAAGCCGACAGCAAGAAGGTCGGGACCCAGGGGGGCGCCATCGACTATGCCCTGCTTCTGGACGGCCTCCAGGCGGAGCGCGAGCAGGGAATCACCATCGACGTGGCCTACCGGTTCTTCTCCACCGACCGCCGCAAGTTCATCGTGGCGGACACCCCGGGCCACGAGCAGTACACCCGCAACATGGTGACCGGCGCCTCGACCGCGCAGGTCGCGGTGATCCTGGTCGATGCCCGCAAGGGGCTTCTCACCCAGACCCGGCGCCACAGCTTCCTGGCTTCCCTGGTGGGAATCCGGCACATCGCGCTGGCGATCAACAAGATGGACCTCATCGGCTACGACGAGGAAAAGTTCAACGCCATCGTGCGCGACTACCGGGAGTTCGCCGCGCCGCTCGGTTTTTCCAGCATCACGCCGCTGCCGATCTCGGCCCTTGAGGGGGACAACATCATCGAGAAAAGCGCCAACACCCCCTGGTATGCCGGCCCTACCCTGATGGATTACCTGGAAACGGTGCAGGTTACCGACGACCGGGCCGACCTGGCATTCAGGATGCCGGTGCAGTGGGTGAACCGCCCGAACCTCGATTTCCGCGGTTTTGCCGGCACCATCGCCGCCGGCACCATCCATCCCGGGGATGAAATCCGGGTGGCCTCCTCCGGACGTACCAGCCGGGTCGCCCGCATCGTCACCATGAACGGGGACCTGGAGGAAGCGCTCGCCGGCCAGGCGGTGACCATCACCCTGACCGACGAGGTCGACATCAGCCGCGGCGACATGCTGACCGCAGCCGGTGCTCCGCCGGTGCACACCCGGCATCCCGAGGCGAACCTTGTCTGGCTCCACGACGAGCCGCTCCAGCCGGGACAGGTCTACCTGGTGAAGACCGCCAACGGCCTCACCTCCGGCCGGGTCACCGCGGTTCATTACGGCGTCGACGTCAACACGCTGGAACAGCACCAGGTCCCGACGCTGGGGCTTAACGAGATCGGCCTGGCGCGGCTGGAGCTGGACCGGGCGGTATCCTTCGACCCGTACCGCGAAAACCGCGACACCGGGAGCTTCATCCTCATCGACCGTTTCAGCAACGCAACCGTTGCCGCCGGGATGGTGATCGGTTCTGCACCGCAGGAACAGGAGCAGGCCGGATCGGCGCATTTCGAGGCTTCCCTTGCCGGGGCGGAAGGGATCCGGCGCATCAAGGTGGACGCCACCGCGACCACCAACCTGAACGTGGTCGATCTGACCGCAGAGCCGGCGCCCTTTGTCCTGGACCTCCCGGCAGCGATCCTGGGTTACCTGGAAAAAGGAAACCGGATCCTGTTCCGGCTGAAGGGCCTGGATCAGGTGGGGGCGGTGGCCGAGCTCGCCTACGAGAACCATCTGGCCTTTGAGTTCGACCGCACCGAGGCAGGGATCAGCCTGCTCGTCTTCAAGCGGGGGAGCACGCCGCAAAAGAATTACGGTGATGACGGGGTCGGCATCTAAACAGAGATCCATCGAAGTGAGCATACGAAGGGGCATTATCCGAGAGATAATGCCCCTTCTTTTTTGCCTGGGCCTCGGGTTTCCATCCTCCTTTGCAAAGCTGGAGCTTTGATGAGAGGTGCATTCCCAAGGTGGACCTTGGGAACGAGGAAAGGGTTCGGAAGGGACCAGGAAGCAACCACCCCGAGGGGACGCCTTTCCATGCGCGAATGACCTTCCTCCCTTACCGCCTGCGGCGGATCGCGCCAGGAATGGCGCTCCCACAGTAGAACGCCCGGTGACCCGTAAACTCCCCCCTTTGTCAAAGGGGGGGCGGGGGGGATTTGCCTTTGGGGTTTTACAGTCCTAGGTGGGCAGCACTCTGCCCACCGTGCATCGGCCCTGCCACGGGGACAAAAGGGCATGCCCCGCCATTTGTTCAATTCATGCACAGAAGCAATCTATTGAACAGTGCCTTTACAGCCAAGCACCAGACTCAATAACGAGAGTTCAGCATTTTACCTGCATTGTGTTTGTGGCAAAAATCTTGCTTATATAAACATTACCAACTCGTCAAGATAGATTGGAAACATGACCTACACACTACTGTAACATTACATTTACAAAGATGAAACAATTATGTAACACGAATTCCGAATTGTAAGTATAAATACTCAGACACAAAAAACTGCAATCAAAGTGTGTTCAACTAAAGGAGTCGGGATGAACTGGTATCGTGGCTGGAGTGAGATCAAGAACAAAATCGGCAGGGTAACCGTCGGGAGAAAGATCCTGGGCGGGTTTCTCCTTGTCGCCTGCATCGCCGGACTGAGCGGCATCGTCGCCGGGTTCAGCATCTGGGACGTCAGCCGCCGCGGCGAGCTCATGTACACCGGAAACGTCGTCCCCATCGAGGGGCTGGCCGACGCCGTGAAGGGCTACCAGACCTCGCTCTATCTGCTGCGCGACATCATCATCGACAAGTCGCCCCAGGAGCAAAACGATCACCTGGCCCTTCAGAAACAGGCCGAGGCGCGGGTGGAAAAGGGGCTGGCCATCTTCTACGCGACGCACCGTTCGGCGCAGGCGGCCGCACTGCAAAAAGGGATCGCCGAGGACCTCAAGCTCTTTGATTATTTCCGGGACAAGATCGTCGAGCTTGCCACCACCGACCGCCGCGACGAGGCAATCAACATCATGCGCAACCAGGCCGGCGATGTCACCGATCGGCTTGACGCCAACATCTCGAAACTGATCGCCCTCAACAAAGCAGAGGCGGGCACCTTGCACTCCGACAACGTCTTCGCCGCCCGGGCCGTCCTTGCGGCAAGCGCCATCTGCCTCTCCCTCGGCGTGGCCGCGGCCCTCGCCCTGGGCTATCTCCTCTCCCGCGGAATCACCACCCCGCTGGCCGACATCTCGGGGAAAGTACAGGCGATCTCGCAGGGGGACCTGACCGCTCGGGTTGCCCGTTCCGGGGCGGAGGGTTCCAGCAACGAACTGGACATCCTTTCCTGCAGCGTGGATCGCATGGCCGAGACCCTGCACCAGGTTGTCGCCCGGATCGCCGACGAGTCGCGCAACCTCTCGGCGGCCTCCTCCCACCTCGACGCCGCTTCCGACCGGATGGCGCAGCGGGCGGAGCAGACGGCAACGGAGATCAATGCAGTGGCGCAGTCGGGGGGGGAAATGAACACCACCGCAGCGGAGATCGCGCGCAACTGCACCACGGCGGCCGACAACGTCTCCCGCGCCAACGAGGCGGTCGCCAGCGGGCGCCGCATCATGCAAGAGACCATCGAGTCGATGCGCTCAATCGGCGAACACGCCCGCGAGACCTCCCGGGTCGTTGCCGGCCTTGGCGAGCGCTCCCTGCAGATCGGCAACATCACCGAGACGATCGACGATATCGCCGACCAGACCAATCTCCTTGCGCTCAACGCGGCGATCGAGGCGGCCCGCGCCGGGGAAAACGGCCGCGGCTTTGCCGTGGTGGCCGACGAAGTCCGGGCGCTTGCGGCGCGGACCTCGAAGGCGACCCAGGAGATTGCCGCGATGATCAAATCAATACAGGCCGAGACCCGGGTGGCGATAGCGGCCATGGACAAGGGGGTGACGGAGGCCGAGCAGGGGGTGGTCCGGGCCGAATCGACCGGGGCAGCCCTGGCGTCCATCACCGCAACGATCGGCTCCATTTCCAACGAGGTCAACCACATCGCCACCGCGGCCGAGGAACAGAGCTCGACGGTGCAGGCGATCACCGGGAACATCCAACAGGTCACCAGCATCATCGGCGACAGCGCGGCCGGAACGCAAGAGGTCGCCACCGCGGCGTCCGAACTGCACCAGATGGCGCGGGAGCTCAAAGTGATTGTGAGCGGATTCAACATCGACGAAGCGGCGCCATCTCACCGGGGGCTGCGACCGGAGAGCCCGGGAAACCAGGGGTATGTGGGAAGGCTGGCATTCTCCCAAGTCTGAGGGGGGTGGGAAAACCGGGGCTAGGGGCTGGGGATGATGGTTTGATATCCGCAGGTCCCTACCCTGTGGGAGCGCCATTTCTGGCGCGAGACAAATGGGCGCAGCCATGCTGCGCCCATTTGCGTTTCAGCAACGGTGTGATTGGACGGGCAGCCCCCTGCCCACCGGCCCCCTCTACAAAGCTTGAGCTTTGAACGGCGGTGCGTTCCCAAGGTGGACCTTGGGAACGAGGAGATGGGGGGCTGGGGCTGAGGGATGGGGATGTTTTTTGATATCCGCAGGTCCCTACCCTGTGGGAGCGCCATTCCTGGCGCGAGACAAATGGGCGCAGCCATGCTGCGCCCATTTGCGTTTCAGCAACGGTGGTAGGACGGACAGTCCTCTGCCCACCATCCATCTGCATTACAAATCTGGAGCTTTGAGAACAGGGGCGTTCCCAAGGTGGACAGGGAACGAGGGAAAAGGACCGGCTATGGCATGGGCCTAGGGGAAATTGATTACCACACGATCAGGCATCTTACCCGGTGGGAGCGCCTTTCCAGGCGCGAATAGCTCGGCAGGACTTATTTGGCACAGCATGCTGCGCCCCTACGGTAGGCGCGGGCGGGGTCGCCAAACGTATCGGCCGCCCGTGTTGTGGAGAAGAATTGAAGCGTTACAACTCGCCCATCGAAATCAGGCGCAGTGAATAGGTCCCGCCCTTCCCCGATCCATCCTGGCGCACGATGAGAACGCCACGCTCGTCGCTGGTAACCCAGCGCCGGCAGCGATTGTTGGGACCGGAAAATTCCACTACTTTGCAGAGAATCTTCCGCCCACCGACCTCCACCTCCTCGCTTCGAACCAGATGACAGCGCCGGGGCACTACGGTTGCCTGTTCCATGTCAAGCAAGCGCACCTCTCGGGTCTCACCCTCGCATTTCAGACTCGTCTGCGGGCAGGTGGTGTAGTCGTATTGCCGCCGGGGGACCGAGACCCGGCGCACCTCCCTTCTTTCAGTTCGCCGACCGAAATGCTGTGGCTGGTGAGCTTGTAACGAAAATGCCTCCCGGCGGAGAGCTCGCCGGAAACACCGGCACCCTCCAGCCCGAGAGGCAGGAGCATGGTAAAAAGGAGGCAAACCGCGCTAGATCTTTTCGGCATGGACGTGGAAGCTCATCGTGGAGCCGGTAACCCGGCTCAGCCCCGTGTAGAGGAAGATGGCAATCCAGATCCCCTGGAGCAGGAGGAAGGTCGTCGGGTCCCAAAGGCCGGAAAGGCCGGAGCCCAGTTCGGGGAGGACACCCTGGTCGCCGAAGTGGACGGCGACCCAGCCGCCGTAACCGATCCCTACCAGCCCCATAACTTGGTAGACTGAGATCTTCCGGCCGCCGCGATAGTCGCTGCGGAAAAACTCCGAAATCACCCTCCACCCCTGGGTTACGCCGAGCGCAGTGAGGTAGGCGGCGCCGTACCAGCCGCTCAGGAAGAACCAGGTGGCGACCACTCCGGTGATGGTATAGAGGAGATAGGTCATTCCCTGCACCGGAAGGACCTTCACGCCGTCGAGCCCGGAGGCGTAGGCAATCTTCTTGGTCTTGCCGGTGAAGACCAGGGCGACGGGGGAGGCAACCCGCGCCACCATGGGATGGCAGGCGGAAAGGGGCTTGCCGTAGCAGCAGCCAAAACTTACGCAGGCCAGCCGCCCCATTCCCTCCCCGAAGGCATAAGCGATGGCAAAGGCGGCCAGCGCCGGGAGAACCGGTACCGGCGCCCCGTGGTCCCCCAGCGGGATCAGGTTTACCAGCTCCACGATCCAGGGGGCGAGGATCGTACCGACGAATACCGCCCCGCCGACGGTGAAGGTGTTGGCCTTTCCTTCCACGAGCTGCGCGACCAGCCGGGAGGCGGGGACGCAGCAGCCAAGGAGCAAAAACACCAATGCCGTCACCGCCCGCAGCGAGATGCCGGCCGCCCCCATCAGCACCAGCGCCAGGGAAACCGCGATGGCATAGGCATTGGCGGTGAGGATGCCGTACCAGGTGAGATTGACCCCGGCCCAGCGTCCGTCACTTCCCTTACGCAGCGGTACCGCCGCCGCAATCTGCCACCCCTCGTTGGGCAGGGTCTTCCATCCCCAGAAGAGGTAGCCCAGCGATAAAGCTCCGAGCGTCACCAGGAATGCCGTCTGCAGCATGTCTATTTCCTCCATTTATGGATGAGATCTGCGTTTTAAGTCGGTAACTGCTGACAATTCTTATTACATGTCCGGTATGGAGATTGTGTGTCTTTTTGGTGAATCATTGGTTAATGGCTGACGGAGCAGATCGAAAGCTTGTTACTATAGATGGGCTTCCCAATATCAAACGTTCCTGAGGTGACTTTTGTTACAATTGTGTAAATTAATCATCACTGACAGTGCTCAGGTTGGAATTGTATTGAAATCAGGATTTTAATGGATATAAAGGGGAGGATAAAAATTGTTATGTCACAGAACTGTTAACTTCATCCAGTGGTGGAACGGTTGCCAAAGTGGAAGACCGCAACTGATTTCGAAAAAAGGGGAACGAAATGGCACAAGCAACGGCAGATCTGCAGCAGTTGAAGGGAATCGGAAAGGTGCTGGCCCAGCGGCTCAAAGGGGCCGGGCTGGCAAGCTACCACGGCATCGTCGAGGCGGGTGAGGAAGGGCTGAAGAAGATCCCGGGGCTCAACCCGTCAACCATCCCTTCCATTCTGGACCAGGCGCGGGAGCTCTCGGACCGGACCAAGCTCGGCAAGGAGGAGCGGGTTGCGGCGCTCAAGGGGAAGGTGACCGAAGTGCGGGATGGCCTTTACCGGCTCGCGGAAAGCGTACGGGAGCGGTTCCCCGAGAAGGTGGACGGGAAAGCGGGGCAGAAGATGTCGGCGGACCTGAACAAGGTGATGGCAGCGCTCACCCGGATGGCGGAGGGAGAACACGGTCGGCTCAAGCGCGCCGAGCGGGCGCTGGAGAAGGCGCAGCGCCGGGTCACCAAGCTCGAAGCCGCGGGCCTGAAGAAGGTGCGCAAGGGGCTGAAAAAATCACGGAAGTCGCTGAGGAAGGTGCTCGGGTAAAGGTGAGGGGTCACGGGGCCGGCTGGCGTGGCTGACCAAGTTTGCTCCTTTTATAACTGAAGGGAAGCCGTTTTTTCACTGTGGGAGCGCCTTTCCAGGCGCGATCCGCCGAAGGCGGTAACAAGGGTCGGTCATTTGCGCCAGGAAAGGCGCTCCCACCGGGTAGGCAGCTACCTTCCTTATTTCAAAACCGGAATGGCGCTCCTACCGTTGGGCTCCCGGCTCCGAGTGGAATTGCCGCCACTCCGCAACCAGGTGCCGAACCTCACCGGCGACCGTCAGGGCATGCTCGCGGTGGGTCACCAGCGTGACATGGTCGGCGCCCCGGAGAAAAAGGAGGCGGCTTCGGGACGATAGCCGCGCCAAATCCTCCTGCATCTGCCGGGCCCCCGGAAGGGTACCCTTGGAAGCCGCGATGACCGTAAGCGGTTTATCTCCGAGGTCGCCGGTAGCCCGGACCTCGTCGCAAAGCAGATCCCAGCGCCTTCCTTCATCGTTGGTGTGCTTGAGATGGCGGCTGGAGCAGAGAAAGGCACGGGCCTCGTCCTGCTGGCGCCGGGGGAGCCCTTCGGCCTGGCTGGCAAAGAAATTACTGAGCCGGACGTAACCGATCCGGGTCAAAAGCTGCACGTGGCGCAAAAGGCGGAACCCGGAGGTCATGTGCCGGCGGATCGCCGCGCTGTGCCGGTGCTGGTCGGGGTGGGACGCATCGATCAAAAGCACCCCCGCCACCTGGTCCGGATAGAGGTCGTGGAAGATCCGGACCAGCATCCCTCCCATCGAGTGCCCCACCAAGAGGTACGGTCCGCGAATGCCGGCCTGATCCAGAGCCGCGTGCAGCTGGCGCGCCCGATCCTGCGCCGTCATCTCCGGCGGGACCGGATCGCTCCACCCCAGCCCGGGGCGGTCGTAGGCGACCACCCGGGTGGCCTTCGCGAGCTCCGGCTGGATCCACCCCCAAGCCGAGCTCATTCCCCCAAGCCCCGTCTCCAGGAGCACCGTCGGCGTCCCGCTCCCCATTTCGACCAGGTGCAATCCGCGCCCCTCAACAAAAATGGTCTTTCCGGGAGGGGGATAGCGGCGCCGATCGCGTACCGTGGCCAAGCCCTGGTAGAGCGCGCCGCCGGTAACCAGCACCGGTAGCGCCAGCAACGGAACAAGTCCTAGCGCCATTTTCTGCTTCTGCGCCTGCCTCTGCTTCCCCGCCAGTCCCCACCCCCAGCTTCCCTTTCTCATGGCATCCCCCGGAACAAAATGCTGCGGCCGGCCCCCACACGCAGGACCGACCCTGGATGGACGAGTTAGATAGATTAGGAGTTTCTTTGGGTATTGCAAGTAAAAAGTCGCAATCGTGCAACAGATTTTAACGGAAAAAGCGGGTTTATATGGCAACAAAAGTGAATTGATAATGGATTTGCAACAGTTAGATACCATCCAAAGCTGTCCTGGTGCCCAGGCCAAATGTTACAGCCATGTTACAGCTCGGCAATCAAGTATCAAAATACAGGTAACCATTAGCACCAATCAGTTGAAGAGTAATTGAATTATTCTAACTATAAAGTTGATTGAGTCAAAAGTCTATTTTGCTAGAATAGGGACGAGGCAATAAGCAGTATGGAGGATGGCTATGATAGTGATAGTAGATCCGAAGAGACCTACCGGCGCCGGCGAATCACTCTCCGGCGCCAAGGCATTTTTCATCAATCCGGCGGTCGCGGAAAACTGGCCGGCGATCGAGCGGCATCCTGATTTTCAGGAGTTGGCTCCCGCCGAGAAGGAAGACGTAAAGTTGAAATTGCCGGTGAGCGTCCAGCGATACAAGGCGATCTGGTTCACCCGATTCTACTGAGAACGCCGGTCCGTTAACCTCATAAAATCCTTGGGTGGGCTCCCCTCTGCCCGCCATTTCATCCTTTGCCGGTGAGCACGGAGTGCCCACCCTGCGGATTCACAGGTAAAAAAAGGGACCAGCCGCTGCCGTGGCTGGTCCCTTTTTCTTTACCGTGGCTGTCGAACGGGCACCTGCCACCTCCGTCATTGCACCTCTTTTTGGAACACCTGCTTTCCTATGGCGATCCGCTGCACCAGGTCCGGCCCTTCCAGTTCGGCGGCCACCTTGGCCAGCATTTCGGGGATGGCTATCTGCTGCGGGCACTTTTCCACGCAGGCGCCGCAGGCGACACACTGGGATGCATAGCCGGATTTCTCCCGGCGCATGATTTCGGTGCTCATCGTCAGGGCATAAATGAACTTTGCTTCCTGCTCGTTGCCGAACATGTGCATCTTGTTGTAGACGTCGAAACAGCCGGGGATGTTGACGCCGGCCGGGCACGGCATGCAGTAGCCGCACCCCGTGCAATCGGTCTGCATCAGCTGCTTGTATTTGTTGCCGACCCGGTCGACCAGAGCCAACTCCTCGTCGGTAAGTGACCCGGGGAGGGCGACGTCGGCGATGGCAATATTTTGCGCGATGTGGGACTCGTCGTTCATCCCGGAGAGAAGCAGGGTAACCTCCGGAAAGTTCCAGACCCAGCGAAGGGCCCATTCCACCGGGGTGCGGCGGACTTTCGCCTCGCTCCAGATTGCCGCGACGTCCTCGGGGGGCTCGGCGATACCGAGGTTCCCACCCCGAAGCGGCTCCATGACGATGACGCCCACTCCTTTCGCCGCGGCGTAACGCAGCCCCTCGAGCCCGGCCTGGAATTGGCGGTCCAGATAGTTGAACTGGATCTGGCAGAACACCCACGGATAGGCATCGACAATCACTTTGAAGTCCGAGCCCAGTCCGTGGAAGGAAAACCCGGCATTGACGATCCGGCCGTCGGCCTTGGCTTTATCAAGAAAATCCGCGACGCCGAGTTCCTGCATCCTGCGCCACCCGGCACCATCCAGGGCGTGCACCAGGTAGTAGTCGATCCGGTCGGTCCCGAGCTTTGCCAACTGGGCCGCCAGGTACCGGTCCATATCCTCCCGCGAGGTGATCAACCAGGACGGGAGCTTGGTGGCGAGCTTGACCTTGTCCCGATACCCGTCCTTGAGCGCACGGCCGAGCAGCGGCTCGCTCTCCCCGCCATGGTACGGCCACGCGGTATCCACGTAGTTCACGCCGCTATCTATCGCGCTGCGAATCTGGGCGATGGCGCGAGCCTCGTCGATCCTTCCGTCTTTCATGGGGAGACGCATACAACCAAAGCCAAGAACCGACAGGGAATCGCCGCTCTTCGGCATAACCCGGTATTGCATAATGAATCCTCCATGGGTGGGTGTACGGGAATGAATGTAGCGGTAGACGTCCCCTTTTACGCCGGTAATGGGAGAATTGCAAGACCCTCCAATCGGCTCTCTCTGTTCCATCGGACCTGGTAACAGAAGCTTTGCAAAGAGCTCCATGACCTTTACAGAACCGCAAGAGCTTGGCGCTGACGTAAAAAAAATGCGGCCAGAGGCCGCATTGGGGAAAAACATGACCATGCAATGAGGAAAGACCACCATACTCATCCTGTCCCTGGCAAGTCGTGGTCCAGCACACCCCCTTACAGGAGAGAAACAGTGGAGAGCGGTTCAGTCGGCAATGATCAGGAGAGAAGGTGGCTATGGTTAGCGTGGTGCGGCCGGAGGCGCCGGTGACCGAAGGGGACCAGGGTATCCTCCAGTTGCTCGATGGTGTATGGCTTGGGCATGCTGCTTACGAACCCGTATCCTTGGGGATCGGTCAGGACCGACTGGTTGGAGTAGCCGCTGGATATCACCAACTTGGCCTTGGGGTCGAATTCCAGGATCTCCCGGGCGGCTTCGATCCCCCCCACCGTACCGTACAAGACCAGATCCATGATCACGAGATCGTACGGAGACCCGGCATCCTTGGCCTGCTTGTAACAGAAACAGACTTCTTCGGCGTTTTTGCAGGTCTTCACCTGGTGGCCGAGTAGTTGGAGCATCGCTCCGGCAATCTCCCTGCATACGCGTTCATCATCCATTACAAGTACCGAGAGGCTCTGCGGTTTCATATTTTCTGCCCCCTCCTCATAACAAAAATTGGACTGCCGCCCCGACATTGCAAACCGAAGGCCAGAAAGTGATGGATGTTTGCCTTCCGTTTTTGCGTCGCTTCGTTTCATGAGCTGAAGCTCCTGGAGTTTCACCGACTGTTCATGTTTTGCACACAAAAAGCCAAGTAAAGACCGGTAATTATCCGATGCGACGTCCGACGTATTACGCCAAATGCAGCAGTAATGGGTGGACCATGTTACTGGACAAATCCTAATAACACCTTTTATCTCTTGTAGTTCCTTTCCCTACCCGTCTCGTGTATTCACCGAAGACCGCCGCCATTTGACCGACCACCCAACCTCCGGCATTTTGTGTTTGACTTCTGGACTGTACGGTCCTAAAGTGGCGTCATGACACTCGGGAGACCTTTGACATATGATCCGGATGCCGCGCTGGATGCCGCGCTGGAGGTTTTCTGGTCCCAGGGCTATGAAGCGACCTCGCTCCAGGACCTGCTTACGGCGATGGATCTTTCCAAAAGCAGCTTCTACCAGGCCTTCGGCAGCAAGAAGGAGCTCTTTTTGCGCTGCATGGGACGCTACCGGCAAAGGATCGGCACCCGGCTGCGCAAGCTCCTGGATGAGCGCAAATCGGGTCTTGCCTTCATCGAGACGGTGCTCCTTTCCTCGGCGAACGAATCGCGCCAGCCGCTGGAGTTGCGCCGCGGCTGCCTCCTGATGAATACCGCCAGCGAATTCGCGCAGAAGGACCGGGAGATCGCCCTTCACGTGGCGAACGGCTTCGAGGGGCTGCGGACGATCCTGATCGAGGCGGTACGGCTGGGGCAGGCCGCGGGCGAGATTGCGGCGAGCCTCGATCCGGGACAGGCGGGAAGCTACCTGATCAGCACCCTGGGGGGACTCAAGACCGTGGTCAAAGGGGGGGCGGACGAACAGCAAGTCCGGGAGATCGTGGCGGTGGCGCTCAGGGCGCTAAGATAACGCTCCCACAGTAGTGGTACCTCTGCCCCATCCTCAAAGCGGCTCGTTTTTGGAGCAGCACCAATTATTTTGGTTTTCTGGACCGGTCGGTTCACATCATTGCCGGTCAACACACAAGGAGGATTCGTCATGGTTAGCACGGGTAAGAACTTTAGCGCGGAACATACGGGACCGTTCGAGACTCTGCTGGAGCGTGATTTCAAGGGGTTTCACGGGAAGTTCTTCATCGGGGAAAACCTGGGGCTCACCGGGTGCGAGGTGTCGCTGAACCGTCTCCCGGCCGGCAAAGGGATGCCGTTTGTCCACAGCCACAAGAAGAACGAGGAGCTCTACATCGTCCTGCGCGGCAGCGGCATCTTCTTCGTGGACGGCGAGGAGTTTCCGATCAGCGAGGGGAGTCTGATCCGGGTGGCTCCGGAGGGTGAGCGGGCCTGGAAGGCCGGGGACGAGGATCTCTATTTCATCTGCATCCAGGCCGAAGCGGGCAGCCTGCACCAGGCAACCCTGGAGGATGGGCAGCGACTTGAGACGGTTACTTCCTGGATGAAAGCAAAATAGCATCGAGCCGCGGTTTAAGGATACGGACGCATCAGCAGTCAGGAGGGAGCGGTGATGGAAAGGAAAAGAGTCGGCATCGTCGTATTCGATGAGGTCGAGGTACTGGATTTTTGCGGACCGTTCGAGGTTTTTTCCGCCACACGACTGGACGAAGCGCAACGCCGCAACGAGCCGTCGCCTTTCGACGTGAAGCTGATCTCGGAAACCGGGGAGCCGATAACGACTTCGGGTGGGATGCGGGTGGTGCCGGACGAGAGCTTCCGGGGATGCCCCAAACTGGATATCCTCTGCATTCCCGGCGGCTGGGGAACCCGCCGGGAACGGAACAACACTCTCCTTATGGAGTGGCTTAAAATCCGCGCGGCGGAGGCGGAGCTGCTCACCTCGGTCTGCACCGGCGCCATCCTGCTCGGCTCCGCCGGGCTGCTGGAAGGACGCCGTGCCACTACCCACTGGAAATCACTGGATTGGATGAGGGAACTCTTCCCGCAAACCACGGTGCTCGATGATCAGCACGTGGTGGAGGACGGGACGCTGATGACATCGGCCGGCATCTCGGCGGGGATCGACCTGGCGCTCAAGGTGGTGGCGCGCTACCACGGTGAGGAAGTGGCGCGGGCCACCGCGAGGCATATGGAGTATCCCTTCCCGGAAACCAACATGCGGCGGGTGGCGCTTCCCTAGCAGCAGCCCGTAAAAGGTTAAGGGGCCCGCCATGATTTGTCGGGCCCCTTTCTATTTTTGCCGTTGCTGCCCTCGCCCTCCGTTGTGAGCGTGAGCATCGGCGGCAGGCGGCCTTACCAGGAACAGTCCTCGTCAGTTGGCAAAGGCGCGGCCTTGCTACCGGGCGGTCACCCGGTCAACCGGCTCCCCTGCTCCTTGCCGTTCTTCCTTAATCCGTCGAACCAGCGGAAGGCCACGTCGTAGCGGATGTCGTGCCCGCCGTCGAAGATCTCGAAGAAGAAGTTCTTCGGTTCGTGCCGTTCCAGCCCCGTCACCAGGTTCATGGTGTGCCGATAGGAAACGACCGGGTCGAAGCGCCCGTGATGCACCGACAGGGTCACCCGGGAAAGCTCGGCCAGATAGTTGAGGGGCGAACGCAGCCCGTACTGCAAATCCACCGACGCGGCGGAACCGGGAGCGCCACCGCAGCAGGCTTCAATGTTCTCCGCATAATTCGGATTCTCGCGATGCCATGCCGACAGGTCGGTGATCGGGACCCAGGAACTGACCGCGCTCCAAAGTTCGGGGCGGTGCGCGGCAAGCATCAGGGCCATGTGACCGCCACCGCTTCCTCCGAGAAGATAGAGCGCCTTTGCGTCGAAGCCGCCCAATTCCCGTACTTTCTCGATGGCATCAAGGACGTCCTGCCGCGCCAGTTCCGAAGCGCAGGCCTCCGTTGACCGCGGGTTGCTTTTCAGGTTCGGCCCCCGAAATTCGGGCAGAAGGAGGTTCCAGCCCCGTTCCCGGCACAAGGGGAGCATGTGTTCCAGCTGGTTGAACCGGTCGTAGCTCCAGGTATGGAGCCCGACGACCAGGGGAGCCTGCGCCCCCTCCGCCGCCCGGTACCAAAGGGCATGCTCCCGCGCGCCGTCCAGCGACGATGCAAACGATATCTCCTCGATTTCCCGATGCTGCGTCATGATGTTACCTCTCGTAAAGATCGCTTCCGTTGCAGGCACGATACCAGAGAGAGACGCGACAGGTCAATACATATTTATCTAGTCTATCGTCTTAGTATTCTAAACACCACCGTCTTTTCCTTACGGATTATCCTTACTGTCTCCACAGTTGTTCCTCAATATTGGAATATTTGATTAATCTCGGTAACTCCGCCCTGTAGCATGATCATTGCAGGCGGTTTGCAGTACACCGGCGCTGTTACCGCTCCTGCGGTTACCGGTGGGCACCCGTGCCCACCGCGGCAGCTCCGATGGACTACGACTGTCATTAGAAACCAGAGGACAGCAGCCCGAGCAGTCACCGGCTTGCTAACGGTGCGTTTATACAGGAGGGAATAATGCCAATGCGACGCGTCTTCAAACCGTTTCAACACGTCCCGGCGTGGATTTTAATCCCGATCGCGCTGCTCATGGTGGGGGGAATCGGTTACGTGGACTACATTACCGGCGACTACTCGATGCTCATTTTCTATGCAATTCCCATCTCTATAGTGGCGTGGGTGGTGGGGGATTGGGGAGTGACCCTCGTGTCGGCAGCCGCCGGGGGGGCACGCTACTTCTCCGACTATTTCAGCTACGCGGACAACAACCTGCGCTATTGGAATACCATCGAGGACTTCCTGTTCCTGCTGATCGTCGGACTGCTCATCTCCAACATCCGCCGGATCCTGGAGGAGGAGAAAAACGACAGGGAGCAGGGAAAGTAGCGCCGCTGCCCAGGGGTCGTTTTCCGCGGCGCCAGTGCCGCGGCATCGGCCTGACGGGCGCACCATGCTGCGCCTATGTTGTAGGAGCGACTTGCTTGTCGCGATCGGCGGTGGTCCATCTTGACATCGCGGTTTATCGCGCCGGGAAAGGCGCTCCCACAGGGTAAGCAGCTTCCGCTGCCTGTTTGAAGAGAGTAATCGCGACAAGAATGTCGCTCCTTCCGTGAAAGCCCCTATCGCGACAAAGTACCGGTTATCTCCGTCATCATCGCACCGGGAAAGGCGCTCCCACAGCTGAATCTCCCCCCCTCCGGCCCAATGACCGGCCTTCCGTCCCTACCCTTACCCGCGGCGCTCTGCCAGCTGGGAACGGACCTGGATGTCGGTCTCGACGAGCGGCATCCGGAAGCCGCGGCTGAAGCGGCTTTCCACGTCGCAGCGGGCTTGGTTCGCCACCAGGTCCCGGGCAAAGGTCACCCTCCCCTGTTGAAAGAAGAGGATGTCGGTGCTGCTCCCGGGGCGGTAGAGGGATTTCGGCTGCCCCTTTTCCAGGAACAGCCCCGGCTCGACCGGCTGCGGGTTTTCGTAGCCGTGCTCGCTGTAGCATTGCACGATCTCGCCGATCATGAGCGCTACCACCTCCACCATCGCCACGAGCCCTACCCCGGTCCCCCCCTTCACATCGGTGTCGATCACCGTCACCACCCGCCGGTTCTTGGAATAGGGGGTGGCCACGGTGACGATCGCGCCCGGATTGCAGGAGTTGAAAGCCCCGTCGATCTGGTAGAGGTCCACGACCACGCCGGACACCGGCACATGGTTGTAGTGGTACTTGTCGGGGGTGAGCCGGAACAAGGCGAAATCCCCATCCCGGAACGCCTCATGCCACAGCGTCTCTCCCAAAAGCTCCTCGAAGCTGAAGAACTTGTCCTTGATGAAAAGGGCGGAGTTCTCCCGGCAGGAGCCGACCAACACCCGCGCGTCGGCGGGAGAGACCACCGTGGCCGCATCTTCGGGCATCGGGCGGCAGCTCTGGTAGCGGATCCGGCGCTCGAAGACCTTGCGCGGCGTGTCCAGGGAGTCCGGCTCCAGGCATTCGGAAAGATCGACCCCGAGCTCGCGCAAAAAACGGCTGCTGGCGGAGCCGCGCATCCCGAAGGGGAGGTCGAAGTTCAGATACCCCAGAACGTCGGTCATCCGGGCGCTGGTAACCATGTCGAAAAGGGCCGGGGCGTGCTCCCGGACCCGATGATACAAAAGGGTGACCAGACGGTCGCCGAAAAGCGGCTCGGTGCGCGGACTGCCGCTAGAGCGCTCGATGTACTGGTGCCGCATGGCGTTTCTCCTCCTTGCGCAGGGACTCGGCCCGTTCGCTGTCGCGGGATACCGTCAGAAGGGTCAGCCCGATCAGCCGGCGCAGCCCCTCACCGCCGAGGCGGTCGGCGAGAAAATCCGCCCCCACCTGGTCGAGAAACGTCTCGGCGCCGTCCGGGGCGAGTTCGGCAAGTCCGATCAACCCAACGCCCGAACCGTTCGCCGCCTCACGGTCCAGCTCCCGGAAATCTTCCCTCAGAAAACGAAGTCCCTCTTCGAGGTGGCGCCGCCGCAGCGTCCCGCGGTAGTACCGTTCCGCCCCCCGGTTGAATTCATCGGCGGACGCCTTCATCGGTGTGGGGGCGTCGACCTCCTCCAGGATGCCGCGGGTGAGCTTGCCCGACGCCGCGTACTGCTGGGGGTCGCAGATGCGGCGCTCCAGGTCGGCCACCGTCTCCCACATGTCCATCATTTCGATCAGGTCGGCCCCCTCCTCCTTGATCAGATCCAAAAGCGCCAGCCGGTACTGGTCCACCTTCACCCTGAGATATCCCGGATAGCGGCTGCTCCCCCGAAGATCGGCGGTCCGGGAGACGATCCGCATCAGGAAGCGGTTCCGGGTCCCCTTGCGGACGAAGAAGGTCGGCACCCCGATGGCCGAGGCGAAGAAGATTTGGCGCCGCTCGCTCTCCAGGGACGGATCGTCCGGGATCGCCCGGTGCGAGAGATCCCCCTTCACCATGAGCTTGTAGGCGAGAGCCGTCACCAGAAGCTGCAGGTCGGTCGCCCGCCCCAGGTCGTCTTCGAGGCTGTCGAACTGGCTGTAGTGCCGCCCCTCGAACCCCGAAAACCCCATGTTCCCGAATTCCCGCAGCTTGAAGAGCAGGTAGAGCGACATCTGCCGGTCGAAGACCCCGAGGTCGGCGAGGTCGCGTTTCAGCTTGTCGCCGTTGCCGCAGCGCCCGTCCAGGGCGGGGCTTTGCGGCGTGCTCAAAAGGCAGATCAGGTAGTCGACCAGCCTAAAGTCGGGAACGAAGTCCCCCTTCAGGCCGAACATGCCGCTCACGATCCGGTCGATCCAGGGCGGGCCGAACGGGGTGACCGGCTGCCCGAAGATGGAGAGGCTCGCTTTTTTCTGCCAGCGCCGCCATAGCATGCGCAGGTGGGTGTAGTCGAGCTCATGGGGGAGAAAGCCGAGTGCCCGCTCCGGATGAAAATCGGTGTAACCGAGGCGATAGGGAGCTGCGGAGTAGGTCCCGACGAAAAGCGGCAGGAAATGCTCCGTCATCTTGATGGTGAGATCCCCCAGGTATTTCTCGTGGGCCGCGGTGAAGCCGGAAGCGGGATCGGACAGGAGCGTGCCGAGGCGCCGGCTCCCGAGGCTCACATGAGTCCCGTTATTGGCGAGGCTCACGTTGGAGACGTTGGGGAGGACCACCAGGTTGTTGACGATGATCCCCGCCTCGCGCAGCTTCGCCACGGCGTTCAGCTGGCTGCGGGAGAGCACCTGGTGGCAAAGCTGCATGTAGCGGTGCTTCTCCTCGCCGCGGTCCCAACCGGAGAGGCAAGGACTCATGAAGAGCTCGCGGTAGAAGGCATCGGCGATCTGGTCGTTGAGCTCCTTCTGGCGCATCGGCGGGTGCGGGGCGAAATGCACCAGCGCACGCTGGCCGGTTTCGGCAAGCCCGAAGCTCTCGTTGGCGTACTGGGCCAAGAGGTGGGTGAAGAGAAAGCGCTTGGACGTCTCCCGCGCCACTGCCCGGCCCATCCCGGTCTCCTTGGTGAGCGGGACGACGTGGAAGGAGAAGGTCTCCGGCGAGGTGTTGTCGTTGAGAAAGTGCCCCATGAGCCGGGTGGCCAAAGGTATCAGGGAAGCAGGGATGGCGCGGGAGCCGATCAGGTCGGCCAGGGAGAGTTTCAAGAGGTAGCTGATCGGGAGGCGGAGTTGCTCACCGGCGCTGCCGGGAACCGAGAACCGGGCGACGTCGCTTCTCTTACCGGCGGCGGGGTTGCCCTTGTCGGCTAACAGGTCGGTGTCGAAGACCTCCCGGGCGAAGGGGGACAGCCGCTGGCGGGAAAAACGGACCCAGCTGTTTTCCCAGACCTGCTCGCGGTTTTCGTTGAGAAACCGTTCCAGATGGGCGATCCGCTTCCTGGGCGTCTCGCCGGAGCGGGCCCGTTTGACGATGTTGGCAAAGTAGTCGGACCCTTCGATGGTGAGGGGCAGGTCGACGTTCTCTTTCGCCCCGAGCACCACCGCCTGCAGTTCCGTCTCGGTGCCGGCAGTTGCGTCGCCGGGGGCGAAGGGGAGCCGGTCGGCAGCGATGGCGCCGGAAGGGCCGGTGCCACCGGCCAGCCGCTGGATGATCTCTCTGAGGTACTGCGGATGGGGGGTGATCCGGGGCGGGAATTCGGGTTCCTGGAAAAAAGTGGGTACAGCTTGCTGGCGTGACAACGTAACCTCCTGTGTTCGCAGCGGGGACTGCATCCGTTTATTTACGCAGGCAGTATGGAGATTGTGTGTCGGTTCGGTGAATCATTGGTAACTCCGAGCGGAGGCCGAGGATGGCGGGGACGGCGGTTGGAGTGTGTGGTGATTGCAGCGTTGCGGAAGACATCGGGTGTGGGAGCGCCTTTCCAGGCGCGATCAGCGAGCGACAGCGCTGTAGGACATCACACCTTCTGCGACCGGCAGCGGGTGATCGCGACAGGAATGTCGCTCCTACGAGCAGAAGCACCATCGCGGCAAGTGGCCCCGGCGCCCACCGCGCCGACATCGCATTCGCGCCAGGAATGGCGCTCCCACAAAGGGAGGCGCCTCCGTAAACTGTGGGAGCGCCTTTCCAGGCGCGAACAGCGAGCGACAGAGCTGTAGGACATCACACCTTCTGCGACCGGCAGCGGGTGATCGCGACAGGAATGTCGCTCCTACGAGCAGAAGCACCATCGCGGCAAGTGGCCCCGGCGCCCACCGCGCCGACATCGCATTCGCGCCAGGAATGGCGCTCCCACGGGGTATCTCCGAAGTCGCTGCAGAATGCTATGGCTGCGAAGGGAAAAAGGTAGCGGCTTAGCCGGCGGGGACCGCCTTGCGGCGAAGCAACGCGAGCAGGAGCGGGTGCATAATGGCGATGAGCGGGATCACGGTTATCGCCCAGGCACCGACGGCCTTGAGCGTGGCCACCGCGAGCACGGTGGCGCCGGAGGTAAATCCACCGTGGAGCACCTGCGCCACCTGCCCGTGCGGCAAAGCCGGCCCCCACGGAAAAAGCCCGGCACCCATCCGGTACAAGGGGACCAGGAGGGCAAGCTGCACCGGATAGAGGAGATAGTTGACCGCCTGCAGCGCGGCCTGGTTCAGGCGCAGCCGGGAGGCGAGCAGCACGCAGAGCAGGGTGGTCCCCCAAAGAAGGGGGAGGGTACCCACCGCAGCTCCAATGCTGATGGTAAGGGCCAGAGGTTCCGGAGCGAGCCCCTGGCTGAGCAGCATCTTGCCGCGTGCCGCAACCGCCGAGGCGATGACGGCAAATACTCTCGGCACCATCGCTACCCCGCGGCCTGCAGTGTGGGGGCCGCGTAGCCCACCAGGCTCACCACCAGCTCCCCTTCCAGGGTCGGATCGATATGGGGGATCTTGCTCTGCCCCCCGAGCTTGCCGCGCACCTCTTTGGACCAGCGGTAGATCAGCTCCTCGCCAACCGGCACCACCGCCGGCGCGGCAATCCTTCCCTGGGCGCGGAAGGTGGCGTAGTCGGCGTTGAGCTCCCGAAGCACGCCGTCGAGTTCGCGCGCCAGGATCTCGCAGTGGGGAGCACGCTCGCCATCGCGGAGGGCAAGCACCCAAAGGTGACGCCGGGCCGCAATGTCGGGTCCCACCATGAATTCCCGCACCTCCACGCCGGAGAGCCGGTTCAGCCGGGCCACCGCCTCCTCCACCTCCCCTTGGGTCACCTTTTCCTCGAACCGGTCCAGGAACCGGTCCCGTCCGGTGAACTCGATGAAGAGCGGGTCCTTGGCACGGAAGCGGATGGTGTCGCCGATATGGTAGCGCCACAGGCCGGCGCAGGTGGTGAGGATGACGGCGTAGCGCCGGCCGACCTCGATCTGCTCCAAGGGGACGGCAGGGGCATCGGGAGGGGTCCCACCCCGCTCGTCGAGCGCCTCGACCGGCACGAACTCGAAGAAGACGCCGTAGTAGGGGGTGAGACGCATCAGCTCCTCACCGGGGAGCTGGAATCCCATGAACGCCTCGGAGGAGGGGAGCAGTTCCAGGAACTGCGGCGCGGCGCCGGGAAAGAGCGCGGCAAATTCGCTCGCGTATGGCTTGAGCGAGGTTCCCCCGTGGATGATGAGCTCGAGGCCCGGAAGCAGCTTCTCCAGCGGTTCGCCCCCCAGTTCGCGCACGCGCTTGAGAAGAAGCAGTATCCACGGAGGAACCCCGGATATTCCCCGGATCGAGGGGTCATTGAGCAGCAGTCGGGCCATCGCCTCCAGTTTTTCGTCCCAAGGCAGCGCCGCGGTCGCGGCATCGGGAGCGATGAACGGTTTCAAGGCGGCGGGGCGGTAGCGCAGGGTGATCGCGCTCATGTCGCCGCTTTTCACCCCGAGCCCCAGATCGGAAAGCTCGGTGTTGCCGGCCATGTACAGCAGGCGCCCCTGGAACAGGCGGCTGCGGCGCTTCGCATCCAGGTAACCGCAGACCATATCCAGGGCGGCGCGCCGGTTGGCGGCGAACATCTCGTTGGAAAAGGGGATGAACTTGCTCGGGGCGGTGGTCCCGGAGGTCTCGCAGAAAAAGGGGATCTTTCCCGGCCAGGTGACGTTCTCCAGGTGGAGGGTGCGTCTCTCCCCGGCCTCGGACCATCCTTGGGAAAAGTAGTCGTTCCAGAAGTCGGCGTAGCTGCGGATCGGCACGCGGAACCGGTACCGCGGATAGGCATCTTTAAACGGCAGTGAGGCCAGATCGGCAAAGCCGTAATCCCTGCCGAACCGGGTCTCAGCGCCGCGGCGCAAGAGGTCCCGGAAGATCTCCCGCTGGGCCGCAAACGGGTCCCGGGCGGTGAACCGCTCGGCGACCAGGGAAGCGCCCCCCTTCAGGAAACGGTCGAACAGGGGAAAGGTGGCGTCGCGCAAAAGGGCAGTCGTCATCAAATCACCGCAAAGAGCTGGGGGGCCTGGAGCTTGTGATACCAGGACCGGATCAGCGGGTTGTAGCAATGGTGGTGGAAGATGAGGGAGGCATGGGCAACCGCGTCATCCGGCTCGGGAGAGGTCACTTTCCAAAAGGACAGCCGCGGGAACAGGTGCCGTCTGCGTTCCGGGTCCCGCAGCAGGGAAAGGGTCGGTGAGGTCGGCACCAGGAGGTTATCCTCCGCCTCGGCCAAAAGAGCGAGGGTCGGCCCGGTGAACACCGCCTCCCCGTCCCGGGGGCCGTCGAGCTGCTGCAGGGCGAGCACCCTTTGGTAGCCGCCGTCGGCGGGAGTGGTCTCGATGACGTGCATGATCTTCTTGCGGATGGAGAGGTGCCGCCCGGTAAGCGCCCGGTTGGCGGCTCCGGTCTCGAAGAGGGCCTGGAAGCAGCGGCGCGCCCGCTCGATCTGGCGCTCGACCCCTTCGCTCCCTTCGGCGGCCGACTTGAGGATCCGTTTCAGGTTGCTTTCCAGCATGCGCACCCCTCCCGCCTTTTCCCCTTCCGGACGGATCAGGTCGGCGGTGCAGAGAACCGGACTGGCCAGCGCCACGCCGCGTATCTTGAGGTTGGGGTCATTCGCCGACTCCTTGAGGAATTGGGCGATCAGGCCGCAGCCGAAGCTGACGCCGAACAGCACCGGACGCTGGCGCCGCGCGTTCAGGTACTCGATCAGGTCGGCGAGCTGGGCGAAGAACATCTCCAGCGAGAAGCCGTGGCGAGGGTAGTTGAGGTAATAGACGCTGCCGTACTCGCGGAAAAGCGGGCGCTGGAATTCCACCTGCTCGGTGGCATCCGGCACGAAACCGCCCACCACGATGGTCGGCAGCTCACCCACCCCCTTTTCCTTGAAGATCTGGGTGCGGCAGGCGTGGAGGCTTTCGACCCGGTCCTTGAGCTGGAACTCGCGGCGCCGGTTGGCGGGGGTGAACGGCTTGATGCTCATCTGGCGCATGAAGCCGGTGGCGGCGGAGGCAACGCCCATCATCGCCGGGTGTTTTCCCAATGTTTGCCGGACCAACGGAAGAACCGATCTGTGCATGACACGCTCCTGTCGTTTTTCCCGATTATCCGATGCCAACGTCACGGCTCTGTTGCAGGATAGATAAATCTTCATGGAGAGGACGTTTTTCGCCGCTCAAGGTCAGTGCCCGCTTCAGGGTGAAGAAAAAGCTGGTCCCCCGGCCGCTGCTCTCCACCGAGACCGAGCCCCCCTGCATCTGGACCAGGTGCTTCACGATGGAAAGGCCGAGCCCGGTTCCCCCCTCGTCGCGGCTGCGCCCTTTGTCGGCCCGGTAGAAACGTTCAAACACGCGGGGAAGATCGCGGGTGGCGATGCCCATGCCGGTATCGTGAACCCCGATCCGGACCAGGTTCCCCTCGCAGGCCGCGCTGAAGGTCACGGCCCCCCCGGACGGGGTGTACTTGATGGCGTTGTCGAGGAGGTTCACCAGGATCTGCTCCAGCCGCCCCGGATCGGCCAGCACCAGCGGCGTCCCCGCCAGTCCCGACACATCCACCAGGATCTGCTTCGCCTGGGACTTCTGTTCCAAAAGAGAGGCCACCCGCCCCGCCACTACCTCGACCGGGACGCTCTTCACCTCGAGCGAGACGTTCCCCGATTCGAGCCGGGAGAGGGTGAGCAGGTCGTCCACCAGGGTAGCCAGGCGCTCGGCGTGGGTCGCGATGATCGAGACGAACCGCGTCGCCTGCCCCTGGTTCTCCAGACCGCCCGAGGCGAGCGTCTCGGCGTACCCCTTGATGATGGTGATCGGGGTGCGCAGTTCGTGGGAGACGTTGGCGACGAAGTCCTTGCGGATGTTCTCCAGGCGCCGGATTTCGGTGATGTCGTGAAAGACGACCACCACCCCCTGCAAGGTGCCGGTTTCGGTGAGCGGGACCCAGTGGGTCAGGACGATCCGCTCGCCGCCGGAGGTCAAGAGGAGCTCCTCCACCCGCTCGGTCCCCGTCCCGGTGACCTGTCGGAAGGTGTCATGGAGCCCCGGATGGCGCGAGATGTCGATCAGGGGGCGTCCCTCCACCTCGGCAGTCAGGGCGAAGAGGGTCCGGAAGGCGGGATTGACCAGGGTGACGGTGCCGTCGGCATCCGCGACCAGGATCCCCTCCCCCATCCCGCGCAGGATCGCGTTGAGCCGGTTTTTCTCGGTCCGGGTGCGCTCCAGGTCCCGGTCCACCCGGAAGGCGATCTCGTTTAGGACCGCGGCGAGATCGCCGGTATCCCCTTCCCGGGAAAGCCGGGTCCAGGAGTCCTCGGTGCCGATCCGGGCGGCGGCGTCGGCCAGGTGGCGCAGGGTGCGCACCCGGGCAGCACGGCACCGCAGTTCGTACAGCACCAGGCTCAGCAGCAGGGCGAGGGCAAGCGGCACGGCAAATCGAAGGTCGACGGTGAGGTAGTACATGGCTCCTCGCGATAGTTGGAGTAAAAGTGCGGCCGCATCGGGCCGGTTCCCCTATTTGGTACCGCGACAATGTGAAGAACTCGTTACGGATGGGAAAAATGTTGCGCAGGGGAGCGTTGAGCAGAGGGAATCGGTGACAGGAATCACTTGCCGGCGAAGTTCACGCCGGGAAACCGATTATGTAGGAGCGACATTCTGGTCGCGATTGAGTCAGCTTGAAGGAGCGAGGTAGCCGTCTACCCTGGGCGAGCGCCACTCCTGGCGCGAACAATCCCAACCTTGTTACCGCCTGCGGCGGATCGCGCCTGGAAAGGCACTCCCCCAAGTAAACCCACCGGACGCGGTGGATCGCGACCGGAATCTCGCTCCAGCCATGATTCCCGCCCGTCGCGGTGTGGAAAGTCCTTGTGCTATCGGCAACCGCAATGATATAAACACTGGTTGAAAATCTACCTCGCTGCGCCATATGGCGGCAGCGCTCGCGCAAAGTGCTACCGGCTCCGCCGTTGCGGTTTTTCTCCGCAAGGACAGGCGTACGAGGGCGTATGGCCGAAAAACCCAAGCTGGCGATATACTGGGCCGCCTCCTGCGGTGGCTGTGAAATCGCGTTTGTAAATCTGCACGAGCGATTCCTCGACGCCGCCGCGGCGTTCGATCTCGTTTTCTGCCCCTGCCTCCTCGACACCAAACGGCGGGAGGTCGAGGCGCTCCCCGACGGAAGTATCGCGGTCACCCTCTTCAACGGTGCCATCCGGACCGAGGAAAATGCGGAAATGGCGCGGCTGCTCCGCAAGAAGTCCCGCCTTTTGATCGCCTTCGGCTCCTGCGCCCACGAAGGATGCATTCCCGGGCTCGCGAACCTCTCCGGCACCGACCAACTTTTGCGCACCGTCTTTTTGGACAATCCCACTCTCGACAATCCCCAAGCGATCCTCCCCGCGGCCATCAGCCCGGTTCCCGAGGGAGAGCTGACTCTCCCGCCGCTTTTGGATCGGGTCCGCACCCTCGCCCAGGTGGCCCGGGTCGACTACGCCGTCCCCGGCTGCCCTCCCGAACCGGAGCGGATCTGGGAGGTGGTGGAGACCCTGGCCCGCGGCGGCGAGCTTCCCCCGCCCGGGTCGGTAATCGGGGCCGGCACCCTGTCGGTCTGCGACGATTGCGCCCGCAAGAAGGGAGACAAGCGGGTGGAACGGATCTACCGCACCTTCGAGAAGTGCCCCGAGCCGGAAACCTGCCTTCTGGAGCAGGGCTTTATCTGCATGGGAATCGCCACCCGCAGCGGCTGCGGCGCCCCCTGCCCCGACGCCAACATGCCCTGCACCGGCTGCTACGGCCCCCCGGAAGGGGTCGCCGACCAGGGAGCCGCGATGGCGTCGGCGCTCGGATCGATCCTCGACCCCGGAGACTGCCGTGGCTTGAACGAGGAGGAGATCGCCCAGCGCGTGGCGTCGCTTGTCGATGCCCTCCCCGACTACGCCGGGACCTTTTACAAGTACAGCCTGGCCGGCTCCATCCTGGGCGGGAGGGTGCGCCGATGAACCGCATCTCGATCGATCCCATCACCCGGCTGGAAGGGCACGGCAAGATCGACATCTTCCTGGACGAGGCGGGCGACGTCGCCAACACCTACTTCCAGGTCCCGGAACTCCGGGGTTTCGAGCAGTTCTGCGTGGGACGCCTGGCCGAGGAGATGCCGGTAATCACCAACCGGATCTGCGGCGTCTGTCCTGAGGCGCATCACATGGCGGCAACCAAGGCGCTCGACGCCCTGTTCGGGGTGGAACCGCCGCAGGCGGCGCACAAGGTGCGCGAGCTTCTCTACAGCGCCTTCTTCGTCACCGACCACACCACCCATTTCTATGCCTTAGGGGGGCCGGACTTCATCATCGGCCCGGACGCCCCGCCCGCGGAGCGAAACCTCCTCGGGGTGATCCGCAAGGTCGGGCCGGAGATCGGGCGCCAGGTGATCGACTGCCGGGCCCGCAACCACCACGTGATCAAGACCGTGGGGGGGCGCGCCATCCATCCGGTGGCCGGGCTTCCCGGGGGATGGAGCCGCCCGATCACCAAGGCGGAACGGGACGAGATCGCCGCCATCGCGGAAAAAAACGTCCAGTTCGCCCGGTTCACGCTCAAGCTCTTCGACGACCTGGTCCTTAAAAACCCGCAACACCTCGACCTCATCACCTCCGAGGCCTATACCCACCGCACCTATTACCTGGGGGTGGTGGACCCCGCCAACCGGGTGAACTTCTACGACGGAAAAGTCCGCGTGGTCGCCCCGGACGGCGCGGAACTCATGCAGTACCACCCGAGCGACTACGCCGCGGAGATCGCGGAGCGGGTCGAGCCGTGGAGCTATCTGAAGTACCCGTACCTCAAGCGGGTCGGCTGGAACGGTTTCACCGACGGAGCGGAGAGCGGGGTCTATGCCGCCTCTCCCCTTGCGCGCCTGAACGTCTCGGACGGCATGGCGACGCCGCTCGCCCAGGAGGAGTTCGAACGTTTCTTCGAGACGCTGGGAAGCACCCGGGTGGACGGCCGGTACACGCCGGTGCACTTCCGCCTGGCGACCCACTGGGCCCGGCTGGTGGAGCTTCTCTATGCCGCGGAGCGGATGCGCGAGCTGGCCCTGGATCCGGAGATCGTCTCGCCCAAGCTGCGGGCCGAGCCGGGTCCGGTCACCGGGCGCGGCATCGGCTGCGTGGAGGCGCCGCGCGGCACCCTCACCCACCACTACGAGGCCGATGCGCGCGGTGTGCTCACCCGGGTCAACATGATCGTCGGCACCACCAACAACTACGCCGCCATGACCATGTCGGTGCGCCGGGCCGCCGAGTCCCTCATCAGCAAGGGAAGGGTCGAGGAAGGGATCCTGAACCGGATCGAGATGGCCTTTCGCCTCTACGATCCCTGTCTCTCCTGCGCCACCCACGCCGCGGTCGGGAAGATGCCGCTCACCCTCCGGATCCGCAGCGCGTCCGGCGCGGTGATCCGCACCATCGTGAGGCAAGGATGAAAACGGTCGTGGTGGGACTGGGGAATCCGATCCTGACCGACGACGGGGTCGGCCCGGCGGTGGCCCGCCTGCTCCGGAGCCTCCCCGCAGCGGCCGAAATCCACGTGACCGAAGCGTACGCGGGGGGATTGCGGCTGATGGAGGCAATGGCCGGCTTCGACCGCGCGGTGATCGTCGACGCCATGCAGACCGGGGGAAGGCCCGGGACGGTGCGGCGGATCAACCCGGAGGAGCTCTCCGGGACCCGGAACCTCCTCTGCACCCACGATGCGGATCTCCCCACCGCACTGGCGCTGGCCCGCAGTCTCGGCCTTGCGGTCCCCGATCTCGTGGAGGTGGTCGGCATCGAGGCGGAAGAGGTCGAGGCATTCGGCGAGGAGCTGACCGAAAAGGTCCGCGCGGCGCTGCCGCTTGCCGTGCAGACGGTCCTGGAACTGGTAATTCCCTTCTCGCAAGCGGGAACGCAGGGCTGCGACGGACCGGGCATGCCGGCCGAAGCTTCAGCGAAGGTGGGTGAGGGGTCTAAGCGATGAAAACCGGCGTCTATTTCTGTAACTGCGGGAGCAACATCGCGGAAAAGGTCGATCCCGAACGGCTCCGGGAGGCGCTGGAGCGCTCCGGGGCGGAGATGGCGTGGTTCAGGACCCATCCCTTTCTCTGTTCCGAGGAAGGGAAACAGTTCCTGGAGCAGGAGCTGCGCGAGGAGATGCCGGACCGGGTCGTCCTCGCCGCCTGTTCGCCGCGCGAACACGAAGGGACCTTCCGCCGCGTCCTGGCCGAGGCGGGGATGAATCCGTACCTGATGCAGATGGTCAACCTGCGCGAGCAGATCGCCTGGGTCACCGCCGATCCGGAACAAGCGGTCGCCAAGGCGGCTGCCGCGGTTAACGGTGCCCTCAGGCGGGTGGCGCTCCACGAACCGCTGGAAAAAAGCGAGCTCGAGGCCGCGCCGGAGGTCCTGGTGGTCGGAGCCGGACCGGCCGGGCTCAAGGCGGCGCTCACCCTCGCCGATGCGGGTAGACGGGTGACCCTGGTGGAAAAGAGCCCGGTGATCGGCGGACTGCCGGTGCGCTACGAGGAGCTCTTCCCCAACCTGGAGTGCGGCCCGTGCCTGCTGGAACCGGTCATGGGAGAGCTTTTGCACGGAGACAAGGCCGAGCTGGTGGAGATCCTGACCCTGTCCGAGGTGAGCGAGGTGGCCGGCTCGTTCGGCAACTTCCTGGTCAAGATCCGCCGGCGCCCGCGCTACGTCGACCCGGTGCAGTGCATCGGGTGCGGCGAATGCGCCGCGGCCTGTCCGGCGACGCTCCCCAACCCTTACAACGGCGGGATGGATGAGCGCAATGCGATCGATTTCGCCTTCACCGGCGGGCTCCCCAGCGTCCCCTATCTCGATCCGTCCGCCTGCACCCGCTTCACGGCAGGGTCCGACTGCGAGGCCTGCCGGGCCGCCTGCCCGATGGGACCGGAGCTGGTCGTTTTCGAGGAGCAGGAAGAGATCGTGGAGCGGCGGGTGGGAGCGGTGGTCCTGGCGACCGGGGCGACCCTGTACGACTGTTCCGGGTTCCCGAATCTCGGCTACGGCAGCTGCCCGGACGTAAAGGACGCCTTGGAGTTCGAGCGGCTCATCGCCTCCACCGGCCCGACCGGCGGCGAGGTACTCACCTCGGCAGGGAAAGCGCCGGCTTCGGTTGCCATCGTGCACTGCGTCGGCTCCCTGGACGACGCCCACCGTCCCTACTGCTCCGGGATCTGCTGCAGCTACGCGTTCAAGTTCAACAAGATCCTGCAGGAAAGACTCCCGGAGGCCAAGATCCATCACCTCTACCGGCAGCTGGTCGCGCCGGGCAAGGAGGAGTTCCGCCTGCAAAACAGCGCCCGGGAGTACGCCGGGGCGCAGTTTCACCGCTACGACCGCCTCGCCGAGCTTGAGGTCGTGGTCGATGGCGGGCAGAAGCTCCGTCTTGCCGGCGGGGAACTGGTCGATGCCGAACTGGTCGTGCTCTGCCCGGCGCTGGTGCCCAATCCCGATGCGGAAAAGCTCGCGGCACTTTTGGACCTGCCGCTGGACGGCTTCGGCTTCTTCGAGGAGCTCAACGGCCGGATCGACGCGACGCGCAGCAAGCTGCGCGGGGTCTACCTCGCCGGCACCTGCCAGGGGCCGACCGACATCCGCGGGGCCGCCACCCAGGGGGCCGGCGCCTGCGGCGCCCTTCTTTCCGAGCTGGTCGAAGGACGCACCATCGAGCTCGATCCCTGCATCGCATCGGTCGATGCCGAGCGCTGCGCCGGTTGCCGGGTCTGCGCGCGGGTCTGCCCGTTCCGCGCGATCGGGTTCGACGCGGAACAGGGGACCTCGGAGGTGAACCCGGTGCTCTGCCGGGGGTGCGGGACCTGCGTTGCCGCCTGCCCGATGAAGGCGATCCGCGGGAACCATTTCACCGACGCGATGATCGAGGCCGAACTGGAAGGGGTGCTGGCATGAAAAACGTCGAGGTGGCCATCGAACAGGGGGGCGCTGCGGCGGCAGAAACCTTCCAGCCGCGCATCGTCGGCTTTCTCTGCACCTGGTGCTCCTACGCCGGGGCCGATCAGGCGGGGAGCTGCCAGCTCGAGTATCCCGCAAACGTCAGCATCGTCCGGGTCATGTGCACCGGCCGGATCGACCCGGAGTTCGTGCTCAAGGCGTTTCGCGCCGGGGCCGACGGGGTGCTCGTCCTCGCCTGCCATCCGGGGGACTGTCACTACAAGGAAGGGAACCTGCGGGCGGCGCAGCGCCACGCCGTGCTGGTGCGGCTTTTGGAGCAGATGGGGATCGAGCGGGAAAGGTGCCGGTTCGACTACGTCTCGGCCGGCGAAGGGGAAAAGTACGCGCAGGTGATCAGCGAAGTCGTGTCGAGTGTCGCGGCGCTCGGCCCGTTATCCATCAACAGCTAGGAGGAAAAGGTGGCCCTACATCAACTCGACGCACGGGGGCTGAAATGTCCGCAGCCCACATTGAAGGTAACCATACTGGCGGTGAAGATGCAGCCGTCCGACATCCTCGAAGTCGTGGCGGACTGCCCGACCTTCGAAAAAGACGTGCGCGACTGGTGCGCCCGCACCAGGAAGACCCTGCTCTGGATCAAACCGGAAGGTACCGCCAAGCGCTGCCAGATCCAGTTCTAAAGCGGGCTGCGTCGGTTGCCTCTTATTCCTCATCTTTGAGACGGTACCCCACCCCCGGCTCGGTGACGATCCAGCGCGGCCGCGACGGGTCGGGCTCGACCTTGCGCCGCAGGTTGCTGATGTTCACCCGGAGCACGTGGGGCTGCTCGACGTAGGCAGTCCCCCAGATCTGCTTCAGGATCTGGCTGTGGGTGAGCACCTTACCCGCGTGGGACGCCAGCAGCCGCAAGAGGTCATACTCGGTCGGGGTGAGCTGCACCTCCACGCCATCGACGGTGACCCGGCGCCGGGGCAGGTCGACGCAAAGCGCGCCGATCTGAAGCACCGGATCGGGGACCTGCTGCAGCGAGCGGCGCAGGGCCACCTTGATCCGGGCCATCAACTCCCCGATACCGAACGGTTTGGTGAGGTAGTCGTCGGCACCGGCGTCCAAAGCCCGCACCTTCTCGTCTTCCCTTTCGCGCACCGAAATCACGATGATCGGGACCTGGGACCACTCCCGGATGCGGCGGATCACCTCGACACCGTCCAAATCCGGCAGCCCCAGGTCGAGAAGGACCACATCCGGGCGCAGCGACACCGCCGCGGCAAGCGCCGCGTGGCCGTTCTCCGCCTGGTGCACGGCATATTCGCCGTTATCAAGCGCGGTCTTCAAAAAGCGCTGGATCGCCGTCTCGTCGTCCACCACCAGAATCTTCGGAAGGCTCCCCCCCGCTTCACCTGTCATCCGCTCTCCCCCTACGCCAATTCCCTGTTGGCATCCCGTTATCGCCTGTTCCCTCTGTGGGAGCGTCTTTCCAGGCGCGATCCGCCGAAGGCGGTGACTCTATACCAGAGAAACCCCGTCCTCACTCCCCCCCAGGTTGCCAACCGCGACCGCCGTACCTACGCTACGCCTCCCGCACCGGCAGGGATACGCTCACCTCCAGCCCCCCTGCAGCGCCGTTTCGCGCCCGGATCTCCCCGCCGTGCGCCTCGACGATCCCTTTGCAAATGGATAGCCCCAGCCCCGTCCCTCCCGCACCTTCCGGCACCGGTATCCGGTAGAACTTGTCGAAGATCCGCCCCAGGTCCGCCTCGGGAACGCCCGGCCCGCAATCGGAAACGGTGATCACCAGCGAACCGCCGGCACGCTCCGCGGCAATGGCAACCGGACACCCCTCGGGGGAGTGCTTGAAGGCATTGTCCAAAAGGTTCACCAGGACCTGGATCATGAGTACCAGGTCCATCGGCACGAGCGGCAGATCGACCGGGACCCGAACGTCGACCTGGCGCCCGGCGGTCTGCTTCTCCACCGCGGCCAGCGCGCAGCCGACCAGGTCCTGCACGTCGCAGGGCTCGAGGTTCAACGCCACCCCGCCGGACTCCAGCCGGGTCATGTCAAGCAGGTTTCCCACGAAGCGGTTCAGACGGTCCGCCTCGCCGCGCGCGGTCTCCAGAAGTTCCCGCCGCGCCCCCTCGCCCAGACGCTCCCCCTCTTCCAATACGGTGGTGAGCACGCCGGTGATGGTGGCGAGCGGGGTGCGCAGGTCGTGGGAGACCGAATTCAGGAGCGCCCGCTCCAGGCTCTCCCGCGCCTTGTGGATCTGGGCCTGCTGCGCCTCGCGGGAAAGCCGGATCCGTTCCAGGGCCTGGGCCACCTGCGTGGCATAGGAATCGAGGAGCCGGTTCATCTCCTCGGGCTCCCGTTCGGCATCGGCGACCTCGATGGCGAGAACGCCAAGCGTGGCGGCAAGCGCCTTGAGCGGGATGAAGACCAGCCGCGACGAAGAGAAGGATTCGGTGCCGCGGCCGGCGGTGCGGCGGCTGCGGAAACACCAGAGGGCGACGTCGAAATCGGCGGTACCCAGGGGAAGATCGCGACTGGAGGCAGCCACCTCGAGCCGCTCCTCGACCGGAAGGAATACCGCGACCCGCGCCGCAAGGGTCGCCTCGGCGTTTTTCACCAGGGCCGCGGTCAGCGCGGGGCGGTCCACGGCGGCGGCCAGCTCGCGGGTGAGGTTGTAGAGGCTTGCGGTTCGGAGTTCGCGCAGCCGGAGCGCCTCGGCGCGCTCCTGGAGCTGGGCCACCAGGGTACTGATCACCACCCCGACGACGAAGAGGGCGAAAAAGGTGATCAGGAATTCCTTGTCGGCGATGGTGAAGGAGAAACGCGGGGGAACGAAGAAGAAATCGAAGTCGACGACGCTGAAGAGAGCGGCGACCACCGCGGGGCGGCGCCCCAGGCGCACCGCGACGAGCACCACGGCCAACAGGTACGGCATCACCATGTTGACCGGCGAGAGGTACGGGCGGGCCAGCTCGCACAGACCGGTAGCGGCGGCAACGGTGGCCAGCGCGCCGAAGTACCCGGCGAGTCCGCCGACCGCAGGACGCGCGGCGAGGCCCGGGGAAAGGTAGGCTCTGGGGTTATCGCTCATCGCCCCACTTTATTCAATTCCCGGCTCCAGCACAAGACGTTTCGCCAGTAGCAGGGAGTTAGGGGCCCAGGGGATGCCTCCCCGTACTTCGGAGGGAGCAGATGCCGTCGGCACTTAAGGAGCCATCCCTGTGGGAGCGCCATTCCTGGCGCGATCCGCAGAGGCATTCGCGCCAGAAATGGCGCTCCCACAATAGGTCGGTGCCGGCTTCCCCACGCAGATCAGGCGCTGATCCGGATCGGGAGGATGACGGTGGTGAGCCCGTCCCACTGCAGGCGGCGCTGGATCGAGAAGGCGGTCTCGTTATGCAGCATGCGGTGGTAGAACTTCTCCAGCCGGAAGGTGAGCTGTCCGGTGAAGACCGTGGAGCGCGGGAATTCTTCGCCCAGTTCCTTGCACACCTCGATCACACTCTCGACGACGTCCGTCGCCACCTCCAGCCGGTAGTCCGCCGCAAAACCGAGCCGCTGGGCGAGATCCACGTACTTCTCCAGGTCGGCACGGGCCGAGGCTTCCAGCGCCTCCATCTCTTCCGCCCCCTTGAAGGACCCGGAATCGATGACCGCCACCGACACGAAGATGATGTTCTTGTAGGTCTTGGGGAAGGTGGTGACGATGGAGAGGAGCGTGTGCACCCCGAAGCCGCTGTAGCCGGAAACGAGCTGAATCGCAGTGGGTTCGGTCTTGGCGGGAGCATGGGTGTTCACCGGGCCGGAGGTCGGAAAATCGAGGAGCGCCTCGTCGAGCTGTTTCATCCCCTTGCGCACCGAAAGGTAGTGTCCCTTGATCACGTAGCAGCAACCGATGACGATCGAGGTGATCAAAAGGGTGAGCCACCCCCCCTCGGTGAACTTCTCGATCGTGGTGATGACGAGGATGGTGGCACAGAGCGCCAAGCCGACCAGGTGCACCGAAAGGTGGCGGATCCACTGGGGATCTTCCTTGCGGCGCTGGATGTAGAGCCGCGACATCCCGAGCTGCGACAGCGAGAAGGTCAAAAAGACGTTGATGGAGTACATGACGACCAGGGCGGAGACGCTTCCCTTGGTGTAGAGCAAAAGGGCGATGGAGGCCGCCCCCATGAGTACGATGCCGTTGCGCATGGTGAGTCGGACCGAGAGGGCCGCAAAGCGGTGCGGGAACCAGGAGTCGACCGCCATGTTGGACATGACGCGGGGACCGTCGACGAAACCGGTCTGGGCGGCAACCAAAAGGAGTGCCCCCTCGGAGAAGATGGTGATGAAGGCGATCGCGCTGCCGAAGGGCCAGTGGGAAAAGAGCCCGTCGGCGAGGACGGCGTTGAGCGTTTTGCCTTCCACCGGCTTGATGCCGACCAGCGAGTAGCAAAGGAAGAGCACCCCGGCGGTGAAGGCAAGCGACGTGGCCATGTAGACCATGGTCCTTTTCCCGGTCTGCACCCGGGGCTCCCTCATGATCTGGAGACCGTTGGAGACCGCCTCGATCCCGGTATAGGTACCGCCCCCGAGGGAGTAGGCACGCAGGAAGAGGAGCATGATCCCGACGATCCCGATACTCGAGATGTCATGAGTTATTCCCTGGTGAAAATCCTGGGCCATCGGCGCCAATTTGTCGGTATGGGTGAAGATCCCGTCCAGGAGCATGACCACGTGGGAGACGACGAAGACCATGAAGATCGGCGCCATCACCGAGATCGATTCCTTTACCCCGCGGATATTGAGTACGATGAGGAGCACCGCCAGCAGGCAGGCGACAGTGACCTTCCAGACGTGGAACTGGTTCGGGACGTAGCTGAAGAGCGCGTCCACGCAGGAGGCGATGGAAACGGTTATGGTGAGGACGTAGTCGACGAGCAGCGCGCTGCCGGAAACAACACCCGCCTTTTCCCCCAGCATGTGGGTCGCCACGATGTAGCCGCCGCCACCGTGCGGGAAGTGCTCGATGATGCGGGAGTAGGCGTAGGAAATGATGAAAACGGTGATCGCGGTAAAAAGGCCGAGGAGGATGGCGAGGTAGGTGTGACTGCCGAGGGCGCGGTAGGCCTCTTCGGGACCGTATGCGGAGGAGGAAAGTCCGTCGGCGCCCAGGCCGACCCAGGCGAGGATGGGGATCAGGGACATCTTGTGGAACAGGTGGGGATCCTTGAGATACTTCGGAGCTCCGAATACCATGCGGATGATGCGTTTGAACCATCCCCCGTTGGCCCCGTTGGCGGTAGCAGTCGTGTCCATGCCCTCTCCTTCACAGCTTCTTGATTCAGGTGCAGCGGAGCGCCCCTGGCGCACGCATCCCTTGATGATCGCATGGTAGCGCCATTCGTCTCAAACCGGGATCAAGATGGGGGGGAAAGGTGTCAAGAAAGTATCAAGAAGCGGGGGTCGGAGGTCGGAGGTCGGAGGTCGGAGGTCGGGGAAACCTCCTACGCAGCCGAAGTGCCAGCCAACTGCAAATCGGGAGCCCATCCCTGTGGGAGCGCCTTTCCAGGCGCGATCCGCCGAAGGCGGTAACGGTGGTCGCGATTAATCGCGCCCGGAAGGGCGCTCCCACCAGGTTAGCGCTCGAGGGGGAAGATCCATTTCATCCTGGTCCCTGCCGTTCAATCGCACTTCAGTCGGTATCCAATGCCCAGTTCGGTGATGAGATACCTCGGGCGGGAGGGGTCGGGCTCTATCTTCTGGCGCAGGTTCCGGACCGTCACCCGGAGCACGTTTTGGTCGCCGTAGCTGCCGCCCCAGACCTGCTTCATGATCTGCCCGTGGGTCAGCACCCGTCCGGCGTGCGCAGCCAGAAGCCGCAACAGTTCATACTCGGTAGGGGTCAGCTGGACCTCGGCACCGGAAAGAGTTACCCGGCGCCGCGGCAGATCGATCTCCAACTCCTCGCACCGCACCACCGGTTCGGGCCCCGGCTGCAGCGAGCGGCGCAGCGCGACCCGCATCCGGGCCTGGAGTTCGCCGACACTGAACGGCTTGATCAGGTAGTCGTCGGCACCGGCGTCGAGAGCGCCGACCTTGTCGTCCTCGCTGTCGCGCACCGAAAGGACGATGATCGGGACCTGGGACCACTCGCGCACCCGGCGGATCACCTCGACCCCGTCCAAATCGGGAAGCCCGAGGTCGAGCAGGACGATGTCGGGACGGACCGCGGCCGCCGCGGCGAGCGCCGAATGCCCGTTTTCCGCTTCGTAAAGCGAAAATTCCTCGTTTTGCAGGGCAACCCGGAGAAAGCGCAGGATTGCCACCTCGTCATCGACCATCAGGACCCGCGGTTTCGTGCTGTCGGTTTTCATGTCAAGGTTGCCTTTCCTTTTCAATTTACGAGTCACCGCTACCGAATAACTCCTCTCCCTTCGGGAGAGGGAGTTTTCCGTCACCGCACCGGCAGCGTCACCACTACCTGCAGTCCGCCGCCGGAGCGGTTTTCCGCGGCGATGGTCCCGCCGTGGGCCTCCACGATCCCCTTGCATATGGAAAGCCCCAAGCCGGTTCCACCGGCGCCTTCGGGTACCGGCACCCGGTAGAACTTGTCGAAGATGTGGGGGAGTTCCCCTTCCGGTACGCCGGGGCCACGGTCGGAGACCGCGAGGGTCAGCCGCTCCCGCACCAGGGTCGCGGCAAGCTCGACCGGGTTTTCCCGCGGCGAGTACTTCAGCGCGTTGTCGAGCAAATTTACCAGAACCTGGGTCATCAAGACCATATCCATGTTCACCAGCGGCAGCCCCTCGTCGATCCGCAACTCCACTTTGCGCTTCCCAAGCTGCGGCTCCACCGCGGCAATGGCACAGCCGACCAGGTCCTCCACGTCGCAGGGAACCTCCTTCAGCTTGAGGGCTCCCGACTCCAAACGGGTCATATCGAGCAGGTTCCCCACGAAGCGGTTCAGCCGCCCCGCCGCCTCCCACGCCGCATCGAGCAGGTCTTCACGCGCTTCCTCGAGAAGCGGATTCAGCTTGTCCCGGAGCGCTCCGAGCGCTCCGGTTATGGAAACAAGCGGGGTGCGCAGGTCGTGGGAAATGGAATTCAAAAGGGCGCGTTCCAGGGTCTCGCGGGCCTGGAGGATCTGTGCCTGCTCGGCCTGCTTGCCGAACTGGACCCGTTCGATGGCCAGCGCCACCTGGGTGGCAAACGCCTCCAACAGCCGTCGGCTGAGTGCCGAGCTGTACTCCAACTCGTCCCGGAGCTTCACCCCCACCACCCCCAGGACGTCGCCCGAGGTCTGCAGCGGCAGGTAGAGAAGCTCGGCCGAAATGAGGGTATCGGTGCCGCGTCCCGCCGGCGAGTGGTTGCGAAAGGCCCAGTCGGCGACCGCCAGTTCCTTGATGGAAAGCGCCATTCCGGTGCTGGCGGCGCGTTCCTCCAGCCGTTCTCCGTCCGGCAACAGCACCATCACGTTGGCCCCCAGGCTCTCCTCCACGTTTTTCACCAGCTCCGCGAGGATCGCTTCCAGGTCGGAGGAAACGGCAAGGCCGCGGCTCAAATGATAGAGGCTTGCCGTCTGGAGCTCGCGTTCCCGGATCGAGTCGGCCCGCTCGCGGGATTGCGAAACCAGCGTGCTGATCACTACCCCTACCATGAACAGCCCGGCGAAGGTGATGAAATACTGCGTGTCGGACACGGCAAAGGTGAAGCGCGGCGGCACGAAGAAAAAGTCGAAGGCAAGCACGCTTAAGAAGGCCGTGAGCATCGACTCGCGTCGCCCCAGCCGGACCGCCGCCAGGACTACCGCCAGCAGGTACACCATGACCAGGTTGGTCGGGGCGAGATGCTGGTGCGCCGGCTCGCAGACGATCGACGCCGCGAGCACCAGGGCGATGCTTTTGAGGTACCCGGACCAGGGCATCGGTCGCTTCTGCCGCGCCATTTTCGGCGCCGCGCCTTCGGCGGTGATGCTCACCACGTGAACGTCGATCGACCCGGAGAGGCGGATCACCTGGTCGACCAGCGGCTGGCGCAGAAATTCCCGCCAGCGCGACTTGGTCGGTTTCCCGACCACGATTTTGGTGACGTTGTTTTTGACGGCGTAATCGATGAGGGCCTGGGCGACGGAAACCCCGGTCAGGCTGGAGATCTGGGCCCCGAGGCTCTCCGCCAGGCGGAGGTCCTTCCAGACCCGGGCCCGGTTTTCGCGCACGTGCTTTCCCCCGCCCGGCGTCTCGACGTAGACGGTGTGCCAGGGCGCCTTGATCTCGTCGGCCAGCCGCCGCGTGGTGCGGATCAGGCGCTCGGAAAACGGGCTACCGCTGACGCAGACCAAAAGCCGGTCGGCGACCGGCCAGGGGCCGGCGATGGAGCGGGATTCCATATACGCCCGCATCTGGTCGTCGACGCGGGCGGCGGCCCTACGCAGCGAAAGCTCGCGCAGGGCCATGAGGTTGCCGGGCTTGAAGAACTTCTCGGTGGCCCGCGCCGCCTTCTCGGGAATGTAGACCTTTCCCTCGCGCAGCCGCTGCAGCAGGTCTTCCGGGGGGATGTCCACCAGCCGGATCTCGATGGCCCGGTCCAGGAGCGAATCCGGAACCGTCTCGCGGACGATGACGCCGGTGATCTGGGCCACGATGTCGTTGAGGCTCTCGAAGTGCTGGATGTTGACGGTGGTGTAGACGTCGATCCCGGTGGAAAGAAGTTCTTCCACGTCCTGCCAGCGCTTTTCATGCCGGGAGCCGGGGGCGTTGGTGTGGGCCAGTTCGTCCACGAGGACGATCTGAGGCTTGCGTTTAAGAACCGCATCGATGTCCATCTCGGGAAGGATGACCCCGAGGTACTCGATCTGCGCCTTGGGGACGCTCTCCAGCCCCTGGAGCAGGAGATCGGTCTCGCTGCGGCCGTGGGACTCGACGTAGCCCACCACCACGTCGCGGCCGTCGCGCAGCCGCTGCTGCGCCGCCTCCAGCATGGCATAGGTCTTCCCCACTCCGGCGGCGTAGCCGAGGAATATCTTGAGCTTGCCGCTCGCTTCCTGGGCCTCCTCGGCCTGGCAGACCTTGAGCAGGGTCTCGGGTGATGGGCGTGCTTCTTCGTCGCTGCGCATTATGGCACCTTTTACTCCCCCCTTTAACAAAGGGGGGCTTCAACCCCTGTGTTACTTCGCGGCGTCCAGGGCCAGGTTCAGTTCCAGCACGTTCACCCGCGGCTCGCCCAGAAAACCGAACTGGCGTTCCTTAAGGTGCTCATTCACCACCCGCGAGACCTCGGCCACCGCCATCCCCCGTGCCTTGGCCACCCGCGGGATCTGCAGCCGCGCCGCAGCGGGGGTGATGTCCGGGTCCAGTCCGCTCGCCGAGGCCTGCACCAGGTCGGCGGGGATGGGGCCGAGGACGCCACTGTCGCGCAGCGCCTTCACCCGGTCCGCCACCGTCTTGAGGTAATCGGGGTTGGTCGGACCGGAGTTGGAGCCTCCGGAGCCCATCGGGTTGTAGCCGAAATCGGTCGCCGCCGAAGGGCGCGGCCAGAAATACTTGCTGTCCGAGAACGGCTGGCCGATCAGCGCCGAGCCGACCTCGCGATGGTTCTTGTCAACGATGAGGCTCCCCTTGGCTTGGTTCGGGAAAACCGCATAGGCAATCCCGGTGACGATGGCCGGATAGATCCCGCCGCAGATGACGGTGAACAGGATGAACAGAAACAATGCCGGTCGTAACTCTCTCATGTCGTGAATCCTCCAGGGGCATCCAGCCCCGAAAATAGCGTCCCCTCTCCTTCAAGGGTCGGGTGCGGCAGCACGAGCCTGCGACGGACAGGGTGAGGATGGGGTCGGGGGTACCGTCGGCTTCAGGCAAACATCGCCACCACGAGGTCGATCGCCTTGATCCCCACGAACGGGGCGATGATCCCCCCTACCCCGTAGACCAGGAGGTTGTGGATCAAAAGCTTCTCGGCGGGCATCGGGCGGAACTTGGTCCCCTTCAGCGCGAGCGGCACCAGGATCGGGATGATGATCGCGTTGAAGATGACCGCCGACAGGATCGCGCTCAGCGGCGTCGCCAGGTGCATGACGTTCAAAACGGCAAGCTGCGGGTAGATGGTGATGAGCATCGCCGGGATGATGGCAAAGTACTTGGCGACGTCGTTGGAGATGCTGAAGGTGGTCAGGTTGCCCCGGGTCATCAGGATCTGCTTGCCGACCTCCACGATGTCCAGGAGCTTGGTCGGGTTGGAATCGAGATCGATGATGTTCGCCGCCTCGCGAGCCGGCTGGGTCCCGGTGTTCATGGCAACCGCCACGTCGGCCTGGGCAAGCGCCGGGGCATCGTTGGTCCCGTCGCCGGTCATCGCCACCATGAACCCGGCCTCCTGGTTCTCCTTGATCAGGCGGAGCTTGTCTTCGGGCTTCGCCTGGGCCAAAAAGTCGTCCACCTGGGCCTCGGCGGCGATCGCCGCGGCGGTGAGCGGGTTGTCCCCGGTGATCATGACCGTCTTGATCCCCATGCTGCGCAGCTGCTGGAAGCGCTCCTGGATTCCCCCCTTGATGATGTCCTTCAGGTTGATCACCCCGAAGATCTCGGCGTCGCAGCTCACCACCAGCGGGGTCGCACCGGCCCGGGCGATGCGGTCCACCACATCGGCGAGATCGGCGGGAATCGAGGTCGCGCCCTGCCCCTTGGCGAAGGCGACGGCGGAATCCGACGCCCCCTTGCGGTACTTTCTGCCGCCGGTGTCGATCCCGGAGAGGCGGGTCTCCGCGGAGAAGGCAATCTCGCGGGCATCGGCAGGGGCGTTCATGGCAAGGCCGTATTTCTTTTTGGCCAGCGCCACGACCGAGCGCCCTTCCGGGGTCTCGTCGCACAGGGACGACATCAGCGCCGCCTCGGCGAGCTCGCCTTCGGTATGGCCCCCTACCGGTACGAATTCCACCGCCTCGCGGTTGCCCAGGGTGATGGTCCCGGTCTTATCGAGCAAAAGGACGTTGACGTCCCCGGCCGCCTCGATGGCGCGTCCGGAAAGGGCGATGACGTTTTTCTGGAAGAGCCGGTCCATACCCGCAATCCCGATGGCGGGTAAAAGCGCCGCGATGGTGGTAGGTGCCAGGCAGACGAAGAGCGCGACCAGCACGGTTAAGGAGACCGGGGAGCCGTGCCCGGCGGCTTTGACGCTGTAGATGGAGAGCGGGCTGATGTTGGCGCAGACCAGCAAAAAGACCAGGGTGAGGGCGATCAAAAGCACTTCGAGCGCGATCTCGTTGGGGGTCTTCCTCCGTTTGGCGCCTTCGATGAGGGAGATCATCCGGTCCAGGAAGGTTTCGCCGGGGTTGGCGGTGATGCGGACGATTATCGAGTTGGCGATCACCTCGGTGCCCCCGGTGACGGCACTGCGGTCCCCGCCCGACTCGCGCACCACCGGGGCGGACTCGCCGGTGACCGCCGCCTCGTTCACCAGGGCGGCCCCGGCGACGACATCGCCGTCACCGGCAATCATCTCCTGGGCCTCCACCAGGATGTAGTCGTCCTTGCGCAGCGACTCGGCCGGGACGGCCTCAAAGGGGCTGCCGAATTCCGGCTTTTTCAGCTTCTTCGCGGTGACTTCGGTGCGGCTCTTCCTCAAGGACGCCGCCCGCGCCTTACCGCGCCCCTCGGCGAGCGACTCGGCGAAGGTGGCGAAGATGACGGTGAGCCAGAGCCAGATCGAGACCAGCCCGGTGAACCAGGCCGGCTCCTTGTTGGTGCCGGCAAGCGACAGGGCGAAGGTCACCAGGGTGATGAGGCTCGCGATCTCCACGCAGAACATGACCGGGTTGCGCCACAGGGTGCGGGGATCGAGTTTTTTGAATGAATCGACCAGCGCGGGCTTCATGATCCGCGTGTCGAACATGGAAATCGGTTCGGGTGCGTGTTTCGACATGTTACTTACCTCCCAGCATGATCAGGTGTTCGACGATCGGTCCGAGCGACAGCGCCGGGAAGAAGGTGAGTGCGCCGACGATGAGGATGACCAGGGTGAGCCAGAGCGCGAAGGGGACCTTGTCGGTCGGCAGGGTCCCGAGGCTGGGCGGGACGTACTTCTTCTGGGCGAGGGAGCCCGCCATGGCGAGAGAGGCGAGGATCGGAGCAAAGCGGCCCAAAAACATGGCCAACGAGCCACTCACGTTGTAAAAGACGGTGTTCGCGTTCAGCCCTGCGAAGGCGCTCCCGTTGTTGTTGGACATCGAGGCGAAGGCGTAGAGCACCTCGGAGAGGCCGTGGGCACCCGGGTTCGCCATCGAGGCGACGGCCGAGGGGACCAGAAGTGCCAGCGCCGAGAAAATCAGGACCAGGATTCCCGAGGTGAGCACGATGACGATGGACATCCACATTTCGCGCACCTCGATCTTCTTGCCGAGGAACTCGGGCGTTCGCCCGATCATGAGCCCGGCGACGAAGACCGCGATCACGACGAAGGCGACCATGGTATAGAGCCCGGTCCCCACCCCGCCGAAAACCACCTCGGAGAGAAGGATCAGCGCAAGGGGAACCATGCCGCCGAGCGGGGTCATCGAGTCGTGCATCGCGTTGACCGCGCCGCAGGAGGTGCCGGTGGTCGCGGTAGTGAACAGGGAGGTGCCGGCGAGCCCGAAACGGGTCTCCTTTCCTTCCAGGTTCACCGACTGAACACCCAGTTTGGCCACGAGCGGGTTACCGCCGGATTCCGCCCCATAGTTCACTGCGATGGCCACCCAGAGGATCGCCAGCATGACCGCGAGGATGGCCCACCCCTGGCGCGGGTTTCCCGCCTGGTAGCCGAAGGTGTAGGTCAGGCTCCCGCCGATCAACAGGATCAGGAAGACCTCGACCACGTTGGTGAGCGGGGACGGGTTCTCGTAGGGGTGCGCCGAGTTGGCGTTGAAGAAACCGCCGCCGTTGGTGCCCAGTTCCTTGATTGCCTCCTGGGAGGCGACCGGTCCCATCGGGATGGTGACTTCCTTCACCTTCACGTTCTCGGTGACCGGGTTACCCTTGGCGTCTTTGATGGCGTTTCCCTTGTCGTCCAGCTTCGGCTTGTCGTAGTTCGTCTCCTGGACCAGCGGCACCGTCTTGTAGGCGCTGAAGTTCTGGATCGACCCCTGGGAGACCAGGAACACGGCAAAGATGATGGAAAGCGGCAGCAGGATGTAAAGGGTGCACCGGGTGAGATCGACGTAGACGTTGCCGAGATCCGCGGTGCGGCGCCGCACGAAGCCTCGGATGGCCGCGATGGCGACCACGATGCCGGTGGCCGCGGACAGGAAGTTATGCACCGCGAAGCCTACCATCTGGGTGAAGTAACTCGCCGCGCTCTCCCCGGAATAGGCCTGCCAGTTGGTGTTGGTCATGAAGCTGATGGCGGTGTTGAGCGCGAGGTGCCAGGAGAAGGCCGGGAACTTCTGAGGGTTCAGCGGGAGAATGCCTTGGAGCAGCAGGATCAGGAAAAGAGCGATGCCGCTGGCGAGGTTGAAGAGCAAAAGCCCCACGGCGTAACGCTGCCAGCCCATCTCTTCATCCTTGTCCACACCGCAGATGCGGTAGACGAGGTTTTCGCAGGGGATCAACACGGGCGAAAGGAAGGTACGCTCGCCCTGGAAGACCTTGGCCATGAAGGTTCCCATCGGTTTGACCAGGGCCAGAAGCAGCACGAAAAACAGAATCGTCTGGAGCCATTCATACACGTTCATGGTCGTCCCTCACCTGTGCTTTCAAGGTCATGTTGCTCACCAGTTCCCAACTGCGGAGCCCTTCCCGGAAGACCGGCACCAGGCCGGGGCCGTAGCTTGGCGGCGAAACCGTTGTGGTTCCAGAAGGTAATTCACGGGTGGCGGTCATCGACGGGGGATCGCAAAAATCCTCGCCCTGGTAGATGCCGGTTTCTGGGTCGAACAGATAGATTTTCATAACGGTACCTGCGCTTTCGTGGCGTTACTTTCTGATTGTCACGATAGCGCTTACCGCGTAAAGACGGTGTAAAGAGGCACCCGAAAGGCATTAAGACGGCATTAAAACGACGTCAAGAGCGTGTTAAGGTGAGGCGGGGAGGGGCGTCAGGCGGAGAGGAGGAGGCTTTCGGTAAGTGGCATTTGGATGGCGACCATCAGGGATTACCCCTATGGGAGCGCCTTTCCAGGCGCGATCAACCATACCACCGTTACCGCCTCCGGCGGATCGCGCCAGGAATGGCGCTCCCACAGAAAAAGGCAACATTGGCGGAGTCGTAGGGTAGGCAGCCCCTGCCCACCATCCTCCGCGTGGGCACAGGGTGCCCATCCTACAGGATCAGCCTGCGACAGGCGGATCATCTATTTCATCATCTCCTCCTTCAGGATCACCAGCAATGCCGCTCCGCTCTTCCTGGCAACGTCGTCATGCCTGACCTCCCCTTCGAGCACCTCTCCCTGCAGGTAACAGTCTCCCAGGTAGGAACGCACCTTGATCTTTCCCACCTCGGTCAGTTCTCCATGCCGCTCCCCGAAGACGACCAGGATATCGCTGACGGCAACGGCCTTTTTTACGTCGGGAGTCCCGCTGTGAAACAGATAGACCGTCGCCCCCACTGTCATGGCGGTATGTTCTGAGATCTCGCGATGGGGAGAAACTGGATAGGAGACCGCATCGACAGGCACAGGAGCAATGAAAAAGAGAGACAACGCCGACAGCATCAACATTGAAAACATAAGTTTCATGGGTCACTCCCGTGGGAATATCGTATTCCCAAGCTAAGACTTCCCTCCTGGCCCTCAAAGTGCACCGAGGGCAACAACTCTGACAACTGTAAAGAACCTCTTCATAAATGCAAGCTTTTCTGACTGCCTAGAGTCCACCAAGGGGGTACAAGGGGTCCATCTGCGGAAACGAGGAGACCGTCAGCAGAAACTTGGAGACCGTCAGCAGAAACTGGGAGACCGTCAGCAGAAACTTGGAGACCGCCTGCAGAAACCGCGAGACCGCCTGCAGAAACCCCGAGACCATCTGCAGAAACCCCGAGACCATCTGCAGAAACTGCGAGACCATCTGCAGAAACTGCGAGACCATCTGCGGAAACTGCGAGACCATCTGCGAAAACTGGGAGACCACCTGCGGAAACTGGGAGACCACCTGCAGAAACTCGGAGACCATCTGCAGAAATTAGGAGACCGTCTGCAGAAACTGGGAGACCGTCTGCAGAAACGCGGAGACCGTGTGCAGAAACTCGGAGACCGTTTGCAGAAACTCGGAAACCATCTGCAGAAACTGGGAGACCACCTGCAAAAACGGGGAAACCACCTGCAGAAACGGGGAGACCATCTGCGGAGACAAGGGGGCCATCTGCGGAGACAAGAAGACCATCTTCAAGAACAAGAAGACCATCTGCGAGTACAAGGGGACCATCTCCCGGACAAAGGGCCTGTAGGGCGTGTAAAGCAGTTTGTGTAAATGGCGTTTTTCCAGCGTAGTCCTGTTAGCTATGTGCAGTATGTCGCAATCTCCGTGGCCAGGTCCCCCCGCCCCTGGCGGGCGGGGGTTAGGGGGCGGGGGAATGTGCCACGGAATGTCCAAATCCGAGCTCTTCGGCCTACGGCAGCCCCTCACCCCGGCCGTCGCAAGCTCGCGCTGTCGCGCGCGCCCCCGGAGGGCGAGGGAGCTAAGGTCCTGATGCAATGACCAACACTGGTTTTTCACATAACTGGCATTCTTCCTTCGTATCCCAGGACCAAGGCGTCTTCGATCGTTTAATGCTTTCTTCACGGATTTGGACCATCTCTAAACACAGTATTAATGTCGAAGGGGGTAAGGTACAAACTGCCAGGGTGGGTCCGGTCATGAAGCCAATCGAAGCCAAGCGGAGGATAGTGCGAATGAAAGAGCTGATCGCGCGGGTGGTGACCATGGATGCCGAGGTCAGGAAGTCGACGCAGTTTGCCCTGACCGTAGTGGCCGGTTTTACGGCCGGAGTCATGCTGACGGTACTTGGGATGTCGGTACTTCTGATGCTGGTGTGCTGATTTTGCCCGGGATTGCCGAATATCCATCCACATGCACTGAGGTTGGACGATCGAGGAGCCACCATGAACCTGATATTGATGCTGCCGATGATGTTTTGCCTGGCCAGCGTCCTGATGGCGCTTTGCTATCAGTTGGTCGAGAAGTGCGAGAAGTTATCGGAGCAGGCGGTGACTGTCATCTTCTTCTGCGCCGGCGCCATCGTGTTGGCGTTTTCGCTGTAATCGGAGGTTTCCATGAAGTCGGTACTCATCGGTGACGCTCATCCGGCGGTCCGGAGCGGGCTTGCTGAAACGTTAGGGTCGTTTGGGTTCGACAAGGTCTGCGAGTGCAGCGACGGAAGATCGGCGGTGACGATGGCCGCCTCCACCCCTCCCGACATCGCGATCCTTGACGCCGCTCTGCCCAAACTGGATGGGTTGAGTGCCTCCCGCGAAATCAGGAAGAAGCTGGGGATTCCGATCCTGCTTTTAACCGAACGCTGCGATTACGATACCCTGCGCAAGGCAAAGGCGGCGGGGGTCACTTCGATCCTGGTCAAACCCCTCCGACACAAGGACATCCTGCCGGCGATCGAGATGGCGTTCGCCCATGCCGAGGAAGTGGAAATCCTCAAGGAGAGCGTCCGGGACCTGAACGAGACGGTGGTGAGCCGGAACCTGATCGAAAAGGCCAAGGCGATCCTCTACCGCGCCCAGGGGCTCTACCCCTACGAGGCCTTCCGCTTTATCCGCAAGGTGGCCCGCGACAAAAAGACCAGCATGCGCAGGATCGCCGAGGCGGTGCTCATCACCGAGGGGCTGTAGCTTCCGGGTTTCCGCGCCGCAGGATTTAATGCCGAATTAACGCCTTCGCCTCTCCTTTTCACACCCAATTAATGGCTGCAGAGATAACCTCCCCTTCATCGCAAGCAGTACCAGCAAGTCAGGAGGCAATGCCATGAAAAAGATATTCCAGCTGATCGTCGTGATGGCTCCGTTGGTGGTTACGACCGTCGCGGGCGCGGTGTGGTACCCCTTCCCGAACCGGGAGTCCGCACCGGTCCGCAAGGAGGCCGGCCTCGGCGTCGGATCCAGGGTCTTCATGTTCCACAACCCGCCCGACTGCGCCCGGCACGAGATCAAGGTCGACGACATCCTCACCGTTTACCGCGGCTACCCACCGGACGCCGCAGCCGGCTCCCGGGAAGTCGGCAAGGTAAAGGTCATCGCGCTCAACGGTGAGTACTACGTCCGTGGGGAAGTCGTGGCCGGAAACATGCTCCCCGGCGACCTGGCGCGCAAGGGAACCGCGGTCTGCCTGGTAACGTCTCAGGAAAAGGGGCGCCCGTAGCGGGTGCCACGTCAGGTGCGCAAGGCACCGGGGAGATAGGTCATGAAACTTGTCGAAGCGATCATCAAACCGGCCAAGGTGGACGAAGTCAAACTCGCCCTCGAAGAGATGGGGGTCGAGGAGATCATGGAAACCGAGGTAATCACCCACAACCACAGCTGCGAAGGGACCATGACCTACCGGGGCGCGCGGTACGTAGTCGACATGATCACCCGAGTCCGGGTCGACGTCGTTGCTGCCGACGACCTGGTGGCAAAGGTGGTCAAGGCGATCCGCGGCATTGCCGAAACCGGGCGCCGGGAGGACTGCCGGATCCTGGTTTTGGACTACGTCGAGGCATATTGATCGATAACACCTTCAACACGCAGCTCGACATCAATTTTCCGGTAGCTTTATCCGTTCCAATCGCGGCAGTTAAAAAGGCCCGCACTCTGATCCTTTTTCCAGGGTCGGAGCTGCGGGCCTTTGGCGTTGGGGCCTTCCCTTTCTCGATGACGCGGACAATCCGGGCCGCCTTTAATGCCTTCTTAATGGATTCCGCCTCCCTCTTAACACCGTCTACATAGGGAAGGACGTACGCTTAAGGCAGATGGTAATTACAGACACCGGGCAGTGGGCGAGACATCCTGCGGTTGGTCCCGGTGCCGACAAAGGAGCGACCAATGGAAGACTTCAGCATGAATGCCGAATACAGGACGGGACACGAACTGATCGACGCGCAGCACCTGAAAGTGCTCGTCGGGCTGTCGCAGCTCTACGGTGAGCTACTCAGGGGTAAAACCAAGGAGGAACTTTACGGGACGGTGGAAAACCTGGAGGCGCTCCTCAAGCTCCATTTCTTCACCGAGGAAGCGATGCTGGAGACGCTGGGATGTAGCGGAATGGACGAGATGGTCGCGCACGATGCCGTGTTCTTGCGGCACCTGCAACAGGTCTTCTCCGACTACGGTGAGAACAGCACGACGGAGACCGTCGACGGTCTCCTCTTCCTCAAATCCTGGTTCGTGGAACACGTGCGGCACGTTCACAAAAGATGCGTGCAGTACGCGAATGGCATTGAAAGGATGGTCGGCTTGCGCCTCGACGGCACAAACTAACAGTCATCGGCCGTGGCAGGGTCTGTAAACCTCGGGTACTCTCAGGGGGAACCAGAGCCGGTCGCGGCAACTGTCATTGCTCTTACGGGTTCCTTCTTGAAAAATGGCTGATCTGAATTACAAAGAAAGACTCGCCTCCACAGATTCATTCAAAATTGGCGCAAATAGAATCGAGCAACAGGAGCAGGGAAATGACGCAGGGAATCAGCTGTTTTTGGCGCACCGCAGCGCTGTTCCTGGCCCTGGCGGGTTCGGCCCAGGCGGCAACCATCGAGCCAGATCTGGATTCCCTCGACCGATGTCGCCGATTTCAAGGTTGTCCACCTGGGGATCGATAATTTCATCCGCGTCTCCGGGGTGGGACGGGCAACGGGCAACCGGAACCAGCCCGACCCAAACGTCTACGACATCGGGCCCCTGGTCGGGTTTCTACCCTTCCCCAACTTGAAGGGGGAGATCGGTTTTGACTACGTAGGCTGCGGGACCGAACCCAATGACAACCATCCCTGGAGCGGCAACATCAAGATCGGTACCCCGGAGGACTCCCTTTTCAAGAACTCACCCGCCATCGCGGTAGGCGGTTACAACCTCGGTCCCGCGCTCTCTTCTGCCATCGCCCCGGGAGTGACTTCCGGGCAGAACATCCTGTACGGGCTGGTGGCCAAGACCGTTCCCCCGGTGGGAGCGATGCCATCTCTGGGGAGGTTTTCGGTCGGCTACTTCGGCGGCAGCGAAAAGGCCCTAGTGGGGCCGCAGCAACCCGACGGTACCCGCAACTCGGAAAACCACGGTCTCCTCGCCTCCTGGGACCGCTCCATGAAAGAGATCTCCGACAAGCTCTGGGTCGGGGTGGATTACATGGGGGGTAAAAACGTGAACAGCTCGGTGAACTTCGGCTTTTCCTGGAACTTCGCCAAGAACGCCTCGGTGCTTTTTGGATACGACGTGTACCTGCAAAAGAGCATCGCCGGCAGCAACACCTTCAATACCCAGGTTGACCTCAACTTCTGACCACAGTCCCCCCCGGACGTAAAAGGGCCCGCTCCTCGACTTCGAGAGCGGGCCCTTTCCTGTTTCCACCTTGGGACTCCCCCCTTTAATCAAGGGGAGCGGGGGGGATTTGATCCCAGGTTGCCCTCCCAACGAAGCTTGCCGCAGAGCTGAATCCCCCTAAATCCCCCCCCGCAAAGGGGAACTTATTCGGCATTCACGGTCCGTGGTGCACGATCATGTAGATCAGCTTGATAAACCCGCAGGCGATGGCGATCAGTACCCCCCCGATCAGGACCACGTTCTTCCAGTGCCGTCGCCAGCGCGAGGGGCGCTGCAGGCGCCGGCAACGCCCGGTCAACGCTACCTTCAGGGGCGCGTCGAGCTCGGTCTTGAACGCCGCGGCGCTCGGGTAGCGCTTGGCCGGGTCCCGCTCCATGGCGTGCAGGATGATTTCCTCGGCCTGCTCCGAGATCTGCGGGTTCAGTCGCCGGGGCGCTTCGGGGTCGCCGGTGACCCGGGCGTTCATGGCGACAAAGACGTCGTCGCTCTCCCCGGCGAACGGGTTGCTGCCCACCAGCATCCGGTAGAGCACCGTCCCCAGGCTGTAGATGTCGGTCCGCTCGTCGCCGCGCTTGCCGAGTACCTGCTCGGGGGCCATGAATTCAGGGGTCCCCAACGCCGGGGTGAACCCGACGAAGGTGAAGCGTCGCCCGATGGTTTTGGAGATGCCGAAATCGAGGACCCGGATACTCCCGTCGGTCAAGAGCATCACGTTTTGCGGCTTGAGGTCGCGGTGGATCACCTGGTGCTCATGCATGTAGCTGAGCGCCTCGCAGATCCGGGAGGCAAGGGAAAGCGCCTCGGCTTCAGGGAGCGTCCCGCTCCGCTTCAGCCGCTCGGCGAGGGTCTCCCCCTCCAAAAACTCCATGACCAGGTACGGGCGGCTGCGGTTTGGAACCTCGATGAACTTGAGGAGATAGGGATGGTCCAGCTTGGCTCCCACCTCCCCTTCCCTGATGAAGCGGGAGTAGAAGGCGGGACTGCTTTCGAAATGCAGGTAGGGGACCTTGATGGCGACAATCTGACCGTTGTCCTGGTCGATCGCCTTGAAGATGGTCGCCATGCCGCTGCGGCTGACGATCTCTATGAGGAGAAAACGCCCGTCCAGTATCTGCTCCGGCTGCAGGTCGTATCCGGTCGGTCTCGGCTGGGCTTCGGGCATAAGAGAGGATCCTGATGGTGCTGACATTGTACTGTCAGGGGGGCGCCGCTTCTGTCATAGCAAGCCGGGCGGACAGCCCCGTTTTTATACACCATATCCTCTCCGGTGTTAAAGAGGTATTAAGATGTGGGCCAAATGCATAAAGAAACCGTTAAGACTCGTCGATGACCTTCTTGAGCGAGGCAGAGAGATCGAAGACCGTGTAGGGCTTGGGGAGCGCATCCCGAAAGCCATGCGCCGCGAAACCGGTGAGCGCGGGGTGGCGATGGTTGCCGCTGGACGCGATCAGCCGCGCGTCCGGGTCGATGGTGAGGATGCCTTGGGCGGTCTCCTTCCCCTCCATGCCCCGGGCCGACTCCAGATCCATGATCACCGCCGCAAAGGGCGTCCCGGACTCCTGGGCCGCCCGGTAGCGGTCGATCGCCTCACGGCCGTTGCTGCAGCAGTTGGGTTTGAATCCGAGCTGGAACAGCATTTCGGAGGTCACTTCAAGGACCGTGAATTCGTCGTCGACGACGAGAATGGGACTACGCTCGGAAGGTACGGCATAGCTTGTCATGGCGGAATCCTCTCTGGCATCAGGTAGCGACTACCCTGACGCGATCCACTGGACCGCCCGGCCTCGAACGAATAACCGTCGGGGCGGCCCCTAGCGATCATCGTCTGAGTAATCATCAATCTTCCGGCACCCGCGTCTCCGCCGTGGAGACGACACAGGCTTCAGGTAACGGGGTGGAGGTTCCACTGCACCACCTCCGAGCGTCCCCGTTACGGACATCAGACGAACCGCTACCTTCTTTAAAGCAGTTCCCATGCCAGGACCAGATCCATTTCATTCCGGCGGGTTGCCGGGAGGGGGGCAAAAAGTTGACGTCCGCGAACGGGACACCTGTCCTTTTTGCGGACGATATGTGACATGCCGCGGTACCGGCACCCGGGCAGTGTGACAAGGTGCCGGTGAAGCCCCTCAGCCTGCGGACTTCGGGAAATCGCCGGCGTCTGATTCACCCTCCCCAGCTGCACCATTTCGTCCGGCACCCACCGCGGTCATCTTTCTTGCAAATTCTTCTGTTAATTACACGCAGTTCCGGCCGCGGTCCCGCCGGGAAACTTCTCCGGGAAAAAAAGCCGTTGACAGTGATATGACGGTTGGCGTAAAAACGAATGATCATTCATTCGCAGCACCAGCAGCCGCCGCAGGAGAAAAGGAAGATGGAAATTGAGAAGGGAGACAAGAGGTGCGCCATCATCCGGGCGACCCTCGAACTGGTAGCGGAGCACGGGTTCCACGGAGCCCCGATGGCTGCCGTTGCCGAACGCGCCGGCGTTGCCGCCGGCACGATCTACCGCTACTTCGAGAGCAAGGATGTCCTGATCCAGGAGATCTACCACTTTCTGGAAGACCGTTTTTTCCAGGGCCTCATGATCGGGTACCCCGAAGGGCAACCCGCCCGCGAGCGCTTTCTGCATATCGGCAAATTCCTGGTGCACTACTGCATGGAGAACCCCCTGCAGGCCCGTTTTCTGGAGCAGTTCCACAACTCCCCCTACGGGATCGCCCACCGGAGGGACAAGTTCTACGGCACCCAGGACAAGGACGTCATCTACGAGCTTTTCGCCGACGCGGTCGCCACGGGAACCGTGAAGCAGCTCCCCCTGACCGTCCTGTTCTCGCTGACCTTCTCGCCGCTGCGGGACATCTGCCGGGACCACTACCTGAACTTCACCATGCTGGACGACGACCTGATCGCGCGCTGCGTGGAAGCGTGCTGGGATGCCGTCCGGAAGTGATTTTTTTTTTTGGCGGCCCAGCATGAATGAACATTCATTTGCCGGTCCGCCCTGACGCCAAGGATATTCAATCGGCCCCGCCGTCCCACCGGAGGCGGGCCCACGAAAAAGCGCCCCAGGCGCATATTACGAGGGTGAGGTTTCTATGAACGCAGGTTTTAAATTCAGCTTGATGACCGCTGCCGTCCTTCTGGCCGGCGCCCTGACCACCGGCTGTGGCAAGCAGGCGGCCGCCGTGCCGCAGCAGCAGGCGCCGACTCCGGAGGTGGGGATCCTCACCGTCCAGCCCCAGCCGGTCGCTTTGACCACGGAGCTCCCGGGCCGGACCTCGGCCTACCTCGTGGCGGAAGTTCGCCCCCAGGTCGGCGGGATCATCCAGCGGCGGCTTTTCACCGAAGGTTCCGACGTGAAGGAAGGGCAGGTGCTCTACCAGATCGATCCTGCCACCTACCAGGCGGCCTACGCCAGCGCCAAGGCGGCCCTCTCCCGCGCCGATGCGAACATCATCCCGATCCGGCTCAAGGCGCAGCGTTACAAGGAACTCGTCGCGATGAACGCGGTGAGCCGGCAGGACTTTGACGACGTTTCGGCGCAGTTGAAGGCGGCCGAGGCCGAGATCGAATCCGCGAAGGCGGCGGTGGAGACGGCCCGCATCAACCTCGCCTACACCAAGGTGACCGCCCCCATTTCCGGGCGGATCGGCCGCTCCGCAGTAACCCCCGGCGCGCTGGTGACCGGAAGCCAGGCGACTCCGCTCGCCACCATCCAGCGTCTGGACGACGTCTACGTGGACGTGACCCAGTCCTCGGCCGAGCTCTTGAAGCTCAAGCAGACCCTCGCCTCGGGGCAGATCAAGAGGGGGGCCAACCAGGCCACGGTGAAGCTGATCCTGGAAGACGGCACCCCCTACCCGCTTGCCGGCTCGCTCAAGTTTTCCGACGTCACCGTGGACCCGAGCACCGGTTCGGTCACCCTGCGGACCGTCTTCCCCAACCCGAAGCAGATGCTCCTCCCCGGCATGTACGTCCGTGCCGTCATCCAGGAGGGGGTGAGCGACCAGGCGATCATGGTCCCGCAGCGCGGCGTCACCCGCAACCCCGCCGGCAACGCCATGGTCTTCGTGGTCGGTAAGGAGGAAAAGGTCGAACCGCGGATCATCAAGGTGGAGCGGACCGTCGGCGACAGCTGGCTGGTGAGCGACGGGCTCAAGACCGGCGACCGCGTGATCCTGGAAGGGATCCAGAAGGCGAAGCCCGGGACCAAGGTGAAGACGGTTCCCTTCGTCGCCAAGGCGGAAGGGATGACCGGCACGGCGGGACAGCCCGCCCCCGCGGGACAGCCGGGAGCGGCCCAGCCGGGCGCCGCGGCCCAGCCAGCCAAGGCAAAATAGGTGAAGCACTTCCTTTGGAGAAACTAGCCCAAACGTTCCCTCTCCTTCAAGGGTCGCGCGTGAAAACGCGAGCCCGCGACGGACGGGGTGAGGATGAGCCCGTCAACCGGCTGCATCCCCGTTAGCACCCTCTCCCACCCCCCTGCCCCCTCCCGCAAGGGGAGGGGGGGAATATTTCAGGAGCTTTTCGATGCCTCGTTTTTTCATCAACCGCCCGATCTTCGCCTGGGTCATCGCGATCATGATCATGCTGGCCGGTCTCCTCTCCATCAAGAGCCTCCCGGTATCCCAGTATCCGCCGATCGCGCCGCCCCAGATCACCATCAACGCCTCTTATCCCGGCGCCTCGGCCCAGACCTGCCAGGACACCGTGACCCAGGTCATCGAGCAGAAGTTAAACGGCATCGACAACCTGATTTACATGTCCTCCACCTCCGACTCGGCCGGTGCGGTCGCCATCAACCTCACCTTCCGCGCCGGGACCGATCCGAACATCGCCCAGGTGCAGGTGCAGAACAAACTCCAGCTCGCCGTTCCGCTTCTGCCGCAGATCGTTCAGAAACAGGGGATCTCGGTCGTCAAGTCGACGCGTAACTACCTCATGATCGTCGGCCTGGTCTCCGAGGACGGCAGCATGGACCGCAACCAGCTCACCGACTACCTGGTCTCCAACGTCCAGGACATCGTGAGCCGGCTGGAAGGGGTCGGGGAGATGCAGACCTTCGGCGCCCAAAACGCCATGCGGATCTGGGTCAACCCCTCCAAGCTGAACAACTTCCACCTCTCTACCCAGGAGGTGGCGGCCGCGGTACAGGCGCAAAACGCCCAGGTCTCCGCCGGCCAGTTCGGCGGCACCCCCTCGGTCCAAGGGCAGCAGTTGAACGCGACCATTACCGCCCGGACCCTTTTGCAGACCCCGGAACAGTTCGGGGAGATCGTGCTGCGCACCAACCCGGACGGCTCGACGGTGAAGCTCAAGGACGTCGCCGAGATCAAGATCGGCACCGAGAACTACGACATCGGGTCCTGGTACCGGGGCAAGCCGGTCGGCGCCATGGCGCTGCGCCTTGCGGCCGGCGCCAACGCGCTGGAGACGTCCTCCCGCGTCAAGGCGAAGATGGACGAGCTCTCCAAGTACTTCCCGCCCAACGTGAAGGTGGTCTATCCCTATGACACCACCCCGTTCGTCAAGATCTCCCTGGAGGAGGTGGTGCACACCCTGGTCGAGGCGGTCCTGCTCGTCTTTGCCATCATGTTCCTCTTCCTGCAGAACTTCCGCGCCACCCTGATCCCGACCATCGCGGTTCCGGTCGTCCTCCTGGGGACCTTCGGCACCCTGGCGGCGAGCGGGTTCTCGATCAACACGCTCACCATGTTCGCCCTGGTCATCGTCATCGGCCTGCTGGTCGACGACGCCATCGTCGTCGTGGAGAACGTGGAAAGGATCATGACCGAGGAGGGGCTCTCGCCCCGCGAGGCGACCATCAAGTCGATGGGGCAGATCACCGGGGCCCTCTGGGGGATCGTGACCGTGCTTTCGGCGGTCTTCGCCCCGATGGCGTTTTTCCCGGGGTCGACCGGGGTCATCTACCGGCAGTTCTCCATCACCATCATCTCGGCGATGATCCTGTCGGTGCTGGTCGCCATGACCCTCACCCCGGCCCTGTGCGCGACGCTTTTGAAGCCGGTACAGAAAGGGCACCACGCCGGGGAGACCGGGTGGTTCGGCGGCTTCTTCCGGTGGTTCAACCGGGTGTTCGAGATGGCCCGGCACCGCTACGAGACCATCGTCGGGCGCTCCTTCGGCAAACCGCTCCGCTACCTCACCGCCTACGGCGCCATCGTCGCCTGCATGGCGTTTCTCTTCCTGCACCTGCCGACCGCATTTTTGCCGGACGAGGACCAGGGCTTTTTCTACTGCCAGGTACAGCTTCCTGCCGGCGCCACCATGGAGCGGACCACCGCGGTCTTGAAGCAGCTCCAGGACCACTTCGAGAAAAACGAAGCGAAGACGGTCGATTCGGTCCTCACCGTCGCCGGCATCAGCTTTGCCGGACGCGGCCAGAACATGGGGCTCGCCTTCGTGAAGCTCAAGGACTGGAAAGTGCGCAAGACGCCGGACCTCAGGGTCAAGGCGATCGTCGGCCGCGCCATGGCCAAGTTCTCCACCTTCCGGGACGGCCTGGCCTTCGCCTTCGCCCCGCCGGCGGTGGTCGAGCTCGGGCAGGCGAACGGCTTCGACCTGATGCTCGAAGACCGCGGCGGCGTCGGCCACGCCAAGCTCATGGAGGCGCGCAACATGCTCCTGGGGATGGCGTCCAAGAACAAGAAGATCGTCGGGGTGCGCCCCAACGGCCAGGAGGATGCCCCGCAGTTCAAGCTGGACATCGACGACGTCCGGGCCGGTGCCCTCGGGGTTTCGCTGGACGAGGTGAACAGCGTCCTCTCCACCGCCTGGGGCAGTACCTACGTCAACGACTTCATCCAGGACGGCCGGGTCAAGAAGGTCTACCTGATGTCCGATCCCAAGTACCGGATGCTCCCGGAGGACATCAACCGCTGGTACGTGCACAGCAAGGGGGGGGACATGGTGCCCTTCTCGGCCTTCGCCACGGCTAAGTGGGTGTACGGTTCGCCGCGCCTGGAGCGCTACAACGGGATCCCCTCCGTCGAGATCATGGGTAACGCCGCCCCCGGGGTGAGCACCGGCGAAGCGATGACCGTGATGGAGGAGATGATCGCCAAACTCCCCCCGGGGATCGGCTACGAATGGACCAACGTCTCCTACGAGGAGAAAAACGCCGGAGCCCAGGCCCCGGCCCTGTATGCCATCTCGCTTCTGGTCGTCTTCTTGAGCGTCGCGGCCCTCTACGAGAGCTGGACCATCCCGTTCGTCAACCTGCTCATGCTCCCGCTGGGGCTCGTCGGGGCGGTGACCGCGGTCAAGCTGCGGATGCTCCCGAACGACGTCTACCTGCAGATCGGTCTTTTGACGACGATCGGTCTCTCCACGAAGAACGCGATCCTCATCATCCAGTTCATCAAGGAGCAGATGCACCAGGGGCACCCACTGATGGAAGCGACGCTTTCCGCAGTGAAGATCAGGCTCCGTCCGGTCATCATGACCTCGCTGGCGTTCTTCTTCGGCACCCTGCCGCTCGCGCTGACCAAGGGAGCAGGGGCCGGCGCCCAGAACGCCATCGGCACCGCGGTGACCGGCGGTCTCCTCTCGGCGACCTTCATCGACCTGATCTTCATCCCGTTCTTCTTCGTCCTGGTCTCCCGGGCGTTTGCCCGCAAGCCCAAAGCGGCACCGGCCGCGGAATCCGAAACCACTCCTGCTCCGGAGGTATCCTGATATGAAACGGCTGCATCTCGGCCTTGCCATTACCCTGGGCGCCCTGGTCACCCTGACCGGCTGCTCGACCATGGCGCCCAAGTACTCGCGCCCGGCCGCCCCGGTTCCCGCCGCCTGGCCCGCCGGCCCGGCCTACAAACCGGTCGCCAACGGGGCCCCGTCGGCCGCCTCCATCGCCTGGAAAGACTTCTTCACCGACGCAAAGCTGAAAAAGGTGATCGAACTCTCCCTGAAGAACAACCGCGACCTCCGGGTCGCCCTGTTGAACGTCCAGCGGGTCCAGGCGCAGTACCAGATCCAGCGCTCCGAGCTCTTCCCGCAGGTGAACGCCGGGGCCGGCTACACCGCGCAGCGGATCCCGCCCGACTTCTCCTCCACCGGGGCCGCGGTGTACTCGCACCAGACCACGCTGAACGTCGGCTTTTCCGCCTACGAACTCGACCTCTTCGGCCGGATCCGGAGCCTGAAGGACCAGGCGCTGGAAGAGTACCTGGCCACCGAGCAGGCCGGACGCGCCACCCAGATCTCGCTGATCTCGGAGGTCGCCTCCACCTGGATCGCGCTGGCGGCGGACCAGGAGCGGCTCCGGCTCGCCCGGGAGACGCTGAAGATCAACCAGCAGTCCTACGATCTCACCCGGCGCCGCTTCGAAAGCGGGGTCTCCTCCGAGCTCGACCTGCGCCAGGCCCAGACCAGCGTGGACAGCGCCCGGGTCGACATCGCCCGCTACACCTCTCAGGTAGCCCAGGACCACAACGCTCTCGACCTCCTGGTCGGCTCCCCCGTCACCGACGACCTCCTCCCGGCCGAGCTGACCGCAATCACGGCGCTGAAGGAGGTCTCCCCGGGGCTCCCCTCCGAGGTGCTGCAACGCCGCCCCGACATCCTCTCCGCCGAAGACCACCTCAAGGGGCTCAACGCCAACATCGGCGCGGCACGCGCGGCGTTCTATCCGCGGATCAGCCTCACCACCGACGTCGGGCTGGGGAGCAGCCAGCTCTCCGGGCTGTTCAAAGGGAGTTCGCGGTTCTGGGTCTTTTCGCCCCAGATCAGCGTGCCGATCTTCAACGCGGGGCTCAACAAGGCGAACCTGAAGGTCGCCGAAGTCGACCGGGACATCGCGGTGAGCCAGTATGAAAAGGCGATCCAGACCGCTTTCCGCGAGGTGGCCGATGCACTGGCCGAGCGCGGGACCCTGGGGGACCAGCTGGCCTCCCAGCAGTCGCTGGTCGATGCCGCCGCCGCGACCCGGCGTCTCTCCGAGGCCCGTTACGAGAAGGGAGTCGACAGCTACCTCACCGTCCTCGACTCCCAGCGCGCCCTCTATGCCGCCCAGCAGAACCTGATCGGACTCAGGCTCTCCCAGGTCGGCAACCTGGTCACGCTCTACAAGGTGCTCGGCGGGGGCGCCTAGAAACCTCCTCCGGCGGGTGCCTCCGCCCCGCCGGAACCGCTTCCCCATCTCATCCAGGAGGGATTGCCATGCTCTTGAAAGCCTTTGTGTTCGCTTTTGCCCTGATCTGGGCGCTCATCGCCGTGGTGGCCTTCTTCCCGAGAAAGAAGAAGTAGCGCCGGCGGGGCTTTTCATCAACCCGGCAGCAGCAGCAAAAGGGCCGGTCGAAATTTCGACCGGCCCTTTGTACAGGTAACTTCCTCGTTGTAGGTCCGTCCTTTGATCCCCTTCGACACAAGGGAACTTCAATCCACTGCATAACCCGACCAGAGAGCGCCTCTCGCGCCTCTCGCGCCAGGAGGCCTACCCTGTGGGAGCCCCTTTCCAGGCGCCAATGACCGCGCCCCCGGTCCGGCAGCCGGCAGCCCCGCCTACGGCGGTCCGCGCCGGAATTGCCCCTCACCCGGGGTAAAGGCGCGCAGGGTTATTCCAGCCCCGCATCCTCACGGGCGGCATGCAGCGCTTTTTCCCAATCGACCCGGCTGCCGCCGTGCTCCTGCACGAAATGCTCGGCCGCCCGCTGATCGGCGAACGCCCACTTGGGGCGGCGGGTCATCACGCCGCGCTCATCGCCGCCGATTACCCAGTAGGCCTTGGCTGCCGCAACCAGCTGCCGCGTGTCATGGTCGGCAACGAGCAGCTCCTTGACCGGCGTCTGCTTTTTCTCGTCGATCTTGAAAACCGCGCAGTTCAGGCTGCAGGTTGCTTCCTGGGTGCCATCGGCAAACCGGACCAAAGCCCTGCTGTAGCCGTAGGTCAGGCGGTCCATGCCGCAGAAGGCGCAGGAGCGGTGGTCGGCGATGTCGTCGGCCCAGAGTGTGACACCGGCCATCAGCGTGAAGGCCAGCACAGTAAGAAACCAAATCCTCCCTCTTCTCATCCTTCTCCTCCCTCTAGAGGATTTCTTCCTTGGTGCCGCCTTGGGGGTTGCTCTTTCGTTCGGCCCGCGACCGCATGATGGCGATCGCCGCCTTGGCTCCCTGCAGCGGAAACCGGAACACCCGGAACTCGTCGGTCTGCAGCGGGACGGCGAATCCGATCCGGGTCGCGCGCTTCACCATGCCGTCGATCTCCTCGAAATCAGCAAAGACATAGCGGTAGGAACCGTTTTCCAACTGGCCGTCGCAAAGGACCTTGAGCGGTGCGGAGCCGGCATCGGAATTGGCCAGGACGGTATAGGAATCGCCGGAGTTGCAGCGGGTCTCCATCCCGATGAGCCAGACGCAGGTCCCGTTGCCGGGAAAGCAGAATTCGCCCAGGAGCGCCCCGCTGTCGTTGGTGGTGGCGGCATAGAGCACGTTGTCGGTGGTGCTCTCGGTAACCCATTTGCCGAACTCGGCACCAAGGGCCGGGCCACAGGAGAGGACCGAGGCGAGGAGGACTGCGGCGATGACTTTCATGGATGACTCCTTAGGGCCGGCGCGGCCTGAGCCGACGATCCAACCGAATCTCAAGGCTTCCCGGTGATCCAGGCGCGTACCGACGCGGTCTCCTCGTCGGAGAGGAAAATCTGGGAACTGCGGCAGAGGTTCAGCACGTTCTCGTAGAATTTCTGCGCCAGGAGGGGGGCCTCCTCCTGCCCCTGCTGGAAGCGGTAGCGCATGTGCCCCAGGCCGAGGAGCACGAAGTTCACGTGGCTGCGGGCCACCGCCGCCCCCTCTTCGGCGCAGCAGTCGCGCACCGCCTTGGAGGTTCGGTTCAGGCTGTAGCCGTTGGCGTTGACCTCGTTGGCCAGGCAACGGAACAGGATCTGGTAATGCTCGGGGGGAAGCAGCGGCGTGTCGGTGATGTTATGGATCTTCACCTGCAGCGAATCCATCTTCTCCTCGGGAGCCTCGTGGATGGTCCGGTCGAAGAGAAACCCGGAGGAGAGCGTCGAGATCTCGACCCCGGGGAGGTTCAGATGCGCCAGCAGGGCCTTGAAGCTGCCGCTGCCGTACCACTGCGACTCGCTCACCCGGGAGCCGAACTTCATCCCGAGCAGGTATGCCATCTTGGCGAGCACTACCGGCACCGACGAGGAGCGGACCGTCTCGATGATGAACTCCTCCATCCGCTGCTTGGTGTCGGCGTCCAAGCCGGGCTCGGCGGTCTCGGCCGGCTCGGCCCCGGCACTCTCCACCTCGGGCGCCGCGCAGCCGATCTTCCACGGGTCATCGTCGATGAGCACCAGTTTCGGGCTGGCATGGACCAGTTCCACCGCCAGCCGGCGCAAAGTCCCGAAGCCGAGCCAGTTGGTGTCGCGCCCGAACTCCTTGAACTCGCGGAAGATCCGGGGCAGGTCCGCAGCCTGGACCGGCCCCGACTCCTGGACCACCTCGTGGACCCGGGCCCCGATCCGCTGCACGATGGAGGGGGAATTCGCCTCGGTGGCCGGGCTCCCCAGCGGCTGCTGTTCGGTCTCCAGCTCCACGAAGCCGATACCGGCGGTGATGAACTCGTCCAGGTCGAAGACATGATCGCCGGAGGCTTTGTAGGCGGGGGAGGCATACCCGGCGGCAAGCACCGAGGTGCGCCGGTCGTGCTTTCGGAGCTTGATGAGGACCGGGGTGAAGTCGGCATCGCCGGAGAGGATGATGAACTCGTCGATGGAGGGGTAGTGGTGCAGGGTCTCCAGGATGTCCATCACCATGTGGACGTCGGTCGAGGTCTTGCCGCGGCTGGTCAAGGGGGGGCAGTCGATCACCTCGAAGGCGGACTTGGTGAAATAGGGACGGAAGTCGGCGAAGGAGGAGGGATTCAGGTAGCAGCGCCGGATCAGGATGCGCCGCTCGACCGCCCCCCCCACGACCACGTTCGGTTTCGACTCGACCAGCCAGCGCAGCCAGCGCTCCGGGCGGGTGGCGAACGCCTTGGCGAGATCCTGGTCCTGGTTGTTGAAGTTCAGATAGATGTTGTCGAAGTCGACGAACAGCGCCGACCGGATCATGGTTGCATCGGACATGAAAACTCCTGTCAAAGGCTTTGCGCGGATAGGGTAGAAGAGCCTGCGCCATCGGTTTAGGAGGTTGCTCCTCCTTTATATGATGTGCAGAGATCAGAATCAAGTACCGTGTGGCAGGAACAAAAGAAATGCAGGCCATCAGGACAACGTCGTCATGAAGCGGAGGTGGCGTTTCGCAAAGATCGCGGCAACCCACCTGGAATATCGGACCGGGGGAGGAGGTAGGGGCGCGGCACGCTTGGCGCCCGTCGGCCCGCTGGGGATTTGTCAGATAACAGCGGGGCGTTGCCGCCTTCGGCGGTTCGCGCCTGGAAAGGCGCTCCCACAGGGTAGGCAGCGACTGGCACGTTATCGGCCGCGGGAATAAGGGGCACTGAATCGCGACCGGAAGCTCGCTCCTTCCGGGATGGCATATCACACCTTACCTGCGGCTTGGGAATCCGTTCCGAGGCAGACGAGGCCGCCTTGGCACGTGCCGGCCCAGGTCTCGGCGCCAGCGACCAGGAATTCCGGAAGTAAACGGAATCTTTCCCCAATTGTCGGATTGACAGAGATCCCGCCGCGCGATTATAGTACGTTCCAATTAACCACCCGCTAGAATAGATCACCCTCACGCCGGGAGCGCCATGATGTCTTTTAGATTCCGCCACGTGCTGCCCCGCGCGCTCCCCCTCTTCGCCCTGCTCGCCCTTCTATTTTGCTCCGTCCCCGCCCGCGCCCTGGAAAAGGCGACCGTGCAGCTCAAGTGGCTGCCCCACTACCAGTTCGCCGGCTACTATGCCGCCCAGGAAAAGGGATTCTACCGCCAGGCCGGGCTCGAGGTCACGATCCGCGAGGGGGGGCCGGACGTCGACGTGGAAAAGACGGTCCTCTCCGGCAAGGCCGATTTCGGCATCGGAACCTCGGCGCTGTTGCTCAACCGCGCCCGGGGCGAGGACCTCGTGGTCCTGGCCCAGATCTTCCAGCACTCCCCCGCCGTCTTCCTCGTCCCCAAAAGCGCCGGCATCCACTCCATCAGGGAGATGAAGGGGCGCCGCTTCATGTACTGCGCCCAGCACGGCGACATGCTGGCGGTGCTCAAGAAGTTCGGCATCGGCGAGAAGGACATCCGGATGGTCCCGCACCGGGGGAACCCCGACGACCTGATCGCCGGCCGGGCGGACGTCATGATCGCCTATAACTTCAACGAACCCTTCGCCCTGGAAAAGGCCGGGGAGCCCTACCTCACCTTCTCGCCGATGAGCGAAGGGATCGATTTTTACGGGGACAACCTCTTTGCCACCCGCGCCTTCATCGAGAAGAACCCGAAACGGGTGCAGGCGTTTCGCGAAGCGACCCTGCGCGGCTGGCGCTATGCCATGGAGCACAAGGAGGAGGTTGCCGACCTCATCATCGCCAGGTACGCCCCTGCCGCCAACCGCGAGTGGCTGCTGTTCGAGGCCCACCAGATGGAGTACCTGATCCAGCCCACCCTGGTGGAACTCGGCTACCAGAACCCGTCCCGCTGGCAGCATATCAAGGAGGTCTTCGTCAGCCTCGGGATGCTGCCGCACGACTTCGACCCTCTTCCGGTGATGTACCGTCCCCAGCAGGTCAAGGACTATCGCCTCCTCATCACCACCATCCTCGTCTCGGGGACCATCATCGCCATCCTCGCTTTCGTGGTCGGGCTCTTCCTCAGGCTGAACCGGCGCCTGAAGACGGCCAACCGCGAACTCGCCTTGAATGAAGGGCGGATGCGCCTGATCTTCGACGTCTCGCTCGCCGGGATCCTGATGGTCGACGCAAAGGGAACGATCACCGTCGCCAACCAGCGGATGGCGGAGCTTTTCGGGATTCCCCTCGACCAGTTGATCGGCAGGAGCTACGCAAGCCTGGTCCATCCGGAACAAAAGGTGACCGGGACCCAGGCGATGCAGGACCTGATCCAGGGCAAGATCGACCGGGTCTTCACCGAGCGCCGCTACCTGCGTCCCGACGGCAGCGACTTCTGGGGCTTTTTGAGCGGCCGCCGCCACGAAGCCCCCGACGGCTCGCTGCTCGCCCTGATCGGGGTGATCACCGACATCACCGAAGTGAAGCGGGCCGAATTCGCGCTCAAAGAGAGCGAGCGGCGCTACCGGACCCTGTTCGACATGATGCACGAGGGGTTCGCCATCAACGAGATCATCTGCGACGCGGCGGGCCGGCCGATCGACTACCGCTTCCTGGACGTGAATCCCGCCTTCGAGCGCCTCACCGGCCACTCCCGGGCCGGCTCGGTCGGCCGCACCGCACGCGAAATCCTTCCCGGCATCGAAGAGCAGCGGATCGAAACCTACGGCAAGGTCGCCCTGACCGGAGAGCCGGCCGAGAGCGAGAGCTATCTGAAGGAGCTCGACCTTTACTTCCGCACCAAGGCATACAGCCCGGAGCCGGGCAAGTTCGTGGTGATCTATGAGGACGTCACGGCCCAAAAACGCGCCCTGCGTGAGGTCCGGGAGCGGGAGGCCAAGCTTCGGGTGATCCTGGAGAGTTCCCAGGCCGGCATCGTCACCATCGACGCCAGCGGGATCATCACCTACGCCAACGGGAGAGTCGCGGAACTGCTGGGCTACCCCTCCGAGGAATTCGTCGGCACCCCGTACGCCGACCACGTCTGCGCCTCCCAGCGGGAGGAGGCTGCCCGCGGTCTCGACGCCATCTTCACCGGCGCGAAAAGCCGCCTCAGCACCGAGCGATGCTACGTCCGCAAGGACGGCACCCTGCTCTGGGGATACCTGACCGCCGGGCGCGTGGAGGCCGACAGCGACGGCCGGGTGAGCATCCTCGGGGTCATCACCGACATCTCCGACGTCAAGCAGGTGGAAAGCGACCTGAAAGAGAGCCGGAGCTTCCTCTCCGACCTCATCGAATACAGCGGGATGCTGATCGCGGTGAAGGATCGGGACGGCCGCTACGAGATGGTGAACCGCAAGTGGGAACAGGAAACGGGCATTCCCCGGGAGCGCTGCCTGGGTAAAAGAGACACCGAACTCTTTCCGGGCAGCGGCGAGGCGTTCCGGAGAAACGACGGCGACGTCTTCACCAGCGGCCGGAGCATCGTCCGTGAGGAGGTCCTGGACGGGCCCGGCGGCCGGCGCTACTTCCTCTCCTCGAAATTCCCGGTCAAGGGAAAAGACGACGCGATCCGCGCGGTCTGCGTGATGACCACCGAGATCACCGACCGCAAGCGGGCCGAGGAGGAGCGGCTCAAGCTGGAGCAGCAGTTCCTGCACGCCCAGAAGCTGGAAAGCCTCGGGGTGCTGGCCGGCGGCATCGCCCATGACTTCAACAACATCCTGACCGCGATCCTGGGCAACGCCGACCTGGCCCTGATGAAGGTGCCCAATGAGTCGCCGGCCACCGACAACCTGCACCGCATCGAGCGGGCCGCGGCCCAGGCCGGGGAGCTGGCCAAGCAGATGCTCGCCTACTCCGGGAGAGGGAAGTTCGTCATCGAGCCGCTCGACCTGAATCAGCTTCTGGAAGAGATGCTCCACATGCTGGAGGTCTCCATCTCCAAGAAGGCGGCGCTCAGACTCCACCTGGCCCGGCCGCTTTTGAGCGTGGAGGCCGACGCCACCCAGCTGCGCCAGGTGATCATGAACCTGGTGATCAACGCCTCCGAGGCGATCGGCGACCAACCCGGCGTCATCTCCATCACAACCGGCTGCATGGATTGCGAGCACTCCTACCTGAACGACGTCTGGGTCGAGGGGGATATCCCGGCCGGAAGGTACGTCTTCTTGGAAGTCGCCGACGACGGCTGCGGCATGGACCGGGAAACCATGGCCAAGATCTTCGACCCGTTCTTCACCACGAAGTTCACCGGCCGCGGCCTCGGGATGGCGGCGGTATTGGGGATCATCCGGGGCCACAAGGGGGCGGTGAAGATCTACAGCGAGCCGGGCCGGGGCAGCACGTTCAAGATCCTTCTTCCGGCACTGGAAAAGGAGGCCGAACCGGCGGCCGCGGGAACCGCACCCGAAAAGTGGCTTGGCGAGGGGACCGTGCTTTTGGTGGACGACGAAGAAACGGTGCGGGCGATCGGCCAGGAGATGTTGGCCGCGCTCGGCTTCGATGTGATCACCGCCAACGACGGGGTCCAGGCCCTGGAGATCTACCGGTCGCGCGACGACATCCGTTTCGTGATCCTGGACCTCACCATGCCGCACCTGGACGGCGAGGAATGCTTCCGGAAACTGCGCCAGATCAACCCGGACCTAAAGGTGATCATCAGCAGCGGTTATAACGAGCACGAGGTGACCCAGAAGTTTGTGGGGAAGGGGCTCGCCGGGTTCATCCAGAAGCCGTACAAGCTCTCCACCCTGCGGGAGGTGATCGGAAAGCTGGAACGATAACGGGGAAGGGTCCCAGCACTTTTAACGCCGGCATCTGAGATGATGCCGGCGTTTTTCATTTCGGCCGCCATCCGGCGTGTAGGAGCGACATTCCTGTGGCAAGAGTCTCTTTGAATCCAAGGTGGAAGCTGCCTTACGCGGTGGAGCCCCTTTCCCGGTGCCAATACCCTTCCCCGCCTTCGACGGATCGCGCCAGGAATGGCGCTCCCACAGAAACAGGTAGCCGCGGCAGGTTTGCAAGGAGAGACAGCCTGCGCAATGGAATCTCATGATTAAGCCGCGGCAGCTGCCACCCGGCAGGAGCCCCTTTCCCGGCGGGAACAGCCCTGCCGTTGTCCCGTTTTTTTCAGGGGGCATGATCCCGGAGGTTCGGCCTTGATTCTCCCCCTTAGGAAAAGGGGGGATGGGGGGATTTGCCTTTCGCGAGGTTGGCCGGGCGGGGAACCATTTCGTTAACGAAAAAGCGGCTTGCCCGCTGACCATGAGGCAGGAGATGTTGTCATTTTAATGTGGTAGACTGGGGGTACCGCAGCGATTGGCCTTAAGGTTCAACCGGCAAGGAGACCACCGATGCTCCATTCCAGTGACCAGAAGATCAAGAAGCTCATCAGCGAGATCCGGCTCCACGACCACATCGCCCTCATGTACAGCGCCCCCGAGGAAAAGATGACGGTCCTGGTCCCGTTCGTCATGGCCGGGCTGGAGCGAGGGGAACCCTGCTTCTACATTGGCTCCGACGAAGATATCGCCGCGCTCGATGCTGCGCTGCGGCAGGAGGAGACCGACCCGGACCAGGCCCGGAGCAGCGGCCTTCTGCTCACCGTGCCGGCCGAGGATTTCCCGGTGCCGGGCCCGCTTTCCGGCACCGCTCCGGTCATCGAACGCCTGGAAACGGCGGCCGCCGAGGCACGGGCGGCGGGGTTCCCGCTGCTGCGGCTGTGCGACGAGAAGGTCTGGGTGCTCAAGCACGGCCTCTCCAACGAGACCCTCATCGAGTACGAGGCCCGGATGAACGACCTGACCCGCGGCAACGACATCATCGGGTTGTGCATCTACGACCTCACCCTCTTCCCTCCCGAGACCATCCGCGACGTCATCCGCACCCATCCCAAGGTGGTCATCAGCGGGATCATGTGCAGCAACTTTTCCTACCTCCCCCCCGAAGAGTTCTTCGACGAGGAACGGGCCGACTTCGAGGTCCGGCACCTGCTGCAGGGAATGCTCTCCAACGAGGCCAAGATCGGCAATCTGCAGACCCAGAAGAACCTGTTCGGGGCGGTGTTCGACAACCTCCCCGAGGGGGTTTACGTCAAGGACCTCCAGGGTAGGTACCTTTTAATCAACAAGGCCGGGGCTGAGTTTTTCGGTAAAACGGTGGCGGAAGTGCTGGGGCGGACGGTCCACGATCTCCTGGCGCCGCAATGGGCCAATCTGATCCAAACGGCGGACCGGCGGGCCCGTCAGGCCCAGGGGCTTTTAAGCGATGAGATCACCTTCGAGGCCGCCGGGGTGACCCGGACCATCCTCGCCATCAAGGGGGTTTTTCGGAGCAGCAACGGCGCCCCGACCGGGATCTTCGGGATCTCCCGGGACATCACCGAGCAGCGCCGCATGGAACGGGAACTGGCCGACTACCAGGAGCAGCTCCGATTCATGGCGTCGGAACTTTCCCTGAACGAGGAGAGGCAGCGGCGCCAGATTGCCTCGGTCCTCCACGACCAGATCGGGCAGACCCTGGCCCTGGCGAAGATACGGATCGAGGCGGTGAAGCGCGTCGTGGAGGGGGTGAAGGGGGGGCAGCGGCTGTCCGTGGACCTGGCAGGGATCGGGGAGTTGCTGGACCGGGTGATCCAGCATTCGCGTTCCCTCACCGACCAGTTGAGTCCGCCGGTACTTTACGAGCTCGGGCTGGAAGCGGCGGTGGAGGCACTGGCCGACGAGTTCCAGCGACAGCACGGCATCGAGATCACCTTTTACGACGATGCCGCCGACAAGCCTTTGGACGACGACCTGAGAGGGCTTTTGTACCAGTCGGTGCGGGAACTTCTGGTGAACATCGTGAAACACGCCCATGCGAGCCGGGCAACGGTGTCCCTGCAGCGCGAGGGAAAATTCCTCACCATCAATGTCGTCGACGACGGGGACGGGTTTGACGAGAAAGAGAAGATCCGGGTGGGGACCGGGGCGGGATTCGGTCTCTTCCGGATGCGGGAGCGTCTGAAGCACTCCGGCGGGCGGTTCCGGATCGAGACCGCCCCCGGGCTGGGCACCCGGGTCATAATCGCGGCACCGGTTAATCAGTGAACCAGGAAACAATGATCCGTAAGGATCAGAATAAGCAAAGGTACAACGTCTGTCACCAAGACCACCCCGCCGCCATTGTTTCATTGTTTCATGGTTCATTGTCCCGCCTCCACCCTGTTCCGCCCCCTCTCCTTGGCGCGGTACAGGGCGTGGTCGGCCTCGCGGACCAGCGTTTCAGCATCGACGCCGGCGCCCAACGAGGCAACCCCCAGACTCAGGGTCACCGGTAGCTTGCCGGCGCTGGTTTCAAAACTTTCCCGCGAAATGGACTTTCGCAGCCGCTCGGCAAAGGCGACGGTGCAGTCGCGACAGCATTGCGGCACCACCAGCATAAACTCTTCGCCGCCGTACCTCCCGATGAAGTCATAGGTCCGCGCCAGAACCTGCATCCGATGCGCCACCTGGCGCAGCACTTCATCCCCCACCAGATGCCCGTAGGTGTCGTTGATCCGCTTGAAATGGTCGATGTCGGCCATGATCACGCTGACGCACCCTCCCACCCGCTCCTCCCGGGCCAGCTCCCGGCGCAGGATTCCCCGGATTTCCTCGTGGTTCCAAAGGCCGGTGAGCGAGTCGTGACTCGCCTTGTGCCGCAGATATTCCCGCGCCTCCACGAGCTCGGTCTGCAGTTCGATGATCCGGATCCCGGCCCGCAACCGGACCCTCAGCTCGTTCACCTTGAGCGGCTTGGTCAGGTAATCGTCCGCCCCCGCCTCCATTCCGAGCACCAGGTCCTCCTCACGCTGCTGCGAGGTCAGGAGGATGAGGTAGGTGTAGGGTTCCGCCATCTCGTCCCGCACCTTGCGACAAACCTCGATACCGGTCAGGCCGGACATCATCCAGTCCAGAATCGCCACCCGCGGGGAATCATCCGACTGCAGCGCGACCAGGGCCTCTTCACCGCTCGCGGTCGCCGTTACCTCGTACCCCCACTGTTCCAGGATCTCGGCAAGCAGGCGCCGGAAATGGTCGTCGTCATCGGCGATGAGGATTTTCATTGCTCCTCCCGGTCCCGTGCCCAGCCGGGCCGGGCCTTAACAGCTGCAGCACCCATTTTGCTATCCCTTGGTAACGCGCTCCGCCGCGGGGGAGCCGCCTGGTTGGCGGTGACCCGGCGACTTTTTTCCCGGCTCCGGCGGGAGGGTGAAGTAAAAGATCGCTCCCTGCTCCGGCGCACCTTCCGCCCAGACCTTCCCGCCGTGGCGCCGTACGACCCGGTCCACCGTCGCGAGGCCGATGCCGAACCCCCGATACCGGTCCGAGCCGGCCAGGCGCCGAAACGGGATGAAGAGCTGGTCGGCTTGGGTCGCGTCGAACCCCTTGCCGTTGTCCCGGACGAAATAGACCCGCTCGCCGGCAATCTCCCGCTGGCCGAACTCGATCACCGGATGCTCGCGCCCCTCGGTGTACTTCCAGGCGTTGCCGAGCAGGTTTTCCAGGATGGCCCGCGCCAGTTTCGGGTCCGCATCGGCGACTGCTTTTGGTTCCAGCTTGAACTGGACCTCCCGGCGCGGCTCCGTCATCCTCAGATCGGCGGCGACCTCCTCGGCCAGCTCGGACAGGTCCACCTTTTCCCTCTGAAAGTCGCTCTGCGAGGCCCGGGAAAAGGTGAGCAGGGAATCGATCAGGTCGTTCATCGCGAAGACCTTGGCGTAGGCGATGTCGAGGTATTCCTGGCAGCGCGCCCCCAGCCGCTCGCCACAGAGCATCTTCACCGCCTGGCAGGAGGTGCTGATCGTATTCAAGGGCTGCCTCAGGTCGTGGGAAACCATCCGGTTGAAGGCTTCGAGTTCCTGGTTCGCCTCCTCCAGTTCCGCCACCCGCTTGGCCAGGCTTTCGTTCAAACGCCGGACCTGCTCCTCGAGCTCCTTTCGCTGCGAGATGTCGAAGATCACCGCGACCCAGCCGTCAACGCTCCCCGACGCATCGTAGGTGGGAACGTACCTCGCGGAAACCCAGCGGGGACCGGTTCCGGCGTATTCGATGACGCTCTCGTAACTCACCTCTTTTCCTGCCAATACCCGTTCGATGTAGGGCGAGACCGTCGCATAGGCCATCTCGCCGATGATGTCGGCGAGGTTTTCTCCGGCGAGTTCCTCCACGTCCCGGTCGATCCAGCGGGCGTACTCGGCACTGATCCAGTTACAGTGGCGGTCGCGGGTGCAGCGGACCACCCCGACCGGCATGGTGTCGGTCACCAGTTGCAACTGCTCTTTGGCCGTCCGCAATTCGTCTTCGATGCGCCTCCGTTCGGTCACGTCCCGCACGGTGAGCACCGCCAAAAAAGGATTGCCCTCCCGGTCGTGCACCAGGCTGCCGCTGTAACTCCCGATCCACTGTTTGCCGCTGCCAATCGACTCGACCTTGACCTCCTGCTCGGTGAACTCTTCCCCACGCAGCACCCGGGCTAATGGCCAATCAGCGAGCGGTACCGGTTCACCGTCGAGACGGGTGAGTCGGAACAAATCCTGGTAGCTCTCCAGGTGCCGCCGGACCTCGTCCAGGGAAGAGGAGTCGTGCAGGGCCAGGGCGGCCCGGTTCATCCGCAGCACGTGTCCTTCCAGGTCGCCGATGATGACCCCCTCCCGGATCCCGTCCAAAACGGCCTCCAGTTGGATCAACAAACGCTCCGACTCCTCGGTACGCCGCGCCAGCGCCTCGTTCGCCTGCTTCAGTTGGAGGTTGGTATCGGCAACCTCCTCGGAACGGGCAAGGAGTTCCGCGTCGAACTGCGGCACCCGCAGAGCGGCTTGCCGGCTCATCTCCGCCTCGCGTTCGCGCCGTTGCGCCCGCAGCACGGCCACGGTGACATCCTGTGCCCGATGGACGACGTGGGTGAGCTTGCCGTCGGGACCGAACACGGGGGAGTTGATCGCGCTCCAGTACCGCTCCTGGAAACGGCCGTCCGCCGCCGGTATGTCGTAGCGGACCACTTCCATGACGTCGGTGACCCCTTCGGCAAACACCCGGTCCAAGGAGGTACGCAGGGTGACCCAACCGCGCGACACCTGGTCGTCGGGAAAAACCTCATCCAGCTTGCGGCCGATCAGATTTTCCCGGCTGATGCCGGAAGTGCTGACGTAGACGTTGTTGACGGCGACGATGCGCCGCTCTAAATCGAGCACCACGCACGGGTCGGGGGTGGCCTCGAAGAAAGCCTGAAAGTTCAGGGCGGAGGGTTCCTTATCTTCTTCGCGATGGTTCTTTCGGTGGATCCGGTACAGCGGCCTGATCATTGCCAACTCCCCCTCGGTTCGCTCCCCTTTGACCGCCGGGCGGCCAACCTCCCCCTCAGTATGAACTTGCCCGCGCCGCAGTGTCAAACATCGCAGAATCAACACGTTGCCCTTTTCTAACCTGCAGAAAACATGAGGTCCTGATCTTGCCGACCACCGTTCCTGCGTTACCATGACTCCATCCGCAATCCTGAGAAAGCTAACCGGAGGAGGTTAATCATGAAACACTGTCTATGGGCATTGCTGATGGTCCTGGCAGCACAGACTGCCGAGGCACGCATAGTAACGAAAACGGTCGAATATCAGCAGGGAGGGACGACGCTGGAGGGGTACCTTGCCTACAGCGACACGGTGAAAGGAAAACGCCCCGGCATCCTGGTAGTTCACGAGTGGACCGGGGTTGGCCCGTACGTCAAGCATCGGGCCGAGCAGCTGGCGGCGATGGGATACGTCGCCTTTGCCGCCGATATCTACGGCAAGGGGGTCCGCCCCGCCACCCCGGAACTAGCCGCCAAGGAAGCAGCCAAATACCGCGGTCCGGACCGGACCCTGATCCGCGCCCGCGCCCAGGCCGGACTGGACCAGCTGGCCAGGTTCCCCCAGACCGATCCGAAACGTCTTGCGGCGATCGGTTACTGCTTCGGCGGCACCGCGGTACTGGAGCTGGCGCGCAGCGGCGCCGACGTGCTGGGCACGGTGAGCTTCCACGGCGGGCTCGATACGCCCAATCCGGCCGACGCCTCCCGGATCCGCGGCAAAGTCCTCGCCCTGGCCGGCGCCGACGACCCCATCGTGCCGCCCCCCCAGGTGGCCGCGTTCCAGCAGGAGATGCGAAACGCCAAGGTGGACTGGCAGATGAACCTCTACGGCGGGGCGGTGCACAGTTTCACCAACCCCGATGCCGGCAACGACCCGTCCAAGGGAGTGGCTTACAATGCCAAGGCGGATCGCCGGTCGTGGGAGGCGATGAAGGCCTTTTTCGCGGAGATTTTCGGCAAGTAGCACGCCAGCTGCGTGGGCACCCCGTGCCCACGCAGCAATCCGTCCACCAGAAAGGGCCCGGGGAGGCGGCTTCTCCCCGGGCCCTTCTTGCGTCCGGGACCTGGCCGCCCCGGGGTCCCCTTCCGGCGCCACCGGTCCGGTTTTCTGTAGGAGCGACATTCCTGTCGCGATCAACTCTCTCGAATGAGCAACCTAGCCGCCTGCCCTGTGGGAGCGCCTTTCCAGGCGCGAACCTCCGCAACCTGCGGCACGGGAAAGTGGCCACCCTAAGGGGTGTCCTCTACCGGCGCCACCGGTCCGGTTTTCTGTAGGAGCGACATTCCTGTCGCGATCAACTCTCTCGAATGGGCAACCTAGCCGCCTACCCTGTGGGAGCGCCTTTCCAGGCGCGAACCTCCGCAACCTGCGGCACCGCCGGTGGCGGTTCGCGCCAGGAATGGCGCTCCCACATAAAGAGGTCGCCTCCGCCTCGGGCATCAAGGAGCAACTCGTCCCCAGACCTGCGGCACCGCGCCCACCGACTCGGTGGTTGCGCAGTTGATGTGAAGCGGCGAACGGAGGTATCATGAGCACAGTAAAGACCGCGTGCTAACGCAATGGGTGGCAGCAGTTCCGGCCGAACCGGCACGCGCTTTTCGGACCGAGCCCCTCTTTTCCGTTTTCCGGCGTTACTGCCCAAGGGGAGGCAACCCGATCAAATCGTGAAGGAGGGGCTTCAGCAAGGAGGTTTCGTGATGAGATTCAGATACTTGCTGGTTTATTCAGGTTTAATTCTCTCATCCCTCGCCGCGGCGGCCCTTTCCGGCTGTGCCAGCTACGAGGTCAATACCAAGCAGGGCGGAGTCCCGGGGTATTACATCCGCTCTGAAATGCAGCAATCGGACCGGGCGCTGGATTCGGCCCGCGCGGCGGGCAAGGACAAGATGTGCCCGGCGCAGTACCAGGCCGCCGAGGCCGCCCACGACAACGCCTACAACGTCTTCCGCGCCTGCCATACCGAAGAGGGCGCGGCGCTGGCCCGCCAGGCGACGGCAATGGCTAACGCACCCTGCTCCGTCGCCATGAATCCGAAGGCGGAGACGGTGGCAATGCAGCCCGCCCCCGCCGAAACCGCGGCGCAGCCTAAAGCGGCACCGGCCACGGCGGCCGCAGTTGCCGCGGAACCGGCCAAGAACAAGTACTGCGTCACCCTCAACATCCAGTACGACATCGGCCGGGCCGAAATCCGGCCTGAATACCGCGACGAGGTCAACAAGGTCGGCGCCTTCATGAAGAAATACCCCTCAACCACGGCGGTAATCCAGGGGTACACCGATGAGGTGGGGAGCGATCAACTGAACCTGAAGCTCTCCCAGGAGCGCGCCGAATACGTGGTGGCGGCACTGGAAAACGACTACGGGATCGACCCGTCCCGCCTCACCGCGCAGGGGTTCGGCAAGTCCCACCCGGTGGCCGACAACGTCAACGACACCGGGCGGCAGGAAAACCGCCGCATCGACGCCGTCATCGACTGCGCCTTTGACGTCACCGCCTTCATGCCCCCTCCGGACACCCTCTGCATGACCCTCAACGCGCACTTCGACACCGGCAGCGCCGAGATCCGTTCCGAGGATTACGCGAGCATCGACAAGGTGGGTGAATACATGCGGGTCTACCCGACCACCACCGCCGTCATCCAAGGCCACACCGACAGCACCGGCTCTGGGCAATACAACATGAAGCTGTCGCAGGCACGTGCGGAAAGCATCGTGAACTACCTGGTACAGCACTACGGCATCGAACCCTCCCGTCTGACCGCCCAGGGGCTCGGCGCCACCCACAACATCGCCTACAACAACACCCCGGAAGGACGCGAGAAAAACCGGAGGATCAACGCCATCATCGACTGCGCGGTTTAAAACCAGCGCCGCCGAAGCACCGAAAGCGAAGGGGCCTGTCTCGGCAGGCCCCTTTCCTTTTTCCAAATCCCAAGGGCTACCTACGTCCCCCCTTTGCGAAGGGTGTATGGACTGGGGGCAGGGGGGGATTTGCTCTTAAGCAAATCCGGTTTCCATCAATTCTGTCAAAGCAAAATTGACAACCACTCATTACATTGATATAAGATTTCTCTGCCTGGGAACCGGAAGCAGAAACCGTTGGTTATGACTTGGCCAGGCGGTCCAAGGCCCCCGTAAAGCAGGAGAAAGCCGGACGGGAAGGTGGCAAAAGAGGAAACAAACGCATCATGCAGTGAAAGGAGAGCTCTCTATGACAAGCAAAGACGCGCCCCGTAGACCCTCCCCCCCCGCTTCCGCCACCAAAGGAGCCGCAGTTGAGCAGCCGGCGTCGGAAACCGACTCCCGCTCCTTCAGCAATCTCCTGAACTCGGTCAACGATTTCGCCGCCACCGTCGGCTCGCGCATCGTCTCCCCCAGGATGGAGGAATACGTTGAGCAGCTCCAAAACGACGGGTTGCGGCACCGCATCATCCGAACCAACGACGCACTCGCCTCGCGCGGGTTTCGCGACACCTCCCGCTCCACGGTCCGGACCCTGAACGACGCCATCTACTACCCGGTCGTCTACACCGATGGCGATGAGGTGGAACATTTCGCCGCGCCGTTTTTCGACACGGTCGGCGGCAGCGAGCCGTTCACCGTGATCGAGGGAGGGCACATGGCGGGGCTGGCGCTCGCCGCGCGCGAGCTGAAGGAGCGCAAGGTACTGCAGCCGGTGATCCGGCGGACGTTGGCGCCGGTGCAGGGAAAGCAGCTTGCCGAAGGAGACCGGCGCAACGGCTACCGCACCCCGCTCATCTACCGCAGCGAGGCAGCCACGGTGATCATCCACTACACCCCGAATTCGGAAAACAGCGGGACCGTCGAAGTCGAGGCGGAAAGCAACACCGACGGCAGCCGGATCCTCGGGAAGAAATGGGAGGTCCGTTTCGCCTGATCGGTTCACCTCGAAGTAACGACGTCGAAAAGGGGCTGCCCACGCAGCCCCTTTTTGTTTCTATCGAAAGAATTCACCAACTCTCCCCTGCCCCGCTTTGCCTTATCTTTTCCGGCTATGACAGACCCTTCCGCCCCAAAACCGATAGCATAGCGCTCCTTTGACTATACGATATACTCAACTTGTCATCCCCACACACTGAATGACTGCCGGCTGTGAGTATCCGGCAAGAGCGCCACCGTTGATGACCCCGTCCAACCGCCACCTGTTCCAATGTCATAAAGCACAAGGGAGCCGGTACGTTCTCAGGCCGGCCCCCGGGAGTCGGCGCCATGACCTCGCCAGTTGACCAAAACGGATCTGGGAAGGGCTCCAGGCTGATCCTGGTCGCCTGCGGCATCCTCCAAAGAGAGATCACGGTTCTGATCGAACAGAACCGCTGGCCGGTCGATCCGCTCTTCCTCGACGCGGAATTGCACAGCGACCTGCCCAAGCTCGGCGCATCTCTGCAAGCCATCCTCAAGGCGTACCCGGACCGGGAGAAGATCGTCTTCTACGGCGCATGCCACCCGCGGATGGACCTGATGCTGGCCGAGGCGGGAGCCCTGCGGACCGCGGGGCAAAACTGCGCCGCCATCCTGCTGGGGAAGGAGCGGTTCCAGCAGGAGCTCGCGGAGGGGGCCTGTTTCCTGCTCGAGGAGTGGGCCCGGCGCTGGGAGCCGATCGTCTTCGCCACCCTCGGCACCACCAAGCTTCCGGTCATCCGGCAGGTCTTCCGGGAGAGCGGCCGGCACTATCTCCTCGCCCTGAGCACCCCCTGCTCCGGCGATTACCACCACGACGCGGCGGAGGCGGCCTTGCTGGTGGGGCTGCCGCTGCGTTGGCTGGACGTCGGCCTGGAACACCTGGAGGCGGCGCTTGCCGAAGTGGTCGAGAGTAAGCTGGCGCGGGTAACGGAAACGGCTCGCCGCAGTTGAGGGGGGTCGCACCCCCTGCCAGAATTTTCGCAAGAAAAGATCATCATTGAACTTTTTAGCTGGGAATCCTTAAAGTTCCCGCGACCGGCTCCGATACGATGCATGAGCTAAAAAAGGTGGGTTTTGCCGTGCCATCTCGACCGCCGCGTCGGCGGGAGCAACCCCTTACCGACTGGTGCTCCTTTCCGCACACCCGAAAATCGTCACGCAACGAGGCCTGACCCAAGGGGGACGGACCACCCGGGGCAGTACGAAAGCCAATGAATCGATTCCTTCCAACTTCCCCGTAAGGAGACTCCCATGTCCTTTTTCCACAATCTGCGTCTGGTAGGCAAGTTCACCGTATTCGTGGTCCTGGTATCCCTGATGCTCCTGGTCCTTTTGGTCATTTCCTACAACGGCCTCAAGGGAAGCGAGCAGCGCTTCTCCGAGTACACCGAGAAGTACCAGGGGGTCGGCCAGATCCTCTTCAAGATCCAGGCGCAGGGGCTGCAGGCGGAACAGGCCATCCGCAACATCACCCTCAACCCCGCCGACGACAAGGCGTTTGCCAACTACAAAAAGGCGGTCGAGGACCTGAACCAACTGGTGGGGGAAGGGACCAAGCTGTCGGCAGGGATGGAGGCGGTTCCGGCGCAGCTGGAGAAATTCCAGGGGCTCTACCGGCAGCATGTCGTGCTGCAGCAAAAGATCATCGACCTCGCTCGCGGCGGTGATCCGGCGGGGGCCGCCGAGGAGCTGAAAACGATCGAGACCCCGAGCTGGCGCGGCATCAAGGACGTGATCCAGAGTCTCCAGGACAGCTCGAAGCAGAACCAGCTAAAACAGAAGCAGGCGCTCAACGCCTTCACCAAGTCCAACTTCGTCTCCACCGTGGTCGCCCTGCTCTGTACCCTCTTCGCGGTGAACATGCTGCTCATCCTGCTCTGGCGGGTAATCCAGCGCCCCATGAACGAGCTGGTCTTCCGGCTCAACGACATCTCCGGCGGAGAGGGCGACCTCACCAAGCGGCTCGTCGTGGAAGGGAGCGACGAATTCGCCGACGCGGCGAAGGCCCTGAACCGCTTCATGGACAAGCTGGACCATACCCTTGCCGCCGTCCAGCAGACCACCACCTCGCTCACCTCGGCGGCGCACCAGCTCAACACCGCCTCCGAGAAGATGGCCGGCGGCACGGAGTCGGTCGCCATCGAGGCGGCCAGCGTCGCCAATGCCAGCGAGGAGATGGCGGCAACCAGCCAGGAGATCGCCAACAACTGCTACCTCGCCGCCAACAGCGCCAAGGAGGCCGCCACCCTTACCGAGAAGGGGTTCGAGATCGTGCGCCACACCGTGGAGGGGATCAAGGACCGCGGCAACCTCACCCGGCAGAACGCGGCGGCAATCGCCTCCCTGGGGGACCGCTCGGACAAGATCGGCGACATCGTCAACACCATCGAGGACATCGCGGACCAGACCAACCTCCTCGCGCTCAATGCCGCCATCGAGGCGGCCCGGGCCGGCGAGCAGGGACGCGGCTTTGCGGTCGTGGCCGACGAGGTCCGGGCCCTTGCCGAACGGACCACCCGCGCCACCCGCGAGATCGGGGACATGATCAAGGGGATCCAGCAGGAGACCCGCTCCGCCATCACCTCCATGGAAGAAGGGGTACGCGGCACCGAGCGGGGGGCCAGCGAGGCCGAGCAGCTCGAGAGCGCGCTGAAAAACATCCTGGACCAGGTCCAGGCGGTCACCGGGCAGGTGAACCAGATCGCCTGCGCCATCGAGGAACAGACGGCAACCACCAACAACATCTCCAGCAACATCCTGCGCATCTCGGAGGCGACCGGCGAGGCCTCCCGCGGCGCCCAGGACACTGCCGGCGCCTCCGCCACCCTCACCCAGCTGAGCGACGACATGAAGCGGCTCATGGTGCAGTTCAAGCTGTAAGGGGTAAAGGACCGACGTCCCCCCTTTGCGAAGGGGGGCCAGGGGGGATTTGTTTTTCCCAAAGCGCATCAAAAAAAACCCGCCACGATTGCCGTCAGAGACGGAGTCGTGGCGGGTTTTCTTTTGCCGGCCCATCGATCGGGGCGCCGGCCGGGGCAACGGCGGCGGATCAGATCGCCTTATCGATCAGCATGGAGAGGAGGTTCTTGGCGTTGAGGCCGGCCTGGGCCACCACCGCGATCCCCGCCTGCTCCAGGATCTGCGCCTTGGTCAGGTTGGCGGTCTCCACGGCAAGGTCGGCGTCGACGATCCGGGAACGCGAGGCGGTGAGGTTTGCCACGCCGTTTTCCGCGTTGGCGACGGTGAATCCCAGGACGTTCTCCATCGCCCCGACCTGGCTGCGCAGTGCGCTCACCTGGTCCAGGGAGGCGTCCAGGACCTGCAGGTAGTCCCGGGCCGACTGGGCGCTGAGCATCACCCCGGAACCGGAAAGGGGCGAGGGATAGGTCCCGCTGGCAAGCGTTCTCCCCTGCCCCGCCGCGGCGGAGATCCCGTGGTTGATCCGGACCGGGGTGTCGGTGGTGAGCACCACGTCCCCCAGGAAGGTCTTGTCCTTGGGGCTGCCGTCGCGGATGTTGAAACCGCCGAAGTTCACCAGGTTTCCGCTTCCGCCCCCGGTGGCGATCTCGATGTTGCGGCCGTCCGGCGCGGTGAGGAGGAGTTGCCCCCCCACGTAGTTTGCCGACACCCCCGCCCCCAGCGTGTTGATCTGTGCGGCCACCGCGGACCCGAGCGAGGTTCCCGAGAGGGGGTCCCAGGTAACACCCCCTACCGCAGCCCCGTTGATGCTGAAGTCGATGGGACGAAACTGCGCCCCCGCTGCCGGCACCCCGGTATAGCTCACCCCTCCGAGGTTGACCGAGGCCGCCGAAGCCGACGCGCTCAGCCCCCCGATCCCGGACGCGTTGATGCCATTGCTGATCGCCAGCGCCGATCCGACCCCGAACGAGGTGGAGACCCCATCGTCCTGGATCGCGATCGGCTGCCCGTTGATCACCAGCGCGTTGGCGCCGGTAAAGGCGGTGGCGGGGTTGGCCAGGGAGGAGGTATCCACCATGCCGCCGTTTACCGGGACGCTCCCCTTCAGGCCGAGGTTGTCGGGATCGGTGCTCCCCAAGGTAATCTGTCGCGTATCGGTGCTTTCGGCACCGGTCTGCAGGGTGATTGAATTTCCCTGCCGGTTCAAAAGGTGGATCCCGTTGAACTGGGTCGCGCTGGAAATCCGCTTGATATCGCTCACCAGCTGATCGCTTTCCGCCTGGATCCCCTGCCGGTCCGAATCGGTGAGCGGGTCGCTCGCGGCCTGAACGGCCAGCTCCCGGATCCGCTGGATGTTTTGCGAAACCTGGCCCAACGCCCCATCGGCGACCTGGACCAGCGAGATCCCGTCGTAGGCGTTGCGTATCCCTTGCCGTGCACTCCTGATCCGCGCCTCCATCGAAACCGAGATCGCCAGCCCCGCCGCATCGTCGGCGGCGCTGTTGATCCTGAGTCCCGAGGAGAGCCGCTCCATGCTCTGGGAGAGGGCGTTTTGCGCCCGTCCCAGGTACATGAGGGCTCCACTGGAGCTGTTGGCAAAGGAGTTGAAAGTGAGCATCGGGTTCCCGTTCCGGTCATCCCCTTATCGGATGAGCCGGTGTCGATTGGACGCACGTCGGCCGTTGAGGTTACAGAGACGCACTATCCTCATCGACCAAAAGCGCGATCGCTTAAGGGAAAAGTGGCCGGTTGCGGCCCGGCCGGGGAGAAATAGACTTTCAGTAACCGGACGCCGCTCTCCCCTTGCAGAAACGCCCCCCCTCCCCTGCCCGGCACTTTTGCCGGGTAGGCAGCGTCTAAGGCGGGGACATAAGGAAAGAGGGGCGTCCCGCCGGCAATTCCGAAGCTCCCGGCAGCACATGGGACCAGCCCCGGCAAAGGAGAAGAAAATGAAAACCCAGGAAATGTTCACCAGCCACCCGCGCAACATCCGGTTCGATCTGGACCAGTTGACCGCCTGCATCAGTGCCTGTACTGAGTGCGCCGACAGCTGCACCGTCTGCGCCGACGCCTGTCTGGGCGAGGAAAAGGTGCAGATGCTGGTACGCTGCATCGGACTCAACCAGGACTGCGCCGACGTCTGCGGCGTCACCGCCCGCATCCTGGCGCGCCAGAGCGAATCCGAATCGCTTTTGCTGCGCCTCCAGCTGGAAACCTGCGCCACGGCGTGCCGCATCTGCGCCGAGGAGTGCGACAAGCACGCCGAAATGCACCGGCACTGCCGGGTCTGCGCCAACTCGTGCCGCAACTGCGAGGATAAGTGCCGCGTCATGCTCAAAGCGATGATGACGGAGCGGTAAACCCAGGCGAGGCTGCCACGGCCGCCATCGATGAAAAGAGCCCTTGGTCGGTCTGACCAAGGGCTCTTTTTTATCGGAATCAACAAAGGGCGCGCAGTTCCCCCCCCTTGCGAAGGGGGGCACGGGCAGCGTGGTCCGGTTCGGTTGTTGCGTCAGGACCGTGTCTTCCTCGCCCTCCGGGAGGGGGTCGGGGTGAGGGCTTCAGAAGACAGAAAACTAGAGCGCCTTACGCTCCGGGGCGTCTTCACCGCCCCCTTCGTTTTTCAGTCGAGGGCGGAACGCTCGGCAACAAGATCGGCGGTGCAGTGTCCGCACTTCACCGCTTTGACCGGGATCTGCGACAGGCAGAAGGGGCAATCCTTCTGGTTTGGTTCCGGGGGAGGAGGCTCCTTTTTCATCCGGTTGATCTGCCGCACCAGGAGAAAGACCGCGAAGGCAACGATGAGAAACTCGAGGCAGGTGTTGAGGAAAAGGCCGTAGTTGATGGTAGGGACACCGGCCTTTTTGGCCTCGGCGATGGTGGCGAAGGACTGGTCGGAGAGGCTGACGAACAGGTTGGCGAAGTCGACGTTGTGCAACATTTTCCCGATCGGCGGCATGATGATGTCATTGACGAGCGACTGGACGATCCTGCCGAAGGCAGCGCCGATGATGATGCCTACGGCCAAGTCAATGACGTTTCCTTTGACGGCAAATTCCTTGAACTCCTTGAACATGGCAACCTCCGGCTCCGGCTAGATTCACAGACGCTGATACGATAACAGAGAATGGAGCCGTTACAATGAGTAGCCGACGCTGCAGATACCGTGCGACGGGAATCTACCGTGAGTGGAGCATCTCCAAACCTGCCCGAACCGGCGCTCCAGCCCGGGGTTACCGGAAAGCCCCCGGGAACGGCTCGCGCCGATTCCCGGGGGCGGATGGACTATTTCACTGCCGGTCGGGGGGTGCTCTCGGAGCTTTCCGGGAGGATCGGATAGACGACCTGCGGCTGCTTGCCGGTCAAGGTTTTCAAAAAGGCGACGATTTCCTTTTCCTCGGCCGGAGCAAGGTGGATACCGAGTTGCGCGGACCCCATGATTTTCACCGCCTCGTCCAGAGACCAGACCTTCCCGGAGTGAAAATAGGGGGGAGTCAGCGCTATGTTGCGCAGCGAGGGAGATTTGTACACATACTTGTCGCTTGCGGTATGGGTCACGGTGAAGCGCCCCACGTCATCGACCGGGCGCACCTCGGCAGCCGGGCTTTCCTTGACGCCGAACGGGAAATACCCGGTGCCGCCGACGTTCACGCCGGAGTGACAGGCGGCGCACCCCTTGTTGATAAACAGCGCGAGCCCCTTCCGTTCGGTGGCGTTCAGGGCTTTGCCGTCACCTTTGAGGTATTTGTCGAAGCGCGCACCGGGGGTTACCAGGGTCGCCTCGAAAACCTCGATGGCCCGGGCCATGTTGTCGAAGGTGACCGGATCCTTCTCCCGCGGGAAGGCGCGTTTGAATGCCGTTACGTAGCCGGGCATGCTTTTCAGCGTCTCGACCACCCGTTCCGGTTTGTTGTTCATCTCCACCGATGCCTGTACCGGCCCCTTGGCCTGTGCCTCCAAATCCGCGGCCCGGCCGTCCCAGAACTGCGCGATGTTGAAGACGGCGTTCAAGACGGTGGGAGCGTTGCGCGGGCCTTTCTGCCAGCCGTGGCCGATCGAGGTCTCCTGCTGGTCCACCCCTCCCATCCCGATGTTGTGACAGGTGGCGCAACTGATCAGGTTGGAGGCCGAAAGCCGCGGGTCGAAGTACAGCATCTTGCCCAGCTCAAGCTTCGCGGCGGTCGCCGGGTTCTTCTTCGAGACCGGAGCCTTGCTCGGAACCGGGCTGAAAAGCTGGCGTGCCTGGGCGAGGGTGGCATCCCCGCCCCATGCGTTGGCGGCAATCAAGATCATCATGGCAAACGGTACCAGCAGACGTTTCATTTCTTTTCCTCCTTGTGTGGTGTGGGTCTCGTTGCTCCTCGTGGGTTGGCTCGGCGCCGGGTCCGGCATCATCTCTGCCAAGAGTATCCCCCTCAGTCGAATATCTCGGAAAGCCAGGACTTCTTCCGGTGGCGGCCCTGCTCCCCGTTGTGCTGGTCATGGTCGTGATGGGAACTGCGGTAACTCGTGTTCTCCGCCAGATGCGGCCGTTGCAAAGGCTGTTGTCCGTAGGAGCGCTCGATGATCTTGTCGAGCTCTCCCCGGTCCAGCCAGATGCCGCGGCATTGCGGGCAGTAATCGATTTCCACTCCCTGCCTTTCGGCCATGGTGAGCGGAACCATCTTGCAGGCGGGGCAATTCATAAAAGATCTCCTTATGCCGTTGCTGGTTCTGATGACGTGTCCGGGCCGCCCGCCGCGTGATCGAGGCACGCTGCGCCGGCGCGGTCCCGGAGGTTGCGCAAGAAGGATGTCAGGCGAAGGAGATGCGTGGAGGAACGTAGATTTCCCGGGAAACAGAATCGGGATAGCCGTGCGGGGAATACGCGGGGGGATAGGTTGCGAGTTGCGGGCGGTACCAGGTAAAGCTTGAAAGGCAGTGATCGGCACAACAGCCGGAGGCTTCGCAGCCGTCGGAATCGGAATCGGTGGCGCTGTCGCTCCCGGAATCGCCGTCAATGGCATAGGTCCCATGCGTTGCCCCTACTGCCGAGTCACAGGGATTGGCATAGCACAGCGGGGGCAGGAACAGGTAAACGACGATTATGACGGCAACGATTGCTCTCATTGGTTGTTTCGTGCTCCGGATGCCGATGAACTCACTCAGGACCGCCCCTTTTCCAGACAAACCGGCTCACAAGTATTACTCATCCTGCTTCAGATGCAAGGATCTGCTCCGTCGGTGCCGCCGACTCATCCACTTTCGGTTCCCCGCTCCGGGGCACCACGCGGGTGCCCGAGAGTAGTGCGGCGCCGCCGGCACCGGTTTTTGCGGTCGGCAACCCGCCGGCAATACGGCATTTTCGGGCAGAAAAGGTGCATCGCGGTGGGGAGCCGGGAGGCTTGATGACCAATAGGAGTTTTTTTATCCTAAAAAATGTTGACACGCAACTTCGAATTTGATACTTCTCCAACCCGGAATGATTCCGAACTGGAGGCATCCCCATCAAACGGGAACGGATCAAAAAGAGCATCCTCGCCGGAGTACGGCAGTCGGGGTTCAAGCTGACCCCGCAGCGGCGCACCGTGGTCGACATCATCACCCGGGACCTGAGCCATCCTTCGGCGCGCGCCATCTTCCAAGCGGCGCGGGAGCTGCACCCGAGCATCAGCCTCTCCACGGTCTACTCCACCCTCGCGATGCTCAAAGCCCTGCACCTGGTGAAGGAACTCGAGTTCGAAGGGATGGACAACCGCTACGACATGGATACCGAGAGCCATGTCAACCTGCTCTGCACCAGGTGCGGCCGGGTGGTCGACTTCGACTTCGTGCCGCCGCTCCAAAACGAGGTGGAAACGCTGACCGGGTTCACCATCTCGGAAGGGAGATTCGAGTACTACGGGATCTGCGCCCCCTGCCGCAGCTGATTGCCTTTTTTTCTGCCCACAAACTAGGAATGATTCCTGATTGAGAACCATTCCTGATTGCAAATTTCTGTCTTGATTGCCGCCGGAACGACCGGCGCAGCGAGGCATCATACGGCCTCAACGAAGGCCAATCTGAAAACACACCAAGGAGGCAGTAAATGAAGAAATGGGTCTGCACTGTTTGCGGCTATGTCCACGAAGGGGAAACCGCACCCGCTGAATGTCCGCTTTGCAAGGCTACCGCCGACAAGTTCACCCTCAAAGACGACTCCGCTCTGGCCTGGGCCGACGAGCACAAGATCGGCGTTGCCGCCGGCGTCGATCCGGAGATCGTCGAAGGTCTGCGCAAGAACTTCATGGGCGAGTGCACCGAAGTCGGCATGTACCTCGCGATGAGCCGCCAGGCCGATCGTGAAGGGTACCCGGAAGTCGCCGAAGCCTACAAGCGGATCGCCTTCGAAGAAGCCGAGCACGCCGCCAAGTTCGCCGAGCTTCTCGGTGAAGTCGTGAAGGCCGACACCAAGACCAACCTGCAGATGCGGGTCGATGCCGAAAACGGCGCCTGCATGGGCAAGAAAGCCCTCGCCACCAAGGCGAAGCAGCTCAACTACGACGCGATCCACGACACCGTCCACGAGATGTGCAAGGACGAAGCCCGTCACGGCCAGGCCTTCGCCGGTCTGCTCAAGCGGTACTTCTAACGGCAAAAAACGTTCGGCGTTCGGCGTTCGGCGTTCGGCGTTCGACGTTCGACGTTCGACGTTCGGCGTAGGTGTGACTGACGACAAAAGCCCTTGGGAAATCTTCCCAAGGGCTTTTGTTTTTACGAAACGGTCCGCCGATGAACACCGATGGACGCCGATGCTGGTTTTCAGGGGATTCCCGCCTCACAAGGGACTTTAGTCTGGCACAGGCCGCAGCTCCCGGTTTTGCACTGGTCGGCAGTCAGGCCGTAGCGCGCCATGAGAACCGGCGGCGCCTCACCGTAGATGCGGTGCCGGCACTTTGCCTTGTCGATGCCCGCGGTGGACAGCGCGCCGGACGGGCACCGCTCAATGCATGCCCCGCAGGTTCCTTCCCGGCGGTGCAGGCAGTAACCGTAGGCATCGCTTGAAGGACGCGGGCTCGGTGCCAGCACGGCATCGGTAATGAGGCTGCCGCAGCGGTGCGCGATGCCCCGCGACGTGATGAGACCACCATTGAGGCCGAAGGTGCCCAGGCCCGCGGCGTAGGCGACGTGCCGCTCGGACCAGGTCGATGCGACCGCCACCTCCACCCCGTCGATCGGTTCCCGGATGGTAACCGGCTGCGGCGCCACCGCCCGGTGTCCCCGCGCGGTCAGAAACGCCGCCAGGTGTGCCTTCAGTTGCAGCAACAGGTCGTTGCCGCGGTTGGCGGTCAGCACCCACTCTTTGCACGGCCAAAGCTCCTGCCGGCGGTTCGTCTCCCGGGTCCGTTCCGAAATCGGCAGTACCCAGGAGATAACGGACCGCGACTGCCAGGAATCATCCGGGCAACAGTGGGCGACCATCTCCGCCGGCGTGAGGTGAAAAACGCCGACCACCTCCTTGAAGTCCAGCCAGATCGGATCGGTTGCCGCGGCGACTCCAATCAGTGCCGGTTCAAAGAACGGGCCGCTCTCATGGCTGATACGGTTGGGTGGCTCGGTGAAGAATCTATCAATAAAGGACTGCAGGATTTCACGCATATCGTCTTCCCTCAGAGATTGGACCGCTTGCTCATAGAGGTTTCTCCGTGGGGCGATCTTAGCATAATCGAGATGCAACCCGTCTCTAATTCGTCCATAGTTATCCCCTACCAGAAAACATAACTGATGGCTCAGCTGGAACTGCATCAGGAGCGATCCAGGTATCCCAGCCGAGCCTTCCGCCGCATTCACATCCGAGAACCGTCGCGGGAAGATCTTCCACCCGGTGGATCAACTCCACATCCCACTCAAGCTGATCAACCAGGTAGATTTCCACTAGCGAGCGGAGCTGTCGAAACGCCTCGCTACCTGGAAGAAGTACGGCAAACTGCTCACGGTCCAACGGGCCGAGCCGGACCAGGAACTTGCCGGAGCGATCGGCAACCTCGCAGCCGAGTACCGCATCCTCTCCCAGAGTGCACCCGGATACGCCGCATTTCAGCCGCTGATCCGGAGGAACCGCCACTTGGCGCGGCTCACATTGGATCACGTCCGCCGGCACACCGAAGGCCTGTCGTAAAAGAGCGGCAAGCCCCAACGCGGAACGGGGATGATGCGAGAGCAGCGCGGCAAACCGTAGCAGTTCTCTTCGTTGAGCTATCTCACCGCTATTTGCCGATCCCATCCCGATCAGACAGAGGAGCCGCACCAGGCACTCGCTCCGTTCCTGCTGGGCCAGGTTGTAAAAGAGCCGGTACTTGAGGGAGCATTGGTAAAACAGGGCAAACAGACGGTGGTTGATGATGTCGAGGAATTCCCGGGCTGCCGGTTTGTCGGCGGATGCCCCTGCGAGAATTTCTTCGGAATAGAAGGCCGGCAGCGGGGACGCCGATCCATAGAGACCTAGAAAGGTCGCATCGATCCGATAGCCGTCGTCTCGCCTCTCGACGTTGACGACATCACCGGCAGGAAAGGCGAGACTTGCCTCGGGCCGAGCGTAGACGTGCAATGGGGTGCTCCCCTCACCTTGCTGGAGCGCCAGCAAATGCAAAAGGCGCATCGCCTGGAAAAAGGAGAACTCATGCCCCCTGCTGAGCAGTTCGGCTTCTAAAGCAGAGGTTGATGTCCGAGGCGCGGCTGCCATTGGATCGTGTCTCCTTTGACGACATCGTGGAGGGCAAGGCGGGTAAAGGAATTGAGGGTGGCATATCCGGCCAGGAACCGCTCCAGGACCGCCCCGAACAGATAAAGGTCCCCTCCCCCTGCAAAGCCATCGCCTCTGATGCGAACCGAGATCTCGCGACCACGGATCGGAACGCCCCGCACCAAACGCTCCGCAGGACGCGCTACCAGATCCTCGATGCTGTCGATGCGCTTGCGGTTCGCCGCCACCGCCACACGGTCCCGGTTTTGCTCATCGAACAGGAGCAGCGCCAGGAGCGTGCGCAGCTTCTCTGCGCTCTCCAGCGAAGAGCCGTTCAACGCCAAAAGGGATACCAGGCGCCAGAGAGAGTTCTCCCCCAAAGGAGGCATGACGGCCGGGGTGACCGGGGTTACATTGCGAAACGAGGTGAATTCCGGCGACAGACCGGTGGCATGAGACAGGTCGCCGACCCGCAGCCGCTCGGCGAGTGATCCGTTGGTGCAGGTGATCGCTATGGAGAGGGTTTCCGGCTCCGGTAGCGATCCCGAAGCGGGATAGGTTACCGAGACAAAATGGTCCAGCGCACCGCTTACCGGCGATTTGACCAGGCTGGTATGGAACACCGGCTCATCGGAAGAGGAAGCTCCGAAAAGATGGAAGGGTCGAAAGCAGCGTTTCCGGGAGCCTTGGGGGGACAGCCCGAAAACTTTATCGACGGAAAAGACCTGAGCTTGGGCCGCCGTCAGCCCTTCGGGACGCACCCGGTACCGTTCCTTGCGGTGATCCAGCCGGACCGGAACCGCGTCGTGGCAAAACAAGTTCACGGCCGGCACGGCAAAGAGGACCACGTTGTCGCGCGTGATGCGCTGGGCGGGTCCGGCGGAGGATTCCAGTTCCAGGCGCACGGTGAACCGCGAGCCGCTGCCCCGATCAATCCAGCACTCCCATCCGACCAGATCCAAAAAGAGGAACCGTTGGGGAACCAGGAAATATTCCTGAATGAGCCGGTATCCCGGAAATGCTTCGGGCAGATACGGTATCACCGCGTCCTCTCCGGCAAGTCCTCGTTCGACAAGGCAGTCGGGAGGCAGTTCCACCGCCCGTCCGCCCGCTTCGGGTGCAATGACGATCCGTCGCAGCTGGCGACGCAGCAGGGAGTAGAGGTTGGAAGCGGCCGGATAATCATTGCAAAGGAAGAAGCTGATGACTTCGGGTTGCCAGTCGTCAAGAGTGATTCCATTGAGCTGGCAGCTCAGGACGACAGCGGGCGGCGTTCCGGCAGGTTGGGCGAAGGTAGCGTCGAGCAGTTCCAGTGGGTGCAGTTGGATACTCCAGCAGGTGCGAAAGAGGCAGCTCGTTCCATCAATCGGCAACGAGCCCAGCTGGGCTCCGGCCGGGATAGTGAGTGGTTTTGCCATGCTGGGATGAGGGGAGAAGGCAACGGTAGTCGTCGCAGGGATCGGCCGGAGAAACTGCGGACAGAGGAGCAAGGCCAGATCGTTAATCAGCTCGGGGAAGTCGTCCTCCAGCTTTTCGCGCAGCAAAGCGTTCTGGAAAGCCACCCCCTCGAAGAGCCTTTCCACATCCGCATCGGCATAGGGGCCGCCGAGCATCGGCGCCAAAGCGGGATGGGCCGCGGCAAACTCGGAGGCAAGTTCCTTGAGGAGGGCCAGCTCTTCCTGAAAGTAGCGCATGGTCATCGGCTCAGCCCTCCTGTTGTTCAATGCTGCACGGTGATCTTGCCGCCCGTCTCGAGCATGGTCTCAAAACTAAGCCGCGTCGAGCGGCCGTCTCGCACCTGGGCATCGATGTGGAACCGGAGCGAAAGCAGGTCCTGGTCCTGAGGGATGAAGCAAACATGCACCCTTTCCAGACGGGGCTCGTACCGCTCAATCGCCTGCCGCATGTTCTGTTCGATTTCCCGCACCGAGTCGGGAAAATTCTGGAGGAAGTCGAGAAAATCAGGCACCCCGTAATCCGGGGCGATAGGAACGGCACCCTGGCGGGTGTTGAGGATGCGCTGCAGGTGGACGCAGATGGAGTCGGTCAGCCGCCGATGGTCCGTCGGCTCCCGCCGCTGGGGATCCGATTCGGTAAAGGCGATTCGCTCCAGCAGTCGTTCGCGTATCATGGCGCCACCTTAGAGGTTTTGCATCCGGATAGTTACTTGCCGAATTTCCTGGCCGGGGTGGTGCACGACCCGCCTTCCTCGCCACACCAGCACCACCCTCTCCTCGTCCGGCTCAACAATCACTGTATCAAGCTCTATCGGCAGTTCCTCTTCCGAGTTTGCCAGGCGCACCGTTACTTCCGGTTTCACTCCCGGCAAGCGGAAGGAAAGCCTGCCCTGTTTTGCGGCATTTTCGACAACGACTGGTTCGGTACCGGTCAAAAAGTTTGGTGTCGTGAGGCCTGGTGCGGCACAGGCGTTGAAGCGCAGGTCCTGCCCTTCGGGTAGCAGGGGGAATCTGGATTCCCGCCATACTTCATGGTATTTGTCGGCGAATCGGGCGCGCGGCTGCCAGTGGGGTGGGATAACACCCACCCCTGCCGGATCGGGGCGGTCGGAAAGCTTGGTGATAAGGAAAGAGGGATCCTCAAGATTGGGGAGCCGTAAGCCGTCGACCGGCAACTTGCTTTTTTTCGCACGCAGGCCGCGTCCGATCGGATTTTCCACAAAATGCTCGTGACATGCCGGGTCGGGCCAACTCGCGTCAACGCCTCCGAATGCCCGTTCCCAAACCAGAGGGATCCGCTCGAATGGCAGCGGTCGGGAAAGGGCAACCTTCCAGAGCGCTTTCATCCAGAACCGCTCGCCGAATACCCGTATCTTTTTCCGCACTGGACCGACGGCAAAAAGAACGTCGACCGCGGCTACACCTACTTTAGGAGCCCACGCATGACCGTTGAGGATACAGTCGGTTCCCGGCTTCTCCAGGAGAAGGTCACTGTCATACCTAATGCTGGATGAATTAGGAGCCCCATAGTAGACGGGAGAAAGCAGTACCGGCTGTTGCTCTTCAGCCAGCGCGAGCGCTCCGTCGTGTCTGAGCTGCCACGTCCCCTTTATCACCACAAGCAGTGACCAGTTCTTGCCGTCCGGGAGGGTGATCGCAGTATTCGCCAATGTAGTGGTATTTACAACTTCCATAGACGCACCTGTCAGATGCAGCTGGGGTTATCTCCCCTTCGCCCCCAATCCCTGGCGCCTTTCCTTGGCAAGTTTTTGCAGGTCCTCCTCCACGACGCAGTCGTGGAAAGTGGCACGCTTGCACTCAGGATGCGCTTCTTTGGACAGGTCCCAGCGGTAGATATCCTCGAGAAAGCAGCCGACAAAGCTGACGGGATTAGTGGTCCATGCGAAGCGGCCCGCATTGAACCAAACGTCTCCTAGTTTCATTGGAGTACCCAGGTAAAATGGGTACCTTTCTGAAACGGGCATAAGGTATGTTTTCTTATCATCCATCGCCCCTCCAACCTGAAACACGACCCAGTTCCCGTCTGGAGAGAAATCGAATTCTGTTGATGTAACGTGTTGGCCGAATAGACTTTGTGGGGTGCTGCTTCTTTTTTGATCCCACGTCACAACTACTTCGTCCTTTTCACCCGCCTCAAAAATTGCAAATGGAAGGTAAGGATGCAAATGAACTCTGGTGAAATTTATAACTAGCTTATTTTTTTTAACTATCTCCAAAAGCGGATGGTTTACTGTTTCAAATTCTAAATTTACAACTTTAAATATATCTTTGCCGATATCATATAAAAACAATTTATTATCCGCCAATGTCCAGGTTGTAGCACTTCCAATGTCAAGTTTTTTAATTACTTTTATATTTTCACCTCCTAAATCTATCAGGTGCAGCGTGGAAGAGGTATCCCAAGGATCGTGCGACCTACCACTATGTCGTTCAATATCAAATATAAAGTGTCGACGTTGTGCATCAGCAATAGCAATTTTTTCGATGGTGCCTCCAAGTGATGACACAATGGTAAACTCACGATGCAGATTCATTTTAAAATCATAAATCTCAAAAGCCCTTGTTTGGCCGAATCCAATTAGATCTGGAGAAATAACTGGTAGGTACTGTCCTCCACCGCCTATATCTTCAACAGCATTTTTGAAATATGTATGACGGTGCATAGATGTTTTACCGAAAGTAAATATAGTTATTGAGTTATTAATGTCATTACTACCAACAGAATTAGGTTGTGGCACAGCAAATATCGAAATATTCTCTACCGCTGCAAGCCGAAACAATCCAGCATTTAGATTATATTCAATATGATGTAATGACTTTGCCTCTTTGAGGTGATAAAGATTGTTTTGCATACTTTTCCCTCCATTAGCACCTGAACACAATAGGGTAACACCAGCAAATGATAACAAAAGCACGATCATTGTCATTGAGTACTTAATTTTGTATCTCATGATTTTGCCTCCTCACATGCAGTGAAGCTTCTGTTAGCTACTGTGAAATATGCAGCAACTTTCAATATTTCATCGATGACTTCTTGTTTTATTGGTTTAAGTTCTTTTATAATCTTAGGCAAGCGCCTCTTCTCGATAAAGTTTTTTGCAAGTCTTGGTACCTGCTCATCCAGCCGGTAGAAACGGAAAGGGTTATATTGTGTGAACCGTGGCCACAGGCTCGTATCGAAGTCATCAAGGCATCTCTTGGTGTCCCTGCAATATTGCTTGAAGTCTTTCCCGACGAAAGGAACGCTGTAGGAGAGGGTCATGTACCAGTCGGTTCCGAACAGGATGCGGTCCCTTAATCGGGGGTGTTTCTGGATAATTGACTTGAAATTGTTACGGAAGGCGTCACAGGCAAAGGACGATGAGATATCGGTATAGAGATTGGGATAGTCCCCGCTCTCGATCATATCGATGAGGTCCTCATTCCAATGCATGCCCAACTCCGTCGGACCTCCGAAGTGTGCAAGGCATAGATGTAAATCATATCGATCTAGCACCTCCTGCCATGCGTGTGGTGAAACGAAACGCTCGTTGAAATACGCCTCGGCATCCCTCGACTCTTGCCATTTGTCTTCGCGGGTGTCGTTCCAGTGTACGAATTTCATATACTCCTTCCTCTCGAACGTTGCCGCCCCATCGGGTGTGCAGTGATTCATGATGGGAATTCGACGGGCCGAACACTGCTCGTAAAAGTCCCTCATTATTGGCAATCGTCTGTCCAGGGGACGGTAGCCTTGGGCTGTGTACATTTTGAACCCCAGGTATAGCCCTTCATCGGAAACCTGCCGCATCGGGAAGTCATTACTGTTGCCAGGCTGCCATCTTCGGGGGTCGTAATGAAACATCGGAAGAAACTTCAACGGGTACTTCAACACCGCAAGCTCGGTATTCTTTAACTGTTTTTCCCATTGTTCGTACTTTTTTGTTTCATCAGAGGAGGTAAGGACGGGAACCGAATCTATTGCAACCTGAACTGTCTTATTGGTGTTGGTATCAAAATAAGAGCCCACCAGCGTTGCCTTCTCGACTGACTGAAAATCCTTCTGCAACACCGGATGAGCGGGATGTCCATCTGAGCCTGTTCTATGATAAACATCACCATCCTCATTTCTGACAATCTTCTCTTTGACATAGGTCCCCTTCAACGGCGGTGGCTGCTTTTCCCAGTGGCCGTGCACTGGACACCAGTACGCGCAAGGTTCCAGTTTTTCGATGTCTTCCAATGTCCTGTAAAGGGCATTATAGAGTTTCAGCCCGAAGTACCCATCCACGTGGGCATATTCCATGTCCATGGTCATTACCACACTAAAAACCATGAGATTTGATATGCCCGAATACAATCTTTCTTTTTGCAGCCACTCATACACCTTTGATCTTTTGCCAATGAAGTCGTCTGCTATCAATTCTGTTGATTTCGACGATTGCTGCGTAAGGTTTCTTATGTGGCGCGTTGGCGACTTGTATCTACCGTCATTTTCTTCTAGATCCTTCTGCAAATCTCTCCATCCAGCCATCGGATTCCAAAATAATTCGGATAATCTGTAGATTAGGCCACCTGCTTCGATCAGGTACCCCCCAAATTCGCCAACATTTTCTAGGCATCTTCGGGTCGCCTTTTTAGTCAAGACGCTGAGGTCTTGCATCCATTGCAGCGGTGCGCAGCGGCCACTCTCGATGTGCATGTGAGAATCAACCACAACCGAATACTGCAGAATGCTGATCTGATGAAAACCGTCGCAAGCAAGCTTCGATTTTACTGACTTCAATGTCTGGCCTTTCGGATCATTCTGCTCCATATGCGTCTTCCGATCATCGGACGTGGCGTTACCTACTTTCTTTTCCAATTGGAAAACCTTGTTGTAAAACAGATAGTATTTGTTGTTCAATTGAGCATCTTCAGGTTCAAAGGTGATCTCAAACAACGAATCTGGATCCTGAGCGGTTAATTCGATCACGCCGTTGTCATCGGTAATCCTTTCTACATCGCTGCCGTCGGAAAGCTTCCGGATCTTGAACTTCAGCCCGGGGATTGGCCTGTTGTCCTTATGGCCTATTTTGTAGCTCTTTGAGCGTTCATCCCACGAGAGATGCTCCACCACCCTGAATTGAAAAGTCCCTTTCTGCGGCTTCTCCTTGAGATCCTCGACCGGAGGAGGCGCGGAAGTGTCCTGGTTCATACCGATCGCATTTCTGTTGTTTTGCGTCATCAGGTCGGTGTTCCGGCAGGCGCCTTTCCCTTCCACCGTCACATCGAACGAACAGTTGGCAAATTCTGCTTTTCCTCCGACCGTACCCGATCCCACCCCCCTGCCGCTGCCGGGCTCGTCACCGGTGCTCTTGCTGTAGCAACACCCGTCTATCGCGCCCATGCCGCCGTTGACTTTCACCGTCCTGGAGCCGTTCTCAAGCGACGCAGATTTCGCCACGTTGATGTAGGGTACCGGAACCATTGCCGGTCCCGCCGGTGTGAGACAGACATCAGGGCCACTCACGGTGATCGCGTCGCTTTTGCTGCTCGACATCCCCTGGCCGTTGACGAATACCGTCGATTTCCCCACCTGCACACCTCCTTTACGCTGACAAGAGGCCGTTCGGCGCCACTAACGAGGAGCCTCCAGTATCACCGCACCGCAGGAACCGTGATCATCGGAGCAAAACGCCAGGACCGGCGAAGGCAACCACCCCCGTAGGAAACCTTGGCTCGCGACGACCGCGAGTACCCCGCCACTGGCGGCGCCGATGTCACCATAGCTCTTTGCCGGAGTCAAAAATCTCCGCCCTTCAAGGCACTCTTTAAAACATCGCATGTCGGCGCAAACCCACTCCATGGCCCTGCTTGCTTCGCCATTCAAATCTCCCAGCACGGCAGCAATTGCGTTTCCTGAAGTTCCTTCAAGTACCGCACGGCAGGCCTCGGTAAGACCGGTACCGGTGCTGGAAGCATCAGAGGCCCGGGCGTTCCGTTCCTCCGCCAACCCCAGGCGAACTATCCGCGCCAATGCCGGCCTCCCACCAGCCTTGGCCCGTAATGCGTCTTCCACGACCACAAAGGAAACCGCTTCGCTGGCAATCAGACCACCGTGTCGGCCGTAGCTTTCCGACTTAAGACGGCCCGCACCTTCGAACCAGTTCAGCGTCGACTCCCTGATAAGCGAGTCGACCCCGCCTATCACGCAAAGGGCGTCGGCATCGCCTTCGAGAAGGTGAGCCGCAAGGTCAACGGCGTAGTGAAAGGATGCATTGCCATTCGGCACGTGCTCAATCGATGACGAGTTGCTCCAGTGGCGGAGGAGTTTCACCAACGGCCTGCTGCAGCGCTCCTCGTAACGTGGACCGGGTCGCAGCAGCGGGGAGACGCCTAAGAAGAGGTGTATCTTTGCGGGCCGACGCGCCCCGTTGCTGAAGTAATTCAGAAGCAGCTCGGTCAGGCATTTCCGGGCGATGAGAGCCTTGCGGGCTGAAGTATCTCGATTGCCGTCGTCAATTCCGGTGATAGGCGCCACCGTTATAGGATTATCGTTTTGGTCGACATAGTCGTCATGGGTTGCAAAGCCCGAAACTCCAGCCCGAACCGAAGCAGCAGTCATGGCCCCGTCGAGCCCCACCGCAGTGATGCTATTTGCAGCTGTGATGATTAACTCTTTCATGGCCATCGCTGGTCACCATCTGTCTGAAGGCTGGAGCCCGCACGTTGAAAAGTGGGCGTCCCGGCTCCATCAATGCAAGTTCCAAAGCGGCCGCCGCACGTTGTCTCTGCCCCCCCACCAGAAGAACGCGCCGGAGCTGATCCGGCACGATCGGTTTGCCTAAGAGGTAACGCACACCATTTTGGTAATTTCTCCGGTGATTTCGCCACCAAACCCCGACAAAAAATGGCTCAGGCCAGGGAAGATCTTCATCTGGGTCAAGCTCCACATTGGAGTCTTGAGGATCATCAGTGGGACCCGCGGCAAAGCCTTCGGGCGGAAGACCTTGCAGTCCCTCGGCGGCTACGTCGACACCGGTTATCATCGTGAACGCCTCACCGGCACACCGCGCCATTTCGGGAACTGTCATCTGCTCCAACAGCCACGGTACGGCGGACACTTCCCCGACGATGCCCGCCGCAAGGACGGCAAGCCGGGCTCTGGCAGGGGATGCGGCGAGTTCATGCTGCCAGACCACAGCGGTCGCCGGCTTGAGCCGCCGTAGGAGGAGGTTCAGTGCCTCTTCACCGAATCGTGGATCAGCGACAAACGGTTTCAGTGCCTCAACAGCTTCGTCATCCCCTGCTAAGGCTAAGGACCATGCCGCGGAAAACCGTATCCCATCCTCGGCTGCCGCCAACTGCTGCCGCAGGGGATAGAAACGGATGTTGTTGAAGCAACCAATCTCCCCAAAGGCGCGGAGGGCGCGGGTTTTGACCAGCGAGGAGGAGTCGTAGGCGGCGGTATTGAGATGGCTTCCCGGATCATGGCGATGCGCAGCGCATCCGCCGATACCGAGATAGCGTCGAAATGGTGATGGTGTCGTAAGCAGCCGGTAAATCTGCGGCTTTGCTTTCTCGAACTCTATCCATCCCAGGGCGGAAATGATGACGCGGGCTTGGTCCGGATCCTCCCCTGCGGTTTGGAGGACGTGGTCGATGCGGCTTTCGTTGCCGCTTTCGAAGGCGAGAACAGCAGCGGCGAAGGTGAAGTCAGGATCGGCGCCGGCGAGCGCAGTCTCGCACCGGTCCCAGGCGGCATCACCTGCGACACGAAGCACATCGATCTGGGCCTCCAGACGCTCGTCAAGAAGTATCAGGTCTCGAAGCGAGATCTGAGGGGCACGGACTGACTTGGATCGGAGCATCCGCAGAAATCCAGCTTCATTCAATACTTCATGAACAATCTCTTGTATTGTCATGATCACTTACACGCTAGTTTATGGAGGTGGAGGCTCCTTTTATTCGATTTGCTCCAGAAGAGTAACTGAGCACGTAAGCCCCCTTGATGATAACTTTGCCTTCACAAGTAAGAGTTATGGACGCCTTTCCACACTGCAAAACAATTTCTTCTTCGGCATGGAAGATTACTCGCTTTCCGTCTACCCGAACCTCATCCAGACATTGCGTCTCCGTCTGGCCAGACAGAGGCTCCCGTGAAGCATTTTCAAAAGGTATGGACGGGCCAACTCGATCTTTCATGGCAGCACCTCCGAAACCCTCAGTTTTTGAATATCTTTTTAGCCTTGAGGGTGATACTGCTTTCATCGATTACGATAGTTGAAGAGCCGACTTTCAACGTGATCTTGGAGGCTTCGATGACATATTCGTTCGTTTTGGCAGAGTATCGTCCGCTAACTGCCTCTGAGCAGTCACCTCCAACCGTTGTTGTTTTCCCGCCGGCGACTTTTTCGGTCATCGTGGTTCCGACAAAGACCGCTTTCGCCAAGCCGACCTCTTCCGTCTTTGCACACGCCACCGTTTCGTTCATTTCCCCACCGACAGTCACCTGATAGAGGCCACCGATAGTCAATTCCTTGGCTGCGCCCACCGTCTCCGAGGAGTTGACCGTGACGTGCTCGTTCTTGCTGGCGCCAACACCAAGGTGCATATTGGCGCCGATACTCTCCGTGTGATCAACCCCCACGTGGATCGTTTTATTGACTCCTATAGTTTCCGTCTGATTCTTATTCACTCTTTTTGCACGATCATTTCCCACTGAAACTGTCTCGTCGTGACTGACATCCTCCTTCTTGTCGTGTTTCACATGGATGTTCCAATCGCGCTCGCTTTGGAGGTAGATCTCTTCGCGCCCCTTGCTGTCGTCGAAGCGGAGCTCATGGAAGTTGTCCCGACCCCCGTTGGGATAGCTGCGGGTGCGGATGCCGCTTTGGCACCTTTTGGCGGGGAGCGGATAGAGCGCCGGAGAAAGGGCGTTGTTGACGCTGCCGATGACGATGGGCCAGTCGGGATCGCCGTTGATAAAGGCGACCAGAACCTCATCACCTACCCGCGGGATGGCGATCACCCCCCAGCTCTGGCCGCTCCAGGGCTGCGCGATGCGCAACCAGCAAGAGCTTTTTTCATCCTTTTTACCCTCGCGGTCCCAATGAAATTGCACCTTCACCCGCCCGTACTCGTCGGTGTAGATCTCCTCGCCGGGAGGACCGACTACAACGGCGCTTTGAATGCCTGCCACAGTCGGTTTTGCGATTATCCTTTCCGGCCGCAACGGTTTTGTCGCTGAAATTGCAAGAAACTCGTTACGATAGGAAGAATCACCGCCGATACCAGAGTTTTCGCCGAGTACATGGTTTTGACCCCCTCGGTGAACTACCTCGACCAAGACATAATCGGTGTTGAGAGCGTCTTGATCATGATCTTTAAGGATGAATGAGAACCCGGCAGTGAACCGCTTACAATTGCTATGGCCTTCCGCGAAATCTGAGAGGGTATTTCTCTCCTCAAGTCGAATCTTGGCATACCGCTTCCCTTCTTCTGGAATTCGGTAACTGCCAGGATAGTGATAGATCTCAACCTCACCTTCCTGAGTCTTCATCTGAGTTGTCATATCAAGTGAAGGACGTTTGAAATTGTAATTACGCAGGGTCACCTTGCCAGGCGCAAGTCGTTGAGCACTTTTAAAAACTGAAACAACTGCATTTTCAGAAACCAAGCCAGCATCGTTATGACATGCGAGGCACGGATCTCCTTGGATATGTTTATATGCAGTAGGATCATCTGCAACAACTAGAACATGACCATCAGCGGCATGTTCAAAGAAGTAAAATATTCCCTCGCTCTCCAGAAGCCTTGCTATAAAATGCCAATCGCTTTCTCCGTACTGGACAACATACCTTCCCTTTTCATACTCATGGACGAGCCTGAACTCGTACGAGTCAGCAGGCATCAACTTCCCCAACAAGTCATGAGTAATTTCGACAACAGATTGTTCCTGAAAAATGCGGAAGTTCATGTTTTGAGAAAGAGTCCAAGCAGTTGGTACTAGATGTGCTTCATAGAGGTAAAAGTGTCCATTCCGCCCCGCGATGCGGAGTTCGTTGACGACTCCATGAAAGTAGCGCACATCGAAATCTCCGCACAATTTCAGAACAGCCGGGTTGCCCATCAATTCCGACAACACCAGCGGATCTTCCGAAACAAGGGAAACTTCGACCGAAAAGCAAGTTGAGATTGCCTCTCTTGCCGTAAACGCTTGGACCGACACTGCGGCATCAGCACCGATGAAGGAAAATGTAAATTTTCGATGGACTGGTTCCACGTCGAAATTCATCACCCACTCCTATCGTTGCCACCGCACATGAATGTCTGTTTGCATAAGGATTGGTTGTGTGGGGTCTGATTCCAATCTCCATCGTTTGATAGCTTCGGGGTTACGGGTGGGGATTACGATCTGAGTAATGGTCCTGGCTCCCCGTTCCCATCTGGTGGTAAGCGACAGAGGATCATCATCAGCGTTATCTCGATTCTTACCTACAAACTTCCAGAACCTCACCTCTTTGAATGCTAAGCCACCCCAAGGGTCTCTAACTGTCTTGTCACCTTTACTGATTGCACCGGCATACCCCCCCCTAGATGTCGACATGGCCCGTGCATACATACCATCTTCCCTCATGAACGAAGTTTTGCCCGACTTAGAACTTAGGAAAAAATACCCCCCCCTTGGCTTCTCGTCTCCAGGATAAACAGTTATTACATGACCGTGTACTCTCTCTTTAGCTCCGCCCACTACCAACGTTCCTCTATTTGCTAAGGCACTGAGTTCAGAAAGTGAAACCTCTTCCCAATCAGGACTTGATGAAATCATCTCTACGAGATCATTCGCAACAAGATATGGCTGGTCTGGGTTGTATTGTTTAATAACATACCATACTGCATGGCTGCACGACTTTGGATAAAGTACAAAAGCTTCATCACTAGCAAGTTTCAGTTTTTCAAGTTTATTTCTATCGTCTTCTGCCATGAATCACCTCACCCTTCTTCATCTCATATTGCTGTGTAATACTGTTCCAAAATATTGGAGGATAAAAATAATCTCCATCGACTGCTGGGTTAGTCACATCGATACGTATTTCTTTGGGCATGCCGTTTTCCCATTTGCCAAAAAAAACTTCTGGTTCAGTCACATCGTCTCTTGGGTAAATCTCCGGCAAACGTCCTATAACTTTAAAATTATCAGTCACAATTACAGGAAGTGGAAAGTTTTCCCATCTTTGAGTACGTCCGGCGGCAGAAAATGATAGATAGTATTCATCAACCCAGATTGAGACAATTGACAACTTAGTTTCTACATTATTCTGATCTTTAACATCACATTTCTTTGTGTAATTAATATATTTTTGGAACTCAGATGGCAGACGATTGGCCTGTGAGATTTCGATCGGATAGCACTGTTTTTCAGAAATAATGACAAAATCAGACTTCGCATCAACGCGATTTACCCAAAAAAGAAGGCATCCAATAGCTATCAGTAAACAAGGTAGTTTATTCATAGCTGCCTCACTTAATAGATGGTAATCTCAAGCATGCCCTCCCCCTCCCACGGAGGAGGGCACCACACCTGGCAACCTTACTTCGGCGCCGCCCAGGAGTCCTCGGCCTCTATGCCGTTGGGCTCCCAGGTCCACTTGATCTTCTTATAGGTGAACGATACCTGTTCCATGTGACGGTACGGCTCGTTCGCCGCTACCAGCGTCACCGGCATCGAAGGCTTGATGTTGACGACGATGGCATCCTCCAAAACATGGGTGAAATAGTGTTCTTCGGTCCCCTGCTTCGTGATCCGATACCACTTGAGGGTGACGTTCTTCAGATGCTCTCCGGTGCAAAGTGCCTGGTAGAGCTTCGGCGAACTCTTGTCGTACTCCTTGGTTACGCTGAGCGGGCCGTGCACCCGCTTCCCCGTCGCCAGCCCGTCGGTAGGGCTGCGGGGAATGCTGATGTCGTGCTCCATCGCGTAAACGAGGATCGTCCCTTCACGCCCCTGCATGTCACAGGATCCCTCGATCTTTCCCTGCTTCTCGCCTTGAATGGTTAAATGTGCCGGCATTGCCATGACGTATCCTCCCCTGAACGGTTAGTAGTGTTCGCCTTGCGGCAGCGTTTCGTTTATTCCTTCTCCAGTTTCCCCACCAGCGAGAGCGTGAAGTAGGCACCCATGTATTTGAAATGCGGGGTGACCTTCAGGCCCACGCGGTACCACCCCGGCTCGCCGGGGACCTCGCTCACCGCAACCTCGGCCTGGCGCAGCGGGCGCCGGCTGCGTACGCCGGGCATCGGGTTGTCCATGTCCGAGACGTACTGGCGGATCCAGAGGTTCAGCTCGTTCTCCAGGTCGCCGCGCTCCTTCCAGCTCCCGATGTGTTCGCGCTGGATCACCTTCAGGTAGTGGGCGAGCCGGCTCACGATGAAGACGTAGGGAAGCTGCAGCCCGAGCTTGTGGTTCAGCTCCGCCTCCTTCCCCTCCTTGCTGGTGCCGAAGTACTTCGGCTTTTGTACCGAGTTCGCGGAAAAGAAGGCGGCGTTGTCGCTCCCCTTGCGCATGGTGAGGGCGATGAAGCCTTCCTCGGCGAGCTCGAATTCCCGGCGTTCCGAGATGAGGACCTCGGTCGGGATCTTGGTCTGCAGCGCCCCCAGGGCCTCGTACTGGTGCAGCGGGAGGTCGTGCACCGCTCCGCCTCCCTGCGGGCCGATGATGTTGGCGCACCAGCGGAAGTTGGCAAAACTCTCGCTGAGCCGGGTGGCGAAGGCAAACGCGGCGTTGCCCCAGCAGTAACGCTGGTGGCTGTCGGTGACCGCCTCCTCGTAGTCGAAGGCCCGCACCGGATCGGTCGCCGCACCAAAGGGGAGGCGCAGCAGAAACCGCGGCAGGGCAAGACCTACGTAGCGGGCATCTTCGGTCTCCCGGAACGCCTGCCACTTCGCGTACTGCGGCCCCTCCAAAATAGAGGCGACATCCTTGAGATTGGGAAGGGTGGTGAAGTCGTCGCAGCCAAAAAACTGCGGCGCAACTCCGGCGAGAAACGGCGCGTGCGCCATCGCGGCGACCGCAGCCATGTTTTGCAAAAGCTTCACATCCTGGGGGCCGGGACCGAATTCGAAGTTGCCGACGATCGCCCCGAACGGCTTGCCGCCAAACTGCCCGTACTCGGCGGAATATACCGTCTGGTACAGGGCCGTCTTCATGACCTCCGGGGCATCTTCGAAATCGTCCTGCAGCTCCTCTTTGGTCACGTTGAGCAGCTCGATCCGGTTGTTTTCGCGAAAATCGGTCCGGTCCACGAGAAAGGCGAGCGAGCGCCAGGCGGACTCCAGCTTCTGGAAGGCCTCGTGATGCAGGATCTCGTCGAGCTGCTCCGAGAGCTTGCGGTCGATCTCGGCAATCGCGCAGTCCAGGACCGCCTTCGACGGTTTCACCTCTTCCCGTCCCGGCTCGAGCATCAGCGTCACCAGGGCCTCCACGCCGCGCTTGGTGACCGCATAAGCCTCGTGCTCCGGCTCGACGCGGGTGGTCCGCAGAATATGTTCCAGGAGTGAGCTCTTCTCATCGAGGCAGGTAACCTCAACCGTTTTCATCCCGTTGTTGGAACTCATAGCGGCCTCCTCAATCTTTCCCGGTGATCTCGGCCAGCAGCTTGGGCCGCAGAGTGTCATTGGAGAGAAGCTCCTGAAGGGTGCGCCGGAAGTCGGGGAGGTTCGCGAGCGGTCCTTTCAGGGCACGCAAGGCCTCACGCAGCTCAAGGAGCCGCTTCAACTGCGGCACCTGCTCGACAACGGCCTCCGGTGCGAAGTCGGAGAGGGCCGCGAACTGCAAGGCCACCTCGAGCTCGTCGTCCGCCTTGTCGCAAAGCCGGTTAGGCACGCAAAACTGCAGGGAGATCTCGTGGATCCGCATCGCCTCGTTAAAGTTGTCCTTGTTAACGGCGACCGGCTCCCGCCGCTCCAACGGCCGCGGATCCGGGGAACCGGAAAAATCTCCCACGACGAGGAGCTTCATCGGCAGCTCTACCTCCTCGCGGCCATCACCTTCGGCCGGCCGGTAAACGATGTTGACTCTTTCCTTCGGTGCAACTGATCCGTCCTTGCCCATGGTCCCCTCCTATCCTCGTTGGTTAGCTGCGTTCTCCTTCCTTTGCCAGCCGGATCATCTCCGTTGCATCCAGCCGCGCGATCCGGTGCAACACCTCCCGCGCCTGCTCCGGGAATGGCGGATCCTCCAGCATCGAAAACCCGCGCCAGGCAAGCTTCAAAACCGATAGTGCCAGCTCCGGCTCGTAGGTCTCCAGCCGGTACCGCTGTATGTCCCGAACCGCCTGCTCCAAGTGCGGCAGGGCGAGCCGGGTCCGGCCGGTCTCCACCAGCACCTGCGACAGCGCCACCCGCCACTGCAGCCGATCGCGCTGGGAGCTGCAACACTCCAGCTGGCGCTGCAGTCCCTCGATCGCTTCGATCAACTTCCCCTCAGCAATGAGAGACACCGACTGCTGCGTCTGCTGGGTGATTGAATCCACCTCGGCACCAAGCAGTGCAACCGGCGCGACGGGGGAAGGGGCCGGTGCAACGTCATTTCCCAGCCACTGCCGGGTGGCAGGATCGGCGAACGGAGTGCCGTCGAAGAAGGCGAGCGCCTCGACTCCGGGAAGCCGCTGGAGCAGAAAGGAGCTCTCCTGGGCGACGACTGTCGCGGCGTCAGAAGCACCGAGCCCCGCCAGGGCTTCGGCTGCCAGACGGTTCAGGTCGAGCCAGAAGATGTGCTGGTCGAGCAGGCTTTCAATGGCGTCCAGGTAACAGGCCAGGTCGGCGCTCTTGCCTAAATCTGCCAGTCGGGAGGAAGCAGCGGACGGAGGTGGAGCGAGGCGGGTTTTCGCCCCTTCCGCAGGGGGCAACGTGGTGACCGACAGCCAGGCGGCTTGCCGTGACAACCGGTAAGCGAGCGGGGCAGCGGGGTTACCTCGGCGCAGGGCGGCCGCTGCCTCCCGGAGCCGGGGCAAGACATCGGCGATGGGATCAGTGGCGGGTGGGTTTAGAACTAGCGGCTCCGCCTCGGCATCGCGATCCGACCGATCCGACCGATCCGACTGATCCGACTGATCTGGTACGGCAGCTCGCTCCAGGAACTCCCGCAGCGGCCGCAGCGGGGTTGCCTCCGGCACGTGCTCGACCATAAGCCGCTCCAGGCGGCTCAGCCCCTCTTCCAGCTCGGCGAGCTGCGCTGCGGTTACCGCTGCATTCAGCTCCGGCAGGTGAACATCGCACTTCTCCAGCCACCACTCCACCGCCCGGACCCGCCCCCGCATCCGCTGGGGGAACAGCGCCGCTCCATGGTATTGGAGGAGATCCGCGTATACGTTCAAGGCGACCGCCAGCCCCTCCACCCCGCGGCTCTGCATGAGCCCCACCGCCAGGTAACTTGCCACCAGCAGGTCCTTTGAATGGCAGGAGAGGATCTCGGCGGCGTAGCTTGCCACCTTTTCCCACTCCACCGACCCCGCCAAGGACGGGAGCGAGGACTTGTCGACCTCCGCCTGTAACTGGTCGAACAGCGGATGGTAGCGGACGTCGTCCCCCGACGGCCGACCGGCCGAAATGCCTTCCCTACCAAGTGCCGAGAAGTCCATGAATACCTCCACCTAACCAACACCTGTCAGGAGTTAATTACTCCACCCCCGGGCAATGTACCGGGGGATCTGGCCCGCCGCCGCCCCGGCTCCCTGCTTGATCACCTGTTCGCTTCCGGTCAGGTGATAGGCGACTCTCAAGTACCGGATTCCCATCCTTTCCAGTGCCGACCGCTCTCCTGGAAAGTCCCTCGGGGTGAAGGTGTGCTGCCCGCCGGAAAACGCCTGCAGGAACTCGGGGAACCCCTGGGGACCCGGGTAGTTGCGGGTCAATACCAGGTCCCCGACCTCGATCTGCAGCTGCACGTCGCCGCAGCCTTCCGGGGACCAGTTGAAGGTCTTCCCGACCGGGTAGTTCAGGTTGGCAAGCTGCTGGGAACCTGCCGCGCAATGCAGCTCCAGTCGCGTTGCATGGGGCCTGACGCGCGCTTCCGGGTTGGCGTCAGTGGGGAGTCCCTGGATCCCCACCGCGTAATTCGATTGCCGGGTCAGAGCCGCAGCCTGGACCTGGTTTCCCCGCTCCAGCAATTGGAAGAATGCCCCCTCGAAGGGAAGGCCCGCCCCGAGAACCGGCTTGGATCGGTATCCCCCGGCGGAGCGTGAGATAAACGGCGCGGCCGGCCCCCGGACGAACTTCCAGGCCAGTCCTTCCGGCCCCAAGACCAGCGGAGTCGCCTGCGCCCCCGACAGCCCGAGGGTTCCGGCCAGCACCTGTTCCTCCCATTGACTCTGCAGAGATCCGGCAGCCTCCCTCCGGACGAAGTTCAAGAGGAAATCGAGCGGCCCGGTAACCAGCCGGGAAACCGTCGCGTTGCCGCCGAAGTCGCGGGCAAGGGAGGTTTCCACACCCCGCGCGGAGCTGCACGCGGTCCAGAAAGGGGATTTCCCCACTGCGGGGTCCTCACTGAAAAGAAGGGCCGCAGCCTGGAATGCCTGGTTGCGCGAGGTGGTCGACGTCACGATGGCAGCAAGCGCCGCGCGGTAACTCCTCAGCGCCTGCTGCCCGGCGGCTTGCGCTTCGAGCTCCTTGGCATCGGCCTTCCGCCCGACCGACTGTTCCAGGGAAGCAAGCAGCTTCCGCCCCCCTTCGGTGGCTTTTCCTAAAGCCTGCGGAACGTCGTCCCGAGACGCCAACATCTGCAGGCGGATGAGCTGTCGCAGCCACGTCGGGACCTCCGCACCGATTGCTTCGCTCCCCAATTCCGTGGTGATCCGTTTGACAAAGGCAGCGTAAGGCCCCTCATCGCTCGCCATCCGGGAGGCTACTTCCTGCCACTCCCGCTCCCCCGCCAGGCGCTCCGCCCCGCGGGGAAACGCGGCAGCAAATGCTTCCCAGGCGGCCCTGCGCGCCTGGCGGTACCAGGTTTCGAAAGCCGATCGCTGGGCCTCAGCCACCTGCGGCGCGGGAACGGCCAGCTCTATTTCATGCAGCACCGCCTCCATCTGGTGGCGCCCTTTATTGGAAAAGTAGGGTGCTATCGACGGCTCGACCGAAGCACGCCGGCTCCCGCCCCAAAAATCGGCCAGGGTGACCGGAGGCGTTTTCCCATCCAGCTCGGCCAGGGCCAAAGACCACTGCAGGTTCCGCTTGACCGCCAGCAGTTGTCTCAGTCTCTCCTGGAAGAGGGTCAGCTCCTGGCGGAGGTGCATCGGATCCTGACTCCAGCCCAGGTACGAGAGATAAAGGGAGTCAAAGCGATCTCCGGTTCCCGGGGGCACCACGGTCACCTCCCTCGGTTGAGGCATCGTCCGGAGTTCGCCGTCCGTGCTTCCCTTGAGCCGGGCCCGAATGAGGTTGATCCGCCGGGCCAGGTGCAACACGTGTTCCGCATAGGCACGGTCGGGGGAGGCCGGCGCAAGCGACGACGCCGCCTGCAGCAGCGCCGCATCGTGAGCGGCAAGCGTGCCTTCCCGGAACTGCCGGCAAAAGCGGGACTTGAGCTCACTTTCGACCGTCACACTTTCGTTCAGCCCGAAGCGGGGCATCCACCAGCGGCGGTTCCGCTCTTCGACCGCCAGGATGCCATCGCGAAACTTCAGCATCGGACCGGCTCCGGCAGCTGCGTTGCCCGCGACCGCAGTGGCGGTCACATCCTGCGCGATCAGCCGGATTGCCGCGATGTTCTTGGCAAAGGACACGGTGAGCAAGCCGCAAAGAGCCAGTCCCGCCACGCTCCATGCCACGAGCCCGAGGTTGTCGGTGACGCGGCGCCATTCCGCTGCCCTCTTGGTGGGGGTCCCCAAGGCCCGGTCGGCCGGAAGGGTCCGCGCGAAGAGATCGTGCAGGAAGAGCCCCCGTGAAGGCTCCTCCCGGCGCGGCGGCAGTGTGGACCCGCAGGCCGGCTCGATAGCGGCGGAGGCGGCGCCGTTTTGCTCGGCACTGGTGAAGAAGATGCCGCGCAGCAGCGGAGTCTCCCGGTAGGGGCTCACCCCGAAGGTTTCGGCCAGAAGCAGGGCCAGGGGGAGTTTCAGGTTAGCGAAAGCCTCGGGAAGCTGGAGCATCCCCAACGCAACCGGTGTGGATGAAACTGCGGAACCGGCCGGCATGCCATGCTGCCGAAGCAGGTAGAGGCGCAGCGCGCGCAGCTTGTCGGCAACGGTCGTGAACGCCGTTTCCAGGAAAGCACCGACATCTGTGGTGAGTTCGTCCTTGACGGCCCCCATTGGGTGACCACAGCTTTTCGCCGGCAAGGCCGCAGCCAATTCGGTGAAGCCATCGATCAGGTCGCACTTGGTGACCAACAGGTACACCGGGAAACGATAGCCAAGCCCGCGCATCAACTGGTCGAGGCGGCGGCGCAGGAGCCTCCCGGTACCAGCCAACTCCTCAGCGTTTGGATGGAGCAGCTGATCCGCAGCGACCGTCACCACCACGCCGTTGAGCGGCTCCCGGCGCCGGTTGCGGAGCAACAGACGCAGGAAGAGCCGCCACTGCTCCTTGTCACGCACCTCGTGCTCCGGCACCGTATAGCGGCCGGCGGTATCGATCACCACGCTCTGGTCGAAGAGCCACCATTCACAGTTCCTGGTGGGACTCCCGACCGAGGTGTCCTCGTCCCGGAGAAAATGCGAGGAGAGCCCGCAGTTACTCAGGCAGGCGCTCTTCCCGGACCCGCTCGCGCCAATCACCAGGTACCACGGGAGGACGTAGAGGGGGTTACCCTGCCGCTTCAGATGGGAGCGCCGGAGGATGCGGAGGCCTCTTTTCCATTGTGTCTTGAGCGCGTTCAGCTCCTCAGCCTCCCGTTCCGGGATCGCCGGCGCCGGTTCGGCATCGGAGACGGTCTCGGCGAGTTCCCGTTCGCGGCGCCAAAGCCAAAGTCGGCGCAGCATCACCACGGCAAGGCAGACGCCGATGAGGAGCAGGCCCAGAAACAATCCCGCCCAGGGCGGCCACTTCAGAGCTACCGCGCCCTGAACCAACAGAAGCAGCGCCAACAGGGCGCCGGTTACCACGGCCGCAAGTTTGAGGATTTTCCCGGAGATAACGTTCATCAGTTGCCTACCCCCTTAAGGAAGCTGTCGCCGATGCTGGTCAAAACGAAGCGGTAGACCACGAACAGGAGTGCGAACAGAAGCGGCGGTACGCCCAGGCAAAGGATGGTCGGCAGCGAGGAGAACCGGCTCCGCGTGCGTGCGCACTCCCGGGGTGCCTCGGATCCGGGAGCTTGGTTCCCCCAGTCGGAGAGAAAATCCCCCCGCTCCAGCGCCGATACCGCCGGCGCCCCCAGCAGCAACGCGAGTTGGGCGTTTTTCAGCTCATCGAGCCGGGATTGGTCTCCGGGGTTGCAATAGCGGCCGGTGAAGCCAAGGACCAGGCAGAGGTAGTAAATCTCCCGGGCTTCCCCCTGATCCGGGCTCAGCCGCTCCAGCCGCTCGAAGAATTCGGCGCCGGCAGCAGTCGTGCGGTAGTAGGTGCGCTGCAACTGCTCTTTGAGCCAAAGCTGGCGGTCTTCCCAGGGAGACGCCGCCACCATCTCGTCCACCCAGGCACAGACCGCGAAACGCGCCAAATCGTATTCCTCGGCGCTCCCCGCGCCCGGGCGCACCGGGGTTTCGGTTGCCGACAGGAGCCGGCTCACCGTCCCCTGCACATCGCCAAACAAGGGGTGCCGCACTTCCAGGTCTCTGAGCAATTGGGCCACGTAGACGAAAACCGGCAGAAACAGATCGGTGAGACGCATGGGATGCCTCCCGGCGAGCGGTTACAACGGGGAAAGGATCATGAGGTCGACCTCCAGGTCCTCGGGGGCGCGGTCCCAATGCAGGGCCAGGTTGTGCCCCTTGGTTACCAGATCCCACTGCGGGTCCTGATGATCGATGGAGAAGTACAGAGTGCGGGAGTTGCGCGGGAGTTCCGGAGGAGGATTGACCAGTGGCTCCAGGCGGAGCCCCGGGAGTGCGCGTGAGGAGAGGATTGGAAGCTGATCCCGGGCACTCAGCTTGGCCACCGAGTCCAGGGCGGCCAACACGGTACAGGACTCCTCCGCGCTGCGGACCGCCAGGAAGTAGGAGTTTCCCGGCTCCAGTTGGCCCGGTTTCAAATCGGCCGCGTAATACACGCCATCATGGATGAGGCGCACGACGTAATCCGGCCCAGCGGTGATTTGGGACAAAAGCCGGGTGAGCAGGATTTGTGCAGCGGAGAAGCACCCCCACAGATCGGAGTGGTCGTAGGGAGGCAGGAGCGTCGCGTCCTCAGCGCCTCCGACCGGGTTGGCACCGGCCGAAAAGGCGGCAAGCTCGGCGACCGCCTGCCGCAACGTGCCGTACACCTCCCAAGGGTGGACCGAGTCCCCCGACTCGATGAAGTGGGACAGCACTGCGATGTTGCGGTTGAGCGTTCTCAGGGCCAATAGGCACGTCATCTCGCGCGAGCCGAATTCCGTCTTCGGTCCCCGTTGTTTATGAAAAGCCCCGAGCTGCCTGGTCCGGCCGACCATTTGATCCCGCATCTCCCGGACCAGGCGGGAAAGGGGTTCGCTCGCGGCAAGGACCAGCGACGGCGGAATGAAGCGCTCCGTCACCCGGACCGAACCAGCCATTTCCAACCGCGCCAGCGGAACCAGCAGATACTCGGCGGCGGCATCCAGCTCCGTCTCCCAGAAAAGTTTCAGCAAATGATCGAGACGCTTTACCTGCGCCGCCGGTCCCCGTGCATGGAGGTCGGTCACCTCCTCGGGATCCGCCCGAGTGACGAACCGGGTCTCCGCTTGCCGCGCTTCCTCCGGCCAAGTGATCACCGTTACATTCTCGCCGGCTTCGTTCCACCGGCGCAGCCCAAGATAGAGCAAAAGCTGCTTTCCCTGGAGCAGGCAGGGATCGAACGGACGGGAAGGGAGCACGGCATTGCCCGGGAGTTCCACGTAGGTGCCGTCGAGAAAGAGAAAGGCTCCGGAAGGAACGGAAACTACCCCGGCGTCCAAGGCGGTCGCATCGAGAGCAAACCCGCCGACGCCCCAGAAATGGGGCCGTCCGTACTTTAAGAGCGGTATGGGTGCAGCACCCGCGCCCCGATCCTGCAACTGGAAGTGCTGCGGCTGTAGGAACACCCCTTGGTACCAAAAAACGGGCCGGTCGACCTTCATCATCACCCTCCTTGAGCGGTACGGCTGGAACAGAGAGTTTAGAAACGGTCTGACTAAAGAAGAATGGGTGAAACGATTAGGGATGAATGAAACAAGGCGGTGGGGCCATAGAGATAGGCGCTCTTCAGGTAGTTTTGTTTTTCCGGATCTTTCTGGGGTTGCGGATTGTTTTTGCGGTCCTTGCCTGCATCGTCCTGGAACTCGGTGATGCCGTGCGGTCCCAGGTAAAGGTGGATGCTGAGTCTCTGGGTTATCTGAGTGACCCCTCCCCCGCGGATTTCCTCGATCAGCGGCACCGGGTAGGCGCGGGTCGCAAGCTTGCGATCCCCCTTGAAATAGCCGGCGGCGATGCCGATGAACTTCGCGCCGTCGGCGCGGTCCATCAACTCTTCGATCTCCTGGCCGGGCTGAACCACCAGGGTGCGGGCATGCATCACGCTCGGGTCGAAGCGATTGCATTCGAGCAGCCGCTGCAGTCCGTCTTTTTCGCTTTGCAATTGCTGGAAGCCGTTGGGGTCGCGGAGATGATAGATACAGAGAAGCAAGGTATGGGGGGTGTTACGGAAGAGGTTGAGCTTGGGATCGGCCCTGAGATGAATAGAGATGCCGCCTTTCTGGTAACTCCAGTCGGCTGGGTTGGTGACCGGAAGGGGAGCAGGGAGGGAACCGGTGGCGTTCCGAGCTGAGGAGCAGCTCAAGAGCACCAGGGAGAGCAAGAAGATGGACGGTAGGCAGATTACCCCTCGCACGACAACCTCCCGAAATTGTTGCATTTAACGCCACGTCATCGCAGGTCTTCATCCTTTCTGGAGCAATAATCGGATGGTTATACCATGGATTTACCTTAGGGCAATCCAATACTTTTACTGACCGCAATCTCCCGCTAACTCGCAACGCAGCTTCCGCAGCGGTCGCTGTCGGTGCCGGCGATCTCGGTGCCGCACACCGCGCAGGCATTGTCCCACTCCGGGTGCCCCGCCTCGGTCGCCCGCTTCTTCGCTTCCAGCTTCCGTACCTCGGCTTCCATCTCTTCGTTGTATTGCATCTCGAACATGGGTGACCTCCTCTCTTCCCGGTCGTAGCCGCCGGGCCGGCTTGGAATAGCATCTCAGGCTACCGCAGCGGGGCTGCGGCGTCAATCACCAGTCGACACCACCGACCGTTCACAGGGTGGGCAGCCCTCTACCCACCGACGCTCCAACGCTACGGCACAGGGTGCCCATCATACCAATGTAGAAAAACCCCAGAGGCAAATCCCCCCCGCCCCCCTTCGCAAAGGGGGGAGATTAAGGGTGTACGGCGATGAAGGCTTGCCTTTTCTGCCGGGAATCGGGATGCTACGTGATTGAGCAATTTCGGTCAGGATTGCCGGCGGGCGTTGGGGTAGGATCGCCTCACGAATTGAGGTGGCGAACGGGTGAACATGGATCGGGAAAAGGCATACGCGCAGCGCTTCGAAAGGGTCTTCGAGTACATCGAAAAGCATCTGGACGAACCGCTTACCGTCGAACAGTTGAGCCAGGTGGCGCACTTTTCCAAGTTCCACTTCCACCGGCAGTTCTCCCTGTACGTCGGCATGAGCGTCTCGGCCTACCTCCGGCAACTGAGGCTCCGCCAGGCTTCCTACCGCCTGGTCTTCGGCCGGGAGGCACGGATCATCGACATCGCGCTCGATGCCGGTTTCGAAAGCCCCGAGGCCTTCACCCGCGCCTTCCGGCAGCTCTGCGGACAATCGCCGTCTCAATTCCGAAAATCCCCCCAGTGGCAGCCGTGGACCGAGCGGTTCCGGCTCCCCCCCAGTAAAAGGAGAGTGACGATGGACGTGAAAATTGTCGATTTTGCCGAGACCCAGATCGCGGTCCTGGCCCACCAGGGCGCACCGGAAAAGATCAACCATTCGGCGCAGGTCTTCATCGCATGGCGCAAAGAGACCGGGCTGTCCCCGGTGAAAACGAGCCGCACCTTCGGGATCGCCTACCACGACCCGGAAACCACCGAGCCGGAGCAGTTCCGCTTTGACATCTGCGGCGAGGTGACCGGGCCGGTCCCGGAAAACCCGCAGGGGGTGGTGAGCGGCGTCATCCCGGGCGGACGCTGCGCGATGGTTTTGCACCAGGGGTCGCACGACCGGATGGGGGACACCATCTACCCCCTCTACCGGGAGTGGCTCCCGCAAAGCGGGGAGAAGCTGCGCGACTTTCCGCTCTTTTTCCGCTACGTGAACCTGATGCCGGAGGTCGCGGAACATGAGCTGGTGACCGAGGTGTACCTGCCGCTTAAGTGACGCGTTGGTACGGGGAGTTCTGCCCCGAAAAAGGGGCACGAAGGGCTGAGACAAGAAAAGGGGACCGGCGGCTCGGTTTGGAAAAGCAGCGGTCCCCTTTTTTTTTCGCCTGCAGGACGGACATTCGACAAAAGGAGAGGCGTCACTGAAATTTAACAGATGATTAACATGAATGACTTAATCATCTGGCAGAATCCGGCATCAATTCTGCCCACACGAACGCGAAGAGATGCTGCCGGGAACTTTGCTGCCCTGCCTCACCACAGGACCCAGAAAGCCCAGTGCAAGGTGATCATTTCACCTGCACTGGGCTTTTTTTTGCCTTTGAGCGGAGATAATGAAACCGATGCGTCGCCTCTCCTCCCACATGCTGGCAGTACTTATGTCGGTGCCTCTGGTGCTGCTGATGCTGCAGGTGGGCATCGCACTGCTGCACCAGCATCATGACGCCTCGTACTACGACAACGACGATCAATTCCACTATGTCAGCGGCCATGCCACCGTCTCCGGCTCCACGTCGGTGCACCTCTCCCCGGCCGCCGACGTCCTTCCCTTTGCACGCATCGCCTTCGTGAAAGACCGCGGTACGGGTCGCCCCACGACCCGCCCCGCCGATTTCGGCCCGAAACCCTTCCCTGCCGTTTCCCCCCTTCTTTTCCCCGAACGCGCATCCCCAGCCTGACCAGCGCGGCGCGCCGAAGCTCGCGCGCTGACTCGACCACCCGCACCGTAACCTACGTTTAATCCGTCGCCGGACGGCGAAGGGGAAGGACCGCGCCCGCCACGCGGGCCGGCTCCCTTTTCTCCGCGCGAAAGCGCCGTCGCCCTTTGGCCGGCAACGGGATTGGTCCCGCTTGAGGGCCGGGCCTCGCCGCGACCGGTGCAGCGGGAGTACCGCCCGGCCCGGCGCTGCCGCGCCCTCGTTTTACCGCTTCTTCAGCCGCCGCAAAGCGACCGCAGACACGGCGTCGTTAAAATACCTGGCTCCACGAAAGGAGGTAGCTTTCCGCCCCGGGGCGAAGGCAGCTGGCTAAAGCTGCGGGTTCAGGCTTGGTGCCGACCCGAAAAGACCAGATCGGTCACCGGCGACTGTCTCCCGCCCTCCGAGGTGCAATTCAACCGCAACCAAGAAAACCCAATGAAGTACCTGCAATTACCACTGAAATGATCAAAAGGAGAAAGCACATGAAGAGCATCAAAAAACTGCTGCTGACCGCGGTACTGGCGGTCTCCCTGACGGCCGGCGCGCAGGCGGCCCACGCCTCGCTCGCGGTCAACTTCGACGCCCCTGCCGACACCTTCACCCAGGATGCCACCGGGAGCACCATCAACCTCATCGGGTGGAGCTTCACCACGACGAGCGACCTCTTCGTCAACCAGCTCGGCTACTTCGATCTCTACGGCACCGGGTCCGAGGCCCACTCGGTCGCCCTCTACGACGCCGCCGGGACCCGGCTTGCCTCCGTCACCATCGGCGCGGGCCAGGGGAGCATGAACGGGTACTTCCGCATGGCCGACGTCAGTTCCTTCGTCATCGCCGGCGGGAAGAGCTACACCCTCGCCGCCACCGTCGGTTCCGGCAGCTATGCCTACACCGCCGACACGACGGGCACCGAGTTCGGCGGGACCAACAGCTTCTCCGGCTTGAAGTTCAACAACGTCACCTACCAAGCCGACGCCTTTGACGGCGACAACTCCGCACTCCCCGCGACCTGGACTTCGGCCGCCGGCGTAGCGGGGGCGGTCGGCACCTTCGGCCCCAACATGGACGCCGCGCCCACCCCGATTCCGGGGGCCATCTACCTTCTCGGCTCCGGCGTCGCTGCCCTGGCCGGTTTCCGCCGCAAGCAGCAGTAAACCTCATACCAACGTACTGGGAGAAAAGGAATGAAAGCTAACCGCAAACTAGCCGCGGCAGTTCTCGCCGTTGCCGTGCTCTCCGCCGGCTCGGCCCTGGCCGCCGAAAAGTGGATGCTCGGCGATTTTCACAACCACACCACGTATACCGACGGCAGCTGGCCGATGAACGACCTGACCTGCTCGGACGCCACCACCGGGTGCATTGCGTCCACCGCCGTCACCGACACCACGAGCCTCTACAAGAAAGGGACCGGCCCGAGCGCCTTCAGAAACGGGCTCGACTTCTTCACCAACTCGGAGCATGGCGGCCTTCGCGCACGCGACGGCTTCGGCAACAATTGGACGACCTACTCCCCCAACCCCGCCCTCGGCGATGCCGCCGGGGGACAGATGTGGCGTTGGCAGAGCCTCCTCAAAACGTCCGACCTCCCGGGCTACACCGGCCCGGCCTACCTGGGAGCCTCGGACTGGCTCGCCGGCATCCGCAGCGCCTACCCGAACAAGGTGGTGATCTCCGGCATGGAGTGGAACGTACCGGGCCACGAGCATGGCAGCACCGGAATCGCATCCAGTAACGCGAAGGCGATCGCCGAGTTCGAGTACCGCTTCGACAACGCCGACACCGACGGGACCAGCACCACAACGACGGCAACCACCATGGGGTGGAGCGGCAAGGCCCAGAATTCCGCGTACAACGCTTCCGCACCGGACTTCTCTGCCGTGCTCGGTTTGAACAAACTGCACAACAAGACCATCGACGGCGTCAAGTGGATGCAGGCGAACTACCCGGCCACCGGCTACATCATCCCCGCCCACGTCGAGCGGGCCGGGTGCGGCGTGGGGGGCTACTCCATCGCTGCCTTTCGCGACATGAACGACAACGGCCCCTCGGTCGCCTTCGGCTTCGAAGGGATTCCCGGACACGACAAGGGACCCAACCGCGGCGAATTCGGCGCGGGCGCCTGCGGCGGCGGCACCTACGGCGGCGCCGGCATCTATGTCGCCCAGGTCGGCGGACTTTGGGACAACCTGCTGGCCGACGGCCGCAGGTTCTTCAACTTCGACAACTCCGACTTCCACGATGACGGCACCAACGCCGGGATCGACTTCTGGCCCGGCGAGTACGAGAAGACCTACACCAAGGTGAAGACCGCCCTCCCCACGAGCAGCACCTTCACCCAGGAAGACGTCATCAACGGCCTGCGCTCCGGCAACTCCTACTCGGTCCACGGCGACCTGATCAACGACCTCGACTACAAGGTCGTCTTCAAGACTCCGTTCGGAAACAAGTCGGCCACCATGGGGGAGACCCTCCCGGTGAAAAAGGGGAACAGGGTCACGGTGCAGATCCGCTTCAGGTCGCCGGCCGCCAGCAACTGCCAGCCCGGCGTCAACGCCTCGGCCGGCTACGTCTGCCAGGCTCCCGCCGTTCATCACGTGCAGCTGATCCAGGGGCGTATCAACCCGACTAAAGCCGCCAAGTTCCTCGCCGACGGCGTGACCCCCAACCCGGCCTATAACGCCATCGACCCCACCGTCGCCAGCGTGGTCGCGACCTTCGACAACGACCAGAACTCCGCCAATCCGAAGTGGACCGTCGATGCCCAAGGTTACGCCACCATGACCTACACCGCCGACGTGCAGGGGGACATGTTCTTCCGTATCCGCGGCACCAACCTCGGCTATGACGTCAACGTCACCCGGACGGTCGGTTCGGTGTCCGGAACCGTATACGGCACCGACGCAGCCGGCAACCCGCTCAAGAACACCCCGGGTCTGAACACCGCCGACGACGCCTGGAACGATCTCTGGTTCTACAGCAACCCGATCTTCGTCAACACCACCGTTCCGACCCAGTTCGTCTACACCTCCGATTCCCACTACGGCATCTCCCGTGCGGCAACCGCACCGATTGCCAACGGGGCCATCGCCGCGCAACCGGTCAACAAGGCGCTGGTCGCCACCATCAACGCCCTGCCGGCAACCGCGCTTCCCTGCGACGGCGGCGTCTTCGCCTGCTCGACCGCGGTCAATTCCATCGACTTCGTCGTCAACACGGGCGACATCGCCAACCGGCAGGAAACCGGCATCCAGTCCGCCGCAACGTCCTGGGGGCAGTTCTACGCCGACTACCTCCAGGGGTTGACCGTCAAGGACCGGAACAACGTCAAGGCCCCGCTCTTCCTCGTTCCCGGTAACCACGACGTCAGCAACGCCATCGGCTACTACAAGGCCATGAGCCCGGCCTTCGACGCCACCTCCTACGTCAACATCTACAACCTGATGCTGGGTGGCAGCCTCACCAACGCCGACTTCATCGGCGCGACGCCGAACGCGGCTACCGCAGCGGAAAGCTACGCAGCCCACCGGGTCTACTACTCCAAAGAGGTCGGCGGCGTCCACTTCGTCTTCCTCGGCATGTGGCCGGATAGCGCCGCCCGCACCTGGATGGAGAGCGACCTGGCCGGCGTCCCGGCCAACCAGCCGGTCGTCATCTTCACCCACGATCAGCCGGACATCGAGACCAAACACCTGATGAACCCCAACGGCACCCACACCATCAACTCCACCGACAAGTTCGAGAACCTGGTGTACGGGGAGAACGGGGGTTATGCCACCGCCGCGACCTCCGGCGGATCCAGTGCGCCCGAGCAGGCCGCGCTGGCAACCTGGCTCAAAAACCACAAGAACGTCGTCGCCTATTTCCACGGCAACTCGAACTGGAACCAGTTCTACACCTTCGCCGGTCCGAACAACGACGTCAGCCTGAATGTCTTCCGGGTCGACTCCCCGATGAAGGGAGAGGCTTCCGCAACCGAACCGGCGTCCTCGACCAATGCGAACTACCTGTCTTACCAGGTCGTCTCCGTCGATCCCAACGCCACCAGCATGACCGTGCGCCAGTATTTCTGGAACACCAAGCGCTGGGGCGCAGCCAAAACCGTCTCCCTTGCCCCGCGCACCAATTAAGAAGCCCGGGAGAAAACTCACTGGCAGGCCCCCCTGCCAGTGAGCCCCGGGTCCCGGCGGCCACCGCCGATCGGGCCGGTCCGGCAGCTTCGAAGCGGCACCTGGGGCAAGAAAAGGGGGAAACGAGCAAAGGGGAGCGGCTGCTTGGTTTGGAAAGGCAGCCGCTCCCCATTTTTTGAGCGCCTCAGAAGCAAATCCCCCCAGCGCCCCCCCTTTGTCAAAGGGTGGAGTCGATAGGGGGATTTGTCATAGGGGGAGTCGAACGGCCGGACGACTATCCGTGCGGCAGCCCCTGCATCAGCCAGAGGGTGACCGGGAGGGTCAGAAAGGAGAGGCAGGTCTGGACGGTGATGATGGAGGCCATGCTTTCGTGGTCGCCTCCCATCTGCCGGGAGAGGATGTAGGCGGTGGGCGCGGTGGGGACGCTGAACAGCAGTATCGCGACGCAAACGGCCATGCCGGTCAGCCCCAGCACCGTCGCGAGCCACCAGGCGGCGGCCGGCTTGATGACGAACTGGATGACGGAGCTCACCACCAGGGTCTTCCGGTGCTGGACCAGGTTCCCCGCCCGGTACGCGGCGCCGACCGCCAAAAGCCCCAGGGGAAAGGCGGCCCGGCCACTTAAGGACAGTATCCCGTCCAGGGCCACCGGGAGTTTCAGCCCGGTGGCGTTCAGCCCCACCCCGACGGCGCAGCCGATGATCAGGGGGTTGCGCAAAAGGTCGAGGGCGATCTTCCCCGGGGTCGGCCGGGCGCCGCCGGTCACGGTGAGGGAAAAGGCGGTCACGCACAGGACGTTGATCAAAAGGATCATGAACCCCGCCCCCAACGCCGCCACGAAGAGCCCGTCGGCACCGTAGAGGTTCTCGGCCAGGGCGAGCGCCACGAAGGTGTTGAAACGGACCCCCCCCTGGAAGAGCGAGGTGAAGGCCGGACCGTCCAGATCCCGGTTCGACGCCCACCAAAGGAGCACCAGCACCGCGCTCAACAGGATCCCCCCCTCGACCGTCACCAGGATCTTCAGCCACGGGAGATCGCCGATCTTCTTCCCGGCCAGGTTGTGAATGAGCATGGCCGGCATCAGGAGAAAATAGGTCAGCTTTTCGGCGGAGGGCCAGAAGGCGGGGGCGAGAAAGTTCGTGCGCTGCAGCAGGAAGCCGGCGAGGATCAGGGCGAGAACCGGGACCAGCGGTTGGGTGACGGCGGATATGACAGCCTCCTCCAGAAAGAGCGTGGGATGGAACTCACCCTAGCACAGAAGAAGCTGCAATAAAAATTGATAATACTTGATCCATCATCAAGTATTTCTTGAGAGTCCACACGCGCGGCTGAGTTCTTCCAGGAGGAGATCGGTCAGCATCCGGCGCGGCTGCCGGCTTTTCCGGTACAGGCCGACCCGCCGCACCAGGGGAGGGTCGCCGAAGGGGATCAGGGTGAAGCGGCGCTGCGCCTCCAGGACCCGCTGCCGGTTCAACGGAACCACGGAGATCCCCAGCCCCTGCTCCACGAACCCTAAAGCCGCCTCGATGGAGTTCAGCTCCATCACGTCGCGCGGATGGATCCCCCGGGCCATCAGCTGGCCGTCCACCATCGCCCCGGCCCAAGCGGTCTTGTCGAAGCGGACGAACGGGAAGCGGTCGAAGAGCTCCTCCACCGAAGGCGCCCCGATGCCGGCCGGGGCGGCGACGAAGAAGGGCTCCACGTCGTACTCGCGCCACTCGGCCCCTTCGGGCACCGCGACCGGGGGCTCGGTGATCAGCGCGGCGTCCAGGTCCCCCTCGTCCACCAGGCGGGAGAGCTCGACGGAGAGGGCGCTGTGCAGCCGGACGTTGAGCTCGGGATAGCGGTCGCGCAGCCGACGCAGCACCGGGGGGAGCGGACCGGTGATGACGGTCGGGACCACCCCGAGCGCGAGGACCCCGCGCACCATCCCCTCGGGGGTGAGCTCCGCCTTGATCCCGTCGTAGAGCGCCACGATCTCCTGGGCACGCTCCAAGACCTGCCGCCCGCTTGCGTTGAGCCGGGGGCTCCGTCCGCTTCGCTCGAAGAGGGTGGCGCCGAACTCCTCCTCCATCTTCTTCATCTGCAGGCTCACCGCGGAATCGGTAAGGCCGAGCTGTTCCGCGGCGGCGGCGAAGCTCCCCTTGCGGGCGACGGCGATCAGGATGCGCAGGTTTCTCAGGGACATGTAAGGGACCCAATCGGATTTGCGGAATTGTCCCCCATAGCATTAGGGGGAGTTTTCCCCCTTTGGCAAAGGGGGGAGCATGGGCCTTTTGAGGGTGAAGCGGTCGGCTTTCGAGATGGCCTATCATCGCCAGATGGGAGGGAATGTCAAGAAAATGTAGGCGCAGGCCCGGTCCCCGGGGGGCCATTCCGGGCAAGAAAAAAGGGGCATGGCTCCGTTGACATGTCCCCTACTCAAGCGAGCCCGCCCGTCCCGCACCACGAGGTGCCTTCCGGGGCTCGAATTGTGTCGTCCAATCAGGCCGTACCTTAGACGATCCCCTTGCTGTTGAAGAAGGGGCCGTACTTCGCGTCATCGCCCTGGATGTGCTTGGCCAGCCAGTTCTTGAGGAACTCCATCACCGAGCTCGAAATCGGCAGGCTGCTGGAATGAAACTGCTTCTGCACGGCAAGCACCTGGGAGACCAGTTGGTCGTGCTCTTTTTTGTGCCGGTCGAAGTCGGGGAAGTTGTGCTGTTTCATCAGCAGTTCTTCATCTTTGAAGTGGGTGGCGGTGTACTGGATCAGGTTGTCGAGCACCTTACCCATGACCTCCTTCCCCTTCCCGACCTTCATCGCTTCGTGCAGATCGTTCACCATGTCGACCAGCTTTTTATGCTGGTCATCGAATTTCTTCACCTTCACACTGAGAGCGCTGGTCCACATAATCAGAGCCATACCACAAGACCTCCTGCTGGGATTTTCTTCCCCCATCGACAGTTGCCAAGGAGATCTTTAGAAAAAAATTGTAAGGATAGCCCCTACGCACACATGGGTGCGAAATCATGGAACATAAATCATCTTCCGGGTCATCCCGCCGTCGATGACGAAGTTCTGCCCGGTGACGAAGCCGGCGCCGGGGGAGACCAGGTAGGCGACCAGGGCCGCGACGTCCTCCGGGGTCCCCACCCGTCCCACCGGATGCTGGGCGTGGTCCTCGGGACTGAGCTGCGGCTCCCGGCGCTGCTCACGTTTTTTCCAGGGGTGGACCTCGATCCAGCCGGGGCTGACGCAGTTCACCCGGATCTCGGGCCCAAGGCTCACCGCGAGCGCATGGGTCAGCGCCACGATCCCCCCCTTGCTCGCCGCGTACGCCTCGGTGTCCGGTTCGGACTGCAGGGCCCGGGTGGACGCGATGTTGACGATGCAGCCGTGCGCCACGCGCAAAAGCGGTACGGCGTGCTTGGTGCAGAGAAAGACGCCGGTCAGGTTGGTGGTGATGACGCGGTTCCAGCTTTCCAGCTCCAGCCGCTCCACCGGCGCCGCGACCGGGTTCGCGATCCCGGCGTTGTTCACCAGGACGTCGAGGCGGCCGAACCGGCCGGCGACCCGTTCCAGGAGCAGTTGCACCGAGCCCTCGTCGCCGACGTCCGCGGCAAAGCCGGTGACCCGGCTCCCCAGTTCCGCGGCGCTTTCTTCCACCGCCTCCCGGTCGAGGTCCGCGATCACCACCTGCATCCCGGCCTTGGCGAAATGCCGGGCGATCCCCTTGCCGATCCCTTGGGCCCCGCCGGTCACCAGGACGACCGCATCCGAAGTTGTTGAGCTCATGGCGTTCTCCTCTCCAGACATTCCCTCCGAGGTGTCACCCCTCCCCCTCCCCCGGCCGCGCGGCCAGCACCCCCCGGATCACCTGCAGCGCCTGTTTGAAATCGATCGGCTTGCTCACGTAGCTGTCCATCCCCACCGCAAGGCACTTTTCCTGGTTTTCCTTGAAGGCATGGGCGGTCATGGCGATGATCGGGGTGTGGCCGCCGCGCTCCCGCTCCCGCGCCCGGATCGCGGCGGTCGCCTCGAAGCCGTTCAATACCGGCATCTGCACGTCCATCAGGATCACGTCGTAGTCCCCCTGCTCCCAAAGCTCCACCACCTGAGCCCCGGTCAGGGCGAATTCGACCGAGAACCCGGCACGGATCAGCATGGTACGGAGCACGTCGCGGATCACCGGGTCGTCCTCGGCGACCAGGATGCGGTGTGCCGGGCTCCCCGCCGGCGCGACCCCGGCAGATGCGTCAGGCGCGGCAGGCACCGGCTCGGGCGGCGCCTCGGGGGCGCGTTCCGCCTCGGGCGGCACGGCGCGGCTGTGCAGCGGGAGGGTGAACGAGAAGGCGCTCCCCTTCCCCTCGCAGCTTTGGCAGGAAATGGTCCCCCCCATCCGCTCCACGATCTGTTTGCTGATCACGAGCCCCAGGCCGGTGCCGCCAAACCGGCGCGAGTGGGACTCATCGACCTGGCTGAAGGCCAGGAACAGTCGGTCCTTTTTGTCCTCGGGAATACCGATCCCGGTGTCGGCGACGCTGAAGGTCACCCGCCACTCCCCGGCGGCGCCCGGCTCCGCGCTCACCCGCAGGTCGACCTCCCCCCGCTCGGTGAACTTCACCGCGTTGCTCGCGAGGTTGGTGAGGACCTGGCTCAGCCGGGTCTGGTCCCCCACCAGCACCTCCGGAACCTCCGCCCCTACCGAGACGTTGAGGTGGAGCCCCTTGCTCTTGGCCGCCGGCAAAAGGATGTTGTAGGTCTGCTCCAGGCACCGCCGCGCCAGAAACGGCCGCTCCTCGATGCTGAACTTCCCCATCTCGATCTTGGTCAGGTCCAGGATGTCGTTTAAGATCCGGACCAGGGAGCGCGCCGAGGTCTGCGCCGCGGTGATGAATTCGCGCTGGGCCGGGTCGAGGTGGCTCCCCAGGGCGAGGTCGAGCATCCCCAGCACCCCGGTCATCGGGGTGCGCAGCTCGTGGCTCATGTTGGCCAAGAACTGGCTCTTGGTGCGGGTTGCCGCCTCCGCCGCCTCCTTGGCCTGCAAAAGCTCGGTCTCGGCCACCTTGCGCGCCGTGATGTCGCGGATGACGCTGATCAGGGTGCGCTCCCCGCCGATGGTCGCCCCCTGGGCACTCACCTCGACCGGAAACGTGCTCCCGTCCTTTCTGCAGTGCAGCGTCTCGAAGAGGAGCCCTTCGGCGTCGGCATGGGCCAGGTGCGCCTCGGTCACCGCTCGTACCCCCGGGGCGCGCAGGTCGCTGATGGTCAGCTTCAGGATCTCGTCGTGGTCGTAGCCGTAGCTGCGCGCCGCGGCGGCGTTTGCCTCAAGGATGCGGCCGTCGGAGCGCCGGACCACCAGGATGACGTCCCGGCTGTACCCCACCAGTAATTCGTAGCGCCGCAGGATGTCCTCGGCCTTCTTCAACTCCGTGATGTCCTCGGAGAAGATGAGAATCCCCCCGACGTCCCCGGCCGCGTCGCGCCAGGGAATGATCTCCCACCGGATCCACTGCACCGAGCCGTCCCGGCGCACCACCCGGTCACCCTCCGAGCGCAGCACCTCCCCCGCCATCCCGCGCCGGTGCGCCTCCCGCCACTTCGGGGGAAGCTCCGGGAAGATCTCGTAGTAACTCCTGCCGATCGGGTCGCTCCCCTCGATCCCGTAGCAGGCCAGCCAGCGCCGGCTCGCGTGCAGGTAGCGCATCGAGGTGTCGAACATGGCGAGCGCCGCCGGGGCGTGTTCGATGAAGAGCTGCAGGCGCTGGTCGCTTTCGGCGAGCGAAGTCATCAGGCGGTCCCGCTCGTTGAGCGCGCGGGCGAGTTTGAGGTTGCTGTAGCTCAGACGGGAGAGGTGGTCGGCGAGCCGGATGAAAAAGGACATGCTCCGGTCCAGCGTCTCCCGGCTCAGCCGGGGGACCGCTTCCAGGGCGGCCAGGTAGCGCCTCTCGTCGAAGCCGTACCTCCTTGCCTGGGCGCGGAACAGGTCGTAGTCGATCGGTTCGTCGTCGAAGAAGAACTGCCCCATGAAGAAGTTGCCGAAGGCCCGGTTGCCGATCATGACCGGGGTGGCCACGTCCCACATGTGGTTTTGGCACTTGTAGAGCTTGTAATTGCCGTGGGCGACCCCGGCGGTGAGCTGGGTGTCGCTCTCGATGCAGTTTTTACAGGTAGCCGGGTGGATCCGGTGGAACTGGGTGCAGATCTCCTGCCACCCCACCCCGATCAGCACCTTCCCTTTGACGTCGATGAGCGCCATCGGCATCCGGGTCAGGTGGTAGAAGTCGTCGACCAGCCCCCGAAGGGCCGGGACGTCGATGATCTCCTCCAGGTCGAGCTCCCCCAGCTCCAGCTCGGAGAGCCCCTCGTCCCGGAACGGGGCCGGCTCCGGCAGGCAGCTGCCGGCGCAGAGGGGGCCCCCCTCGCGGGGGGGGACGCCGGAGACGGAGACGCTCTCGACAGGGGTCGCTTTTTCCGATCGTCGGATCATGGATACTCCGGGAAAAACAAAAGGTGCGGGGGGTGGCAACAAAACAGTATCAGTCACCGGGGCGGGATGCAATTTGTAAGTTGATTTTCACTTATAAGAGTATATGATAATTCTCTGAGAAAGTCTGAAAAAGTAGGATCGCTGTCATAAGGAAAGCGGATGACTCGCTGTGCCATTCACTGCTGGCACAAGAGTCGGCTTTCCATGTAATTGAAGGTTCGGTCGATCGCCAAGGTGCTTCAACTTCCCGATGTCCTGGCAGAGCAGCCAGCGGCAATGGTAACAGGACCGACCATGACGACTTCGCCAGATGCCAGCCCCGCCCGGCGCCTCAAAGATTGCGTCGTCCCCTTTGTTCTACTGGTCACCCTGGGGGTTGCCGGCAATTACTTCAAATTCCCCGTTTTCCTCAATATCGACTTCATCTTCGGCTCCATCTTCGCCTTCCTCGCGCTGCAGTTCCTGGGTCCTCTCCCCGGCATCGTCGCCGCGGCGCTCATTTCCGGCTATACCGTCGTTCTCTGGAACCACCCCTACGCCGTCCTCATCCTGACCGCGGAGGTCGCCGCGGTCGGCTGGCTGGTAAACCGGCGCAAGGTGACCCTGGTGTTTGCCGATCTCCTCTACTGGCTCGTGCTGGGGATGCCGCTGGTGTACCTCTGCTACCACGGCGCCATGCACATCCCCTTGAGCAACACCTACCTCACCATGACCAAGCAGGCGATCAACGGCGTGACCAACGCGCTGGTGGCCCGCCTCATCTATACCGGGTACCGGCTCGCGACCCGAAGCGAGTTCACCTCCTACCGGGACATCGTCTACAACCTCCTCGCCTTCTTCGCCCTGGCCCCGACCCTGCTCCTTTTGGCCCTCGGCAGCCGCTCCGACTTCGCCGAGGCCGACCTGGGAATCCGCCAGTCGCTTTTGCAGGACATCTCCCTGGACCGCCAGCGCCTGGACACCTGGGTCGCGAACCGGAAGTGGCCCATCATCTCGCTCGCCGAACGGGCGGCGAAAACCGGGGCGTCCGCTATGCAGCCGTTTCTGGAGCAGACCCGGAGGGGGGACGGCAACTTCCTGCGCATCGGCCTTTTGGACCGGGACGCGATCACCGTAGCCTTCGCCCCACGGGCCGACGAGCTGGGGCACAGCAACCTGGGACGGAGCTTCGCCGACCGCCCCTTCATCCCGGTCCTTAAGGAACGGCTCAAGCCGATGCTCTCGGAGATGGTCATGGGGCGCATCGGGCCCCCGAAGCCGGTGGTCAGCGTCGTCGCCCCGGTCGTCGCCGGCGGCCGGTACGCAGGGTATACGATCGGCGTGTTGTCGCTGGACCAGGTGCGTGCCTACCTGGCCCGCAGCACCGAGCACGGGGGCAAGCTCTACACCCTGATCGACAAAAACGGCAACGTGATCATGACCAACCGCAGCGACCAGAAGGTGATGAGCCGGTTCACCCGTTCCGAGGGGACGCTCCAGCGGCTGGACCCGCAGATCAGCCAGTGGATCCCGAAACTTCCCCCCACCACCCCCGCCTCAGAGCGCTGGAAGAAATCGTTCTATGTCACCGAAGCGACCGTCGGGGACCTGGCGGAATGGAAGCTGATCCTGGAACAGCCGATCGCCCCCCTGCAAAAGGCGATCTTCGACAAGTACACCGGGAAGCTGCTGGTGCAGTTGCTGATCCTTTTCGGCGCGCTCGCCCTCGCCGAGGCGCTCAGCCGGGCCTTGATCGCGACGCTGCACCGGCTCCAGGCGATCACCCGGGACCTCCCCGCCCAGGTCGCCCGGGGCTCCGGCATCGACTGGCCCAGCAGCGGGGTGCTCGAGGCGCACCGCCTGATCGACAACTTCCAGGACGCCTCCGAGACGCTCGCCACCCAGTTCTGGGAGATCCAGCAGATCAACGAGACCCTGGAGCAGCACGTCGAGGAGCGGACCCACGAGCTGAGCGTCCTGCGCGACGAGCTCGACGTGATCCTCACCAACGCCCCCATCGGGATCGCCAAGGTGGTGGACCGGAAGATGGTCTGGAGCAACCGCAAGTTCGGCGAGATGTTCCGCAGGGGGAGTGCGGGACCGGACGCCCCCCTGGCACCCGAGACGGCGTTGGAGCGGCTGGAGCAGGAGGGGAGCGCACTGCTCACCGAGGGGCTCGTCTTCGAGGCGGAACGGGAACTCCCCGGGGGGGACGGCACCATCCTGACCCGTTTCGTCGGGCGGGCCATCGACCCCTTCGATCCGGCCCGGGGAACCATCTGGCTTGCCGAGGACGTGACCCGGCGCCGCGAAGCCGAGGCGGAAAAGCTTGCCTTCGAGCAACAGTGCCAGGAGACCCAGCGCCTGGAGAGCCTGGGGGTTTTGGCCGGCGGCATCGCCCACGACTTCAACAACATCCTCGCGGTCATCATCGGGAACTGTTCGCTCGCGCGGATGGCGCCGGAAAAGACCGAGCAGCACTTGGGCGAGATCGAGAAGGCGGCGGAGCGGGCGGCGGCGCTTTGCCGCCAGATGCTGGAATATGCCGGCCACAGCCAGAGCGCCAAAAGCGAGATCGACCTGCGGACCGTGGTGCAGGACATGGTGGAGATGCTCGGGGCGGCGGGAGCCAAGAACGTCCAGATCCGGTCGAGGATCGAGCCGGTCCCGCCGGTGCACGGCGATGCGAGCCAGATCCGGCAGATCGTGCTGAACCTCGTCATCAACGGGACCGAAGCGATCGGGGAGGCGCAGGGGGAAATCGAGGTGGCGCTCGCGCCGTGGGTGATCGATGCGGCCCATCCCGAGAAGGACCACGTGGGGCGGCCGATCCTGCCGGGACGCTACGTCCGCCTGGAGGTGACCGACAACGGCTGCGGCATGAACGAGGAGACCCGGCGCCACATCTTCGAGCCGTTTTTCAGCACCAAGTTCACCGGGCGTGGCCTCGGGCTGTCGGCGACCCTCGGCATCATCTCGGGGCACAGCGGGGCGCTGCAGGTGAAGAGCGCGCCGGGCCAGGGGAGCTCCTTCCGGATCTATCTCCCGGCGCGTCCCGGCGGGGCAGCGGGGACCGGAATCCCGACCCTCCCGGTGCGTCCGGCCGCACCGTGGCGGGGGAGCGGCACCATACTGCTCGTCGAGGACGAGGACCAGGTGCGGGACATCGCGCGGACCATCCTCGCCAGCTTCGGGTACGAGGTGGTGGAGGCGACCAACGGGCAGGAGGCGCTGGAGTGGTACCGGGCCGCCTGCGACCGGATCAACCTGGTCATCACCGACATCGGGATGCCGGTGATGGACGGGTACCAGCTCTTCTTCGAGCTGAAAAAGATCAACCCGGAGCTCCCGATCATCGTCTCCAGCGGCTTCGGCGACAAGGGGATCACCAGCCGCATTCCCAAGGAGGATCTGGCGGGGCTGATCACCAAGCCGTACACCCCAAGCCAGCTCCAGGAGCTTTTGCGCGGGATCGGAAGCTGACGAAGGGGTGAAGTCCACCTTTGCGAAGGGGGATTTGCCCTAAGGTTCAGCCCTTACGAGAGTTAGAACCGAGAACCTAAAGGCAAATCCCCCCTCCCCCCTTGCCAAAGGGGGGAGCAAAGGACAGACCTTCTTTGGGGAGATAGCTTCGCTGACGCAAAAGGCCCCGGTGATCCCACCGGGGCCCTTTTGCGTCAGCGCTTGTTTGGCCTTCAAAACTGCCGCAGGTACTGTTCGAGCACCGCCGGGTGGACGTTTTCCAGCATCACCTCCCAGGCCTCGCGCAGTGCCTCGGCATCGCGCAGCGCGTGGTGTGGCGTGGAACGCCTCAGCGCCTGTTTCCGGGACTCCAGAAGCTTGGGCGCGAGTTCGGGAAACCCTTCCGCGTAGAAGTTCAGCGGTTCGGGAACCAGGTTCGCGGGAAGGACGCCCCCCATCAGGTCCTTCATCAGGGGCCAGTCGTAGCGCGGCGCGTCGGTCACCACCCGGACCGGGACCGCGTGCCCGGCCAGCCACGCCGTCAGGCGCCGCCCGGCGTAATAGCGCTCCTGGAAGAAGTCCCCCCCCACCAGCTGCGGCAGGACCTGCTCCCGGACGAAATCGGAGCAGCTCTCCCGGCTCCAGCCGTTGCTGAGCTCGACATAAAAACGCTCCCCCTTTTCCGATACCAGCCCGATGCTGATCAGCTGCGGGTAGTCGAGATCGGTGAACTCGGTGTCCATGAAGATCACCTCGGGGCGCCCCCCGGCGCAGACGTGCGCGTCGGAGCGGGCGACGCGGCGGATCTTCGCGTCGGCATCGCAAAGGGTCTTGGCGAACCCGGGGCCGATGCGCAGCAGACCGGGGGCGCCGCAGATCTCGCAGGTCCGGGCGGCCTGCCGCTCCGCCTCCCGCGCCAGTTCCTTCACGATGTGGGATGAGGTGTTGAGTCTCAGGAAGAGCCCCCCCAGCTTCCCCTCGGCGCGGCAGGTGGTGCCGCGCGGCATGCCGAGCTGTTCCAGCGCCTCGATGGCGGCGCAAAGATCCCACACGATCGGGAACCACCCCTCGCTGCACTCCACCCCGCTCCCCGGGGGCTCCAGCAAGCGCGGGAAGCGCTCCAAAAGCGCGGACCGGGTGATACCCGACTGGGGCGGCGGCGGGTTCACCCGCGGCAGGCAGGCCCTTTCGAAACCGTCCTTCACCGCCAGGATCGCCTTGACCGTCGTCATCATGCAGTGTCTGAGCAAACCTGCCACTTCGAACCTCGTAGCGCCGCTCGGGGTGCTGCCGGACGCGGACCGAACCGGCCCGGACCCCGGGTCGGGACTCCCGCTCCCCCGCCCGCTCGGCGAACTGACGGGGCGCGGCTCCCCCCGGCTCGGGGAAGCCGCCGGGACCGCTCCCGGGTCAGCGGCGCCCTTCGTGCTCGCCGCCGTGCCAGTCTCCGCGTTCTCCGTGATAATGGCCATGCCCGTGTCCCTCGTCGCCCCACCAGGGCCAGATCACGCACCCCGAAAGCATGCTGGAAAGTACCACAGCGGAAAGAATTACCTTGATCGTGCGTTTCATGTGCCGTTCTCCTTTCCGGGGGCCGCGTCGATGCCGGCCTCCAAAACCGATACTACTCCATCCGGAAGGAGAAAATGTGAATATTTCAGGCCGCGACGCGGCTTTTCAGGTCCTGGATGATCTCGATCTGGCGCTGGTAGATGAAGCGCCCGATGAGGTTTTCCGCGCGGCTGTCCGGTCGCAGCTGAAAACTGCAGATCGGCCCCTCCTCCCCGTTGGCGATGGTCCGGACGAACGCGGCCGACACCGAGAGCATCGTCCCCAGCACCCCGAACGAGAGCTGGACCTCCCCCTCCGGGGTGACCGCCGGGGGCTCGGCGCACTGCACCGATATCCCGCAGCCGGAGATGTCCACGATGGTCCCGACGCTCTTGCTCTCCCGGCTGGAGAGGCAGACCGGCACCGGCTGGTCCAGCCGCACCCGGACCGCGTCGCGGCGTTCGGCCCGGATCTGGGCGTAGGCGAAGTTGTGCAGGATCACCGTCTTTTTGGTGACGTTGGCATAGGCGGCGTAGCAGTGCACCCCGAGCCCGTTGGGGAAGTGGGCGCTTTTGACCAGGGTCGAGTTGTCGCTCTTGATGACCATCGCCTGGTGCTCGTGCACCGCCAACTCCACGCTGTCCGCCTCGATCCCCACCACGGTCGCCGGGTAGCTCACCGGGACCTCGTGGTAGTAGTTGAGCAGGGTCAGATCCGGTTTGCGCCCTCCCGAGGCCATCTCGGCAAAGACGTTCAGAATGGAAGCGGCATCTTGGGTGCCGTTTTCCAGGGTCACCAGCTGATAGGTATCTTTAGGGTTCATGGCAGCCTCTCCTCGCCTAGGTAGTTTCTTCCGTGCCTGCCGTGTCCCAGGATGGGACACCGTGACGGCCGTCTGCTCCGCCTGCCGGTTAAGGTTTCAGGATCAGTGCCAAAACGGCAACCGGCTGAAATCATTCACCGCCACCGGGTAGCCGAGCGAACAGGTGTCCCGAAAGCGGACATAGTGCGCCGCTGCGGGACGCCCGTCCCGGCCCGGGAGATCGGCCCCCTTGAGGGCACCGGGGACGGGGGCACGGGAAGAGACCGGCGCGGCGCCGAACGGTAACCTGCGGCGCCGCGCATTTTTCATTAAAGATTTGCCCGGACCGTTCCGATAAACCCCAAATCCCGCCCGAACTGCACGGGATTTTTTTTCGCGAACGCACCACCTGATCCAGGAGGAAACCAACGGTCTATGGACGCACTCAACGCTCTCTTTGACGGGAATCCCCGGCTCCCTTCCCCCTCGCTGGTCGCCATGAGGATTCTGGAGGAAGTAAGAAGGGACGACTGCACCTTCGCCGAGATCGCCGAGGTGATCGGCGCCGATCCCGCCCTGACCGCGAAGATTCTCAAGGTCGCCAACTCCCCCTACTACTCCCGCTCCAGCCACGTGACCTCCATCGACCGCGCCGTCGGCATCCTGGGGATGGTCCTTTTGAAAAATCTCGCCCTATCCTTCGTGATCGTGAACGACCTCAAAGGGGGGGCGGAGCGCGATCTCCGGCACGAGCTCTTCTGGCGCCGCTCGGTCACCGCCGCGGTCGGCTCGGAGCTCGTCGCCGAGCTGATCGGAGAGCCGGCCGACGACATCTTCGTCTCCGCGCTGCTCCAGGACATCGGGATCTTCGTCATGTACAGCGCGCACCCCGATCGCTACCAGAGCGTCCTCGACCTCAGGCGCAGCACCGGCAGGGAGCTTAGGGAAATCGAGCGGGAACGCTTCGGCTTTGACCACCAGGAGGCGGGGAGCGAGCTCCTCACCCGCTGGGGACTTCCCGAGGCGATGCACCTGCCGATCCGGCACCACCACACCCCGCAAGCGGCCCCGGCCGCCGGCCGGCGCCGGGCCGAGGTCCTGGAGCTCGCCGACCGCATCGCGGCAGTTTACCATGACCCGCGCAGCGCGGAGGCGGTCCGGGAGATCAAACGCCTTCTGGCGGGGTACCGGGTGAGTGAGACGGAGTGCGAGCAGATGATCGACCAAGTGGCGGTGCGCAGCCGCGCCCTCCTCTCCTCGTTCGAAGTCGCCGCGGGTGAGCTGAAGCCCTTTTCCCAGATCCTCCAGGAAGCCAACGAGGAGCTCGCGCGGCTCAACCTCTCCTACGAGCAGCTGGTCCTGGAGTACAAACAGGCGCGCGACGAGGCGCAGCAGCTCGCCCTGGAGCTCAAGTCGGTGAACGACCAGCTGCGGGAACGCGCGATCCGCGACGGCCTGACCGGGCTTTTCAACCACCGCCACTTCCAGGAGCTCCTGGACGAGGCCTTCGCCAATCCGCAGCGGATGCGGGAGCCGATGACGCTGCTTTTGTTCGACATCGACAACTTCAAGACGGTGAACGACAGCTACGGCCACCTGCAGGGGGATGCGGTCCTCAAGGCGATCGCCCGCACCGTCGAAGAGGCGATCCGGCCCCACGGCGTGGCGGCCCGTTACGGCGGCGAAGAGTTCGCCGTCCTGCTCCCCCAATGCGCCCCTCCCACCGAGGCCGCCCGCTGCGCCGAACGGCTGCGCCGCTCCATCGCCGAGCTTTCCGTCCGCAGCCCCGGCACCGAGATCCGCGCCACGGTCAGCATCGGGATCGCCTCCTGCACCCCGGCTCGGGGCGGGGCCGACAAGGCGCGCCTGATCGCGGCGGCAGACCGGGCGCTGTACGCCTCCAAGCACTCCGGGAAAAACCGCTGGTCCTTCGCCGATGCGGTTTGACCGGCTGCGCCGCGAAGGTCCCCCCAGAAAAAGCACCGAATTCCCCGACTCCCTCTTCATTAGTCCGATTTCTGTGTCAAACTCGTTAAAGACCCCGTCACCATTAACCGATAAGTAACAGGACACGATGCGGCGCAACTGCGTCCGCATCCAACCGGCCTCCGACCGACGGGGGTCTGGAGGCTTGTGGCATGTCCAGGGTTTCCCTGACCACGAAGATGACGGTGGCCTTCTGCCTTTTGGTGGGGGTGGTCCTGTCCGCGATGACCCTGGGGACCCTGTGGTACCTGCAGCAGGAATTCCTGCGCACCGTATCGCGACAGCAGTTCGACCTGGTCACCGTGCTCGCCCACGAGCTCGACAACAAGATCACCCTGAGCCAGCGCCAGCTCGTCTCCATGGCCGCAACGCTCAAACCGAAAGACCTCTCCAGCCAGGCCCAGGCGAAGGCTTTCCTGAAGAGCACCCCGGACCTGCTGGAAACCTTCGACAGCGGGACCTTCCTCCTCTCCGCCTCCGGTAAGATGCTCGCCGCCCTCCCCGAGGAGCCGCAGCTGCCGGGGAAGGATTACACCTTCCGCGAGTACTACCAGCAGACCGTCGCCACCGGTAAACCCTACATATCCGGTCCCTTCTACACCACCCGCCAGGGGCGGCACCCGGTGATCATGTTCACCGCACCCGTATTCGCGGCCAACCGGCAGATGATCGGCGTGCTCTGCGGGTCGATCGACCTTTTGGGGAACAACTTCCTCGGCAACCTGGCCAAGTTTCACCCCGGCCAGTCGGGCTACCTCTACCTCATCGACAGCCAGCGGACGATCGTGGTGCACCCCGACCCGCGCAAGATCCTCAAGCAGCAGCTTCAGGCGGGAACCGACCCGATGCTCCGCAAGGCCCTGCAGGGCTTCGAGGGTTCCGCGGAGACGGTCGAGGACGGACGGACACCGATGCTTACCTCGGTCAAGCGGTTGAAGAGCACGAACTGGGTGCTGGTGGGCAACTACCACCAGGCCGAGGCGTATGCCCCCCTGCACCGGGCCGTCTGGTACCTGATGGCAACCCTGGTGGCCGTGCTGGCAGTCACCGGGGTGGCAGGCCGGCTCTTCATGCGCCGGCTGACCACCCCCCTGCTGCGGCTGATCAGCCACGTTGAGGAGATCACGGGGAAGGAGGAGCCGGAGCCGTTTCCCAGCGGCACCGACGACGAGATCGGCGTCCTGATCCGTGCCTTCAACAACCTGCTGCGGGAGACGCAGCGGCAGAAAAAGGCGTCGCTGTCCCAGGAGGCCTTCACCAGCAGCCTGGTCCAGAACACCTCGGTCCCCACCTTCGTCCTGGATACCAGCCACAAGCTCATCATCTGGAACTCCGCCTGCGAAGATCTGACCGGCATCCCCGCTGCCGAAGTCATCGGCACCGACAAGGTCTGGCGGGCCTTCTACGGCCACAAGCGCCCGGTCCTGGCCGACGTGGTCCTGGAGTGGGACCTGGACGATCTCGGCGAGCTCTACCGCGACTGCACCATCACCCCGCTCCCCGGCGACCGCCTCCATGGCGAGGGATGGTTCACCGGGGTCGCCGGGAACCGGCGCTACCTCTGCTTCGACGCCGCCCCGATCCGGGATGCCGACGGGAAGGTGGTCGCCGCCATCGAGACCTTCACCGACATCACCGAGCGGATGACCGCGGAAGAAGCGCTGCAGAAGCTCTCCCTGGCGGTCGAGGAGATGCCGGTCACCCTGATGATCACCGACAAAAGCGGGATCATCGAGTACGTGAACCCCCATTTCACCCGGGTTACCGGGTACACCCCGGAAGAGGCGATCGGGAAGAACCCGCGCCTGGTGAAGTCGGGGGTGCATCCGCCCGAATTCTTCCGGGAGATGTGGGACACGGTCCTCTCCGGCCGGCGCTGGTACGGGGAGCTTTTGAACCGGCGCAAAAACGGCGAGCTCTACTGGGAGTCGGCCGCGATCACCCCGCTCACCAACATGGCGGGCGAGATCACCCATTTCGTCGCGGTGAAGGAGGACATCACCGACAAGAGGAAGGCGGAAGAGGAGCTGATCGAGGCGAAAAGCGCCGCCGAGGCCGCGACCCGCGCCAAGAGCGCCTTTTTGGCCAACATGAGCCATGAGATCCGCACCCCGATGAACGGCGTGCTCGGCCTGCTCTTCCTGCTCCAGCAGACCGACCTGACCCGCCAGCAGCGCGATTACCTGGTCAAGGCGCAAAGCGTCTCGCGCCTGCTTTTGCGCATCATCAACGACATCCTCGACTTTTCCAAGGCGGAGGCCGGCAAGCTCTCGGTGGAAAAGGCCCCGTTCCACCTGGAAAAGGTCCTCGACGACCTGGAATCGGTGGCGGCGACCTTGATCCAGGACAAGCCGGTCCGCTTCTCGGTGGCCAGCGACCCGAAAGTCCCCTGCTTCCTGATCGGCGACGCGCTCAGGCTGAGCCAGATCCTTTTGAACATGACCAACAACGCGATCAAGTTCACCGAGGAGGGCGCGGTACAGGTCCGGGTCGAGCTGGTGGAGGAGCGCGGCGACGAGGTGGAACTGCGCTTCTCGGTCAGCGACACCGGCATCGGGATGAACCCCGAGCAGCAGATCCAGCTCTTCAAGGCATTCAGCCAGGCGGACTCCTCCACCACCCGAAAGTACGGCGGAACCGGGCTGGGGCTTGCCATCAGCAAGCAGCTCATCGAGATGATGGGGGGCAAGATCCGCGTCGAGAGCGAGGAAGGGAAAGGGAGCACCTTCAGCTTCGAGATCCCGCTGCGGCGCCAAAGTGCGGCCGAAGTGGCGGCGGTCTCGGGAGGGGAACTGGGCGGCGGCACCGGCGAGGCGCCGGAGGTTGAGGAGCTCAAGGGAGTCCGCATCCTGTTGGTGGAGGACAACCGCCTGAACCAGGAGGTGGCGCTGGAGATCCTGACCACCCGGGACGTCGAGGTGGAACTGGCCCAAAACGGGGCCGAGGCGGTCGAGATGGTGACCAACTCGGGGAAGCGCTACGATGCCGTGCTCATGGACGTGAACATGCCGGTCATGGACGGCCTGGAAGCGACCCGGCGGATCCGGCGCGACGAGAGGTTCCGGCTGCTGCCGATCATCGCGATGACGGCAAGCGTCCTCCCCCAGGAGCGCTACCTCTGCCTGGAGGCCGGGATGAACGACCAGGTCAACAAGCCGATCGACGTGGCCGGCCTGTTCTCGGTGCTCAGGCGCTGGATCGGGCCCCACGCCAAAATGCCGGAGCCGCCGGCCGAGCCGCCCGCTCCGGCGGCCGCCGAAGAGTCGTTGCCGGACCATCTCCCGGGCATCAACCTGAAGCACGCGCTGAAGATCCTGGGGAGCGAGCCGCTCCTGAAACGGCTTCTGATCAGTTTCCGCAGCGAAAACCTGGAAACGCTGCAAACGGTGAAGGAGGCGCTGGAGCACGGCAACCGGGAACTGGCGCGGCGCCTGGTCCATACCGTGAAGGGAAGCGGCGGCAACCTGGGGGCGTTGGAACTCCAGGCGACCGCGGCCGAACTCGAGCAGGCGGTCACCAAGGGGGAGCGCACCGCCGTCGCGGTACAGCTCGCCGCGTTCGAAGCAGCGCTGCAGCAGGTCTTCGCCTCGATCGAGGAGCTGGAGCGGGAGGCGCGGGAGGCGCAGGCGCACCGCGCCAGCGAGGTGGTTCCCTTGGAGCCGGAACGAAGGGCGGTGTTGCTGCAGGAGCTTGCCCTGCTCCTGGCCACCAGCAACCTGAAGGCGGTCGACCTGTGGGAAGAGATGCGGCCGCACTTTGCCGGGAGGACGGCGCAGAAGCTGACCGAAGCGATCGAATGCCTGAACTTCAGCAGCGCCGCGGAGATACTCAGCAGCATGAAGCAATGAGGAGCGCCCCCTAGGTCGCGTTGAGGGACCAAACGCGACCCCAGCGGCGGACGTGACGCTGCGTTTCACCGGGAAACGGTTCGACACAACCCACGACTGCAACAAAGCAAAGAGCAGCGGCATTCCGGCACACTGCTCTTTGCTTTTGGGTTGTCGCTCACGGCAGGAATCTACCGCTCACGGCTCATCGCTCACGGCAATGTTTCCCGTCATCTCGTCGTGCCCCTCGCCGCAGAAGAGGTCGCAGTGGAAGGGGAAGACGCCGACCTTGTCGGGCACCACCCGCACCGTCGTCGCCTTGCCCGGTTCGATCGTGGCGCGAATGTTCAGCCCGGGACAGCTGAAGCCGTGCAGCCGGTCCGCCGAGACGAACTGCAGTACCACCGGTTCCCCCCGCTTCAGCTTGATCAAGTTCGGCTGGTACTCGAACTTCTTCGCCACGATCCGCACCGTCCGCTCCGCGCCTTGCGCCCCCATCCCCTGCTGCCCCGCTCCAATCAGCACGGCGAGCAGCGCCGCACCGACCACCTTCGTCAGCCGTCTCATGAACTACCCCCTGTGCAGCGGCGTCTCGGTAATCACGTACTCCCCGTCCTTAAGATCGGTCTGTACCTGCCGGAACCCCATCCCGCGGTAGGGGATCGCCGGATTCCACGGCACCGGCGCCCGCTTGGGCTGGGAGCCGGGGGCCGGCAGCGGATACATCAGCCCCTTGGACGAAAAATGCTGGATCCGCCCGGTGACGTGCGCGTTGATCTGATGGATGTGGCCGTAGAAGACGGTGACATTGTTGAACGGGGCGAGGAGCTCCAGCGCCTTGGCGCCGTCCGGGGTCGCCCATTCCCACTGGGGATACAGGTCGAAGAGCGGCCGGTGGGTGAAAACCACGATGCGGGCGTCGGCGTCGAGCTTCTTCAGCTCTCCCCCCAGCCAGTTGAGCTGCGCCTCGCCCAGGCTCCCGGACGGATCGGAGACGTTGTCCAAGGCAAGGAAATGGACCCCCCTGTGCTCAAAGCTGTAGTGGGTCGGACCGAATACCTCCTTGAATACCGCACCGTTGTCCAATGACGCATCGTGCTCTCCGGGGATGAACATCAGCCGCTTCACCTTGAGATGCTTGATGACCTCCCGGAACTCCAACAACCGCCGCTTGCGTTCGGCGGCATCCTCCGTGGTGTGGGTCAAATCGCCGGTGAACATGATGAAATCCGGCTGCAGCTTCAGGGCGTTCACCTGCCGGACCGCCTTCAGCAAGGTCCCCTTGAAATCGGGGTTCACCTTGGGGTCGGAAAACCCCCAATGGGTATCGGTGAGCTGAAGGAAATAGAAATCTCCCGTCTCCTTCTTGCCGGGCATTGCCGACGCGCCGGACGACATAAAGACGGCACCGCCGATGGTACCAAGCCCCATCAACCTCATAAAATCCCTGCGATTTACCTTTGGCATGTTTCCTCCTGGTCGCTAGATTCCGCTTATCCCACCGTGCGTTGTCTGGGCCTGGCTTTCCTTCAGACCAAGACTGACTCAGAGCAAGTGGTGAGAATAGTACCCGGACTTTTCGCCAATTCAATTCCGCACCGATACAATGTGAACCGACACACCCTCCAAGACTCGAAATATAATTAACCATTACAAATCAAAATTCTGAACTACCTACATGGTGACCAGCACCAGCCCAACCCAAACCGACTCGCCACCCCACACAGCGTCAGGATTTACCTGTCAAACTCCACTCCCAGGGGGATACCTTCCACAAGAGTCCGAACGAATTTAAGTATTGATAAGATAATTAAATAGTGTTATTTAACGCCACATTCCCCCGTCCCTGCCTATTATCCTAAAGCCAGGTAGCCAGAATGCCGTCTATTGAGAAGCCCGACATCGTTTCCATCCTCGTGGTAGAAGACGACGCCAGCAGCCGGGAGGTGCTGCGCGATCTGCTCTTGATCACCTATCCGACCGTCACCGTTTATGCCACGGAGAACGGTGCCTCCGGCCTCGAGTACTACCAGTCGCACTCCCCCGACATCGTCATCACCGACGTCGCGATGCCGGCGCTCGATGGTCTGACCATGGCCGAAAAGATCCTCGCTGTCGACCCTGGTGCCAACATCATCGTGGTCACCGCATACAACGTCTTCGACGACCTGCACCGCGCCATCAGAATCGGCATCAGCCAATTCCTCCTCAAACCGATCGACGCCGCAAAGCTCTTCGCCACCATCGAAAAGATCCGCGACGCCAAGCGCGAAGCCTACGAGCGGAAACTCCTCGAGGAAGCCGTAACCAGGCAGCACCACGAGCTGATCCTGGCGAACACGCTGCTCGAAGATCGGGTGCGGGAACGGACCGCGGAACTGGAAGCAGCGGTGCGGGAACAGGAAGCTTTCAACTACGCCGTATCCCACGACCTGCGCGCACCGTTGCGCCATCTCAACAGCTACAGCGCGCTGATCGCAGAGGAACTGGGCGAGCATCTCTCGGGGCCGGCCGGCCATTTTTTGAACCGGATCCAAACGGCCTCGGTCAAGATGGGGATGCTCATCGACAGTCTCCTCGAACTGTCCCGGCTCAGCCGAACCCAGGTGATCCGCCAGGAGGTCAACCTGACCGAGGTGGCGCGGGCGATATCTTCTCACTTCCAGGAAGATGAGTGCGAAAGGCAGGTCGTGGTGCACCTTCAGGAAGACCTGATCGTCAAAGGCGATCCGGTATTGCTGACCCAGCTGGTAACGAACCTCTTCAGCAACGCCTGGAAATACACCTCCATGCGGCCCCAAGGCGAGATCCAGTTTCGCCGCACCCGTATCGAGGGGGGCAGCGCCTTCTGCATGAAAGACAACGGCATCGGGTTCGACCCCGCCTTCAAGGAGCGTCTCTTCCAACCGTTCGAACGCCTGCACAACTTTCCCGACCTCGAGGGGGTCGGGATCGGGCTGGCCACGGTGCAGCGCATCGTCAAACGCCACGGCGGCAACGTCTGGGCCGAGGGGGAAGTGGATCGCGGCGCCGCCTTCTATTTCACCATCCCGGATGTGCCGGCCTGACCTAAGGACGCCCGTCCGTCATCTCCCCTCCACCACCCCGCCCCGCCGGACCGGCACCTCCCCCTTGACAGGGAGACGCCATTTCTCTACCTTGGTCCCCACCCCTGCCCTCTGCACCTGGGCCGGGAAACTTCTTTACCGGGGGCTGCACCATGCGCAGATCAGAACGTGCCATATCACGACCGGAAGCGGAGGCGATCCTCGCCGCCGGCGAATTCGGCGTCCTCTCCACCGTCGGCTCCGACGGCATCCCGTACGGAATTCCCATCAGCTACTGCGTAATCGGTGACGGAATCTACGTTCACTGCGCGGTGGAGGGGCGCAAGCTCGACAACCTGGGAGCCTGCGACCAGGTCTCCTTCTGCGTCATCGGCAACACCGAGGTGCTCCCCGACAAGTTCGCCACCCGCTACGAGAGCGTGATCGTCTCCGGCCGGGCAGCGGAGGTCTTCGACGCGGAAAAGCAGCGGGCGATGGAAGGGCTTCAGGAAAAGTACTGCAGCGATTACCGCAAGGAGGGGCTGGAGTACATCGCCAAGAGCTGGGACAGGACACGGGCCTTCCGGATCGGCATCGAAAAGATGACCGGGAAGGCGAGAAGGTAGAGCGGGGGGCAGGGGGGCGGGGGTCGGGGATCTTGGTCTTCTCCTTGCGGAAAGAGCCTTGGCAGCTATCTGGTAGAGTGCGGCACTGTCATAGGGCACTGTTTCCTGCCAGGCAACTTCAGACTAAGAGCTTACCTCGTTCCCTGTTTTCATTGTCGCGATGGATGATATGCTTTTGACCATTCCAACTTCAATTGGCAAGGCAGGCTGACAGGGAGATACGGCCATGGACTCCAAACCACTGAGTATCAACGAATACCGCGCACTGGTTGAGCAGGCGCCGATCCTGATCTGGAGAGCACGCCCCGATGGGCTGTGTGACTACTTCAACGAGCGCTGGCTTAGCTTTCGGGGCCGAACCATGGAACAGGAGTTCGGGAACGGATGGGCCGAAGGGGTGCACCCGGACGACTTCCAGCGCTGCCTGGACATCTACCTGGACAACTTCCACGCGCGCCGGGTGTTCGAAATGGAATACCGCCTGATGCGCCACGACGGGGAGTACCGCTGGATCTTCGACCGGGGGGTTCCCTTCCACGATGAGGAGGGCTCCTTCGCGGGATACATCGGCAGCTGCATCGACGTCACCGAGCGCTACGAGGCGCAGCAGGCGCTCAAGGCAGCCCAGGAGGCGGAGATCCGCCACCTGAAGGGGCTCCTCCCCATCTGCATGTACTGCAAGAAGATCAAGGACGACGCCGGATACTGGAACCAGCTGGAGGTGTACCTGAGCAGCCACAGCGACGTCGACTTCAGCCACGGGCTCTGCCCGAACTGCGCCGCCGAGGCCTTTGCCGAACTCAGCGCCGCCCAGGAGAGCGCGAAGTAGCGTCCGCCCCCGGCCTGATTTTCGGGAATCTTCCCCGCGGCAAAAAACCCCGGAGCTCATCGAGCTGCCGGGGTTTTCTTTTTCGGTGTTGTCGCCGAAACAAAAAGGGGGAAATCCACTCGTCGAAGTCCCCCTTTGCCAAAGGGGGGAACGCAACGCTTTTCCCTCGTTCCCAAGCTGGAGTTTGGGAACGAGATTGTGCGGTTCATTTCCTCACCCGCGCGGCCGGTCCAGTTCCTTGCGCACCGCCATGCCCAGCTTTTCCAGGGTGTACGGCTTTTGGACGTACGCCCCGACCCCCAGCGCCAGCGCCTCCGCGATGCTGTCGGCCTCGGCAAACCCGCTCGTGATGATGGCCCGCTGTCCCGGGGAAATCTGCAGCATCCTCCGGTAGCTCTCCAACCCGTCCATCCCCCCCGGCATCACCATGTCCAGGACCACGAGGTCGGCCTGCTGGCGCCCCAGGTGCTCCAGCGCCGCCTCTCCGCTGGCCAGGGCGGTGACCGCATACCCGAGCTTGGCAAGCATGTTGGCGGCGACCTGCAGTTGTTCCGGCATGTCGTCCACCACCAGGATCCGCTCGGTCCCCAGGTACTGCTCCAGCACCACCTGGTGCGCCTCGGAGACATACTCGTCCTGCTTCCTGGTGGCCGGGAAATAGATGGTTATCTCGGTCCCCTCCCCTTCCCGGCTGCGCACGTCCAGAAAACCGCCATGGTCCTTCACCGTGGCCCAGATGACGGTCATTCCCAGCCCGGAGCCGCTGCGCCGCATCGACTTCTTGCTGAAAAACGGTTCGAAGATGTGATGCAGGTCCTCCCTGGCGATGCCCACCCCCTCGTCGGCGATGCGCAGGCAGACGTATTCCCCCGGAGGCACCGTTTCGTAGCCGTCGTAGGGGACATCCAGATACCGGTTCTCCGATGCCACCCGGATCGTTCCCCCGGCCGGCATCGCCTCGGCGGCGTTGTTCAAGAGGTTCATCACCACCTTCGCCAGATGGACCTTGGAACCAGCCACGTTGAGCAGGTCCGGGGCCAGGGTCTGTTCGACGGTGATGTTCGCATGTTCCTTCCACGCCGACTCGTATTCGAGCGATCCCAAGTAGTCGGCCACCACCTGGTTCAGGTGCACCAGGTCGCCGTTTTTCATGCCGCGCCGCCCCAGGGTCAGGAGGTCCTGCACGATGGCGGCCGCCTTTTGCCCCGACCTCTGGATCGGGGCGATCTTCTCGCGCAGCGGGCTGTCCGGGGGGAGATCCAAGAGCAGCAGGTCCGGGTAGGCAACCAGACCCACCAGGATGTTGTTCAGGTCGTGGGCCACCCCCGCGGCGAGATGCCCGATCGCCTCCATCTTTTGCGCCTGCATCAGCTTCTCTTCGAGCTTTTTCTGCTCGGTGATGTCGCGCATGATCCCCTGGGTGCCGACGAAATCGGCGGCGCCCGGGGCATCACCGGCGTAGATCCCTTCCGCCGAGATGCTGAAGTAGGCCGGCGCACTCGGACCGTGGTGGCCCAGCAGCAGGCGCAGCTCAAGGCCGTGCGTCGCCCGCTCCCCGGTCCGGCGCTCGTTGAGCCGGTAACGTGCCTTGGGACGGTCCTCCGGGGCGACCAGGTCGAAGATCGGTTTGCCGATCAGGGACTGGCTGTCCTCGGTGTACTTCACCACCGCCGGGCTTACGAAGGTGATGCGTCCGTTGCGGTCCAGCCGGAAGATGATGTCGGGAACCGCCTTGATGATGGCGTCCAGATTCTTCTCGCTCGATTTCAAAAGAACCAGGGTGTTTTCGGCGACTTCCTCGGCGACCGCCGCGGATTTGCGGCTTTTCACGACGTTGAGGACCGCGTAGTTCAAAAGGACCGCGACGTTGGGCAAAAGCGGGGAGAGGAGTTCCCCCTGGAACCGAAAGTACCCCACCGCCGCCGCCCAGGGGACCGCCAGGAGCACGCCGGAGGCGGCAACGCTGGGGGCCAGGCGCAGCCGTGCCACGGCAAGCGCGGTGAGCGCCGCCAAAGCAAGCGCCGCCAGGACCTCCCACCCCGGCAAAGCGGAGCCCCGCACCACCCAGCGACCGGTGAGCAGGTTCTCCAGTACCTGGGCGTGCAGATCGGCGTGGGTAAGTAGCGCACCGGCCGGAGTCTGGTACACCGGCTCCAGTCCGGCGGCCGAAGCGCCGACCAGCGCCACTTTCCCCCGGAGCGTCCCCGGTAACGCGTTGCCTTCCAGAAGCTCGGCGGCCGAGACGCGGGGGATGGCGTCGGCGCGACGGGAAAAGCGGACCAGAAGGTTCCCCCGCGGGTCCAGCGGGATGGAGCGCCCCCCCGGGAAAAGCTCGAAACCACCGGCACTGCGGCGCATCACCTCCAGCTGCGAGCGCCCCTCCCGCTGCAGGAGCATGGCCAGGGCGAGGGCCGGGTAGAGGCGCTCCTCGTAGCGGATCAAAAGCGGCACCCGGCGCAAGATGCCGTCCGGATCGGGTGCGGCGTTGAGAAAGCCGCACTCGGCCACCGCCGCCTCGAAAAGCGGCTGGCTCTTCACCACCCCGCACGCGGTGAAGAAGGAATTGGTGGGGGCCGGGGCCTTGTCGATCCAGACGATGCCGGGGGCGTGCGGCGGCCCCGGCTGCGGCAAACTTCGGCAGTCGCTGAACAGGAACTGGCATCCCAGGACAAAGGGTCCGCCGGCCAAGGTCCGGGCCAAAACCTGGTCGTGGCCGCCCCTCTCCCCCTCCCGGCCCGGCCCCGGCGCACCGGGCCCCTCAGGCCCGGAGGTACGGTCCGGTTCGGCAAGGATGACGTCGAGGCCGACCGTGGTCGCGCCTTGACGCTGCACCGCCCCCAGGAGTTTCGCGACCAGGTCGCGGCTCCAGGGCCATTGGCCGTAGCGGGCGAGGCTTCGCTCGTCGACATCGACGATCACCACGGGAGATGCCGGAGGCTTCGTGTAGGCAAGGGAGAGGACAGCGTCGGTAGTGCGGTTGTTGGCGGCGGAGATGAAACGGGGATGGATGAGATAGACGACGCTGACCACCAGCGTGCTCGCCAGGGCAATCGGGAGCAGGATACGGGCCAGCCGGGTCTTGTGAGTGCTTTGCGCCATGCGGTTTCCGTTGCGGGTTACTTGATCACGACCTCCACCCGCCGGTTCCGCGGCTCGGCCACGTTGTCCGGGGTGGGGATCAGCGGGTTCTCCTTGCCATGGGAGGTGGTCTGGATCGCCGAGGCGGGGACACCTTTTTTCACCAGCAACTCCTTAACGGTCTGGGCGCGGCGCCGGGAGAGATCCATGTTGTATTCCCGGCTCCCGAGCGAGTCGGTGTGCCCCACCACCATGATGTCCACCGACTTGCGGGCGGCGATGGCCGCGAGGATTTCCGGCAGGAGCCTCTCCGACGCGGCGGTCAGGGAGGTATCCTCGCCGAAGTAAAGGATGACATGCAACGGGCGCAGGGGCTGCACCGAAAGCGCGGCGCCGAAGGTCTTTTCCACGCGCGCCTTCCCCAGATCCTCGGGGGGGGTGGGGTTGCGGTCGTCGCCGATGGTGGTCCCGCGGTAGGGGGCGTCGATGACGACGCTTCCCCCCTCGCCGGTTACCGCAATGCTCCCAACCTTGCCGTCCGGGTCCGGAGCGAGGACGACGACGGTCTTCTTGCCGGCGCACCCGGTGCTGACCAACAGGATCAGGAACAGGGCCCAGCCCCACGTCTTCAGCATTGCGTAATCCTCCTTGCGGCCCCGGTACCGGCGCCGCCCGCCGCGGTTCAATCCACCTCGATCAGAACGTGCGTTCCCCGGACCCCGACCGTCGCCCGCGGCGTTTCCAGGCGCACTGCGGACGGCATCAACTTCGCGATCTGCCCGGAGAGGTAGGAGATGGTACCCTGCAGCACCCGGGCCACCAGGGAGAGCTTCCGCTCGTTGGGCTGGAAGAGAAAGTTCGTGATGGCGATGCTGCTTCCCGGTCCCAGCGAGATCACCGTGTCGTCTTCCAGGATGAGCCCCGCCTTGCCGGACGGGCCGGTGCGGATCACGTCCCCCTCCTGAAGCCTGAAGTTGGGATCGGCGGCGATGCTGCGCCCGCCCCGCACCACGGAGACCTCTCCGGAGACCGTCTTCACGATCCCGATGTGGTCGGATGCCCCATAGGCACAGCTCCCGGACCAAACCACGACTGCCATGACCAGCAAGGCCAGATACCTCATGGAAACACCTCCGATCAGTGCACCGCCACCTGGGACTGCTCCGGCCCAAGCATACTCCCCACCTGGGGCCGCGGCAGCCAAGCCACCTTCCGTCCCCAACGGGACTGTCATAGCGAAAGCATGTGGTGAATCAGCATTGAGGACAAGGAAACATGCGGCTGACCGTAGCTGTCAGAGCACCCTCCGCGTATCCTCATTGGGCAGAGTGGGCCGGGAAAAAACGGTCCCCGGAAAAAGACTGTAAGGGAGTCTATCACAGTTAAAAAAATTTGGCTAATGATCAAAGACATATAAACATGGCAGAGGGTGCCACGGATGAGTGCCGTGCCTTGGCAAGATACCGGACACGGCACCACCGATGCCATCCTCTCCGGGTGAGGTGGGGAAACGACCGGGGACCAAGCGGGAGTTGAAGAAGGGGAAAAGGGGCGCGGCTAGAAGGAGCTTTCCCATCCGGAGCTTTTGCTCCTGAAGCGCGGCACCGAGGCGGAAGCAACCGGAGCGCCCGCGGGGCGAACCGTGCGCAGGGAGGTGAGGACGGTTCCCAGCAGCCAGGCCTCTGCTTCGGCAGAACAGGTGCGGGAGGAGATGATGAGACGGTAGACGTCGGGTTCCGGAATGATGAGGGTCTGCAGGTGGCGCCGCTGCTGCACGACGGTCGCGGTGATGGGCCAGTTGCAGTTCAGGATCACGGCGCGCTCGGGGTAGACGTAGCCGAGGATCTCGGCGACGTCCTCGGCTACGAACCAGGGTTCGTCGTCATTGATCACAACGCGGACCGATTTACTGTCAAAACTGAAGACCCGGGAGACGTGGCGAAGAGTCATCTTGACCTCCTTCAAAGTCATCACCTGCGTGTCATTAAAGTTGAGACTGGTTGGTGCGCTGCTGCCAGACTGATCACAAGAGGCTACAGTCATAGCATAGTTTGTCAATGTTGCCTATGACAATTTTGTCTATTAATGCCAGAAGTTATGACAGTGGCGCGTGGTACATTGTCAGTAGGGACTTCGCGCTGTGTCAGATGCTGCCGAGGCCGCTTTTGACGGCGTAGGCAATCATCTCGCCGGTGGTCCGCAGTCTCAGCTTCTCGAGGATGCGCCCGCGGTAGGTGCTGATCGTCTTCACGCTGAGAACGAGTTCCTGCGCGATCTCGGTCATCGTCTTGCCCGAGGCCATCATGCAGAGCACCTCGAATTCCCGGTCGGAAAGGATCTCGCTGGCCGGCTCCTGCGGGTCCCTCTCGTCCGAGAGTGCGTCGAGCAAAAGATCGGCCACCTCCTCGTTGAGGTACTTGCGTCCGCCGAGCAGCCGGCGCACCGCGGTCTGCAGTTCGGCAAAGGCGCTCTCCTTGTTGAGATAGCCGGAGGCGCCGGCCCGTATCGCCCGGGCGGCGTACTGTTCCACCGGGTACATGCTCAGGACCAGCACCGGCACCTTCGGCGCCAGGCGCTTGAGCTGCTTCAGCACCTCGATGCCGTTTTTCCCCTGCAGGGAGAGGTCCAAAAGGATGAGGTCATAGCAGGTCCCCTGGCACCGGTGCAGCGCCTCCGCTTCGTTGGCGGCCTCCTCGAAGGCAAAACGGTACTCCGGGATCGTCTCCAGGGTCCGGATCACCCCCTGCCGCACCACGGTGTGATCATCGACGACCAGAATCTTCTTCATCATCTGCTCCTTTATTGCCATCAGACGGCACCTGCAGTCTCACGACGGTGCCCTGACCGGGGGTTCCGGTGACCGAAAGGGTGCCGCGGCATATCCCGGCGCGCTCCCGCATCCCCAAAAGCCCGAAGGCGGTCGGAGCCGCGAGCGCAGCCTCGGTGATCCCGCAGCCGTTGTCAGCCACCTCAAGGACCACGGCCGACGCGGTGGAACAAAGCGAGATACTCACCTCGGACGCGCCGCTGTGCCGCACCACGTTGGTGATCGCCTCCTGGAAAATGCGGAACGCCACGGTCTGCTCCTGCCTGGTCAAGGAGCGGCTGGTGGTTTCGTCGAGCATCATCAGGCAGCTGATGCCGCTGCGCCGCTCGACCCCCTTGGCGTGCCACTCGATCGCCTCGGCAAGCCCCATCTCCAGAAGCGGGGGGGACAGTTCGGCCACCAGGGACTGCACCTTCTCCAAAAGGGTGTCGGTGAGCGCCATCATCTCGCCGGCGCGCCGGGCGCTCTCCGGGGAGTGCGCCAGGCGCTGCACCAGCCAGGAGATGTCGAGCTTGAGCGCGGTCAGCGCCTGTCCCATGACGTCGTGGAATTCCCGGGCGATATGCCGGCGCTCCGCTTCGCGGGCGGTCTCCAGGCGGTGGCTCCACTCCTGGAGCATGTCCCGGGAGGCGAGCAGTTCCCGCTCCTTTTTCTCCAGGGCGTCCCGGGCCGCCGCCATCCCCTCCTCGCGTTCGGCGACCTGCGCCGCCATCGTGTCGAAGGCCCGGGCCAGGCTCCCCAGTTCGCCTCCGGAGATCCCGTCCGCCACCCGGATCCGCAGGTTCCCCTTGGCAACCTCCCGGGCCGCCGTCTCAAGCGAGGAGATCGGGTCGACCAGGGAGCGTTTGCCGATCAGCCAAGCCAGGGCAAAACCGGCCCCAACGACCACGGCCAGTACCCCGGCAAAGCGGGCGAACTCGCGCTGCCACTGCCCCAGCACCGCATCGACCGGGATGCCGGCGCGAATGTAGAGGTAGGGGGCGTTCTCCCCTTCGAGGGTCACCTTGCGGTGGTAGGCGAAGCGTTCCACCCCGTCCGCCCCGACCGACCGCAGCGAGCTGCCGTCCGGGCTCTCCTTGATGCGTTGGAAGAGCTCCGGTGGGAGGCTGCGCCCGCGGTAACGCTCGTTGTCGACACTGCGCGCCAAGATGATGCCCTGGTGGTCGACCAGCGTGACCCCCGCCCCTTTGGGAAGGCTGACCCGCCGCGGGATATGCCGGAACCGGTCGAGGTCCACCACGATGACGATGACCCCTTCAAAGCGCCCCCGGTCGTCCAAAAGGGGATAGCCGAAGCCGATGGTCGGGCGCTTGAGGATGCGGCAGACGGCGTACTCTCCCGAGGAGAATTGCCGGGTTCGGGCGGCGTTCACGAAAAAGCGGCGGTCGCCGACGAAGGAGGGGGCGGCCATGGGATGTGCCGAGACCCAGTAACGTCCGCTGCGGTCGGCGATGGCGAGATTGGCGTACTGGGAATTGATGCGCAGGATCCGCTGCAGCACGGGCTGCACCGATGCGGGGTCGCGGCGCTGCACTCCCGGCAGTTGGGAGATGGCGCTGGCAAGCTGCTGCGAGGCCGCTGCCAGTTGTTGCTTCTCGCCGACAATCCCCTCCGCCACGTCCCGAATCGATTCCAGGGCGACTTCGATGGCGGTCTGCCGCGCCTCGATCGCCGAACGCACTATCAACGCCGACAGGGGAAGCATCAGGAGGACGATCAGGGCGAGGAGCTGCAGGCGGATCGGGAGCGCGATGAATTTGGGGCAGTAACGTTTGAGCATCGGCACCTCATTGCCAGTGAAATCAGCAAGATGCCTGAAATGCTCGATTCCGTCAACCTATCAAATCGTCATGTCGGGGACAAAGATCCGGAGGGAAAGGGGGGCTTGCGGTAACGGGTGAAGATCTATGAAACATTTGCGGGGCGGTAGCGGGGGAGCTTATCTCGGTGCGGGTAGAGGATAGGGAGAAGCGATGTGGGCGGTCACCCACTTTTTCACGAAGGTGAGGATCTCGACGATCGGTTTTCTGCCGCCGGTGTACTCCTTCCTGATGTCCGACAGGCTCTCGGCAAAGCGGACGCACTCCATCCGATGCTCGTTGCGGGGGTAGCCGTGCTTGGCGAGCCAGGCATCTTCGTAGGCGAAATGGAAGGTGGCATAGTCGACCAGGTCGTCCAGGACATTTTCAACAGTCTGGATCGATGCCCCCACCACCAGCAGGTTAAAGGCGGAGTTCAGCTGTTCGACGAGATGGTCGTGGTGTTCCTCGAACTGCATCAGAGCGGTGCGGTATTCCTCATTCGAGTCCAATTGATCGGCTTCCTTTCCCATTTCGTCGGTGATAATGGAGGGTTGCAGAAAAAGTAGGGCTTTATAGTACACCGAGGACCGGCCGGAACTCTGCCTTCGATTTTCGGAACGAGAAGGTAGGGAAAACGGCAGGTGTCACACCTCCATAAGCTGCCAGGCGGCGTATCCCGGCTTGGCCGATGCGAGTTCGGTCCCGGCGAGTTCGACGCGGGTACGCAGCGGATCGGTCTTGACGGTAAGGTACGCACGAGCGATGGCAGCGATGGTCGCCTCCTGGAAGGTAAACGAAGAGCCGTCAGCCAGGGTGACCGTGGTACGCAGATGCCGGTGCCCCTCCGGGATTTCCGCAATCACCCCGGTCACGTCCTCGTTTCTCAAGATGGTGCAGTCGCCGATGCGTTCCATATTTTTCTCCAAAGGCGGGGTCGGGGGTCTATATTCAAAAGCGGGGTCGGGGGTCGGGGAAAGAGCGGTCAGATCCCGAGGCTACAGCAACCGCTGTCGCGGCCCCGGCCCCGGCCCCAGCCCCAGCTCATTGCTCATTGCTCATTGCCGCTAACCCCGATCCCCGACCCCGCCTTTCTAACTCAGCTTTATCCCGCCGATCTGCGATTCGGCGTCCGCTTTTTTCAGCGCCTTTTGGGCATACTCCAGCATCATCTCGATGCTCACGTCTTTCTTCCCCTGGTTTCCGATGAAGCCCACGATCCCGAAAAGGGCGGAGAACTTGTATCCCTGCTCCCCGATGACCACCTCCTGCTGGTTCAGGCGCAGCTTCAGCCGCTTGGCGACGGTGCTCGCGTCGCTCACCTCGGTCTCCGGCAAAAGCACCAGGAACTGGTACTCGTTCCAACGGGCGACCCAGTCGACCTCCTGGCGTACCGACTCCTTGAGCAGTGCCGCCGTCGCCTGCAGCATCTTTTCGGTGGCGAAGATGCCGTGTTCCTTGCGGAAGGCGTCGATCTCGTTGAAGCCGATCAGCATGACGGAGAGCGGGCGCTGATACCGGTTGGCGCGTTTGATTTCCAGCGGCAGCCGCTCCTCCATGAATTTGCGGTTGTGGACGCCGGTCAAAACGTCGACCAGTGAGGCGGCCTCGACCTGCTCGTAATGCGCCTGGCGGATCGCTTCCAGATCGATGATGCGCATGGCGGTCCGGATCCGCGCCTGCAGTTCGGGCTTGTGTACCGGCTTGATCAGGTACTCGTCCGCCCCCGCCTCCAGGCCGGCAATGGTGTCGTTCTTTGAGTCCTGGGAAGTGAGCATGATGATGTAGGTGTAGCCGGCACTGGCCAGGTGCGCCGTGTCGGCACGGACCGCCTGGCAAAGTTCCAGGCCGGTCATGATCGGCATCACCCAGTCGGTGACGATGATGTGGAAGCGGTTGGCCTGGAAGAGTTTGAAGGCCTGGTGGCCATCCTCCGCTTCGGTCACGTTGAAGCCCAGATTTCTCAGCATGTCCGCGACGATGTTCCTAAGCAGGACGTTATCGTCGACGACGAGGACGGAATAATTGGCGTTTTTGGCGTTGTCGTTCAAGTAGCCACCTCCCTGGTGCTCCGGCACCGTATCTCTGCAGGACGTATCGGCAGATCGGGAAATTAGTAAAGGGAAATGAGGGGTCTATCCCCCGGATAAAGCAACTTTCCTGCGGTCAGGACGCTGCGCCGGTAGGAGCGGCATTCCTGTCGCGATCGAGTCCTTTTGAAGACAGCTTTGAATAAGTAACGTAGCAGCCTACCGTGTGGGAGCGCCTTTGCAGGCGCGATCCGCCGAAGGCGGTGACAACGGTTGGGGGATTCGCACCCGGAGAGGCGCTCCCACCGTAAAAAAGGAACTTTCACCAGTTATACAAAGGCCCCAGGTAGCGGCACGCCCCCTACTGGATGAAGACAACACAATGAGAGGGCCGGCAACACTACATTGCTTTGTTTTTCCACAAATGCTAGCATCAACTGATAAAGGAGGCGGTTAGTTATGAGATGCGGATATAAAGACGACTTCAAGATCGATTATTCCGGCTCCCTGCACATCACCAAAGGAGAAGGTTGTGACATAGTGGTGAAAGAAAGTCACATCCCGACAAACATCAAAAGCTGTCTCGACTCTGCGGTAGAGCGCGAGAGCTGCCACGAACTCAGATCAGCCTCAAGAGCCCTCACCAGGGGAATCGAAGAGGCATTCGACGTCGAGTAGCCGAACGTCAGGTGACCGCGACCTCCCGTAACAACTGATGGTTGCGCGCCAATTGATGCGGGATTCCATGGTCAGGGTGAGGGGTGAGGGATGAACACCTCAACCCTCACCTGCTCCCGGTCCCACCGGACTGCCCCACTGGCTTACTCCCCTGTCATCAGCCCCCGCTCCCCCCGCCGCCTCACCGCAGATCTCACAGCTCAAGGCTAATTGCTCATTGCCGGCCACTCTGTGGGAGCGCCCTTCCGAGTGCGATGCGACGGTCATTAGCGCCTGGAAAGGCGCTCCCACGGTTACTTATGGCTGCAGTGGCTGTGGCTGCATCGCTGCGGCTTTGTGTCCTGACCGCAGGTTCGCGCCCGAGCAGTATCGGTCGCTCCGCCGATATAGCTTGATTTTCCCGGAATCCTGATTATCCTGAACATCCCTGTTGCCTAACCCAGTGATGCTTGAGGGAGGGGATGTACTTGACACACAAATCGGTGCTCCGCGAGTCTTTTGATGCCCTGCTGGTTGTGCTGGGGATCCTTTCCGCCGGGATGGGGATCAAGGGATTTCTCCTCTCCTCCCACTTCATCGACGGCGGTGTCACCGGCATCTCGATGCTGTTGTCCAATGTCCTTGGCTACCCGCTCGCCATCCTGATCCTGGTTATCAACCTCCCCTTCGTCATCCTGGGCTACCGCCAGATCGGCTGGCTCTTCGCGCTCAAGAGCACCCTCGCCATCGTCGGACTTTCTCTGGCCCTGGCCTTCATGAGTTACCCCGACATCACCCCCGACCGGCTCCTCACCGCCGTCTTTGGCGGCTTCTTCATCGGCGCCGGGATCGGGCTCGCCATCCGCGGCGGCGCCGTTTTGGACGGGACCGAGATCGCCGCCCTGCTCATCAGCAAGAGCAGCCATCTGCTCAAGGTCGGCGACGTCATCCTCATCCTCAACATCTTCATTTTCATCGCCGCCGCCTTCGTCCTTGGCGTGGACGAAGCCCTCTACTCGATCCTCACCTACTTCGCGGCATCCAAGACGGTGGACTTCATCCTGCACGGCATCGAGGAATACAACGCCGTCATCATCATGTCCGAGCAAAGCGACCACATCCGGGAGGCGATCGTCCGCGTGTTGAGCCGCGGCGTGACCATCTACCACGGCCGGGGCGGGATGACCGGCAAGCACATGCACATTCTGTACTGCGTGGTGACCAGACTGGAGATCGGGAGGGTGAAAAACGTGGTGAAGGAAATCGACGAGAACGCGTTCGTGGTGATCCACCCGTTAGCCGACGCTACGGGAGGGATCATCAAGAAGACCCCGCTGCACTGAGGGAGTGCGGGGGGAGCTCACTTTATGCATTCGACGTTTTGGCTCATATGCAATATATCTTGACAAGTCCAAAATTTTCAGCCTTGAGTCCGGTGAAGATGGATTTGTTATCTTACGAACTGGTTTGGAAGTGTTAACTCCACTTTCAGTTCTTTTCCGCCCGCCGGCCTGACTGTCAGTCACGCTGCCAGCCAACACCGCCAGTTGCAGAGCCAGAACCACCACCGACCATACAAGAAGGTTCCTCCCGATTATACCGGCCTCCTGTAGAGGAAAAGACAAGCACACCCCTTGCTCCAAAGCCAATGTCCCGCGAATGGCGGGGCAAACCGGAAACCATGAGATGCTACTCATCCAAAACCAAATGTCCAGTTCTGCCCGCTGGGTTTTTTCGGTTTTCCCTGCGTCCCCCCGTGTTCCTCTGTGGTTCAACCTTTTCCGTCAAAGTATTACAATGCTAAATAGAAACGGTTGAGACAGGAGGTCTGCTATGTCAAAGCTACGGGTTCAATCATTCGCGGTTTCCCTAGACGGTTACGGGGCGGGGCCGGATCAGGATCTGCAGAATCCGCTCGGGGTGGGTGGCATGGAACTGATGGAATGGTTCTTTCCTACCAGGGTCTGGCAGAACATGTACGGCGACACGGACGGGGAGACCGGCATAGACAACGGCATTGCGGAACTCGGATTTTCCGGTATCGGGGCGTGGATCCTCGGGCGCAACATGTTCGGCCCGATCCGCGGCCCCTGGCCCGACCTGAGCTGGCAGGGGTGGTGGGGCGATGAGCCCCCTTATCACACCCCGGTCTACGTGCTGACGCACCATGCGCGGGCACCGATCCAAATGAAGGGGGGGACCGAGTTTCACTTTGTCACCGAGGGGATCCATGCCGCCTTGGAACAGGCTAAGGCCGCGGCGGGGGGACTCGATGTGAGATTGGGCGGTGGCGTGGCGACGCTGCGGCAATATCTTCAGGCGGGGCTGGTGGACGAGATGCACTTGGCGCTAAGGCCGGTACTGCTGGGGAATGGGGAAAACCTTTGGGAAGGACTGGATCTGCGGCAGCTCGGCTACCACTGTGAGCGGTACGTTGCCGGCGAGCGGGCGATGCACGTATTTTTCAAAAGGGAATAATCCCTTTCTGATCGGACTGATCCGTCTGAGATCTCCACACTCGGGGGCCGCCAGCGGCTTTACGTATCCTGCTCCACGATAAGTTTCGCGACGTGCGGCGGGGTGAAGCTCCGGAAGCGTTCCAAAAGCGCGGCGGGCTCGCTTTCCACGATCAACATCGAGCGGTGCGGCTGCTTCACGAACTGCTCGGCGACCGTGTGGTCCAGAAAGGTCGCGAGGGCATCGTAGTAACCGGCTACGTTGAGCAGGCCGCACGGCTTTTCGTGGAAACCGAGCTGGGCCCAGGTCCAGACCTCGAAGAGCTCCTCCAAAGTCCCGATCCCGCCGGGCAGCGCGACGAAGCCGTCGGCCAGCTCCGCCATGAGCGTCTTGCGCTCGTGCATGGAGCGGGTCACGTGCAGCTCGGTCAGACCGGTGTGGGCGACCTCCTTTTTGACCAGCGCATCGGGAATGATCCCCACAACCTCCCCGCCCAGTGCCAGAACCGTATCGGCAACGACCCCCATGATACCGATGTTGGCCCCACCGTACACCAGCCGGATGCCCCTCTCCACCAGGGCGGCGCCGAGCGCCCGGGCCGCCTCAGAATACGCCTCCAACCGCCCCGGACTGGACCCACAGTAGACGCAAATGCTTTTCAGTTCCCTCACTCTGCACCTCTTACCATCGATTGATCTTTTGCCCCGAAGTTAGTCGCACGGATCGGGGCAGGAATTGGAAGCATACGACGTCACCGCCGGCGAAACAAGAAGAAAGGAGGCGAAAGGCCGTTGATGGAAACTTGCAAATATCTCAAAGAAGCCGTACCTTCTGTCATAGGCGTTGTCGCTGCGGGGAGGGAACTGTCATGGCGTTGCCGGAACTGGTCAAGCGGTCGGTAGAAACGAAGCTGCAACGGTACTGCGAGCAGAAAGTCCCTTCGGACGTCCCGTTGCGGATTCTCTACACCCTGAGAGGCAACAGCGTGACGATCATCGAATCTCGTCCGCACTACTGCGAAAATGACCGCTGGGTCGAAGTCCCGGTGGCACAGTTTCGCTTCAGCCCCGAGCAAAGGTTGTGGTCGCTGTACTGGGCCGACCGCAACCTGCGCTGGCACCCCTACGAGGGCCTGGACCCGGACCCGAAGATAGAAACGCTCTTGCAGGAAATCGACCGGGATCCGACCTGCATTTTCTGGGGGTGAGCTGGTCAATGAACAACGAGCAATGAACAATAACGGCATCAATCAGCGGTTCAGATGCATGCTCCGAAATCCTCCATCCACACGGCACAACTCCTTCTACCAATAAAAGACCGGTTTTCACCACCAACGAAAAAGCCAGCCCCCCTCTTCGGGAGCTGGCTTTTTTTGTCACGGGCCAAGACTGGATTCAGGTGGATTCCCGCAAGACGTTGATCTTGCGCCATGCGCCGGCGCGGAAGCGGAGCGACCAGATCACGGCGGTGGCAAACACGAACGCGGTGGCCAGGGTCCACTCGGCGACCAGCCCGGGCGCATGCCGCACGACCAGCCACAAAAGGGTGAGAAAGGCGCCGGTGCAGAACATGAAGGTCCGGGCGACCCAGTGGGTGTCTCCGGCGGAGGCGAGGATGCACCCGATCATCACGTTGGCGGCGTCGAAGAGGCAGTAAAAGGCGACGAATTTCATGATCAGCGCCCCCGCCGCCACGATGCGGGCGCTTTCCGGCCCGTCCCCGGCAAAAAAGGCGATCAGCGGCGCCGACGCGGTGGCAAAGAGGACCGCCATCGCCAGCATCCAGACCTCGCAGACCAGCAGGGATTGCGCGGTGATCCCGGGAACGTCGTCGTCCTCCCCGGCGCCGCGGGCGTGCCCGACCAGGACCCCGGCGGCCTGCCCCAGTCCCAAGGCCGGGAAAAACGCGGTCCCGTTGATGCGGAAGGCGATGCTCGAAGCGGCAAGCTCCGCGGTTCCCAGCCGCCCCACCACGACCAGGAATATCGTCCAGGCGGCGAGTTCACCGCTGATCCTAAGCCCCAACGGCATCGCCAGGATAAGGAAACGCTTCAGCTCGATCCAGTCGAGCCGGCGCGCCGGAGCGTCGGAAAAGCCGTGGGCGCGGGCGAAAACCGCGACATAGAGCGCGGCGGCCACCGCCTGCGCCAGGACGGTGGCGAGCGCCGCCCCCGAGATCCCCAGCCGCGGCAGGCCCCATTCTCCCAGCACCAATCCCCACGCCAAAAGCGCATTCACGAAGATGGAGATGAAGGTGACCGCGGTGACGAGGACGGGGCGGCCGATGCCCGAAAGCCAGCCGCCGAAGGCGGAGCCGACCACCGGGAAAAACGAGCCGGCCATGCAGATCAAAAAGTAGCTGCTTTCGTAGCGCGCCACCAACGGCTCGTGCCCGGCCAGATGGAAAAGCTGCGCCAGCGGCCAGGCGATGGCGAGCGCAAGCAGCCCGGCAGCCAGCGAGGTGTAGATGCCCAGCCAGGCAGAGGAGAGGACGCCGTGCCGGTCGCCGCGGCCGTGGCTGTGGGCGACGAAGGTCCCGGCATAGCCGGCGGTCCCGAAAAGAAAGCCCTGGAAGAGAATCACCGCCATCCCCGACGGACCGATCGCCGCAACGGCGGCTCCCGAGTGACGCGACAGGACGACGGCGTCGACGATTTGCATCAACGTGATTGCCGACGAGGAGAGGATCATCGGTCCGGCCAGTTTCAGCAGGCGTGGTACGTGGTTGAATCTCATGCAGCTCCCTGGGATAAAGAGCACAGTCTACGCCAGATGTTCCGGCAAGAAAAGGGTGAAACGGCAACGATGACGTATACATGAACGAAGCAGGGACACCGGACCGGACGGGGATATTTCCCGTTCGAATACCGGAGATGGAAAAAGTCAGCTTGTATCTCGACGCATTTTCGTTAATTATAAGCAACTAGCTCAAACTATCTGAGTATCTCACCGAGCCGACTCATCAGGAGCACGCCCTGATGCGAGTAAACGGATTCGAGATACACTCTGTGCGACCTTCCCTGGCTGCAGACTGTCTGCGCAGTAGCACTAGATGCCGGGGTTACCAATAACCCTCTGGCAATGACAGTGTTCCCGGAAGCACTGCGGCCTCTCCTGACTGCAGGTGTAATTAAAAGCGCGCTCGCCCTCACGCGAGACTGCATATCTGTAACTTGCCCCGCCCATTCACCATGGGTTACCTTGCCGCCGAACACCTACCTGGCATCACGTATTGCTCCGTTTGGGCCGGCTCAACACTTCTAGCCTCGTCCCTGGGAGAGGGAATCATGACGCGACAGGCTTCCCGGTATACCAGTGCAACTGCCCGCATCGTGGCCGTCTACGCGCTGTTCGGACTGGTCTGGATCTACGGATCGGACACCGCCCTCGGCTGGCTGGTCAAGGACCACGCGGTAATGGTGAAAATCGCCGTCATCAAGGGATCCCTGTTCATCGTCACCACGGCGGCACTCCTTTTCTTCCTGATCAGCCGCTTTGCGCGGCAGATCGACGCTGCCGAGCGGCGGGAACTGGAAAGCCTGAAGGGGTACCTGGCGATTTTCAACGCTACCAACGAGGCGATCTTCGTTCATGACGCCCAAAGCGGCAGGATCCTCGACGTGAACGACCGGATGCTGGAAATCTTCGGGGTATCGCGTGAGGAGGCCCTCAACCTCGACATCGCGCGGCTGTCCGAAGGACACCCCCCCTATGGGGAAGCGGAGGCGACGGAGAAACTACGCCGGGCCATGGCTGAGGGGCCCCAGGTGTTCGAATGGCATTCGCGCCGCAAAAACGGAGAACTCTTCTGGTCGGAGATTTCCCTCAAGCGGGTGGCCACCGACGATTACGACCGGATCATCGCGGTGGTACGGGACGTAAGCGAGCGAAGACTCCTGGAGGAACAGCTGCGCCAGTCGCAAAAGCTCGAGTCGATTGGCCGGCTGGCCGGCGGGGTTGCCCACGACTTCAACAACATGCTTTCGGTCATCGTGGGGTATGCGCAGCTGTCGCTTTTGAAGCTTCCCGAGGATGATCCCTATCACGAGGTGTTCCAACAGATCCTCAAGGCAGCGGAGCGCTCCAGCGAGATCACCCGGCAGCTCCTCGCCTTTTCCCGCAAGGAGGTCATCGCGCCGCGCCCCCTCGACCTGAACCAGGTAATCCTGGCGACCGAGAAGAACCTGGGGCGCCTGATCGGGGAGGACATTGAACTCACCTTCCGCCCGGCAGCCGGCCTCTGGCTCATCAAGGCCGACCCGGTCCAGGTGGACCAGATTCTCATGAATCTCGCCGCCAACGCGCGCGATGCCATGCCGGACGGAGGCGTCCTGACCATCACGACGGGAAACATCTGCATCGACGAGGACTACAGCAGGTACTGCCTGGACGCCCACCCCGGCGAATACGTGCTTCTCACGGTAAACGACACCGGAGTGGGGATGGACCGGGAGATCCGGGAGCATATCTTCGAACCCTTTTTCACAACCAAGAACAGAGGCGCCGGGACGGGGCTGGGGCTTGCCACCGTGTACGGCATCCTCGTCCAGAACAACGGGTTCATCGAATGCCACAGCGAACGGGGACAGGGAAGCGTTTTCCGCTGCTACCTGCCACGGCTGCCGGAGACGGAAGTCCCGGCGGAGGAGGCCAAGGAAGCAAAGGAACCGGAACGGAGCCAGGGAAGCGGCACCATCCTTCTGGTAGAGGACGAGGAAATGCTTCTCCAGATGAGCGCGAAGATGCTGGAAGAGATGGGGTACCGGGTGATCCAGAACCAAAGTCCAGAGGAGGCACTGGCCCGTTGTCAAAAAGGGGAACCGTTCGACCTGGTCCTCACCGACGTGGTGATGCCCGGAATGAACGGGAAAGAAATGGCGGAGAAAATGAAGGCGGTCCGGCCGGGAATCAAGGTCCTCTTCATGTCCGGCTACACGTCGGAAATAGTGGCGAAACGCGGGATCATCGAGGACGGCATGCACTATATTCAGAAGCCGATCGACATGACCCGGCTCAGGGAAAAGATCAAAGAGGTACTCGCTGATCGACGGTAAGGCAGGCCCCGCAGAAATCGGGAGAAGAAACAGGATGGCGGGTAACGACGAGCAGGAACCACCAGGACGGAGATGCTCATTAGTACACATCCGTGCTATCGTCATGCATAGCGGTTGATTTTCCTTTTAATAGCCGCGCAATCCGACAACAAGGGAAGTGACCCAAGGCATGAACGGTAATGCAACGCGGGCAAAAATCCCCTGGACACTGGGGGTGGCGCCCCTCGACGCAGACAGGCTCCTCCTGGAAGCGGCGCAAAAAGCCGGCCCCCAAACGGTCGACCGGGAGTTCGAAACGGCGCTGAAGACCCTGGTGCAGGCCTTGAACGAGGAGGCGGAGCTGGGGCTCGTCGGACAGATGGCGGCCCGGCAGCATCTGCGGGAACTTCTGGAAACCCGTTTCCGGCTGCTCGAGCTCTGGCAACACCAGCCGGCAATCCAGGCAGCGCCGGTCCTCCCCCAGATCTTTCTTACCGGCCTCCCCAAGACCGGCTCCACCTTCCTGCATCGCCTTCTCGCGCTCGACCCGGACAACCGGGTGCCCCGGATGTGGGAAGTCATGCTTCCCCTCCCTCCACCCGACCGCGCCAGCGCCGCCACCGACGATCGGATCCGCAGGGCCCAAAACCGGCTCCGCTGGCTGAACTGGATCCACCCCAAGCTGGTCCGGGCGCATCCGGTCGGCGCAGCCCTCCCGCAGGAATGCGGTGCCCTGCTCGGCTACACCCTCGAGTCCTCCGTCTTTCTCGACATGTTCACCGTCCCCTCCTACGAGAGCTGGCTGCGCAGCCGCGACCTCGGCAACGCCTACCGGTTCCACGCTCAACTTTTGCAACACCTGCAGTGGCACTCCCCCGCCGACCGATGGGTGCTGAAATCCTCCGACCACCTCTATGCCCTGAAGGCGCTCCTGAAGACCTATCCCGAGGCGCTCTTCGTCTTTCTGCACCGCGACCCGCTCCGGGTGCTGCAGGCCGCCTGCAGCCAGATGGCCCTCTTGAAGCGGGTCTTCAGCCGCCAGGTTGACTTCGAAAAGCTGGGGGGCTACGAAAGCGGCTGCCTGCACGACAAGATTGAGCTGATCCTGGAGTTTCGCGCCAGCCATCCGCAGTTGGAGGAGCGCATCGTCGACGTGCGCTACCAGGATCTCGCCGAAGATCCGGTGGCGACGGTCCGGCGCATTTATGAGCGTTTCGGGCTGCGCCTTACCGACGCAGCCGCGGCCCGCATGGCGGCGTTCGCCGCAGCCGAGCGCGGCGGCAACCGCACCGACACCTTCCCCCTCGGTGCCTTCAGCCTCGATCCCGATAGGCGCTCCCCGCACTTCGAGCTTTACCGCGAGCGGTTCGCCCTGGAGCGCGAGGAGCTGCGCGATCGATGAACGAAGCACCCTGGGAGTGGCCCGGGCGAAAGGAACAATGGCAGTACCATGACAAGGACGTGAAGGTGAGGATGGTCCGAAAAGAAGGCGCGGTAGCGGTGGGGACCGTGACGTAACGGGTTTCGACACCAGTGATTCATAGAAAAGGGCCAGTCCCCGGGGACCGGCCCTTTTCTCCACTGCGTCCATCAAACAACGAGGAGGGCACAGGATATTGATCCCGGTCCTCCGGTAAGAGCGGCACTCCTGCGGCGAGGTATCGCGCCGATGTCCTATTCGAGCTCGGCGGCCTTCCAGCGGTTTTCGCCGCGGCGGAGGTATCCCTCGACATCGCGAGGTATCTCCTCCTCCACTTGGGCGCGCCACGTTTTCAGGAACTCTTCCTTGTCCAGGCCCACCGCCGCCTCGACCTCTTCCAGCGAGGCGAAGTCCTCGGGGGCGAGCCCTTCATCGTACGCCCTGCGGATCACGTCCATCGCCCCGTCCGGATGGATGTCGATCAAGGCCGCGATGGTCAACTGCCACAGGACGTCGTTTTCTCCCGCCTTCTCGGTAAGGAACTCCCGCAGGAACCCCTGGACCTCCTCCCTGTTGGCGCTCCCCCGCGCGATGGCATAGGTCAGGGCATCCACCGCCGCCCCGCGGACGTAGTCGTCCACCTTCTCGTCGAGGATCATCGCCTTGATCGCGTCCAGGCTCCCGCCAGAGGTCTGAACGAGAACCGCCGCCAGCCGTTCCATCTCCAGATCCCCCCATACCCCGTCGAGGTACTCCTGCGGGATGGAAAAGGCCCTGATGATGGGGAGATGGGCCGCCGGTTCCTGGAAATAGGCCAGAAGCGCCGCCGCATAGAGATGGACCTCCCGGTCTCCGCCGGAAAAATGCGCCGGGTTGGTTGCCACCTCTTCCAGGACGGCGATCAGCCGCGGCGTGATCTGCTCTTTAAGCGTCACCGCCAGTTCCACCTGCTGGTCCTTGTAGCGCCCCTTGGCGATGTCGAATGAGTCCAGCAGTGATTCCAGTATCTCTTCATGCATAGGAAAACCCCTGAGCGGCAATGTGATAAGTTATCGGCCTTTTTGTCATAGGGGGAGGATGAGGTCAATCAAAAAAGGAAGCTGCCTGTCTCAGGTGGTTGACCGGAAAGGGGCGGGAGGTACTTTAGGCCCCTCCGCTTTTGCCCGCATTCATCGGCGGGTGATTGTGGGTCTGGATGCGCTTGAGTTCCTTTTGCAGCCGCTTCAACGCCCGGTTCAACCGAAAGCAGTAAATGCGCAGCTTCAGCAGGTAAAACACGCGCTTGACGAAGGAAAACAACCCCGTGTTCTCCTTCACCTCTTTGTTCACCCAGCTCCCTTTATCAAGGAAAGAGAACGACCCGTCATTGCGCAACCGGATCCGGTAATGGCTGATTTCCCCGCAGGTACAGCTCCCAATTGCGGTTATATCCACCACCTCTTCGATCAGCGAACCAACCTGCCCGTGCACCGCCGAAAGCGGCAGCGGCGTATTGCAGGCCGTGCACCAGAAAATGAGTCCCTCCACCTGGTACCCGTTGGGAAAACGGATCGGGAAGGATTGTTCCAGCGAATTGGCAGCCATCAGGACTTTTTCGCTCTCGGTCATGACTTTCGTCCTTCGGCGCATCGGCGGACCAGCCGCAGGGAAAATGCTGCACAGCAGTTGATCGGCCCACCCACCCTTTCCGTTGGGACAACCAAGAATCGTACCAGTCGGCAAACGCCCCCCAAAACGGTGGCGTGGCGGCACCTTACCCGGCCCCGCGAAAAATCAGCCTTCTCGAAGCGCTGTACCTTTTTAAAACAAACGCTACAAAATTGAACCGCCCGGGGGCGGGAGACCGGGTCGGGGAGCTCCAACTGGGGACATCTTTATTTTTCGCAGCCGGAGGACTACATTGATAGGGTGACCTGCGACCGTTAATGACAAGTCCGGGTACCGGGAGAGACATCATGATCACGATCAGAAAAGCAGCGGAACGTGGTCACGCCGACCACGGCTGGCTCAACACCTACCATACCTTTTCTTTTGCCAACTACTACGACCCGAGGTTCATGGGATTCCGGGACCTGCGGGTCATCAACGAGGACCGGGTTGCTCCGGGGGAAGGCTTTCCCCGTCATCCCCACCAGGACATGGAGATCGTCTCCTACGTGCTGGCAGGGGCCCTGGAACACAAAGACAGCATGGGGACCGGCTCGGTGATCCGTCCCGGTGATGTGCAGCGGATGAGCGCCGGCACCGGGGTCACCCACAGCGAGTTCAACCATTCGCGCAATGAGGAGCTTCATTTCCTGCAGATCTGGATTCTTCCGGCGCAGGAAGGGACCGCCCCGAGCTACGAGCAGAAGTTCTTCTCCCCCGAGGATAAAGAGGGGAAGCTGCGCCTGATCGGCTCCCCCGACGGCCGGGACGGTTCGGTCACCATCGGGCAGGACGTGAACCTCTACGCGGCGCTGGTCCATCCCGGCGACGCGCTGCGCCACATCATCCGGAGCAGGCGCCATGCCTGGGTGCAGGTCGCGGGCGGCAGCATCATGGTCAACGGCCACCGGCTGGATGCCGGCGACGGCTTGGCGGCCAGCGAAGAAGAACTCCTCGAAATCTCCGGCGTGAAGGCAGGCGAGATCCTCCTCTTCGATCTCGCGTGAGAGTCAGCAGTTTGGTGCTGTTGGCCAAGAGGGTGGTAACAGACAAAAGGACCTGCTTTAACCGGCAGGTCCTTTTGTCATGGATGGATGGGATGGAGTTACCTCCGTGCCAGAGCAGCTATAAACCAGGAGCGGCGCAGCAACCAGGGAGGCAAGATCCGGCTCCGACGGCTCATTGCCTGATCACTGCCTTCCCGCATAGACGATGGCCTTCCCCCGATGCGCCTCGAAGTTCTTGAGATACGTCTCCACCAGCCGCGGGTTTCCCTTGAGCACCAGGAGGTTCTCCGCGTTTTTCTCCTCGGCGGCCTTGGTGAAGTTGAAGGAACCGGTGATGATCGTCTCCCGGTCGATGATCATGATCTTGTTATGGGCGATGGCGTAACGGTCGTCGATGTAGGTGAAGATCCCGGCATGGGCCACGAAGTCCGCCGAGGTGTATTTCGCCCCACGCTGGCTTTTGTCCAGGAGCACCTCCACGTGCACCCCGCGCTTTTTTGCGTCCACGAGCGCCTTGGCGATGGGGCGGCTGGTGAAGGAATATGCCTGTACCAGGATCTCGGACCGGGCCAGTTCCAGCTCCCGCACCACCGCCTCGGTCGCCCCCCCGTTGGGCGAAAAATAGACCTCCACCGTCCCCACCGAAGGCATCGGCCCGGCGGCAAGAACGGGAAAAGTCACCGTTACCACGAGAATAAGGACCAGAAGAGCTGTTTTGCGCATGATTACCCCACGAGATACTACTGAGGCAATCAATACAATCAGCGGCGGGAGATAGTCAACGGGAAAGATCGTGAAGGCGCCGCAAAGGGCGGGTATCACCCTTGCCTGGTGGCTTATGCCTGAATTCTTCAGAGGACGAGGGGCACGCCGGCCAAGTCTCGCCTGAGGGGGCAACTTGCCAAGCCTGCCCCCAAGGCCCGGGGAGCATTTCTAACTGCGGCTTTCCAAACCGGACCTTTTTTGCCGTTTGATGACCTGAATCAAGGAAGTGAAGCGCCCTTCTTTGCTATCGTCACCTCAACAGATGAGTCACCGATAGCAGCAGAAGGAGAAACAACATGGAAATCAGCGGCCAATCCAAACTGCACGACCTTATTGAGGAATACCCGTTCCTGCTGGAGTTCCTGATCAACCGCTCCCCGAAGTTCAAGATGCTCAAGAGCTCCGTCCTGCGGAACACGGTCGGCAAGGTGGCACCGCTGGCCCACGTTGCGGAGAAGGGCGGCATTCCCCTGCCCCAGCTGATTTCCGAGATCGCCGCCGAGGTGAAAGCCCGCACCGGTGCCGAGATCGCCATCGCAGCGGGAGAGGACCAGGCTTCGACTTCGCCCCTTAAAGACGATGCGGCCCGGCAGGAGGCGTTGAAAGCGATCATCCGCGACCTGCACGACGGCGCCGACCCGGCCAGCCTGAAGCAACGCTTCCACGAACTGATCCGGGATGTGGAGCCGACCGAGATCGCCCGGATGGAGCAGAAACTGATCGCCGAGGGGATGCCCGAAAGCGAGATCAAGCGCCTGTGCGACGTGCACGTCCAGGTTTTCAAGGACTCCCTGGAACGACAGGAAGCACCGAGCGTTCCGGCCGGACACCCCCTGCACACCTATCTCCTGGAAAACCGCGCCGCGGAGAAGATCGCCGCGGAAATCGAAAGTATCACTGGCCAGTTGGACGGGGCCGGCGATTCGGCCTGGCTGTCCCAACTGCGCCAGAAGCTGATTCCCCTCACCGACCGGCTTGCCGACATCAACCTGCACTACCTGCGCAAGGAGAACCAGCTCTTCCCGGTACTGGAACAGCACGAAATCAGCGGTCCTTCCGAGGTGATGTGGGCGATCCACGACGACATCCGGCAGAGCATGAAACGGGTGCGCGCCGAACTCGCCGCGGGGCGGATTCCGACGCCCGCCGCCCTGAAGGAGCTCCTGCAGAGCATCGCCGACATGGTCTACAAGGAGGAGCAGATCCTGTTCCCGATGGCGCTGGAGATCCTGACCGAGGCCGATTGGCGGAAAGTCCGCCAGGGCGAGGAGGAGATCGGCTACGCCTGGGTACAGCCGGAGGCGGCTTGGGGCGGCGAGGAGGCACTGGCGGCGCCCAATTCCGGCGCGGAGATCGAGCTCGACACCGGCCGGCTGACTCCCGAGGTGCTGAACCTGATGCTGACCCACCTGCCGCTGGACATCTCGTTCGTCAACGAAAACGACGAGGTGGCGTACTACTCCCAGGGAAAAGAGCGGATCTTCCCGCGCAGCCCCGGGGTCATCGGCAGGAAGGTTCAGAAGTGCCATCCCCCGAAGAGCCTCGACACGGTGCAGAAGATCCTGGACCAGTTCCGCGCCGGAGCGAGGGACAGCGCCGAATTCTGGATCCAGATGGGGGGACGTTTCCTCCACATCAGGTACTTCGCGGTCCGCGACGCCGGCGGCACCTACAAGGGATGCCTGGAGGTGAGCCAGGACGTAACCGGGATCAGAAGCCTGCAAGGCGAGCAGCGCCTTCTCGACTGGACTTAGAAGAAGCCGATCCGGCGACGGCCCCCTTTGCGGCCCGGCGGTTGTACATTCTTGTCCGACCGGATGGGTCACAATGTCCCGTTTTCCCAAGGGAATAGGAGTCGTGCTGATGTGATTTCAGCGGGTTACCTCCGGTCGCGTTTCTGGTATCGGATATGCTGTAGCAACGGGGACGGCATCTCAATTACCGGAGGCGATCCCATGAACAACTGTCAAGTTTTTCATCCCGCGCGACCCCATCACGAGGACCCGGTGCCCCCCCTGGATTTCACGGGCAACCAGCCCGCCCTGCCGCCCCTGACCACCGAGTCGGTGGTCTCGGTGGTCTACCTGATCGATGACGAGCCGGCCCCCTGAGCCCCGGCCGCCACGCCAGTAAAAGGGACGCACCCGCGAAGGATGCGTCCCTTTTTCGTTTCGGGGCCGGATCTGGTCGGCCGCCTTGACAGAGACCGCCGGGAGAGCGCATAGTGCCGCCTGCAGCCACGGCGGCAACTATGGTAGGTGGTGCGGTTATGAAATTCTTCTCTTTGGCCCAGTGTCTTGGCTACCTCGCGTTCGTCCTCGGCATCTATGCCTTTACCCGCAAAAACGACCGGCGGCTCAAGTTCATTGTCGGGCTGGAGAGCATCGCCTACGTCATCCATTTCACCTTGCTCGGCAACGCCGCCGCGGCGGGAAGCGCAGCGATCACCAGCGCCCGCTCCTTTCTCGCGGTGAAAACCGCCTCGCCGATCCTGGCGGCCCTCGTGATCGTGGCCAACATCTCCGTCGGCCTGCTCCTGACCCGGCATGCTTCCGACCTCCTTCCCGTGGTCGGGTCCGGCATCGCCACCTACGCCATGTTCGCCATGCGGGGCATCCCGATGCGGCTGGTCATCCTGGGAAGCACGTTCTGCTGGCTCGCCAACAACATCCTGACGGGCTCGATCGGCGGCACCTTGCTGGAGAGCATCATCGCCGTGGTGAACCTCTCCACCGTCGTGCAGATGTACCGTACCGAGGCCACTGCCGAACCCGCCTGAGCGGCGAGCGCTCCCCCTGCCGGGACGCCGGCGATCCCATTCCGTCCCCCGTTCATCGACCTGGTCGGGTATCCGCTGACCAAAACTCACACAACTGTACCGGAAACGAACAGCACCTCGCCACCACCTTCACAGCCAACGGTTTGAAATGTAAACACTCTCCCTTGGCATGCATCCTGTAACTGCACCAAAACCCAGTTTCGAACCTCTCACCCAGCAATCCCACTCAGGAACTATGGCCGACATAGAAATTGAAATCCGGGACGACACCCTCCTGCTGGCGGTCTCGGGAGTGGTGCACGTGGCGGACGTCATTGCCGCTATTGAGAAGTATTACCCCCTGGTTACCAAACACGTCATCTGGGACGTTACCCACGCCGACCTGAACCAGGCCGTCCCGGACGAGTTCCGCCAGGTATTCCCGTTGGTGAAACGGTACCGGAGGCCCTCCCCCGGTGCACGTACCGCGTACGTGGCCCGCCGTGAGAAGGACTACGCCCTGGCCCGGATGTTCTCCATCCTGGTTCAGTTGGAGGAGGTCTCCTCCGACATCCAGGTCTTTTACACGCTGAAGGAGGCGGAAGAATACATCCGCCAAGGCGGTGACTGATCGCGAAGGGGCGGCAAGCCCCGGGAACGGTAACCATGCAATGTAGAGATGGGGAGGAGAGATGCCCGACGTCACCAGCACGAAATTCAATGACATTCTGGTGCTCACCGTGCGGGGCAAGGTGAGCCGCCAAGACTTCGTCGATGCGATCGCACGTTTCTGCCCCCTGGTGGAGCGGCACCTCGTCTGGGATTTGATCGGGGCCGACCTGAGCGAGATCACCGCGGAAGAGATCCAGTGCCTCGGCGCGGTTTCCAAGGTGTACCGCCCCCTGCTTCCCGGCGCCAAGACCGCTTACGTGACCCAGGACGAACGCGTTTTCGGACTGACCCGGAAGGTCGCGGTGTATGCGGAAATGGCCGGTAGCCCGGTTACCCACATCGGGTGCCTGGACCTCGAGGAAGCGTTTTCCTTCGTAACCGCCGAGGAATAAGGCGCACCGACCAGTGATTCAGTCAGTGAGCAGGAAGGCGCAAGAGAGGTTACCCGATTGCGCCTGCGCGGCTTTGGCAAAAGAAAAGGACCCAGTCTACGCGGCTGGGTCCTTTTTCTTTTGGCAAGAGTCCCGGCCGGCGCCGGTCAGGCGAGCTTGAAGCGACCGACCATCCGCTCCAGCGTCTGGGCCAGGCCGGAAAGCTGGGAGGCGGCGGAGGCGGTCTCGTGGGCGCCGCGGGCGGTCTCGTGGACCACGTCGGTGATCTGCTGGATGTTGCCGGTGATCTCGGCGGTCACCGCGCTCTGCTCCTCCGCGGCGGTGGCGATCTGGTGCACCTGGGACGCCACGCGGTCGATGGCATCGACGATCTGGTGCAGCGCAGCGCCGGACTGGCGGGAATTCTCCATCCCCTTCCCGACCTCCCGCACCCCCTCCCCCATCCCGCTCACCGCCCCGGTGGTCTCACGCTGGATGGTGCGGATCATCTCGCCGATCTCCCGGGTCGCCCGGGTGGTCCGGTCGGCAAGCGCCCGAACCTCGTCGGCAACGACGGCAAAGCCGCGCCCCTGCTCCCCGGCACGGGCCGCCTCGATCGCCGCGTTCAGCGCGAGGAGGTTGGTCTGGTCGGCGATATCCTCGATGGTCCCGACGATGGCGCCGATCTGGTCGGAGCGGTCGCCCAAAGACGCGACCGTCTTGGCGGAGTCCTCGACGCAGCGGGCGATTTCCTGCATCCCGGAAAGGGTCGCCTCGACCACCCGGGCGCCGGACTGGGCGGTGCTCCCGGCTTCGGAGGAAACCTCGGCGGCGAGGACACAGTTGCCGGAGATTTCCTGGGAGGTGGCGGCCATCTCTTCGCTGGCGGTCGCCACGGCTACCGACTGGGAGGCAACCTCTTCGGCCGCCGTGGCGATCTGCTCGGCGGTCGCGTTGAGCTGGGTCGCCGAGGAGGCGATGTGAACCGTGGTGGCCGCGACCTGGGAAATGATGTCGTGCACGTGGTCCACGAACCGGTTGAACCACCGGCAAACCTCACCCAGCTCGTCGGAACTCTCCACGGGGAGCCGCTTGCTCAGGTCGCCGTCCCCTTCCGCGATGTCCTTCAGCATGCCGAGCATGCGGCTCAAGGGCCGGGTGATGCTGACGAAGACGAAGAAGCCGATCCCGAGAGCGGTCGCGACCAGCAGGGATGAGAGGACCAGGGCAAAGACCAGTTCCCCCTTGGCCTTGCCCGCCAGATCGTCCGAACTTTTCAGGATGTCCCGGGAAAGGGTGTCTTCCATCCCCTTCAGGGCATTGATCCTGGCGGTCGCGGTGGCAAACCATTCCTCCGCAGTGGTCCCGGAATTGCCGGTCCCGTTGGCCAGGACCGACTCGCGCAGCGCCTCCACCTTGGCGAAGGAGGGATCCTTGGCCGTGGCGTCGAAGGCTGCGACCTCTTCCGCGGAGGCGTACTTGCGGAACATCTCCAGGTAGGTCCGGTTGGCGGCGACGATCCCCAGGATGCGCTGCTCCTTTTCCCGATCCAGGGCATTGGCGCTCAGCACGGCGTTGAGGGTGGCGCGCTCCTTGCCGGCCTCCTCCTTGGCTTTGACAAACGCGTAGTAGGCGGCGGCGATGCGCATGATCTCGTGCTTTTGGCTGGAGGTCGCGACCGAGGCGACCACGTCCAGATAGGATCCGATCAACCCGGTATAAAAGGAGAACGAGTCGGCACCGGTGAAGGAAAGGGAGTCGACCTTGCCGCGGCTTTCCGGCAACTGTTCCTGGCGCGCCGCTGCGGTATCGAGGGAGCCCTGCACCATCTGGAGGGCCCCCTGGTTCGCTGCGACGTACTCCTTAACTTTCTTCAGCTCGCCGTTCACCGTCTCGCGCTGCTTGACGAGGTCATCCCGGAACTTTTCGCCTTTGGCGTTGATGAACCCGGAGGAGAGCCCGCGCTCCTTCTGCAGCTCGTGGGACAGGGCGCCGATCCGCACCGCAAGCCCGGTAAGGGTGTTCACCGCGGAGATGTTTTGGAGGACACCGTAGGCCTGCTGAACGTCGCGGACCGAGAAGATGACCAGTCCGATGATGGGCGCGAGCAGCATGAGCAACAACTTGGAACGCATGTTCAGTTTCTTCAACATCCACTACCTCCGTTTCGCCATTGAAAGGGCATGGGAAAGAAGCGCCACACTTATATGGCACCGTCATAACTAATTTACATTTCAGTAACATTCGGCATTTGACGATAAAATCTTTAATAAATAATCACAATCACGACGTATACAGATCGAAATCAAGAAAGGTAATGATTGAATATCTTTGTGTTAAGAACAAATACAACAATACTTTCTCATTCAAAGAGTAATATTCTAACTGACACAATAGGAGACGGCATTGCTGACCTTTTCAAAAGCTGCTTCGGTGGTATGACACGGAGAGGCAAAGCGCACCAAAAAGGAAAAGGGGAAGCCCAAACCGGACTTCCCCTTTTCCATTGCTTCACGGCCCTGGCAGGCCAAAGGTCAGGCGGCCTTTTCTCCCCCCCGCCGCAGGTACTCGATCAACAGCCGCACACCGACGCCGGTCGCCCCCTTGGGGGCGTAGGGACGGGCCTTTCCGGTCCAGGCGGTGCCGGCGATGTCGAGGTGGGCCCAGGGGGTGGAACCGACGAACTGCTTCAAAAACCATCCGGCCAGGATCGCGCCGCCGTCGCGCCCCCCCGCGTTCTTCAGATCGGCGATGTCGCTCTTCATCCCCTCGCCGTAATCGTCCCAAAGGGGGAGCTCCCAGATCCGCTCGCCGCTTAGCTCGGATGCCTTCTTGAGTGCCTCGACCAACGCCGGGTCCACCGACATCACCGCGGTCGCCTCGTGCCCCAGCGCGACGACGCAGGCACCGGTCAGCGTCGCCAGGTCGATGACCGCCGCGGGATTGAAGGTGCTCACGGCGTAATGCAGCGCGTCGCAGAGGATCATCCGCCCCTCGGCGTCGGTATTGGTGATCTCGATGGTGGTGCCCGACATGGAGGTGATCACATCCCCCGGTTTGTAGGCGGTCCCGCTCGGCATGTTCTCCACCGTCGGGATGATGCCGACCAGGTTCACCGGGAGTTTCAGCGCCGCGACCGCGTCGAGCGTCCCCAGGACGGCGGCGGCACCGGCCATGTCGGTCTTCATCTCCTCCATCCCCGGGCCGGGCTTGATGGAGATCCCGCCGGAATCGAAGGTGACCCCCTTGCCGACCAGGACGGTGGGGCGCGCCGCCCCTCCCCCCCGGTATTCCAAAACGATCAGGCGCGGCGGCTCCACCGATCCTTTGCCGACCGCGAGCAGCGCGTTCATCCCCAGCTTTTCCAGTTCGCCCACCTCGAGCACCCGGCAGCTCACCCCGCGCCGGGCGGCAAGTTCGCTCGCGGTCCGGGCCAGATACCCGGGAGTGACCACGTTGCCGGGATGGGAGACCAGGTCGCGGGCAAGCGCAACCCCCTGGCTGACGATCTCGGCACGGTAGACGGTTTCCTGCGCCGCGTCGAGGGGAGCGTGGTCCGGGAAGAGCAGGGTCATCCCGTCAAAGGCGAAGCGCTCCTCCCGGTCCTTGGTCTTGTAAGCCTCGAAGCTGTAGCTCCCCAGGAGAAACCCGGTGCAGCAGGCCTCGACCGCGCCGGGGGTGCCGGCGGCCAGGTGCAGGGCCGAGGCGAAGGTTGCGACCCGCGCCCCGCGCAGCGCGGCGGCGGCGTTGCCGGCGGCCTGACGCAGGCGCTCGTCGTCGAGCTCCCCCTTCTTGCCGAGCCCGACCAGGAGGAGGCGCTCGGCGGGGAGCTTGCCGAGGGTATGGATGAGCCGCGCGGTCTTCAGCTTGCCCGAGAACTCGCGGTTGTCCGCAAGCCGTTGCAGACACCCCTCGAGCCGGGCATCGCAGGCGGCGAAAAGTTCGTTTTTTTCATCCTCAAAACAGCCGATGACCAGTGCGGGGGTGGGATGATCCAAAGCGGTGGTGCACGTCAATGCGATCTTCATGATATTGCCTCCTGGAAGTGGATGAAAAGCATGGTAGCGAATCGTTGTCCCTATCATGACAGAAGCCGGGCCATCGGTGACAACTTTTTTAATGGGAGCCGACAGGTTAACAGGATGAGATGCGTCAGCGGCGGTGATTCCGCATGGTAGGAGCTACCTTCCGGTCGCGATGACCGAAGGTCGGACGCGAGCAGAAGGGGGGTGCCCCATCACACTGTGGGAGCGCCATTCCTGGCGCGATGGATCTCCCCCCCAAGAAAAACCAAATCCCCACCGCACCGCCCCCCCGCCCGAATCTATAACACGACACACGAAGCGTTTTATATGGTACTATCAAGGTAGCCCGAAGCTGTATCAGATGGCAGCACCTTTGGCATAGCTGCCACCTTATGAGAACAATCTTTCTCCTGCCGCTTGGGTTCAAACAGTCCGTACGCCTCAGATGAGGTCGGGCCATGGTCACGGGAAGCCCACAGCAAAGCGCAACGGTTGCCGGCACTCTCAAAAAGCCGCGCTGGCATGAACTTCGTGTTGCCTATCCCCGCCTGGCTTACTCATTGGTTTTCTCCATCTTCGCCCTTCTCTGTATCAACGTCCTCCTCACCTACTACTCGTATCATGCCCGTCAGGATGAGCTCGCGCTGCGGGCTTCCCTGGAACGGGTCCAGGTCACGCACGACCAGGCCCTCACCGCCACGGAAGGCAACCTCGCCGCAAACGTGGGAGCCCAGGCACGGCGGGCAACCCTTGCCGCACGGGCGATGCACCTCTCCATCGATACCGGCAAGGGGACCATGTACCTTCTGCGCGACGGAGCGGTCCTGCGGGAGATGGCGGTCCGTCTGCCCAAGCCGGCCGGCACCGCCGACCCGCTCCGCTCGCCGCGGGGGCGGCGCTTCGTGGTGCGCGTGGTGGACGAAACCTATCCCTGGGAGGTCCCGCGGTCGGTTTTTCAGCAGCGCGGACTGCCGATTCCCGCCGACCGTAACGTGCGCGGCGCCCTGGGGCCGGTCGCCGTCATCCTCGATGGCAATGCCGTGATCTATTCGCGTCCGAAGTCCGGGCCGCTGAGCGACCGGGAATACGTGCTCCCGGGGAGCGTGCGGGCCCAGGCCGACGACCTAAGAGCCGTGCGGGCGGTGCTCAAGCCCGGCATGGCGATCTATCTCTATTGACATGAGAGCCAACGTCGCAGGGCATATTCCGGAGTATTCGGAACGGATCGGGAACTTCATCCACCTGGGGGGCTTGCGCTACGTCGCGATGCTGGTGGTGGTCATGGCAATCGGCGCCGTGCAGGTGTTTGACGCCCTTCAGGCGCGGGACCAGCTCCAGGCAACCCGCGAAGAACTGCAGCAGTGGCAGGAAGGTTTGGCAGACGCCCAGGCGAACCTGGCCCTTTCCCAACAGATGCTGAGCGAGGCCGAGGAAACGCCCCCGCCGACCGGCCGGCACCCCTATATCGTGATCAGCCTCTACGACCGGCGCCTTTGGTACAAGAAAGAGGGGAACACCCTGATGACCACGCGGGTCGCCACCGGAAGCGGCAAGCGGCTGATCAAGGAGGGGGGGAGCAGCACCTGGAAATTCGACACCCCGCGCGGGCGCCTGAGCGTGGTGAGCAAGGAGGAGAACCCGCTTTGGGTTCCGCCGGACTGGTTCTACGTCGAACAGGCGCGCAAGAAACACCTGGGGCTGATGCACCTGCAGCACGGGCAGACGATCCCGCTCGGCGACGGCTCGGCGGTGAAGGTCGCCGGGGCCGACGTGGTCCGGGTCTACCCGGACGGGCATACCCGGGTCCTGCGGGCGACCGAAGAGCACCACATCATCCTCAACGGCAGGATCCTGGTCCCACCGATGGAGACCAACCAGCGCCGGTTCGACAAGGTGCTCGGGACCCACCGGCTGAATCTCGGCCACGGCTATGGCCTCCACGGCACCAACCAACCCGACTCCGTAGGACGGGCGGTCAGCCACGGCTGCGTAAGGCTGCACAACGAAGACATCGCCAAGCTCTACCAGATGGTCCCCATCGGAACCCCGGTCTATCTCTACTGAACGTCCAGATCGACGAGAGGAAATCCCACGTGACACCACAAGAAGTCCCCCTTTAACAAAGGGAGATTTAGAGGGATTTGCCTCTAAGGTGTTGACGTTTCCTCTCGTTCCCAGGGTCCACCTTGGGAACGTTTCCCTTCCCGGAAGCTCCAGCTTCATCTTCAACCGCGGGCTGGCATCCCGTGCCCACGCGGCAGCTGCCCACCCTGCAATTGCCGTTTCATCGACATGTCTCTGCGTTCAGCTGCCGCAGCATTTTCCCAGGGACGACTTTATAACGACGTTCCCCTTTATTTTGAACTCGAAACCTGCTATGGTTGCCGACGTTGACGTTGACGTAAGCAATCCGGCAAGGAGGTAGGTTCCGTGTCCGAAGCAAGCAACTGCAAAGCATCTTTCACTCCCGAGGAAACCGTCGATCTGAGCGGCGAGAAGGGGTGGGTCCCTTTCGCGGCATCCGCCCTGGTCGGGGAATCCCTTAAATTCGTATCCGGCGACCCGCACGGCAACCGTTTCCGGATCCGTTACTACCGCGACGAGCACAAGCAGCTGCAGGCCCGCATCTGGTTTGGTCCCGAGACCGAAGGGCCGCCCGACAACGCCCACGGCGGCTCGATCGCCGCGGTCTTCGACGAAGTGCTCGGCCTTGCCGCCTGGGCGGCCGGCTACTCCATCGTGGTCGGCAACCTCAACGTGAGCTTTAGGAAACTCCTCCCGATCCGGCACATCGTCACCCTGGAAACCGAAGTCGTCTCGGTGGTCGGGCGCAAGGTAACCGTCCGGGGCCGGATCAGAAACGGCGAGACCGTCTACGCCGAAGGCGAAGCCCTCTGCATCACCATTCCCGAGAAAACCAAGTAAGAGCACCACACGCTGATCGAAACAGGAAAGGCACCCAAGGTGATTTGGGTGCCTTTCCTATTCACTTCTTCCTTGCTACGCCTGCCATCTTCGCCACTCTCACCCTGATCAATTCTCGGATATCCTGCCCCCTTTGAGGACGACATCTCCGGCCCCGCGGCACTGGACGGTCCGACCGCTGATCAAAATGTCGCCGCTGCTTTTGAGGGCAATGGTCGCCGGACCTGACCTCAAAACGATCTCGTCGTCAGCTTCAAAAAGGATCGACCTGGCCCGCAGCGTGCTGGTTCCGCCAACCTCGGTGGTAAAATCCTTGCCCACGCTGAGGGTCCGGTCCCCCCCCACCTTCTCCGTCATCCTCCCTCCCACCAGTACGCTCCTCGCCAGCCCCACCTCCTCCGCCTTGGCTCCGGCAACCGTTTCGTTCATCGCCCCACCGACCGTCACGCGGTCATGGTCTCCTGGAAGATGGGGTAGTTATTCCGAAGCGACAGCCGCCATACCGCCGAAACCACGACGCCCCGGGGCAGGAAGTACTCGAACATCACCCGCAACGAAGAAAACCTCTCATTGCAATTTGGCGTGGATATAGTGGCCTCAGGAAAGTCAGCCAGCGGGAAATGTTCCTTCATTGTCAATGGATAAATACATAGACGTAACAATTTTGATGTATTGTGCTCAACCTGGAGGTGCCGTACATGCGCGCTACATCAGTATTTTTTCTAGCAATCGCTGCTTTTTCTCTAGCCTGTTTTGGTTGTAGTGGCGGGGGTGGGTCCTCTAGCAGTGGTCCATCATTGAACGGCAATGTTATTTCTGGGGTCGCATCAAAAGGAATAATAGCAAACGGAAACATTAAAATATACTCGTTAAAAAGCGACGGCAGTAAGGGTGATTTGCTTGCTTCGGCATTAACTGACAGCAACGGTGAGTACGCAGCTACGGTCGGTTCATACTCTGGCCCTGTACTTGTGGAAGCCAGTGGCAATTATCAGGATGAAGCCACAGGGCAGCAAATGACTATTTCCGCAAATGCTCCATTAAGAGCGGCATACCCCAACATTACCGGCGCGACAACAATTTCAGTATCACCATTTACAGAAATTGCAGTCAGAAAAGCAAGTTCAACGTCTTTAACACCTACTAGTATCAATACAGCTAACAATTTGATAGCCAGCATTTTCACATTTGACTCAATCAAAACAAAGCCTCTAGCAATGACTGTTGCTGCACTACAGACATCAGCCCAGTCGCAAAAAGATTACACCTTGGCTCTTGCCGCATTGTCTCAAATGGCCAAAACTTCTGGCACCCCAGTAAGCAATGTAATCGATGCGATAAGTGGCGATATCATTAGCAAAAATGCTTTAAGCACAACCTTGGCTGGTTTTATTGCAGCATTGCATTTATACCAAGACAACAATCCTCCGATCAAACAGGTAGTAAAAGATACGGGTGGTACACAGCTTGAGCTAATTGGATCATTGTTTTTACCAGTAAATTCAATTGCAACTGGCTCAGACGGAGCATTATATGCAGGCATTAATGCATTTACGCGGTTTTCCTCTGCAAAAATCAACACTTTCAAGTCATACTCTTCTGCCTCTTTATACAGGTTATCACCGGGGGCGAGTCACTGGCAGTTATACAGTAAAGTTCCTACTACTAATTCTGGTTACCGACTGATTATAGACCCTACATCTAGTTACTCTGCAACAAGGCTATACTTTTGTTCAGAGTATGCAGTATTTACGAGTGGTGATTCGGGACAAAGCTGGACCTCACTTGGAGGCGCTGGACTTCTCGAAGATATTGCAATTGATTTTTCTGGACAACCAACAACGAATCCCAATATCTATATTGCTACGCTGGGCTGGCTGTACATGAGCAGTTATTTGAATAACTCCTTTAGCTGGAATTTAATTGGTAATGGCCTTCCTGCTAAAGCAACGCTGAGCTCAATAACCATCGACCCAAATCATCCCAATGTACTGTATGCAGGGGGACATAATGGTGGTGTAGGAACTGGCGTATACAAGAGTAGTGACGGAGGACTAAACTGGTCATTTATTAGCGGCAACGCAGACAATGGGCTAGATTTTACTGAAAAACAGCCTGACGGTACGTTTGCCACATTCCATAGAGACATCTCCTCAATACTAGTTGATCCAAGAAACTCAAATACAATTTATGCCGGAGCCTACAATTCTGGTCTCTGGAAAAGCACTGACGGTGGAAATACTTGGTTCCAACTTAAAAATGAACTCAGTGGGTGGATAAGCCGTTTGGTTATTGACGCATCAGGCCGACTCTACGTAATGAGTCTGAATGGTTTATACTATTCCAATGACGGTGGGAAAACGTGGCTTTCAACTCTTACAACCGCCGGTCTGACGCGAAATGTTGGCGATCTAGCCATAGATAAAACCAACCCTAATATTATTTACGTCGCATATGGTGGCGGAATCCTTAAGGGAACATTTAATTCCAACAACTCAATATCTTGGTCAAACATCACCCAGTGAAGAGGCAATTCAAAGTTAAATTTAACTCAAAGATTTACATAAAAAAAATATAACCGTCACACATTTTAGACAATTTCCTGTTATAAAGGTCCCACATCCGGGAACTTTGCTGACATCGCGATGAACCAGAAAGCCCGCAAATGAGACAACGGTCTCTTTGCGGGCTTTTTTTTGGCTAAAAAACTCCGCTCTGCAGCCAGGATAAATGGAGTTGAAACTAAAATACATTTATTTAAGCCCGGGGGCAAAATGAGAATGATCAACCAAAGGAGCGGACTACGGCAGCTTGCCCATACATTCATAATCATCTTGCTCATGGTTCCAGGAATAGCCAATGGAGCCAACCTAACCAACGTGGTAGGAGGATGGTTTACAGACCCATTCTTTGGCCTTAAGGACGATGGTACGGTCTGGCAATACAATTACTGGATGGCACCGACGAATATACGTCCAGATTTCCAGGTAGAAGGGGCGGTTAATGTTGTTGATCTTTCCCAGAGTATGAGCGAAACACTTTTTCTCAAGGCTGATGGCACATTGTGGGGATTGGGAGGGAATAGTACTTGCAACTTGTTTGATAACTCCGGCAGCAATGGATACACGGCGTCTGTCGTTACCTCACCAATCCAGCTGACGGATTTTTCAAATATCAAATCCATTAACGCTGGCGTCGATAATACAATAATAGTTAAAAGCGACGGCACAATTTGGGGTAAAGGACGTAATGCAAATGGAGAACTTGGAGATGGCACGCAGCTAACTAGGTGCGCTCCAGTCAAAGCGCTCGGGTTTGGAAATGCAAAGGCTGTTTCTTCTAAAGGCGGGCATGTTCTTGCACTAAATAACGATGGTGCTGTTTGGGCCTGGGGATATAACGGGCATGGTCAATTAGGGAATGGAACATTCAATAACAATAACATTCCAGAGCAGGTCCAAGGGTTATCTGGTATTACTGCAATTGCAACAAGTGAATTTAACAGCGTGGCCTTAAAAAACGATGGTAGTGTTTGGGTGTGGGGTGGGTATGATGAAATAAAAACTCCATATAAGCTTTCTGGGCTGAACGGCATTACTGAAATCGCAGCTGGAGACGGCTACGTAATTGCTCTAAAGAGTGATGGCACAGTTTGGATGGCCGGATCTTTTTCATCAACTTGGGGTTCATTTACGCCAATAACAGTAGTTAAACAGGTCTCAGGCATCTCAAACGTACTGCATATCGGGAGTGGATATCAAGAAATAGCTGCAGTAAAAAGCGACGGGACTTTTTGGTACTGGGGCTATTATCATAGTTCTACGCCATCGCAATATGCTGATACGGTCTTCGAAATTGATTTTACCGGCAATGGAAGTGGAACCGTTAGTGCATCAGGGGGATATGCCTTTTCAACAAACTCTACAATGCTATTCCCACAAAATACCAATGTAATCTTGAAATCAAATCCAACGAGTGGATCAACACTTACTTCCTGGACCGGTTGTGACTATGTAAACGGCGATCAATGTACAGTTGGAATGAATGCTGCTAAAAAGGTCAATGCGCAGTTTGACATTCAAACGTTTACTATGGTTACGAGCAGTTCTGGAAATGGCACTATTAATCCCACATCTCGGGCTGTCAATTACAATGATAGCTTCTCATTTACCATTACCCCGAATACTGGCTATACGATCGACAAACTATATGACAACGGAGTTGATGTTTCCTCAATGGTATGGATCGATAAAAGTAACTTTGGATATAGCTTGTCCCATGTGACAAGCAACCACACACTTCAGGTAAGCTTTAAACAAGGGGTTATTCCAGCAGTGCCCGCTTTGTCAATACCTATCCTCATACTCCTGGCTTCCGTGTTGAGCGTAAGTCTCTACTGGCAAACCAAAAGGTAGTCGAAGAAGCAGTTAATCAGTTTTCCTCTCTGTCACTGCCTGATAGAAAGAAGGTGGGGGTATTGCCACCTTCTTCTCAATGTCCCATTTTCCGCTGATTTCGTAAATGGAATACCAGACGCCTACCTTGCTTCGCCGCTCCACATTCCATACCAGCTTCAATTAGCACCTTCACCCTGCCGTAACGATCGGTATATATTTTTTCGCCCGGCGGCCCCACCACCAACGCCGTCTGGATTCCCGGCACCTCGACCTTCGGTGTGCGCCGCACCGGGCGGAAAGGTATTGTCGCGGACACCTGCCGCAAACTCGTTGCCATATCTCATATGCCACGCTTTGCCTTTCCTGCTGCGCCTGGGGCCATTCTCCGTAGTGCACCACCCAGAGCAGAAGGTAGGCGCCAATCAGCTTAATGCACTGATGTTTAGCAAGGCCGAAGCTGATCCTGGGGACAAATCCGGTACAGCAGCTCTCCCCTTCGACACGTTCCCTAAGTGCGGTCAGTTCCTGCAGCCTGATTCGGACCAAGTTGCCCGCAGTCCGGAACCCATTGCGGCAGGTTCATGGCGGGCCCCGAATGAGGAGATCAGGAGGGGTAAACAAAGAAGCCCCGTCGGCAGGATTCGGAGCGGGATGAACGTGCGAGAGCACGGCTTGCAGCGGACAGGGTGAGGATAGGGTTAACTGGGACAACATACCCTTTGGACAAGACGTCACCCCGTAACATGCGCGGCTCAGAAGCAAATTTCCCTAAATCCCCCCTTTGCTAAGACTTCAAACCCTCAACTAAGCCGGCACGAGAGATTTTTCCTGACCTTTGTTAAAGGGATATTTCCTTTTGCTTTGGTTTACCGAAAGATCGTGCTAGGTTGCGTCGACGCGCTTGATCATGAAGATACTCCCTTCAGGAGGCAAACGATGGATACCTCTCCAAACCTCACCCGCTGCGCCTGGGCGGGTAGCGATCCGCTCTACCATGACTATCACGACCGGGAATGGGGGGTGCCGGTGCACGACGACCGGCTCCTCTTCGAATTCCTCATCCTGGAGGGGGCGCAGGCCGGCCTCTCCTGGATCACCATCCTCCGGAAACGGGAAGCCTACCGGGCCGCCTTTGCCGGTTTCGATCCGGAGCTGGTGGCCCGCTTCGACGACGCCAAGACGGCCGAGCTTCTCGCCAACCCCGGCATCGTCCGCAACCGGCTCAAGATCGCCGCGGCCGTCGGCAACGCCCGTGCCTTTCTCAAAGTGCAGGAGGAATTCGGAAGTTTCGACGCCTACCTGTGGCGTTTCGTGGACGGCAAGCCGATCCAGAACGCAAGGAAGACGCTGAGCGACATCCCGGCGAGCACCCCGGTCTCCGACGCGCTGAGCCGCGACCTGAAAAAGCGCGGCTTCCGCTTCGTTGGGAGCACCATCTGCTATGCCCACATGCAAGCGGTCGGAATGGTGAACGATCACGTGGTGGACTGTTTCCGCTGGCGGGAACTGTCGGAATAGCCCAAAGCCCACCGCATGTCCAGTGCCACACATGTCCAGTGCCAGGCACCGCTTAATGAAATCCTGAAAGCCGACCGCAGAGGACGCCAAGGTGCGCCGAGGGACTTTTATTTGAACAGATGAAGGTTTCCCCTGCATCCCCTGCATCCCTGTTCAATGAATTTACCTCTACGCCGAAGCTGAGAGCTTCTGACCAGGATGGAGACGATCCGTATTCTTGTTTATCCTGTGCCCCCCGTTAATTTGATTTTCCTCTGTGTACCCCTGCGCCCTCTGCGGTGCGCTTTACTGATCCCAAAGGAGGAGAGTGAATATGTTTTTGATCGATGTCCAGTACCAGGTACCGCTTAATGAAATCGACGAGGCCCTGGAGGCCCATGTGGCGTTTCTGCGCGAGCAGTACGCCAAGGGGATCCTGGTTGCCTCGGGCCGCAAAATCCCCCGCACCGGCGGGATCATCCTAGCCCGCGGCATCACCCGCGAACAGCTGGACGCCGTTCTCGAGCAAGACCCGTTCAAGGCGCGCGGTCTCGCCCGGTATACCATCACCGAGTTCGTCGCAAGCATGACCGCGCCGGAGCTGGAAGCTTTTCGGGAACCCTGATTTCCCGCCGAGCTGAACCGGATGAAGGGGATAGTTGAGCCTTGGAAATCCTCTTCATCCCGTTCATCCCCGTTCAGAAAGTTTTTCCTCCGCGCCCCTCCGCGACCGTTGCGGTGCGCTTAATGGTTGTCGGGATCACCGGCCGGCGCAGCGCGGCAAACCGGCATGCCAGCCGTTCCAGCCAGCCGGTCGGCTCCGCCTCCGGCGGCAGGGTCAGGACCGCATCCCGCCACGCCTCGATGATCACCTTCCCCCGGCGCCGCACCACGAATTCCTCTTCCGGGCGCAGCAGGTAATCCCGCTCGTCGCCGCACTGGGTCAGCCACAACACCCCGGCCAGGCAGCGCACCCGTATCCCGCGGCAATCCCCCTGCAACGTCACCCCCTGTTCCTTTTCCAGGCTGATCTGCATGGCATCCTCCTTTTCCCGGGCTTCAGTATAGGTCCGGAGGGGGCCCCGCAAAAGATGCAGATCCCGGCAAAGTGAAGCGGTATAGTCGGCTCGGAACGCAAACTGTATCGGTGCACCTTGGTCGAAATTGTATCTGTACTGCAAGACGGCTTCGCGCTACTATGCCTGGCATGAACGGTCTATCGGGAGACAAAAACCTGCTCTACGAACAGGTCGCCGAACGGGTCGCCGCGCTGGTCGAACAAGGAACCTTCCAGCCGGGGGACCGGATCCCGTCGGTGCGGGGGCTAAGCCGCCAGCTCAAGGTGAGCCCGTCGACCGTGCTGGAGGCGTATGCCCTGTTGGAAGACCGGGGTGTGGTGGCGGTGCGGCCCCAGTCCGGCTACTACGTATGTCCCAAGCGCCCGGCGCCGCTGCGGCTCCCGGCCGGCGACCGTGAGCTTTTGCGCCCGACCAACGTGGACAACAGCGAACTCGCGCTGATGATCTACCGCGACGCCGGCGACCCCGCTTTCGTCCAGCTCGGCGCGGCGATTCCCGATCTTGACAATCTGCCGGTGGACCGCCTGAACCGGATGCTCTCCAGCGAAACGCGCCGGTTTGGCGGCCAGAGCCTATCTTACGAGCGCCCGGCGGGCAATCCCCGGCTGCGCCAGCAGATCGCCCGCCGGATGCTGACCGCCGGCTGTTCCTTTTCTCCGGACGATCTCCTCGTCACCAACGGCTGCACCGAGGCGGTGGAGCTCGCCCTGCGCGCCGTCTGCCGTCCCGGCGACACGGTGGTCGTCGAATCCCCCACCTTCTTCAATACCCTGCAGGCCATCGCCGCCCTCGACCTGAAGACCCTGGAGATCCCGGCCGATCCGCAGCACGGGGTGAATCTCGACACGCTCCGCTTCGTGCTGGAGAACAACCGGGTGAACGCCTGCCTCTTCATCACCAACTTCAGCAATCCCCTGGGGAGCGTGATGCCGGACGACGCCAAGCGGGAACTGGTGCGTCTGCTCGCGCGCCACGACCTGCCGCTCATCGAGGACGACATCTACGGCGATCTCCCCTTGGGTCCGAGCCGCCCCACGGTGGCCAAGGCCTACGACCCGGACGGGCGGGTGCTCCTTTGTTCCTCCTTTTCCAAGACCATCGCCCCCGGCTACCGGGTCGGCTGGATCGCGCCGGGCCGGTACCGCGCCGAGGTGGAGCGGCTGAAGGCGGTCACCAGTCTGACCAACGCGGTGCCGCCGCAACTCGCCATCGCCGAGTTTCTGGCCAACGGCGGCTACGAGGCACACCTGCGCCGGCTGCGCCGGATCTACGGCCGCCAGCTCGCGCTGATCACCCAGGCGGTGAGCGAGCAGTTCCCGGCCGGAACCCGCGTCTCCCGCCCCGAAGGAGGCTTCGTGCTCTGGGTCGAGATGCCGGAGTCCGTCGATTCGGTTCAGCTCTACGAAATGGCACGCGAGCGGGGGATCACCTTCGCCCCCGGGCCGGTCTTTTCCGCCCGCCCCGGGACCTACCGCAACTATCTGAGGCTGAGCGCCGCCTTCTGGTCCGACCGCGTCGCCGCCGGCATCGCCCTTTTGGGGAACCTCGCCGGAAAACTGCAGCGCCGCTGATCCCCCCTGCCCCATACAAAGAGAGAAGTTCCAACGACAAAAGGCGCATCTCCCTCTTGGCAAGCGACAAAAGGAGATGCGCCTTTACTTGTTAGCCAAACCGACGGCTCCGATGCCGGCAGCCTTGGCGGCTCATTTTTCATAGCAGGGATGAACCCGTGCCAGGGATTTACCAGCTACGTCTGGTGCATCCCCTGCATCCCCTCTATCCCTGTTGAACAGCTTTTCCCGTGTTAAGACCGCCTTTTCTCCGCGTCCCTCAGCGACCTCTGCGGTGCGCTTCCCGCTTCCCGCATCCCCTTACTCTTCGACAAAAGCCTTCAGCCGCATAAGCGCCTGGTCCCACTCCGCCGAGACCCGGTCCAGGTAATCCTTCACCTCGGCAAGCGGAGCCGGATCGAGCTCGTAGCGGCTCTCCCGCCCGGAGCGGACGCTGTGCACGATCCCCGCCTGCTCCAGGATCTTGAGATGCTTGGTGACCGCCTGCCGGCTCAGCTCGGTCCCCTCGGTGAGCTGCACGATGGAACTGGCGCCCCCGCGGGACAGTTTCGCCACCAGCGCCAGCCGGGTCGGGTCCCCCAGTGCCGCAAACACCGGGGCCGGCTCCGGCTGGCGTGCCGTCGGGCTAAGGTTTCTGCGCGACATGGGCCTCGATGTTCTGCAGCTGTTCGGACCAGCCGCCGTCGTTCATCCGGAACGCCTCTTCGCGACGGTGAGCCGGGATCTTGTCAAAGCCGGATTCCGTGACCCTAAGGAGCGTCCCGCCGGAAATCTCTTCCAGCCGGAATTCGACCAGGGTCGGCGTCTCCTGGGAATAGTCCACCGCCGGATCGGCCGGATAGGGGTGCCAGTGGTAGGAGAAGAGCCGCTTCGGCTCCATCTTGAGCACGTCGAACTCGACCACCAGCCACTCGTACCCCGGGTAGGTGATGTTGCCGCGCGTTACCTGTCCCGGAACGAAGGGACCCTCCAGGTTGATGTGGAACCACTCGCCAAATTCCTTATGGTCGGTCAGCGCCTGCCAGACCCGCGCCGGCGACGCCTTCAACTCGATGCGTTTCTCGATGCGATCGTTCATGTCATACCTCCCGTTGCGGCGGAAAAAACCGCAACCTTATGGTTGCATATTATCGGAACCGGACCAAAAAGGCAACCTTTGTGTCGCCCATCACGGGAGCCCGGATCCTGTCCTTTCCCTGAACATTTCCGACCCTTTCCTGAACAGCTGTGCCTTTTCTGAACAGCCTTGGCGCGGGTTGGGCAGCGATCGCAACGGGGTCCCCTTCCGCCCTAAAACGCCGCGCCAACTGCGTGTCAACCAATGCCGCGGCGCTGCGTTCTACAGATGGCACGCACCTTGCTCTATGTGCAGCACATGCAGGTAGTCATATAGATCGATACACGAGAATACTAAACCACCCGCGAGGGTGGGGCGGAAAGCCTACAGGGTCTCCACGAGACAGCCGGGTTGCCGAAATATCAAAGGATATTGGCAGCCCGGCTTTTTTTGTTGCCGATATCCGCCTGCGCATCCCACTCGAAGGAGGTATTCGGCAGCAGTGGTCCCCCGGGACCGATCGGCTTGAACGCAGGAAATGCACCCTGTCAGGGACGCGAAACACCGGCCGGTTGGGCCGGGGTAGCGTTTCCGCCCATGTGGAATTCGACTCATTATTCAGGAGGTAGTATGCAGTACAAGGTGTTGGGTTCTCTGTTCTTTTCGTTGATGACGATCGCTTTTTCTCTTTCGGCTCACGGTACCAGCGAGGCGGCCACCGCACCCAGCGGAGCTTCGCTCTACGCCACCTACTGTGCAAGCTGCCACGGGCAGTTGGCCAGTTCCACCAAGAAAGGGGCGACCACCGCGCGCATCACCAATGCCATCTCCACGGTGAGCGCCATGCGCTCGCTTTCCAAGCTGACCACCACCCAGATCCAGGCGATTGCCACCGCGCTCGCTACCACCACGTCGACGAGCGGCTCGGGCACCACGACCGGCTCCACCGGTTCCACCTCGACCGGCACGTCGACCACCACCTGGACCCCGCCGCCGGCCCAGATGCCCCCTTCCCACCCCGGCACGATCGTTCCGGCGCAAAACGGCGCGAGCTACGTCGTCTTCGCCTGGAACGACCTCGGCATGCACTGCGCCAACTCCAGCTACGACACCGCGGTGATCCTCCCCCCCTACAACAACGTCTGGGCGCAGGTGCTGCAGCGCGGCAATCCCCCCAAGGTGGTGACCGCGGGGCTGACCGTCGAATACCGCGTGGTGAACAACACCCTCTCTTCCAACAAGGGGACCTACTGGCAGTTCTGGCAGTACTGCGCGAAGCTCTTCGGGGTGAACCTCGCCACCGACACCGGCCTCAACCTGGTCGATCCGACCATCCACAACGGGCTTGCCGGAAAGATGGTGGCCAAAGGGGACCACTTCCAGGTGAACGGGGTTCCGATCACCCCCATCGACGACTCCGGCGTCTGGAATCCGTTCCAGGTGATCAAAGTGACCGTGAAGGACAAAAGCGGCAACATCGTGGCCCAGACCCGGACCACCATCCCGATCTCGGACGAGATCAACTGCGCCAAGTGCCATAACGGCAACAAGAACCCGATGCTCGACGTCCTTTTGAAGCACGACAAGAACGTGGGGACCAACCTGGTGAACCAGATGCCGGTCCTGTGCGCCTCCTGCCACGGGAGCCCGGCTTTGGGGACGAGCGGGCGCGGCACTTCCGGTAAATACCTCTCCGAAGCGATCCACGGCTACCATGCCTCCAAAGGGGCTTCCTGCTACGACTGTCATCCCGGCGCGAAGACCCAGTGCAGCCGAAGCCTCGCCCACACCGCCCCGGACGGCAACTGCACCACCTGCCACGGCAGCATGGCGACCATGGCCGCCTCGATCACCAACAACACCAAGGTCCCCTGGGTGAATGAACCGAAATGCGTGACCTGCCACGCCGGCGTGGCCCAGGTCGACACCGGCGCCACCCTCTTCAGAAACTCCGTCGGCCACGGCGGGGTCTACTGCTCCAGCTGCCACGGCAGCCCGCATGCCATGGTCCCCTCCCGGGTGGACATCGACAACTACCAGTCGCAGCAGTACCAGAACTACGCCAAGGCGATCGGCAGCTGCGGGGCCTGCCACGCGAACTCCAAAGGTGAAGGGCTCGGCGACTTCATGGAAGCCCACGGCAGCGGCAAACGCCCCAATGCCTGCTATGTCTGCCACACCGCCATCACCACGACCGACACGACGAAGTGGCCGCACCAGTTCCAATGGAAGGCCACCAAGGGGAGCGGCATCGTTTCCGATTAGCAGCGCCGCCCCGGCCACAGTGATATTCCCAAGTAGCGGAGCCCGGTTCGCCAGCGGACCGGGCTTCGCAACCTTTGCGCTGGGAGCCCTTCTCCGAGTTGCCACACTTTCGTCTCCGGCACCCCGGCACTCTGCAGGCTCACGCTAGACCAGAAACGGCCGGCTCCACCAACCTCATCAAACGTGAAAAAGAACGGCCGGCGTCCCCTTCGGGATGCCGGCCGTTTCTTTTTCACGCCTGGAAAATTGGTGATTTCGATCTGGAGAAAGAAACTAAACGAGCGGTTGCACGGACCCCTTCCAGGAAACCGAGCGGCGGGCATTGCGACGCTCCTCCGACGCTTTGTGGTATTCGGAATTCCGGTAAGCCAGGTACTGAACCGAAACGGCGACGATGCTCATAACAGTAAATGCGATTAATGCGGTTCCAAAGATAGCTTCCATGGTGGGTACCCTCCTAGGTATTGTTTTACAACAGGACTTTACGACAGGTTGGGCACCTCTTTGCGGGAACCATGCCAAAAATAATTCTGTGCAGTTACAATAGGTTAGGCGCATCGAGACCAGATATGGAATGTTCACCTACGGGACATCTGTGCGGAAAAGGGACCTCACTATTCTTAATCAGCCACACTGTCATTTTTTCAAGACCAGGCACCCTGCGGCTCGAAAAGGGACCTCTCGGCTCCAAAAGAAGTCCGTCCTTTGATCCCCCTTTGGCAAAGGGGGGCAGGGGGGATTTGGTTTTTGAGGATTTAGGTTCTACCTCACGTAAGAGCTGGACATTAGAGGCAAATCACCCTCCCCCCCTTTGCCTAAAGGGGGACTTCAAATCCTTGTTCAAGCAGCCACCGGCTCCCGCTTCATCACTCATCCTCAAATCAGTGCCCCCGTTCCTTGCTGCTCCCCTCCGGTCAGAAACCCGCCCCCCGGCGGTTGTGACCTTTCTTCCCCTGGCGTTCCGGAGCCGCCCCTTCCTCTTCGGCTCCGTAGCGTTGCAGGTCTTCCTTCCGAATATCAGGTAACGCCTCGGCGACCGCCGGAGTGCAAACCTTCGGACCGGCACCGGTTCCCGAAAGGTTCCGGTCCCGGAGGAAATCGTCGAGCACTGCAACCGCGGCGGTGGCCCTCCTTTCGGCGCTCCCCTCGGACCCGGCCAAAAGGGTGAGGATCCGCGCCAGGGCCGCAGACGCCTTCGGGTCATGGGTGGCCCAGTCTCGGGGCTGCCAACCGTTGCCAAAGATTTTCCGGGTCGCGCCTTCCGGGTAGCGGCCGGAGTCCACTTCAAGCCAATGTTGCTGCAGCAGCCCCTGGGCCTCGACACCCGTTCTCACGAGCACAGCCGTGGTCAGTCCCGGGGAAAACCGGTCCGCGACCCAAAGCTGCCACCGGGGCGCCCGGCCCAGTGCGCTCCCGTAGAGGGCCACCAATCCTTCCCGCCCCGTACCACTACGTCCGCTCCGCTCCAATTTCTCCTTGAAAAGATCGAAGGTTTCGACAAAGCCGGTCCAGGTATCGTCGGGAAGTTTCTGCGTCCCCTCAGCCGACTGCGCCAGCGCGAAAGACGGGGTCAGGGCCGCGCGCGGAGGCCCGAACTCCTGTTCCAACCTTGGTACCGCCTCGGCGGGGTTTTCCTGAGGCAGGGAAAAACTCCTGAGACTGATGCACGCGGTGAAGAGAAGCGGTCGCCAGTAGTCAAAATTGACCGCGTCGATCCCCTCCTGCTTTAGGGCACGGACCGTATTCTTGATTTGCCTGAGTTGCTGCCGGTCCGCCGTCGATTCGGCCCGTCTGCTCTGGTGCGGGCCGCCATCGGTGGCGCAGCCGGACGCCGCCAGGAGAATCAACATGGCGACAAGGCGTGCAGGGTTCATTGCCTACTCCTTTCCCAATGCGAGGGGAACATGGTCTTCCCATTTGCGGGGCGGTTCTTAAATTGCCCGTTCCTTTTAACCGAGCAATGAGGAGACAACATGGAGAAACCGTGGAGAAAAAAGCATGTCGGGGATGGAAATATCCTTGGTTGGTCCATCTTTCTTGCCGACTTGCTGCGCAGAATACCCCCCATGCAACAAGACCCCACCTATGCAGGGACGGAGGATGTCAGTGCGTGATGGAAGTTCCGCCGCAGACCGGATAGTTACTGAGGCCCCGACCTTCACCTTCGATGAAAAGGACGGGACGGCGCTGCGTCAAGCGGTGGCCCGGGTGACCGATCTCGGCTACACCGAGGCCCGGACGCGGGAACGGCTGGGGCTCGAGGATCTGGCCGATCTGAGATGGCGGGCGCTCCCGTTGTATCGGAGGGAGCGTCTTTGCGACCGTGATCCCCTGGCACTGCTCATCGATCTTTTTCTGCTCCAGGGCATTTTGCCCGCCGAGGAACTTGCTCGGCTGTTCGACCCTCCTGCCGCCGAGGTCCTACAGCGAAACGGTCTGCTCATCTGCGATGTCCAGGGAAGCTGGCGTGCCCGCGCCTCGCTCTATCCGGTCGGAAACCGCCTGGTCGTTTCGGACCACGCCTGGCCGAAACTGCCGCACCCGGGTTGGCACGCGATCCCTTTCGACCTGGTGATGTCGATCGGCACCGACAGCCGCTGGCTCTCCCGCACCACGTCGAGAAAGCCGGTCGGGTCCGCCCTGGACCTCTGCACCGGATCCGGCGTCCATGCGCTTTTGGCTGCGGCGCACGCCGAGCGGGTGGTCGCCGTTGACATAAGCCCGAGGGCCGTCCAGTGCACCCGTTTCAACGCCCGGCTCTTCGGTGCGGCAAACCTGAAGTGCTTAACCGGCGACCTGTATCAACCGGTCGGAGAAGAGCGGTTCGATCTCATCACCGCCAATCCCCCTTTCGTCCCCTCGCCGGTCCACACCCTGGGCTTCCGCGACGGAGGAAAGTCCGGCGAAGAGGTCCAGCGGCGTATTGTAGAAGGACTCCCCCGGCGTCTCGCCCCCGGGGGAACCGCCCACATCGTCACCGAGATCGGCGAGTCGGACGCGTTTTCGGTCGCCGATCGGGTACGCGGGTGGCTCGGCGACGCACCGATGGACGTCGTCATCCTGCGCCTGCGCGAACATTCGGCGGAGACCTATGCCATCGGGCACGCCGAGGGTGATTACGATTTTGGTGAGTTCCTGGAGTCGGTAGGAGAATGGTCGGAGAATTTAAGGCAACAGGGTTACGCCCGGGTCGTTTCGGTGCTCCTGTTCTTTCGATGGAGCGACCCCGCTGCCGGGCCGCCCTGGACCCGGGTTGAGACCGTTACACCGCCGGATCGCGACGCAGGGGGCGAAGTGGACGCTTTCTTTGCCATGGAAAAAGCGGCACGCCGGGACGACATTTCGTCTTGCCGGATCCGTCGGGCGCACCCCCTCGCGCTTACCGAGTCTTTCCTGCTCGGAGGCGAGCTGCGTTCCAAGGTACGAGCCCGCCTCCTCGGAAAAGCGCTGACTAGCGAGCACTGGCTGGAGGACCTGGAGCGGGACCTTCTCCTCATGACCGGAGAAGAAGTGGAGGTATCGAAACAGCTGGCGCGGTTGCACGGGATCGCCGCAAGCCCGTCCGACGCGGCGATGGCCCTGCGTTCCTTGCTGCGGCGGGGCCTCATCAACATCATCCCGTAGGAACAAGAAAGCCCCCCGTATTACTTCAACCAAACTGGGATGCATATGATGAAGGGGATTTACTCCAGGCAGCGCCGAGCAAATCCCCTTCATCCTATTCATCCCTGTTTAAAACGGTTTTCCTCGGCGTGCCTCCGCGCCCTCTGCGGTGCGCTTCCGAAGCGACGGCTCTACAAAGGGTAAATGAGATACGATTCGACGCCCCCTTGGCTGATCCACTGGGGGAGCTTTCCCGAAGGACCTTCAATCTTCACCAGGGGCGGGCTCAGCGTCGCCAGCCGGTTTATTTTTGCCCAGAGGGTACTGTCCCCCCAGTACTGGGGAGGCGTGTCATGCGCGGCAACATGCCGGAAGATTTCCCAAGGGTGGTGGCAGCCGGAGCGGATGGCATCGAGCGCCAATTGCTCCAGAAGCCCCAATCCGGTTTCCGGATCGGGCTGTTCCTTGAGCCAACGATCCACCGCCGCGGGGAGATAGGGCAGCGGCGCCGCGTCGTATTTCGCCAGAAGAGCGAATTCGTCCAGGTCCTGCAAGGCGAAGGCTCGGTCGACACGTTCGGCAAACCCGACCTGCTCGGCGGTTACCGGACTGCGTTGCCCGTAGACCGAAGCAAGCTGCTGGGGGGAAAGTTGTCCGATGCCGTTATACGGTTCGATCCCCGGGAAGGCGGCAACGCAAATGAGTTCGGGGGTGACCACGCCCTTGATCTTCAGACAGGCAAGGATGTGCGACAACATCGATTGATCGAAGAGGCAGGCGTCGAACCAAAGGATCACGGCATCGTATCCGGAGGCAGTTTCGAGTTTCCGGTACTGATCCCTCAAGGTCTCCAGAATATGCTGTCGGCCCAGCCCGCCGTCGGTGACCTCATCAAGAAATTGGGTGCGGGCCAGTAAGGTCTCCTCTTCCGGCCAGCCCGGATTCCGGGGACCTTCGTAAAGGATGTCATGCCAGACCAGCAAATCGCCCGTCACGCCGCTTTGCTTCAGGTTCTCCCCAGCGATGTCCCCGCTGGTAATATGTAGCACCCGTGTCATACCGCCCCTCTCACCCGTGGCAACAGTCTCCCAGATTCAGAACTTAATCAGGATTAAATACTTTGAACTTATCCTCGTCCAGATATTTAGCAAAGCTTGTAAACGTAGCTTGTACTTTCGGATCATTCAGGAGCTCCTGCATTGCTAGTTTTCCCATAACACTGAAGGCAGCTTTAAGCGGAGCTTCGCCGGCTTCTTTTCCCAACGCCTCTTTTGCCTCCGCCTTACAGTTTTCGGTCAGCAATCTGGTGACCATTCTAGCAAGCTCTTTGTCAAACTGATCCCGGTCTTTATCAGTCACGTTGGAAAGACTCTCGATTGTCGGGTGAACAGACATGCCGGCAAAAACCCATCGGGCCATATCCTTGCGATCTTTGCCTGTCGTATTGTCAGTCATGCAGGTAATGAGGGCATCGGTAGCTGGGCCGGCCAACACAGGTGTGGCGGTTATTAGCGAACCGACAAGAATTCCACCCAGAGCCAAAATATTCTTTTTCATGATCCTGCTCCTGTTGTTGTGACTATCTGCCTTTATCTGGGTGCATCTGCGGCTAGTGATTTCATGTTTGGGCCCATGCCCCCTTTGGGAAGACCAGCCGATTCTTTTCCGTTTATCACTACCTCACCGCCAGTTGAGCTTTTTTGTCCCCAAAGTCCAGGTACCACCAGAACAGTAGGCCTACGACTGCACCACCGAGATGGGCAAGAGATGAAACTTGGCCGCCCCCTGAGATCTGTGTTAACGCGCCGAGAATTTGCAAGCCGACCCAGAAGAGCAGGACGAATCCTACCGGAAAACGAAACCAGTGAAAAAACCAAAGGACTCCCACTTTGGCTCTAGGAAAGCGTAGAGCATAGTACGCCAGTATTCCGGAGATTCCCCCACTAGCCCCGATAGAAGGGACGGTAGCTCTCGGGTCTGCGACAATTTGGGCAACATCTCCTACCAGTGCAGCTAGGGCGATTAAGACGAGGAATTTTGCCGGGCCAAGGACGTCCTCGACGTTATCGCCGAAGACAACGAGAAAGTAAAGATTGCCGATCAGATGGATCATTCCGGCGTGGAGGAAGAAGGAAGAGACGAAAGTTATTCCCCCATGGCGCAGCGGGTTAACCGGCAGAAGTCCCCACTCCTTCACAATGTCATCGAGGCTGCCGAGAGATAGCAAGGTGACCACGACAATCACCGCAGAAAGGGCCCAGGTCGCGATGGGGAGGTTGGTAATAGTCCTCGAGTTGTACTCTACCGGAACGCCCAGAAACCCGAGGACGAGTTCCCACCCGTTGTCAGGGGAGCTTAGGCCGACATCTTTTTCTTCCTGCTGTTGCTTCAGCGAATCCAGCTGCAACATCGCAACCGCTTTTTTGCCCTCAGGGGAAAGCTCGGCACGTGCAGCAGGCAGTGCATTTTGCGGTAGATTCTCAAACTCATTCCGGTCGAACCAGAGAAACTGGCAGCTTCGGCAGAGGTCAACAACCTCACCACCAGCCTTCAGTTCGCACATGTTCACATTGCACACCGGGCACGGCACATCAACAGACGCCGGTGCAGCGTTGCCCTGCTTCCACAAATCACGGAAAGCAGAATCCGGAATCCGGGTCCGCACCACCGGAAGGGCGACGGCTCGTCCCGAACAGTTGGGGCAGATCCACACGTAGCTCTTATCGACAAGCGTTTTCCGCAATGCCATCCGGCACCGGGGACAGATCATCTGGGTTTCCTCATATCAATGCGATGCCACTTCATGCCTACTCTTCTATCCCGCCCCTTGGGAGTCCTTGTCAAATGTAGCCCCGGCACCTTGGACCTTCTTTGTCATCTTAACTTATCAACTTCTCTTTACTTTCTGGCTTTGATCTTGTTGATGGCTTCTTTGACAGGGTCGGACAGTACCAGCGTTTTTTCGTCCAGCCGTGAGGTACCATTCGAATAGGAATACGGGCACGTAGGGTCGGTGCTCCTTGGAATCCCCAAGGCCTTAAGGCTTGCCGGTACCAACTCCTTTGCAATTCGCTCCACGAGGCGCATGCGGGACTCGTGGTCCTCGGACAGATTCTTTGACAGCATCATGTAGTAGGACATCAGACTAGCAGGGGATTGCTGTCCCGATGAGTACAAACTGAAAACGAAGTTGCTGTCACCGGAAAATATGTTGTTCGCCGTAATTCCAACGTACATTACCCGGCTGTCATTACTCCGGTACCGTGCCAAAATTCGGGAAAATTCCTCCAAATAGGGGTCGACCAGATATGACCCGTCTTCCGTTTTAATTTTCTCTACCACGCTCTTTACCTGGTACCTTGTCAGGGGGTCCTTACTCTCTGCGGCCTTCGTTAGCCCTGTTATGTACTTGTCCTTGGTCCATCCCTGGAAATCTATTTTTTCCTCAGTCATCTTTACGATGGACTCCTGGACCGAGCGTTGGTAAGGAATCCGGTCTGGAGTACGCCATTTCCAGTTTTCCTTAAGCCTCCGAACCTTAACGGGGATCTCCGTGATCTTTTCGTACACTTTGGCAACATCTTTCAGCAACGTAACATCGCATGGTCCCAGTGGAACCAATACGACTTCCAGACCGGTCTCGCGTTTCGGGAGATAGGGAATAGATTCCATCCCCAGCGGCTGTTGGCCCAGGAATCTCATCGCCAGGGCCCTGATGGATTGATCTTCAGCGTTTTTCAGGATGATCCGGGCGCTATTCTCGGCGGCCTTTACATCAGCTGATTCCCGCACCACATCAGCGTGCGCGCGGTAGTTGTAGGGAGACGTCGCCAGTAGTTCCTGCAAGATCGGCCACGCCTCCTTTTTCTTGTTCTCCTTTACCAGTTCAAGGTAGTAATCATAGATCTCCGTCCCCCATGACCCCATAGCGACATTTCCCGCACTCTTTGCCTCAAGGTACCGTTCTCGATTTGCCAACTCTTTTAGAATCCGGAACTTCTCATCCAGGTCGACTCTTTCGAAGGCAACTCCGGTGTAGGTCCAAATGTGGACCGCCGTAGGCACCGCGAAAACGAAAACGGTGCGCCTCATTTCGTTGTTGTCGATTTTGGCGTACATCTCGTTGTTGTTGAGAACAATGTACTCTCCACCATTAGAACCTATCTCTTTGGTAAAGTTCTGAAAGAGATAGGACATGACAGCCCGGAGTTTCGGCGCATCGACCTTGATGTTCTGCACTCCAACAAACGAAGCGTTATCTTTACTGTACAGGTACAACTCGACTCCATCCCGGGTTGAATGTTGGACCAGACTCGAACCAGGAAGGCTATTTTCGACAGCAGAAAGGTAGAAGCTCGGAAGAAATAATGGTTTCTCAAGGCCAAACGCCGGCTGACCGCCTATTCCCAACACAAGAACGCCAAGAAGAAATACTTCCTTCAGTCTAATCACTCCTGCCTCCTTGAGGATGCCAAGATGTCTGGGCCAGACGCTCAAACCGCCCCCCCGCTGAAAGGGCACAGCTCGAACTCCTATTCCGACCTTTTTAAATTCAGGCGATACGCCGAACGTCCTCTCCGCCCTTTTTTCTTTCACAACCCCAGACAGTTCCCCTGTTTTTGCGCCTTGATCAGTTCGGCGCATCCTCCCAAGGTACAGGCCTGCTTCCAATCGAGGCAGGCGTTGGGCATCTCCTTCAGGTCGGCATAGGCCTGTCCCCGGCCCCGATGGGCCCGCATGTCCTTCGGCTCGATGGCCAGGGCGCGGTTGAATTCAGCCAGCGCACTCATGGGATCTTTTCTCATCAAAAGGGCTCCCCCCTTCAGCACGAAGATGTCCAGCTGGTTCGGCGCCATTTCCTCGGCCAGCTTCAGGTCCGCGAGCGTCTTAACCGGCGCCCCTGCCGCTAGATGGGCGAAACCCCGCGCATACAGAGCAAACCAACGCCCCGGGGCAACGGCAACGGCGCGATCCAGATCGGCCAGGGCCTCGGAGGTCTTCCCGACGTGCGCATAGGAATAGCCACGCTGCACCAACGCTTCTGCCGAGCCGGGATCAAGTTCGATCACCTTGCTGAAGTCGGCAATCGCCTTGCCGTATTCCCCTTGGCTGCTGAGGGCGAGGCCACGATTCATGTAGGCGGCGGGAAACTGCGGCAGGAATTTGATCACGACTTCGAAGTCCGCAACTGCCTCCGAAAACGCCCGCTTCCTCAGATACCGGAGCCCCCGGCTGAAATGCGCTTGCGGATGGTCGGGTTCCAGCCGCAAGGTCGTGGCGTACTCAAGATCAGCCTCGGCAAACGCCTGCTTCGCCTCAAGCACCATCCCCCGGGCTACCCGGGCATCGGCCAGACTGGGATTCAGCTCAAGAGCACGATCATAGTCGGCCAACGCACTGTTGGCGTCCCGCGCCATCCGGTACGCCTCACCGCGCAGATAATAATTCTTGGCCTCGTAAGGCTCGATCTCAATCGCCTTGCCCAAATCCATGATGGCAATATCGAACTGCTTCTCCACGGCGTGGATCTTCGCCAGGTTCAGATAGATCTGGGGGATCTTCGGGTTGATTTGCAGGGCCCTTTGAAAGAGTGCTACCGCCTGGTCGAATTGCTGGCGCTCCATCTTCACGCCCCCGAGGAGGACCATCGTCATCGGCTCAACCGGGTTCAGCTCGAGAGCCCGGGTCAGCTCCTTTTCAGCCTGGTCGGCATTCTGGAGCAAGATGGCCAAAGCACCCTTTCCCTGGAAGGCGACGCTGCATTGTGGATCGAGGCTCACCGCCTGGTCCAGGCGCTGCTGGGCGCCCTTTGCGTCTCCGCTCAGCATGCGTGCCACCCCTTGGTAGGCGATACGGACCGGGGTAGCGGACTCCTGCATCATCCGGCTGTACTTCAAAAACGGAAACGAGACCGGGGCGAACGACATCCCGGCGTCGGGAGCCTCCTCCACCTTCGCTATCCCGTCCAGCACCCGCGCCAGGACCTTCTCCATCGAGCGTTGGCTTACCGTCCCCTTGCTGGAAACCATCACCGAGTGAAGCACCCCCGCAGTTGGCACCGCCTTCGTTTCAACCCGTGCCATGATGCGTGTGGTGCCTTCGATGCTGTAAACGTTCCGGTTGTAAGGGAATTCCTCCCGGGTGATCTTTCCCCAAACACTCTGGAAATCGCGGTTAAGCTCAGGGTCGGGTTTGCTGTAGCGCGATACCGACACAACGGTTCCGTTGGATCGATCGTCGGCGACCCAGAGAGAGTTTGCGTCCCACACCACGGCACCGCGGTCCACGTAGTACCCCATGTTGATGCCCAGAACGCTCTCTTCGGTAAGTGGCAAGACCTTTCGATCCACCTGAAAGGTGAGGCGAGGCGAGGAGACGCTGAGACAGCCGTCACCCTCAGAGACGCTGAGGTTCAGGAAAGGGCGGGGAATCAGGTCCTTGCGGGAGAGGAAGTTCTTCCACTCCTTCAGGCTGCCACTGTAGGAGACACTCATGAAGTTCGTGAGCATCTTCAGGGTCGGAATCTCGACCGTATCCACCCGGCCGCTTTGGGCAGTCTTCATCAAGGTGATGGTCCCCTCCGGAGTGGGGAGGGAAAAGGTCACCGTCTTTTGATCATCGAACTTGCGCAGCCAAGTTTTTATCAGCCAAATCCGGCCGTAACAGTCGCTGAAGGTCGAGCTTTCCGCCGGCGGCCCGAGGGAAGTGATGCGGATCGGCACGTCGCCGATCTCCCGGGTCATCTTGATCCCTTTCAGGAGCAGATCCATAAAAAGGGTGCCGTCGGAATGGAGCTGTTCCGGGCTGACCGAGTCCGGTTTGCGCAAGACGATGATGCCGTAGCCATCCCCCTCCCCGTAGGCGATGCTGCCGTTTTTCCAGAGTTCGGCAGGGGTGGCCGTAACCGGCATGGTGTCCCATGTCCCGTCGTCGCGCATCTTGATGAAGGCCGGAAAAGTGATGTTGGAGCCCCAGGCGAGAAAAGGCTTGGCACCTTGGCCGTTGGGAAAGAGCCGGGCACCGGCATCGGTGAGAAAGGTTCTGGTGTTGACGTACTGCAGCAGGATCATCCGCTCGATGAGGGTGCGGTTGAGATCGGCGAAGGAGCGGGGCAGCGGATAGAAGTTATCCTGGGTCATCTCCCGCTTGTGCTCGATGATCGGGAGCGCGAAGTAGGAGGAGCGGTGGAAGTGCGCCAGTTCCTGGTGCTGCGTCACTTCGGCGATGGGCAGAGCGAGGTTGAGGTTTTCGCTTGGGGATTTGCGAAGGATGATGCCGATCACCCGCCCGGCACCATCGAGGAGCGGACCGCCGCTGTTGCCCGGCGAGGCGGCTGCGGAAAAACGAAGCCAGTTCCAGGAGCCGTCCTCCTGCTCCGGCGTGTCCGAGGTATAGAGACCGTCCCGGATCACCACCCCCTCCCCCAACGCATTGCCCACCGCATAGACCCGGTGGTTCAACTGTGCGGTGGGATTGATCTCCAGCGGAAGTCCGACACTGCACTCCTTGGCGGTGAAGACGATAAAGTCGCGCCGATCCGAATATTTCAAGATCTGGTCGATGGCGTAAACCTTGCCCGAGCGGTCGCGGAGCTTCGGCTCCCCCGCCAGGCTTTCCGTCCCCATGGTCACGACATGAGCTGCCGACACGAATGTGTTAGGCCCGATGGCAAACGCGGTGCCGATGGAGAAGAACTTGTCGTTTCGGACCGTAAAGGGGATCCGGTTGAGCGGCAAGGGCTCCTGGTACTTGATCAGAGCGTCGTTGTCCGGTTTGGGAACCACCACCTCGAAGACCGCACTCTGAATCTGCTCTAGAATTTTCGGAGAAAGAGTCTCGTCGGCAAAAACGGGAGCGGAACAAGACAGGGTCAAAGTAATCAGCACCACCATCGATAGCAATTTATGCATGGTCATTTCACCCAACTTTTGAGCCTCGCAGCTGGTAAATCTACGGCGCAAGCGTCTTCCCCGTAGCAAGCGAGTCGCTCTGAGGAGTCATTGAGGTTCGCGTCTTGAAAATTTACCGGAGCGACTGAAATAGTGAATTTTGAATCCGCCACCCCAAAGGGCAAAGCCACGGGTCAGGCACGCAATGTTGCAAAGTTGTCAAGGGGATTCAACATGAGTGGGTGCCTGAGTGGGTGCCTGAGTGGGTGCCAGATCTTGAAAAATGACTTTTCTAGACCTCATTCTTATAGAACCATGTGAAACCTTACCTTTCAAGACCTGGCACCCAGTCCCGGCACCCAGTCCCTCCTTCATTGAAGGCATCCCCCCTTCTCTCACAACCCAGGCAGTTCCCCTGGTTCTGAGCCTGGTTCGGAACGTTCACGGTACCGGGCCTCGGCCCTGTTGCCCAAATGGGCGCCTTAGCCTCGTTATGTGCAACCTTACAAACCTGACCCGAGGTTTGGTCCCCTAGCGTGATTCGGTGGGAAATCCGATCAACTCCAATTCAAATCCGATCGATTTCGATTCAAATCCGATTGATTCCATTCCAAATCCGATTGATTTTGATTCAAATCCGATCGATTTCGCATAAAATCCGACGGATTTTTGCCCGAAACGATCGAATTTCGCTCCTGGACCGCTTAAATTTAATTAAATTTAACCGCAAAACGACCGAAAAACGACCGATTTGCCCCGAAGTTGAACAGATTCGGCTCCGATTCCGACGGATTTCCCTTCAAATCCGTCGGATTTTATGCAAAATCAATCGAATTTTACAAAAATCCGTCGGATTTTTTTTGCAACCTACTGAAATCACAACAAGCCCAACAGCTCATTAGAATGGATGGCCCCCTGTTCTATGACAAGGTGGAAGATGTTTTGCGATCCCTCGGTCGTGGTGAAGCCGAAACTTCAGCCAGAGCCGGCAAATCCCTTGATAGCGGGGCCTGCTCGCTATCCCGGTTATCAAAGAGCAGATGGAAGTCCCCCACCCTTCGTCACCTTTTGTCCATGTCCAGACCTGACACCTCAGCCCTTGCTTTTGGGGCAGGCTTGCAATGTTGCAAAGTTCCCAAGAAGATTCAAGGAGATTGCAACTTTAAAAGCCTGACCCGAGGTTCTCTCTTACCATGGCCACTACCGTAAGAAATCGCATCTCGTGTTCCTTTCCCAATCCCCTTCGGGGTACAACGTGATCCCAAACCTCAGCAATACAACCTGCAGCCTCTCCTGAGTCCGTTAAGGCTTGAAGTTACAGCGCCTGCAGGAGCTCGCTTACTTCCTTGGGAACACTGTCTTTCATTTCCCATTCCTTTGAAAATACCGAGGGGACGCGGGCAACTTAGGTAACTTTTCGGGCGATTGCCGTCAACAAGTTACCTAAGTTACCAACGTCCCCTCCCCTGCCCTTCAACGACTCAGATGTGACATCAAAACCACTCGTTTAATCCTTGGGTAACAACAAACCTGCCATTACCGTAGGCAATTCCGGTCAACGACCACGAAGGGCCAAAATCGACGGAGGACCAGGTTGCGCCATCTGAAGATCTCAACATAAAACCCCCGATGCCCCTATCACCAACCGCGACGAATTTGCCATTTCCATAGGAGATCCCAAACAGTGCGCCGGTAACGCCTGATGTCTGACTATTCCAGGTAACGCCATCGGTAGAGGTCATGATGACAGGGCTAACCACTGGCTGAGGAAAACCAATGGTGTAAGTCCCCCCAACCGCGACGTATTGGCCATTGCCATACGTTACGGAAGCCAGGTATTGTCCAGCAGCAGCAGGTGATCGCTTGGTCCAAGTAACGCCATCGGTTGAAGTAAGAATCATAGCGTTGCCATTATCAAATCCACCGACGGTGACGAACTGGCCGTTGCCATACGTGATGCCGGTCAAAGGAGCGGTGGTACCTGAGATTCGACTGGTCCAGGCGATACCGTCGGGGGAGGTCAGAATGGTGCCGGTGGTCCCTACCGCCACAAACATCCCGTTGCCGAACGTGATGCTACACATTTGGTCGATTGGTCCAACTGATCTGTTGAACCACGTCATTCCATTTGGCGTGGTCAGGATAACTCCGACACCTCCAAGTTCGGATCCTACAGTGACAAACTGACCGTTGCCATAGGTAATGGCATTCAAACTCGTCACACTTGTCACACCTGTGGTCCGACTGGTCCAGGCAACCCCGTCAGGGGAGGTCATAGCAGCCCCATTCCCTCCCACTGCGACAAACTGTGCATTGCCATATGCGACGGCACTGAACCCGTTTGAGGAGCCAGATATTCGGGTGGTCCATGTGATGCCGTCTGTTGAGACGAGTGTGGTGCCGGTTCCATTATGATTGTCGCCCACGATTACATACTGGCCATTGGCGTAATCTACTGCAAACAGGCTGGTTGTCGATCCTGAGCTTCGACTGGTCCAGGTACCGCCATCAGAGGAGGTTAGAATTGTGCCTTCACTTCCTACAGCGACGAACTGACCATTCACATAGTTGATGGCCCACAACTGTTTGTTTACATTTTGGACCGTCCAGGTAATACCATCAGGGGAAGTCAATATGTCACCACTACCGACCGCAACAAACTGCCCGTGGTAGGTAATGGCACTCAGGTTATTCGAAACATTGGACGTTTGGCCAGCCCAGCTTATACCGTCAGATGAGGTAAGAACCGTACCGCCATTCCCAACGACGACGAAACGTCCGTTGCCATAAGTGACGCCGTGCAAATAGGTTGTGGTCCCCGAGTTTTGTAGGGTCCAGGTTCTGCCTTCCGTCGAAGTCAGGATAGTGCCATTTTCTCCAACAACCAGAAACTGGCCGTTACCATAAGTGATGCGGTGAAGGGTAGCGGTTGTGCCTGAGATGCGACCTGTCCAGGTGACTCCATCGGGTGAAGTCAGAATAGTGCCATTAAAGCCAACCGCCACAAACTGACCAGCGTGGTAAGTGATGCCGACCAACACATTATTCGAGCCGGAAACTCGGGGGGTCCATACTGTGGCGTCCGGTGAGGTCTTTATGGGGCCATAATTACCAACAGCTACAAAAAGCCCGTTTCCGTAGGCAATTCCGACAGTTGAACCGCCAAGATTAGTCCACGAAGCACTATCGGTGGAGGTCAAAACCGGCAAACTGGTTGACGATCCGATCGGTGCCCCGGAAGATGTGGATCCGCCACTACAGCCTGCCAACATTGATGCAACCATAAGCAAAAACAGGACAACCAACTTTCTCATTCAATTAACTCCTTCACTTGGCGGTGCAGCAGTCACCTGGATTCCACGAAAATATATAATTTGTGGGACTCCAGGGTTCTCGGCCGTCATTCAACTACTAAAGCTGTATTTCATGTCTTAGGATACTTTCTTATAGGAAGCGAGTCTCTGTTCGAGTGTTCCCGTATGCAGCTCAAACAGGTGGTTATCGAAATCATAAAAGTAGAGGGAGTCGCCCTCACCGGCTATTCGGCTGCGGGGTGGTTCGATCTCAACACCCAAATTTCTCAGACGGCTCTCGAAGGTCTGTAGATCCGATTCAGATACTTGGAAGGCAACGTGTTGATAGGATTTGTGCGCTGGTGGTTCCCCCTCCATTGCCGCAATCCAGACCTCGCCCAGAAGAAAGAACTTCTCCCGAGACCGGGAGAAATTCCTTTCGCTGCTATCATACACTTCTTTTGCGCCAAACCCTTCGCAGAGAAACAGTGACATCCGTTCCAAGTCCCGCACGATGAACGTCAAGTGGCTCAGCCCCTGTACCAAATGACACTCCTTACGTTGCTACCATCCCCTATCCAAGATTCCAAGACGGGGAACACCCATGATTTTATCCGTTGGTACAGAGAGAAACGCATAATTGCATGGGCGTCCCCCTGTCGGTCCTTAGGTTTTGGCAAGACCTTCATACCTATCAGATATCCAGCCACTGCGAATACCAGTACGATGCCTTTACCGGCAAAGCCTAGACCAGGGTTAAACTCGCTAAGCCTTATTCGGTTAACACAAATCGGCCATTGCCGTAGGTGATGCTAGTCACGTAGCCGATGCCTGATGTGCGACTGGTCCAGGTAACACCGTCGACTGAGGTGCGGAGGGTCCCACCCGATTCCCCCGCGACAAACTGGCCGCGGCCATAGGTGATGCCTTGCAACAGGCCCGTCGTGCCTGGCATCCTGTTGGTCCAGGTAGCGCCGTCGGCGGAGGTAAGGATGGAGCCATAGATTATTCCGTCACCACCACCTCCCACCGCGACAAACTGGCCGTTACCGTAGGTGATGCCACACAAGTAGTACGGCACGCCTGAGGCACGGATTGTCCAGGTGACACCGTCAACGGAAGTAAGGATGCTTCCACCACTTCCCACTGCGATAAACTGGCCGCTACCGTAGATGATGCCAGACAAGTCGTACGTCGTACCGGATGTGCGGCTTGTCCAGGTGACGCCGTCGACAGAGGTAAGGATGGTTCCACCGCCTCCCACCGCGATATACTGGCCGCTACTGTGGGTGATGCCAGACAAACCGTACGTCGTGCCTGATGTGCGGCTGGTCCAGGTGACGCCGTCGGTGGAGGTAAGGATAGTTCCCCCCCCTCCCACCGAGACATACTGGCCGTTGCCATAGGTTATGCCATTCAGATCGTCCGTCGTGCCTGAGGTGCGACTAGTCCAGGTGACGCCGTCGGCGGAGGTGAGAATGGTTCCAAACGACCCCACCGCGACAAACTGGCTGTTGCCATAGGTGCTTCCAAACAAGGTGTGCGTCGTGCCTGATACGGGGCGAGTCCAGGTGACGCCGTCGGCGGAGGTGAGAATGGTTGCGCCTCCCACCCCGACGAACTGGCCGCTGCCGTAGGCGATTCCAGACAAATTGTCCGTCGTGCCTAATGCGTGGCTGGTCCAGGTGACGCCGTTGGTGGAGGTAAGAATGGTTCCACCGTCTCCCACCGCGACAAACTGGCCGCCGCCGTAGGTGATGCCATACAAGTCGTCCGTCGTGCCTGAGGCGCGACTGGTCCAGGTGACGCCGTCGACGGAGGTAAGGATGGTTCCATGAATGGTTCCGCCGCCTCCAACTGCGACAAACTGGCCGTTACCATAGGCGATCCCTTGCAACGGGACCGTCGTGCCAAAGGTGCTGATCGGTGTGCCTGATACTCGGTTGATCCAGGTGACGCCGTCGGCTGAGGTGAGAATGGTCCCACCGCCTCCCACCGCGACAAACTGGCCGCTACCATAGGTGATGCCTAGCAACGGGTCCGTCGTGCCTGCGCGGCTTGTCCAGGTGACGCCGTCGGCTGAGGTGAGAATGGTTCCAATCAACCCCACCGCGACAAACTGGCCGTTGCTGTAGGTGACGCCTTGCAAGTAGTTTGCGGTACCTGAGGTGCGACTGGTCCAGGTAACCCCGTCGGCTGAGGTGAGGATGGTTCCGGCGCCTCCCACCGCGACAAACTGGCCGTTGCCATAGGTAATGCCATACAAATCGTACGTCGTGCCAGAGGTGCGGGGGGTCCAAGTCGCGCCATCGGCTGAGGTAAGGATAGTCCCGTAGACTCCCACTGCCACAAATTGGCCGCCGCCGTAAATGACGCCATGTGGGGCGGTCTCCAGGTTTGTCCAGGTGACGCCATCGGAAGATGTGGCGATCGGTACAATTGATGCCGATACCTGAGTTGTTAGATTAGCTTGCTTAGGAGAAGACCCACCACAGCCTGCCATTAGCAGAGAATGGAACAAGACAGCAGATACCAGACTAACCAATAGAAAAAATCTCATCGAAATCCTCACGTTTTTCATACGGTTCGTTGTCTCCTCAATAATATTGCCATCTTCCATGGCACCGCTCCGGTCGCGTCTGAAATCGTCTGTACCGGGTCTACACATTTGACACGACCGAAATTCTCGGTGGTCGGGCTCGCACATTTGACAGCACCCATCGTCCACTCATTCCTGCATCAAACACTAAAATCGATCTTTAAGCCGAAACCTGCCAATCCCGGTCCTATTCCTTCTTGAATTCAGGCGTCATGCTGTCAACGCCGACCAACGTGAACCGATACTTGAGCGGAACGGCCACGTGGCGCTGGTTGTCATGTACTGTCACTTCGAAGGTCCACTCACCGAGCGGGTCGTTGGGTTCTACCACGAATTTGATGGCGACCTGGGTCAGGAAGGTGTTCTTGGCGGAGCCGGCTATCTTGCCCTTGAAGCCGGGGAGGCCTTTGTCTTCGGTTACGCGGTTGTCGGGACGGATAGTCTTGACGTCGCAGGTGATGTCTACGTTGCCTTCGGCGTCCTGCTTGGGGTTGGCGAAGAAGATGAGCAGGGTCGCCGACTCGCCCCGATGCAGCTTGTCTACCGTGGTGAATCTGGGGATGACGTCGGACGGGGTGTTCCACTTCTCGGACCAGTCCTTGTCGCTGGTCAGGATGACCGCGGCGCCGAAGCCGTCGATGGTCTTGCGGGTGTCGTCATCGGCAGCGGGACGACCGTCGCGGTACCAGTTGTCGCCGATACCAGCATGGGCGGTCGGAACGGCCAGCACGAGAAGATACAGAAGGATAAGGATGGATTTCATCTTGCCCCTCCTTTAAGGACTTGATTACTTCACGGAAGCGTCCGCAGATGAACGCTGATGAACGCGGATAAAAACCAAAAGCGAATTCAATAAAAACAATTTTTAGCCGCAGATGAACGCGGAGGGACGCAGATGTTTTTTTAAGGAACCCCATCCTCACCCTGTCCCTCTCCTTGAAGGAGAGGGGACGTGTGCTGGTTAGTTAGTTGATATTTCCGCAGATCTGGCGAATTCACCTTCTATCTTGTCCAAGGGCTTGGCGCCATCGGCGTTTATCTGCGGCTAATAAAGTCGTTCCCTTTTACTGCTTCACTCCAACCTTTTTCCATTTCTGGTAGCGCTGCCGCGCCCATTCCTTAAAACGAGTAACGCAACCCCGCAAATACATTGCTGCTGGCATAGGTAATGTCATAGACACCTACATGAAATTTTTGTGCGGCGGCTTGGTACTTGTAGGTAACATCGAGGTTAAGGTGTCGTGTCATCGGAAGCCCCATGCCGGCCAACAATTGGTAGCCGATGGCGGAGTCAGTGAAGGCGTTGTAGTGATCGGTAAACCTGCCATGCAGCAGGCCAACCCCACCCCCAACAAAAGGCGTGATGTTCCGTGTTTTGAAGTCCCAGTACACATTGCCCATGTACGAATAAAAAGTCGTATCCATGTCGTTCGCCGGAAAAGTGGCAAAGGTATCGACCTTGGCGTTTCGGTAACCGAACTCGGCTTCTCCCCTTAAAACGCCGAAGTCGTAACCAAGAGCTGCGGTAGCAGCAATTCCCGGGTTGTACTGGATCTCACCGGTGCCTCCAGTCGATAAATCGCCGTCATGGTAAAAGGCCACTCCCCCCGCCGCTCCAAGGTACGGACCAGAGGCCATTGCTGTAGTCACGAACATCCCCACTAACAAACCAGCCACAACGAAAATGAGCTTCACATTCCCTCCACCGTCTGTAGTAACAACCAAACCATTCACTAAATCTTCCAAAGATCGCACGCTGTGCCCCCGTTTTCGAAGTCCAGATGGGAAACCCATCCTCACCCTGTCCGTCGCAAGCTCGCGCTGTCGCGCGCGACCCTTGAAGGAGAGGGGACGTGTGCTGGTTAGTCAGTTGATATTTCCGCAGATCTGGCGGATTCACCTACTATCTTGTCCAAGGGCTTGGCGCCATCGGCGTTTATCGGCGTTCATCTGCGGCAAATTTTTCATTTCGACCATTGCTTCCATTTTTCGAAGAACGGGGTCGAGCCTTCCCAGGCTTCCAGGTAGGGTTGGTCGCCTATCTTGGCGAAGAGCTTTCGGGCGGTCGGCTTGTCGCCGGCGATGCAGGCCAGTCGTGCATAGAGGTTCAGGTTCCAAACTGATCCGGGATAGAGCTTCTCTATCTGGGCGTACGATTCCTTCACCTGCGGCCACGTGAAACCGCCCTTCTTGAAGGTCAGCTTGGCCAACGTCCGGTAATTGGCGGCCAAGACCCGCATTACGATCGCTTTTCCTTCCTTGCCGGCATCCTTGGTCGCCACCTGATCTATGAACCGGCGCGCTGGGCCGTTGGCCCCGAACATGTCCTCGGCCAGGTACTCGGCCTTGGCCAGTTGGTAATCGTAGTAACGGGGCTCAAAGGCGACGGCGGTTTTGTATCGTTTCTCGAAAGCGGCCCGGTCCAACCCGTCGTTTTTGGCCAGGACTAACAGAAGAAGGTAGCGCTCGGGGCAGTCGTCAGCCGGTCCAACCTTCACCTTCTCGAACTCCAGGATCGCGGCCTGGCGCAGTCCGTACAGCTCGCGGTATTCAGCGCGGGAGATGCTGTCGTACCCCGCCCCGGAGGCATACCAGCAGACGTTGTTCAAGGCGGAGGTCAATGCGGTGAGGGAGGTAAGCGAATCGGGATTCGCCTTACGCCAGCTAACCAGGCGTTGTACCAGCGCGGCCCAAGCTTCCCTGCTTTCCCGCTCCGGCGCGGCGATCCCCTCGAAAAAGGCGTGGATCTTCCAGCCGCCGTCGCGAAACCTGGCCTGGGTCCGGCGCAACTCCTTGGCCAGCGACTCGAGCTGGTCGTATTTCTCCGCAGCAAGGAGTTCCAGGGCCGTCCGCTTCAGCTTGATCCTCGCTACCGGCCCGTCGTTTTCAAAGGGATAGCGCGGATCGGCAACCAGCGGCCCGGCCTGGGTAAGAGCGGTATCTTTGCCCAAGTCGACCTGTCCGGCCAGACGGCGGCACTTGTCGTTCAGGCAGAACTCAGCGGGGAGCGAAATGCGTTCGAAGCCATTTTCGGTGAGCCCCGGTTTCCAGACGACAAACGCGAAACGGGGCGGACCGTAACCGGTGCCGGCCCGGGCGGACGCGAGCTTGTCCCCCGCCGCCACCAACTGGCCGACCTTCACCACGGCGCTTTTGTCCGCGACGGCGATGTAACTGGCGATGGTCCCGTCGTCATGGAGCACGTCGACCGTGCTGACCTGCTGCCCGCTCGCCGATGGTTTCTTGTCGTCCACCCCATCTTTCACGGCAAAGACAACCCCGCTGCGCATCGCGAGGATGGGTGCCCCGGAATCGACCACGAAGTCGATGGCGTTGACGGTGAAGGGATTGACATTGGGATACGGCACGCTCGGCGGCAATGCGGTGCGGGCACCGGCAACCGGAAGGCGGTATCCGCCCCGTGCGGCATGTTCAGCCCGGTAATCGCCGTAGATCCAGGCGTAGTTGTACCGGAAGTTGTATTGCAGCTTCTTGTTTCGGGGGGAAAGCTTGGCGACACATTGGTCGGTCTTGGGGGGAATGACGACGGAAAGGGGGAATTCGTGATCGGTGGATAGGTTGTCCTGGTCGATGAGCTGGATCAGGGCGGAGACCGGGGCATTGCCGCCGTTGTGGGCAAAGAGGCAGGCGCCCTCACCTTCGGTCTTGTTGCTGATGCTGAAACCGGTATCTCCCTCGGGCGACCAGAGTTTGGAGACAGCGGGAGCGCGGTCGAACTGGAGGACCTCCTTGTTCATGATCAGGAAGTTGTCCCGCCCACCGAAGTCGCGCAAAGGCGGGGAGGCATCGGGAGAGGCGGCGTAGACGCAGGGCGCCAGCGCTACCAGCAAGACGACCAGCGTAATCAAGAGTCGGGAAAACATACGGAACTGCCTCACTGAATCGTCCGCAGATGAACGCGGATGGACGCGGATAAATCCCAAAGCGAAATCAGAAAAACAATTTTCAGCCGCAGATGAACGCGGATGAACGCAGATAAACCCAAAAGAATTAGAAGATCGGAAGTATCCTCAAACAAGGGCAGTGCTGGCTCTGGACAAAAGCCCGACAAATCCCCCTTTGCGAAGGGGGATTTGCCTCTAAGGTTCAAGCTTTAGAGAGTAGAAACCAAGAACCTCAAAACCAAATCCCCCCTGCCCCCCTTCGCAAAGGGGGGTACCTGTGCTGCATTTCTTTGTGGGATAACCCCTGTATATAACAAGTTTCGTACCAGTTCGGACAGAACACGATAACCCTACAAATACAGCAGGTTACGCATCATCACAATCTTGTTCAGGGATCGTTTGTACTGTCCATTTTGTTACAGTCTTGGAGCTGATTGCTGTCTTAGCTTCACTAAATCGGTGCTTTACGAGAAAATTGTAACATTATGGACACTGTCCATTTTGTTACAATTTTATTGGATAACTATAATGACATACAAGATTGGCAGGCGCTATGAGTAAACGACGTACAGCTATGACAGTCGGAAAGATGAAGCTGGAGCTTCTATGAGGTGAGCGTTCTCAAGGTGGACCTTGGGAACGAGGATTTGAGACAACAGGATTGATGGGCGCAGCATGCTGCGCCCTACGGGTCGCTGCTTTCCTTTAATTTTCCTCGGTTTTTGGGGAAGGCTCATGGTAGAATGCGACATTTGCTGGCGCCACGGTCATAAAGGAAATCCGCTTCTATGAGTTCCAAAGCTGCTCTTTTCACCTCGTACGAGAAGTTCGTCATCGCGATGCTCGCGATCCTCCAGTTCACCGTCATCCTCGACTTCATGGTGCTCTCCCCGCTGGGGGCGCTCCTCATGCCGAAGCTCGGCATCTCCACCTCGCAGTTCGGCCTGGTCGTCTCGGCCTACGCCATCAGCGCCGGCGCCTCGGGCCTTCTCTCGGCGGGGTTTGCGGACAAGTTCGACCGCAAGCGGATGCTCCTCTTCTTCTACGCCGGCTTCGTCGCCGGCACGCTTTGCTGCGGCCTCGCCCAAAGCTATCCCTTCCTCCTCGGCGCCCGCGTCCTCACCGGGATCTTCGGCGGGGTCATCGGCTCCATCTCGTTCGCCATCATCGCGGACCTCTTCCCGATGGAAGTGCGGGGGCGGGTGATGGGGTACGTGCAGATGGCCTTTGCGGCCAGCCAGGTCCTCGGCATCCCGGTCGGGCTCTATCTCGCCACCGCGCTCAACTGGCACGCCCCGTTCCTGATGATCGTAGGCCTCGCGGTGCCGATCGGGATTTTCATCGCGCTCAAGCTCAGACCGGTCACCGCCCATCTCGAAACCCGGCTGGACAAGAACCCCTTCCTCCACCTCTGGCACACGGCAACCAACTCCTTCTACCTGCGCGGCTTCGCGGCGACCATGCTCTTGGCGACCGGCGGGTTCATGCTGATGCCGTTTTCCAGCGCATTTCTGGTGAACAACGTCGGGATCCCGGAGACGAGGCTCTCGGTCATCTTCTTCGTCACCGGACTGAGCGCCTTCTTCTTCGGCCCCTACCTGGGGAAACTGAGCGACCGGCTCGGGAAGTACCGGCTCTTCGTGTTCGGGAGCCTGCTTTCGATGGTGATGGTGTTCGTCTACACGCACCTGGGACCGAACCCGATCTGGGTGATTCTGGCGGTCAACACCGTACTGTGGGTGGGGATTTCTTCGCGGATGATCTCTTCGTCGGCGCTCACCTCGGGGGTGCCGCTGATGAAGGACCGGGGGGCGTACATGGGGATCAACTCTTCGCTGCAGCAGGTTTCCGGCGGGGTTGCCTCGTTCGTGGCCGGGCTCATCGTGTACCAGCCGACACAGACCGCGCCGCTGCAGCACTTCGACACCGTCGGCTACGTAACCATGGGAACCATGATGGTCACCATCTTCATGATGTACTTCATCGACCGGCAGGTTGCCGAACGGCTGGCGGTGGCGCCACAGAGGCAGTAAGGGTTGGGCATGGGTTTCTGGGCCTGAGGTTGGGAGCCAGAAAGATCCGCGGCAGGTATACAAGGAGCGGCATTCCTGCCGCGATTAGCACTTCCTTCCCTTCGTCCGAAGTTCCACAGACAACCGCGGTTACCGCCTTCGGCGGTTCGCGCCTGGAAAGGCGCTCCCACAGTGAAAATTGCCTTCCATCAGTTATTCAAGCGATTAACACTCCGGCCCCTTCCCCTCGTTCCCAAGGTCCACCTTGGGAACGCACTCACCCGCCACAACTCCCGCTTGGTACTGTGACGAAGCTGGAGCTTCGCAATCGGACGGGGTTTCCAAGCTTGGGAACCAGAACCGCAAGCGCCGGTCCTGCCGCGATTGACCGCGACCGCGGTCACCGCCTTCGGCGGTTCGCGCCTGGAAAGGCGCTCCCACAGTAAAAATGACTCCTACCGGCCATCGGGCTTTCTGGTGGGCACAAGGGGTGCCCACCCTTCGCGTTTAGCGGACCGCGACCAGGTACTGGCTGTCGATCAGTTCTCGATGGTGGGCATGGGAGCGGAGGGTCCAGGTGACAGAGCCGGAGCGGGCGATCTGCCAGGGCGGCGCTATGACGTTCCCCTTCCCTTCCAGGATGGCGCGGACGTTGTCGATGCCGCGGCCGGGATAGGTCCCCTGGTTGGTTCCGCCCAGCCAGCGCTCCTGCGGTGCGGGGCCGTTGCTCCAGGAAAAGGGTGAGGCGAAGAGAAAGGAAACGTCGGTGAGCTGGGCGACGCGGTTCATCTCGTAGAGGTGGGCCAGCGGGTAGCCGACCCGATCGAGCAGATTGAGCGAGGCGGTCTGACGGAAGGTTTCCCGCGCGAAGGGAAGCCGCAGCGCATCGGCGACCACGAACTCGACCTGGTCGGTGGGCCACGCTGCCGGGAGCTCGACGCGGAAGGTGTCCGGAAGGTTTCCTTCCAGCGGCAGCGTGAAGCTCAAGGAGCGCTGCCGGGCCAGCCGGCGCGCCGTTTTGACGAAGTTGACCGAGAGGTCGCAGCCGACCGCCCAGCCGCCGCGCCGCGCCATCTCGAAGGTGGTGCGCCCCACCGAACAGCCGGCATCGAGCGCCGGCCCCGGCTGCAGGAGACATTCGGTCCAGGCCCCGTGGGTGGAGCCCGCATCGGCGGCGCCAAAGAGGTCCGCGAAGTGGCTCCAGAGGTAACGTCCCGCCATCTCCCCTTCCTCGTAACGCCGCTGTCCCATCGAAGCGCCCCCCTCCGGATCGGCAAGCAGGGTGGCAACCCCGTCCCGGATGGGAAACTTGCGCCGGCACTTGGTGCAGACGAGCTTGCCCGAGACGACATCCCCCTCCGACTCATGATCGACAACAAGGTCCAAAGGCCGCTCCTTGGGGAGACAGGCCGGGCAGATCAGGTGAGGCACCAGGAATAGCTTCATTCGGACTCCGAGGCTGGCAATGAGAGTTTCGACGGGGCACAGAGTACACGGAGTACATCTTAAAGACAAGAAAGTGCAGCATGGTGCTCCGCAGCCGGAAAAGTACCTTTTCAAGATCCTCCCTTGCTTTCCTGCTACAGCCCGCACCGTTTTCTTACCGGTGGGCGGGCCTGGGCCCGGCCTTGCGGTAGGCGGTCACCAGCTCGGGGAGGAATTGGGACAGCACCTCCAGCCGGTCGTCCGGGATGTCGAGTTGCACCCCGGGAGCGGCGTCGAGGACGGCACGGCTGAATACCTCGCTCTGGTCGCGGGGCAGTCGCGGGTCAAGCAGCATTTTCATGGCGATGACGGTCTGTTTTGTGTTCATCCTTTGGCCCCCTTTTGCTCGTTTGAGAGTTACCGACGGGGTAGATGCGGAACAGGAAACCCGTGCATCCTGAGCATACAGAAGAGCGGTGTAAAGTTGGCTTAAGTCTGGTGAAGAATTGTCATAATTTTAGTGACATCCAATGCCGCCAGAGATACGGCTGTCATACCGTGACCGGTCCAGCGGAAACTCACTTTACTAATGGCTTTTCAGTTATAGACTAACCGGTGATCTCCTGTAGTGACTTTGGTATTTCCCACGATGACAGAGTTGACAGATTCCGCCCCTCGCTTCACTCACCGCACGGGGTGGACGGTGACAATAACGTTCGTCCTATGAGGAGGGAACATGGCCCGCACCTTTTACGACGTCCACATGCATGCTATGGATCTCAGTCACCCCAACCTTTTGGCCTTCATGAAGAGGATCCACGGCCTGGGACCCATGATGGTGGTGGGAGGGATGCTCGAGCCGCTGCTCGGCGAGAAGAAGTCGGAAATCCTGAACCTGCTCACGGTGATGGAAAACAGCATCGATGACTACTTCTGCCTCATGGAGTATTTCCTGAGGACGAAGAACCCGGTGCTCGACAATCAGGGGGTCTTCCAGGTTTCCGGGGAGCCCTTCGACCGCATCGTCCTGACGCCGCTCATCATGGACTTCGGCCTCAAGCACATCGAGACCGACACCTTCTACGACATCGCGGTCGGCAAGCCGGTGGCGGAGCAGTCGGCGGACGTCTTGAAGGCGATCGCCAAATACGTCAACTGCGAAGTGGTTTCGGCCGACGGCAACCGCAAGCACATCAAGGTGGCCAAGCGGAGCTCCCGGCAGCTCTTCGAGATTTACCCGTTTCTCGGCATCAACACGCAAAACTACCCGCTCGAGGAGCTGCAGGACCTGTTGCTGCGCTGCTTCGGCGGGTACACCGGCAACCGTGACCAGTTGAACCGGAACATGGGAATCTTCCGGGTCCAGAAAAGCGACAGCGACGACTTCCGCGACGCGCTCCGGGGGGTCGGGAGCAACGTCTTTGCCGGCATCAAGCTCTACCCGCCGCTGGGGTTCGACCCCTGGCCGCGCGGCAGTGAGAAGGAGTTTGAGAAGGTCCGCTGGCTCTACCAGTTCTGCCAGGACAAACAGATCCCGATCACCGCGCACTGCAACGACGGCGGCTTTCAGACCGTGGACAACGCCGCCGAGCTCACCAACCCGGAGAAATGGGAGAAGGTCCTGGAGCAGTTCGAGGACCTGAAGCTGAACCTCGCCCACTTCGGCCGGCAGGAGAAATTCCTGGGGCTGATCCACCCGCACGAGTGGCGGGAGACGATCACCCGGCTCATCCTGATGTACCCGAACGTCTACACCGACATCTCCTGCCTGGCTTTTGCCGACGAGTTCTACGGCGACCTCGCCGAGGTGGTCCGCAACGTTCCCGAACAGGGGCCGGACCGGGGGCGCGACAAGCTGGCGAAACGACTCCTTTTCGGCAGCGACTACATGATCAACCTGCAGTGGATCGCCTCGTACAACGACTACCTGGACCTCTTCCTGACCACCCGGCAGCTCGAAAGGATGGGGATCGCCTTCGATCTGAAGCTGGCGATGTGCAACACCAACGCGGAGCGCTTCCTGTTCAAGTAACCGGGCGGAAATAACCATGCAAAAAGGCCGCAGGGCTGGTTTCCCAGGTCGCCCGCGGCCTTTTTTATCCGGTAACGAAGACGCGCCCGTCAGGTCCCGAAGACGTTGGGGGTGCAGACGAAGCGGTGGTTGTGGGAAGGATCATCACACGGGGCACATTCGAAAGCGCTTTCGGACCGGGCCCTCTCGACCGCGCACCCGTTCAGGTTCAGCGAGCACATATGCTCCCAATGCGCCATGCTGTTGCAGCATTTTTCAGTCATAAGATCACCCCATCATTGTGTCGATTGCTACCTTCTTCTATTTTAGGCCGATCCGCCGGACAAGGCAAAGTCTCGCAGGTCGGGGCGGGGGACGAAACGAAGACCTGCGAGCGGAGGGAATCGTTGGGTTTCACGACGACGCCGTTTAACGCAGCCTGCCGCTAAGACATTACTGGCTCATGCCGATAAGAAGATCAGGATACCGAAAGAATCGCTATGACAATGTGCTACCTGCCGAGGAGGAAATAATGTCGAAGAGGTTGAGGATCTGCATCAATACCGGAGGCGGCGACGCTCCCGGCCTGAACGCCGTCATCGAGGCGGTGACCATGGCCGCGTGCAACCGGGGCTGGGACGTGTACGGCATTAAGTGCGGCTACACCGGGCTTTTGAACACCGAGGACATCATCCATCTCACCCCGGACAAGGTGGACGGGATCGCGAGCACGGGGGGAACCATCCTGGGGACCACCAACAAGGGAAACCCGTTCATGATGCCGGTCCCCAATGCGGCCGGGGAGATGGAGCAGCGCGACCTGTCGGACCGGGTCGTGGAAAATTTCCGCCGGCTCCGCTTCGACGCGCTCGTTGCCGTCGGCGGCGACGGAAGCCTGGAGATCGCGCATCGCCTGTCGCAAAAGGGGATCCCGGTGGTGGGGGTTCCCAAGACCATCGACAACGACATGGGGGGCACCGTCATCAGTTTCGGTTTCGACACCGCGGTCTCCATCGCCACCGAGGCGATCGACCGGCTGCACTCCACGGCGAAGTCCCACGACCGGATCATGGTCGTCGAGCTGATGGGGCGCAACGCCGGGTTCATCGCCCTGAACAGCGGCATCTCCGGCAACGCCGACGTGATCCTGATTCCGGAGATCCCCTTCGACATCGAGAAGATCTGCGACCACCTCATGGACAACGAGCTTCGGGGGCACCGCTACGCCATCGTCGTGGTGGCCGAGGGGGCGGTCCCCAAGGGGGGCGACGTCATCGCCAAGGGGTCCGGCGAGGCCGGGCGTCAGCACCTGCTTTTGGGAGGGGTCGCGGATTACGTGGCGAAGGAGATCTCCCGCCGCACCGGCAAGGACTCCCGTTCGCTGGTTTTGGGACATCTCCAGCGCGGCGGCTCCCCCTCGACCTTCGACCGGCTGCTTTCGCTGCGCTTTGGCGCCGCGGCGGTGCGCGCCATCGAGGCGGGGACCTTCAACCACATGGTGGCGCTGCGTTCCCCGGACATCGTGATGGTGCCGCTGGGCGAGGCGCTCGGGGTCCAAAAGCGCGTATTGGTCGACGGTGACACCGTCCTGACCGGCCGCGACCTGGGGATCTGTTTCGGGGATTGAGCGGGAGGAAGAAGTTTGGGGGGACAAAAACAGAGGGGGCAGACACCTGCGGTGTCTGCCCCCCTCTGTTCTCCAGAAAATCTACCTGGCTACTCTCGGTGCCTCAGCGGCGCGATTTGCTCTGCATACGCCGGTCCTGCGGGACAAGATCAATCCCTCTGGATCAGGACGCTCACGACGAACTCGGTGCCGCCGGTCTTGAAGCTCAGGGGAATGGCCTCGGTCTGGGCGACCGCGTTGATGAAGTACTCCTTGCCGGTGATGACCGAGGGGGTGGAGAGCTTGACCTCCTCCCCCCCGCGGGAGAGGTGGTGCTTGAACGACCCCCCGATCATGTTGGCAATCTCGCCGAGGGCGTCGATCACGTCCTCGCCCACCTCGTCGACGTCGATCCCGAGCATCTGCGAGGTGAATTTCATGGCGAGTTGATCCGAGGCGTGCACCGAGACCACGCCGTTGAAGTATCCGGCGAAACCGACCATAGCGGTCACGCAATCGGTAAAACGGGTTTCGACGGGCCCGGACATCGCCACCGGCTCAACGTCGCCGACGTTCACCATCGTCAGGAAGATCTCCTTGACGTCCTGGCAAATGAGCTTTTTCAGCTCGTCTCCGTCAATTCCCAGCCATTGGCAGGTTGCCTCGCTGAGCATGATGATGCCTCCTTTCGTATCGGGCCGGTCACGGCAACGGCCCTGCTCCCTGGCCGGTTTCGCGTTCCCACCTGGGGACCCGGCAAGAGAGTCCGATCTTTGATTTCGTCTGCGCCGCTCGCCGGCCTGAAGCGGTGTAACTGCCGGAGTCGGCTAGGCCGCCTGGTCGTACTGCGTATCCAGTTCATCCCCTAAAAGCCGGGCCGGCTCGATCACGATGAGCAGGCGCTCGCCGTGATTGATGACGCCGGTCAGGCAGTCCTGCGCCGAGCCCGAGGTCACCAGGGACGGCGGGGGCTGGATGCTCGCCGCGGAAACGCGAAGGACCTCCGAGACCGCATCCACCACGAAGCCGGTCAGCCGCCCGTCCCGCTCCATGACCAGGATCCGGCTGTGGCGGTCGTGCTCCTGCTCGCAGAGCCCGAAACGCTTGCGCAGCGAGATGATGGGGACCACGGTGCCGCGCAGGTTGATGATGCCGTCGACGTAATCCGGGCAATTGGGGGTCTTGGTGATCTCCGGCAGGCGGATGATCTCCCGTACCGAGAGGACGTCCACGCCGTACTCCTCGGCGTCAAGCTGGAAGCTGACCAGCTGCCTCATCTCGTCCACGGTGTGCTTGTCGGCTCGTACTTGCGGTAGGTTGCTCATATGTTCCTCCCGTCGGTTTTCCTGGATGTCACCTCTGGATCGGGAGGTGTCCCTGGAAGACACATGTAGATGTTTTTTTCTCTTGCTGAGCCAATACTGATACAGGAACAGTGCCAAAACACAATCCCTTGATATTCAGCCTAGTTAGCACTTTACGGGTCGATTCGACTGTGACCCAGGGAAACACCATGTTCCTTTTTGGGACAGTGCCAGTGTACCGATTGAACAGGACCACTCTCCGGCATTTTTTAAGGGGGGGGAGTAAAGGAAGAGGCAGCGTCACCTTTCCGGGCGCGGTTGCCGCGGTCACCGCCTTCGGCGGATCGCACCTGGAAAGGCGCTCCCACAATGAGGATGAGGACATCCCCGCCGGGCATATCCCGTCCCGCCCCAGGCCCAGCAGCTGACAGAGCAAAAGGGGCCGGCGTCCTTTGACGCCGGCCCCTTTTTCCGTCCTTACCCTGAGCCCCCAACGGGATCATTCCCGGTACCCGCTGCCGATCGCGGAGAAGGGGAGCGACAGGTTCAGTTGCGGAACCTGTTTCGCAACCCAGGCGGTGAAGGTGTTGCTGTTGGGACCGGGGAAGGCTTTGTACCGCTGCGGCCACGGATAGGACCGCGCGGCGCGGTCGACCGCGTCGATCATCGCATCGACGTCGGGGCCGCGGTGCTCGCTCAAAAGCCTCGGTTTCTCGCCGAACCAATACCGGTCCGGAAGGTCCTTTTCGATGCGGACGATGGGGAGGCCGCGGTAAAGCCGCCAGCCGATGACTTCGTAGACCGTATAGGCGTTTTCGTTGGTGTGCTTGGCGGCAAACCAGGTGTGGATGGCGAACCAACCTTTCCAGCCCCAGGTCGGCGCGCCGTACACCTGGAGCACGGCTTCGTGGGTGGTTTTGGGGTCCGGGGCGATCCCGGCGGACGCGCGGCTTGCGGTACGCCAGTCCTTGCCGGCGCAGCCGGAACCTAGAAACAGCAGGAATCCTACCAGTAAAAACCTCAAGGTTATCTCTCCCTTACGTTGATTTTTCCGGCATTTATTATGTCGCCGATCAACGCTCGGTGTCAAATCGGCCGCGGAGGAACCGAACAAGAAACCAGGCAGGGCTCCTTCGCCGGTAGACCACGCCGCTCGCTTTGCCCCGGCGGGACCTTTTTTATCGGTTACGATGCCCATAAACGTGACGGCCGTCACAGTGGTCCGGAAGCATCTCCACTATAGTAATGATCTTGGGCCGAGATCCTCTTCCGGGTCGTCGGCCTTTTCAACATCGTGATCGATGCGCCGCCGGACCCGCGGGTCCGCCCGCCGCTTTCGCCGAAAACGGGAGCAGCACGTGTCAGAGATAGAGGAGAGCCGTTGATGCCGGTAACAGGTAGTCATGCAAGCAGCCGTTGGCAGAAACTCTGGATGAGAAGAAAGTGGAAAAAGCAGGCGGCATTCGCCGTGACCATCGCTTCGGTTATCGCGGGGGTCGTCATCTACCTCCGGCCTGCCCCGGAGCTAAAGGACGCCGTCGTGGTGAACCCGATCCTTTCCCAGATGAAAAAGCATCCCGAGAAATGGAAGGGAACCGAGAAGGATGTCGCCACCCTTCTGACCGATCTGCACGGCAACCAGGTCGCCGCCACAACGCTTGGTCCGTACGGCGTCCTCGTCTCCACGAGATCGGGAGCCAAGTACTGTGTCGCCGACCGCAAGGACAGCGTCGCGGGGGTGGTGCTCCGGGAATATGCGGCCAAGGATCCGAAGGCCCGGTTTCCCCTTGCCGTTGTCGCCAACACCGAGCCTCCCGCCCCCGGTTTCTTCGAGGTAAACGGCGCCAAGATCTTCGATGTCGCGCTCATCGGCGGCATCCTCTTCGCCTATCTTTTCAGCGTCTTCGGGCGCTTCCGGGTGGTCAGCAAGGGAACGGGATTGACCTTCGATGACGTCATCGGAGCCCACGAGGCGAAATCCGCGCTCAAGGACGTGATCGGCTACCTCCAGGATCCGAAGCGGTTTGCGGAGCTCGGCGCCGCCCCGCCCAAGGGGATCCTCCTCTCCGGGGCCCCCGGCGTCGGAAAGACCCAGCTCGCCAAGGCGCTTGCCGGCGAGGCGAAGGTGAGCTTCATCGCGGCCACCGGGAGCGACTTCTCTTCCAAATGGGTCGGCGACGGCATCCTGCGCGCGAAGCTCCTGTTCCGCACCGCCCGCCGGCGCTCGCCGTGCATCCTCTTCATCGACGAGCTCGACGGGATCGGCAAGCGCGGCGAGCACGGCAACGCGGTCGCCGCGGAACAGAACCGGATCATCAACAAGATCCTCTCCGAAATGGACGGCTTCCACCCCTCCGAAGGGGTCGTGGTGGTCGGTGCCACCAACTATCCCGAATCGCTCGACCCGGCGCTTACCCGCGAAGGGCGCTTCGACCGCAAGATCAACGTTCCCCTGCCGGGGATCGACGACCGCGCCTCGCTGTTCAAGTTCTATCTCGGCAAGGTCCGGAGCATGGGCGAGATCGACAGCCACAAGCTGGCGCGGATGACGGTGGGGATGTCGCCGGCCGCGATCGCTCAGGTGGTGAACCATGCCGCGCTCCTGGCCGCCCGAAACGACGAGAGCTGCGTCACCATGAGCCATGTTGCCGAGTCGATCGAGGTCTCGTTGATGGGTGAAGCCACCGCGACCTCCTCGCCGATGCCCCAGGACGAAGTCCGGCGGGTCGCGATCCACGAGGCGGGGCACGCGGTCGCCTCGGTGCTTTTGGGGTGCGGCCACCTGGAAAAGGTGACCATCGTGCCGCGCGGCGGCGCCTTGGGCGTCACCCTCGTCACCCAGCACCGGGATTCCCTGCTGCATCCCCAGCCGTACCTCGAGAGCCGGATCCAGATGCTTCTGGCGGGGCGCGGCGCCGAGCAACTCATCCTCGGGAACATCTCCTCCGGAGCCGCCAACGACCTGAAGGAAGCGTCCAAGCTTGCCTTCAACATGGTCTCCTCCTTCGGCATGGGGGAGGAAGGGAAGCTCTTCAGCATCCAGGCACTGGCCGACCTGCAGCTGCACATCGACCAGGCCCCCTTCGTCGCCGAGGCGAGCGCGCTTTTGGATTCGCTCTACGAAAAGTGCCAGGAGCTGCTGGTCCAGTATCGGGTAGCGGTGGAAACCATCGCGGAGCAGTTGGTAGAGCACGAAACCATTCCGGGACAGGCGGTGATCGAGGCGACGGGCAAGGTTACCGCAAAGAGGACGGGCACCGCCCGGAGCCTGTCCCCCTCCGATGCTCCGGAGATCGAACAGGCGGCATAACCGGAACCATCGGCCCGGTCGGCTGCCGGCCGAGCGGATCTATCCTTGTTAATGAAGATTGACCCCACCGGCGGATTCTGTATAATGCGGGCCGCGGTCAATCTAAGAGACGAGGAGGTCATGGATGCGTAGTATCGTTGCCATTGTTGTTGCTGCCCTGCTTTCCATTTCTTTCACGATGTCGGCGGTAGCTGCCGACAAACCGGCCAAGCCGGCCGACGCCAAGGGAGCCAAGGCGGAGCAGAAAGCACCCGCGGCAAAGCAGGAACTGGTTGACGTGAACAGCGCCACCGAGGCGCAGTTGAAGGCGCTTTCCGGCATCGGGGACGCCTACGCCAAGAAGATCGTCGCCGGTCGCCCCTACGCCGGCAAAGATCAGCTGCTCAGCAAGAAGATCGTCCCCAGGGCGACTTACGAGAAGATCAAGGACAAGATCATCGCCAAGCAGCCCGCGGCGAAGAAGTAACCCCCAGATCCCCGGCCCCGGCCGGGGATTTTTTTGAGCCAAGCCGGTTCTGAAGAGACGGCCCGGTCGCGATCCAATGTCTCTTCTGGGCAAGTCCCGAGGTAAAGGTTGCGTCTTACCCTGTGGGAGCGCCTTTCCAGGCGCGATTAAAACCGCAACCCGCGCCGCCGCAAGAACTATGGAAGCGGCAGCGTACACTCTGGCAGGAGCGACATTCCGGTCGCGATCATCAGCGGTGCCCCTGCCGGCAATGGCACCGGAGTTGACGCGGTAACGAAAGAGGCCAGCCGATTTTTTTTTCGGCTGGCCGCTTTGCGTCTCCCTTTGCGTCCGGTCAGGTATTTCCGGTCATCTCTTCTCGTGGGCCTTCTTGCCGTGCACCCGCTCGTAGGCCTGGCAGAACGGGCAGATGCCCCTTTCGACGTTTTTCACGAACTGAAAGACGAGCCCCTTCTGGTGGTATCGGGCATGGAGGCAGACCGGACAGCACTCGCAGACCTTGGCGAGTGCCTTGTCGAGGGCAGAAGGTACGCTGGCAGCCATCGCTTCTCCTTAAACGTGGGGTTGGCGCACCGTCGGCGGTGCGAGGAGCTGAAGCTATCACAGTTCCCGGTCAAAAAGAAGAAGCATTCCGGTCCCGTCATCGGCCGCACCGTCGCAGCATGCCGCCCCCCCTGCTGGCTCATGCCTCAGCGTTCGGTCGCCTTCACGTTATCGAAGCAGGTCACCGAGTCGGCCTTGGTCCACAACCCGATCCGCCCCGACCGGAAGGTCTCATCGGTGGCCTCCACGACCACGGCACCGTCCAAGTACCCGCGGATCACGTTTCCCACCGCCTCCACCCGCAATTCCTGCCATCTCCCGGACGAAACCTTTGCCGCCCCTTCCTTGATCAACTCGCGTCTCCCCTTCACGTACTTGTACAGGTTGACGTTATCCTCCAGCGCGTTGGCACGCAGGATGTAGAAGTTGTCCTTGTCCCGCACCCGGAAGATGATGCCGGCGGCCTGGTCCTCCCGGCCTGAGACGGGCTTGAACAGCACCGAGACGGTCAGGTCGTCAAGAACCTTGTCCCCGAGGACAAGTGCCGGGTAGTCGGCAGTCGCCGTCTGGCACAGGACGTTGGGAGGTGTGGGCGCACCGGCTTCTTTCCGGATCAGCCACTTTCCGCTGAACGCCTTCACCCCGAAATAGATTTCCCCGGGCTTTTCCTTATCGAAGTTCCACTGGAGGGTTTGCCCCGTGGCAACGTGCGTGTCCTTCGGGCGCAGGTTGGAAGAGGCCCAACCGCTCGCACCGTTCCCGATGACCAGGGCCACCGCGACGGTGCAGATAAAAGCTATGCCGCTCATGACGATCTCCTTTTCCTCACCTTACCACGACTCCATCGGCCAACGCAGCGGATATCGTGCCCCGGCGGCGGCGCCGGAAAACGAAAAAAGGCACCCGGAGCAATCCGCGTGCCTTCGTAACCACCAGCCGAGCCGGTGGGTCATTGGGTGACGATGGTAAAGGTAAAGGTCGTGCCGGCCTCTGCCGAGGTCTCGAATCCGACCATGCCGCCGAGGACGTCTTCGCCGAACAGTTTCATCGAGTAGGTCCCGAACCCTCTTCCGAGCGTCTCCTTGGTGCTGAAGTTGCGCTGGAAAATGTGCAGGGCTATCTCGTCGGGGATTTTCCCCTCGTTCCAGACATGGAAGGAGATCGCACTGGGGTGCGGCTCCAGGTACAGCCGCACCGTGCCCCCGTCCGGGGTCGCCTCGAGGGCATTGGTCACCATGTTGACCACGATCCGGCTCACCAGGTGGAAGTCGGTGATGAGCAGGACCCCTTCCCCCTCATGCTGCACGAGGAACTTTTTGCCGGCGGACAGCGGGTGGTCCTGGAAGAGTTGCTCGATCTCACCCAGGAGCGTCCGCGCGGAAAAGGTGGAGTACAGCGGCTTGTAGGATCCGTCGAGCGATTTCTGGAGCGAGTTCTGGATGGAAACTTCCTGGGCGATCCGAAGCACGAGATGCTGCAGCTCTTTGACCTTGTCGTCCGAAGGAATCGGCTGCTGCGCCAGGATCTCGCTCTTGCCTACCAAACCGCAGAGGATGTTGTTGATGTCGTGGAAAAAGGTCCGCTCCAGGCAGGCCCGCTGCTGCTCGACACTGTTGTCCTGCATGAAGAACAGCAGATAGGTCTCCCCTTCGATGATCAGGGGACAGCTCCGGACGCTGAAATAGAGGTCCACCTGCTTGCTGTCCCTTTCGACGGAGAGGGCGCAGGTCCTCTCCTGAGGCTGCCTGGTTTCAATTGCCGAGAGCATGGATAAAACGGCGCCGCAACTGGCGCAGTATTCCGAGGTGCCGCACCCCCCCGGGGTGTCGCAGCAATGAATGCAATGGACGATTTCCCCGGGCCGGAGCCCCAAAATGCCACCGGTATCCTCGATGCCGAGCATCCGGAGAAAGGTGTCATTGACCGCCACGACCTGCCGCTGTTCATTGAGTACGGCAAAGAGCCCGTTGGCAATCGTCATGAGACTGCTGATCAAAGGAGCGGATACCACCCGCATGATGTCTTGGGCAAGCTCAGTGTGGTTCTTTCTTTCTGCGGGAGCGAAATGGGTCGGCAGGGGATTGGTTCGTGACAGGTGCGATCGTCCAGCATGACTTAAGGTATTCACGGCATGCCCTTTCATTGTGTGGAACAGCCAACGTCGTACGGACGAAATAACATAGTGTCTTACAGATAGCACATAAGGCATCACTCATCAAGCATCATTGAGCGATAACCAACAAACATGACTGGCATATCCGAACAGACCGGTCGTTAAGACAGTGGCGCGGACGAAAAGAGGGACCGGCAACTGCAGTGCCGATCCCCCTGGATGAGGCGTCGTTCGGTATGGTCACCGCGAACGCGGCAGCCGTAGCGGATAACGGTGAGACGGCCGATGTTGCTGCGCCGGCCGGGCGAGAGATCACTCGTAGCGGAACTGCTCGACCATGCTTTTCAACTCGTCCGAAAGCCGGGCCAACTGACTGGCGGCCGCTGCTTCTTCGTGCGAAGAACGGGAGCTCAGGTTGGCGACCTCGGTGATCTGCTGGATGTTGTTGTTGATTTCCACCGTGACGGCAGTCTGCTCCTCGGCAGCCACGGCGATCTGGTTGATCTGGCTGGTCACGTTGGCAATCTGTTCCAGGATATGCCGCAGCGCGTCCCCGGAGCGCGATGCCTCTTCGGTGCCCCGTTCGACCTCCCGCACCCCTTCTTCCATTGCCACCACCGCGTTTCTGGTTTCCGACTGAATGCTCTTGATCATTTCCCCGATTTCACGGGTTGCCCGGGTAGTGCGCTCCGCCAGGGCACGGACCTCGTCCGCCACGACCGCGAACCCCCTCCCCTGTTCTCCGGCCCGGGCGGCCTCGATGGCGGCATTGAGGGCGAGGAGATTGGTCTGGTCGGCGATGTCCTCGATGGTCCCGATGATCTCGCCGATCTGATCGGAGCGTGACCCGAGCGACTCCACGGTCTGGGCGGTGGAGCGGACCCGCGTTGAAATACGCCCCATCACGCTGACCGTTTCCTCGACCACCTGCGTCCCTACCACGGCCGCCTCGTTGGCCCGGGAAGAATCGTTGGCCGCGCTGTGGCAGTTGCGCGCGATGTCCGAGGAGGTGGCTGACATTTCCTCGCAGGCGGTAGCGATGGTACTCGCCTGGGCGGCAAGCTCCTCGGTGCTGGCCGCCATCTGTTCGGCGGTCGAGTTCATCTCCTCTGCGGCAGAAGAGACCGACTGGCTGTTGTCCGAAAGCCGCCGGATGATGCCGGTGAGTTTTTCCGCCATCAGGTTCATCTCGTTGCCGAGCATCCCCATCTCATCCTTGGAGCGGATGGAGGACCGCGCGGTAAGGTCGCCGTCGGCGATTCGCGCCATCGTGTTGAAGACCTCCTGCAAAGCCTTGGAGATCGAGTTGGCGATGAGCAGCGCAATTACCAGCGAAACGGCGACGGCGGCGATTATGATCACTATGTTGACCACGATTTCGCTTTTCGCACTCTTGTCGGCCGCTTTGAAGATGTCATTGCTGTCCTTGATGTTCTTGGCGTGCAGGGCCGCAATTGCGTCAGCAGGTTTCTTGTACAACGGGGCCACCACCTCGGCGCCGAACCTGATCCCCTCGGACAGGGCGGCCTTGTCACCGGATTTGCGGGCCTCGACCAACATATCGGCCAGTTTTTTACCCTCGACATCGTAAGCCAGATAGCCTTCCTTGAAGACCGCCAGCAAGCCCTGTTCTTCCTGGTCCAGGCCGGCATCGGCGGTTTTGATCATTTCAGTTATCCGGGAAATCTGCTGTCGGTAGTCTTCTTTTTTTGCCAGGAATTTGTCCAGGTCTTCCAGCGACATCATGTAAACCAGATCCAGCCGGGCCAGCAGCAGCCGCTCCTTCATCTCGCTGAATTTGGTGACGCTCTCGATGTTTCCGTTCAGCTCGTTCAGGTTCCCGTTCAAGTGCTTCAGATCGAGGGTACTCATGATCCCGACCAGGACCAGTGCGACGATACCGACCGAAGCCAAAACCAGCAACTTCCCCTTCATCCTGATATCGCTCCACATGTTGTTTCCTCCCTTTCCAATACTGCACCCGATAATCAACGAGGTCGCTCCACCGGCTTGCCCTTGCCCACCTTGCGCTGCGAAGAGACCTCAGCCATGAACTCATAAAACGGCATCGGCACCTCAACCGTCCCAACCCTTAGCTCATTACCAGCCTTGTGTAGGGAATTCTTGACGCCTTAAGTATTACAGATTTTTTTATTCTGTCATAAGTTGAGAATATTATTGGAGGAGGGCAGAGCACTTGTCAGTGAGAGGGAATAAGCGGATTGGCTAAAACAGGAAGGTGATCAGCCACTTCCAGTAAACCAGAGAGAATATTTTCCGAACTGCCAATAGTATCGGCCGATAAATACAACAGTTTGCAACGATACCCAGTAACAGTTTTGGAACAGCGGACTGCGACTTTGGTAATAAACGGGTCCAGACAAAGAAAAAAGGCACCCGGTGTCTCCGGATGCCTTTTTTCATCGAAAGGTAATAGGTACGGTCTGCGGCGTCACGCGTACCGGAACTGCTCAACCATGTTCTTAAGGTCCTCGGAGAGTGCCGCGAGTTGATGTGCCGCCGCCGCTTCCTCATGGGACGATTGGGAGCTCAGGTTGGCGACATCGGTAATCTGCTGGATGTTGTTGTTGATCTCCACGGTGACTGCGGTCTGCTCCTCGGCAGCAACGGCGATCTGGTTGACCTGGCTGGTCACGTTGGCGATCTGCTCGAGGATGTGCTGCAAGGCTTCGCCCGATCGGGAAGCTTCCATCGTCCCGTTCTCCACCTCGCGCACCCCCTCATCCATGGCCGAGACGGCATTCCTGGTTTCCGCCTGGATCGACTTGATCATTTCGCCGATCTCGCGCGTGGCCTTGGTAGTGCGCTCAGCCAGGGCGCGCACTTCATCGGCGACGACGGCGAACCCCCGTCCCTGTTCTCCGGCCCGCGCCGCCTCGATAGCGGCGTTGAGAGCCAGGAGGTTGGTCTGATCGGCAATATCTTCGATGGTGCCGATGATCTCACCGATCTGGTCCGAGCGGGCGCCGAGAGACTCGACGGTCTGTGCGGTGGAGCGTACCCGCGAGGAAATCCGCTCCATCACCGTGACGGTCTGCTCGACGACCTTGGTCCCTGCCATCGCCGCATCATTGGCCTTGGACGAATCATTGGCTGCGGCATGGCAGTTTCGGGCGATGTCGGAAGAGGTCGCGGCCATTTCCTCGCAGGCGGTGGCGATGGTGCTGGCCTGAGACGCGAGCTGCTCGGTGCTGGTGGCCATCTGCTCAGCCGTGGCATTCATCTGAACCGCAGCCGAGGAGACCGACAGGCTGTTGCCGGAAAGCCTTTTGATGATGTCGGTGAGCTTTTCGGCCATCGCGTTCATCTCGTTGCCGAGCATCCCCATTTCATCCCGGGATTTGATCGTGGAACGCGCCGTGAGATCCCCGTCCGCGATCCGCTCCATGGTACTGAACACCTGTTGCAGAGCCTTGGTAAGTCCATTGGCGATGACCAAGGCGATCAACAGCGAAACCCCGGCCGCGGCAATGATGATCACGATGTTCACGACCACTTTGGTCTGCGCCGTGTGGTCGGCGGTCAGGAAAATATCGTTGCTCTCTTTGATATTTTTGCTGTGCAGTGCCTCGATCGCTTCAGCGGGCTTTTTGTACAACGGCGCTACCTGTTCGGAACCGAAGTTGATGGCTTCGACAAGGGCAGCCCGGTTGCCGGAGCGGTGTGCCTCCAAAAGCATCTGGGACAACTTCCTGGCCTGCGCGTCGTAGGCTTCACTCCCCTCCTTAAAGGTGGCAACCAGCCCTTTCTCCCCGCCGTCGAGATTTATTCGCTCGACATCCTTCGACAACTCGTGGATCCGCGCGACCTGCTTTTCGTAATCGTCCTTTTTCTCCTGGACCTTTTGGACGTCCTGAAGCGACATCATGTAGACGACATCGAGCCGGGCCAGCAGCAACCTTTCCTTCATTTCGCTGAATTTGGTTACGTTCTCGATATTCTGGTTCAAGTTGCGCAGGTCGACGTTCAAGCGCCGCAGATCGAAGGTGCCCATGGCGCCAACGAGAACCAGCGCTATGACACCAACCGATGCCAGAACCAGTAATTTCCCTCTCATCTTGATGTCGTTCCACTTCATGCTGTGCCCCCCATAGAATCATCCTCCCGCAGTTCCGACCCCACGCCCCAAACCCAAGTCAATCTCGTCAATCCATGGCCGTCATAGATAAAAACGATGACACGAAATTACGTAACTTATGGAATTTCTTATCGGCCACTGCAGTTCGGCGCTTTAACAAAATTGTCAACTTTTGTAAGGATTTCTTGATTGCCCAATAATTACAACTCATTGCAATCAACCCAGTAAAAATCGCAAATAAGGGCTGATTTACCTTCTCCGGCAGGGGTCGCACCGAACCGGTCTCCCCAAACGAAAAAGGGACCAGCCGCCCTAGCAGCCGATCCCTTCTTTCTCCCGTTTCTTATCGTCCTCTTTTCAGCCGGAAACCATCAAGGTGGCATTGCCGTGAGCCACCAGCTTGTCGTGCTGGTTTTTCACCGTGACGCTCAGGCTGACCAGTTTGCGCCCGGAATGCATGAGTTCGGAGCGCGCGGTCAAGACGTCGCCGACCAGAGCGGGCCGGACATAGGTGACCGCGAGATTGGTGGTCGTGCAGGTTTTCCCGGAAGGGAGCAGCGGCCTGGGGAAAAAGGACACCGTGTCGATCAGCGTGGCGATGAGTCCCCCATGGGCACCGCCGAAATAGTTCCGGTGCCGCTCATCCACCGTGACCTCCATGACGGCATGGGACTCGCCGATCTCCCTGAGGTTGATGTTGAGCGTCCGGAGCATGGCGATGGCGTTTCCCGTTTCCAAAGTTGCCGGCTCGATCTTGTGCACCGCTCCTCCTTCCCCGACACGCTAACCGATCGGTTCACCGCTGGACCCGCTTGTGGCAGATGAGGCATTGCTCCTTGGGGGGGTGGTTCTTGATGGTGACGATGGCGTGGCACTCGTTGCACCCTTTCTCCACCGTTTCCCGTTGCTGCCCGGCCTGCAGCGCCCGGTAGACTTTCCAATGCATCTCGTCGTACGGGGTGTCCTTTCCGTTGCCTTTCAAGCTGCCCAAGGCAAGCACGAGGCCGAGACAGAAGACGGCCAGGATGACGTACAAATCTCTCTTCTTCAAAGACATCGCGGCACCACTATCGTTGGGGCCGGCACTCGATCGCCGGCCAGGTACTAAACAAAAGCCCCTCCTGTTTTCCCGGAGGGGCTGGCTTTTTCTCGTAACGCGCTGGGGTCAGAAGGGAAAACAGAGCTGGCTGCAGGCATTCCCCTTGCGGAAGATCTCGGGGAAAAGCGGCGCGGTCTTCAAACCGTCGGCGTCGATCTGTCCCATGCGGTACCGTCTGATGATCTTTTCCGCGCAGGAGGTGCTGATCCCGCAGCGCTGCGCCATCTCCCGCACGGTGAGCCAGCACTCCCGATCCCGATACAGCATGAGGAGTTGGCGGACCACCACCTCGTTAACCGACGACTTTCCCACTACATCCCTCCACAACCAACGGCAGCTGCAGGTTCATCGGCCCTGCCCAGACCAGGCGCTCCATCATTGCCGCCCCGGGCAAGACTCCACAGTATTCACTGTGCCGGCTTATAACACAAAACGCATTCCAATGAAATCTGTACTTTAGTCGGGCCGCCAATTTTTTCCGCGCCGGGCGCCGGGCGCCTGGCACCTAGGCCGCGTTGGGGGATGAAACGCGAAGGTCCCCCGCGGTCGGGGCTCACCCACTACCGCTCGCCGCTTCCCCGCCGCCGGCTACGCTCCCACGCTGAAATACCGTCCCTCCGGATGGTGAAAGACCAGGGCGGAAACGCTGGCCTCGGGGTCCATCATGTAGCCTTCGGTAAGCTGCACGCCGATGCACTCGGGCTGCAAAAGGTCGAACAGGATCCGCTGGTCGGAAAGCTCCGGGCAGGCGGGATACCCGAAGGAGACCCGGATCCCCTGGTAACCGGCATTGAAGATCTCCTTCATGGTCAGGCTCGGATCGTCGGCAATTCCCCAGCCGGTCCGGATGCGCCAGTGCAGGTACTCGGCGGTCGCCTCGGCCATCTCCAGGGCGAGCGCCTGGATCAGGTGGGAGCGGAGAAACTCCCCGTCCCGTTTCCACTTTTCGGCCAACTCCCGCACTCCCAGCCCGCAGGTGACCACGAAAAGGGCCACGTTGTCCCGCTCCCCCCCCTCGAGCGGCCGGCAAAAATCGGCCACGCAGAGCCGTTCGCCCCCCGGCTGCCGCGGGAAGGAAAACCGCGCGGTTTGCCGGTCCGGCTGGTGCGGATCGAACAGGATCAGGTCGTTTTCGGCGCTGTTGGCCGGGAACCACCGGTACAGCGCCTGGGGGCGGAGCAGCTTCTCCCGGGCGCAAAGGCTCAGCAGCTCCTCGACGGCACCGTGCAGCTTGAGGGCCTTGTCGTCCCCCTCGGCCAGCAGGCGCTCCACGACCCCGGTAAGCCCCAGGTGCTTGGTGTAGAGCATCTGGCGGTTCAAGAAGGGGACCACCTGGGCGATCGGGATGTCCCGCAACAGGTGCGGCTCGAAATCGGGCGCCGGCAGGATCGGGGCGTCGCGGCGCACCGCCGAGGTCCCGGCCCCGGCGGATGTTTCCGCGGGTTTCCCCTGCTTCAACGCCATCAGCTTCGCCGAGGCCGCCTGCTGTTCCGAAAGCGACTTCAAAAGCTCACCCTTGCGGGCCGGGTCCGCCAACTGGTTGGCCAACTCCAGCCCCGCCATGGCGTCTTTGGCATAAAGGACCGGACCGGCGTACTCGGCGGCGATGCGGGTGTCGGCAAAGACCCGGGAAAGCGCCGCCCCCCCCACCATGAGCGGCACGTCGATGCCGGCAGCTTTGAGGTCGGCGGCGGTCACCACCATCTGCTGCGCGCTTTTGACCAGAAGACCGGAGAGGCCGATGAAATCGGGACGCTCCCGGCGCGCCGCCTCGATCAACACCTCCGGGGCCACCTTGATCCCCAGGTTGACGATGGTGAAACCGTTGTTGGAAAGGATGATCTCCACCAGGTTCTTGCCGATATCGTGCACGTCCCCCTTGACCGTGGCCAGAAGCAGCTTCCCCTTGGCTGCCGTCTCGGTTTTTTCCAGGTGCGGCTCAAGATGGGAAACGGCCGCCTTCATCGCCTCCGCCGACTGGAGCACCTCGGCCACGATCAGCTGGTTGTCGTTGAAAAGCCGCCCCACCTCGGCCATGCCGGCCATGAGCGGCCCGTTGATGATGTCCAGGGGACGGTCCCCCCGGGCCAGGGCCTCGTCGAGGTCATCGGTGAGCCCCTGCTTGCTCCCCTCGATGATGTAGAGCGGCAGCCGCTCGTCCAGGGGAAGGGATGCGACCGGGGTCTCGGAGACCGGCTTCTTGTCCCGGAAAGCGGCGGCAAATGCGGCCACCGGATCCTCGCCGCGCCAGAAGATCAGGTCCTCCGCCAGCCGGCGCTCCGCTTCGGGAATGGAAGCGTAGCGCTCCAGCTTTTCCGCGTTCACGATGGCATAGGTCAGACCGGCCTTGACGCAGTGATAGAGAAAGACCGCGTTCAGCACCTCGCGCCCGGCGGTGGGGAGCCCGAAGGAGACGTTGGATATCCCCAGGATGGTGCTGCACCGGGGAAAGGCCTCGCTGATCAGACGGACCCCCTCGATGGTCTCCAACGCCGAGCCGATGTAGTTTTCGTCGCCGGTCCCCACCGGGAAGACCAGCGGGTCGAAAATCAGGTCTTCGGGGCGCAGGCCGTATTTACCGGTCAAAAGCTCGAAGCTGCGGCGCGCGACCTCCAGCTTGCGCGTCCGGGTGATCGCCATCCCGTGCTGCGGGTCGTCGTCGATGCATCCGACCACCACCGCGCCGCCGTAACGATGCAGCAGCGGGGCCACCCGGGCGAAGCGCCCCTCCCCTTCCTCGAGGTTCACCGAGTTGAGCAGACACTTCCCCTGGAGCCGCTTCAGGGCGAGCTCCATGACGTTGGCGTCGGTGCTGTCGATCATGATCGGCACCCGCACCTTGCGGGGGAGAAAATCCAAAAGCCTCATCATGTCCGCCGCCTCGTCCCGGTCCGGGTTGGCCACGCAGATGTCGATCACCTGGGCGCCCCCCTTGACCTGGGACCGGGCGATCTCGCTCGCCTCCTCGAAGCGCTCGTCCACGATCAGGTTCTTGAACTTTCGGGAGCCGATGACGTTGGTCCGCTCCCCCACCAGGACCGGCCGGGCATCCTCTTCCACGACGAGCGCCTCGATGCCGCTGATGACCCGGCGCCGCAAGGCGGTGGGTCGGCGCGGCGCCTTGCCCGCCACCAGCGCGGCGATGGCCGCGATATGGGCCGGAGTGGTGCCGCAGCAGCCGCCGACGATGTTGATCCAGCCGGCATCGACGAATCGGGCGAGCTTCGCCGCCAGGGAGGCAGGCGATTCCGCGTAGCAGCCGTTTTCGTCCGGCAACCCGGCGTTGGGATAGACCGAAACGCAGCAGTCGGCGATGGCCGCCAGCGTGCGCAGGTGGTCGGTCATGAACTCCGGACCGGTCGCGCAGTTGAGCCCGATGCTGATCAGCCCCAGGTGCTCCTCCAGGTGGGCGACGCTGGCGTACAGCGCCTCCACCCCCTGGCCGGCCAGCATGGTGCCGGTCGGCTCGATGGTGCCGGAAATCATGAGCGGCACCTGCCGCCCGCTCTCCTCAAAGGCAAGCCGGATCCCCTCGGCGGCGGCCTTGAGGTTCAGGGTGTCCTGGGCGGTTTCCAAAAGGAGGAGGTCGACCCCGCCGGCTAAAAGCCCCGCGGCCTGCCCCTGGAAGGTGTGTACCATCTGTTCGAAGGTGACCCCGCCGGTTACCGATATGGTGCGGGTGGTGGGCCCCATGGAGCCGGCCACCCAGCGCGGCCGTTCGGCCGTGGCAACGGCCTCGCATGCTTCCCGGGCGATCTCGGCGGCGCGCCGGTTGATGGTGAACACCTCATGCTCCAGCCCGTATTCGGCAAGGACGATCCCGGTGCCGCCGAAGGTGTCGGTCTCGATGATATCCGCACCCGCCTCCAGGTAGGCGCGGTGCACATCCCGGATCACGTCGGGCCGGGTCAGCACCAGGTGCTCGTTGCACCCTTCAAACGACGGCCCGCCGAAATCATCGGCGGAGAGGTGGCGCTCCTGGAGTTGGGTCCCCATGGCCCCGTCGATCACCAGGATCCGTTCCGTCAATGCCTTAAATATGTCGTTCATGAGACTCCTTTCTCCGCCAACCATAGGTACGGGGAGGGATTAGATGCGGGAATAAGTGAAGTCATTGTCTTGTGCTCTCTGCTCACTGCTCACTGCTCATTGCTTATTGCTCTCTGCTCATTGCCAGTGAGTGGGACCGTCCAATTAAGCCATAAACAATCCCGCAGGCAAGAAACGAAATAGAGCGACTATCCAGGCGCAATTGACCCAGTTGATCCGCCACCTCCGCAGTTGCCGCCTTCCGGCGGAACTCACCGGCAATCGGGCTCCCCCCCATAACCACGTCACCCGTTCCACGGACTCTTCTCCAAATCCGCCCTTTCTCCTAAAATAGTTAGAGAAAGACAACCTCAGATGACCGGCCGGTCGCACCTGTCCCAAAAAGTGAGATCGTTGTTTCAGTACGGGGCGTCGGCTGGTAGTGAACAGGGAATACACCATGACCGGGAATTTGGCAGAGAACGTGGTTTCGGCAGAACAAAGAGCGATGGTGGAGCACGTCTACCAGGAGTGGGACCGGGCCTGGTCCGAGGACGATCTCGACGCCATGATAGCGTTGTACGCCCCCGATGCGGTCCTGGAGAGCCCGCTGGTTCCCCACCTCCGCGGGACCAGCAATGGCGTCTGCCGCGGCAGGGAGGCGATCCGGGAGCTGTTGGAGATCGCGGCACCGCGCAAACCGCACCGCAGGACCTTTTACCGCAAGGGCTACTTCACCGACGGCCGGCTGTTGCTGTGGGAATATCCCCGGGAGACCCCGGAAGGCGAGCAGATGGATTTCGTGGAAGTGATGGAGATCGAAAACGGCCTGATCAAGAGGCACCGGGTCTACTGGGGGTGGACCGGCGTGGAGATCATCAAGACCGACGCCTACCACAAATGAAGGAAGGAGCGCAGGGCGCGTCAGGTTTAGCGTTCTACCCGAGACCGGCCACTTCGGAAAGCGCCTTCCTCACTCTCGCCACGACCTCATCCCACTCGCCGAGCTTCTCCTGCCGGAACAGGCGCAAGACGCCGGGATACCAGGGGGAGTCCTCGCGCCCGATCATCCAGCGCCAGTCGGTGGCATGGTAGGGGAGCAGCACCCAGCACGGTTTGCCCAGTGCGCCGGCCAGGTGGGCGACCGCCGTGTCCACGCAGATGACAAGGTCCAGTTGCGCGATCACGGCGGCGGTATCGGCGAAATCCCGCAGCTCGGGCCCCAGGTCGAGCAGGGGCTGCTCCGGAAAAGAGGCGGCCGGTTCCCCGGCATCCTTTTGCAGCCCGATGAACGCCAGCCCGGGAACCGACCAGAGCGGGGCGAGTGAGGCGAGGCCGGGCAGGGAACGGCTGGCGTCGTTGCGGTGCCCGGGTGCCCCCTTCCATACCAGACCGACCCGGAACCCCGCGGCGGGAAGCCGTTCTCCCCAGCCGCGCATCCGAAGCGGCGTCGCCGTCAGGTAGGGTACGGCGGCGGGTATGGTTTCCACCCTGGTCCCCAGGTGCCGCGGCACGCTCAGTGAGTAACACCAGTACTCATGTGCTTCAAGCTGCTCCGTTTCGCTCAGCGCCACGATCCGGTCCGCACCGACAGCCGAATCGAGGAAGAGCTGCTTCAGCTCGTCCTTGCAAACCAGGGTAAGCCGGGCGACGCCCCGCTCCCGTAACAGCGGGAGGTACCGCACGAACTGGATCTCGTCGCCGAAACCCTGTTCGGGCCAGATGACGATCGACTTGCCGCGCAGATCCTCCCCCCCCCACTGCGGGAAGGGGAGCTCGGGCAACCGCCAGGGGTTCTGCCTGATCTCCGGATGGTAGCGCGCTTCATAGAGTTCCCACCCCTCCTCGAACTCCCCCAAGGCCAAAAGGAGCAACCCCAGGTTCCAACGGGCGTCGGCCAGTCCCGGCTCCAACGCCAGGGCACGGCGGTAATACTCCTCCGCCTCGCCATGAAACTGGTGCAGGGCGAGGAGGTTTCCCAGGTTGTTGAGCGCCTCCGGGAAACCCGGACGGGCCGCCAGGGCGCACCGGAAAGAGGCCTGCGCCTCATTGAAGCGCATGAGTCGGGCAAGGAGGTTGCCGAGGTTGTAATGGGCGTCGGCGTGATCGGGCCGGATCAGCAGCGCCCGCCGGTAGCACGCTTCGGCGGCCCCAAACCGATTCATTTCGGCCAGGACGTTCCCCAGGTTGTAGTGCACCTCGGGTTGATCCGCCCCAAGGGCAGCGGCCTCTTCCAGAAAGACCGCCGCGGCGGCGAACCGTCCCGACTTGGCCAGGAGCACCCCAAGGTTGCTCCTGCCATCGACGCCGTCCGGATTCCGGGTGATGGCCAGGCGGAAACACTCCTCCGCTTCCGGATACCGCTTTTGCTGCACCAACAAGACCCCGAGGTTGTTGTACGGTTCGTCCCACTCGGGGCGGAGCTCGATGGCGCGCCGATAGCAGGCTTCCGCCTCGACGACACCCCCCAGCTCTTTCAGCAGGATCCCCAAACGGTAATGAGCCGTAGCCTCTTCCGGTCGAAGTTCGGTGACGCGCCGGTAACAGGCCACCGCATCGGTCAGCTGCCCCAACTCGATGTAGAGCGCCCCCAGGTTGGCGTGGGCATCCGCGTAATCCGGTGCGATCCCCAGGGCGTGCAGGAATGAGGCCTTAGCGGCTTCGCGCTGCCCGTTCCCCGCGTAGAGGGCACCGAGGTTGTTGTACGCCTCCGCACAGAAGGGGTGCGCCCGGAGCGCGGTCTGCCAGTAGCTTTCCGCCGCCCGGAGGTCCCCGAGGCTCCAGGCGGCTCGCGCTGCCAGGTCGAGGGCCGCGAGGTTCTCCGGTTCCCGCTGCAAAACGGCGCGAGCGGTCATCAAGGCGTCGGCGGGGCGGCCGGAAGAAGCCTGCTGCCGCGCGGATTCGAGGAGTTCCGGGACGGAAGTGGGGGTAAATTCCATGCGTGAGATCCCTGAAAGCGGAGTAGTGCGGGTCGAGCCTCCCCCCGAAAGGCGCGGTGCTCAGGAAGGGGCAAGCCGACGCTGCGCTGCGGAGGCCGTTTCCGCCTCGCGCTGCCGCATCTTACGGCCGAAAGATGCAGCAACCGTGCAGCAACTGGGGAAATCCCGCCGTTCCGAGCTACCACCCCACGCCCCACTTGTCAACCGATATCAGAAAACAGGTTGACATACATGGCCGCGAAAAGAGATAAACGTGGGTGAGAGGAGCAGTCGCCCCCGGGGACTCGCCGGCGGGCTGAGTACTCACCTGAGCACAAAAATACTCACACCGGTCGTCCGGCGCCCCCTATCATTAGGAATCCATCAAACACGCCGCCTGATAAAACCCCTAGTTACGGATGTAAACGTTCAAGGTGCCTCGTTAATACGAAAGTGGCACCTTTATTGCTCACTGAGGCAGTCCACTTGATCCAGGAACACTACCCCGCAAAGGTCGCATCATGAAAAAAATCGGATTACCCAAGAAGCAAGGGATGTACGATCCCCAGTTCGAGCATGACGCCTGCGGCGTCGGCTTCGTCACCAACATCAAGGGAAAGAAGTCCCACGAGATCGTTCGGCAGGCCATCACCGTCCTGGCCAACCTTGATCACCGTGGCGCGGTCGGCAGCGAGCACAACACCGGCGACGGCGCCGGGATCCTGATCCAGATGCCCGACGCCTTCTTCCGCAAGGTCTGCCCGGCCGCCGGCATCGAACTTCCCGCACCGGGAGAGTACGGCGTCGCCATGCTCTTCACCTCGCCCGACCCCACCGAACGGAGCGCCGCGAAGCACGTCTTCCAGCGCATCATCACCGAAGAAGGTGTGGAAGTCTTGGGCTGGCGTGAAGTCCCGACCGACAACTCCCTGCTGGGCGATACCGCCAAGGCCGGCGAGCCGCTGATCCGGCAGATCTTCTTCAAGCGCCCGGCATCGTGCGCCGACGAGGACGCGTTCAACCGCAAGCTCTACATCGTCAACCAGCGCGCCATCCACGAGATCCGCGACGAGGGGGTCGATCCGCTCTGGTACACCGCCAGCATGTCGACCCGCACCATCGTCTACAAAGGGATGCTGATGCCGGCCCAGCTGGACCAGTACTATCCCGACCTGTGCGACGACGCGATGGAGACCGCCATTGCCGTGGTCCATTCCCGGTTCTCCACCAACACCTTCCCGAGCTGGGACCGCGCCCACCCCTATCATTTCCTCGCCCACAACGGCGAGATCAACACCCTGCGCGGCAACGTGAACTGGATGCATGCGCGCCAGTCCATGTTCTCCAGCGAACTCTTCGGCGACGACATCAAGAAGCTCTTGCCGGTGATCGACGCCAACGGTTCCGACTCGGCGATGTTCGACAACTGCCTGGAACTCCTGGTGCAGTCCGGCCGCACCCTCCCCCACGCCATCATGATGATGGTGCCGGAGCCGTGGGAAAACCACGAGTCGATGAGCAAGGAGAAGCGCGCCTTCTACGAGTACCACGCCTGCCTGATGGAGCCGTGGGACGGCCCGGCCGCCCTCACCTTCACCGACGGCCGGATCATCGGCGCCGTGCTCGACCGTAACGGTCTGCGCCCCTGCCGCTACTACCTGACCGACGACGACCTGGTCATCATGGCGTCCGAGGCCGGGGTGCTCCAGGTCCCGCCCGAGAAGGTCATCAAGAAAGGTCGCCTCCAGCCGGGCAAGATGTTCCTGGTCGACACCGAGCAAGGACGCATCATCCCCGACGAGGAGATCAAGGACGAGCTTGCCTCCGCCAAGCCCTACGGCGACTGGGTGAAGGTGAACCACCTGAACCTGGAGGATCTCCCCAAGGCCGCCTCCGCGCAGCCGGCCGAGCCCTCTTCCCTGTTCCAGCGCCAGAAGGCCTTCGGCTACACCTTCGAGGACCAGGAAACCATCGTCGGCCCGATGGCCACCGACGGCATCCAGCCGCTCGGCTCCATGGGTACCGACACGCCGCTCGCGGTCCTCTCCGAGAAGCCGCAGCTCCTCTACAACTACTTCAAGCAGCTCTTCGCCCAGGTGACCAACCCGCCGATCGACCCGATCCGCGAGGAGATCATCACGGCGACCTCGGTCCGGATCGGCTCCGAGTCGAACCTGTTGAAGCCGACCGCGACCAGCGCCCGCGTCATCCACGTGGAGCAGCCGATCCTCTCCAACGAGGAACTGGCCAAACTGCGCGAGCTGAACCAGCCCGGCTTCAAGACCGACACCCTGTCGCTGCTCTTCAAGGCCACCGACGGCGCCCAGGGGATGGAAAAGGCGCTCGAGAGCCTGTTTGCCTCCGCGATCCGGCTGGTCGAGTCCGGGACCACGGTCCTGATCCTCTCCGACCGCGGCGTCAACGAGGAGTACGCCGCGCTGCCGGCCCTTCTGGCCGTGGCCGGCCTGCACCACCACCTGATCCGCACCGCGGCCCGCACCCACGTCTCCCTGGTCCTCGAGTCCGGCGAGCCGCGCGAGGTGCACCACTTCGCGGTCCTTCTGGGCTACGGCGTCACCGCCATCAACCCCTACCTGGCCTTCGAGACCATCGACGGCATGATCCAGGAGGGGATGCTCCCGGGGCTGGAATACAAGAAAGGGGTCAAGAACTTCGTCAAGGCGTCCATCAAGGGGATCGTCAAGACCATGGCCAAGATGGGTATCTCCACCATCCAGAGCTACCGCGGCGCCCAGATCTGCGAGGCGGTGGGCCTGCACCAGTCGGTCATCGACAAGTACTTCACCTGGACCCCGTCCCGCATCGGCGGCATCGACCTGAACGGGATCGCCGACGAGCTCCTGGTCCGGCACAGAAAGGCGTACCCGCACCGGGTGCCGGTGGATCCGACCCTGGATCCGGGGGGCCAGTACCAGTGGCGCAAGGAAGGTGAGGAGCACCTCTTCAACCCGCTCACCATCACCGCGCTGCAGAAGGCGACCCGCACCAACGACTACCAGGAGTTCAAGGTCTTCTCCAAGCTGATCGACGAGCAGAACGAGCGCCTCTACACCCTGCGCGGCCTTTTGGACTTCAACACCGAGATCCGCGTGCCGGTGCCGATCGAAGAGGTCGAGCCGGTCGAAGAGATCATGAAGCGCTTCAAGACCGGCGCCATGTCCTACGGCTCGATCAGCCAGGAGGCCCACGAGGCGCTGGCGATCGCGATGAACCGTATCGGCGGCCGCTCCAACACCGGCGAAGGTGGCGAGGATCCCGAGCGCTTTACCTGGACTAACGAAAAGGGCGATTCCAAGAACAGCGCCATCAAGCAGGTCGCTTCCGGCCGCTTCGGCGTCACCGCGAACTACCTGACCAACGCCAGCGAGCTGCAGATCAAGATGGCGCAGGGGGCCAAGCCGGGCGAAGGTGGCGAGCTTCCCGGCCACAAGGTCTACCCGTGGGTCGCCAAGACCCGGCACACCACCCCGGGGGTCGGGCTGGTGTCGCCCCCGCCGCACCACGACATCTACTCCATCGAAGACCTGGCGGAGCTGATCCACGACCTGAAGAACGCCAACCGCCGCGCCCGGATCAGCGTCAAGCTGGTCTCCGAGGTCGGGGTCGGCACCATCGCGGCCGGCGTCGCCAAGGCTCATGCCGACGTGGTGCTCATCTCCGGCTACGACGGCGGCACCGGCGCTTCCCCGCTCTCCTCGATCAAGCACGCCGGTCTCCCCTGGGAGCTGGGTCTCGCGGAAACGCACCAGACCCTGGTGCTCAACAACCTGCGCAGCCGGATCATCGTCGAGGTGGACGGCCAGCTCAAAACCGGCCGTGACGTCGCCATCGCCGCCCTGCTGGGCGCCGAGGAGTTCGGCTTCGCCACCGCGCCGCTGGTCACCTTGGGCTGCGTCATGATGCGCGTCTGCCACTCCAACACCTGCCCGGCCGGCGTCGCCACCCAGGATCCGGTCCTTAGAGCCAAGTTCTCCGGCAAGCCGGAGTACGTGGTCAACTACATGCGCTTCATCGCCCAGGAAGTCCGCGAGATCATGGCCGAGCTCGGTTTCCGGACCTTCAACGAGATGGTCGGCCGCGCCAACCGCCTGGAGCCCAAGCGGGCCGTCGCCCACTGGAAGGCCCAGGGGCTCGACTTCTCCAACGTCCTGTACCAGCCGGAGATGGGGATCAAGGGTAGCCGCTACTGCACCGAGTCCCAGGACCACGGCCTCGACAAATGCCTCGACATGACCCGGCTCCTGGAGATCTGCAAGCCGGCCATCGAGAAGGGGGAGAAGGTCACCGCGGAGCTTCCGATCACCAACATCGACCGCGTGGTCGGCACCATCGTCGGCAACGAAGTCACCCGCACCTTCGGGGCGGAAGGGCTTCCCGAGGACACCATCCGGCTCAAGTTCCACGGCTCGGCCGGCCAGAGCTTCGGCGCCTTCGTCCCGAAAGGGATGACCCTGGAGCTTTCCGGTGACGCCAACGACTACGTCGGCAAAGGCCTTTCCGGCGGCACCATCGTCGTCTATCCCCCGGCCGGCTCCAAGTTCAAGGCCGAGGAGAACATCATCGCCGGCAACGTCGCCTTCTACGGCGCCACCTCCGGCAACGCTTACATCAGCGGGATCGCCGGCGAACGCTTCTGCGTCCGCAACTCCGGGGTCAACGCCGTTGTCGAAGGGGTCGGCGATCATGGCTGCGAGTACATGACCGGCGGCACCGTGGTGATCCTCGGCGAGACCGGCCGCAACTTCGCCGCCGGCATGAGCGGCGGCGTCGCCTACGTCCTGGATGACCAGCACGAGTTCCGAAACCGCTGCAACATCCAGATGGTGGAGCTGGAGCAGCTCACCGAGAAGGACCTGGCGACCGTGAAGGCGATGATCGAAAGCCACGCCGAAATGACCGGCAGCGCCCGGGCCATCACCATCCTGAACGACTGGCGGACCTATGCCCGTCAGTTCGTCAAGGTCATGCCGACGGACTACAAGCGGGTGCTGCAGGCCATCGAACGTGCCGAAGCCGCCGGTTTGAGCGGCGACGACGCACTGGCGGCGGCCTTCGAAGAAAACGCCCAGGCCGGACACTAGAAGATGGAAGGGGACTGGCACCGAAAGGTGCCTGTCCCCCTCTGACGTTCCCTGCATACACTTTCATCGAGAAGCGATTTCTTGGAATAGGATAGGACTATGGGAAAACCAACCGGATTCATGGAATACCTTCGGGAACTCCCCGCCGACCGCGAGCCGCTGGAGCGCCTGAAGGACTGGAACGAGTTCCACCTGCACCTGCCGGAGGAGAAGCTCCGCACCCAGGGCGCCCGTTGTATGGACTGCGGCATCCCGTTTTGCCACACCGGCATGCTGGTCTCCGGCATGGCCTGCGGCTGCCCGATCAACAACCTGATCCCCGAGTTCAACGACCTGGTTTACCGCGGGCTCTGGAAACAGGCTGCGGCCCGTCTGCTCAGGACCAACAACTTCCCGGAGTTCACCGGGCGGGTCTGCCCCGCTCCGTGCGAAGGGTCGTGCACCTTGGGAGCCACCGAGCCTGCGGTCACCATCAAGAACATCGAGGTGAGCATCATCGACCGCGCCTGGCAGGAGGGGTGGATCGCTCCCAACCCGCCCCAGGTCCGCACCGGCAAGAAGGTTGCCGTGGTCGGCTCCGGCCCCGCCGGTCTGTCGGCGGCAGCCCAGCTCAACAAGGCCGGGCACCAGGTGACCGTGTTCGAGCGTGCCGACCTTCCCGGCGGCCTGCTCATGTACGGCATCCCGAACATGAAGCTCGACAAGAAGGACGTGGTGCTGCGCCGCATCAAGCTGATGGAGGAGGAAGGGATCACCTTCGTCTGCAACACCGCCATCGGCGGCGCCGAGTATCCGGTGGAGAAGCTGCGCGGCGAGTTTGACGCGGTGGTTCTGGCCACCGGCGCCACCCTCCCCCGCGACCTCCCCATCGAAGGACGTCCCCTCAAGGGGATCCACTTCGCCATGGACTTTTTGACCGCCAACACCAAGGCGATCCTCAAAAAGGGGAAAGACGTCATCTCCGCCAAAGGCAAGGACGTCATCATCATCGGCGGCGGCGACACCGGCACCGACTGCGTCGGCACCTCGCTGCGCCACGGCTGCAACTCGGTCACCCAGCTCGAGATCATGCCCCGCTTCCCCGAGACCCGCGCCCAGGACAACCCGTGGCCGGAGTGGCCCAAGACCCACAAGGTCGACTACGGCCAGGAAGAAGCGGCCGCCAAGTACGGCGACGACCCGCGCGTCTTCTTGACCACCGCGACCAAGTTCGAAGGCGACGCCGACGGCAACGTGAAGGCGGTGCACACGGTCCAGGTGAAGTGGGAAAAGAATGACAAAGGGCAGTTCGTGCCGACCCACGTGCCGGGCACCGAAAAGGTCCTCCCGGCGAGCCTGGTGCTTCTGGCGATGGGCTTTTGGGGACCCGAGCAGGAACTTCCCGAGGCCCTCGGGGTGGAAAAGGACGGCCGGAGCAACATCAAGGCAGACTACGGCAACTACGCCACCAGCATCCCCGGCGTCTTCGCCGCCGGCGACTGCCGGCGCGGCCAGAGCCTCGTCGTGTGGGCCTTCAACGAAGGGCGCGGCGCGGCCCGCGAATGCGACCGCTACCTGATGGGCGAGACCGAACTCCCCTGATAGAGACGCAGTAATGAAAAAAAAGGCACCCGGTGAAAACCGGGTGCCTTTTTTCGTTGCAGTGGCACGCCCCTGTCGCGCCGTCCCAAAAGCAAAGGTAGGTCGCGTTATTCTCGTTCCCAAGGTCCACCCTGGGAACGCAAAGGCTTTCGAAGCTCCAGTTTCGTTATCCAAGGAAACGGGCTCAGCCATGATCGGCTGGGCCCTCTTCTTTCCGGCACCGAGGTCACATTAGAACCTATACGGTTGTTTTTATTCCTGTTTTTACCCTAGAATAGCAACCTGCAGCATAAACGAGCCCATCACAGAGGTACGGATGAGAACAATCCTGGCGATACTAGCGCTTCTTTTTTTAACCGGTGTGGCCCACGCGGTGCCGACGCCGCCGACCACGGCTTTCCAGGCGACGCTTTCCATATTCGACGGGGACAAACGATCGGTCTCCGAGAAGGTCCATGAGGTCCGCAACGCGGTGCTGAATCCGGAAGGGAAGAGCCCGGCAGGCGCGCCCGCCCAAGAAGATGTCGAGGCGAGGGTCAAGGCCTTCAACCATGACTTCGGTTGGGCCATCACCCCCGCCGGCAACGGAGAGCTGCGCTTTCCCAGCGGCAACGTCTACTCCATGCGTAATTGGCAGTCGTTTTCGGCAAAGGGGTCGACACCCGATGGCGTAGTCATCACCACGTACTTCGAAAAGCCTTCCGGGGAAATAAACTTTGACGACGGCAACGGACACTTCATCGTAATGCAGCTTTCCGACTCAGACGTTCAGGTTCTCGATGCGAACCTCCCGTTGCCGACCGACTTTGCGCAACGTCTCTTTTTGTTGACCAAGGCTCAGGACAAAGACGCGATGTCGAAGCTCCTCACCGGTTACTTCCGGGCCGGTGCCAACCGGACCGACACCAACTTCTATGAAATGGCCGTTTACCTGCTGAAACTTCCCGCCCAGCGAAGCGACTTCGTGGAATGGCTCGGCATGCCGACAGTCCAGCCTTGATCCCCCTCGGACAACCGGGGAACTTCAAAAAACCGCTGATTTAAGCCCGCCCGAGACTCGAGCTCCCACGATTCGGTGCTTCAGGCATCATCCCGAAAAGAAAAGGCACCCGGTCGTCGAACCGGGTGCCTCTTCTTTTTTCCTGGAACAGATCTCCCTTACCAACCATACCGGCCCAGGGAAATCCAATTGCGAACCTTATTGTAAACCTCGGCCTTCTCGACCGGGTTGGCATCCTCTCGGACGTTCTCCATCCCTTCGGCCGTGGCGGTCTTATGGATCTCGCAACCGGTGAAATTCCCGTCGCAGTACTTCTGAGCCAGAAGGCCGCTGGTCACCAATGACATAGCGGGCATCTTGGTATTGAGGAAAGGACAGGTCTCTGAGTAATTGCATTTTGCCATGACATCCCCCTCCATACCCCCGAAGCTTTCTTTTCATTGTATAGCTGCCGGGGTTTTAATCAATGCCAGTATCGACCCTTCGCATCACGATCTTTTGTCAGCCGTTCAGACCGGGCCGTTTACCTGCTGGCAAAGTGACCGCATCAGATCTTGTACTTGGCGAGTTGGTTCTCCAGGTTTTCCGATTTGGCGGAGAGATTGGATGCCACGACACCGACTTCGTCGACCACGAAGCCGTTTTGCTCGGACAGGGTCATCACCTGCTGCATCAGGTCGAACAACTCCTTGGTGCGGGTGGCAATGAAGGTCGTTTTGTTCACCAGGTCGGAAGATATCTGCAGCGAACCTTTAAGCCGGTCGTCGGTCTCACCGACATCGGTGATGAGCCCGCGGGTATTCTCGGCAATCTCGCGCATCCGCGTCGCGCTCGACTCGTTGGCCGCACAAAGACGCTCCACCCCCTGAACCACAGCCTCGATCCCGGTATTGATCTGGGCCAGCGAATTCTGGGTTTTCGCCGCCAGCGCCCGGACTTCATCGGCGACGACGGCAAAACCGCGTCCGGCCTCCCCGGCCCGGGCGGCCTCGATGGAGGCGTTCAAAGCGAGCAGGTTCGTCTGATCGGCGATGTCGGAGATGATCTCCAGGACATTGCGGATATCGTAGGCTTTCTGGGAGACCTCCTTCGTCTGAACGTTCAGCGCAGCCTGGTTGTCGGATTCGGAAATGATGATGCGGCCAGCGCGGTTCAGGTCGTCGACGAACTTGGAAAGCGATTCCCGGGTCTGCTCGATCGTCTCGGTGGTGGAGACCGACATTTCCTCGGTTATGTCGAGGTTCACCGTCACAGTCTGGGTAAGCTGGTGGCTCTGTTCGATCAATTCCGTCTGGCTGTGCACAGTTTGCGACAGCTTGCCGACGATGTCGGAAAGTTTCTGGCTGGCAGCAGACGCCTCGTGCGAGGCGGATGCCGAATGGGTAACGCTGTCCCTGGTGGCAACACGCAACACCTCGAGCGCCTGGAGGATGTGGCTGATCTCGTTGTTGCGCAAAGCGATGATCGGCTTGGAGATGTCACCGTCGGCGAGGGTCCGGACCCAATTGAGCGTGCGCTCGATCGAGTTCTTGATGCCGACCATGTTGAGGAACCCGAAAACGAATCCGGCGATGATCGAGACGATCAGTACGCCGAACCGTATCAGGTAGCTGCTGCTTTGCCCGGCGTAGGAGGCCGCGATGATGCAAACGGAATAGCAGACGCAAAGCAGAAAAAGACGCGACTTGATGGAGAGTCGGTAGTACTTGTCGACCAGGAAATCTATCATGGTGTGTTCCGAGGGATTTATCGATGGTGGAGCAGGCTCTTTGCCCGTTACCGCGTGCCCTCTTTCCCTCCTTGGTGATTGGTAAAAGTTTCGCGGTCAGCGGACAAAGCGCGCCGGCGACACCACGTCAACATAGCTATCTATCGGCTATAAAACGCATTACTTTAAAAAGATCTGGAAATGACACGACGGGCGCCGACGAAAACAGGAGGCGTTCGAGCGGGCAAAAAAAACCCTACCATCGCGTGATGATAGGGCCATATCCACCAAAGTGGCCTTGCAGCCAGTAAAACTCAATGCGTTAAAGCTGTTCCTTGAGCCACCGGTAGGTTTTCGGCCACCGGATGACTTCTTCCATCGAAAGAATTTCCTCTTTGCTTACTCCCTGATTCAACGCCTTAACGATCGCCTCGTAGTCCGGATAGTTACCAGGAGGATTTTCCATCAGAAGTTGGCCAGCAATCTTTTCTCTGTCCACACCAGATCCTCCCCTTGGGGCCGGAAAACTGCTAAAACCGCCTCGGCGCCACCCGGGGTTCAGGCCTTGTCTTTATCGGACTTGGCGCGGGACGATAAAAAGGAGAATTGAACCGCCACAACGACAACACTTACCAAACCAAAAGCCCACAGAATCGCACTCATACACTGCCCTGCCTACTTATGAATTTGACGACGCGTGGCTCATTTCACCACAACAGCAGTCACTCTGCAATAGAAAATTTGCACATTTTTTGCACATTCCCCTCTCATTTGATTGGTTTCACAAATTCATCGACCTCATACCGCGGCCGAGGCAAGACCTGCCGGAGCGCCAATCGTTGTGCGATCCGCCCAAGATGGCGGTAAGGGGCGCCGCAACACGGAACCTTTGCGAAGCCGCCTTATCCCCCGGATCTCACGCTTCCCCGGTGGAGGTTATATCCGGTACAATTGCCGAACCGATTCGCCCGTACAGCTGTCATCCTGGAAAGTGGGAGGGAGCCGTGCACGAACGTGACTACTATGGGTTTGACGACGAGGATCCTTGGGAATCAGTACGGCTGACCAGGGAGGCAATCCGGGCGCGGGCATCTCTGATCCTTTATACCGCGCTGATCAGTGCCCCCTTCGTGGCTCTGACCGCGATCGGCGCTTTCGCCAGCGGGTTGCAGCCTCACGAGGTGCTCGGCGTTTCCTGCTACAACGCGATGGTATCCAGCCTCCTATTCTTCGACACCCTGAGAAACGCCGCTCACGACTGCTTTGACAAGGCAGTAGCCGAAGGACTGGTGACCTGCAGCGCAGGGATCCCGGTTATCGATCCCGCGTTCCGGCATCGCCGACTGGCCCGACTGTCGTTTGCCGTCGGCGGGAGGACGGGGCGCAAACGCACTTGAGCAGTTACTGCACCGGATCAAACAGGGATGCAGGGGATCAAGGGGATGAGCCCGGCAACAAAAGGAGATCCCATGCTCTTTGAAGAGCTCACCGAGAAAATCCTTGGAGCTTGTTTCGAAGTCAGCAACGAGTTGGGCTGCGGGTTTGTGGAAGGTCTATGAAAACGCTCTGTTGATTGCATTGAGCGAAATGGGGCTGAAGGCCCAGAATCAGGTGCCGCTTCAGGTTCGATTCCGAGAAGTGGTGGTAGGAAACTTCACCGCCGATATCGTGGTCGAAAAACAAGTACTGCTCGAGTTGAAAGCGGTAAAGGCGCTCGCATCAGAGCACCTTGCCCAAGTAATGAATTATCTGAAGGCAACGGGAATTGAGGTAGGTCTCCTGATCAACTTTGGGACTCCGAAACTGGAGTATCGCCGTTTCGGCAATCGCTTTGCGATAATCCAGCAAGGCTTGAGCATGGCCAACTGAATGGTTTCTATCCCCTTCATCCCCTTCATCCCTGTTACCCTCGTGAATGAAAGTGAAAAGGCACTTGGTAGAAACCAGGTGCCTTTTCTTTCTGCGGCTGGTCAGGTGGTGCCGCACTGGTCAGTCGGGGATCTCGGCCTCGACGAGTTTTGCCAAAAGGGCCAGAGACTCCTGCCACCCAAGGTAACAGTTCTCGACCGGGATCACATCGGGGAGCCCGTCCTGTACGATGCTGACCTCGGTTCCACAAGATACCTGCTTCAGGGTGACCGTCGTTTGCATGACACCAGACAGATTGGGGTCCTCGAAACGGTCGGTGTGCCGGATCATCTCGTTGGGTACCAGTTCGAGGTATTCCCCGCCGAAGGATTGACTAAAGCCACTGCTGAAGTTGGTGAATGACATCTGGTAGGTGCCGCCGACTCTGGCGTCGAGGTGGTGTACCTTGCCGATGAACCCATTCGGCGGAAGCCACTTGACCATCGCATCCGGATCGAGGAATGCCCGGTAGATCCTTTCCGGGGGTGAACGAAGCACACGGTGCAGTCTGATTGTATTTGCCATGACGTTGCGTCCTTTCGATTGGGAGTTTTGGTTGCATCATAACATTTCCGGAAAGGAAGGAGTATCACCGCAGGCTCGCCGGTACGTGGGCTACCGGTGCAGTAGGCCAATGAAGATCAAAGGGTGATGATGAACTCCGCGCCTCCCTTCCGGTTCCGTACCTCCAGGACCCCCTGCATATGCTTTTCTATGATGGTCTTCGACATGAAAAGACCGATGCCCGTTCCCTGTTCCGGGCCCTTGGTGGTGAAGTAAGGCTGGAAGATCTTATCCACGATTGCCTCGGGAATTCCCCCAGCATTGTCGGCCACCCGGATTACCACGTTCCCCGCACTTCTTTCCAGACCGATTTCGATTCGACGCGCATCGATCTCACGCCGCTCGAAGGCGTCCCGCGCGTTGTTCAGGAGGTTGATCATCACCTGGGAGAACTGGTTTGGATAGCCACAAACTTCCGCGCCGACATCCCCTTTGACGACGATTTCGATATGACAGGCTTTCAACATCCCTTCCAATAGCGACAAGGTGTGCTGGATGTTTTCCAGCACGTTGAAGGTGGTCTTTATGGTATCCGGGGTGAAAAAGTGCCGAAAATCGTCGATGGTTCGCGACATGTAATCGATGATGTCCATCTCCTTACGGGTGGTGCCGTCGATGTACGCCTCGTCGCAACTGCCACGGCGGAAAATGACCGGCACTTCCTGCACCAGGAGAGCCAGCATGTTGAGCGGCTGCCTCCACTGATGTGCAACGTTGTTGAGCAGCTCACCCATCAGCGCCAAGCGGCTCTGCAGGATCAGCATTCTGTCTTTTTCCCGCAACTCCTCAACCGTCTCCCCCACCCGTTGCTCGAGCGTCTCAGTCAGTTGCCGATACCTTTGTTCGCTCCGGCGCAAGGCTTCTTCGGCTCGCTTACGTTCGGAGATGTCTTCAATAACACCTTCGTAGAAACTGATGTTTCCCTTCTCATCGCGCGCAGCACGCGCACTAATCGAAACCCAGATAACGCTCTTGTCCTTCCGGTAGAGCTCGGCATCGAACGCGCTGACGAATCCCTGCCTCTCGATTTGCTCGACCAGCTCATCATGCCGGCTGGGGCGGACGTAAAGGTCCGCGACCCGGTAGACTTCCCCCAACAGCGCCTCCGGAGAGTCATACCCGAGCATGCGGGCGAGGCCTGGGTTGGCGTCGAGATAGCGTCCTTGTGGAGTCCTTCGAAAGATTCCATCCACCGAATTCTCGAAGATGTCCCGGTACTTCCTTTCCGCGAGCATTTCCAGCTGGCGGATCCGCTCCACCTCTACCTGCAATATGGTGTTTTCCACGTGAGACGAAATGAGGCTGACGAAGTTGCCCAGACCGATGAGAGAGTCTGGAGCGGCAGAAACCGCGCGGTAGAAGCTGGGATCAGCTTGGGAGTTGCCGACGATCAGCAGCGCCAGGGGCGCCGAAGGCGGACCGAGCGCGTAAAGCAGGAACTCCTCAAAGTGCAGCACCGAGCGGTAACTCTTGAGCAGATCCGAACACGCCCCCTCCTGGCACACCAGAAGGTCCTTGTCCTGGAGGAGTCGTTCGCCTTCCTGAATGAAACAAGCGAGTAGCGGCGCGTCGTGCGCTATGACGGTGGACCGCACCTCAGCGCGTTCCGCCTCGTTGTAAAAACCCTCCAGAGCGCAGGCCACGAAATTTCCGCTCAACTCGCAGCGGGTAAAGAAGACGGCGCGTTCGTACTGAAGCCGTGCGGTGGCGTACTCCACGGCATGTTCCAGGATCGTCTGCAGTTGGTTGGTGCCGAGGATCTTCTTGCTGAGATCGTAAAGATCCTGGTATTCCCGAAGTTGGTCGTCGAGTTTTTCCTGATAGTTGTAGAGCAGCCCTTCCGCCCGGATCAGGCGCTTCACCTGCTGGGCAAGAGTCTCCTTCTCGTGTACCAGTTCGCTCCATCTGTCGTCTTTCGAGCTGCCATCTTTTGTCATGATAAGTACTCAGTAAACCGAAACCACGACCGCGGAAAAGTTGTGCAGGTAATTGCAGCCGGAAATGGGGGCAATCTCCCCGTAGGAATAGAACCCGATCCACGGCAACGCCGTCCCCAACCTCGTTTGGAGCTGCGTTAAAAGCTCCAGCTTTTCCTGTTCCCGGAAAAGGACCCGCCCCCTCCCGACGCACTCGAACTGGAGTACGAACTTGGGTGGCCTTCCTCCCATCTGCCCAGTGATCCGCTCCGTTGTCGACTTCAGCCCCTCGTGCATCAGCTCTTTGTCACGGCGCGTGATCCAGAGTTCGGTGCCGTTTTCCACGTCGGACTGAATGGTGACCGAACCGGCCCGATCATCCTTGGCCATCATGTACCGGATCACGTATTCGTTGTAACCGGTCTGTAAATGCTGCGGAAGGCGAAAGCCGAGGCACAGGTTCAAGGACAGCTTGTTCCAGTGATGATTGAGATCCCCTTCCACGTACTCCCGGATTGCTTCCAAGGCGGGTATCCCGTCGATCTCGTAAATGACGTTCCCCTTGCAGCGGGTAATTATCCGCTTGGTTCCGACCGGGGTACAGCCGTGGTTTACGCCCCAGGCCACCTGGGCCGTACCGGAAAGGATGACGCACGATACGGTACCGCTCGAGGCTTCGTCGTTGTGGTACTGGTAGGTCTTCCTGCTGATCCAGTTGTCGGCGGACAGCCCTCCGAACACCGGGAGTCGCTGGTCCTTCGGAAGTCCCCCTTCAAAGGCGCGCAGCAGAGGTTCGAAGTCAAACGCCAAGCCGTCGGCAAAAACAAAACAGGCAAAGCTGTCCGGTGCCAAGACACGGTATGTTTCCTCAGCCAGAGCCCTCCCCACCTGCCGGGCGGAGCGACCATCGCCGTTGACGCTGACGTTTCCGAAGCGCATTTCATCCGATTTGATCGCCATCACTGCCACGGTGAAGTTGCTTTCGTCGACCATCCCCCAGGTGATCACCCCTTCACCGGAACATCCCGACAGCGGCGCTCCGCCCGTCACCTCACGCACCGAACGCAGGAGGGCCTGCTGTTCATGCCCGACCGTGGCAAAAACGAAGACGAAATCGGGACGGGCCATGGCTACCTGCAGCATTGCTGCCCGGGCCGCCTCTCTCCCTGCCTCTACGCTGTTCCGTTGTGTGCTGAATCCCACCCCGACTGCCGTCGCCACGATAATCATCTCCCCAGTTCTCGACATGACCAGAAAACGACACGGCTGAACTCATATAATTAATTATAATTAATAGTGAATTATTAGTCATTTCTTTTAAAACCGGAAAGGATTCCGCTGTGATCCGGCACCTCCAATGCCTCTTTATAGGCCCATCACCGTGACGGCTCCCGGCGTAGGTAGCCCAAAAGCAGGCAAAGGCACCTGGCCGGAACCAGGTGCCTTTGCGCCACTGCCTCAAGGTCGACGGTATCAGAATCAGCGGCGGTGCTGCGGCCCAAGGAAGTATCCGCCCGCAGCGCCGGCAGCACCACCGATCACCGCACCGGCCGCCGGGCTGCCACCGGCAACCCCGCCAATCAGGGCCCCGGCGCCGGCACCGATCGCGCCCCCGCTCAAGGTGCTCTGTTGCCGCGGCGTCATGCCCGAGCATCCCAGAGTCAACGACGTTACCACAACGATTGCTACGTTTCTCACTATCTTCATAATGGCCTCCTTCTCCGGACACCATCATCACCGGATACCATCATCGGCTGCGGCCGCCCGCCTCCCCGGCACGGACGCATCATCCGATAACTACCTATTATATCAAGAGCTTTTCGCATTTTAAAATAATTCAAACCAGCACGACGACCTATCACCGTACCTCTCGCCGGAAGGGTAAGCGGTGCAATGGAAAAGGGGACCGGCTCCGAAAGGTGCCGGTCCCCTTTTGTTACTTCCCGAATGAGGGGGCAGCATGCTCCCCTCAGCAAACCTCGTATCAACGGGTGCGATTGAAAGACCGTTGCGACAAAGGAGCGGTACCTCAGGAGCCGGCCCTGCCTTGCCCCCTACCTGTTTCTCAGCTTGAAGCTCGCGTCAATCTCCTCTTCCAACCGGTCCGTTGCGTTGCCGGGAGCCTCGGAAAATTCACCGATGCGCTGCAGCACCTCGGCTGTCATGGCGAAATCGGCTGCGGCCAGAGAGTCTTCCAACTGCGCCAGGTTGCGGGCACCGATGATCGGCGCGCTGACCGCGGGATGGGACATCACCCAGCTCACCGCAAGGGTAGCCGGCTTGACCCCGAGCTCCTGTGCATAATGGGTAAAGCGTTCCACCGTCTCATAGTAGCGGGGACTGCTGTAGCGCAGGTTATATTGCTTCTTTTCGGCGATCCGACCGGCGGCCGGCGCTTCGCTGCCGGAATACTTCCCGGTCAGAAGCCCTCCCCCCAAGGGGCTGTAGGGGATCACCCCCAACTTCTCGGACAACGCCAGGGGGAGGATTTCCACCTCGGCCTGCCTTTTTACCAGGTTGTACATCGGCTCGATGCAGGCGAAGCGGGCCCATCCCTTTTGCCCGGAAATACCCAACGCTTTGGCGATCTGCCAGGCGGCCCAGTTGCTCACCCCGAGGTAGAGCACCTTCCCCTGGTGCACCAGGTCATCGAGGGCCGAGAGCGTCTCTTCCATGGGAGTGAGCGGGTCGAAGTGGTGGATGAAGTAGAGATCGATCCGGTCGGTCTTCAACCGGGCCAGGCTCTGGTCGATCGACCACATGATATGGCGCCGGGAGGAACCCAGCGCGTTGATGTCCTTGCCGACCCGCTGGGAGACCTTCGAGGTGATGAACACCTCGTCCCGGCAGTCGCGGATCAGGTTTCCCAAAATGATCTCGGCGCGTCCGTCGCCGTAGTTGTTGGCGCAGTCGAAGAAGTTGATGCCGGCCTCCCGGCACCGGTTGAAAAGCCGCGCCGATTCCGCCTCGTCCGCTTCGCTCCCAAAGGTCATGGTCCCAAAGCAAAGCTCGGAAACCAGCACGCCCGTATTTCCCAACACCTTGTAGTTCATCGTCTCTCCTCCTGGAGTCAGGACCATCGCTTCCGAAGGCCCACGCATCTCCTTTTGCTTCGTTGGTGCTTTTGCGGGAAGGCTAGTCCACGGCGTGCCGATATTCAAGAAATTTCTAAGTCACCACAATAAATCCACATTGTGTGCTTTCGCCTCTGCCCCGCCGAAGCCCCTCTCAGCTGCAACGTCTGTCGATAAAAACCTGTGCTCGCTATGGCTCGACACGATGTGAGCCAGCCACCTTCTGCCAGAGGAGGGCCGGACCAATGAATCTGGTACTACCAGAACTGTGGATTTTTCCGGATATGACAGTAAAATTCGATGCAATCGAGCTTTACTCCTGTTCAGGCATGTTGTTCTGACATTTACTTGCGCATTCGCAGTAGCTTTCACAGGTCGCACACCTCGCAGAGAAGTAGTTATGGGGAGGGCTTATGGCCATGTCGGAAGTACGTGTGAAGGGTTCTGGCAGTTCGACGATGCTGATCGTGGAAGACGATCGGGCTTCCCGGCTTGCGCTCGTGGAGGTTCTCTCCGAACGTTACCCGGATCTGGAACTGTACTTTGCCGAGGACGGGGAGACCGGGCTGGCCCTTTTCCAGGAGGTGCAGCCGCAAATCGTCGTTACCGACCTGAGCATGCCTGGCATGGACGGCCTGACCATGGCCGGCGAGATACGGAAACTGGCGGTGCAGGTGCCCATCGTGGTTCTGACCGCCTACAGCGAGAGTTCGCGGATCATCGAATGCATACGGCTCGGCATCAACCGCTACGTGTTGAAACCGATCGAACTCCGCCCGTTGTTCGAGGCCATCGACGAGTCGTTGCAACGCTTCCGGGACATCGCCGAGCGCGAACGCGCCGAATGTGAACTGCGCCACCACCGGGACAATCTCGAACGGCTGGTCCGGGAACGGACGAAAGAGTTGGAAGAACGGAACCGGCAGCTTGCCAAAGAGGTGCAGCAACGCAAGCAGGCGGAGCAGGAGGTAATCCAGCTCAATGCCGACCTCGAAAAACGGGTCCTGGCGAGAACCGCGGAGCTGCAGGCGGCCATCCGCGACCACGAATCGTTCAGCTACTCGGTATCCCACGACCTGAGGACACCGCTGCGTCACATCAACAGCTACAGCACCATGCTGGAGGAACTGCTGGAGGCCGAGCTCACCTCGGAGGGGCGGCATTGCCTGGACCGTATCAAAGTTGCGACGCGGACCATGTCCAGCCTGATCGACCACCTTTTGGACCTGTCCCGGATCAGCAGGTCCGCCCTGACCTGCGAAGACGTGGACCTGAGCGAGATCGCCCAAGGGATTGCGACGACCCTCCGGGAAACCGATGCGCAGCGCCGGGTCGAGTTTTCCGTCCAGGCAGGGCTTCATGCCAAGGGGGACCGCATTCTCCTAAGGCAGCTTTTGGAAAACCTGATCGGCAACGCCTGGAAGTACAGTTCCCCCCGGCCTGCCGCGCAGATCGAGTTCGGCAGGACCACCGTCGACCGGCATAACTGTTTTTTCGTCAAGGACAACGGGGTAGGCTTCGACATGACCTACAGCGAGAAGCTTTTCCAGATCTTCGAGCGGCTCCACGGCTCCGAGTTCGAGGGGCAGGGGATCGGTCTTGCCACGGTGAAGAAGATACTGCAGCGCCACAGCGGCAAGGTATGGGCCGACAGCAAGCCCGGTCAAGGCGCCACGTTTTATTTCACCCTCTGAAGTCAAACGTCTCCCCTTTGATAACGAGGAAACCTGATTTCCCTCGCCCTTCGGGAGAAGGTCGGAGTGAGGGCTCGCGAAGTCTGAAACCTGGCTGACCCGGTACCGAACGAAGGGACCGAACCGTCACGAGCGCTATCCGGCTGCCAATAAAGGAAAAAAAGTGACCTTATTGGGTCTGTTTAATTTTTTCTTGCCAGGGTCTACGAAACTGCTATGATTCGGCCGCCACGGCATGCCAGAATCTACGGAAACGGAGGCCACCATGCTTGGAATACAAGCACATGTCACGGGAAGTGTTGAGCGGATCGTGTACCAGAGTCGGCAATCCGGGTTGAGTATCCTTCATGTCAGAGTCCTGGGCAGCGAGGAGCTGATTACCGTCATTGGTTCCGCGGAGACACTATCGGTCGGCGAGTGCATCGAAGGCCGCGGCTTCTGGCAGAAAAGGGTGGTACACGAAGACATGCTGTTCAACTGTCACCAGCTGAAGCGGTTGTCACTTCCCCTCAACAACTAACTCAGGTTTTCAGACTTTTCGGCGCACACAGCGTAGAAAAAGGCACCCGGGCAAAACCGGGTGCCTTTTTTTTTCTTTTAAGGGGCAGACACGGAATCGGAAGATTCACCCGGTGTTCCTCAATCCGGACGCGATGCCGTTGATGGTGGCGGCGAGCACGAAGTCGGTGTTGTCGGAACTCTGCCCCCCTCTCTTGCGCCGCAAAAGCTCGATCTGGATCAGGCTCAGCGGGTCGACGTAAGGGTTGCGCAGCTTGAGCGAGCGCGCCAGCGCCTGATTTCGCTCCAAAAGTTCCTGCTGGCCGGTAAGCGCCAGGATCTGCGTCTTGGTGCGCTGGTACTCCTCCACCACCATGCCAAATACCCGCTCCCTGAGGGCGGGGTCCGAAACCAGGTCGGCATAGAGGCTGGCCAGGGGGAGGTCCACCTTGGTGAGCGCGAGTTCCACGTTTCGGATCAGGTCGTTGAAGATCGGGACCGTTGCCAGCAGCTCCCGAAGCACCGCCAGACCGTCCTCCTGCGCCCCGACGAACTGCTCCAGGGCGTGGCCGACGCCGAACCAGGCGGGGATCACGTGCCGGCTCTGCATCCAGCCGAACCCCCAGGGGATCGCCCGCAGCTGGGCCAGGTCGTGACTGGAGCTCCGCTTGGCCGGACGGGAACCGATCTTGGCCAGATCGAACTCCCGAAACGGAGTCGCTTCCTCGAAATAGGGCATGATGTCCGGGTTCTCCGCGATTCTCTCCCGGTAAAAGCGGTAGGAGGAGTCGGAGAGACGCTCCATGGTCGCCTCCCACCCCCCTCCCGTCGTCCGATTCCCTTCGAGGCTCAAGGAGTCGAGCGCGGCGGCCACCATCAGCTCCAGGTTGCGCTCCGCCTGAATGGCGTCGGAGTATTTCCAGTTGATCACTTCCCCCTGTTCGGTGAGCCGCAAGCTGCCGCTGAACCCTTCCGGCGGCTGGGCCGCGATCGCCCGGTAGGTCGGCCCCCCGCCCCTCCCCACCGTCCCCCCTCGGCCGTGAAAAAGCCGCAGCTTCACCCCGCACTCGATGGCGACCCGTTGCAGGTCCCGGTGAGCCTGATAGATCTCCCAGGTACTGGTGAGCATCCCCCCGTCCTTGCTGGAGTCGGAGTAGCCGAGCATCACCTCCTGCCGGCGCTCCCAGGAATCGAGGTAGAGGGCATATTCCGGGGAGGACCAGAGGATCCGGCAGACCTCCGGGGCGTTGCGCAGATCCTGGATCGATTCGAAAAGGGGGACCGGCATGACCCCGGGATCGCTGCCGTCTTCACTGGCGGCGACCTTCACCCCGGCCACCTCCATGAGCCAGACCAGGGAGAGGACGTCGGAGACCGACTCGGCCCCGCTGATCACGTAGTTGGTGATCGACTGCGGCGGATAGCTCCGCTTGAGATCGGCGATGGTGCGCAAGGTGTCGAGCAGGTTGACGGTCTCGGGAGAAGGCGCGGCCGAGACGGCCCCCTCGCCCCCCTTCAGGGAAGTGCCGGCACCGAGTTCGGCGACCGCCTGGGCATGGACCCGGGCGTGCTGGCGGATGTCGAGGGTGTGCAGGTGGAAGCCGAAGGTCTCCACCCGGCGCAGGATGGCGTCGAGGTACCTGCGGGCGAGCCGCTCGCCCCCTTGGGCGGCCAGGCAAGCACGGACCAGGGTGAGATCGGCACGGAAGGAGGCGGCATCCCGGTACGCGTCCGGGTGGCCCGGCTCGTCGTAGGCGCGGCGCAGACGATGCAGGACGATGGCCAGGAACCGCCGGTACGGCTCGCAGGTGGGGTAGCCGCTGACCTTGGGCAAAAGCACCGGGAATTCCCGGCAGTACTCCTCGATGGCGGCGGCCAGTTCCGGGGAGCAATCGACCCGGCAGCTGGAGGTGGTCAAAAGCTCGCGCAGTTCGTCGATCTCCTGCAGGTATTGGGCAAGGATGGTGGCGCGCGCCATCTGCAGGGCGACCCGGGTGGTCTCGGTGGTCACGAAGGGGTTGCCGTCCCGGTCCCCCCCGGTCCAGGACCCGAAGCGGACCACGGTGGGGAGCTCGCTGGCGGATACCTCCAGACCGTAGATCTCCCGGAAGGCGTCCGCGATGTTCTGGTAGAGGTGGGGCAAGGGCTGGATCAGCGATTCGGGATAGTGGTTGATCCCCATCCGGATCTCGTCCAGGACCGTGGGCTGGGTGCGGCGGACCTCATCGGTCTGCCAAAGCGCGGTGATCTCGGTGAGGATGGCGTCCTGCTCGTGTGCTGCGGCAGCCGGCGATAACGGCAGGCGGTCCAGAACCTCCAGCGCGTCCGCGATGCGCCGCCTCTTGAAGAGGACCACCCGGCGGGCGACCTCGGTCGGGTGAGCCGTGAAGACCGGGGTGATCTCGACCTGTCTCAGACAGGCCAGGGCATCCGGTCCGCTGATCCCCGCCTCGCGCATCCGCTGCAGGGTTCCGCGGATGGAGCCTGGCTTGTCCTTCTTTTGTCGGGCGAGCTGGGCGGCCTTCAGGCGGCGCTTGCGATGGTTGGTCTCGGCGAGGTTGGTCAGCTCGAAGTAGGTGCCAAAGGCCTTGACGATGTGGTAGGCCTCCTCCTCGGACAGCTTACCCACCATCTCCACCATCGCTTTCTTGAGCACCTCTTCCTCGGCGGCGTTCCCGCTCCCCTCCCCTGCCCCGGTATCGAGCGAGCGATGGCGGATCGCCAGGCGCCGCAGTTCCTCCTCCGCCTCATAGCTCGAAAGCCCCGCCTGCTCGCGGATCACGGTGCCGAGGAGCATCCCCAGCGAGCGGACGTCGCGCTTGAGCGGCTTCACCTTGACCTCCGGGTCCCACGAGGTCAGCTCATCAAGCCGCTGCTGTTGATCCTGCGCCAACCAGTAGAGTTCTTCCTCTTGCATAGGATTCTCCTCCGGCGCCAGCGGTCACGCACCGACACATCGCTTCCCCCGACCGGTGCCAGGTCTTGAAAAATCACTTTTTCACCAGAAGCGTCTTTATAACCTTGCTGATAGAGGTGTAGTGCATGCCGATGTGGTCCGCGATCTGCTTCAGCCCGTAGCCATATTTGAGATGTGCGTCGCCGATGGCACAGTTTCTTTCCCCTCTTGGGGCGGTTCTACCTTTGGGAAAGAGCACCTCCAGCGCAGGTCGGCCCACATGTCGCTGCAGACTCGGTATTTCGGGTGTTTCCTCCTTGGCCCCAACCAAGGCATGGATTTTTGTAGCGAACTCCTCAGTTCCGAAGACAACCTCCCCATTGACTCTCCACCAAGGTGATCGATCTTGTGGGTCCTCCTTTAGGACGAAATCCCGATACTTCTTTAGAGCCTCGGATGTGGTTCCACCGAACTGACTCAGCATCCACTGGGAGGTAAGCACCTTGGAAGCACCGGGTCCCTCCAGCAGGGGAAGATAGCTGCTCCAGGGCCATTGCTCTGGAGTTGCTACCATCCCGGCCCGGACCGGGTTCAGCACCACATAGCGGGACAATTCGAGGAGATGGGAATCCTTCTGGACGACAACGGCCCGGAACCGGCTCTGGAAGATGTGACCGACACGACCGTGGCGCCTGTTGAACGTCTGACTGTAGGTTCCGTTGAGCTGACGCATCCCTTGAGAGAGGTTGGCATCGGGCGTTTCGATGATGAGGTGGTAGTGGTTGCCCATCAGGCAGAAGGCGTGACAGAGCCAGTTGTATCGCAGGAGGACGATGCCGAGGGTATCGAGAAAGGTTCGCCGGTCGATGTCGTCGAGGAAGATATCGGCGCGCGCATTACCGCGAGAGGTAACGTGATAAACGGCGAATGGGAACTCAACACGAAGTGGGCGCGCCATAGTCCGGCAATGGTAGCAACGAAACCTTATATTTCAAGACCTGGCACCGAGTGGGGCAGTAGCAACGAAACCTTATATTTCAACGGCCTGTTGCCCAAAAGGCATCTTTACCCACTCGCTTTTCTCGGAATTGCTGTAACGTACCGAAAAATATGGATT